>JAAEZD010000052.1:0-11955 GCA_018223035.1 Paracoccaceae bacterium
CATCGATGAAGACTTCGTTAGAATCGACAGCCTTTCGACCCATCTTTTCGATCTCTCGCACGTCAACGAAATTTCGGTCGAGATCTGTATAGAACAGGCTCAGCCCTTCGGTCGGGCTGCTCACATCCTCAAGCCGCGTTGTTCTGGCCAGAAGCAACATCTTGTCTGCCACCTGCGCGGTAGAAATCCAGACTTTTTGTCCGTGCACGACATATCTGTCCCCCCGCCACTTCGCAACGAGCTATGCTGGGAAATGGGTGACGGTGTTTGAGAAGGCGGCGTATCGTGGCGGGTGTCGAAGCCTGCCAGAACTTCCAGAAGGAACGATACGCCTATGACGAAGAATACCGACATCATCGCCCTGCGTCAGCCGGAATCTGTTGACGATCCGCTGACCGAGATTGCCCGGGATGGGGCGCGCCGGATGCTGGCCGCTGCACTTCGGGCAGAGGCTGACGCCTTCGTCGCTCAGCATGCCGAAGAGGTCCTGCCGGATGGCCGGCAGCGTATCGTCCGGCATGGGTATGGGCCGGAGCGAAGCATCCAGACCGGGATCGGCGCGCTTGATGTGCGCCGCCCGAAGGTGCGAGACCGCGCGGCCGGACCTGCTGACGAGAAGGTGCGGTTCAGCTCCGCCATCCTGCCGAAATGGGCGCGGCGGTCGCGCAGCCTCGATGCCCTGCTGCCAGTCCTCTACCTGCGCGGCATTTCCACCGGCGACTTCCGGGAGGCGCTCTCTGCGATCTTGGGGGCGGAGGCGCCAAACCTGTCGCCGGGCGTAATCTCGCGCCTGACCGGGGAATGGCAGCAGGAACATGACCGCTGGCAGCGCCGTGATCTTTCGGCGCGGCGGTATGTCTACATCTGGGCGGACGGCGTCTACCTCCAGGCCCGGATGGAGCCGCAGGCCGAGTGCATGCTGGTCATTCTGGGCGCCACGCCCGAAGGGAAGAAGGAACTGGTCGGCTTCCAGATCGGCGTTCGGGAAAGCGCGCAGAGTTGGCGCGAGTTGCCGGTCGACATCAAGGCCCGCGGCCTTGCCGTCCCGCCGGAGATCGCCGTGGGAGACGGGGCCATGGGGTTCTGGAAGGCGCTCGACGAGGTCTTCCCCGGCACGCGTCATCAGCGCTGTTGGGTCCACAAGATCGCCAACGTGCTGAACAAGTTCCCGAAATCGATGCAGCCGACGGTGAAGGCCGACCTGCGCGAGATATGGCAGGCCGAGACCCGCGCTAAGGCCAAGGCCGCCATGGACATCTTCGCCGAGAAATATGGGATCAAATACGAGAAGGCGGTAAACTGCCTGACAAAAGACCGCGACGCGCTGCTGGCGTTCTATGACTTCCCGGCCGACCATTGGGATCACCTGCGCACGGGCAACCCAATCGAAAGCGTCTTCGCCACCGTCCGGCACAGGACCGTCCGAACCAAGGGGGCGCTGTCGCAAACGACAGCGAAGCTGATGGTGTTCAAGCTCGTTCAGACCGCCGCCAAAACATGGCGCCGCCTGAAGGGCGCGAACCAGTTGCCTTTGGTCATCGAAGGCGTCACATTCACCGACGGTGTCGCCGAGAACGACACCGAAAACCGCGCCGCGTGATCAAGCCGCATCACCCAGATTTCAGCATAGCTCTGGATAAGCTGCAAGCAAGTCAAAGAGCGCGAACAGGCCATCTGCGTAGCGCTCGGCTTGACTCATGTCCCATTCCGCCGCGCCCTGGATCCAAATGTCCGCAAGATCGGCTTCCGCTGCAGGACGGATGGTCCATCTGCTATTTTCCGGCATGCTTCGCGTGCATCCGGGCCTTGAACGCGTTGCAGTCAAACGACTTTGCCGGGCCGCTGGCGATTCCGGCATCAACCGCTGCCTGGATTTCAGCGATTGCATCGTGCCGCATCCTGTCGCGCCGGATCAGGTCACGGACATAATCGCTCGAGTTGGCGTAGCGTCCCGACTTCGCCTGATCCTCGACCCAGGACTTCATCGGATCCGGCAGCGAGATGTTCATGGTGCCCATGGCTGTCTCCTTCGCGGCGAGGATATGGCAAGCTTTGCCATCAAGCAACCGTCTCCCCCTGCCCTGCTCGGCCAATCCGTCGTTTATTAGTGTTATCTAAAATTGCAAATGGCCCGTTTTCATGCCCCTGATAGGCTATGCGCGCGTATCCACAGAGGATCAGACCCCCCTGCCCCAGTCCGAGGCGCTGCAATCGGCGGGATGCGCCGAGATCTTTGAAGAGCACGCCTCAGGCGGCAATCGTGCGCGTCCGGTGCTTGCACGTGTGCTGGAGCGGATCGGCAAGGGCGACACGCTGGTCGTCGTCCGGATCGACCGCCTCGCGCGGTCTTTGTCGCACCTTCTCGAGGTGATTGAGCGTCTGGAGGCCAAGGGCGCCTTCTTCCGCTCCCTGCAGGACCCCATCGACACTGCATCGCCGCAAGGCAAGTTTAGGCTGCAGGTTCTGGACGCCGCGGCCGAGTTCGAACGCGCCCTAATCCGTGAGCGCACGAAGGCCGGGCTTGTCTCTGCGCGCGCCAAAGACCCCGCTGCGCTGCGCAAGGTGCGGCTGGCGCGACAGGACGGCTATATGGAGCGCTTGGACGAGACCGCGCAGGATTGGGTGCCCCACGTGCGCCGCTTGCGCCCCGATATTGCTTGGGAAGACGTGCTGCGGATTATCAATGGCCCCCCTGCCCCCAGATCGCCATTGGACCCAAAGCCGCCTGCTCCGCGCTGTGAAGGCCTATGTCAGAGACGGTTTCCTGCCTGCCGAGGTGCTTCGGCGCGCCGGACGCCGCGAAACCGATGACCGCCTGCCGGCCATCGTGGCGGCCATCAAAGGGTCGGACCCAGATATCACGCTACAAGCGATCTGCGACCGGTTGGAATCCATGCGTGAGCGCACCCCTCGAGGCCGCACCAGCTGGCAACCGTCCTCCGTCAGGATGCTGTTGGAACGGGCGGAGCGGCTTGGCCTAATTTCATCAGAATCGGCTCACCCCCAACCGTAACTAGCAGAGACCCAAACAGCTGAATCTATCGCTCCAGACACCGTCAGAAGGTCAATTGTGCCATTGGTTGCATGGGTTTAGCCAATACCGTCCAAAAAATGCTCATGAGTGGCCTGAAGCACGGTCTTGTGGATTTATTACCATAAAATCAAAAACTTGCGGGTATCTTTATGTGACTTACGTATTGGTGCTGTGGATAACTTTCACACTACATCTAGATTCTTCTTGCCGGACTCACTTGATCGTGGCATTCCCGTTCTGACGGCAAAACGCGTCAGACGCGCTGTACACCGTCAGAATGACCAAGAGCCTCAACAGAGGCCGAGAGTGGGCGGCAGGACATGGATGATCGTAACGTTGGATACGCGCAAGGCATAGGCTCTTCCGACATCGGAGCATTTGCCGACAATCTGGCTGAATCTTTGGATCGCCAGATGAAGATCGCTTTCGAGCCCGAAGAACGAAAGTCCCTGCGCCGTTTCAGTTCAACCGAGGTCGCCAGCCTCCTGCGCGTAAGCACATCTAACCTGCGCAACCGGCACAAGGACGGCAGCTTCCCGGATGTGCATACAGACAACCGCGGACACCGGTTCTACACAGCCCAAGAGATTGATGAGTTGCGTGATATTCTAGGGCGCACTGGAAAGAACGTAGAAAGTTACCGCCCTGGTCGACGAGAGGGCGATCGTCTCCAGGTAATATCGGTCGTCAATTTCAAAGGCGGATCGTCAAAAACGACAGCAACGATACATCTTGCACAACGGTATGCCTTGCGAGGCTACCGAGTGTTGGTCTTGGATCTCGATCCGCAGGCAAGTTTGACCACCTTTTTCGGCTTTCGGCCTGAGCTCGAGTTCGCCGAAGGCGGCACAATCTATGATGCCCTGAGATATGAGGAGCAAGTTCCGCTCTCAGCCGTCATCCAAAAAACCTACTTCCATAAGCTCGATATGGTCCCAGCGGGCTTGATGCTCTCGGAATACGAAACTGAGACGGCAAATGCCCTCGCCCGCCGGGTGCAGCCCATATTTGCGGAGCGTCTCGCCTTAGCGCTTGAGGAAGTAGAGGCGAATTACGACATCGTTCTGATCGACTGCCCACCTCAACTTGGTTTCTTGACCCTTACGGCGTTGGCAGCCTCAACGGGACTTTTGGTAACCGTGGTACCTGGCATGCTCGACATCGCTTCCATGAGCCAGTTTCTGAAACTTGCTTCGGAAACGGTCAAGGCCGTGGAAGAAGCCATTGGCCGGCGCGTGACCTGGGACTTCGTAAAGTTCTTGATCACGAGATACGAACCGTCGGACGGGCCTCAGACGCAGATGGCGGGCTACCTAAGATCGATCTTGGCCGGACAGGTCATGACTGAACCAATGCTGAAATCTACGGCGATCTCAGACGCTGGTATGACCCAGCAAACCGTCTACGAAGTTGATCCGAGCCAATTCATCAGAAAAACGATTGATCGCGCTCTGACCAGCGTGAACGGCGTTGGAGATGAGTTGGAACAGACAATCCAAATGGCATGGGGGCGCCGCTGATGGCCCGAAACATCTTCAATCAGCCACCAAAGGACGAGAAGGAGAGCGCGGCCCCCTCCCCTACCGCGCCAAAAGCGGCAAAATTGCCAGGATCTGTTGGCGGATTGCGCGACTCTTTGCGCGAGATCACCGCGAATTCCATTCGGGACATCGAGCCCGATCAGATTGAGATGGATGGTCTGCGCGATCGGTTAGTGCTGGAGGATTCCAGTATTGATGAGTTGGCCGAAAGCATTCGCAAGCATGGGCAACAAGTGCCAATTATGGTCCGTCCATCGGCCCAACCGGACAGATACCGTATCATCTACGGCCGACGCAGGCTTGCAGCGATCCGCATGATCGGTGGAACGGTCAAGGCGATCGTCCGAACTTTGGATGACGACGCATCTCTGATCGCACAGGGCCAAGAGAACAATCTCCGACTAGACCCGTCTTTCATTGAGAAATCTCTTTTTATCAAAGAGATGCAGGAATCAGGCTACAAGCCAAACGTCATCCAGGATGCTCTCGGTTTGACACGGCAGGGCGTGTCCAACCATCGCGTCGTCATAGAGCAACTGCCAGAAGGGCTTGTACAGTTGATAGGGCCGGCACATGGCATCGGACGACGGCAATGGGGTGATCTGGCTGCTTTCTCGAAAAAGATAGATCTGGTGAACACGGCCAAAAAAGTGATTGCCGCCCTGCCCGACGACACTCCAAGCGCGGAAAAGTTTCAGGCAGTCTACTCGGCTTGCTCGAACAAGGCACGTAGCGACAAGAAGCAAGCCAACGGCAGCCTAAAGTCCGTCGTCAAAGATGCGGACGGTAGCTCTGTGGGAACGCTGACGGTCGATCAGAAAACGATCGCCATCAAGATCGCCAAGAAGGACAACCCAGAATTCGGCCAATGGCTCGAAGAGCGCGCAGAGGCAGCGCTTTTGCAGATCTTCGAACAGTGGCGGAATGAGAGCGGCTCTGGGTCCTAACCCAAGCCACACAGAGTAACGCGAGCAGAGGAGAAAAGCGAAGACCAGAAGAAAAGAGCCCCCCAAAGTTTCCCCTGGAGAGCCCTCATCATTCGATTAGCACTCATGATGTAGCAACCTCCAACAAACCGGTCAAGAGTCACCGATTCGGTGGACGGTTTTTTTTGCCTTTTCCTGAGCAAAATCTCGGGAAAAGACTGGGAAGCTGTGGGCCGAACGGTCGTCGTGAACAAACCATGGCATTTACAAAACTATCGATCAAAACCGCTGGTGCTGTTGCATCAAGCGGCTCAATTTCTGCGGCTGAAACCGACATTTGGACCATCTTCAGGGCACTGAGAGATGCACGGAGCGTATTCGGTCTGCGTCCTGGCCATATCCAAACACTTCAAGCCATGCTCAGTTTCTTGAAGCCCGGCCACGGCGAAACGGTTTTCGCGTCCAACGACTCGATTTGCCAGCGCGTCGGCGGTATCGACGAACGGACACTCCGCAGACACATCAACCGCTTCGTCGAACTCGGTTTCATCAAACGCAATGATAGCTCGAACCGGAAGCGATACCGCGTTCGCTCGTCCAGCGGGGAATGCATCAGCTATGGACTGTCTCTAACCCCCCTCATCCAACGTGCAAGCGAGCTTATCGCCATCGCACATGAGATGGAAAATAACCGGCGGGATCGGATATTTATCCGCAAACAGATCCTTACAAAGCTCGCCAATTTGGAAAAGCATGATCCCTGCAACACATTCATCACCCACGCACGGAGAGCTCTACGCAGGAAGCTGAGCCTGCCCGAATACCACGCGCTGCTCGCTGACACGGACAAAGAATGCCGGAATTTGAGTACACCAGATGACCCACCAGAAACTGTGGAATTGCCCGCCAATGACGGACAAACTGTCCGGCACCAATCTAAGTCTGAAGAAGAAAAAAAAGATTTAGATAGCAACATAGGCAATGAAGCTCTGAAACCAGACTTGCTAACCTCAGTTTGCGATCAAGCGACGTCGTTCTCCACAGAGAGACTTAGAAACTGGTTGGACATTGAAAACCATGCTCGAACACTTGCACCCATGATGGGGGTTCACCCAGATACATTCGAAAAAGCCAAGAATGCAGTAGGAGCTCAGAAAGCGTCATGCGCCATCTTCATCATGCTACAACTTGGAAGACGCATCAGGGACTTTGGAGCGTATTTTCACAGTATTACCTTGGGCCAACGTCAAGACCAGTTTGATCCAGTGGCTTTGATCAATCGTCTATCCAAAACTGCTATGCAACCCGCCTAGTGTCCACCGCGGTGGACGTCTGACTGGCAACTAGTCCAATTACGCGTGGTCTCTCCACATGCATCAAAGCCACCGAGCCAAATTCCAATAGGGCGATACTGCGCGGTCATTCCATGTTCCTCCGTCCGGTCGATGTCCACCGCGGTGGACAGATCCGGCACCAAGTCTCACACCTCACATTCGTGACAGCCGTTCTTCGTCATCCACGACGTCAAGTGAACCGCCCTTGCCATCCCAAGCCCACAGGACGATGTCGAAGTCCGATGACGACGCACCCTTCGCAAAACTCTTGATCAGGAACCCCGCAAACCCATCCGCTATAAGGGCGCTTGCTAAATCCTGTGTCGGCACAGGTTGACCGTCGAGCATCTTCATGCGCCATGCAGGGTCGGCAAGTATTGACGCTGTCACACCATACCGTTCGAGCCTGTCCTGATCGCGGGTATCGAAAATTGGCCCCAGGTCGGCATTGTACGACACCAGGATCGTGGGTTGCAGGCTGCCTACCTGGTTGGCTTCTCTAAGAGCGGTCGCGGGATCCAGCGAGGTGTAGAGGGCAGGGGTGCCCTTGGCATTAAAGCGCCCTCCATAGAGTTCGGCGCCCCGTCCGGACAAAGGTTCACGCGCATAGACGGCGTTCAGGGCGCGGTAGAGCGGCCCTGAGTAGCGTCCATCTTTCAGCGGCATCAGGCAAAGACGCCCGCATCGACCGCATCGATGTATTCCAGAACTTGATGAGCTTTGCCTTCCTGCACCAGCTGCATAGCTGTCCGGCCATCAAAGCCGGGCAGGGGCTCTGACCGGTACCATGCATAGGCCATCAGTTCCGAGCCGAAGCGGGGTTCGACTTTGTTCAGCACCTCTACCAATTCGCGCAGGCGGCGCTGCGTCTTGTCCGAACCAATGCGGGCTCGCCTCTGCAACGCGTCTTTGCCCAAGCCGACGGTCAATGCGATCTCTTCTGCTGATGTGCGTAGCACAGCGGCGATCTTGCGCGGTTCGAATTGCCCAGCTTCAGCAAAGTTCGTGATATGCATGATCTATGCTCCTACAGTGATACTGACGGTATATAGCGACAATATTGCTGAATTTCAAGTTGATAGGAGATACTGCGCCTTCGTTTCCCGTGCTAATCCGTAACGCTGCATTGCTCTGAACGAAGCAAATCCTGATTTTTGGGCTTGAGAAGTCGCCGTTAGAGCGCTTTTGCCGATCGAGAACGTCAGATAAGTTATTGATAATATGAGAAAGGCTGCAGCAGTCGGACCGGAGTTGCCGATCTTGGATCGGAACCGCCACTTACTGCATCCAGTCACGGGGGTCCGCGGTGGTGTCGGACCCTCGGCAGTTACCCCGGACCAGTTGGCTAGTGAAAAGGGAAAGTGGACTTCGGGTTTTTGTGACCGACGGATGAGGGCCTTTGGGGTGCCTCTGACGAGTTCGGGCCGGGTTCCGGTCTGCCGTTACGGATGAAGGGCATTCCCATGCAATCAGGTGTCTTGCGCGTGTTACGCGCGACCGCTGCCTCTTGGTGGCGGCATATAGAGCTGCGCCGAGCCGGTCAGACAGGGCTGGCACGGCAGCTCGAGCGGAAGGCCGTTCTCCGCGATCTCGCCTATCTCAGGCAGGCGGCGACGCTGCCGAATGCCCATGTCATCTTCGGAGAAGGCGGAACGTTCCTTCAACTCGGTTGGACCTTCCCACACTCAACCGAAAGACATCCCCATGGCTATTCTCAAGTTCTCCACCTCCGCTGTCGCGGCGCAGATCGCCCACGCGCGTGCCTGCAAGACCTTCCTGCCCAACTGGAACGGACCCGTTGACCGGCCCGCCCTGATCCTCATCGTCGGCAATGGCGTGCATCTGCGCTCGAACGGCATTGATGGCACGACCACCCGGCTCTGCAACTTCGAGAGCGACAGGCGCAGAACCGAACTGGTCAAGGCTTGCAAGGTTGGCTCCACCTGGTATGCGGCGGCAAAGGTCACAAGTCTTGACGGCACCCCTGTCGAGGATGCGACCTATGTGACCGATGCGAATGGCTCGATCACTTTCGGGGCTGTCTTCCTCACCCGATACGATGACGGCTGCTGGGGCTACAAGGATATGGAGGAAAGCGCGGGCCCGAACGCGTCGCGCGCGCCCCTTGCGCTGATCGAACTTCTCTCCGATCTGAAAGACCCGGACAGCTACGCCCGGGACTGGCGCCAGCGCTGCCGGGATTGGGCCGCGATCCCTGACTACGCCGAAGGCGACAAGATCAAGCTCGCAAAACCGGTGACGCTCACCGACGGCAGCACCTGCCAGATCGTCACCGCGACCCACTACAAGCGGGGGCGGCAAAAACGCCGCTGCTACCGGATCGAGGAAACCGGTGGGCTCGTACGCCTCTCGAAGGCCACGCTTGCGGGTTCGGAGCTGCTCAGCTCCGCGAAAGGTGCTGCCAGCCCGGTGCTGGCGGAGTATCTCGCGGGGCGAGAATAGGTGCTGCGCCGGACGGTTCATCGACCTGCGGGCGACAGCAGATCCTGCGGCTTGTCTTGACAAGACAATGCAAGTGCATTACCTATTGCGGTCAGCAAAGCCCCTTTTCTTTCAGGAGACTGCCATGACAGCGCTCGCACAAGACGTCTCGAAACTCACGGACCGGTATCAGACGACCGTGCCGGCGGGTGTGCGTAAACAGCTAAAGTTGGGCAAGGGCGACCAGATTCGTTACTGCACCGAGCCGAGTGGCAGGGTCTATATCGAGCCCGTGCGCAGCGACGAGGAAGATCCCGTGCTCGGAGCCTTTCTCGATTTTGTCGAGGCCGATATCAAGGCGCATCCGGACCGCATTCGGGCGTTCGATGGGGCTTTGCATGATCGTCTTGCAGCACTGGTCGGAGACGTTGACGTCGATCTCGATGCGCCCCTATCGCTCGAGGATGAATAAGCGGCGATAGCGTGCCCGCCCAAGCGCCCCTTGTCGTAAACGGATGGTCGATTTATGCGCATCCGCTCTTTCTGGACCAGCTCGAAGGGCTGATCGAGGAAGTCGAGGCGCGTAAGGCACGCGATCCAAAGACCTGGCGCAAGAAAAACCCGACGAAACGGCTGGCCGCCATCTTCAAGCTGGTCACCGAGGCCATACCGGCAGATCCGAGTGCCGCAGCCTACCGGCAAGGCAGCACGCTCGGGGATCACCGCAAGCACTGGTTCCGGGCGAAATTCTTCCAGCAGTATCGGTTGTTCTACCGGTTCAACAGCGATGCGAAGGTCATCGTGGTGGCCTGGGTGAACGACGATAAGACCCTGCGCGCCTACGGCAGCAAGACGGATGCCTATGCGACGTTCAAAGGGATGCTGGAAGATGGAAATCCACCTGACGATTTCGACGCGCTCTTGAAAGAAGCGGCGACGGCGGACAAGCGGTTCGAGACGTCTCTTGAAGCGGCGCCCGATCGGTAACCCCTACATCTCCATGCAGATCGATGTCGGCTTGCCACCAACGCGCCCTTTGGCGCGCGCAGAGGCAAGACCCGCCTTGGTACGCTCGCGGATTAGCGCGCGTTCGAACTCGGCCGCGGCACCGAGGACCTGTAGTGTGAACTTGCCTTGCGGCGATGCAGTGTCGATCGGGTCCTGCAGGGACCGGAAGTAGGCACCTTTGGCCTCCAGCCGCTCGATCACCTCCAGCAGGTGCGACAAAGACCGCGCGAGGCGGTCGATCCGGACGACGACCAGCGTGTCGCCCTTGCCGATCCGCTCCAGCACACGTGCAAGCACCGGACGCGCACGATTGCCGCCTGAGGCGTGCTCTTCAAAGATCTCGGCGCATCCCGCCGATTGCAGCGCCTCGGACTGGGGCAGGGGGGTCTGATCCTCTGTGGATACGCGCGCATAGCCTATCAGGGGCATGAAAACGGGCCATTTGCAATTTTAGATAACACTAATAAACGACCGAATGACCGCGCGATCAGAGACCGGCTGCCTTGGTCAGGTTCACCCGGAACCGGTCGCGGCGGCGCTGATAGCGGCGGGTCATCTCGGCCGAGGCGTGTCCGAGCTGCTTCTGGACATAGCGCTCGTCGACCTCGGCCGAACTGGCGAGACCGGCGCGCAGAGAGTGGCCAGAGAAGAGGGCGAGGCGATCCTTTTCGGGCAGCTCTGATCGGATGCCGGCGTCGAGGACCGTGCGCTTGATCAGTCGAGCCACATGTTTGTTGTTGAGCCGCGTTTCGGATGCCCGTGTGCCATCACGCGAGGTTCCGACGAAGACCGGGCCGAAGTCGATCTTCGCGAAGTGCAGCCATTGCTCAAGGGCACGAACAGGGCAGGTCTGATCCTTGGAGCCGCGGCCGATCTCGACTTCGCGCCAACCGGTTTTGGCGTTGAGGGTCAGGAGGGCGCCTTTCTCCAGGATTTCGATCCAGCCGCCGGAATCCGGTGTATCGTCTTTGTGCACGTCCAGGCTGACAATTTCGGATCGGCGGAGGCCTCCGGCGTATCCAAGCAGAAGGATTGCCCGATCGCGTAGCCCGCGCAGGTCATAGGGCAGGGTGGCCACCATCGCGAGGATGTCCTCGGCCAGGATCGCTTCCTTCTGGACTGGCGGCCGCGCGTGCTTGCGCTTGATGCCCGCCAGAACTGTCGCGATGTGCCGGTTCCTGCGATCGAGAATGAACCCGCGCTGCGCGTAGTTCCAGGTGAGACCGGACAGGCGGCGGTCGATCGTGCTGACCGACAGGGGTCGGGACGCCGACTGCGAAGGGGAGGAGCCTGACCCGGAGGCCAGATCGGCGAGGTAAAGCCCGATCATCTCAGGAGAGGGGGGCAATGGCTCCGCGCCCTTCATTCGGCACCATCGCGCGAAATGCGCCCAGTCTTTCGCATAGGCCCTCAGCGTGTTCTCTGAAGCCGCGGCGCGGGCGTAATCTCGGGCGGTGTCCACCAGTCGATCGAGCGTGCCGGAACCCGCGACATGGGAGGGCAGGGCGATGTCATCGTTTTCCTCTTGATCGCTAGCGTCGACGCGATCGTCATCAGGCTCACCAGAGGGCGTTGGCGTCGATTTCTCGGTCTCTGAGGGCATATTTTCACTGAATGTCGGTCTGCCGGAATTTCTGAGACTGCGTTCCATTTATTTTCAATAGCTTGCC
>JAAEZD010000096.1:0-1860 GCA_018223035.1 Paracoccaceae bacterium
GGTCCGTCCGGGGAAAGGGGAACCCCGGCCATCAGCTCTTTTGTGCAACAGAGCCCCTTGAAACTAGTACATTTCTTTAGGCATCAGTCGGAACCTGATGGCGTCGAATGCCGGGCGGCGCAACTCAGAATTGGGCAGTGCTAGTTTCGTTCCGTCACTAAACTCAAATTCGATACTGGCAACCGCTTGACGGCTACGCGGCTTGCCGCCGCTGCTGTTTCTAAAAATCACGACAGTCAGAACCGCATCCTCGAGCTTGTTCTGAAGATCCTCACATGTTTGCATTACAAGACGAATCCATTGGCAGCAACTGCGTGACCTTGGGTTCAGAAGTTCCCGGCCAACGCTTCCTTCTGAGAACTTTTTTTGCGAGGCAGATCTGTCCGCGTCTTGACTGCTCACCTTAAGGTTGTGAAAGCGCTAGCGCAAGCCATTTTATCGTTCGACAACATACGGCCCAAGCTGCACATCATCCTGAACTGCGCCGGGTTTGCCGGAGGCTCCAACTCCTGAGTAGGATGGAGCATCATGAGCAAGACGACGAACAAGTATTCCCCAGAAGTGCGCGAACGTGCCGTACGGATGGTTTTGGACAACGCGGGGCAGCATGAGAGCCGCTGGTCGGCGATCCTGTCGATTTCATCGAAGATCGGTTGCGCGCCTCAGACGCTGAACGATTGGGTCAAGAAGGCTGAGGTCGATCGCGGAGACCGCGCCGGTATTACGACCGAGATGGCCGAGAATCTGAAGGCCTTGGAGCGCGAGAACCGCGAACTGAAGCAAGCCAACGAGATCCTGCGGAAGGCTTCGGCGTATTTTGCTCAGGCGGAGCTCGACCGCCGGTCCAGGACATGATCGCCTTCATCGAAGAGCACCGTCGCACCATCGGGGTCGAGCCGATCTGCAAGCAACTGCCGATTGCCCCATCCACGTTCTACGATCACATGGCCAAGCGGGAGAACCCCGATCTGCTGTCGGACCGGGCGAAGCGGGACATGGCCTTGAAGCCCGAGATCGAGCGCGTCTGGGAACAGAACTACAAGGTCTACGGCGTTCGCAAGGTCTGGCACCAGCTGCGCCGGGAGGGCTTCGATGTGGCCAGATGCACAGTGGCGCGGCTGATGAAAGGCTTGGGCCTAGAAGGCATCATTCGCGGCAAGAAACACAGGACGACTATTCCAGACAAGTCTCAGCCATGTCCGCTGGACAAGGTGAACCGTCAGTTCAAGGCCCCGGCGCCAAACATGCTGTGGGTCAGCGATTTCACCTATGTGGCGACATGGCAGGGATTCGTTCACGTAGCCTTTGTTATCGATGCTTTTGCGCGCCGCATTGTGGGCTGGCGGGTCAGTCGGACGGCTCATGCCGAGTTTGTCCTGGATGCTTTGGAGCAGGCAGTGCATCAGCGGCAACCTGGGTTAGGCCTGATTCATCATTCGGATCGCGGATCGCAATATCTGTCCATTCGCTACACCGAGCGCCTGGCCGAAGCGGGGATCGAACCTTCCGTGGGCAGCGTGGGTGACAGCTACGACAATGCCCTGGCCGAGACGATCAACGGTCTCTTCAAGGCAGAGGTCATTCACCGTCGTGAGCCATGGCGCAGCTTCGACGCCGTGGAATACGCCACACTCGAATGGGTCGACTGGTTCAACAACCGTCGCCTGCTGGAACCGATCGGAAACATCCCGCCAGCGGAGGCCGAGGCAAACTTCTACGCAGCTCTGGAAAAATCAGACATGGCCGCGTAACTAAGATCAATCAACCTCCGGCAAACCCGGCGCGGTTCAAGGCGCCCATTGAAGGGCTCTGTTGCACAAATCCGGTGAGGGATTCATCTCGTGAATTCAGAGTGGTAGC
>JAAEZD010000053.1:0-10752 GCA_018223035.1 Paracoccaceae bacterium
CTCCTTGCTTTCCAGCAAGATAGGGGAATTGTCGCAAGCCAGTTTAGAATGTGCCGGCTACACGGCTCAAAAACGTATAAGCAAGCATATGTTAAGTTGGCTCTTGGCCAAGAGTGCGCATGACTCGGGCGCACCTGGGACGAATACTTCTCGGGCGAAAGCGGCGCGCCTAAGACCCGCAGCAAGAGTTAAGTCCGCTATCCGCGTCGGACCCGGGGTCATGCCAGCCAAGTTCGCAGAACGTCAGAAGGCCGCAAGCATGTGGACTAGGCCTTTTTCGATGTTCTTCCACGGCTTCTTGCCCACGGTATGTAAGAACCAACATCTGGTACCGCAGATATTTTTCGTAAAGAACTGCATGAAGCGACAACAGATTTTGTGACCCACAGGCCTGGATCAAGGACTTATGGAACTCCCAGTCATATCGGAATCAGGATCGGAGCGACCACGCCCTGCGCCAATGGCTGCGGGAACTGGCGAATAAACGTCGCCGGTTCGGATATCGTAGTTAGGGCATCCTTTTGGCCAGAGAGGGTTTTGAAGTGAACCATTAGAAGCTTTTCCGTCTCTATCGCGAGGAAGGGCTGGCCGTGCGCCGCAGGTGATCACGCAAACGCGCACTGGGTACGCGCAGGCCCATCCTAGTGCCGGATCGCGCCAATCAGCGTTGGTCGTTGGACTTCGTGTCCGATGCCTTTGCTAATGGCCAAAGGTTCCGTGTGTTGTGCATCGTGGATGACTGCACGCGCGAAGCCTTGGCGGCCACTGTGGTGGATCGCTCACTGTCAGGTGAGCGGATGATCCGCGAACTGGATGACCTGATCGGGAGGCTGGGTCAGTTGACTTTCTGACCCACGATCAGATCAAAGCGATGACAACGGCCGACCGTATCGTCAACCTCGGCACTCGTCAGGGGTATGTTACCCCCTGGATCACGACGTCAGCGGAAAAGCGCCCTTAGGGGTGCCACAGCCTCTTGCCAGCTGTCACGCGCTTCTAGCCGGTCGATCCAACTCGCAACTCCTGGGTACTGGTCCAGTAAAATCCCCGCTTGATCGCGATACATGAAGGTGGTCGCAAGATAGAAGTCGGCAAGGCTGAGTGCGCCTGCGATCCAGTCCTTGCCGTCGAGTCCGGTTTCCAGAACGGCAAGGAACTGATCTGTGGCTTTTCGTTCCGCTTCGACCACAGTCGGATCGGGATCGCCCATGCCGAATTTCTCTTTGAGAAACAGCTCAAAGGACAATTTCTGCATCGCCGGGCCAAGGTGGATCGCTTGCCACCAGGTCCATTGATCGACGAGGGACCGCGCCTTGCGGCCCTCAGGATAGAGGCCCGCCTCGGGCCGAAGCCCCGCCAGATAGGCACAAATTGCCCGGGATTCCCAAAGCACGAAATTCCCGTCCTCCAAAACGGGCACCTTTGCATTGGGATTGCGAGCGAGAAATTCCGCCGCGCGGTTGTCCCCGGCCCGGATGTCGACCTGGACGATTTCGAGGTCCACGCCCAGTTCGTGTGCCACCGCCCGCACACGCAGCGCATTGGGCGAGAAATTCGCGTTGTAGAGTTTCATGATTTTGTCCGCCTCTATAGTTACTGCGGCGCCCGAAGAAGCACCGCCCGGTTTTCGGTCAGGAAATCGGTAACCGACTGTCCGGACTTGCCGGTGAGCGTCTTGAGATCGTCGCTGGCCACATCAAGGTAGCCTTCGGCGATTGCCTGGTCGAAAGAGACGAAAACACGCGCCATGAACTCGGGCAGGCCATTTGCGATCATCGCCTGCACCATGTCTTCGGCCGGCATCGGAACGTAGGGGATGTCCTTGCCGGCGATGTCCGACAAAAGCGCCGCGATATCGGCCTGGCCGGTGGATTCGGGCCCGGTGATGTCCAGGACCTCGCGGTCGGTCGCATTCATCAGCGCGGCAGCGGCGGCGCGGGCGCAGTCGGCGCGCGTGACGTAACTCGCCCGTCCGTCCCCTGCCGCGGCAAAGAGCTGCCCCATGTCGATCGCCTGCGGTCCGCTCATAAGCAACAGATCCGTGTAAAGGTTGTTGCGAAGGATCGTGTAGCTGGCGCCGCTTTGCTCGATCAGCTTCTCGGTGTTCTGATGATCCTTGCTGAAAGTGATGGGGCTTTCGGGTACCGGGCTGGCAAGCGAGGTATAGACGATGTGGTCGATACCCGCCTCGCGTGCGGCGGTGATCGCATTGGAATGAGCCGCGAGCCGTTTGCCCGGCTCCAGATCGTCGGTGGAGATGATCAGGATCCGCTTGCCGCCCGCGATGGCCGGACCCAGTGTTTCGGGCGCGTTGAAATCGCCTTGGCGAACATCCACCCCCTTGTCCCTGAACTCGGCGAGTTTGTCGGCGTTGCGCGTGACCGCGATGATCGGACCGGCGCCCGCCTCGATCAGTTGATCGATTACCTGGCGTCCAAGCTGGCCGGAGGCGCCTGTGACGATAAATGGTCCGTTCTGAAAGCTTGCCATGGGCGTATTCCTGTTCTTTGAGAGAGAGTCAGCCGTGGATGTGAACCTGCGCGGGGTTGGCCAGCTTGCCGCGGGCGAAGTCCCAGCTCGTTGTCAGGATTTTGATCATGACGTCGACCTCTGACCCATCGCGCGGCGCAAAGGCCATGACGGCATTTGCCGGGATGTGTCCGGCCGACGCCATCGGGTGCGGTTCGCCCCATCCCTTGGCGATGAGTTCATCGACCGCCGCCAGCGGCAGCATCATGTGCGACGAACCGTCATAGGAGGGATGCACATGGGCAAATTCGCGTCCGATCATGAAGGCTTCACGCGGGCCGCAGGCATGCGCCACCGGCAAGACCAGTGCTTCGGCGCCGGGCACCGAGATGCCCGACCGGCAGCGCTCGACGAAGGGCAGGGCGAAGGCCTTCTCCTTGAAAAATGCGTGGATCTCTGCCGAGGAGTTCTGCGACACCTGCTCATGCGGGGCGCAATCGGTGGTGTCGGGGCGCGGGCCCTGCCGCGGGGGAAGTTCGAAGCTCATGGTTGGTCCTATCCAAATCTGAACGCGCTTTCGACCGCGCCCAACACGTGATCCTCGAGGGTCTTCTCCCCCCGATCCGCAAGCGCAGCCCCGGCCACGACGTGCAACGGGATCAGATGTTCCTCGCGCGGATTGGCATCGCGTGCGCCGGGCGCCTGATCCCACTCGGCCAGCATGGCATGGCGCACTGCGGGGTCTTCATGGGTCACCGCACTCGTGAGCCATCGGTCAAAGTCTCCGCCGTTCACCGGGCCGTCCGGTCCGCCCCTCATCGCCCGCATCATCTTGCCCATGTTATGATAGGTATTGCCGGATCCGATGATCAGCACCCCTTCGTCGCGCAAGGGCGCCAACGCGCGACCGACGGCAAGATGCGCCTCGGGGTCGAGATCGTCGCGCAGGCTCAATTGGACGGTGGGGATGTCGGCCTCAGGAAAAGCCACCTTTAGTGGAACGAATACCCCGTGATCGAAGCCACGCGCAGCATCGGCCCCGGTTTGGAATCCCGCGTCTTCTAAAAGTGCGCGTACGCGGGTCGCCAGCGCGGGCTCGCCCGGCGCGGGCCAGGTTAGCTGATAGGTATGCTGCGGAAATCCCTGATAGTCGAACAGCAGAGGCGGGGCGGGGTTGGTCTGCAAGGTAAAGACCCGCTCTTCCCAATGGCCCGAGATCACGAGGAGCGCCTTGGGCCTTGCCGGCAGGCTCGCAGGCAAGTCCTCAAGGAATTTGCGGTGCCGATCCCAGGCGTCAGGCGGGTTCCAGTCCATGAAGAAACAGGGGCCACCCCCATGGGGAACAAACAATGTCGGCTGCTTTTCAGTCATGTTGTCGTCCTTTTAAACCCAAGTCCGAGGCTATGGGCACCCCCGTGGCAACTCCGCAGCAGATCAGATTGGCGCTGCCGGAACTGCCGGTGCATAGGCCGACTTGACCGCACGCACGCGATTGGCGGTCAGCCACGAGACGATCAGGAGTACCCAGGTCGCCAGAGCCGGCGACCAACCCGGATCGCCTGCGCCCACATGGGCCCCGAAGGCGAGCACCAGATGCCAGAACATTGCCGCATAGGCCCAATCTGCCAGCACCGCCGAAGGGCGCCAGAGGATCACAACGGCACCGACGATCTTCAAAATTGCGAGTGGCCAGATGATGTATGTGGGATAGCCCAACACCTCGCGATACATGCCCGCGACCATGTCGTGGGATGAGATGTAGAAGGCCGCCGCACCCAGATAGACCAATGCCACAAGGCCGGTCGCGATCCAGTAGACATATTTTGCCACGTTGTCACTCACTGCCGCTCTCCCGGTTTTCGGCGGGTTGTTAGGCTGCCGTTTTCCATATAGTATCATTAGGTGCCTTGCTTCATCAGTTAAAGTAGGCACTTAAAAGTAACTTACTTTCGTGGGCTGCGAGGGCTATCCACAATGAAAAGCGTCCAACCAGCTTCCTGCCCGATGGAGGCGCTGCTGCGTGTCATCACGGGACCTTGGACGATTTATATCCTTTGGGTTCTGTCCGAACAGGGTCCACAGCGTTTCGGCGCGACCAAACGGCTGGTGCCTGGAATTTCCACCCGGGTCCTGACTGAGAGGCTGAGAATGCTGGAACATGCCGGCGTGGTCTGGCGCGAGCAGGCCATGACCATCCCGCCCGCTGTCACATACGGGCTGACTGAACGCGGCGCGGAGCTGCGCGGTGTGCTGGACACCCTTGGATCCATTGCACGCCGCTGGGAGGCGGAGGGTGCTTTCGACGGGACGGCACGCTCGGCGGAATGATGACGTCCGTCCTGTTCGCGGAATAATCCCGCGCCAGAAAGCACCGCGAACGGAGCACGGCCCGAAGCTCATGACGAATTGAAAGCCGCGTTGGGTATGCCTGACAGGCGGCACTCACTCCGAACGATCCGCCCAGGTTTGCGGCTTGCCGCCACATAAAAATCAATTTACTGTACCGACTAGACGGTACAGTCAAGTTTGAAATCCCGCAATGCTGCACAGGACAGGAAGAGCGAGATGCGCGAGAGAAAAATGGCCGAGGTTTTGTTCGGCGCGCGGGAGGTCTTCTTCCGGTGCGGTTATGAAGGCGCCACCGTCGATGCCATTGCCGCCGAAGGGAAAGTGTCGAAGGCAACAATGTATTCGTATTTCCCGACCAAGGAGCAGCTGTTTCTGAGCGTCGTGGAATCCGAATGCGGTCGGCTTGCGGAAGAGATCCTCCAACCCTTGTCCGCAGGTCCCGAGCCGCGCGCCCAGTTGGAAAAACTTGCCCTGCGCATGATCGATCTCGTTCTGGACGAAACCTACATTCGCCTTCTGCGGACGTGTATCGGTGCCACCGAGATGCTTCCCGAGGTCGGGGAGGTGTATTTTCGTGCCGGACCGAAACGGGCACGCGAACTCATCAGTAAAGTTCTGGAACGCCTTTCCCGGGAAGGCGCGCTTGAGATCGACAACCCCCCGCGTGTTGCGGATCACTTCATACATCTTTGCGTTTCTGGACTGTTGATGCCACGCCTGCTGGCCGTGCAAAGAACAGTCGAGCGGGACAAGCATGCGGCCGATGCAGTCACTGCATTCCTGCGACTCTACGGGAGCGGACATAGAGTAGAGCTCTGAACTGACCTTGCTTTCCGACAACGGGGCAGTGCTCCAAATCTCTCAATAAAATTGCCGAATGGACAGTGAATAATGACCATACAATCCAAAATGCAGGCAAAGAATGCGTCACCAAGGATCCTCGGCGCTGCGCGGGCAATTGCGCACAGAGAGGGCGCGGGAAAGATTACGATCGACGCCGTCGCGCGTGAGGCCGATCTCAGTAAAGGCGGGGTCTTATACAATTTTCCGACCAAGAGAGCGCTTCTTGCCGGGCTGCTTGATGAGATGCTCGCAGAACATCACGAACGCCTGGCATCAGTCCCGGAAGATCGCAGATCCCGCACCCTGCGTGGGCACCTGGAAGCAATCGTGCAAGCCAGAGCCGTCGATGACGACCTCTCGATGGCGATTCTCGCGGCTGCCGCGTCAGATCCGCGGCTGCTCGATCCGCTACGGGCTGAACTGACCGGCGACCTTGAGCGTATCCTGTCCGACACACAAGACACTCCGGGTGCTATGGTTGTCGTCCTAGCGATCCAGGGACTTCGGT
This sequence comes from Paracoccaceae bacterium, assembly GCA_018223035.1. Lineage (GTDB taxonomy): Bacteria > Pseudomonadota > Alphaproteobacteria > Rhodobacterales > Rhodobacteraceae > Heliomarina. The sequence goes on from JAAEZD010000053.1 coordinate 6,170, forward strand.
TCCAGAAACTTCTGGGCCTTCCCGACGGTGGCGCGGATCTCAGGGGACGCGTCATCGAGCAATTGAGGGCCATGATTAATGAACTCGAATAGAGAGACACGAAGTTTGAAGCGGATCGTTTTTGTTATTGCGGTAGCGGCCGTGTCGGCCGTTGCCGTCCCGTTTGTTTCGCCGTTCCTGACCGATGTGCTGGCCCAGACCGCGACGGACACCCTGGAGGCAGAAGTCGATACAAGGCCTGCAGCGAACGTGGAGCGACCAGTCACGGTCGAAGTGACCCGTGCGCTCAATCGCGTCGTAAGTCAGTCTCGCAGCGTTGCAGGCCGCGTCGAACCTGCTCGAACGGTGGACCTTGCGTTTCAGATACCCGGGCAGATCATTCGCCTTGAGGTTGAGCCCGGCGACACGATTCGCGAGGGCGAGGTGATCGCGGAGCTCGACCAAATCGATTTCGAACTCGCCGTCGACCGGGCTCAGGCGTCCTACGACCTGGCGAATTCCGAACTCGCGCGCGCCTCGGACCTCGCCGATCGTGGCGTGGCGTCCGACGCGCGCTTCGACACGGCCCGCGCGCAGTTCGTCCAGGCAGAAGTCGCGCTCCGCGAGGCAGAGCGGCGCCTGTCCCAAACGAAAATCGTCGCGCCATTCGACGCGATTGTGGCGCGCACCTTCGTTGAAGAATATGTCAACGTCACGTCGGCCGCGCCTGTCGCGCGTCTACAGGATGTCAGCGAGATGCGGCTCGTGATCTCCCTGCCAGAGGAACTTGCGGCCATTGCGCGGTCGGCACCCGATGCCTTCGAGATCGTTGCAACTTTTCCGGCTGTTCCGGGTTACACCGCGCCTCTGGTGCTTCGCTCGTTTGCGACCGATGCCGACCGGACGGCGCAGACCTACGACGTGGAATTTGCGATCACGGGTGATATCGACCCGCGTCTTCTGCCCGGGATGACTGCGGATGTGCGCATCTCCATTGCCGCAGAAGCAGATCGCCCGCAATCCGTGATCGTTCCGGTTTCGGCGGTGGATACGACGAGCCGAACCGAACCGTCCATCTGGATCTACGAAGAAACGTCCGGCCAGGTCGCGCGCAGGGCGGTCCGTTTGGGTCTTCCGATCAACAATGAGATTGTCGTTCTGGATGGCCTGAAGGGCAACGAATTGGTTGTTTCCGGCGGCTGGTGGCGGCTCAGGGACAATCAGACCGTGACAGTTTCGGGGCTCTGATCCCGTTCTTTTTGACAGGACAAGAATAGAACCATGGCACTCAGCATCTCACGAGCGAGCATCGAGCGTCCTGTGGCGGTCTGGCTCACCATCATCTTTTGTCTCCTCGGCGGCTATTGGGGGCTGAACACGGTCGGTCGACTTGAAGACCCGAGCTTCACGCTCAAAACGGCGCTCATCTTCGTGCCGTATCCCGGCGCCACGGCTCTGGAGGTTGAAGAGGAGGTCGCCGACGTCGTCGAAAATGCGCTGCAGCAAATGAAGCAGCTCGACCGGGTGGAATCGAAGTCGATGCCGGGCATGGCGCAGATCACCGTCGAGATCGAGATGACCTATGGCCCGGACGAGATCCCGCAGGTTTGGGACGAAATGCGCCGCCGCATCAGCGACGTGGAGGGGGACCTTCCCGTAGGAGCGCGACCGCCCATCATCAATGACGATTTCGGCGACGTCTATGGCATGTTCTATGCGGTAACGACCGAAGGTCTGAGCCCATCGGAGCAGAGGGATTTGGCCACGACGCTCCGGCTCGGACTGGTCACTGTCGATGGCGTCGCCAAGGTCGAGGTTCAGGGCCTCTCCGAAGAGGTAATCACCATCTCGATCCCGTCTGCACGCCTCGAGATGCTGGGCCTTCCGCCGACCCAGATCCTGGGCATTCTCGCAGACGAAAACCAGGTGTTCACCAACGGCGAGATCACCGAGGGCCCTGCCCGGATCGGCCTATCGGTTCCGCCGGGCTATATTAGCCCCGAAGGGATAGAGGAGCTGCGGCTGGGCACGGCCGGAAATGTCGGCCAGATCGCTGTCAGCGACATCGCCAGCGTGACCCGCGAGGCGGCCGAACAGCCTAGCCAGATCATCCGGCAGAACGGCACGGCGGCATTTACCTTTGGCGTTTCCGCGTTGACGGACCAAAACGTGGTCGAAGTCGGTCAGGCGGTTTCAGCACGGCTTCAACGGCTCAAGTTGGGGCTTTCTGAAGGTGTCGAGATCATACCGATCTACGAGCAGCATGTCGTGGTGGACGAATCCGTTTCAAGCTTTCTCGTCAGCCTCGGACAGTCGGTCGCGATCGTGGTCGGTGCGCTGATGCTGACCATGGGTTGGCGCGCAGGCCTCGTGGTGGGCTCGACCCTCGGGCTCACCGTTTTCTCCACACTGTTCTTCATGTCAGTGTTCGGGATACAGATGGAGCGGATCAGCCTGGGCGCCCTGATCATCGCGATGGGGATGCTGGTCGACAACGCCATCGTCATCACAGAAGGGATGGTGATCGGCATGGCGCGAGGAAAAAGCGCGGAAGACGCTGCTGCCGAGACCGAAAGCGCCACGTCAATCCCCTTGCTGGGGGCGACCGTTATCGGGATCATGGCGTTTTCCGGTATCGGGCTGTCGCCTGACGCCACGGGCGAGTTTCTGTTTTCGCTTTTCGCGGTGATCGCCATCTCGCTGCTAACAAGCTGGGTCCTGGCAGTCACGGTGACGCCGTATCTCGGCAAGCTGCTGCTCAAGGCCCCCAAAAACATTTCGGATAATCCCTACAAGGGCGTGTTCTACGCGACATATCGCGGGATTTTGTGGATGGCGCTGCGCGTCCGCATTCCGGTTGTTCTGACGATCATTGGCATCACCGTTTGGTCCGTTATGGCTTTCGGACAGGTCAAGCAGGCCTTCTTCCCCGCCTCGAACACGCCGATTTTCTACGTTGAGTTCCAGATGCCGCAGGGAACCGATATCAACACGACCGACGAAGAGATGCAGCGGCTCGAGCGGATTCTCATGGATGAGGATGCCGTAACCGGGGTAACGGCCCTCGTCGGGCGCGGGGCAAGCCGATTCATGCTGACATACAACCCCGAGCAGGCGGATGCCAGCTATGGCCAACTCATCGTCCGGGTTGCGGACGCCGCAACGATCGCGACGATCGCGAGCAGACTTAACCAGGACTTGCCCGCCGAATTCCCCCACGCTCTGATCCGTGTCGAAGATATCGTGTTCGGACCGCCCTCCGGTGCCGATGTTGCAGTTCGTTTTTCGGGACCCGATCCGGTCATCCTGCGCCAGCTCGCGGATGATGCGATGAGGATTTACGAGGAGGCAGGAACCATCACCAATCCGCGCACCAATTGGCGGCAGCGTGAGATCCTCGTCGAACCCATCGTCGATGAGGCACGAATGCGGCTGGCTGGCGCAACGCGCGGAGCGATCGCGGATACCATCCGCTATGGAACGTCCGGACTGCGCGTTGGCGACCTACGCGAGGACGACGTGTTGATTCCGATCCATCTCCGGCTTCCCGAGAGCGAACGCGACGGAGTTGACCGCCTTCGTGACCTATCGGTGTGGTCCGATGGGGCAGGGTCCTATGTACCCATGGCCAACCTTGTCGAAAGGTTCGATCCCCGTCTTGTCGAGGCACTCATTCACAGGCGCGACCGAGAGCGGACAATCGCCGCCCTCGGCGGTGCCCGCAGCGATCTCACCGCGGATGAGGCATTCCGAAGCGTCCGCACCGAGATCGAATCCATCCCGCTTCCCGACGGTTATGCAATGGAATGGGGCGGCGAATTCGAAAGTGCGCAGATGGCTCAGGAGTCGCTTGGCAAGCAGCTTCCCCTGGGCTTCCTGGTCATGTTGACGATTTCGATTTTGATGTTCAACAAAGTCCGCCAACCGCTGATCCTGTGGCTCGTGGTGCCAATGTCCGTGACGGGCATGGTCCTGGGGTTGCTGTTCACCGGTCTGCCCTTCACATTTACGGCCCTGCTCGGCTTCCTGTCGCTTTCGGGAATGTTGATGAAGAACGCAATCGTTCTCATCGAAGAGATCGACTTTCTACGTGCACAGGGTGTGCCCGATTACAAGGCGGTGATCGACGGCTCAGTCAGCCGTCTTCGCCCTGTGGTGCTCGCCGCCGGCACGACGATCTTTGGCATGATTCCGCTTCTGCCCGATGCGTTTTTTGCCTCGATGGCGGTGACGATCATGGGCGGCCTCGCCTTTGCTTCGGTCCTGACGCTCGTCGCGGTTCCGGTGCTCTATGCGCTTCTGTTCCGGATACGGCCACCGAAACGGGACGCACAGTCGGACGGCCTAGCGGCGACCGCCTGACACAACGATCCTCCCTAAAATAGGATTTCGAGCCAATTTGAGGATAGCGGAATGGCCCAGAAAAAACAAAACCGGAGTGGATCGTCGCGAAGCTCCGGGAGTCCGACGATCCCAGGGCGCCTCGTGCGGTGTCCTATGGGACAAGCAGGTGGTGCGCCAGCGGCTGGCAGACTGCCAGACGAGGATCGCTGTCACTGTACCCTAATTAATCAGAATCCGGCCTGAAATTGCCCCGTGAAATC
>JAAEZD010000015.1:0-40183 GCA_018223035.1 Paracoccaceae bacterium
CATATGATGAGCGCGGCAGCAATGGGCGCGACCGCCTTTCAAAAGGGCCTTGGCGCGATCCATGCGCTGAGCCACCCGATTGGCGCGGTCTATAACACGCACCACGGCACGACCAACGCGGTGGTGATGCCTGCGGTGCTTGATTTCAACCGCCCCGAGGTCGAATCGCGCTTGGTGCAGGCGGCGGCCTATATGGGCATCTCTGGCGGCTACACCGGTTTTTACGACCGCGTGATGGCGCTGCGCGAAGAGCTGGGCATTCCGAACGGCTTGCGCGATCTGGGCGTCGGCGACGACCGTCTTGACGACCTCACCGCGATGGCACTCGAAGATCCGAGTGTCGGCGGCAACCCGGTCAAGATGACCTCCGAGAACACGCTGGCTCTTTTCCAGGCCGCTCTCTGAGGCGACATCAGGTGATCAATCGAAGGGCGTCCGTCACAGGGCGCCCTTTTTGATTTCCGGACGGGACGTCCGCACAGGACGCTGCTTTCAGGTAACATTCCGGTCCCGTCTTCCCTTGCCATTCCGGCTGCGGGCGACCACTCTCTGCCCCGACTAGGGGAGAAGTACATGTTCATCGTTCACCACCTGAACAATTCCAGATCCCAGCGAATCCTGTGGCTGCTGGAAGAGCTGGAAATCGAGTATCAACTGCGCCGCTACGAACGCGACCCGGTGACGAATCTCGCGCCGTCCGAGCTGGCCTCGGTTCATCCGCTGGGGAAATCGCCGGTGCTGGAAGAGAACGGGCGCAAAATCGCCGAAAGCGGAGCCATCGTCGAATATGTCTGCAACCAGTTTGGCCGGCACCTGTTGCCGCGCAAGGGCAGCGACGAAGCGATCACCCATATGGAGCTGATGCATTTTGCCGAAGGCTCTGCGATGACGCCGATCCTGCTGCAACTGTATACCGGCAGGTTGGGTTCGGCAGGCGAACCGCTCAAACCGCGCATCGAGCAGCAGCTCGACAGCCATTTCCAGTACATGGAACACATGCTGCGCCCCTCGGGCCATTTCGTGCTCGATGACCTTTCAGCCGCCGATATTATGCTGAGCTTCCCTGCGGAGATTGCCGTGAAACAGGATGGAGGCAAACGCTACCCGAAACTCGCCGCCTTTGTTCAGGCCGTGCACGAACGCCCCGCATGGCAGCGCGCGCTTGAGCGGGGCGGCACCTATCGGTTTGCTTGACGGTCGGATTGTCCGACCAGGTGACTTGTGTTTCCAAAGGCTTGCCCTAAGGTCACGCGAAAGTGGAATTCAAAACCGAATAGCGAAAAATGATCGACATAACTCCTCCGATGCCAGAAACGCCGCCGAAACTGACGGTGGTGGACATGGTACGTGCCAGCGCCCGAAAGAACCCTGACCAAGAGGCGCTGATCTGCGGCGACGAACGGCTGAACTGGGGCGATTTCGACACGCGCATCAACCGGGTCGCGAATGCGCTGATCGCGCGTGGCGTCGGGAAGGGCGACAATGTTGCGGTGCTCTCCCCGAATTCCATCGCCTATGCCGAGCTGTTCATGGGGATCATCCGGGCGGGCGCCTGTATCACGCCGCTTTCGACGATGGCATCGCCTGAAGCTCTGGAAAAGATGCTGGCCGATTGCGGGGCGCGGATGCTGTTTCTCGCCAACCAGTACCGCGATCTTGCCGCGCCCTTCCTTGACCGGCTGAGTGCCGAGAAGGTCGCAATCGATTTCGATGCCTCGGGCTTTGCCGATTACGAGGATATGCTGGAAAAGGCCCCGGTCACCGATCCGATGATACCGATCGATATGACCGACGCGGTGAACCTGATCTATTCCTCGGGGACGACAGGCACGCCCAAGGGCATCCTCCATAACCACTGGATGCGGGCGGCGCAGATGGACCGCGTCAGCGCCAATGGCTACGACCAGAACGCGCGCACGCTGCTGTCGACGCCGCTTTATTCCAACACGACCATCGTGGCGTTCCTGCCGACGCTGGTGGGCGGTTCGACCGTGGTCCTGATGCCGAAATTCGACGCGCGTGGCTACCTTGAGCTGGTCGAAAAGGAAAAGATCACGCACACGATGCTGGTCCCGGTCCAGTACAAACGCATCATGGATGTTCCTGATTTCGACGATTTCGACCTATCCACGATGAAGGTGAAATTTTCGACCTCGGCCCCGCTGCGGGCAGATGTGAAAGCCGACGTGCTGAAACGCTTTCCGGGCAAGCTGTGCGAGTATTACGGGTTGACCGAAGGCGGCGGCGTGACGGTTCTCATCGCCGATGAGACGCCGGACAAGCTGCATACGGTTGGCAAGCCCGCGCCGAACTGCGTGATCAAGCTGATCGATACCGAAGGACGCGAAGTCGCGCCCGGGCAGGTGGGTGAAATCTGCGGCCGGTCGCCGACCATGATGGCCGGGTATTACGGGCGCGAGGACCTGACCGAAGATTACATCTGGCGCGACGCGGCTGGCGATATCTATTTTCGCTCCGGCGACATGGGCAGCTTTGACGAAGATGGCTTTCTGGTCCTGTCCGACCGCAAGAAGGACATGATCATTTCCGGCGGTCTGAATATCTATGCCAATGATCTGGAACTTGTCCTGTTGAACGATCCGGATGTGATCGACGCGGCGGTGATCGGTGTCCCCTCCGAGGCATGGGGCGAAACGCCTCTTGGGTTGGTGGTCCTGCGCAACGGCGCAAAGCGCAGCGCAGAGGAGATCTGTGAAGCCGCGAATGACAAACTCGGCAAGAGCCAGCGGCTGTCCGCCGTCGAGATCCGCGAGGAACTGCCGCGCAGCTCGATCGGGAAAATCCTCAAGAAAGACCTGCGCGTTCCCTACTGGGAATCAGCATGACCGATCTGCCCGTTTTCGGTGTTCTCGGCGGCGGTCTGATCGGGATGAGCTGGGCAAGCCTGTTCCTTGCCCATGGCGCCAAGGTGATCGTTGTCGATCCGCGCAACGAAGCGGCGGCTGAACTCTCGACCTTTCTGGCCGAGGCATGGCCCAATCTGCGGGCGCTGGGGCTGACCGAGACGGATACATGGGGGCCGGTGATCGTTTCTCCGGACATCAGCGCCTTGGGTGAAGCAGAATTCATTCAGGAAAACGCGCCGGACCGGATCGCGGTTAAAAAAGATCTCGTCGCCGAACTGGAAAAACACATCGGGCCCGACGTGATCATCGCGTCGAGCACCTCTTCGCTGAAGGCGAGTGATATTCAGGCAGGCGCGCAGCATCCCGGACGTATCCTTGTTGCCCACCCGATGAACCCGCCACACATGGTGCCCATGGTCGAACTTGTCGCCGGTCAGGCGACCTCTCCCGCCGTGGTTGACCGCGCCGAAGCGATCTATCGCGCGCTGAATCGGGTGCCGATCCGCGTCAAGAAAGAGGTGGCGGGCCATCTTGCCAACCGCCTGACCTCGGCGCTTTACCGTGAAGCGGTGCATATGGTGGCCGAAGGCATCGCGGATGTCGAAGATATCGACAAGGCAATCGCTTATGGGCCGGGAATGCGCTGGGCGCTGATGGGGCCACATCTTCTCTATCATCTCGGTGGCGGGGCGGGGGGCTATCGCCATTATCTCGAACATCTCGGACCCACGCAAGAGGTCCGCTGGGGCGAGCTTGGCCAAAGCGCGCTGACGCCTGAATTGCAGGAAAAACTGATCGCTGGGGTCGAAAGGGAACTGGCCGGGCAGGACCGCGACACGCTGGTCCACCGGCGCGATGCAGCGCTGGTCGCGCTGGCAGGGATAAAGCGGGATCACGGATTGTGATCTGCGCAGCATATTGAACTTGAAAGGAAAAGAAATGAACGGAGCCGAAAGCCTTGTGCGAAGTCTGGTGGATAGCGGAGTAGATACCTGCTTTACCAACCCCGGCACCTCCGAGATGCACTTTGTGGCCGCGCTTGACCATGTGGCGGGGATGCGCTCGGTGCTGGCGCTCTTTGAAGGTGTCGCGACAGGGGCGGCGGATGGCTATTACCGGATGGCGCGGAAACCGGCCTGTACGCTGCTGCACCTCGGGCCGGGGCTCGCCAATGGCATCGCCAACCTGCACAATACGAAAAAGGCGAATTCCTCCGTTGTGAACATCGTCGGCGAACATGCCGAAACGCACCGCAAGCTCGATGCGCCGCTGATGTCGAATATTCAGGGGCTGGCGCGTCCGGTGTCGCATTGGGTTCATACCTCCGAGCGTGCCGAGGACGTGGGCAAGGCCGGGGCGGATGCGGTTCAGGCGGCGCGGACCGGGGCAGGGCAGATCGCGACCCTGATCCTGCCAAGCGACACCGCGTGGAACGAGGGCGGCGAGGTGCATGTCGCCGGTGAACCGCCCGCGCGAGACCCGATGGACCCGGCCATGCTCGAAAAGGCCGCAAAGGCGCTGGATGGCGAGGATACGCTGCTCTTGCTCGGCGGCGAGGCGCTGAGCGCGGAGAACCTCGAACTGGCGGGCAAGATTGCGGTGAAAACCGGCTGCAAGCTTTTGTCGGAATGGTCGAACCAGCGGCTTGAACGCGGCGCGGGCCGGGTTGTGATTAACCGCGTGCCGTATCCGATCGACATCGCGCTCAAAGAACTCGAGCCGTATAAAAAGGTTGTTCTCGTAGGCGCACGGGCACCTATCGGATTCTTCGCCTATCCCGGCAAGCCTGCCGTCTTGACCCGCGAAGGCTGTGAGATTGTCGAACTGGCCGGGGCCAGCGGTGATCTCGACGCGGTGCTTGACGCGCTGGTAAGCGCGACTGGCGCAGACGACTGCGAACCGGTTCTCGCCGAGCGCAAGGAAGTCGACATACCGACCGGCAAGAACAACCCGGACACCATCGCCCAGGCGCTGGCCGCCACGATCCCGCAAGATGCCATCGTCGTCGATGAATCGCTGACCACGGGCCGCGCGTTCTTCCCGGATACCGCAGGGACGCCGCCGCATACCTGGATCAACAATTGCGGCGGTTCCATTGGCTATAGCCTGCCGGTATCCATCGGCTGCGCGGTGGCCTGCCCGGATCGTAAGGTTATGGCTCTGGTCGGGGACGGCAGCGCCATGTACACGGTGCAGTCGCTCTGGACAATGGCGCGCGAAGAGCTCGATATCACCGTGCTGATCATGTCGAACGGCAGCTACCAGATCCTGCGCGGCGAACTGACAAATGTCGGCGTCCAGAACCCCGGTCCGCGGGCGGTGGACATGCTCTCTCTCGACCGTCCGGCGCTTGACTGGGTGTCGATGGCCAAGGGCATGGGAGTCGACGGCGTGCGGGTCGAACAGGCCGATGACCTGACCCGTGCCATCGAACACGGGCTGGAAACCAAGGGTCCGTACCTGATCGAAGTCGTGATCTGATCGGCGCTGGGTACTGAAACCACGGACATCCGCCCTCTGCGGCGCGCGTCCTGACCGGATGAATGACGCGGCCGGTGAACAACCACGTACGGGTTGCCGGCCGCTATCTCTGTACGAGTTCTGCGCGAAAACGGCGGACCCATTCACGGCTAGTCTCATCTGATAACCTGCCGACACCGGGATCAGCCGAGACGTGGACATCCTCGTCAAATCCCAGTTCCTGTATGATCCGGTTGATTATTTGCGACGGATCGGTCGACAAAGTCTCATACTCGATCGTCAGCGGCGCGATATCCTCCGCTTTGAACCAGTTAAGCCAGCCCGTGTCATAAGCGGTTAACCTGTCCAGCTTGGCGGCAATCCGGTCGAAATCGTATCTGGGCGGCTGCGGAGGCGCGAGCCTCTCCAGCTCTTTTCCATCCGACGCAATATGCCACAGGCCGGTTTGTTCGGCCTTTACCATGGACACGGCCTGGGCAAGTTTATCGCCGCGCAGCAGATGAATGCAGAGCGTTCTGCCGAATGCCGCCTGGAGGCGTGATTTGTCATCGGAAAGGCCCGGGTAGACCGCGTCGATCATCGCCCCCAGATCGCCGAGATTTTCACGCATGAGACGCAGGCCGAATATCCCGGTCTGCGCTTTGCCAGAGGCTATCGCTGCTTTCAGGTAGGCGGCGCAATACGCCTGATGCGTCATCCCCTCACGCTTGGGAAGGCCCCATTCGCTGGCCCAGACCACGTCGACATCGCGCATAAAAAACGAATCCGGATCACCCGCGATGCCGGTTGCGGCAAGCAGGTTACAGAGCATCGTGCTGCCGGTCCGTGGCGTGCCGCAGATGATATAGCTGTCGTATTGCAATGGTTTAGTCATGTTTCGATCCCGGAAGGAGGTGCGGCGACGCTAGAAACATGGCCCGATCCTGTCCACTTGAAACAGACAGTCCACATCGGTGGATCTCGTGTTATCAAAAGAAAATGGCCGCGCCCGTGGGTGCGGCGCGGCCATCGTCATGTTCGGGAACTTGGCGCTTAGAACCGCCAGTAACCACCGTCGATCTGCAAGAGCTGACCGGTGTGATAGGCCGAGGCATCCGACAGAAGATAGCAGGCGATGCCCCCGAAATCTTCGGGCGCCCCCCAGCGGCGGGCAGGGATGCGCTTGCCCGCGTTCTCGGCGAATTTCTGGTTCGCCATCGCGTCCTGCGTCATGTCGGTTGCGATCCAGCCCGGCAGGATCGCGTTCGCGGTGATCCCGTAGCGTGCGAATTCCACCGCCAGCGCATAGGTCATCGCGTTCAGCGCCCCCTTGGATGCCGCGTAATGCTCGCTGCGCGCCGCGCCGGAGACCGAGGCAAGGCTCGACATGGCGACCAGACGGCCACCGGTATCACCCGCTTCGGACCGTTCGACCATGTGGCGCAGCACGGCCTGATAGGTGTGATAGACGCCATCGAGATTGACCGACAGCACCCGCTTCCATTCATCGGGCGTGATTTCAAGGAAGGACCGCGCCCCGCGCCCCGAAACGCCCGCATTGGCGAAACATCCGTCGATCCGGCCAAAACGGCCAAGCGTCGCGGCCATCTGCGCATTGACCTCGTCCCGGTCGGCCACGTTGCAGACAAAGGCTTCGGCCTCAACGCCATGCCCGCGAAGCTGCTCTACCGCGGCGGCGTTCTTGTCCGCATTGGTGCCCCAGATTGCAATGTTGGCCCCGGCGGCGGCCATCGCATCGGCCATGCCAAGGCCGATACCGCCATTACCGCCGGTGACAAGAGCCACCTTGCCAGTCAGGTCAAACGCAGGTTTCGTCATGTAATTCCTCCCTATTCCGCCGCTTGCTGGCGGGCATTCAATGATTGCATCGCTTTGGCGGCAATTTCAAACGAACGCAACCGGGCCTGCTGGTCATGGATCTGACCGTTGAACATGATCTCGTCCGGGGCGTAACGGTTGATCAGGTCACTGATGCCCTTCTCGACGGTTTCCGGCGCGCCGGTGACCGAGACGCTGAGCGCCTGATCGACCATTCGCACCATGGCCGGATCAACATGTTCGCTGATGTTGCGCACCGGTCGCGGCAGGGGACCGGGCTGGCCGGTGCGCAGCCGGACAAAGGCCTGCTGCATCGACGTCTTGAGATAGGCGCCTGTTTCGTCATCCTCGGCCCCGAAGACATTGGCGGCAAGGATGAAATAAGGCTTGTCGAGCATGGCCGAGGGCTTGAAGTGATCGCGATAGATCGCAAGGGCCTGATCCAGCGCGGCGGGAGCGAAATGCGATGCAAAGGCATAGGGCAGGCCAAGCTGCGCCGCCAGTTCCGCGCCATAAAGGCTTGAACCGAGGATATAGACCGGCACCTTGGTGCCGACACCCGGTACGGCCATGATCGGCTGCCCGGGCGCCTTGTCGCCGAGATATCCCATCAGTTCGACCACATCGCGCGGGAACTCGTCGCTTTGGTTCATGTTGCGGCGCAGCGCCCAGGCGGTTTTGCCATCGGTGCCGGGCGCGCGGCCCAACCCCAGATCAACCCGGTCAGGGTAGAGCGTCGCAAGGGTGCCGAACTGCTCGGCAATGACCAGCGGTGCGTGATTTGGCAGCATCACCCCGCCCGAGCCGACGCGGATCGTCTTGGTGCCGCCCAGCACATGGCCAATCACGACAGAGGTCGCCGCCGAGGCGATGCCCGGCATGTTGTGATGTTCGGCCAGCCAGAACCGCGTGAAACCAAGCGCTTCGGCATGCTGCGCCAGTTCCAGCGTGCTGGCGAGCGAGTCAGCGGCGGTGCTGCCTTCGACGATGGGTGACAGATCGAGTACGGAAAATCGGGTCATGGGAGGCTCTCCTTGTTGGCCTCAACCTAATGCCCCGGGTGCCGTGGTAAAAGGGGCCGCGTTCAGAGCAACTCGAGCAGCGCCTCGGGCGGGCGACCGATCACGGCGCGGCCGTCCTTGATCGCCAAGGGACGCTCGATCAGGATCGGATGCGCGGCCATCGCTGCCAGCAGCTTGCCGTTGTCATCAACCTTGGACAGACCCTCTTCGCGAAAGACTTTCTCGCCCGTGCGCATCATGTCGGCGACCGGCGGCTTGCCAAGCGCTTCCCACGCGGCGGTGATCTCGGCAAGGTCGGGCGAGTTCTCAAGGTACTTGCGCACGGTGATCTCCGCGCCTTTCTCCTCAAGCAGCGCCAGCCCTTGACGGGATTTGGAACAGCGCGGGTTGTGCCAGTAGGTGATCATAGCCAGTCATTCCTCTTGCTGCCGACCGCATCGGCCACGTTTGCGAAGCCATCCCGCGCCAGCAGGCGGTCGAGACCTGTTGCTATTTCGCCCACCAGTGCCAGACCGTGATAGACCAGCGCCGTATAGACCTGTACTGCCGACGCCCCGGCACAGATCTTGGCATAGGCCTGCTCGGCCGAGCCGATGCCGCCGACGCCGATCAGCGGAATGGACCCATCCGTCATCTGGGATAGCTGCGCCAGAACGCGGGTCGATTTCTCGAACAGGGGCGCGCCGGAAAGTCCCCCGGTCTCGCCCCCATGGGCGCTTTTCAACTCCTCGCGCGACAGGGTCGTGTTCGTCGCGATGATCGCGTCGATCCCGGTGTCACGCGCAACCTCGGCAATGTCCTGCAATTCGCTCGTCTCAAGGTCCGGTGCAATCTTCAGGAACACAGGTACCGGGCGTGGCAACTCGGCACGCGCCTCCATGACACCGTTCAGCAGGGCAGTCAGCGCCGCCTTTCCCTGAAGGTCACGTAGCTTTTCCGTGTTTGGCGAAGAGACATTGACCGTGGCGAAATCCAGATGCGCCCCGCAATGACGCAGCACGGCGGCGAAATCGCCCGCGCGATCCGCGCTGTCCTTGTTCGCGCCAAGGTTCAGACCGATCACAGCGTCCTTCGGTCGGCCCGCAAGGCGCGCGCCGATGGCTTCCATCCCGTCATTGTTGAACCCGAACCGGTTGATCGCGGCGCGGTCCTCGCTCAGCCGGAACAGGCGTGGTTTGGGGTTACCGGGCTGCGGACGCGGCGTGGCGGCGCCGACCTCGATGAACCCGAAACCTGATTGTGACAGCGGCGCGATAACGGTCGCATTTTTGTCGAACCCCGCCGCCAGACCAACCGGATTGGGCAGGTCGATCCCGGCGAGAGTGCATCGCAACCGCTCGGACGTGACCGGTCCCGGCTTTGGCGTCAGCCCGCATTGCAGAGCGCGAATGGCCAGCCCATGTGCCGCTTCCGGATCGATCCGGTGCATGAAAGCAAGGCCAAGACGCTCGATCAGGCTCACGCCATGTCCTCCGGGAATTGGTGTATACCATCAACCAGCGGCAGCGGCTTGTGCCAGCTCACATCGTCGATCCGCAACGGGCGGTAGAGATGCGGGAACAGCGCGCCACCGCGCGAAGGTTCCCATTTGAGCGCATCACCAAGTGAGTCAGCCTCGACAGACAAAAGAACCAGCCCGTCGACCCCGGCGAAATGTTTCGCGGCAGTCTCGGCAGCCTGTTCGGCGGTCGAGAAATGAACAAACCCGTCGTCGATGTCGATCGGCGCGCCCAGCGTGGACCCATCGGCAACCAGCGCCTCCCATTCGGGGGAGCGGAATATCTTGTAGATCAGCATGGTTTGCAGATGCCGGTCTTTGACGATCCGGTCAAGAGTGCGCGCCTCTGCCCATGTACAAGGCGTCTCGGGAGAGGGATTGGCGCGCGGTGCGAATTGCCCCTGCGACAAGCCGCATGAGAGCTTTGACAGGGCCAGCGGAAATGGCGCACCATTCGTGCACAACCAACCGGGAGAGTAATAATGATGAACCGATTCCTGATGTCTGCTGCGGCGCTTGGCCTGAGTGCCGGTGCGGCCGCCGCCGACTATTCCCTGACGATCCTGCATACCAACGATTTCCATGCCCGGTTCGAACCCATCAACAAGTACGACAGCGGCTGCTCTACCGAGGACAACACCGAAGGCAAGTGTTTCGGCGGTTCTGCCCGCCTGATGAGCGCAATCCGCGATGCCCGGGCGCGGCTCGACAATTCTCTGCTCGTTGACGGAGGCGACCAGTTCCAAGGCACGCTGTTTTATACCTATTACAAAGGCAAACTGGCCGCCGAAATGATGAACAAGATGGGCTATGACGCGATGACCGTGGGCAACCACGAATTCGACGATGGGCCCGAAGTACTGCGCGGATTCATGGACGCGCTCGAATTTCCCATCCTCATGAGCAACGCCGATGTCAGCGGTGAACCACTGCTGGCCGATGTGCTCAAGAAATCCACCGTGATCGAAAAGAACGGCGAAAAGATCGGCCTGATCGGCCTGACTCCGCAGGATACGGATGAGCTTGCCAGCCCCGGCCCGAACGTCATCTTTACCGTCCCCGCCGACGCGGTGCAGGGCGAGGTCGACAAGCTGACCGAGATGGGCGTGAACAAGATCGTTGTACTGTCGCATTCCGGCTACGGGGTTGATCTGGAACTGGCCGAGCAAACCACCGGTGTCGATGTGATCGTGGGCGGGCATACCAATACGCTCTTGGGCGACATGGAAAGTGCGGAAGGGCCTTATCCGACAATGGTGGGCGATACGGCGATCGTTTCGGCTTATGCCTATGGCAAGTTTCTCGGCGAGCTGAACGTCATTTTTGACGACGATGGCAAGGTGATCGAAGCAAGTGGCGCGCCGCTTCTGATGGATGCCGCCGTGGTCGAGGACGAGGCGACCGTTTCCCGGATCGTCGAGGCGGCCAAACCGCTGGACGAGATCCGCAACAAGGTGGTCGCCCAGACGGACGAGGCCATCGGCGGTGATCGTGAAACCTGCCGCAGTCAGGAATGCACCATGGGCAACCTGATCGCGGATGCGATGCTCGACCGGGTCAAGGATCAGGGCATCGACGTAGCGATCCAGAACGGCGGCGGTATCCGGGCCAGCATCGACGCGGGCGAGGTCACCATGGGCGAAGTGCTGACCGTGCTGCCCTTCCAGAACACGCTGTCGACCTTTCAGGTCACCGGCGCGACGCTTGTCGAAGCACTGGAAAACGGCGTGAGCCAGATCGAGGAGGGCGCAGGACGTTTCGCTCAGGTCGCCGGCATGACCTATGCCTTTGACGCGTCCAAGCCTGCAGGCGAGCGTGTCAGCGACGTCATGATCGGCGGCGCGCCGGTCGAGATGGACAAGCTTTACGGCGTTGTGTCGAACAACTACGTGCGCAGCGGTGGCGACGGTTACAAGATGTTCACGGACGCTCAGAACGCCTATGACTTCGGGCCGGATCTTGCGGATGTGACGGCGGAGTATCTGGCCGAGAAAGCGCCCTACAAGCCCTATACGGACGGGCGCATCGCGGTGAAATAACTGTTGGCGTTCTGCTGGAGAAGACAACGGGAACGGGGGCTTCGGCCTCCGTTTTCGTTTTGAACGCGCCGGATGCTTGCTGTCTGATCCTGCCGCTCCTCTACGATCCGCCAAAAAGCAGGGGGCTTGTCCTCTCCTCTCCACGGAAATCGAGCGCTTTTTGTGCTATACTGTCCTCGCGTCAGCAGTGAGGGAGGAACTGTCATGGCTGAGCAAATGGAAAAGGCCGCCGCAGGTCAGATCACTGCCGAGGCCGCCGCTGTTTATGAAAACTTCTTTGTTCCTGCGCTCTTTGGCCAGTTCGCGCCGTGGCTGGTAGAGTTGTCCGGGGCCGGTCCGGGCGACAAGGTCCTGGATGTGGCGACAGGCACCGGCGTGGTCGCGCGTGTCGCGGCGGCCACCGGTGCCCGAGTGACGGCTGTCGACATCAACGAGGGCATGCTGACGGTGGCGCGCCGATATGCCCGCGAAGTCGATTTCCAACATGCAGTGGCAGAAAACCTGCCCTTTGGAGATGGTCAGTTCGACGCGGTGCTGTGCCAGTTCGGGCTGATGTTCTTTGCCGACCGGCCCCGGGCGCTGGCCGAGATGGCGCGGGTCTGCAAGCCGGGCGGAAAGGTCGCCGTCGCCGTATTCGAGGCATGGGAGAAATCCCCGGGCTATTGCGACCTGATCCCGTTGGTGGGTGACGTCGTTGGCAATGACGGGGCCGAGGCGCTCAAGGCGCCCTTTTGTCTTGGCGAGGGCGAGGCATTCGAAGAAGCGCTCGACAAGGGCGGGCTGCCGCATGTGCAGATTTCCCGAAAGGTCGGGATGATCCGGCATGCCTCGCTAAGCGATTGGCTTGACACGGAAATTGGCGGCTGGACTCTGGCAGGCATGGTGGACGCGCCGATGATGGAGACGCTCAAGGAAAAAGCACGAGAGCGGCTGGCAGGCTATGTGGGGGCCGACGGGAGCGTATCCTTTGAGGCGCCAGCGCTGTTCGCGGTCAGCACCATTGAGGCGTAACCCTTCAGTCGCCTTCAATTTCCGGCCACAGCGCCGGATCAAGCCCGTCGATGAACTCACGCAGCATGGGCTCATGCGCCTTCCACCCCCCGACCGAGCGTTGATGCACGGGCTGGCGGATCTGCGCCGCGCTCATGGTGAGAACCTGACCGGCGGATTCGTTCGGGCGGGCCATCGCGGCCTCCCATTCCAACCCGCACCAGTCGGCGAGGGTGCGGCTGGCGCTGTCGATGTCGCTGACCATCTCTTCGTAGGAGAGGTCAAGGATCTGGCCGGGCAGCACCTTGTGCCAGTGGGCCATCATCCGCGCATAAGTGTTGAATCGGCGTGCCATCGCCT
Source organism: Paracoccaceae bacterium (assembly GCA_018223035.1). Taxonomy (GTDB): domain Bacteria; phylum Pseudomonadota; class Alphaproteobacteria; order Rhodobacterales; family Rhodobacteraceae; genus Heliomarina. Next base: position 13,076 of record JAAEZD010000015.1, read on the forward strand.
GCTGGTCATAGGTGTAATCGAGCGCCCGCCCGGTGAACCGGCCTCGCCACATCGAAAGCGCGATATCGCGCGGATCGCGGCGCATATTGATGATCCGGCATTCGGGGTGCGCGGTCTTGAGGAAACCGATAAGTCTATAGTTTTCCGGCATTTTATCGACAAAAGCCCGCGTGCCGTCGGAGAGCGGCGGCAGGGCTGCGGCCTCTATCCAGCGAAAGTCTTCGGCGTCGAATTCGGCATCTGAATCGATCAGCGGATAGATCGCGATACCGGCGGTGGCACGTTCGCCCAAGGCGCTGACATGTGGATGCGCGCCAAGCACCGCTTCGGCAAGGGTCGTGCCGGAGCGCGGCAGGCCGAGAACGTAGATCGGGCGCGGACCGTTTTCGTTCCCGCCCTGCGCCGAAAGTGTCAGCGGGGCGGGGAACCGCGCGAGGATCTTGTCGTTGAACGCTTCGTCCGCCTCACTGTCAAAGGGGCGCAGGGCGGCCATGTTCCGGTTCGCGTCCCGCAGCCATTCGGCGGCCTGTTCGCTGTCGCCCTGCTGCTGCGCCATGCGGGCCTGCGCAAAGGCCAGCGCCGCCCGGGCCTCGCTGTTCTTGGGCGCTTTCTTGTAGGCACGTCGTACCGCGGGGCCAAGCGTCTCGTTCGCGTCGGCATCGTTCAGCGCCACAAGCTGTTCGTAAGCTTCGCCATTCAGCGGATCGATCTCAATCGCTGCGGCAAAAGCGGCCTTTGCCTCTTCGGTCTGGCCCGCCTCAACCATGGTCATCCCCAGCCGCAGGCGCGCGGCGAGATGGCCGGGGGCAAGAGCCACGGCGCGGCGGACGGCCTCGGTCGCCTCATCCACGCGAAGCTGGCGCGCAAGCGGCAGGCTGATATTTACCAGCGTTTCCAAGTCATTCGGGTTCAGCGCCAGCGCTTTCTCGAAGGCCTCCAGCGCCTCTGCGGGCTGGCCAAGCCTGTCATGCAGCAATCCGCGCAGGTTATGATTGCGCGCCTGTTTCGGGTCGATCGAAATGGCCTCTTCGATATCCTCAAGCGCCTGTTCCAATTGCCCGGTCTGCAACCGCGCCTGCGCCAGCAGATACCAGACCGCTCCGTCGCGCGGGGTTTCTCGCACCAGCCGGGCAAGCTGGGTTTCGGCAGGGGCGAACTGGCCAAGCAGGATCATCGTCTGGGCAAGGTTCTTGCGCGCATCGCTGAAATCGGCGCTGAGGTTCAGGGCCTTTTTGAAATACTGGATGCCTTCGGCGTATTTCCCGTTACCGCAGAGTGCGATACCCGCGATATTAGGAAATTCAGGCTGGGTCTTGTGACGGCCCATGGCTTTTCGGGCGGCGTCATAGGCAGCTTTCTGTCGGCCGCCCTGAAGCAGCGTCATACATGTCGTCAGGTCAGACTGGACTGTCATGGAACTGTCATTTGCCTTAATTGGCGGAAGACACAATCGCGTTTTCGATGTTCTGCCGTTTCCCGCCGAATTTTATCAAGTGATTGCTTTGTTAAGATGCTTTTTTGATCCCATCTATCGGCTTTACTAAGCCGCATGTAAATCTAGACTGTCGGATATGTGCGGTAGATTTGCAGTCACCCTGCCTCCGGATGCGATGGCCCAGCTTTTCGCGGCCAAGCCCGCTAATGCCTTGCCCCCAGTGCCGAATTTCAATGTCTGCCCGACAAATCAGGTACATGTGATTCTGGGCGAAGACAGCGGTCGGCGGCTGGTCTCGATGCGCTGGGGGTTCCTGCCGCACTGGTACAAGGTCGAGAATGACGGCCCGCTGCTGATCAATGCGCGCGCCGAGACGGTGGCGGACAAACCGGCCTTCAAATCCGCCTGTCGTGAGCGGCGTTGCCTGATCCTTGCGACCGGGTTTTTTGAATGGACCAAGGATGAGAAGGGCAACCGTTTGCCGTGGTATTTCCAGCGTCAGGATGGTGAACCGATTGCCTTTGGCGGCATCTGGCAAAGCTGGGGAAAGGAAGACCCGCAGGACACCTGCGCCATCGTCACGACGGCGGCGAACCAGCGCGTTTCAGAGCTGCATCACCGCATGCCGCTGATCGTGGAGCCGGAGAACTGGCCGCTCTGGCTGGGGGAGGAGGGCCGCGGGGCGGCCCGGCTCATGGTGCCGGGTGACGAGGATGTGCTGAGCTGGTACCGGGTCGATCCCAAGGTCAATTCGAACCGGGCCAGCGGGCCCGACCTGATCGAGCCGATCTGACCGAAAACAGGGGGGTGATATTGATGCACAACCTGTACACCCCCTGTACATCGACGGTGCACTGATCCGCCGTTGGGTCCGGATCAGTCGTCGGGGCGCGTGAGTTCGAACAGGTCGGTTACACGGGTGTAGTCACGATACCCAAGACGCGACAGTGGATGGAACGTGGTTATGTCGAAACGGCCATCGACCAGGCAGTTGTCGCGGATATGGACACCGGTGACTTCGCCCAGCACAAGTCGGTTGGCTTCACCCGGCAGGTCGATGATCCGGGTCAGCTTGCATTCCAGCGCGGCGGGCGTGCCGGCGACGCGGGGGCAGTTGATGGTTTCGCATTCCTCGAAATCGAGCCCGGCGACTTTGAATTCATCCTCCTCCTTGGGCAGGTTCATGGAGGTCTCGTTCATCGCGTTGCGCATTTCGTATTCGACGATGTTGACACAGAACACGCCGGTCTCGCGGATATTGGCGACGCTGTCTTTGGTGCCGTCCTGATCTTCCTTGGCACTGGTCGAGGAAAACATCACCTGCGGCGGGAAATAGGCGATGGCGTTGAAAAAGGAATAGGGCGCAAGGTTGTTCTGCCCTGCGGCGTTGCGGGTCGAGATCCAGCCGATCGGGCGTGGCGTGACGATCGCGTTGAACGGGTTATGGGGCAGGCCGTGGCCATCTTCGGGGCGATAGAACATTAGATAACTCCTGACGTTTGCCCTAGGGATAGCGGCGTGATACGCGGATTGCCACCAAATAGACTTAAAGAAAGCCAGCCTCTCCCGTGTCTGCCCCTTTGATCGACATGCATCCGGAACTTGCGAGCGACTGGTGGGAGGTCGAAGCGCTTTTTGATCTGTGTTTCGCGCCGGGCCGGACCGCCCTTTCTTCGTACCGGCTGCGCGAGGATGTGCCGCCGGTTGCGGGCCTCTCGACGGTTGCGCGCGATGCGCAGGGCATTCTCGCCGGGGCGATCCGGTACTGGCCGGTCCGAATCGGCGCGGCGCGGTCGCTGTTGCTGGGGCCGGTCGCTGTGCACCCGACGCACCAGGGCGAAGGGCTGGGGGCGCTGCTGATCCAGGGCACTTTGCAGAAAGCCGCCGAAACCGGGTGGGAGCGTGTCATGCTGGTGGGTGATGCGCCCTATTATTCGCGCTTCGGGTTCGAGCGGCTGGATGACGTGCATATGCCGCCGCCGACCAACCCTGACCGGGTGCTTGGGCGGGCTTTGATTGACGATGCATGGCTGGGCATCTGCGGAGATGTGACCCGCTGGGACGCATAACTTGATTGAAATGCCGCGCATTCGTGCCAATCTTATCGGGAAGCCGGGAGGGTTTGGCATGAATGACATCGTGATGGCACGGCCAGTGGACGCCGAGGCAGAGCTCGACAGGCTGGCAAAGCGCTACCGCGCCGCCAGCGGGATTGGAATGCGGCTGCTGAACGTGCTCGGCAGCCGTGCCGAGAACCTGCTGGACCGTTTGCCCACCCCGATCCGCAACAGCATGGAAGGCGCGACCCAGGCAGCGCTGAAAGTCGCGATGGAGGGCGCGCGCCAGTCGCGCCGGCAGGTGCCGGACCAGAAGGCGTGGATCAACACCGCGATGACCACCGCTATGGGTGCGGCCGGAGGCATGGGCGGATTGCCAACCGCGATGATCGAGCTTCCGGCGACGACCACAGTGTTGATGCGCGCGATACAGGGCGTTGCGGCCGAAAACGGGTTCAACCCCGACGAGGAGAGCGTGCAGTTCGATTGTCTTCGGGTCTTTGCCGCCGCGGGGCCGCTGGAGCAGGACGACGGGGCCGACCTTTCCTTTGTCACCCTGCGGTTGACCCTGACCGGCCCGACGATGCACCGGATGATCGCGGCGGTTGCGCCGAAACTGGCCACCGTTCTGGGGCAGAAACTCGCGACGCAGACGGTGCCTCTCTTGGGGGCCGTGGCCGGGGCGACGACAAATTATCTCTTTACAAGCTACTATCAGGAAATCGCGCAGGTGCATTTCGGTCTGCGCCGTCTGGCCATCGACTCGGGCGTTTCCGAGGCCGAGTTGGTGACCCGTCTCAACCGGCGGATGGCCATGCCTCTGCGCTAGGGCAGGGCATCGGAGATTTCTGCAACCGCCCGTCTGTTTTTCCGTCTTCAGGTGAGAAAACGCGTGAACTGGGCGGCGTCCCATTGTAGTTTTTCCTGACAGGGAAAAACCCGCAGGAAGTGGGAAGACCAGATGATAAGACAATTGCCGATGCGCATCCGCGCGACGCACAAAAGCGACGTACGCACCCAGTTCGGTGCGCTCTGCTACCGCGTGGAAAACGGCAAGGTCAAAATCCTTCTTATCACGTCGCGCCGGAGCAAACGCTGGATCATTCCCAAGGGCTGGCCCATCGACAAGCTGACTCCGGCGCGATCCGCCGCCCGCGAAGCATGGGAAGAGGCCGGCGTGATTGGTGCTGCCGTCAATCAGTGTGTCGGGCTTTATGCCTATAACAAGACCAGCGCCCAGAATGGAACGCTGCCGTGTGTCGTCATGGTTTACCCGGTACGTGTCAAATCCCTCGACCCGGAATTTCCAGAGCAAAATCAACGGCGTGTAAAGTGGTTTTCGCCCAAGAAAGCCGCGGCGCGTGTGGTCGAGCCAGAACTGGCGCGGATTTTGCGGGATTTTCGTCCGCAGCAGTTGCGCTGACAGGTCTTGATCTTAACAATTCAACAAATAATTAAAGTAGAACGGTTTAACTTGGCACGACCATGATTCAATACGCCTTGAAATGCTCGAACGGGCACACATTCGACAGCTGGTTCCAGTCCGCCAGCGCCTTTGACCGGCTCGCCGGAGCGGGGATGGTGGAATGCAGCGTTTGCGGCGGATCTGACGTCGAAAAGGCGATGATGACGCCGCGTGTCGGAGCCGCGCGCGAAGGGCAAAAGGCGGCGCCGGCGCTGGCCAAGGAACGCAGCCCGGCGGAACAGGCGCTGGCCGAATTGCGCAAGAATATCGAGAAAAACGCAAGCTATGTCGGTGACAAATTTGTGAGCGAAGCCCGCGCGATTCATTCAGGCGAGGCCCCTGAACGCGCCATCTATGGCGAGGCACGGCTGGACGAGGCCAAGAAGCTGGTCGATGAAGGCGTGCCGGTCGCGCCGCTCCCTTTCCTTCCAACCAGAAAAGCGAACTGATGAAAGTTTTGATCACCGGAGGTAATCGCGGAATCGGGCAGGCGATTGCAAATGTGTATCGTGACGCCGGAGAGACGGTGATCGCCACGGCGCGCGACACGTCGGGCGATGCCAAGCTGGACGTCACCGATCCGGAGTCGCATCGCCATCTGGCGCAAGCGCTGACCGGAGAGCCGCTCGATCTGCTCGTATGCAACGCGGGTGTTTATCTCGACAAGGGGCAAAAGCTTGACGATGGGTTCGCGCCCGAGCTTTGGGCCGACATGTTCGCGGTCAACGTGACCGGTGTCTTCCTGACGATCCAGTCGCTGCTGCCAAGCCTGCGCATGGCGTTGGCCCCGAAAATCGCGATCATTTCTTCACAGATGGCCTCGCAGGAGCGGGCGCCGGGCGGCAGTTATATCTATCGCGCTTCCAAGGCGGCGGCGCTGAACCTTGGGCGCAACCTTGCCGCGGATCTGCGGGGTGAAGGCATCGCCGTCGGCATCTATCACCCCGGTTGGGTGCGCACCGAAATGGGCGGCGGCACGGCCGATATAGAGGTGGATGAGGCGGCCCGGGGGCTGAAATCGCGTTTCGAGGCGCTGTCGGTCGAGACCACCGGTTGTTTCGAGACATGGGACGGGCGCGCGCATCCGTTCTGATTGCGACTTTCGCGCATGTAAAACCTGTTGCCCTTGGTGTTTACCGCAAGTAAAGCGGGCGCGTTCTTAGGCACGAAGGAAGTAACATGCCCGTTCTCGTGATGAAATTCGGGGGCACCTCGGTGGCAACGCTTGATCGCATCAAGCGGGCGGCAAAACGCGTCGGTGTCGAAGTCGCCAAGGGCTATGACGTCATCGTCATCGTTTCCGCCATGTCGGGCAAGACCAACGAGCTGGTCGGCTGGGTGAACGAGACCTCTCCAATGTACGATGCGCGTGAATACGACGCGGTCGTGTCGAGCGGAGAAAACGTGACCGCCGGGCTGATGGCGCTGACGCTTCAGGAAATGGACGTGCCTGCGCGCAGCTGGCAGGGCTGGCAGGTGCCGGTCAAGACCACGTCGAGCCATTCCGCCGCACGGATCGAGGAAATCCCGACCGAGAACATCATGGGCCGGTTCGAGCAGGGCATGCGCGTGGCCGTTGTCGCAGGCTTTCAGGGGGTGAGTCCCGAGGGGCGGATCACCACGCTGGGACGGGGCGGGTCGGATACGACCGCCGTGGCCTTTGCGGCGGCCTTTGGTGCGGAACGCTGCGATATCTACACGGATGTGGATGGCGTTTATACGACCGATCCGCGCATCTGCGAAAAAGCCCGCAAGCTTGACAGGATCGCCTTTGAAGAGATGCTCGAACTGGCATCGCTTGGGGCCAAGGTGCTTCAGACCCGCTCGGTCGAGCTCGCCATGCGCTACAAGGTGCGCCTGCGGGTGTTGTCGAGCTTTGAGGAACAGTCGGACGAGGCGGGAACGCTTGTCTGTGATGAGGATGAGATTATGGAATCCAATGTAGTCGCCGGTGTCGCCCATTCCCGTGACGAGGCCAAGATGACGCTCTTGTCGGTTGCCGACCGTCCGGGCATCGCCGCCACGATCTTTTCAGCCCTATCTGAGGCGAATGTGAACGTCGACATGATTGTTCAGAACATCTCGGAAGAAGGTCGCACGGACATGACCTTTTCCTGCCCGACCGATCAGGTCGCCCGCGCCGACAAGGCGCTGGCTGCGGCCAAGGCGGATGGCGTGCTGAACTTCTCGGAACTGGTGGCCGACACGAACGTGTGCAAGGTGTCGGTCGTCGGGATCGGCATGCGCTCGCACACGGGCGTCGCGGCCAAGATGTTTCGCGTCCTGTCCAATGAGGCGATCAACATCAAGGTGATCACGACCTCCGAGATCAAGATTTCGGTCCTGATTGATCGGAAGTACATGGAGCTTGCCGTGCAGGCGCTGCATGACGCTTTCGAACTGGACAAGGCAGGCTGAGCCCCCGCATCGGCGCGCTGGAAATTTCTTGAAGAAATTTCGGAAAAAATTGCGATCAATTTTTTTGCGTATTGGCGCCGGCGTCGGGTTTTCTCTGGCAATCTTCGGGCCTTCCGCCACGGAAATCCATTTCGCTTTTCCGCGTCATGTGTTCTATAGGCTTCGGTCGGGCTGAACGCCCGGAGGTTGCATAGGACACCTGTCGCCAGAATGGCTGAACGCATGGAAACCGAAAGCCGCAAGCTTTTGCGGCGGTTGCGAGACACGATGGCCAGCGATGTGGCCGGGCAGGCGCGACTGGATCAGATCACCCATCTGATTGCCGACAGCATGGGGTCCGAGGTCTGCTCCGTCTACCTTTTCCGGGACGAGGAAACGCTGGAGCTCTGCGCGACCGAAGGTCTGAAGCCCGAGGCCGTTCACCAGACCCGTATGCGGCTGGGCGAGGGTCTTGTCGGGCGGGTGGCGCGTACCGGGCAAGTGGTGAATACACCCGATGCCCCGGCGGCCAAGGGGTTCCGCTATATGCCAGAAACCGGGGAAGAGCGGTATTCCTCTTTCCTTGGCGTGCCGATTCAGCGGCTTGGCGAAAAGCTGGGCGTGCTAGTGGTGCAGTCCCGCGATGCGCGGGAGTTTTCCGAAGACGAACAATACGCGCTGGAAGTTGTGGCGATGGTGCTGGCCGAGATGACCGAGCTTGGCGCCTTTATCGGTGAGGGTGCGGCACTGTCGGCACGCCACCAGCAGGCCGTCCTTTTGCGCGGGACGACCGGGCAGGAAGGCGCGGCCGAGGGTCATGTCTGGCTGCATGAACCTCGTGTGGTGGTCGCCAACCCGATCTCGGACGACCCTCAGAGCGAGCTGGTGCGTCTTACCGAGGCCGTCGAGCAGTTGAGGGTCGGCGTCGACCGGATGCTTGAGATGTCCCTGACCGGAGACAAGGACCAGCTTCAGGTGCTCGAAGCCTATCGCATGTTCGCCAATTCCAAGGGCTGGATGCGGCGGATGGAGGAAGATATCAGCCGGGGTCTTTCCGCCGAAGCTGCCGTGGAAAAGGAACAGTCGCAGGCGCGGGCGCGGATGCAGCAGGTGCAGGACGCCTATCTGCGAGAGCGACTTTCGGATCTGGACGACCTCTCGAACCGGCTTTTGCGTATCCTGACCGGGCAGGGGAGCGAGACCGGGGCAGAGATGCCGCCGGATCCGATCCTGATCGCGCGCAACATCGGCCCCGGGGATCTGCTTGAATACGGTCGCAAATTGCGTGGCATCGTGCTCGAGGAAGGGTCGGTGGGCTCGCACGCGGCCATTGTCGCGCGGGCGCTGGCGATTCCGCTGGTGGTCCATGCCAGCCGGATCACCACCGAGGCACTGAACGGCGATCATATCATGGTCGATGGCGATCAGGGCGTGGTGCATCTGCGCCCGGACGATACGGTGGTCAGCGCTTTCCGCGACAAGATCGCGATGCTGGCACAGGCGCAGGAGCGGTTCAGTTCGATCCGGGGGTTGCCGGCCGAGACCAAGTGCGGCCGCACGATCGGGATGCATATGAATGCCGGGCTGATGGCGGATCTGCCGTCGTTGGAAAGTTCGGGCGCCGAGGGGGTCGGGCTTTTCCGCACGGAATTGCAGTTTCTGGTGCGCAACCAGATGCCAAAACGGTCAGAACTGAGCGCGCTTTATGCGCGGGTTCTGGATTCGGCCAAGGGCAAGCGGGTGGTGTTCCGGACGCTGGATATCGGGTCGGACAAGGTGCTGCCCTATATGAAGCCCAATGACGAACCGAACCCGGCGCTGGGCTGGCGCGCGATACGGGTCGGGCTCGACAAGCCGGGCGTGATGCGGATGCAGTTGCAGGCGCTGATCCGGGCGGCGGCGGGACGTCCGCTGACGCTGATGTTCCCGTTTATCGCGCAGTTCGAGGAATATACCGCGGCCCGGGCCGAACTCGACAAGACGATCGCCCGAGAGGAACGTCTGGGCCATGTGCTGCCGGAATCCATCGAAATCGGAGCAATGCTCGAGACGCCCTCGCTGGCCTTTGCGCCCAAGAAGTTCTTTGACGAAGTCGGGTTCCTGTCGATTGGCGGCAACGATCTGAAACAGTTCTTTTTTGCCGCCGACCGGGAAAACGAACGCGTGAGGCGGCGCTATGACACGCTGAACGTCAGCTTCCTGAGCCTTATCGACAAGGTGGTGCAGCGCTGCCGGGAATCGAATACGCCGCTGTCTTTCTGCGGAGAAGACGCGGGCCGGCCGATTGAAGCTCTTTGCCTTGCGGCCATCGGGGTCGAGACCCTGTCGATGCGCCCGGCGTCGATCGGTCCGGTCAAGAGCCTGCTGCGACGGGTGAACCTTGACGAGGCGCGCGAGATCATTTGGGATGCCCGCGAAAGAGGCGAACAGTCGGTGCGCCCGGCCATCGTGGAATGGCTGCGCAGCCAGAACGGCAATTAGATTTCAAGCCTGACCCGGTGGTTCGGCGCGAAATGCGTTGTGACCAGCGTTGCGGCGCGCTCGCCGGGGCCAAAGGTGCTGCGTTGCATGCAGAGTAGGGCGGTGCCGAGGGAGCAGCCGAGTTGTTCCGCCTCGAAATCACCGGCGGGCGCGGCGCTATAGTCCAGAGTGCCATGTGAAAACGGCGCGTGCTGGACAAGCCATTCATTCGGGCTGGTTTTTTCCAGATCGGCGGTCTCGAATCCCGGCGCGGCGGACAGGTGCACCCAGCGGTCCTCCAGCGCGAAGGGGTGACCGTCAGCCAGGTAGAGCGTCTGGACCCGTTCCACCTGGGCGTCATCCGACAAACCAAGCGCGGCGCGCAGAGGGCTGGGCATTTTCGACCGGCTGCGGGACAGGATGCGATGGGCGAAACGCTGGCCGCGCGCCTCGATTTCCTCGCGCAGGAGCGGGATGGCAAGCTGGGCGCGGCGTTGCGGGGCGCGGGCGACCCGGGTGCCGGCCTTGCGGCGACGTTCGAGCCAACCTGCCTCGGCCAGTGCCCGCAGGGCCCGGTTGACCGTGGCGCGCGAACATCCGAATTCCTCGGCCAGATCAGCTTCGTTCGGGATCAGCGTGTCGGGTGCCCACTCGCGGCTGTGAATGCGGCGCAGCGCTTCCTTGTGGATGTCCTGCCAGCTTTGCGCCATCACATGACCTCGGCCAAGCGCGAGAGGCAGGCGCGGTAGTTGGCGGTTATTGTCTCGCAGGCGATGTGGCGGCCATCCTGTACGACGTGACGCCCGGCGGACCACACATCGCGCACCAGCCGGTCGTCGCGGGCGAAGATCCATGTGTCTAGGATCTGATCGCCGCTGCGCCCGATCAGATCGGCATCATTCGCATCAAGCGCGATGAGATCGGCAAGGTATCCCGGTGCGATCTGCCCGGAGTTGCGCCCGATGGCTTGTGCGCCGCCTGCCGTGGCCGCATCGAACAGGCGTCGGCCCGTACTGCCGCCGGGACTGGCCAGAACCGCGCGGCCCTTGTCGCGCAGCCGCTGGGAATATTCGAGCTGGCGGAGTTCTTCGGCAAGGGAGATGCGGATGTTGCTGTCCGATCCGATACCGATGGCCCCGTTGTTGTCCAGCCAGCGCACCCCGTCGAAAATGCCGTCGCCCAGCGAGGATTCCGTGAGCGGGCAAAGACCGGCCACTGCGCCACTCTGCGCCAGCGCGGCGGTTTCATGCGGCTCCATCTGGGTGCAATGGATCATGCACCAGTTGTCATCCGGCGGGCAATGCTCGAGCATCCATTCTACCGGGCGCGCTCCATAGGCGGCCTTGATCTCATCCACTTCGGCGACCTGTTCAGCAAGATGCATGTGGATCGGGCCGCTGGATTTGGCCAACTCTGTCAGGGCGTTATGGGTCACGGCCCGGAGAGAATGAGGCGCGACGCCGATCCTTGCGTCCTTGGGGAGCGCGTTCAGCGCCTTGGCTGCCTGCGCGTGCAGCTTGTGAAAGAGGTCAAGATCGTTGCCGAAGCGGATCTGTCCGGGGCCAAGCGGGCTTCCGTCGACGCCGCCCTGTTCGTAGAGCACCGGAAGAAGGGTCAGACCGATGCCTGTCTCACTGGCGGCGGCACAGATCGCCTCGCTCGTCTCGGCGAGGTTGGCATAGGGCGTGCCGCCCGGCTGATGGTGCAGGTAGTGGAATTCGCCGCTGGAAGCATAGCCGGATTCCAGCATCTCCAACTGCACCTGCGCGGTGATGGCGCGGATGTCTTCGGGGGTGAGCCGGTCGAGAAAGCGGAACATGAGCTGCCGCCACGTCCAGAAACTGTCGCGCCCCGACGGCCCGCGCGTTTCCGTCAGCCCCGCCATCGCGCGCTGGAACGCATGGGAATGCACGTTCGCCGGGGCGGGGAGCAGGATGCCGACGTGATGATCGGGGCTTGCGCCGCCGAACTGCGCAATCGTGCCATCCGGCGCAAGGGTGAGCGTGACATCGTTCTGCCACCCGTCGGCAAGCAAGGCGGCGCCGGCATGGATAACTGTCATTTGGACTCTCTTGACGACTCAATTATGTCTATACATAAAGTTATTAAAGTAGACATAAAAGGTCAATCAGTGATGGTGGAGCGAGTTCTGAGCGGGGTGCGGATCGCGACGATGACCGGCGGCGGTTACGGGCTGATCGAGCATGGGGTGCTTGCCCTGCGGGATGGTGTGATTGCCCATGTGGGGCAGGCCATTCCCGACGATTTCGAGAGCGTGACGCCTGAAGATATGGGCGGGCGGCTGGTCACCCCGGCGCTGATCGATTGCCACACGCATCTGGTGTTTGGCGGCAACCGTGCGCTGGAATTCGAAATGCGGCTGAACGGTGCGAGCTATGAGGAGGTGGCTCGTGCCGGAGGCGGTATCGTTTCGACAGTACGGGACACGCGGGCGGCGGATGAGACGGCGCTTGTCGAGGGGGCGCTGGCGCGGCTTGACGCGCTGATCGCCGAAGGGGTCTGCGTGGTCGAGGTGAAGTCCGGCTATGGTCTCGACCTCGATACCGAGTTGCGAATGCTGCGGGCGGCGCGGACATTGGGGGTGCGGCGCAACGTGGCGGTACGGACCTCATTCCTCGGTGCACACGCGGTTCCGGCGGAATACAAGGATCGCCCGGATGCCTATCTGGACGAGGTCTGTATCCCCACGCTCAAGGCCGCCCACGCCGAGGGGCTGGTTGATGCGGTGGACGGGTTCTGCGAGGGAATTGCTTTTGACTGCAAGCAGATCGCGCGCGTCTTTGATGTCGCCAAGGAACTGGGCCTGCCGGTAAAGCTCCACGCCGAGCAACTGTCCCATCTGGGCGGTACGGCCTTGGCGGCGGAATACGGGGCGCTGTCGGCCGATCACGTGGAATACGCGAATGAGGAGGACGCGCGGGCGCTGGCGGCGGCGGGAACCGTCGCCGTGCTGTTGCCCGGGGCGTTTTACACGCTGCGCGAGACGCAGGTGCCGCCAGTTCAGGCGTTTCGGGATCACGGGGTGGCGATGGCGCTGGCCACCGATTGCAATCCGGGCTCCTCGCCGCTGGCCTCGTTGTTGTTGACACTCAACATGGGCTGCACCCTGTTCCGCCTGACGCCCGAAGAGGCGCTGGCCGGGGTGACCTGCCACGCCGCCCGCGCGCTGGGCCTGACAGATCGCGGAGAGATCGCGCCGGGATACCGCGCGGATCTGGCGGTCTGGGATGTCGAAACACCGGGCGAGCTTGCCTATCGGATCGGGTTCAACCCGCTTTATGCCCGCATCATTGGAGGTGAAGGATGATCGTGACACCGGGCCAGGTTTCCCTGTCGGATCTTGAGCGCATCTATCGCAATGAAACGCCCGTGCGCCTTGCGGATGAGGCACGCCCAAAGGTCGAGGCGGCGGCGGAACTGGTGGCCAAGGCGGCAGCGGCAAGCGCGCCGGTCTATGGGGTTAATACCGGGTTTGGCAAGCTCGCGAGCCGTAAGATCGCCCCGCAAGATACGGCAAAGCTTCAGGAAAACCTGATTCTGTCCCATTGCTGCGGGGTCGGCGCGCCGCTGTCGGGACGGCTGACGCGGCTGATGATGGTGCTTAAGCTGATGTCGCTGGGGCGTGGGGCTTCGGGCGTGCGCTGGGATATTTGCGCGCTGATCGAAGGGATGCTGGAGGCGGGGGTTACGCCGGTCGTGCCGCATCAGGGATCGGTCGGGGCCTCCGGCGATCTGGCGCCGCTGGCACATATGACGGCGGTTCTAATCGGGGCGGGCGAGGCGTTTTACAAGGGGGAACGTCTGGCCGGTGGTGTCGCGCTTGAAAAGGCGGGGCTGACGGCGGTTGTTTTGGGCGCGAAAGAGGGGCTCGCGCTGATCAACGGCACGCAGTTTTCCACGGCCTGCGCGCTGGCCGGATATTTCGAGGCCGAGCGGGCGGTGCAGAATTCGATCATCATCGCCGCGCTGTCGACCGATGCGATCATGGGCTCTACCGCGCCACTGACGCCGGAAATTCACGCCCTGCGCGGCCACAAGGGTCAGATCGACGTGGCGGCGCGGATGCGGGCGCTGATGGCGGGATCGGAAATTCGCGAAAGCCATCGCGACAATGATACGCGGGTGCAGGATCCGTATTGCATCCGGTGCCAGCCGCAGGTGGTCGGCGCGGCTTGGGATGTGATCCGGCGCGCCGGGCAAACCCTTGAAATTGAATCGAATTCGGTGACAGATAACCCTCTCGTGCTGGTTGAAACCGGGCAGATCGTATCGGGCGGAAATTTCCACGCGGAACCGGTGGGCTTTGCCGCCGACGATATCGCGCTGGCGCTTGCCGAGATCGGTGCCATCGGGCAGCGCCGTGTCGCGCTGATGGTCGATCCGACGCTGAGCCATGATCTTCCGCCATTTCTGACGCCCGATCCGGGGCTGAATTCCGGCTTTATGATCGCCGAAGTGACCACGGCGGCGCTGATGAGCGAGAACAAGCATCTGGCCAACCCATGTGTGACCGACAGCACGCCGACCTCTGCCAACCAGGAAGATCACGTGAGCATGGCGGCGCATGGGGCGTTCCGGCTGTTGCGGATGATCGAGAACCTGACCGTCATTCTGGGGATCGAGGTACTCTGCGCGGCGCAGGGGGTTGAAGCGCGGGCGCCGTTGCAAACCTCGGTGTCGCTGGGCAAGGTTATCAAAAGGTTAAGGCAAGATGTTCAACCTTTGGTTGATGATCGATTCCTTGCGCCGGACATCGAAACCGCTTCCGCTCTGGTCCGCGATGGTGCCTTCCCGGAGGTCGTGGCATGATCGAAGTTCAACGCGGAGAGGGGCCGATCGTTCTGGGCCTGCCGCATACGGGGACTGATCTGCCCGAGGAGATCGCCGCGCGGCTGAACGAGCGCGGGCTGGCGATGGCGGACACGGACTGGCATATCCATCGCCTGTATGACGGGCTGCTTGACGGGGTGACGACGGTGCGCACGCCGATCCACCGCTATGCCATTGATGTTAATAGAGGACCTGACGATTCAAGCCTATATCCGGGACAGAATACGACGGGTTTGTGCCCGGTGACCGATTTCGACGGCAATCCAATATATCGGACAGGCGAAGAGCCGAATGCGGGTGAGATCGAACACCGGAGAGAGCGCTATCACGCGCCGTATCACGATGCCCTGTCCGCTGAATTACAGCGCGTGAAGGATATCCACGGCGTTGCGGTCTTGTACGATTGCCACTCAATCAGGTCATGGATTCCCTATTTGTTCGACGGCAAATTGCCGGATCTCAACATTGGGACCAATACCGGCCAAAGCTGCGATCCGCTTGTGGAAAACTGTGTGGATAAGATTTGCAGCTCAACTCAGGGTTACACGTCGATCCTTAACGGAAGGTTTAAGGGAGGCTGGACAACGCGCCATTATGGAAAACCTTTCGAGGGTTTTCACGCGATCCAGATGGAGCTGGCGCAATCGACCTATATGACGGAATCCGCGCCCTGGACCTATCTGCCTGAGAAGGCCGGTCCAACCCGTGCCGTGCTTTCGGAAATCCTTCAATCCTTGCAAACTCTCGCCCTATCCGGAGACCTGACATGACCAATCCGCGCCATAATATCCGCGATATTTTTCCGCCTACCGGGCCCGAGATCACCGCCAAAAGCTGGTTGACCGAGGCGCCAATGCGGATGCTGATGAACAACCTGCATCCCGATGTCGCGGAAAATCCGCATGAGCTGGTGGTTTACGGCGGCATCGGTCGGGCCGCGCGTACGTGGGAAGATTTTGATCGCATCGTCGCCGCGCTGAAAGAGCTTGAAGCGGATGAGACGCTGCTTGTGCAGTCGGGCAAGCCCGTGGGTGTGTTCAAAACCCATGAAAACGCGCCACGCGTTTTGATCGCGAATTCAAACCTCGTGCCGCATTGGGCGAACTGGGATCACTTTAACGAGCTCGATAAAAAGGGGCTGGCCATGTACGGCCAGATGACGGCCGGGTCGTGGATTTACATTGGCACGCAAGGGATTGTGCAGGGAACCTATGAGACATTCGCCGAGGCCGGGCGGCAGCATTACGGCGGCGACCTGACGGGGAAATGGATCCTGACGGGCGGTCTTGGCGGCATGGGCGGGGCGCAGCCGCTGGCCGCTGTTTTTGCCGGGGCTTGCTGTCTGGCGGTAGAGTGCAATCCTGACAGCATCGATTTCCGGCTGCGCACGAAATACCTCGACGAAAAGGCGGAAACGCTGGACGAGGCGCTGGAGATGATCGAGCGCTGGACCAAGGCGGGCGAGGCGAAGTCGGTCGGTCTTCTGGGTAATGCGGCGGATGTTTTTCCGGAACTGGTTCGGCGCATGAACGAAGGCGGCATTCGCCCGGATATGGTGACCGATCAAACCAGCGCGCATGACCCGTTGAACGGGTACTTGCCGCAGGGTTGGGGCATGGCCGAATGGCGCGAAAAGCGCGAAAGCGATCCGAAAGCGGTGGAAAAGGCTGCGCGGGCGAGCATGAAAACTCATGTGGCTGCAATGGTCGATTTCTGGAACGCAGGCGTACCGACGCTGGATTATGGCAATAATATCAGGCAGGTAGCGCTGGACGAAGGTCTGGACAATGCCTTTGCCTTTCCGGGTTTCGTGCCTGCCTATATCCGGCCGTTGTTCTGCCGGGGTGTCGGTCCGTTCCGCTGGTGTGCGCTCTCCGGTGATCCGGAGGACATTTACAAGACGGATCAGAAGGTCAAGGAACTGATTCCCGATGACGAGCATCTGCACCAGTGGCTTGACATGGCGCGCGAACGGATCGCATTTCAAGGGCTGCCCGCGCGGATCTGCTGGGTCGGGCTTGGGCAGCGGCACCGGTTGGGGCTGGCCTTTAACGAAATGGTCCGCAATGGCGAGCTGAAAGCGCCGGTAGTCATCGGGCGCGATCACCTTGACAGTGGTTCGGTCGCGTCGCCCAACCGCGAAACCGAAGCGATGAAGGACGGATCCGATGCGGTGTCCGACTGGCCTCTGCTGAATGCGCTGCTGAACACGGCAAGCGGGGCAACATGGGTGTCGCTGCATCACGGCGGCGGTGTTGGCATGGGATTTAGCCAGCATTCCGGCATGGTGATCTGCTGCGACGGGACGGAAGAGGCCGATAAACGCCTTGAACGCGTTCTGTGGAACGACCCGGCGACGGGTGTGATGCGCCATGCGGATGCGGGATATGACATCGCGCTTGATTGCGCGCGCGAGCAGGGGCTGAACCTGCCGGGTATCCTCGGCTGATCGGTTTGTGAAATCGCAGGGATTGGCGCTGGTTGGCGTCACATCCTGCGGCGGCGGAGCCTTTTCTGTCATTCCGGGCGAGATTCCATCGCTGACGTCAATTGGCGTCACTTTTGCGGTGTGAAGAGCTGACAGGCTGGAAATGATCGAATGGCGCGAGAATCACTCGCGCCATTTTTCGTGTCGTTGTGTGAAAAACCGTAAGAAACGCGTCCTTAAGGAACAAAGTTCCGATTAAATTTTGTCCAATTGGAAAAATTTTCGCGATCTAACGGCAAACCGAGCTGTGTTTGCTTTGACGCGATGCCCCGGCAGGAGACAGCGTGACTTTTGTACCGGCTATTTTCCGGGTGCAAGCCAATATTCCGATCCGCGTTCGAAACTCGGTGAAACACGTCGTGCGTGAACGAAGCCGCGCACCATAAGCAAATGCAGGGAACCGATATGACTACCTTTCGCACCTTTTTCCGGCTGATGGCGGCAAGCGCCATTCTGGCTGCTCAAGGCGTTACCGCTCAGGCGGATTTTGCCGCCGTGGGGAACCCCAGCCCGGCCGTCATTCTTTTTGGCCAGTCCGATGACGGTGGCTGGTCGCAATCCATCGACGAGGCGCGCGGCAAGCTTGAAGAAGAGCTGGATCTGCGCATCCCGATGGCCGAGGAGGTCCCCGAATCCGCCACCGCGATCCGTCCGGCGGCCGAGCTGTTCATCGAACGCGGGGCGAATATCATCCTTGGCTCGGCCTTTGGATATTCCGATACGTTCAAGGAATTGTCCGAGCAATATCCGGATGTTGTCTTTATCAACCCGGCGGGCACGACAAACGGAGACAACCTCAAGAGCGTCTATGGCCGCACCTATGAGAGCCAGTATCTTTGCGGGATGGTTGCCGGCGGTCTGACGGAATCCAACAAGCTGGGTTTTGTCGCGGCAAACCCCTTCGGACTCGTGAACTGGACTGTGAATGCCTATCTGATGGGCGCACGGCAGGTGAACCCGGATGCGGAGCTGACGGTTGTCTTTACCGGCGCATGGGCCGACCCGGTCAAGGAGCGCGCGGCAGCGGAGGCGCTGATCGAGCAGGGGGTCGATGTGATCGGCCAGCACGTCGATACGCCGACCGTGCAGATCGTTGCGGCTGAAAAGGGTATCTACGGCACCGGCCACCACCGCGACCTGTCAGAATTCTCCGAAGCAACGCAGTGTTCGTCAATCTGGACGTGGGACAAGTTCCTTAAGCCTGAGATCGAAAAAATCGCGGCAGGTGAGTTCGAACCGGCCCCCTACGGCGCTTTCCTGTCGATTGCCGAGGGCGGCACCGATATCGCCTGCTGTGGTCCGGCGGTTTCCGAAGAGCTGAAAGCGCAGGTCATGGCCGAACGCGACGCGATCATCAACGGCAAGCATGTCTTTGCCGGTCCGTTGAGCGACCGCGACGGCACCGAGCGCGTGGCCGAGGGCGAAGTTCTGGGCGACGGCGATCTCTGGGGCATGGACTGGTTCGTTGACGGCGTTTCGGGCCAGTAACCGGGGATGGCGATGACTGACACTCTGGCTCTTTCGTCAGTGTCCAAGAGTTTCGGGGGCTTTCGGGCCCTCGATACCGTCGACTTTGTGGCGCGGGCCGGTGAGGTGCATGCGCTGCTGGGCGAAAACGGCGCCGGAAAATCGACGCTTATGAATATTGCCTGCGGCCTGTACGCGCCGGACGTGGGCCATGTGGCCATTGACGGGAAAACCGTGCGAATTTCCGGGGCGCGGGACGCGGCGGCACGGGGTATCGGTATGGTGCACCAGCATTTCAAGCTGGTGCCTGCCTTTTCCGTTCTTGAGAATATCATGCTGTTCAACCCGGGCCGCAGCCCAAGTGAGGTAGCGAGCAAGGCGCAGGATCTGGCGCGGCAGATGGGGTTCGGGATTTCGCTCTCGGACAAGGCCGGGACGCTGGGCGTGGCCGAGCAGCAGCGGATCGAGATATTGAAAGTGCTCGTGGCGGGCGCGCGGATCGTCATTCTGGATGAACCCACCGCCGTGCTCAGCCCCGAAGAGGGGCGGATGCTCATGGGGCTGGTGCGAAAGCTGGCCGAAGCGGGCAGCGCGGTGATCCTTGTCACTCACAAGCTGCACGAGGCGCTGCACCATTCCGACCGGATCACGGTGATGCGGGGCGGGCGCAAGATTTCGGAAACCACGCCCAAGGGCATGGACCCGGCAAGCCTGACGACCTTGATCGTGGGCGAACAGATTATTGAAAAACCGCAACTTTCCAAAGCGGTCGGGCCGATCGAGGTCGAGCTTGAGAACGTGACGCTAGGCGGCGAAGCTGGGCGCAAGGGGCTGGTCGACGTGAGCTTTCGCGTGCGCCGGGGCGAAATTTACGGCGTCGCGGGCGTGTCGGGCAACGGGCAGAACGAACTCTCGGCCGCGATCACGGGCCTGTCCTTTCCGTCCTCGGGGCGGATCGGGATGAACGGATTGGGCGATGTCTCAAAACGCGGGCCCGGTTATCGGCGGCGGCACGGGTTGGGCTGTATCCCGGTGGATCGCTACAGCCACGGGCTGGCCGGGCGGATCAGCGTGACGGACAATTACGCGGTCAATGGCGTAATGGCCGGAGCTTATGGCGGCTGGGGGTATTTCAAGCGCGGACTGGCGCAGGCCGCTGCGCGTGCGGCGGTTGCCGCCTATGACGTGCAGGGCGTGCGCAGCCTTGGCCAGCGGGCGGGGCTGTTGTCGGGCGGCAATGCGCAAAAGCTTGTTATCGCGCGGGAATTCGAAGCCGCGCCGCGCGTGGTGCTGGCCCATAGCCCGTCACGAGGCCTTGATGTACGGGCCGGAGCGGCGGTGCATGACCGGTTGCGGGCCGCGCGGGACCGGGGCGCGGCGGTCATCCTGATCAGCGACGATCTGGACGAGATCATGCTGCTTTCCGACCGGATCGGCGTGCTGAACAGCGGCCGTCTGACACGCGAATTCAAGGCACCGGCCGAACGGGGCGACATCGGTGCGGCGATGATTTCACATGAGTAGTACAGAGTTGACAGATACAAGCCATGAAACGGTGGCGGCAACGCCCCCCGCGACGCGGCTGCGCATGGTGCCGCTGCTCGAAGTGCGCCAGAGCGTTTCCGAGCGGTTGCGGATCAGCGTATATGTCGTCAGCCTCTTGGTGGCGGCGGTGCTTTCGGTCGCATTGCTGGCATGGTCGGGCGTCGCGCCCTCCGATCTGGGGCGCGAGATTGCCACGACCGCCTTTTCGAGCCCGCGTGCGCTCGGCTCGGTTCTGGTGCGCACGGCGCCGCTGGTCATTGCAGGTCTGGCGACGGCCATCGCCTTTCGCGCCAATTTCTGGAATATCGGGCTGGAAGGGCAGATGATCCTTGGGGCGATCTTTGCCTCGGCGGTGGCGATCTATGACATCGGGCCGGAGAACGGGCGCGTTGTGACCATGGCTTTGGCGGCCTGTCTGGGCGGCATGCTCTGGATCGCAGGGCCGGGTCTGCTGAAGCAACGTCTTGGCATCAACGAGGTCATCACCACGCTGTTGCTGAACTACGTGGCGTTCAACCTGTTGCTGCATATGGTGTACGGGCCGTGGAAAGACCCGGTCAGCGCCTTTCCCCATACCGAGCAATACGAGACATTCGAACGGCTGCCGATGCTGGGCTGGCTCAACCTGAACTGGGCGCTGCCGTTGGCGGTGGGGCTGGCGCTGATTCTGTGGTGGATCATGTCGTTCAGCCGGGTCGGATACTTGCTGGACCTGATGAGTTCGAACGCGCGGATGGCGGGGGCCGTGGGCGTGCCGGTGGCTGGTCTGACGGTGGCTGCGATCCTTGGATCGGGGGCCGTGGGCGGTCTGACCGGGTTCGCGATTTCCGCAGGGGTTGAATTCCGCATGACGCAGGATTTCTTTAGCGGCTACCTGTTTTCCGGTGTGCTGATCGCCTTTCTCGGGCGAAATCATCCGCTAGGGGTGGTGATTGTCGCCTTCTTCATGGCGGTGCTTTTGCTTGTGGGTCAGAGCCTTCAGGTGTTCTTTGGCGTGCCTTTCGCGCTGGTGCAGCTGATCCAGGCGATCTTTATCACCTGCGTCGCGGCCTCGGAATTCTTCCTGACCTACCGGATGCACTGGAGGCAGGCGGTATGAGCGATTTCCTTCTGAACTGGCTGATCAATATTCCCGGGTTTGCCGCGCCTTTTGCGCTGGCGGCGCTGGGGCTGATCATCACCGAAAGGGCCGGGGTGCTGAACCTTGGCGCCGAGGGGTTCATGCTGGTCGGTGCGCTGGCCGGTGTGGGCGCGATGCTTAACGGTTCGGCACCGCTGCTGGCGCTGGGCGGATCGGTGGTCGCGGGGATGCTGCTGGGGCTGCTTTTTGCGGTCATGGTCGCTTCGCTGCGGATCAACCACGTGATCTCCGGTCTGGCGCTGGTGTTCTTCGCACAAGCGCTGGTCAGTTTCATTGCAAGCGCCGAACGCTGGAATAACAAGGCGATAGCCGGGCTTGAACCGGTCTTCCTGGGGCAAGACGTGGTGATAGTCGCGGTGCCGGTGCTAACGCTTGCGGTGCTCTGGCTGCTGAACAAAACGCGCTTTGGGCTTTCTCTGCGTGCCGTCGGTGAAAACCCGGGCGCGGCGGATGCGGCGGGGATTGACGTCACAGCGATGCGTTTTGCCGCCATCGTCATCGGTGCGGGGCTGATCGGTCTGGCGGGCGGGTATCTGACCGTCGCCGTGTCGCGCATCTGGGTCGATACGGTTGTCGGCGGGCGCGGCTGGATTGCGATTGCGCTGGTGATCTTTGCGCGCTGGCATCCGTGGCGCGCGGTACTCGGCGCGGTGCTCTTTGGCTGTATCGAGGCGCTGATCCCGAGGATCGCGGCGACCGGCGCGGATGTGCCCCGTTATTTCCTGCAGATGACCCCCTTCCTGGCCACGCTGGGCGTAATGATCTGGGCCGCGCTGCGCGGGTCGGACCGCTGGGCGCAACCGGCTGCCCTTGGCCAGCATCACATAAGAGAAGAGCGTGACTGAGCGCCTGAACCCTGAAAAGAACCAAAGAGGACTTTGACACAATGATCATCTACGAACCCCCTCACGCGGCGACGGAAATCCCGCTGATCGACCTGACCGACAGCTTTTCCGACGACATCGAAAAGCGCAAGAAAGTGGCCTGGGAAATCCACAAGGCCTGTGTCGATACCGGTTTCTTTTACATCAAGAACCACGGCATCCCGCAGGAGGTGATGGACAACCAGATCAAGCTTGCGGCCGAATTCTTTGACCTGCCGCTGGAAGAGAAGATGAAGCTCGATTCCGTCAACCAGCATTCGACCCGTGGCTATGAGCCTATGGCGGCGCAGACTTTGGACGAGGGCTCTCCACCGGATCTGAAAGAAGGCTATATGTCGAGCGTCGAGGCCGGGCCGGAGCATCGCTATACCAAGGCGAACGTACCGGGCACCGGGGCGAACCAGTGGCCCGAAACCTTTCCCGAGTTCCGCCCGCAATACGAAGCCTATGTGGACAAAGTTCTGGATCTGGGGCGTCATCTCGCGCAGCTGGTCGCGTTGTCGCTGGAACTTCCCGAGGATTATTTCGACCAAGCGCTGGAAGAGCCGCTACATTACTGCCGCATCCTGAAGTACCCGCCGATGCCAAAAGACGCCGCCGCCAACCAACTGGGCGCGGGCGCGCATTCGGATTGGGGTCTGCTGACGCTGCTGCTGCAGGACGATATCGGCGGTCTGGAAGTGCGCAACGCCGATGGCGAATGGATCGCCGCGCCGCCGATCCCGGGCACCTATATCATCAACCTCGGGGAAATGCTGCCGGTCATCACCAATGACCGCTACAAGGCGACCTATCACCGGGTTCTGAACAACCACAGCGACAAGACCCGCTATTCCTGCCCGACCTTCTGCGATCCGGAATATTTCTACAAGGTCGAGTGCGCGCCGACGATCCTCGAGCATGACGGCTATGCCAAGTACCCGGCGATGACGGCGGGCGAGCATTTGCGTGCACAGTTCGAAAAGACCTTTGGCATCGCTGCGGCATAAGGAAAGACCATGAATCTGTTGATGCAGGTGAGCCTCTTTTCCGAGGATTTCATCACCCTGTCCGAGTTCTATCGCGACCTGTTCGACCTGACGGAGAACGAAAGCCTGCGCTCGGACGTGTTCCGGGGCTATATGTCGGGCGACGTCATGGTCGGCTTCAGCGCGCTGGCTGCTTACGAAATGCTGGGGCTTGAGCCGCGCAAGGCAGGCGAGGGCGACCAGACCGCGTTTACCTTCCAATGCAAGAGCAAGGAGGCGCTGGACGTCATCGTCGATAAGGCCAAGGGCATGGGTGGCACGATGGTCCAGGAACAGTTCATGACCTATTACCATTGGTACATGGCGGTAATGCGCGATCCGGATGGAAACGCGATCCGGCTGGCCTGCACAACGCCGTAACGGTTCGGCCCGCGGGCCGGTTTCAGGGCGGGCGCAACGTGCGGCCGCCTTTTTCATATAGAGACAAGGGGTAATCACGTGAAAGCGTTGGTTTACGGGGCAGAAAAGGACCTGCCCGACGAGACATTCGGCGCATGGGTGTCGCGCGCGGATACAGCGATCATTTCCATAGACATGCACGAGGGGCATCTGTCCGAGGACCCGATGTGCCCCTGTCCGGCACCGCGCGGGCGCGAGATCATTGCCCCGGTCAATGCCTTTCACCGTGAGGCGCGGGCTCTGGGTGTACCGATCGTTCATGTCCGCTCGGTCCTGCGCAAGGGCGGTCAGGACGATCTGGCCGGGGCGCATCCGGCGGCGTGGCGGACGCTGTTCCCGCTGACGGTCGGAGCGATACCGGGCGAGGCGGATCATGCGCTTGAGGGTACGAAATGGACCGAGTTCTCGACCGAGGTGCTGGACCAGGACCTGATCGTCGAAACCAAGCGGCGCCTGTCGCCCTTTTATCCGACCGATCTGGATTTCCTGTTGCGCAGTATGGGGATAAAGCGCGTGGTTCTGAATGGCGGGATGACCGATTGCTGCGTGTTGAACGCGACATTCGATGCCTCGAACATCGGTTATCGGGTCTGCGTCGCCGCCGATCTGGTGCGGGGCACGAACGAGGAAATGGAGGATGCCGCGCTCAAGATGGTGTCGCTGCACACCGGTCTGGTGATGCAATCCAAAGAAATCCTGCGCGTCTGGCGCGGTGAAACCGGCTGAGCCGACTATTCGGTTGCAAAGACCACGGTCCCTAAGCCTATATTGGCGCAAGAGAAAACAATAAACGGGGATATTCTGAAATGAAAACCACGATCTCTACTTCTGTTCTGGCACTGGCGGTCAGCGCTGGCGCGGCTATGGCAGACTGCGAATCCGTCACCTTTTCGGATGTGGGCTGGACCGACATCACCGCGACGACGGCGGCGACGACGGTCGTGCTCGATGCGCTGGGCTATGAGACCGACATCAAGATCCTGTCGGTGCCGGTGACCTATACCTCGCTTGCCAAGGGCGACATCGACGTATTCCTCGGCAACTGGATGCCGACGATGGAGGCGGATATCGCGCCCTATCGCGAAGACGGCACGGTGGATACGGTGCGCGCGAACCTTGAAGGCGCGAAATACACGCTGGCGGTCAACGCCGCGGCGGCCGATCTGGGGATCACCAGCTTTGGCGATATCGCCGCGCAGGCCGAAGCGCTTGACGGCAAGATCTATGGCATCGAGCCGGGCAACGACGGCAACCGCTTGATCCAGTCGATGATCGATGAAGACGCCTTTGGCCTGTCCGGGTTCGAGGTGGTCGAAAGTTCCGAGCAGGGGATGCTGGCACAGGTCGCGCGGGCGGATCGCCGCAGCGAGCCGGTGGTCTTCCTTGGCTGGGAGCCGCATCCGATGAACGCGAATTTTGACCTGACCTATCTTGAGGGCGGCGACGATTATTTCGGCCCGAACCTTGGCGGTGCGACGGTCTATACCAATACCAGCGCGGGCTTTGTCGAGGAATGCCCCAACGTGGGCAAGCTGCTGAACAATCTCGAATTTACGCTGGCCATGGAAAACGAGATCATGGGCGCGATCCTTGATGACGGTAAGGACCCGTCCGAGGCGGCGGCGGTCTGGATCAAGGAAAACCCCGAGGTTCTGGATACATGGCTTGACGGCGTGACCACCATCGACGGTGGCGACGCGATGGCAGCAGCCGAAGAAAAGCTGAAGTAATCAGCATGGCGACCCTGCCCGCGCCGAAAGCGGGCGGGGTCATTTCGGCGGCCGGGCGAGACGTTTTTTCCAGACAGAGCTTCTGGTTTGGAAACGATAATCTGCGAAAAACACCCCGTGCATCTCGTGCGTAGGACGGCGTTTCTCCCTCTTCCGGTCGTATCGGCAAAACACGGATAGTCGCATTCATGAATTGGCTCACGGATAACAAGATACCGGTCGGGGACACTGCCGAGGTGGTGTTCGACTGGTTGCAGATTAACGGGGCCTGGTTCTTTGACGGGCTGGCCGACGGGATGGAATGGTTGATCGAGGCCGTTCTCTGGGTGTTGCAGAGCCCACACCCGCTGATCGTGATTGCCGTTTTCGCGGGCCTGACTTGGGTGATCCAGCGCGGCTGGAAGATGCCGCTTTTTGTCGTGATCGGGTTCCTGTTCATCCTGAACCAGGGCTATTGGGAGGAAACGACCGAAAGCCTGACGCTGGTGTTGTCGGCTTGCGTGGTCTGCATGGGGGTGGGCGTGCCAATTGGCATCGCGGCGGCGCACCGTCCCAAGCTTTATGCATGGATGGCGCCGGTTCTGGATTTGATGCAGACTCTGCCGACCTTTGTCTATCTTATTCCGGCGATTGTGTTTTTCGGCATCGGCATGGTGCCGGGGCTTATCGCGACGGTGATTTTCGTGCTGCCTGCGCCGATCCGGCTGACGCAGCTCGGGATCAGCTCGACCCCCACCGCGCTGCTTGAGGCGGCCGAGGCTTTCGGGGCGAAACCGAGCCAGACTCTCTGGAAGATCGAGCTTCCCTATGCGCTGCCGCAGATCATGACCGGGCTGAACCAGACCATCATGCTGTCGCTCTCGATGGTGGTAATCGCCGCGCTTGTCGGGGCGGACGGGCTGGGCGTGCCGGTGGTGCGCGCGCTCAACCAGGTGAACACGGGGCTTGGGTTTGAATCGGGCTTTATCATCGTCGTGGTCGCAATCATGCTCGACCGGATGCTGCGGGTGGGCAAGAAATGACGACAGCGGTAGAATTCGACAACGTTTCCATTGTCTTCGGGGACAAGCCCGAGGTGGCGCTGCCCTTGATGGACAAGGGAAAGAGCCGCGCGGACATCCAGCAGGAAACCGGGCAGGTGCTGGGCGTGCACAATTGCTCTCTCAGCGTGGAAGAGGGCGAGATCCTTGTGCTGATGGGGCTGTCCGGGTCTGGCAAATCCACGCTCTTGCGCGCGGTGAACAGGCTGAACCCAACGGCGCGCGGCACGGTCAGGATTTTCGATGGCGACTGGTCCTGCGATGTGGCCAATGCCAATCCTGCCGATCTGCGCCGGGTGCGGCGTGAATGTGTCTCGATGGTGTTTCAGCAATTCGGCCTGCTGCCGTGGCGGACCGTACGCGATAACGTGGCGCTGGGGCTGGAACTGGCGGGTGTGCCCAAGGCCGAACGGCTGAAACGCACGGACCGTCAGCTTGAACTGGTCGGGCTGATCGACTGGGCCGACCGCAAGGTGGGCGAGCTGTCGGGCGGGATGCAGCAGCGCGTCGGCCTTGCGCGCGCCTTTGCCACGGATGCGCCGATCCTGCTGATGGACGAGCCGTTCTCGGCGCTTGATCCGCTGATCCGCTCGCGGCTTCAGGACGAGCTCTTGGAATTGCAGCGTGATCTGAAACGCACGATCATCTTCGTGAGCCACGATCTTGACGAGGCGTTCAAGCTGGGGGGGCGTATCGCCATCATGGAGGGCGGGCGCATCGT
>JAAEZD010000015.1:40193-90244 GCA_018223035.1 Paracoccaceae bacterium
ATGCGGCACCCCGCGCGAGATTTTCTCGGCCCCCGCAACCGATTACGTTACCGAATTCGTCGCCAACATGAATCCGCTCGGCGCGCTGTGCGCCCGCGATGTGATGGTGCCGGCCGAGGGTGGCACTGAGGCAAGCGCGGTTGCGGCGGATCATCCTTTGCTGGATGTGATCGACCGGCTGAACGATGCGCCCGGCGGGCTGGGCGTGACCGAAGGTGGCAAGGTCATCGGGGTGGTCAGCTCGGACAGTATCGTCGCGCGGCTGGCCCAGACGGTCGAGACCAACAAGACGTGATTGGAAAAGGCGGCGCGAGTCCCTTGACCTGAAAGCGCCAAGTTTCCTATAGACCGGCTTCCTGTTTGGCCTAGCTCATGACCCAGAAAGGGGCATTCGCGTTGCAGACACCGTACTATCTGGTCGATAAATCCCGGCTTTTGCCGAACATGGAAAAAATCGCATGGCTGCGAGAAAACTCCGGGGCCAAGGCGCTTTTGGCGCTGAAATGCTTTGCCACTTGGTCCGTGTTCGACATGATGAGCGAATACATGGACGGCACGACCTCCAGTTCGCTGTTCGAGGTCAAGCTGGGGCGCGAGAAATTCCCGGGCGAAACCCATGCCTATTCGGTGGCCTGGGCCGATCATGAGATCGACGAGGTTCTCGCGAATTCAGACAAGGTGATTTTCAACACCACCGGCCAGCTTTCGCGTTTCGAAAGCGAGTCCGAGGGCCATGTGCGCGGCATCCGGGTCAATCCTGGCGTATCGACGTCAGAATTCGATCTGGCCGATCCGGCGCGGCCTTTCAGCCGTCTGGGGGAGCATGATCCGGCAGTGATCGAGCCCTTTGCCGACCGGATTACCGGATTCATGTTTCACAACAATTGCGAGAACGCCGATTTCGACCGGTTCGACGCGATGCTGGGCAGTATCGAGCAGCGGTTCGGTCATCTGATCCGCGCGATGGACTGGATCAGTCTTGGCGGCGGCATTCATTTCACCGGTGAGGGCTATCCGCTCGACCGTCTGGCCGAGCGTCTGAAACGCTTTGCAGGGGAAAACGAGGTTGAGGTCTATCTGGAGCCGGGCGAGGCCGCGATCACCAAGTCCACGACGCTGGAAGTTTCGGTGCTTGATACGCTTTACAACGGCAAGAACCTCGCCATCGTCGACAGCTCGATCGAGGCTCATATGCTCGATCTGCTGATCTATCGCGAATCCGCCAAGATGGAACCGGACGCGGGTCCCGAAGAATGGATGATCTGCGGCAAATCCTGCCTTGCGGGCGATATCTTTGGCGAGTTCCGCTTTCCCGAGGCGCTGAAGCCCGGCGACCGGCTGAGCGTACAGGACGCGGCCGGTTACACGATGGTAAAGAAGAACTGGTTCAACGGCGTCAAGATGCCCGCCATCGCGGTCCGCGAATTGGACGGCAGCGAACGGATGGTGCGCGACTTTACCTATGAGGATTTTGCGGCGGCGCTTTCCTGAGCGCGGCTTGTCCCTTCGCACGAAAAAACAACACACGAGGATATCACGTTGAAAAAGAACGTTCTTATCATCGGCGCTGGTGGCGTCGCACAGGTGGTGGCGCATAAATGTGCTCAGAACAATGACGTGCTGGGCGATATTCATATCGCCAGCCGTACGCTTTCGAAATGCGAGGCGATCATCGACAGCGTGCGCGAAAAGGGCGCGATGAAGGGGGACGGCGTGCTCAAGGCGCACCAGGTCGATGCGCTCGACAGTGCGGCTGTCGCCAAGGTCATCAATGATACGGATGCGCAGATCGTGATTAACGTGGGCTCGGCCTTTGTGAACATGTCGGTGATGGATGCCTGCATCGAAACCGGTGCGGCCTATATCGACACGGCGATACATGAAGAACCCGACAAGATCTGCGAAACCCCGCCGTGGTATGCGAATTACGAATGGAAAAAGCGCGATCTCTGCGCTGAAAAGGGCGTCACCGCGATCCTTGGTGCCGGCTTCGATCCGGGCGTGGTGAATGCCTTTGCCCGCTTTGCCATCGACACGATGGATGAGGTCAAGAGCGTCGATATCGTCGACATCAACGCGGGCAGCCACGGCAAGTATTTCGCGACCAACTTCGACCCCGAGATCAATTTCCGCGAATTCACCGGCACGGTTTATTCATGGCAGGGCGGAGAGTGGAAAGAGAATTCCATGTTCGAGGTAGGCCATGAATGGGATCTGCCCGTGGTCGGCAAGCAGATGGCCTATATGTCGGGCCATGACGAGGTGCATTCGCTGGCGACCAATTACCCCCAGGCCGACATCCGGTTCTGGATGGGCTTTGGTGAGCATTACATCAACGTCTTCAGCGTGTTGAAGAACATCGGCTTGCTATCCGAACAACCCGTCACGCTGGCCGAGGGGCAAGAGGTCGTGCCGCTCAAGGTGGTCAAGGCGTGTCTGCCCGATCCGTCCTCGCTTGCGCCCGATTACACGGGCAAGACCTGCATCGGCGATCTGGTGAAGGGCACGCGCGACGGCAAGGACGTGGAAATGTTCGTCTATAACGTGGCCGATCACAAAGAAGCTTATCTTGAGGTTGGCTCGCAGGGGATTTCCTATACGGCAGGCGTGCCGCCGGTGGCAGCCGCGATGCTGGTGGCAGACGGGACCTGGGATGCCAAGACCATGAAAAACGTAGAGGAAATGGACCCGAAACCGTTCTTTACCATCCTCGACCGGATCGGGCTGCCTACCCGCGTCAAGGATGAAAACGGCGACCGCGCCTGGAACGAATAATGTTCCTCCGCTGCCCTGAGCATACGGAACTTGCCTGATTGAAACCCGGTCCCTGTCAAAAGGGGCCGGTTTTTTCGTGTTTCGGTCTGGCCAGCGTGTAAACGCAATCGGGCGGCGAGGATTGCGTGGTTGTCTTGGTCTCGCATCCGGTTAGGTTGACGCGGGGCGGCCTTGGGAGGGGCCGCGAGGAGGAGAGAATCATGAAAGATTTGCCCGCAATACGGCACGAGGTGCTGTATGGTCGTCGCGTCGTGCGCTGTTTCGCGGACCGACCCGCCAGTCTGGATGCAGGCTTTTGCGCCACCGTGGCGCAGCATGGCAACCGGGTTGCGGTGGTCGATGAGGACCGGCGCCTGACCTATACCGAACTTGATGCGGAGGTGCTGGAACTGGCAGCAGGCCTGCTCGCGCTTGGGTATCGCAAGGGCGAACGCATCGCGCTGCTGATCGGTAACCGTTTGGAATTCATTACGCTTTTCCTTGCTGCGGCGCGGATCGGATTGATTTCAGTGCCGTTGAACACGCGTCAGCGTCGACCCGAGATCGAATTCGTGCTGAACCAAAACGGCTCGTCAGCCGTGATCGCCGAGGCGGAATTTGCCGAGAACCTGCCGGAACAGGCAAGGGTGCCAAGCCTGCGCGGCATCTATGTCCTTGATGGCGACAAGGGGCTTGGCCCGATCCGCGATGCCGGCCGCGCCGATGTCGACTGGCCCGAAGTCGACGAAGAGGACACGCTTTGCCTGCTCTATACCTCGGGCACGACGGGCAATTCCAAGGGTGCGATGCTGACCCATGTGTCGGTGATCCATTCGATGATCCATTTTGAATGGGGGATGGACCTGCGCGCGGGCGATGTGGGCTTCCTCGCGGTCCCGGCAAGCCATGTGACCGGGCTGGTCGCGATTATCCTGGCGATGATCCATGTGGGCGGCACGACCGTGATGATGCGGGCGTTCAAGGCGGGGAAGTTCCTCGAACTGGCCGAGGCCGAGCGGATCACCACGACGGTCATGGTGCCGGCTATGTATAACCTCTGCCTGCTGGAGCCCGCGTTTGCCGATTTCGATCTCTCGTCTTGGCGGGTGGCCGGGTTCGGCGGCGCGCCGATGCCGCCCGCAACAATTGAGAAACTGGCACGCCATGTGCCCTCGCTTGTTTTGCAGAACGCCTATGGCTCGACCGAAACCAGCTCTCCGGCGACCCTGCTGCCCGCCGGAACCATATCCGAGCATCCGGATTCCGTTGGGCAGCCGCTGCCGCTGGCAGATATCGTGATCGTCGATGAAGACGGGCGCGAGGTGCCCCCCGGAGAAAGCGGTGAATTGCTGATCGGCGGGCCGATGGTGGTGCCGGGCTATTGGGACAATTCCGAGGGTGATGCCAAGGGGTTTACCGGCGGCTACTGGGTCTCTGGCGACGTGGGAATAATGGGTGAGGATGGCTTTGTGCGCATCATCGACCGCAAGAAGGACATGATCAACCGGGCGGGGTTCAAGATCTATTCCATCGAGGTTGAGAACGTGTTGGCGCATCATCCGCATGTGGTCGAGGCGGCTGTCGTAGGAACGCCTGACGAGGTGCTGGGCGAGCGGGTGCATGCCTTTGTCTATGGCAACGGCCATGGGCTGAGCGCGGATGAAATCAAGAGCTTCTGCGCCGAGCGCCTGTCGGATTACAAGGTGCCGGATCTCGTGACCTTCCTGACCGAGCCGCTGGCGCGGAACGCCAATGGAAAGGTGCTGAAAACCGAGCTGCGCAGCCCTGACTAGGGCCGTCGCGAGGGGCTGGGAAGAGGGTTTCCCTGCCATCGGACATTCATGTTGACTTTGCGTGAAGCGAGCGACAGTGTGTGAATGTCCGACACTAATTCGGTATTGATCGTGTCGGCCAAAAGCGTCCGGGCCTACCGGGCGCGGCACGGTTTTCGCGTTGGGAGGCGCGGAACAGGGGGGAGAATGGGCCTTGAACGGCGTCAGATTCACGTGGCCTATGCT
This sequence comes from Paracoccaceae bacterium, assembly GCA_018223035.1. Taxonomy (GTDB): domain Bacteria; phylum Pseudomonadota; class Alphaproteobacteria; order Rhodobacterales; family Rhodobacteraceae; genus Heliomarina. The sequence continues at coordinate 44,966 of JAAEZD010000015.1, forward strand.
TATCAGCGCATCGCTGAAGAGATTGAATCTCAGATTCTCGAAGGCACCTTGAAGCCGGGCGAGCAACTGCCCGGTGAGACGGAGATGGCAGAGATGTTCGGCGTCACCCGGTCTACCGTTCGCGAGGGGTTGAGGAGGCTGGAAAGCGAAGGTCTTGTCTGCCGGCCGACTCCGCGGCGGCTGGTCGTGGCGATCCCGCGCATTGACCGGCTTTCGACCCGGTCCGGGCGCACCATGGCCCTGATGAAAGTGACCTATCGCGAGCTGTGGCAGGTGACGCTGAAAACCGAGATGCTGGCCGCCCGGCTTGCGGCGGAAATGGCGCAGGATGACGAAATCGCGGTATTGAAATCTCTCCACGAAGATCTCTCCGGCGCCGAAGGCAATGCAAGCCGGACCATCGAACTGGACGGGCGGTTTCATTCGCAGGTGGCGCGGATCGGCAAGAATCGCGTTCTGGGCCTCGCGCGCGAGCCGGTGGCCCATCTGCTGTTTCGCGGCTTTGCGCAGGTCGCCCCCTTTGTCCCGCAATTCTACAAACGCCAGATCGAGGCGCATTCTAATATCGTGTGCGCAATCGAGGCCCGCGATCCCATCCGGGCCGAAACCTGGGCGCGCAAGCACATCGAGGATTTCTGGCGCGCCGTGCAGATCGCCGGGCTGGAGGACGAAGCGGCTGTTAACAACGTAAAGGCATTGTCATGAGCGCGACGACACTGACCACGGATATTCAGGATCGGGTGATGGTGATCACGCTGAACCGGCCTGACCGGCTGAACGCCTTCACGCTGGGCATGATGCATGAGATGATCGCGGCGATAGACGAAGCGGATGCCGATGATGACGTTCGCGCGGTGATCGTCACGGGAGCAGGGCGCGGGTTTTGCGCGGGTGTCGATCTTGACGATGACGACGCGTTTACAGCGGCCAAGCCCGACCCGATGTCAAAGGACCCTGAGGTCTGGGCCGACCCGGTCAACCGCGACATGGGTGGCGTGCTGACGCTGAGATTGTTCAATTCGCTCAAGCCTCTGATCGCCGCTGCCAATGGTCCCTCGGTGGGGATAGGGGCAACGATGCAATTGCCGATGGATATCCGCATCGCCTCGGAAAAGGCGCGGTTCGGGTTTGTCTTTGCCCGGCGCGGGATCGTGCCCGAGGCGGCTTCGTCATGGTTCCTGCCGCGTCTCGTGGGGATGTCGCAGGCACTGGAATGGGCGATTTCCGGTCGCGTCTTTGACGCGGACGAAGCTCTGCGCGGCGGGCTGGTCCGGTCGGTTCATGCGCCCGAAGACCTGCTGGACGAGGCGCATCGGATCGCCGGTGAAATCGCCACCAATACCGCGCCGGTGTCGGTCGCGCTGACCCGCCAGATGATGTGGCGCATGGCAGGGGCCGAACATCCGATGATGGCCCATCGCATCGACAGCCGGGCGATCGCTGCTCGCGGTTCTTCCGGCGATGCGGCGGAGGGCGTCGCCAGCTTTCTCGAAAAACGACCGGCGCAGTTTCCCGACAGGGTCAGCGCCGATATGCCGGGTTTCTTTCCGTGGTGGCAAGAGCCGCCATGGGCATGAGCAACGATAGGAGAATGTGATGAGCGATCACATACTGGTTGAAAAGCAAGGGGCGGTGACGGTTTTGCGCCTGAATGACCCCGGTTCGATGAACGCGATGACCGGAGAGATGGCGACGGATCTGCGCAAGCTGCTGCAGTCCGAAAGTGAAACCGCGCGGGCGATCATTCTAGCCGGGAACGAACGTGCCTTTTCGTCCGGCGCGAACCTTAAGTCGGCGATGCCAACCGGCCGTAAGTCGCTGGATGCCGGCAAAACGCTGGAAGAGCATTACAACCCGCTGATGGAAACGATCCGCGATTTGCCGGTGCCGCTGATCTCGGCGGTGCGGGGCGCGGCGGCGGGTGTCGGGGCCTCGATTTCGCTGGCCTGCGATATCATCGTTGCCGGGCAAAGCGCCTATTTTCTTGAGGCATTCGCCCGTATCGGCCTGATCCCCGACGGGGGCGCGACATGGCTCTTGACCCGCGCGGTGGGCCGGGTGCGCGCGATGGAGATGATGCTGCTGGCAGAAAAGATCCCGGCGGCGCAGGCGATGGACTGGGGCCTGATCACCCGGCTGGCCGAAGACGATGCGGTTGAAAGCACGGCGATGGCGATTGCACAACGGCTCGCCGCGGGTCCGTCGCAAAGCTATGCGCTGATCCGCAAGGCCGCGTGGAGCGCCGCCGACAGTGATTTCAGCTCGACGCTGGCAACGGAGCGGGAATTACAGCGGCAAGCCGGTCTGACCGACAACTTCGCCGAAGGCGTTGCGGCGTTTCTGGAAAAGCGCCCGGCAAACTTCGGCTAGGCGAAAGAATGCAACCGTGGGCAGGCGCCGGCTGAGGAGAGCCGGTTACCGCAAGCGGGAGTGGCGGATCGCGTGTGACGCGCGATTCAGGGGTTTCGAATTTCAGGAGGAGGAAATCGAATGACGAAACTGTTCAAGGGATTACTGACGGGCGCATCGCTGCTGGCACTGGCGCCAGCGGTTCAGGCGGCGGATCAGCTGAGCTATGCGGGCGGCTGGCCGCCGGGATCGGGCCCGACCGGGGCGCTTGAGAATTATGCCGAAGCCGTGGGTGAGGCGAGCGGCGGCGAGCTGACCATGCGGGTGTTCCCGCTGTCGCTGCTCAGCTTTGCCGAAAGCAATGCGGGTCTGCGCGACGGTCTGGCCGACCTTTCGACGATCTTGACGCCATATTTCTCGGCCGAATTTCCCAATCTCAACATGATCTCCGAATTCTCGGAAATGGTTGAACTGGCGGACTTTTCCGGCGAACTCAGCTCGCTTGCCTTTGCGGGGGCGGTGTCGGAATACGTGATGCTGAACTGCGACAGCTGCCAGGAAGAGGTCGCGGCGCAGAACCAGGTTTACATGGGTGCGGGGATGACGACCTCTTATGCGCTGCAATGCACGGTGCCGGTGACCTCGCCCGAGGAACTGACAGGCAAACGTGTCCGGGCGGGCGGCGCCTACTGGGCGCGCTGGGCCGAGGCGATGGGCGCGGTGCCGGTTTCGATCTCGATCAACGAGACTTTCGAGGCGCTAAGCCAGGGGGTGCTGGACTGTACCGCCAGTAACCCCGCAGAACTGGTGAACTTCAGCTTTATCGACGTGGTAAAGCATGTCTACATCGGGCTTCCCGGTGGGCAGTTCACCGTGCCGACGATGATGAACAGGGACCGCTGGCAGGGGCTGAGCGAGGAATCACGTCAGGCGCTGATGAAGGCGAACGCCGATCTCGCGGCGGAAATGACCTGGGTCTATCTTGAAGAGGCACGCTCGGGCCTGTCGCAATCCAAAGAGCGCGGCATCAAGGTGACCGATGCCAACGACAGCCTGATCTCGATGAACCAGGAGTTCATTGAAAAAGACCTGTCCTCGGTCGTCGACATTTACGCGGAACGCTTTGATCTGGCGAATGGCGCGGATGCAAGCGCCAAGGTGCGCGAACTACTGACGCGCTGGACCGAGCTGACTTCGGGTGTCGAGAGCGCAGAGGAGCTTGCGACGATCTACTGGGATGAAATCTATTCCAAGATCGACGTGTCCAGCTACGGCATGTGAATAGGTTACGGGCCCCTCATGACAGGGGCCCGGCCATGCTTTGGGGAGGAAGCAGATGTACAAAATCGGCAGGATCTTGTCCGGCCTGACCAGGGTTGCGTCCTTTCTGGGGACGCTTTGCATCGTCCTCATGATGCTGCACGTGACCGCCGATGTGGCGGGGCGCTATCTGTTCAACCGGCCGCTACCGGGGACAATCGCGATTGTCGGGCATTTCTACATGATCGCGGTGGTCTTTATCGCGCTGGGCGTTGCCGAAGAACAGCGGGCGCATATTTCCGTGGAATTCCTGACCGACATGCTGCCGAACAGCTTTCAGGGCTGGATCGCGGTCTTCTCAAGCGTCCTGTCTGCGGCGGTTTTCGGACTGTTGGCGGTGCGCGCCTATGAAGAGGCAGTGAAAAAGACAAAGGTCGGCGCCGCGATGGAGCAGGGCTCGGCCATGATCCCGGTCTGGCAGAGCTATTGGTTCATTCCACTGGGGGCCGGGCTGATCGCGTTGATCTGCGTCTACAAGGCGCTGGTCACGGCCTCGGGCAGCCGCAGCGGGCTACGGGAAACGGATCTGGACGTAGAGATTATTCATGACTGATGTTGCAATTGGGCTGACCGGGCTGGGTTCGCTGCTGGTGCTGATCGGGCTGCGCGTGCCGATTGGCGTGTCGCTGATCGGCGTTTCCTTTGTGGGGCTCTGGTCGCTGATGGGCTGGCGCGTAGCATGGGGGGCGCTTGGTACGATCCCTTACCAGTTCACCGCCAACTGGGTGCTGAGTTCGATCCCGATGTTCCTGTTCCTCGGGTTCATCAGTTATCACACGCAACTGACGCGCGGGCTGTTTCAGGCGGCGCGGGCGTGGATGTCTGGTCTGCCGGGGGGGCTTGCCATTGCTTCGATCTTTGGCTCGGCCGGGTTTGCCGCCGTATCCGGTTCGTCGCTGGCCTGTTCGGCCGCCATGGGGCGTATCGCGATCCCCGAGATGATCAAGCACAAGTACCATCCGGAGCTGGCCACCGGCACGGTCGCCGTCGCCGGTACGATCGGCGCGCTGATCCCGCCTTCGATCATCCTGATCCTGTATGGCGTGATCGCGCAGGTTTCGATTGCCAAGCTTTTTCTGGGCGGTGTGAGCGCCGGTATCCTGACCGCGATCGGCTATATCATCGTGGTTCTGGTACGGGTGAAACTGAATCCGGATCTGGCCCCGTCGCGGGATGACCGGGCCAGCCTCTCTGAAAAGATCGTCGCGCTCAAGGATACATGGCCGATCCTGCTGGTGATGATCGGCATTTTCGGAGGGCTGTTCAGCGGGATCTTCACGCCTACCGAAGCCGGGGCCGTGGGGGCGTTCCTTGCCTGTCTCGTGGCCCTGATCAGCGGTGAGCTGACGCTTGAGCGGTTTCTGAAAGCCGCGCGCGAGACCACGACGACCACCGCATCGCTCTTGATCATCGCCGTAGGGGCCAGCCTGTTGACCCGCTTTCTCGCGCTGTCTGGTGCGGGCGATTACCTGTCGGCTGGCATCATGTCGGTTGCGGCAAACCCGGCACTGCTTTTGCTGGGGATCGTTTTGGTCTACCTGCTGCTCGGGATGTTTCTTGAGCCGATCGGGGCGATGCTTCTGACCCTCCCGATCATCCTGCCTGTCGTCGATGCGTCGGGTTGGAGCCTGCTGTGGTTCGGCGTCGTGCTGACCAAGCTGCTTGAAATCGGGATGATCACGCCGCCCATCGGTATGAATGTCTTTGTGATCAAGGGTGTGGTCGGCGATCTGGTAAAGACTTCGGCCATCTTCCGCGGCGTGCTTTGGTTCATGGTGATGGACCTTGTGATCGTTGTGGTCCTGTCGGTCTGGCCGTCGCTGGTTCTGATCCTGCCGGATCTGATCAGCTAGGCAAGGGGCGGGCAGTATCTGCCCGCTCGCTGTTATTGCAACACGCTCGGGTCGGTGATCGGTGTCGCGTCTTCCAGCCCGGCAAGCTGGATGCCTCGCCAGAAATCCTCGATATGACGGCGGGACCATTCGCGGGCGCGTTCCGGATCGCGATCGCGTATCGCCGCAAGCAGCTGCGAATGCGCCTCGATCTGGCGCGAGATCGCCTGCGGCACTTTCGGCGCGACCTGCGTAAAGCCTTGATAGAGCAGCAGGGCAATCGGCTCGCGCGCAAGGCTCAGCACACGGTTCTTGCCCGCCTCGGCAATGAGCGAGTGAAACCGGGTATCCAGCTGGATGGTCTCGTCTTCGTTTCCCTTGGCCGCGATCAGCGCGTCGTGCAGTTCTTCCAGCGCGTTTATCTCCGCGTCGGTCGCGAATTCGGCCGCGAGCGCGGCTGCGAGAGGTTCGGTTTCCAGCGCGACCTGCCAGAGTTCGCGAAACGTCACGTTCATCAGGACCATGGCACGGCTGGACCGGCTGGACAGCTTGTCGCTTTGCGGGCGGGCAACCTCGAGCCGGCGTGGAGTCGGGCGGCAAACAAGACCCTCGCTTTCGAGTTGCCGCAGTCCTTCGCGTACGGTCGAGCGGGTAACGCCGAACATCTCGGCCAGCGCAATTTCGCCGGGCAGGCGCTCGCCGGGTTTCAATGTTCCCTGCATGATCTGGTCTTCGATCTCATCGGCGAACTGACGATAAGCATAGTTCACGGTCAATTGCTGTCCCCGCAGACCCATATTCCCCAACTCCCATCCTTACGGCTTCAGCCTACCCCGACTGGCTGCTGCTACGACATGACTTTTTCTTGGGCCTTGTCGAAAACCCGTTCCGTCGCAGCGCCGCGCTTAGCAGCGGGCAAGAGGGGATGACAGCTGCCCCGCCCGAAATTCCGCAGGCAAAGGCCAAAGAACGGCGCCTGGATCAATAATTGGGCATCCGACCGTAACACGCGACGAGGCCCGAGACAGGCAGATTTGGCTTTTCGCGATAACGCTTTAAAATCCATGACGAACGCTGCTGTGCAGCGGCTGCGTCCGTTATGTGCGATCACGCATGTTTTCGATCCGTTCGGGCCGCTATCTAAGAAGCACCCATATCAAGGTTTCCGGAAAACTCCATGCTCGCGTTTTTTAAAGATCCACGGGCCGTTGCATTGTTGCTGGCGGCATCGCTTACCATCCTGTCCAACACGATCATCAGCCCGGCTCTGCCCGGGTTGCAGGCGAGCTTTCCGGACAATCCCAACGCGGAACTGATGACCCGGTTGCTGGTCACGGCGCCCTCGCTGCTCGTGGCGTTCTTTGCGCCCTTTGCCGGTATAGTGGCAGATCGTTTTGGCCGTCGGCGCCAGATATTGTTGGGCGCCTTGCTGTTTTCGGTGGCGGGATGTGCCGGGACGCTTTTGCCAAGCCTTGAAACCATCCTTGTCAGCCGCCTGTTCCTTGGGCTTTCGGTTGCAATGGTCATGACGGGGCAGGCCGCTCTCATCGGTGACTATTTCGACGGCGAAGCGCGCGGCAAGTTCATGGGGCTGCAGATCGCAGTCGTCAATTTCAGCGGATTTGCCTTTATCGCCCTCTCGGGCTGGCTTGCGGGTATGTCACCGCGCCTGCCGTTCCTGATCTACGCGCTTGGAGCGATCATCTTTCCCTATCTCTGGTTCACGGTAAAGGATCCGGTTGCCAAAGTATCCACCGGCCCAGAGGTCACCGGCGAAAATGCCGGGTCAGCGGGATGGGTTCTGACGCTGGTGGTTATCGTAGCGCTTTCGGCGCTTAGCTTTGTCTTGTTCTACCTCGTGCCGACGCAGATCCCGTTTTACCTCGCAACCATCGGTTTCGACAGCGCTTCTGCGCCGGCGCAGGTTCTTGCGATGGTGACGCTTGCAGGGGGCGCGACGGCGCTTGCCTTCGGGCGAATTCACGCCCGTCTTGGGCATGGGCTGACGCCGGCGTGCGGTTTCCTCTTCATGGCCTGCGGCTTTGGCTTGCTCGACTGGGTGCACAGCATGGCCCTGATCGACCTTGCAGCGCTGTGTATCGGCGCAGGGTTTGGCCTGACGATGCCGACCTTCTTTGCGGTCGCGCTTGACGCGGCGCCAGCGCGGCACCGGGGTCTTGTTTCGGGCGCGATCACGACCAGCATCTTCCTTGGCCAGTTCATCTCGCCGATCTTCAGCATGCCGATGGTCGGCGCGGTCGGGTACGAGGGCACCTTCGGCGTAGCGGCTATCATCCTCGTGGTCACCGCGGTCTTGGTCTACCTGTTCTTCCAGCGTCGCGGACGTTCTGCCGTTCCCGCGTAACTGTTTTGCGGGAGCGGGCGCGTCGCCGTTTGCGCCCTGTGCTCGGTAAGGTGATGTTTTTTAGGGGGTCATTTAGACCAGTTCACGTCTTGCGCAGTGGTCCAGTCTGAAAGCAAAAGTCATCGTCCTTGGTGAATTCCATTATATAACCCTTCAGATGCGCGTGCTTTTCCTGTTTTTTCTCGCGTGCGATCGACTGCGCCGCTTCGGACATTGCCGCCATGATGGTGGGGCGCAGCGATTGGCGGAAGCTTTCGTCGCGCAAGGCTGAAATAAGCGCTTGTTCAGCTTCGCGCTTCAGCATTGCAGAATCGAACTGCTGAACACGATTTTCCAGCGCTTGCAGGATCGCAGAGCGCAAACTTTCGGGCGAGATATCCTGTTTCGGCAAAAAGTCTGAACACCCGGCTTTCAGTGCCGCGACTGCCAGTTCGATCTGTCCGTTGCCAGAGATCATGATGGTCGCGGCATTCCGGTTCTTGCTACTCGCCTGGACAATGTCCAAAGCCGAAAAACCGTCACCATCGGCCAGCCGGTAATCCACCAACACAAGGTCATAGGCGTGCTCCTGCATGGATTGTTCCATCGTTTCCAGCGTCGGAACAGAATGCATCGTAATGGGAAGGCCCAACCCATCGCTCATCCGGCAGATACGCCGCCGGTCAAATTCGTCATCGTCAAGCAGGAGCGCATTCACCGCTTTTGGCTCTGCCGAAGGATAGATCGTTGAAGGCTCAGTCATTTGCGACCCCCGAATTGCCACCTGAACCGACTGTATCCGGTAGCGATCCGGATTTCGTTAATTTCGCCAGGGTGAGAAGGGCGCGCGTGTCGAAGGTTTTACTAAACTTCCTGTCGGGTCGTTTTTGCGAAGCCGTGAGTATCGCTAGCTAACGGTCCGACAGGAATTTGGAAATCTGATCGCTATGCGGGTGCCTCGCATGCCTTCGGTGGGGAGCCATTCAATCTGCGCCTTGTACAGGTTCGCGATCTTGCGGACGTTGGCCAGACCCATACCGCTACCCTCGATCTCATCCCGGGGTTTCAGGGTCGTCATGACCTCGAAAACTTTCTCTCGCGATTTTTTCGGAATGCCGGGGCCATCGTCCCAGACAGACAAAACCGGCCCCTGCGGCGTGTCATGGGTGGATATCTTTATAAATCCGGTTTCACTGTCATGATGCTTTATTGAATTTGAGAGAAGCGAAGACACAAGGGTAAGCGCATCATGTTCGCCGAGAAAGATAGTTGGCGAATGTATTTCCCTGTCAAGTTCGAAACCCTGCGGAACGGGAACCTGATCAAGGGTCGTATCAATGACCGTGTTCCAGTCCAATTGAACGGATTCCTGCATTCGCCCAATCCGCGAGTAAACCAAAAGGTCGATCAGCATCCGGTCCAATCGTCGCGTATGGGTGTTCATCAGTTCGATGTTACCGGCCAGGGATTTGGAAATTGGCAGCCCGGCATCCCTGATATCTTCTTCGATCCATTGGGGAAGTTCGAGAAGCGCGCGTACGGAGTTTCGTACGTCATGACTCACTAAATATATGAAATCCTCGAATTCCTGTGCGGCATTTTCAATTGAAACAACGGCCGACGTATTCGTATCCACTTTTCTTTCTGGCAGAGACATCGTGTATCCTTGATCATGCTAAGCCTGAGCTTCGTAACGCTTTTGACCTAACGGATTCTTAAGTCGGCATTCCGGCGATTATACAACGGGTTCGAATCACCGCTGCTTTCAAAAATCCTAAAAGTTTTCACAATATCCGTAATCGTATTTCACCAACGGGTAACCGGTTCGAAGCTAGGTTCCCATGTTAAGGGGCGCGTTTTCGTCGGCCATACCTTATCGAAGGGAGTAGATATGAAGCAGAATATTCAAGAGATTGAAACTGTTACCGTCAAAGCCCCGTGCTCAGAGCCCGGAATCAAAGCTCTTATTCTGGATGACAGCGTCTTTGACAGACGGCGCATCCGTCGCCTGAGTGATGATACCGCGTTGGGAATAACGCTTGATGAGACAGCATCGATTGAGGGCTTGCAGGAAGCATTGGATCAGGAACGGTTCGACGTGATTCTCATTGATTACAATCTTCCTCAAGGCAATGGGATTGAGGCGCTACAGGTGATTCGAAACCATCAGGTGAACGGATCCTGCCCAACGATCATGGTTACCGGAGACGATAAATCGGATGTTGCCGTCAAATCCTTAAAGATGGGGTGCGAAGATTACCTTACCAAAGATGAAATGACACCCGAGACTTTAAAGTCAAGTATTGTGGGGGCAATTAAAAGTGCTGCAAAGAACACCGGAATAGACGCGCTGGTTCAATCTGAAATTGAACAGGTCACGTCCGTTATCATGGCCAAATACACGAATGCGCTGCAGCCCAAATTGGCACGGGTTATTCGTGACATGAGAAGCCTGAGGTCCGCACTTCCGGATAAAGATGTGAATGTTCCGGGTGAACTGGAAAATATCGAGCGTCAATGTATTAAACTGTGGTCACTGCTGCTTGATCCTCACACGGTGTCGCGCCGGCAGGAATTTCGACACTAAAGTCCAAAACGGGTGTCTAAAACGACTCTTGCATGAAAGATGGAAGAGCGACCGGCGGGCTTGTTTTCAGTAGCTCATATCGCTTGAAGAATGAAGAATTCTTCTTCGAGCCGAGGTCTCGATATGTCGACGACATTATTGTCTATCGATCACTTTCCGGCTCCTGCCTTACTCGTTTCCGAATCGGGCATAATAACTGAATGTAATTTAATGGCGGCCGAACTGCTGAAGACACCTCGGAGTGAAGTTGAAGGCAAACCGCTCGATAGCTTGCTTGTGGATTTATGGTTTGGCCGACAAAATTCGACACTCGATCATGCCTTGCTCAGTGCAACCCCACCGGAAACGTTGCTTAAGCAGATCAGCAAAACGAGGGACGGCCGGGATGTCATCGTGTCCATCTTTCCCGGACCTTCCGAGGGGCGCACATCGGCTGCTTATTGCATTGCGCTCAGCCAAGGGGAGGCGCCTGGATCATCCTCGCAGAATTTCCGCGATATTGTGGATGCCTCGGCCAGCGCCATTATCATGTGTGATGCAAAGGGGGCGATCAGGTTTGCCAGCCGCGCGGCAGGTGGGCTGTTTGGGTACGATTTGGACAGCCTGATCGGTATGTGCGTGGAGCAGCTGGTTCCCGGCAGGCTCAAGAAACATCACGAAGATTATCGGGCCGAATTCGGCAAGGCGATGAAACCCCGCGCCATGGGCCGTAAGAGCAAGGTAACTGCGGTGCACAAGGAAGGGCATGAAATTCCGATCGAAATCGTGCTCACGCCTGTCAACGAGGCGGATGCCGAGATCATGTGTACGATCGTGGATTTGACCGAGCACGTGGCGACCCAAACGGAAATTTCCGAGAAAGCAAAAGAGCTTGAACAGCTTAACGCGGAACTTTCGGCCTTTGCCAACAGTGCCAGTCACGATCTCAAGGCGCCGCTTTGTTCAATCGAGGGCTTGCTGAGCCTTTGTCTGGAGGATTTCGAAGCTGGCGACGCCGAAGAGTTGAAGAAGAACCTCGAAGAGGCTCTGCTGATTAGCCGTTCCAACGCGAGCAAGGTGGAGAAAATCATCGAACTTGCGCAGGCAGGACAGGCCAAGTTGAACAAGGAAAGGTTTTCACTTCGCGCGGATATCGTCGAGATCTGGCGCAGTTTGCGGTCCGTTGGATCTGCGGGCGCGGTACTGGAATTTGACCTGCGCCACGGCGATATCGTCAATCTCGAGCGCGCCGCCATGAACATGATACTCGCCAACCTTTTGTCGAATGCCCTGCGCTATGGCGACCCGGAGAAACCATCTCACGTGATCAGGATTTCAAGTCGGCGGGAAAACAACCAGTTGCAGATGGTTGTGGGCGACAACGGGCGCGGTATTTCCAGAGGCAATCTGCAGCGCGTCTTTACCTATTTCTCAAGGTTCGATGAGCTAAGCAATGAGGGTGTCGGCCTTGCGCTGGTGCGCAAACAGATCGAACGGCTGGGCGGCGCGATTTCGGTTCACAGCGTCGAAGGGCAGGGCACTGAATTCAGCTTTCTAATTCCACTGGAAGAAAGGGAGGAATGATGAAGATACCGGTGATGGTCATCGATGATGAAACCGTCGACAGGTACACGGCAAAGCGCCGGCTCGACAAGCACGGCGGTTTCGAAGAGGTTGTCGAAGTGTGCTCCGGTGACCAGTTTCTCGAAAGCTATTGCAATGAAAATAATGGTTTACAGCCTCACCGGCCGCTATTGATTCTGATCGATATCAACATGCCCGGCCGCAACGGGTTTGAAACCATCGCCGAACTCGAAAATCGACAAAAGCTTGGGATCGCCCCGCAGGCCGTGGTCGTGATGATGTTCACGTCATCTGGCAATCCCAAGGACAAGGCGGCTGCCGCCTCTTTTTCACTGGTGAGAGGGTACATCGAAAAGCCGCTGGATGCGGCGGGCGCAGAAGAACTCTACCAGATATACCGGGCTGCTTTTCCGAATATCGTTGATGAAACCGCCTGACTAAAGACCGCCAATATCCCGGATTGATTGGACAATCGCATCGAGCCCTTCCTGTTTTCGTAGAGAGGCGAAAAAGTACGGCCGCTCTTTGCGCATCTTGATGCTGTCCCGTTCCATTACTTCGAGCGACGCGCCAACATGGGGGGCCAGATCGGTTTTGTTGATGACCAGAATGTCGGACTTGGTGATTGCGGGCCCCCCTTTGCGCGGGATCTCTTCACCTGCGGCTACGTCGATCACATAGATGGTCAAATCGGCCAGCTCCGGCGAAAAGGTCGCCGATAGGTTGTCGCCACCGGATTCGATCAGTATGACATCTAGATCCGGATGTCTTTCACGCATTCGGGCAATCGCGGCGAGGTTGATGGACGCGTCTTCGCGGATAGCCGTATGCGGACAGCCGCCGGTTTCCACGCCCATGATCCGGTCCAAAGGCAGTACCTGAAGCCGCATCAGGGCTTCGGCATCTTCCTGCGTGTAGATATCGTTCGTAATGACCGCGACGGAAAAATCATCGCGCATCGCGGCGCAAAGGGCGGCGGTCAGTGTGGTCTTCCCGGCGCCGACCGGGCCGCCGATACCGATGCGCAGGGGGCCGTTATTTGAACTCATGAGCGGAACATCCTCGAATATTGGTCTTCGTGCGTCATCGACGCGATATCGCCAATGAAACTGCTTGAGCCGATAGCTTCAAGCGATTCATCAGTGTAGGTCGAACCCAGCTGATCGCAGAGCGGGGCGAGAGAGCGAACGATGCTTTGCCCCTCGGTCTGGCCAAGCGGCACGATCCGGATTGCCGCGGAAACGAGCGAGCTGGTCAGCGCGTGAAGATACATGCAGGCTGTTTCACGCAGCGGCATGCCGCAGGTTCGGGCAGACGCACCGATGGCCACCGGATAGCATAGGGGTGGCAGATCGCTGCCCCAAACTTCGTTGATCGTACGAATAAAGGCTTCGCCCTGCACCTCGGTTTCGAGGAGACGTTCCTTGGACGGCGACAGGGCCCGAGCAAGCGCGTCGACTTCCTTGATCTCCTCCGTTGAGGACGCACGGAAAGACGCGGCCATCAGGATCACATCATTGCGTCCCGCGCCGTAATTCAGCACCGAGTTCAGCCAGGCCTCGACATCCTTTGCGGAACGGATTTCATCCGTTTCAACAAGGGATTCCAGCCCGTGGCTAAAGCTGAAAGCACCGATGGGGAAAGCTGGCGAAAACCATTGCGCCAGCGTCAGCATCACGTCCGGTGTGTCAGTGCTCATGCGAATGGGTGCGACCGTGCCCATAAGCGCCGCCTTCGGGCGTAAAGGGCTCGACCACCTCGCGGAGCGTGGCGCCCAGAAGGGTCAGCATATCCTGCATCACATGGTTGCGCTGGATCAGCAGGCGGTCTGTTTCGATCTGGCAGGGAGTGTGGCGGTTGCCAACGTGCCAAGCGAGCCGGACGAGATCTTCGCCCGTCACTTCGAGCAGTTCTTCGGCGGCGGCCTGAACTTCGATAAGCGACCCGTCATTCAGTTCGAGCGCGTCGCCGTGATCGAGCGACTCCGTGTGTTCGAGGTCGACCAGAAAGCGTTTTCCGGCGCTGGTTTCCAGCACTTTGCGCCGCAGGAAACGATCGTCATAGCTAAGGGTGCAGGTGTCGCCGGCCGTGTTCCACGCGCCGTGGCGGTGCAGGATTTGGGCGGTAGGCAGATCGCTCATGATGTTATGTCCCCGATTGGCGCAGATCCGGGCAATCCCCATTCTTCCACGCGGCTCTGCACGCTTTGTCACGGGTGCATGTAGCGCGGGAAGGTTCGGGAAACGCTTGCGGAATCATGCCATTAGAGAATGGCGGGCGCAAGCATCAGAGGGTTGGCAAACCACGTTAATCTGCCGGTTTGCGCGCTGGAAAACGCTAGAGGCCGGCGGTTGCCTATGGTTTTGCTGCACGGCCCAAGAGGCCGCGCGGCAATTGCAGTAATGCGCGCGATCAGAGGTGCATCAGGTCTCGGAAAACATACATCGGGATGTCTTCGCGACGCAGGCCCAGCTTGGCCAGCTCGGCATCGGATTTCATGTTCAGGCGCTTGACCTGATCGGACCGCGAGGCGCGCTCGATATAAAGGTTGAATGCATCGCGCAGGCTGGCGGTGAAAGCGCCAAAAGCAGAGCGGAGACCTGCGCCGCGGATTTCGGATTTCGTTTCAAAAGCTGTGACGGCCATCGGGAACCTCATTCAAATCTGTGTCAGCATATCGTCCTTGATAGGTAAGATATGCTGACCAAGGGCCCGATGACCAATGCAAATGCAGCATTTTTGTTATGCACCTGCAGCAATGCTGCCCAGGGCGCTGTTTTAGAACATAAAATACCGCTGCGCCATAGGCAGAACCTCGGCTGGTTCGCAGGTCAGAAGCTCTCCGTCGGCGCGAACCTCGTAGGTTTCGGGGTTCACTTCGATTTTGGGCGTGGCGTTGTTTAGCAGCAGATCGGCCTTGCCGATGTCGCGCGTATTCTGCACCGCAATCGTTTGTTTCGCGAGCCCGAGCTTGTGTCGAATACCGTCGGCCTGCGCCGCTTCGGAGATGAATGTCACCGCCGAATGTTCCAGCGACCGGCCAAAGGCGCCGAACATCGGGCGCGTGTAGACCGGCTGCGGAGTCGGGATCGAGGCGTTGGGGTCGCCCATCTGGGCGCAGACAATGGTGCCGCTCATCAGGACCATTTCCGGCTTCACGCCGAAAAAGGCCGGGTTCCACAACACGAGATCGGCGCGCTTGCCTTCCTCGATCGACCCGATCTCTTTCGAGATACCGTGGGCGATGGCCGGGTTGATCGTATACTTGGCGATATAGCGGCGAACGCGGAAGTTGTCGTTGTCGCCCTTTTCCTCGGGCAGGCGGCCGCGCTGTTTCTTCATCTTGTCGGCGGTCTGCCACGTACGGATCAGCACTTCGCCAACGCGGCCCATTGCCTGACTGTCCGAGGCGATGATCGAAAAGGCGCCCATGTCATGCAGGATGTCTTCGGCGGCAATGGTTTCGCGACGGATGCGGGATTCGGCGAAAGCCACGTCTTCGGGGATCGACTTGTCGAGATGGTGGCAGACCATCAGCATGTCGAGATGTTCTTCCAGAGTGTTGACCGTGAAAGGCCGTGTCGGGTTCGTGGAAGAGGGCAGGACGTGGGCCTCGCCACAGATCTTTATGATGTCCGGCGCGTGACCGCCGCCCGCGCCCTCGGTGTGAAAGGCGTGGATCGTGCGGCCCTTCATGGCTTTGACGGTGTGTTCGACAAAGCCGGATTCATTCAGCGTATCGGTGTGGATCATCACCTGCACGTCCATCGCATCGGCAACGCCAAGGCAGCAATCAATGGCGGCGGGGGTGGTGCCCCAGTCTTCGTGCAATTTGAGCGCGCAGGCGCCGCCCTTGATCTGTTCTTCCAGCGCGGCGGGCAGCGAGGCATTGCCCTTGCCAGCAAAGGCGAGGTTCATCGGGAACGCATCTGCGGCCTGCAACATGCGCGCCATATGCCAGGGGCCGGGCGTGACGGTCGTGGCCAGCGTACCATGCGCCGGGCCGGTGCCGCCGCCAAGCATCGTGGTCAGGCCTGAATGCAGCGCGTCCTCAATCTGCTGTGGGCAGATAAAGTGGATGTGGCTGTCGAAACCGCCCGCGGTCAGGATGCGGCCTTCGCCTGCGATGATCTCGGTACCGGGGCCGATGATGATGTCGACACCGGGCTGGGTGTCCGGGTTGCCTGCCTTGCCGATCTTGTGGATGCGCCCGTCTTTCAAGCCCACGTCGGCCTTGTAGATACCGGTATGATCGACGATCAGGGCGTTGGTGATCACCGTATCGACGGCGCCCTCGGCGCGGGTCATCTGGCTTTGGCCCATGCCGTCACGGATCACCTTGCCGCCGCCGAACTTGACCTCTTCGCCATAGATCGGCGCGTTGCGGCTACCAAGGCCTTGGGCCGCGCGTTCGGCGGTCAGGTCGTTTTCTACCTCGATGATAAGGTCGGTATCGGCAAGGCGCAGGCGGTCCCCGGTTGTGGGGCCGAACATGGCGGCATAATCAGCGCGGTCGATCTTTGCGGGCATCGGGCGGTCCTTTCAGCGGCGCGGGCCGGGTCGGGGGGTCATGCCCCGCTTGGCCAGTCTGCGGGAATTCGAACGGGTCTTGCGGCGCAGCCGGGTCACGGCGACGTCGACGATCTGGTCGGGACGTTTCCCGGCAAGAGCCGCCCGTTGGGCGGCAGCAATGGAGCCCATGAAGGCCAGCGGTTTCTCGGCCACCATGCGCTTGTTCTCGGACGGGGTGACCGACCACATACCGGCCATGCCGAGCATCCGCATTGACATCACGGACATGGTTTCGATCCAGAGCATATTCATGTTCATCCACTGCCCGATCATATCTGCAGGCGTTGCGAACTGATTACCCTTGCGTGCCATGTCAGAGGTCTCCCATCACGGCCTGGTTGAAACCGAAAACCCGTCGGCTGCCGGTTAGTGGGATCAGCGTGACATCGCGGCGCTGACCGGGTTCGAAACGCACGGCCGTTCCGGCGGCAATATCGAGCCGCATGCCGCGCGCCTTGTCCCGGTCAAAGTCGAGCGCGAGGTTGGTTTCGGCAAAATGGTAGTGCGAACCGACCTGAACCGGGCGGTCGCCGGTATTGGCCACCTGAAGCGTGATTGGCTCGCGCCCTTCGTTCAGGGTGATTTCGCCGGGGGCAGGGAACAGTTCGCCCGGGATCATTTTCTGGGTCCGCCGGTATAGAAATAGGCACCGACGGCAGCGGCGACGACGAAGAGCGCCGCGACGATGGCGAGCCAGCTTTCGCCGCCATGCGGGTGCAGGTGCGCGTGATCGCCCTGATGCGCAAGGGCAGGGTGGGCGGCAAGGCTTGTCAGGGCGATTGCAAGGTAGGTGGGAGCCTGCTTGATCATGTTAAAGACCTTTTCTACGGAATTCTAGCGGATGGGATTATGGACGGTGACCAGTTTGGTGCCGTCGGGAAAGGTAGCCTCGACCTGTACGTCATGGATCATCTCGGGGATGCCCTCCATACATTGATCGCGGGTGATGACGCGGGCCCCGGCTTCCATCATCTCGGCGACCGAGCGTCCGTCGCGGGCGCCTTCGACAACCGCATCGGTGATCAGGGCAATTGCCTCGGGATGGTTCAGCTTGACGCCGCGCGCCAGTCGCTTGCGGGCAACTTCGGCGGCAAGGGCGACCAGCAGCTTGTCTTTTTCTCTGGGGGTCAATTGCATGTCAAATCGTCCATGTTCTTGGAATCGGGGCATCTTGCAGGCGTTCAATAACCGGCACAAGACTTTGGCGCAGCAGGTAGCCGTCGGCGGCCAGCAGGCGCGCAAAGAGAACGCCGGGGCGGATCAGGCTGACGCCGCCGCGCTCGGGCATGAGTTTTTTCAGCGGGGCGAGAAAGCTTTCGGCGTCGTTGGCTATATAGACAACGCTCGCGAATGCGCGCGCGCCGCCGGCGATAAAGCGTTCGTCGAGATGTCCTGCGACATCCCCGTTCAGCAGCGTCGCATCAGCAAAGACAAGTTCGCCGTCTCGGCGTATTTCATAGCGATCGCTGAAATGCGCGGTCCGAACCTCTTCGCGGCTGGCGCGGCGTCCCGCTAATACCGGTTCGACCAGCAAGAGCCGTCCGGTGCCGGTGATCTCGGCGCTGAGGCGACGCTCGAATGCGCAGTGGTCGAACAGGATGGTTTCCTGCGGCAGCCAGTCGATCCGGGCGCCGTCTGCAACCGAAAGGCGCGTCGACATGCGTCCGATCTCGCCGGGCTGGGCGCGGTAGATTCGTTCCGCTGCCTGCGTCGTCATGGTCAGGCGGCTGTTCTCGCCCGCGCTGATGGTTGCGTCAAAGCGATCGCCGCCGGTAATTCCGCCGGCCGTATTCAGCGAAACCGCTGTCAGGGTAGGGCCGCTGACCCGCGGCAAGAGGGCCTTGGACGCGCCGGATTGATACAGATCGTCCAGCACCGAACGCTCGCCACGCGCCTTTGAGGATACCCTTAGCCTGCCAAGCGCACGGGGCTGGCGCGGCATGGTTTCCTGCGGAAAAAGAGCGCTGGGAATATTGATGGGGACCTCCGAAACCAGCCTTGATCGGCCATCAAATGGATGCCGTTCCATAACAGTGAATACACGTCAGAATCGCGGATTCGGTCAAGATTGCGACGCTGCGCGCTTAATGGTTGTGCGTTTAGCAAGGTGGTGCCTAAAAAGTAATCGACACAACCCGGTTGCGCGCGGGCCGGGCCGCAAATCTGTTGATGGCAGAGCCGTTCACATCCTTGCTGTACCGGCCCGACATCGCGAAAACGCTGAATAAAAAGAACGGGTGTGTGACGATCCGCTGAATGGGACTTCGACAGGATCGCCACACGGATGCAACGATAGTGTTGCGGGGGATTAGCTAGCATTGCGCGCCGACAAGGCAAGCGCAGGGCTGCCGGTTGTCCGCACGGAGGACTTCTATGAAATTTGTAAAAACCGCACTGGCGAGCTCTGTCGCCTTCGGACTGTGCGCGCTGCCTGCATTTGCACAGGACTGCCCGATCAAGATCGGCGTTCTGCACTCGCTGTCCGGGACCATGGCGATCTCGGAAACCACGCTGAAAGACACCATGCTGATGCTGGTCGAAAAGCAGAACGAAAAGGGCGGTCTGCTCGGCTGCGAACTCGAAGCTGTTGTCGTGGACCCGGCCTCTGACTGGCCTCTCTTTGCCGAAAAAGCGCGCGAACTGCTGAGCGTCGAAAAAGTCGACGTGATCTTTGGCGCATGGACCTCGGTCAGCCGTAAATCGGTTCTGCCGGTCATTGAGGAACTGAACGGTCTGATGTTCTACCCCGTCCAGTACGAGGGCGAGGAATCTTCCAAGAACGTCTTTTATACCGGCGCCGCGCCCAACCAGCAGGCCATTCCGGCCACCGATTACTTTCTCGAAGAGCTTGGCGTCGAGAAATTCGCCCTGCTCGGCACCGACTATGTCTATCCACGTACCACGAACAATATTCTTGAAAGCTACCTCAAGGAAAAGGGCATCGCCGAGGAAGATATCTTCGTGAACTACACGCCCTTCGGTCACTCCGACTGGTCCAAAATCGTCTCTGACGTTGTCGCGCTGGGCGCCGACGGCAAGAAAGTCGGCGTAATCTCGACCATCAACGGCGACGCCAACATCGGTTTCTACAAGGAACTGGCGGCGGCAGGTGTTTCGGCGGATGACATCCCGGTCGTGGCCTTCTCGGTCGGCGAAGAAGAGCTGTCGGGTCTCGACACCACAAACCTCGTCGGTCACCTCGCGGCATGGAACTACTTCCAGTCCGCCGATACCGACGTCAACGCGGAATTCATCGAAGAATGGAAAGCCTTTGCCGGTGAAGAACGCGTGACCAACGACCCGATGGAAGCGCATGTGATCGGCTTCAACATGTATGTGAAAGCCGTCGAAGCGGCAGGCACGACCGATGTCGATGCCGTACGTGAGGCGATGTACGGCATCGAAGTGCCCAACCTGACCGGCGGCACCGCCACCATGTTGCCGAACCACCACCTGACCAAGCCGGTTCTGATCGGCGAAATTCAGGAAGACGGTCAGTTCGATATCATCAGCCAGACCGAAGAGGTCCCCGGCGATGCATGGACGGATTATCTGCCTGAATCCGCGGTTCTGACCTCGGATTGGAAGGAACTTGGCTGCGGTATGTACAACACCGAAACCAAGAGCTGCGTTCAGATCCAGTCCAACTACTGAACCTGATCTCCCTGCACATACCGGCGAGAGGGGGCTTTCCCCTCTCGTCCACCCAAGGGGTACAGAATACCGATGTGGCGCATTCTCGCGGCTCTGACCGCATTCCTCCTGCTTGCGACCTCGCCCGAGGCGCAGGAAACGCCCGTACAGGACCTGCTGGCGCAAAACCGTGACCTGATTTCGGAAAGCTCGCGCCGGACAATCGGCCCCGCCATCGACGCGATTGCTGGAAGCGGTTTGCCCGAAGCGCAGGTGGTGCTTCAGAAATGGCAGAACCGGGAAATGTGGCTGCGCGAAAGCGACGGCAAGTTCTTCTGGGCCGAAGAGATCGACCGCGATACATTGCGGATCTTCAATTTCGACACCGGCGAAGACCTCGGTGAAGTGCCCGACGACGATTTCGACCAGATCAAACCCAACAGCGGTATCCGCGCGCTGATCGGTGTCGCGCTGGTTCGCTTTCAGCTGACCGATCCCAATCCCGCGCGGCGCTGGGATGCGCTTCAGGCCATCGAACGCGATGCCGAAGCCGCGCTACTCGAGCCGCTCCGCGCTTCGATCCCCGATGAACCCGATCCGGCGATCCGCGGCAAGAAGGAACGGCTCGAACGGCTGCTGACGATCAGCTACGACGCAGATGAGTCCGCCCGGCTCGAAGCCATCGGCGACGTGTCCGGCGATATCTCTCTCGATGTGCGCGGCACGCTGAACCCGCTGCTGCAGACCCGCCGCAAGGTGGTCGAAGGCGAAATCCCCGACACTGATAACGTCGCCCGCCAACTGACACCCGGAACTGACGCCCTGCCGCGCGCCGAAGCCTATGCCATGCTGGTCGATGCAGGCATGGCCCCGGCGCGCGTCTCCGACGCGGATCTCATGAACGCGCTGACAGCGCATATCGACGGGGCAGTCGTGGGCGGCGTGCAGGTCGCGCAGCTGAACACAGTCGACGCCCGCGAGCGTGCCTATCGTTCCCTGATGGCCGAAGACCTCGTGCCGCCTTTCGTCAGCCAAGGGGAAATCGACACGGCTCTTTCCGCGCACGCATTCTACGACGCCTATGTCGAGCCGTCGACGGCTGTCACCGATGCCGCCGAAGACGCCATGACCGCCATTACCCGCAATGTCGGCGCGTCCCAGGCCATCGACCTGACACTCGACGCCCTGTCGCTCGCATCGATCTTCTTCCTCGCGGCCATCGGTCTGGCGATCACCTTCGGCGTCATGGGGGTGATCAACATGGCCCATGGCGAATTCATCATGATGGGTGCCTATACCGGCTATGTGGTCCAGCAGGTGATCCCCAATTACACGGTCTCCATCCTCGTGGCCCTGCCACTGGCCTTCGCGGTGACCTTCGCCGCCGGGGTTGCAATGGAGCGCCTCGTGATCCGCTGGCTCTACGACCGCCCGCTGGAGACGCTGCTCGCCACCTTCGGCATCTCCATCGCGCTGCAGCAGATCGCCAAGAACATCTTCGGCACGCAGGCCCGGCCGCTGACATCGCCGGAATGGCTCGATGGCGCACTGGTCATCAACGACGTCATCGGGATCAGCTATATCCGCATTGCGATCTTCGTGCTGGCGCTGATCTTCCTCTGCATCTTCCTGTTCATCATGAAGAAAACCCGCCTTGGCCTCGAAACCCGGGCCGTCACGCAGAACCCGCGCATGGCCGCCTCGATGGGCATCAACCCGGATCGCGTCAACATGCTTACCTTCGGGCTCGGCTCGGGTATCGCCGGGATCGCCGGGGTCGCCATCGGCCTCTTCGCCAAGGTCACCTCCGAACTTGGACAGGACTACATCGTCCAGTCCTTCATGACTGTGGTGGTCGGCGGCGTCGGCAATATCTGGGGCACGCTCGCAGGGGCCACGATGATCGGCTTTTTCCAGAAAGGCGTCGAATGGCTGAACCCGTCAAACACGCTGGCGGCCCAGACCTACATGATCGTCTTCATCATCATTTTCATCCAGTTCCGCCCCCGGGGCATCATCGCCCTCAAGGGCCGCGCGGCAGGAGACTGACAGCCATGGCATCGCTCATCCCCTGTTTTCCTCTTGCCTCAAATACTCCGGGGGGAGGCCATAGGCCGGGGGGCAGCGCCCCCCTTGCCCGCCCCGAACAGGAGCCCATCACATGAGACAAAGCTTCTTTGCCCGCAATCCGTCGGTGGCGATCTTCCTCTGCTGCCTCGCGGCCTTCACGCTGGTGGTCAGCCTGCTCTCCGAAGGCGCGGGCACCGGGTTCATCTCGACCAGTTTCATTAAGACGCTGGGCAAGACACTCTGTCTCTGCCTGATCGCCGTGGCGATGGATCTGGTCTGGGGCTACACCGGCATCCTCAGCCTCGGCCATTTCGCCTTTTTCGGGCTGGGCGGCTACATGATCGGCATGTGGCTCATGTACGAGCGTACCCGGGATATCGTTGTCTCCTCCATGGCCAATGCCCAGATCCCGCCGACGGAACAAGAGGTCGTGGATGCAATTGGCAGCCAGATTTTCGGTGTCGTCGGCTCGTCTGAGTTTCCGCTGGTCTGGGCCTTTGCCGACAGTCTCGTGCTGCAATTGGCCATGGTGGTGCTGATCCCGGGCCTGCTCGCGCTGGTCTTCGGCTGGCTCGCCTTCCGATCGCGCGTCACCGGCGTCTACCTCTCGATCCTGACGCAGGCGATGACGCTGGCCCTCTCGCTCTACCTGTTCCAGAACGATTCCGGTCTGCGCGGCAATAACGGTCTCTCCGGGCTTCAGAACCTGCCGGGGGTCGAGGCCAGCCAGGCGGTGGTCTCGGTCTGGTTCCTCTGGGCTTCAGCGCTCGCTCTGGGGCTTGGCTACATGCTGGCCGCTTGGGTGGTCTCGGGCAAGTTCGGCTCGGTGATCCGGGGCATCCGCGATGACGAGGCGCGGGTCCGTTTCCTTGGCTATTCGGTCGAGGGCTACAAGCTCTTCATCTTCGTGCTCAGCGCCATCATCGCCGGGATCGCAGGGGCGCTCTATTACCCGCAGGCGGGCATCATCAACCCGGCCGAGGTCGCGCCGATCGCCTCGATCTACCTCGCGGTGTGGGTCGCCATCGGCGGGCGCGGGCGGCTCTACGGTGCCGTGATCGGCGCCGCCTTCGTGAGCCTTGTTTCCACGTGGTTCACCGGTGGGCAGGTGCCCTCGCTCGATATCGGGTTTTACCGGATCGACTGGGTAGAGTGGTGGCAGGTGATCCTTGGCCTTTCCTTCGTGATCGTGACCCTGTTCGCGCCGAAAGGGATCGGCGGCTTGTTCGACCTGATTACCGACCGGGTAAGGCCCGACCGGCACGGCGCGGATTACGGCCCCGACAAGGGGTCGTTCCAGGAAGCGGAGGGCCGGGAATGAGAACGCTTCTCGAAGTCTCGGGCGTCTCCGTCACCTTCGACGGGTTTCGCGCGATCAACAACCTGTCCTTTCAGATCGGACCGGCCGAGATGCGCGCGATCATCGGGCCGAATGGTGCGGGTAAGACGACGTTCATGGATATCGTCACCGGCAAGACCCGCCCCGACGAGGGCCGTGTGATCTGGGGCGATAAATCCGTTTCGCTTATCCGCATGTCCGAGGCCCAGATCGCCCGGGCCGGGATTGGCCGTAAATTCCAGCGCCCCACAGTCTTCGAGGATCAGAACGTATTCGACAACCTCTTGCTCGCGCTCAAGAAAAACCGGAATCCTTTCTCCGTGATGACCTATCGGCGCAGCGAGGAAGACGCCAGTAAGGTCCGCGAACTGGCCGAGGAAATCGGCCTTGCAGATCAGCTTTCGCGTAAATCCGGAGAGCTGAGCCATGGTCAAAAACAATGGCTCGAAATCGGGATGTTGCTGGCGCAGGACCCGCAGCTTTTGCTGGTCGACGAACCCGCCGCCGGTATGACCGTCGAAGAGCGCGAACATACCACGGCGATCCTTGTCGAGGCGGCCAAGACCCGTGCGGTCGTGGTGGTCGAACATGACATGGAGTTCGTTCGGCGGCTGAACTGCAAGGTTACGGTGCTGCACGAGGGCTCGGTTCTGGCCGAAGGAAGCCTTGATCACGTGACCGCCAACAAGGACGTCATCGACGTCTATCTGGGGCGCTGAGCGATGGGCGGCTTGAGACAGACGATACTGGCGCTGCCCTTGCGCGTGCGAGATGAACCGGCAGGGCGGAACGACAGAAACACAGCAGGGAATGGCTGACATGCTGAACGTGGAAAACCTCTGTCTGCATTATGGCGGCTCGCAGATCCTTTACGATGTCTCGATGCAGGCACAGGCGGGGCAGGTGACCTGCGTAATGGGCACGAACGGTGTGGGCAAGACCTCTCTGCTCAAGGCGCTGTCGGGTACGCATCAGCGATCCTCGGGCGAGATCACCTTTGCCGGAGAGCAGATCGGCAAGCTGCCCGCGCATGTGCTGGCCCACAAGGGCGTTGGATATGTGCCGCAGGGGCGGATGATCTTTCCGCTGCTGACGGTTAAAGAGAACATGGAAACCGCCTATGCCTGCCTGCCGAGGTCCGAGCATTTCATCCCCGACGAGATCTACGAATTATTCCCCATCCTCAAAGAATTCCTTAACCGGCGGGGCGGTGACCTGTCCGGCGGCCAGCAACAGCAGCTTGCCATCGCGCGGGCGATGCTGACAAAGCCCAAGCTGCTCTTGCTGGACGAACCCACCGAAGGGATTCAACCCAATATCATCCAGCAGATCGGTGAGGTGATCCGGTATCTGCGCGACAAGGGCGATATGGCGATTATCCTTGTTGAACAGTACTTTGATTTTGCCCACCGCATCGCCGACAATTTCGTCGTCCTGCGCCGGGGCGCAGTGCTTAAATCCGGCGATCACGACAGTCTGAGCCGCGAAGAACTGATGCAGGCAATCTCGGTGTGATAGCCGTACACCTCCTGTACACCCCCTGTACATCGGAATGGCCGTTTTGGCGCTATTCTGAGGTTATTGGGGGAATGGAACGGTGTCCTGACTGGTAAAGATGAACAGTGCGTAAAAGCTTCGATCTTGTTTGTGGCGTGCATCGAGAGGTCCTGTGATCGGGATCGTTTCGCTTGGGCAGGGCCCATTCGTCACGGCCGAATGATGAGCAAATTTCCGGCAGATGCGCCTGAATTAACATCTGCTTAGGCACAGCCGGGATCCCGTTCACCATTCCTGTGCCGCAGCGGTTGCACTCGACTTAGAACCTTTCTATCTAGTCGGCGAGGGAGGAGATGACATGAATTGTAAGGATAATGCGCCATGAGAGCCGGAGTCGCCCTTCCCAACGTTACTTTCCGCACCCGAGTCCGCGATGAATCCATCGAAGGCCCGAACCCTTATCGCTGGCAGGACATGACCACTGCCGACTATTTCAAGGGCAAGCGGGCCATCCTGTTTTCGCTGCCGGGCGCCTTCACCCCGACCTGTTCCACCTACCAGCTGCCCGGTTTCGAAAAGAATGCCGAAACCTTCGCTGAATACGGTATCGACGAGATCTATTGCATGTCGGTCAACGACAGCTTTGTCATGAACAAGTGGGCCCAGTCGCAGGATCTGAAAACCGTCAAGGTGATCCCCGATGGTTCGGGTGAGTTCACCCGCAAGGTCGGTATGCTGGTTTCCAAGGACAACCTTGGCTTTGGTATGCGTTCCTGGCGTTATGCGGCTGTCGTCAATGACGGTATCGTCGAAGCATGGTTCCCCGAGGAAGGTTTCAGCGATAACTGCGCCGACGACCCCTATGGCGTGTCGAGCCCCGAGGCGCTGCTGGAATATCTTGCCGAGCAGGCCAAGACCGAAGCGGCCTGAGTTTTATAGATTGCAGGGGACGGATCATTCCGGTCCCGAAAGAAAACGCGCTGCCGATTGGTGGCGCGTTTTTTTTTGGGCCGGTTGCTCGGAATCGGTGACCTAGCGTGAGCCGCCGCGTCCGCCGGTCAGATCGTAGGGGCGCTGACTTGTGGTTGTCGTCGGTTCGCAGGCAGCGAGGGCGAGCAGGAGGAGAGGCAAGGCAAGACGCAACATGGGGGATCTCCGTGGTTATCCGCCCGAGGTTCGAGAGGTGTGGGCCTCAAGTCAAGGCGGTGCTTGCTTTGCGTCACTCTCTTTTGAGAGGGGCGTGAGGCGGTGTGACCTGACCTTGTTCGCGGATTGGCAAGTTTTCTTTGCTAGATTTTCCCTGCTGGTGCCGATTCGAACGCGATGGAACATGCGAGGTATCCGGGGCAAGGGACAGACAGTTATGAAATCAGTTAGAGGAGGGGCGAAGCAGACAGATCAAGACCGCAGCATTCAAGATTTGAGCTTGTCGCGAGATGGTCGGGGGAAAACTTTGCACGTCGATAGGCGGACGCCTCATTGCGTCGCTAACCGCAAGCACGTTTGGGACCTGATGGCAGGGGGAAAGCCGGGGAAACCTGGTTCTGGTAGCCCCGGCAAAGGTATCAGTTGCCTTCGCTCATCTTTTTGATGAACTGAACGCCGCTCACGCCAAGCGGGACAGTGGCGAAGGGGCCACCGTGGCACATATGGGCCTTGTCCTGCGGATCGATTTGCGGGGTTTTTGCAAGGATCTCTTCGGCAAAATCCTCGGCATTGTCCTTGGGGCGGTAGCCAAGGAAGGCGGCCTTGGAGTTGTCCACGGGCGAGCGGTCGTTGTTCGACACACCATAAACGACGGAAAAGCCGGTGACGGGCGAAGTCACGGATTTCTCGACCAGCTGGATCAGATCGTCATAGGACAGCCAGGACCCCAGAGCACGGGCGTTCTGAACCGGGCCGGAGGCGGAATAGATACGCAGACAGACGGCTTCGAGACCGTATTTGTCCCAGTACATGGAGGCCATATCCTCGGCAAAGCATTTGGAGAGACCATAGAAGGTATCCGGGCGGTGCGGCATGTCCGTGGTGATGCGCGTGGTCTTGGGATACATGCCCATCGCGTGGATCGAGCTGGCATAGATGATCCGGCGCACACCATGTTTGTGCGAGGCGTTCCAGACCGTGTAGGCGCCAAGGAAGTTGGAATGCAGGATCTCTTCAAAGGAGGCTTCGTCCGGGATGGCGCCGAAATGCACGACCATGTCGGCGCCTTCGATCAGATCCATCATCGCGGTCTGATCGCCCACATCGGCTTTGACATAGGTTTCATTGCTGCCGAGGTTTTCCAGCCCGTCGACGAGGTCGCTTGAAACAAGCTCATCTGCGAGCTTTGCAAGCGGCGCGCGCAACTGGCTGCCAAGGGCGCCGGCGGCGCCGGTCAGAACGATCTTTTTCATGTCGGGTCTCTCCTTTGTTCGGGGGCGTGCCTGCCCTCAGATCACCGCTTTTTCAAGCAGTGAAGCGTTATTGGCGATGCGCTCGAAAGCGAAGGGGGTAAGGTCCATGCTGCGATATTCGCCATAGGCCAGATATTCGGCCATGCCGCGCCCGATGGCGGGGGCCTGTTGCAACCCGTGCCCCGAAAAGCCGTTCACGAAATGGAAATTGGTGATCTCGGGATGTGGGCCGACAATCGCGTTCTGATCAAAGGTGTTATAGGCATAGTGACCGGCCCATGAATTGATCAGCTTGATCGCTTCGAACTGCGGGATGCGGTGGGCGATGGCAGGCCAGACCTTATCCTCCCAGATGGAGTGATCCATCGTGAAATCGTCGAACGGCGCGGCAGGGTCTTGATACGGGGGGCATCCGGCCATGTAATAGCGCCCGTCGGTGCGCATGTGCACGCCCGAGGGGTCGATGGTCAGCGGCAGATCCTGCGACAGGGGTTTCTCGGCGGCGAAGATAAAGGTGAAACGCTTGCGCGGCTCGACGGGGAGGCGAATCCCGGCCATTTGTGCGGTCACTGCGGCGCGCGGACCGGAGGCGTTCACGACGTGACCACAGGCGATTTTCTCGCCCGATTCCAAGTGGATGCTTTGCACCTTGGCGTTGTCGACGGTTAGGCCGGTGACTTCGTTGGCGATATATTCGATCCCGTTTGCGCGGCCTGCACGGCGGAACCAGTCGAACATGGTGCCCCCGTCGAAATAGCCTTCGTCCACGAGATTGTGGTTGCCGACGAGGATGTCTTCGAGGTTGTAGAACGGGTAGGCGGCGGCGATCTGCTTGCGGCTCATGTGTTCTGTCGCCGCGCCCATCGCGGATTGCACCGCATGGGCCGCGCGCAAGGCGTCGGCAAAGGCCGGGGTGCTGGCGAGGTACATGTAGCCAAAGCTTTGCAGGGCAAGCGGGGGAGCCTCGGGGTCGCCGATTTCCTCGCGGAAATTCTTGATGAACTCGGCCCCGTATTGCGAGATCTTGACGTTGATTTCCTGGCTGTATTGCTGGCGGATGCAACTGTTGGTGTGCGAGGTCGAGGCGAATTCATAATTCGGATCGCGCTCGACAACCAGCACGCGGCCATCGAAACCGATCTTGGTCAACCACCACGAAACGGCGGCACCATACATGGCACCGCCGACGATGATCACATCGTAACTGTTATGTTTCGGGGCCGAGGGCAGTTTTGCGCTCATACAGGCTCTCCTGCTTTGACGGCGGCGGTGACCGCGTCGATGTCGGACTGGCTTAGGCCATAGGTGTCTCGGGCGGCCTCGGCCGAGATATAGCCGCGGGCGAGGTCGCGTTTGACCATGGCGGGGTCTCGTTCGGCCGGGTCGCCGTAGCCTGCGCCGCCGGGGAAGGAGAGCATGACGCGGCGGCCTTCGGGGACATATTGCTTGCCCTTGCCCTTCATCGCGGTGCCGTCGTCCTGCGCGATGGTGGTGGGGGCGCCGTCCGCGCCGCCTGCGCGGCCCCGTGCGGGGTGGTTCACCCGGTCGAACATTGCCTGAAAGTCAAACTCGTGCCCGGTGGTTGCGCCGACTTCCATGTGCTGGCCAAGACCGCCACGATACTTGCCTGCACCGCCGGAATCGGGGCGCAGCTCTTTCCGCCAGATGATGACGGGACCGACTTGTTCGGTCGCTTCGACCGGCATGGTCATCACGCCCGAGGGGAAGGCGGTGGCGTTCATACCGTCGAGCGTGGGCCTGGCGCCGGAGCCACCGGAGTTGAAGGTCAGCACCTCGGCGCGGCGGGCACCGGCGGCGCGAGCGGCGGCGCTGGCGGGGCGCAGCGAGACCTGAAAGTTGCAAAGACATCCGGCGCCCTCGGAGGGCACGGTTTCCGGCAGGATCTTGTCGAGCGCGTCATAGACCGTATCGGGGATCATGTGGCCGATCACGTGGCGCAGCGCGACCGGGGCGGGATGCACCGCATTGACGATGGTGTCTTCGGGGGCGGTGATCTCGAACGGGGCCAGCGAGGCCGCGTTGTTCGGGATTTCCGGCGCGATGGCGCATTTCAGCGCGTAGCAGGCGTAGGCCTTGGTATAGACCAGCGGGACGTTGATGCCCTTGCGGTCGATGCCCGAGGTGCCGTCGAAATCGCAGAGAATGCGGTCTTCCTCGACCTTGATACGCACCTTGAGCGTGATCGGCTGGTCATAGCCGTCGATGATCATTTCGCCGCTGGCTTCCTGCCGCGGCAGGGCCTTGATCCTCTCAAGCGTAGCGCGGCGGGAGTTTTCGAGGATGAAGTCGGAGATGCCGGTGAGGTCGGCAAGGCCGAATTCGCCCATCATATCGACCAGCCGCCGGTGGCCGGTTTCGTTGCACGACGCGAGCGCGTAGATATCGCCGATCAGTTGGTCAGGTTCGCGGACGTTTGAGCGGATGATCTTGACGAGCGTCTGATCGACCGTGCCTTTTTCGGCAAATTTCATGATCGGGATATGGATGCCTTCCTCGTAGACAGAATTGGCATCGGCACCGAAGCCGCGCCCGCCCACGTCGACCACATGGGCCGTGCAGGCGAAAAAGCCGACGAGTTGGCCGTCGAGGAAAGAGGGGGTGACCACGGTGAAGTCATGCAGGTGGCCGGTGCCTTCCCACGGGTCGTTGGTGATATAGACATCGCCTTCGAACATGTTGTCGCGGCCGATGCGGCGGATGAAATGGCCGACGGCATCGGCCATCGCGTTCACATGGCCCGGCGTGCCGGTGACGGCCTGGGCGAGGATGCGGCCCTCGCGGTCATAGACCCCGGCGGAGAGGTCGCCCGCTTCGCGCACCGAGGTGGAAAAGGCGGTGCGCACAAGCGCCTGCGCCTGTTCCTCGACGACCGAGATCAGACGGTTCCACATGACCTGATTGGAGACGGTAGAGTTGCGGCTTGCCATATCCGTTATCCTTTCACGGTCAGGTCGATACATCCATCCGAACGGCGCGTAGCGGTGCGGCTGGAGGGGACGATGATGGTGGTTTCGTCTTCGGTGATCGCGGCGGGGCCCGCGACCCTGTCGCCTGCCGTCATATCCTTGCGCTGGACAATAGCGGCGCTAGCGGGCGCGCCAAGAGCGGGATCGAAGATCTCGCGATTTTGCGTTGCCTCTACGGGGTTTATGCCGGTTTCTTCCGCGACTTCCGTCACCGGCTGCGGGGGCGTTGTGGCATTGACCGACCAGACTGTGATTTCGATGTCGAGCCCTTCGACGGTGCGGCTGAAGAGTTGGGTATAATCGGCCTCGAACAGCTCCTGGAAACGCTCGGCGCGCGGGTTGGCGGCGTCTTCCTCGGTGAGGACCACCGGGATTTCCCAGCCCTGACCGGCGTAGCGCATGTAGACCTTGTATTCGCAGGCGATGTCGGCGGTGGCGTCGCAGGAGCGCACGAATTTGGTGGATTCCGCGCGCAGTTCGTCAATCAGCGTGCTGACGGTTTCCGGGTTCATGTCGGAGAGCCGCATATAGACCGAGCGGTTGGCTTCGAAGCTGAAGGGCGCGCGCAGGAAGCCGATGGCAGAGCCGACGCCCGCGCCCGGCGGCACGAGGCAGCGGGAGACGCCGAGTTTTTCGCAGAGCCGGCCCGCATGAAGCGGGGCCGCGCCGCCAAAGGCGATCATGGTGTAATCGGCGAGGTCCTCGCCGTTTTCCACCGCGTGGACACGGGCGGCATTGGCCATGTTTTCATCCACGACTTCGGCGAGGCCGAAAGCGGCCTCTTGCGCTTGCATGTCGAGCGTTTCGCCGATGACGCTGTTCAGGGCTGTCGCCGATTTCTCGGGGTAGAGGGGGATCGAGCCGCCAGCGAAGTTCTCGGGATCGAGCTTGCCGAGGGTCAGGTCGGCATCTGTCACGGCGGGACGATCGCCGCCACGTCCGTAACAGGCGGGGCCCGGTTCGGAGCCTGCGGATTCAGGGCCGACGCGGATCTGGCGCATCGCGTCCACATGGGCGAGCGATCCGCCTCCGGCGCCGATTTCCACCATGTCAATCACCGGGATCGAGATCGGCATGCCCGAGCCTTTCTTGAAGCGGTAGGTTCGGGCGACCTCGAACACGCGGGCGGTTTTCGGGGTCTGGTCGCGGATCAGGCAGATCTTGGCCGTGGTGCCGCCCATGTCGAAAGAAAGCACCCGGTCGAGCCCGTAGCGCGCGGCGATGTTCGCGGCAAAGACAGCACCGCCTGCGGGGCCGGATTCGACCAGTCGCACGGGAAATTCAGCGGCGCTGTCGATGGAGATGATGCCGCCGCCGGAATGCATGAGGAAGACCGGGCAGGTGACGCCTTCGTCGCGCAGACGGGCCTCAAGCCGGCCGAGATAGCTTTTGATCAGCGGCTTGATATAAGCGTTCGCGACCACGGTATTGAAACGTTCATATTCGCGCATCTGCGGGCTGACCTCGCAGGAAAGCGAGACCATCGCGTTTGGCATTTTCTCGGTCAGGACCTCGCGCACCAGTTTTTCATGGGCGTCGTTCTGGTAGGAGTGCAGCAGGCCGACGGCGATGGAGGTGAAGCCGGCCTCTTTCAGCTGGGCGACCAGCGCCTCGATCTCGGCGCGGTCGAGCGGGATCAGCACGTTGCCTTGGGCGTCCATACGCTCGGTCAGGGTGAAGCGGTCCTGCCGGGCGAGCAGCGGTTCAGGCAGGGTGAGGTTGAGATCGTATTGCTCGAACCGGCTTTCGGTGCGCATTTCGATCACGTCGCGGAAACCCTTTGTGGTGATCAGCGCGGTTTTGGCACCGCGCCGTTCGATCAGCGCGTTGGTGGCGAGCGTCGTGCCGTGAATGATCTGGGTGATGTCGCCCGGCATGATCCCGGCGGATTTGCAGACACGATGGATGCCTTCGATGATGGCGTCCTCGGGCGCGGCATAGGTGGTGAGAACCTTGGTGGAATAGGGGGTTCCGTCGACCTCTACCACCACGTCGGTGAAGGTGCCGCCGATGTCGATGCCCATGCGGATTGAAGACGCTGCCATGTTACCTGTCACCTTGCGCGTTGCGAGTCATTGGGGTCACGCTAGGGGCGGTCATCGATCAGCGCAAATTATTTGATTTTTTCTATTGGATAAAAAAAATTTATCTTGAGGTTACTCAGTAGAGAGGGGCGTTGCGCTGGTATGTCAGCGCGACTTGACTGGCGAGATTGGCGGCGCGCTGGACGTAGAGCCCGGCAGTATGGGCATCGTATCGCCCGACGAAATCGAGATCATCGGGCTGCCAGCTGTAGTTGAGCTGGCGCAGGGCTTTGCTGGCGAGTTCCTCGGACACCATCGCGGCGGGAAGGGCGGCGACGCCCATGCTGTCGATCGCCATCTGCTTGCCTGCCGCGAGGTTCGAGGAGGGGACCAGATGGGCATTGCTGCGTTCTGCCCGGAAGTGGGCGAGCACCTCTTCGTGCTGGCGGGTGCCGCGCGCATGGGTGAGGATCGGGTGCCGGGCCATGTCGTCGACGGTGAGAGGCCGATCTGTTGCGAGGTCCAGATTGGGGGAGGCGACCCAGATCAGCGGGTAACGCCCGAGCGCGGCGGTGCCGGTGGCGCTGCGGGAGAACGGCCCGTTCTGCAGCGCGAGGTCTATGCGGTGCGAGAAGAGGTCCTCTTCGAGCCGCGCCGACATGTCGACGGTGAGTTCGACGCTGATCTTGGGGAATTCCTCGCGGAAGGCGCGCATGAAATCGCGCAGCCACGTGTGCATGATCATCTCGGTCACGCCGAGGCGCAGGGCTCCGTCATAGAGGCCAAGCTCGCCCGAGGCGGCGATGAGCGCGTCGGTCTGGCGCAGGATCGCACGGGCATGTTCCAGCAGGTCGCGGCCCTTGGCGGTGAGCCGGACCGAGCCCGCGTCGCGGGTCATCAGCGAGACGTTCAGTGCCGATTCCAGCGCCGCGATCCGGGCGGAAATATTGGGCTGGGTCGTGTTCAGCCGTTCGGCCGCACCACGAAAACTGCCGATGTCCGCAATCCAGACAAATGCTTCGAGCTGTTTGATCGTGAAGGACATCAGTTTGTCTGCAGCTCGGCCCGGGCGGTGGCGAGACCGGCGCGGATCATGGTGGGTTCGTCGGTACGGGTGACCGGCACACCCTGCGCCTCAAGCGCTTTGGTCTGGAGGTCGGCGAGCGGCGGCTGGCCGATTACCGCGACCTGCTGGCCAAGCCAGTAGGGGCGGGCGGCGGCCAGTTCCGCGCCGATCAGAAGACCGGCAAGCTGGTTGGTGGACGTGGCCGTTGCCAGCCGCGCGGCGAGGCGTTCGGGGCGGGACATGCTGTCGCTGACAGCATCGAGAAAAGCGGCATTGTCCTGTTGAGTGTCGTCGAGATGCGAGAGCGCCGGGGTTGCGCGCAGGGCGGCGAGGAGATTGCCGGTGAGGAAGGATTGCACGGAGACGATTTCCTCGGCGCTGATATGGGCCCAGTGGTTGCGCAGGCCGGTGACGCAGAGCACGCCGTCCCATCCCGGGTTCAGCGAAAGGAAACCGCGGGCGGGCGCGAGGAGCGAGGTGATCGGGGGCTGGTCGCTGGCGGCGAGCGCGGGGAACGCGAAACGGTTGCCGCCAAGGGCCTGTGCCGGCAGGTCGAGCGGTTTGCAGGGGAGTTTCACCTGCGGAGCCTCTGGATCGCTGCTTTGCAGCAGCGGTGCGCCGGGGAATTCCTGGCGGAGCTCCTCGGGTGTGGTTTCGCCGGTTTTGAGAGCGCGCGTGGACTTCATCGCCCAGGCGCGAGGGGGCGTGTAGGCGGTATCGGCGGCGATCCAGTCGGGAATATTCTGGCTGTCGGTCATGGAGATCTGTGCTGTCGCAAAGCTTTGCGGGGAAGTCACCTATCCTGTCACAGGGCGGGCGGGGGCAGCAAGGGGTGAAGGGGCTCTGCCCCGCCGCGCCGGGGGCTCTGCCCCGCCGCGCCGGGGGCGCGGCTCCCCGGGATATTTGAAGACCCAAAGAAGCAAGGGCTGACCGGGCGCGGGATTTCCGCTTATGCTTGTGTGAGGGGGCGGGGAAAAGGATTGACAGGGAGGTGATATATTAACATGTTAAATATATGCTGTGGCCGGGGAGACAGGGATGCCGCATTTGCGAATCGAATATTCCGCCGGGCTTGAGCGGCGGGTATCCATCGCGGCGCTGTGCGAGGCGCTGCGGGTGGCGATGATCGAGACCGGGATCTTTCCGCTGGCGGGAATCCGGGTGCGCGCCTTTCGGGCCGATCATGCGATTGTCGCGGACGGGCTGGCGGAGAACGATTTTGCCGCGTTGGTCATGAGCGTCGGCGCGGGCCGGTCCGGGGAGGTTCTGCAGGCCGCGGGGCAGCATGTTTTCAACGCGGCGCAGTCGGTTCTGGCCGAGGCGCTTGCGACACCGCATTTCGCGCTTTCGCTGGAGATCCGGGTTTCGGACCCGGCGCTGAGCTGGAAGGATACACCCATACACGCGCGGCTTTCGGGGCCGGGGCGAGAGGAGAGATCATGAGTGCTCTGGACGAGAATATTGAAAAGGCGATGGGCTATGCGGCGCCGTTTCGCGCAAGCGGCGTGTTGAATCATATTGATGGTGAGACCGTCGGCGCGGCATCGGCCCGGGTTTTCGAGACACTGTCCCCCATGGATCTTGCGCCGCTTGCCGAGGTCGCGCGAAGCGGGCCGGAGGACGTGGATCGCGCGGTGCAGGCGGCCAAGGCGGCCTTTCCGGCCTGGGCCGGGACGCCGGGGGCGGAGCGCCGTCGCATCCTGATCCGCGTGGCCGAGGCCATCGAGGCCCGGGCGGAGGAGATCGCCCTTGTCGAAAGCCTCGATACCGGTCAGGCCCTGCGCTTCATGTCCAAGGCGGCGGTGCGGGGCGCGGCGAATTTCCGCTATTTCGCGGACCAGGCGCCGGGGGCCGAGGATGGGCAGGCGCTGCGCACTCCGACGCAGATGAACGTGACCTCGCGCCGTCCCATCGGTCCGGTGGGAGTGATCACGCCGTGGAACACGCCATTTATGCTCTCGACATGGAAGATCGCGCCGGCGCTGGCCTCGGGCTGTACGGTGGTGCACAAGCCCGCGGAGTTTTCGCCGATGACCGCGAAGCTGCTGGTCGAAATCGCCGAAAGCGCGGGCCTGCCCAAGGGCGTACTGAATGTGGTCAACGGGCTGGGCGAGGAAGCGGGCAAGGCGCTGACCGAACATCCGGGCATCAAGGCGATTGCCTTTGTCGGGGAGAGCCGCACGGGGTCGATGATCATGGCGCAGGGGGCGGCGACGCTGAAGCGGGTGCATTTCGAGCTGGGCGGCAAGAACCCGGTCATCATCTTCGAGGATGCCGATCTGGAGCGCGCGGTGGATGCTGCGGCTTTCATGATCTATTCGCTGAATGGCGAGCGCTGCACGTCCTCATCGCGGCTGTTGGTGCAGGAAAGCATTTACGACGAGGTCACCCGTCGGGTCGCCGAGGTGGCGAAACGGATCAAGGTGGGGCATCCGCTGGACCCGGACACGGTGGTCGGGCCGCTGATCCATCCGGAGCACGAAAAGAAGGTGCTGTCCTATTTCGAGACCGCGAAACAGGAGGGCGCGACCATTGCGGCCGGGGGCGAGAAGGTCGGGAGTGAAGGATGCTACGTGCGTCCAACATTGTTCACCGGGGCGACGAGCGATATGGCGATTTCGCAGGAGGAGATTTTCGGGCCAGTGCTGACGGCGATCCCGTTCAGCGACGAGGGGGAGGCGCTGAGTATTGCCAATGATGTGCCGTACGGGTTGGCCGCCTATCTCTGGACCAAGGATCTGGACCGGGCCATGCGCATGACCGATGCGCTGGAAGCGGGCATGATGTGGGTCAATTCCGAGAATATCCGGCATCTGCCGACGCCTTTCGGCGGGGTCAAATCGAGCGGCATCGGGCGTGACGGGGGCGACTGGTCCTTTGATTTCTACATGGAAACGGTCAATGTCAGCTTTCCGCGACAGGGCCACAGGATACCGAAACTGGGCGTCTGAGCCGGACCAGAGTGGCGCGGGGAGGAGACCGGCGCCGCGTCTAAGATCGAGGGGGAGAGAACCATGCCAATACCGTCACCGACGCTTTATCCGCCGTTCAACATCATCCGCCTGAGCCATGTGGAGTTCGGCGTGACCAACCTTGCCGCGAGCCGGGCGTTTTACGTCGATATGCTGGGGTTACAGGTCACGGATGAGGATGACGAGGCGATCTATCTGCGGGCCCTGGAGGAGCGGGGGCATCATTGTCTGATCCTGCGCAAGGCCTTGAGCAGCCTGATAAAGGCACTGTCTTTCAAGGTGTTCGACGATGAACAGCTTGATCTGGCCGAGACATGGTTTCGCGAACGCGGGCACGCGGTGGAATGGGTAGAGCGGCCCTACCAGGGGCGCACGCTGGCGACGGTGGATTGTTTCGGCACGCCCATCGAGTTCTATTTCAAGATGGACCGGCTGGCCCCGATCCACCAGAAATACGAGCTTTACCATGGGGTGAAGCCGCTGAGGATCGACCATTTCAACTGTTTCTCGCCGGACGTGGACAAGGCGGTGGCCTTTTACGGTGAGCTTGGTTTCCGGGTGACGGAATATACCGAGGATGAGGAAAGCGGGCGGCTTTGGGCGGCATGGACACACCGCAAGGGCGGGGTGCATGACATGGCCTTTACCAACGGGACGGGGCCGCGCCTGCATCACACCGCGTTCTGGGTGCCGACCCCGCTGAACATCATTGACCTGCTCGATCTGATGGCGACGACCGGTTATGTGGCCAATATCGAGCGCGGGCCGGGGCGGCACGGTATTTCCAACGCGTTTTTCCTTTATATCCTCGACCCCGACGGGCACCGGATCGAGATCTATTGCTCGGATTACCAGACGGTAGATCCGGATCTTGAGCCGATCCGCTGGGATCTGAAGGACCCGCAGCGCCAGACGCTTTGGGGCGCGCCGGCGCCGAGGTCATGGTTT
Organism: Paracoccaceae bacterium; assembly: GCA_018223035.1. Classification (GTDB taxonomy): domain Bacteria; phylum Pseudomonadota; class Alphaproteobacteria; order Rhodobacterales; family Rhodobacteraceae; genus Heliomarina. The sequence goes on from JAAEZD010000015.1 coordinate 82,468, forward strand.
GAAAACGGGTCGGTCTTTGAAGGGGTTGAACCCTATGCCAGCGGGCTCAAGGCCAGCCCGATCATTGCCCCCTGAGGAGAGAGCACGTGAGTAAACCGATCCCCGCCCGCATCATCGCCTTTCACGCCGAGGGGGCGGACCGTTACGGCGTTCTGCTAGATGATGGCATTGTCGATCTGAAGGGTGAATTCGGCGCGCGCTATCCGGAGCTCAAGGAGGTGGTCGAAGCGGGTGCGCTCGAAGAGTTGCTGAGCACGGCGGAGGGGCGTTCCGTGGATTTTGCGCTTTCGGATATTCGCTATCTCATCCCGATTGCGAACCCGGAAAAAATCATCTGCATCGGGGTGAATTTTCCCGACCGGAATGCCGAGTACAAGGACGGGCAGGCGGCGCCGACGAAGCCGTCGATGTTCATACGGTTTCCGCGCTCTTTCGTCGGGCATGGTGAGGACCTGATCCGCCCGCCGGAATCGGAGCAGCTTGATTACGAGGGCGAGGTGACAATTGTCATCGGCAAAGGCGGGCGGCGGATTTCGCGCGAGGACGCCTATCACCACATCGCGGCGCTGACGCTGTGCAACGAAGGCACGATCCGCGATTGGGTGCGTCATGCCAAGTTCAACGTCACGCAGGGCAAGAACTGGGATCGGTCGGGGGCGATGGGGCCGTGGCTGGTGCCGTTCCGATCCGCCGATCAGCTTGACGACATTGCGCTGGTCACACGGGTGAATGGCGAGGTCCGACAGGAGGATCGCACGGGACGGATGATGTACGACTTCCGCTATATCATCAATTACATCTCGACCTTCACGACTTTGGTGCCCGGGGATGTTATCGTCTGCGGCACGCCAACCGGGGCGGGGGCGCGGTTCGACCCGCCGATCTGGTTGAAGCCCGGCGATACCATCGAGGTCGAGGCAGAGGGAATCGGTGTACTGCGCAACGGCGTTGCCGACGAGGCGGGTTGAGCGTCGGCGCAGGCGGCGCCTGATTGGGTGAAATCTTTTGATAGAAATCAAGGTACTACAAAAATACAACGCCGGATTGGCCAGAATCGGCCGTCATTACAACGCTGGTGACAACGGCGTGATGTAACCGTTTATGGATTGATCGTCCCGGGGGTATCCCTCGAAGGGCAGTATTGGCCGTATTTCTGGCGGTCATGTCGGGTTGCGCAGCGAGGTGTCAGTATGGCCGGTGATTTGAGTGACAGAGGGCGGTACTTTATTGATCGCTATATTCTTCACACCACGCAAAAAGCTGAAACCCGCGCGCGAAAGGGGAGGGAGGCAGAGGCCGAACTCGCCAAGGTGACGCGTATACTTGACGAGTATGAGGGAACCAATTCCCCGACCGGATCCGTCGCTGCCAAGGTGACGGCAGCGCAGGCTTTCATCGCCGCCAACGATCCCGAGCACGCGATGCGCGTTGCGAAAGACGCGCTGCAGGATGCCCTTGCCCTTGAGCAGGAGGCGTTGAGACGCAAGGAGAACCGGGAGCAGCTGGTCGAACTTCTGGATGCTCTGCCCCCCAACCCACAGTATGCCATACAGGCGGAACTGGATTTGTTGAACGCGGACCGGACCGACCTTGCCAACTTGCTGCGGCCAGATTTCCCTTCGGCTGCCGATCTGGATCGCGCCCGTGTCCTGCTGCTAAATTTTCCCGGCAAGATCCAGCGAGTTCAGCAAGATTCCGACGCGCGCGGGGTGATCATACGCGAGCTTCAGGCGGCGCACGGGGCGCTCGCAACCGATCTGGCTCTGGTCAGCGGTCGGCTGGAAAATCTGGAAGCCAAGCAGGCCGCCGAATGGCTAGAGTTGTCCGTGGATTTTACTCTTGTCGAAACCGACATCCCAAAGATGAAGGCTGCGCTTGATAACTTTGACATGGCCGAAATTACACGTCTGAACGGCCAAGTTCCCACGATCAGAACCCAATTGGACCAGCTGAAGAGGGACATCGAAGCCGTCGAGGGCCCGCTTCATCTGCAGGACGTTCAGCACCTGAATATTTCCGATGCGCAGAAAGAGGCTGTCGCGAGCCTCGGGTATAAGAATTTCGATGCGTTTTCCGATGCGATAGATGCGATCGCGGCTCTGGACCAAAGATATGCGGGGGATTGCTCTGCGGCTGAGCTTTTACAGACTATCGACGATCTGAGAGATGCGCGCGCGGATCGTGACGCCAAGGTACAGGACGCGGCCGATCATCCAGACGATGCCACAAAACAGACCGATGCGACGACGGCGCAGCAACTGGTTGTTACTACGAAGGAAAAACTTGAGGTCATCGACCTGAAGCGGCCGATCTTGCAGGCTGTTCTTTCAAATACGTTCTCGGCGGACAAGAAGCCGCCATTTCCGCCGGAATTGCTGGCGAACGCTTTCGCGGTTATCAAACGAAACCCAAGTGTCGGACAAGCAATGCTGGGCGCCTTGGCCAGCGGGACCAGGTACAAGGAGATTGTCGATACGGCCAGACTGGCCTGTGATGGCGTCGACTCGGGATTTGCGGATCGGAACGGAAACCCGCAACTCAATGCCGATGCGGCTGCGTGGTACGCGCGCAAGCTGGTTCAGACGGCCGGGCAATACCCGGTGCCGCAGGACATTATCGAACGGTACACCACGCACCCTAAATTGGTGCAGGATATTCCCAATCTGAACGGCATCAACAACCGCGATGAACTGACGACGAAAAGGGCGCGATACGTCGGGAAGGCGTTGCTGGGGCCGGACGGCAAGCTTAACATTGAGGCGGCGCGGGTGGCCGTTTACGATACGTTGTTCAACTACCACCAGGTTGACAAACAGACGCCGGTTCTTGCCGAGCATATGCTCAAGACGCTGGATTTTCTGGAAAATAACCCTGAAGCGCAGCAGTTGCTTGACGATGTCGAGGCACCGGGTATCGGCGGTGGCCGCGGTCTGGTGGCCAAGGATACCGGCAAGCAACGCGGGGAACTGACGACCGCAGACTTCCGCGAGGCCATCGTGGCTGCAATGCTGACACCGATCTATCAGGGTCCGGTCGGATCCTGTTTCGCGACCGCACCCGCGATCAGGATGCGCGACAAGGACCCGCTGGGAACAATGAAGCATTTCCGCGATCTTGCAGTCGACGGGGTTCTTCGGCCCAAGACGGGCGATCCGGTGCCTGCGGTCAAGAACGTGCCGGACAACCAGAACGCACTGACCCGCAGTTTCGAATACACGGTTGCGACCGCAGCGGCCCGGATCGATCGCAAAGGCAAGCACCGGGAGCTGGAGAATTCGGCTGAAGAGATCGCCAAGCTGCTGGGCGAGAAGGTGAAATCGGGCAAAAAGCGCGATGCCGCGACGGCGCGGCTCAAGACCGCGATCACCGAAGTCTTTGAGTTCCGCTATGATCCCGAGGTCTTGGTCGAGGATGCAAATGATGGGTCCTCGAGTCGGGGCAGGTATGTTCTGTTCAACAAGGCCACTGGACAGCCGGTGGAGAACATCGACGACTACAAGGGTGTGGTGAAAGATATCGTTCACAAGACGATCAAGAGCGGCGATACCTCCTTTTTCACCAGTCGCGGGGACGTGGCAAAACTGGTCGACGATCCGCGCTTTGCCGACGCGATCAAGATCAATGGTTCGGATCCGTGGGACCTGCCATCTGGCGGTGATTCAACCTCATCGACGGAAGTGCTCGATGAGCCAGTTGAGGCGACATATGTGCTTAGCGCGACTGAAATAAATGCGGCTCCGCCTTTCGACCGGCCTGCCAAGCTCATGGAGAATTTCATCGGAAGTTTCGTGCCCTCGACCGATCCGGCCGATCCGGCAGAAAAAATTGCGATAGCGACGCGGGGGCGCCATTTGTTCAACGCCTTGCCTGGGCACCCGTCGACCGCGCCTTTACGCGAAGGCGGGCCGGCAAATCTGCCGGCAAATCTGCAGCGTGAGCTATTGGATCCTGCGCAGGCGCTGGCGGCGGCACCGATGAGTGCCGAAGCCCTTGCCGCCCCGTTCGAAGAAATCGTCACCGGTTTAATAAGGCATGCAAAGTCGGATGCAGAGCGGCTGGCGTTGAGGAATATTCTTGAAAACGAAATGCCTGCGGCTGACATGACGCCGCGCCAATTTGAGCAGTACGTTCAGACAAAGGTTAACGCCGCTTTGGCGATGCGGGTTCAGGAAGAGGTTAACCAATGGAAGGCGCCGCTGAATCCTCAGCCGACCCCCGCAGAAGAGCAAGAGAAGCGGGACAAAATTCAGGCCTCGGTCGACAAGGAAAAACGCAGGAGACTGGATGGCGCGATTTTGAATGCCGTGGAAACACCGCAGTTTGTCATCGCGGATACCAACTGGAATGGTGGCGACGTGGTGCGATATCTTGTCATCATCGGTGATCCTGTAAACGGTACGGCGAAGCTTTGTGAAAAGTGGATGCCGAGAGGCCGACTGGAGAACTTTAGCGAAGCGGATGACTGGATGACCGACGAGTGGTACAAGGTAGACAAGAGGAACCCGTAAATGACTGACCTTACAGAGATTGTTCCCAGTCGGAATGAGGATGGCGAGCGTACTGCCTATCTTGGCGAGGCGTCTTTCGGATCAATTGATGCGCTTGTCGCAGAGGTGCCGAAATTGCTGGAGCCCGATGCGGCGACGGAACTTGCGCGGCATGTCAATAACTTTGCCCGTGGCGGTGACTATGTGCTGATCGAGGACCCGGCCGAATTTGCCGAACGGTATCTTGCGCAGCTTGAGAGCGAGGATCCCTCGCAACCGTGGCGCGAAGGGGTGATGCGTCTGAGCGATTTCGGGGTCCCGGATTTCGACGCGATTACCCCGCCCCGGCACGACGGGGATAAATTGGTCTATTTTGCCGAGGACCGGGCGACGGGGCTGGCCTATCGCGCTACGGCGTCCCTCTCCGGGCTGGCCGAGCCGTCCTATGAGCCGGTGCCGCTGGACGATTACGAACCGGCCGAATAGGTCCGGTTCAGATATTGGTGGCGATCAGCACTTCGATGCGGATTTTTTCCTGCGAGGTCGAGGTGGTGAGGTTGTCCGATAGTGCGCGGAGCCGCCGGATCGCGCTGCGGACCAGATGGCCGGGGTCCTGCGTGATCAGTGCGTCGATGCTGCCGTTGCGCAGGGCATTTTCCGTGAAAGGCGTGCGCTCATGAGCGATGGAGACGATCTGCTGCGGCAGATCGGCCCGTGCGAGCACTTCGAGCGGAATGCGCGCCTCGGAAGACATCACGTAGACGCCGACGATATCGGGGTTAAGTTGTGTCGCAGCGTTGATGACCCGCTCTGCCCGTTCTGTCGAGCCGTAGGTTTCCAGCGAGGGCAGGGTGGTCAGGTGCGAAAAGCTGTCGTTGATGACCTGATCGAAGCCTAACCGCCGTTCGAGACTGTCGCGCGACTGCATGCTTTCAGCAATGACGAGGATCTGCCCGCGCGGTGCGTGAATGAAACGGCCCATGAGCGTTGCGGCGGTTTTGCCTGCGGCGCGGTTGTCGATGCCGACGAGATTGTCGCCTGACAGCGCCTGGTTCGAGATGAAGGGCAGGGCGCAGACGCCGCGTTCGGCAAGCCGTGTCATCGCATCGCGGAGCTGCGGCGTTTCCGGGGCCATGATGGCGACCCCGTCCACATCGCCGGGCGACAGGGTGGCGAGAAAACCAGCGATCTGGTGCGGGTCGTTTTCGTCGATGGGCTGCACCTCAGCCCAGATCATGTCCGAAGCAAAGACTTCGCCCGCCTCGTGGATGTGGCGCAGGATTTCGTCGAGAAACTGATCGCCCGAGCGGGGCAGCACGAAGATGAAGCGATAGCTTTTGCCCTTGGCGAGATTGGCCGCAGAGAGGTTGCGCACGAAGCCGAGTTCGCGGATCGCGGCGGTGACTTTTTCCACGGTTTCGGACTTTACGCCCTCGCGCCCGTTCAGGACCCGGTCGACCGTCGCGCGGCTGACTCCGGCGACGCGGGCCAGATCCTTTGTCGTCGGCCGGGCCATGTTAGGCGTCGAGGGGCGCAAGGATTTTTGCATGAATTACAAACTCTTGAGGGCCGGTTTGGTTCAGTCTCGCAGTATGCGCGGATTTTTTTATACACGATTTTGAGGCACGTGCATCAAAATTTTGTTGCTTTGAGGCACGTGCCTTACTAACAAATATTACATCGGTGAGTCGCAAGGGAGGCGGCGGCAGCGATGTTTCAGGGAGGAATCATTCAATGAATAAGAAATTCATGACCACCGTCGCGTCGGGTGCCTTGGTGACCGCAGGCCTGTCCGGAGCGGCAAACGCAGAAGACCTTACCCTTTGCTGGGCGGCGTGGGATCCGGCGAACGCGCTGGTCGAGCTGAGCAAGGATTTCGAAGAGAAATCCGGCCATAACATGAGCTTTGAATTCGTGCCCTGGCCTAACTTTGCGGACCGGATGCTGAACGAGCTGAATTCAGGCGGGCAGCTTTGCGATCTGATGATCGGGGACAGCCAGTGGATCGGCGGGGGTGCCGAGAGCGGCCATTACGTCAAGCTGAACGACTTTTTCGAAGCCGAAGGCATCACCATGGATGACTTTATCCCGGCGACGGTGACCGGTTATTCGGAATGGCCGAAGGGGTCGCCGAATTACTGGGCGCTGCCGGCATTCGGTGACGTGGTGGGCTGGACCTATCGCAAGGACTGGTTCGAAAAGCCCGAGCTGCAGGCCGAGTTCAAGGAGAAATACGGTCGCGATCTGGGTGTACCGGGCACGCTGGAAGAGCTGAAGGACATCGCGGAGTTCTTTCAGGGGCGCGAGATCGACGGCAACACGGTTTACGGCGCGGCGATCTATACCGAGCGCGGCTCGGAAGGGATCACGATGGGTGTGACCAACGTGCTGTATAACTATGGTTTCCAGTACGAAAACCCGGGTCAGCCCTATGATCTCGAAGGCTACGTGAACTCGGAAGGCGCGGTTGAAGGGCTTGAGTTCTATAAGGCGCTTTATGACGTCGGCACCCCTCCGGGTTCGTCGAACTGGTACATGGGCGAGAATATCGACGCCTATAAATCCGGTCAGGTCGCGCTTCAGATGAACTTTGCCTTTATCTGGCCGGGCGTGGAGGCCGATCCGAACGTGGGCGGTGGCAAGTCGGGTTATTTCCCGAACCCGGCAGGTCCGGCGGGCCAGTATGCCCAGCTTGGCGGGCAGGGGATTTCGGTAGTGTCCTATTCCTCGAAACAGGACGCGGCGCTGGAATATATCAAATGGTTCGCCCAGCCCGAGATTCAGGCCCGCTGGTGGGAGCTTGGCGGTTATTCGGCTCTGAAGGCCGTGGTCGAAGACCCGGGTTTTGCCTCAAGCCAGCCCTATGCGCAGACCTTCCTCGATAGCATGGCCATCGTTAAGGATTTCTGGGCGGAACCGGCCTATGCCGATCTGTTGCTGGCGATGCAGGAAAAGATCCATGACTACGTGATCGCCGGTAACGGCACGGCGCAAGAGGCGCTGGACGGTCTTGTCGAGGAATGGACCATCATCTTTGAAGATGAAGGCAAGATCTGAATGACTCCCCGTCGGACGGCATATCGTCCGACTTTACTGCCCCCCGCTGTCGCGGATGCGCTTTCGGGGGGCACCTTTCCGAACATGCAGGAACAGATGGAAACGCGGGCTATGCCTAGCGCCCGTCGCGAAGGATTTGTCTTATGACCCATGCCCCGATGGAGAAAATCGCGCGCGCCACCCCGGCACCCGTGGCCAGACGCATCAAGGGGCTGTCGGACCGAGCCATCGCC
>JAAEZD010000015.1:90254-114519 GCA_018223035.1 Paracoccaceae bacterium
CTCCTGGCTTTCTATCTACTTCCGGTGGTCTGGACGATCCGGCTGAGTTTTACCGATTACCGGGTTAACCGGCCGAACCGGGACGTGGAATGGGTGGGGCTGCGCAATTACGAACGGATCCTGACAGACGACGGAATCTGGGCGACAATGCAGGCGACGGCGCATTTCCTGATCTGGACCATCGTGCTTCAGGTTATCATCGGCTTTGCGCTGGCCTATCTGATCAACAAGAAATTTAAGGGCAACGATCTCTGGACCACAGTGATCGTGCTGCCGATGATGCTGAGCCCGGCGGTGGTCGGCAACTTCTGGACCTTCCTGTACCAGCCGCAGATCGGGCTGTTCAATTACGTGATCGCCTTCTTTACCGGGGCCGATCCGGCGTCATTTTCGATGATCGGTGATGTAAACCTTGCGCCATGGGCGATTGTCATTGCGGATACATGGATGTGGACGCCTTTCGTGATGCTGATCTGTCTGGCGGGGCTGCGGTCAATTCCCGACAGCATCTACGAGGCGGCGGAATGTGACCGGGCGAGCAAGTGGCGGCAGTTCTGGACAATCACCATTCCGATGGCGCTGCCTTTCCTGATGCTGGCGGTGCTGTTTCGGGGGATCGAGAACTTCAAGATGTTCGATCTGGTCGTGCAGCTGACCGGCGGGGGGCCGGGCAATACCACCACGCTGACCTCCATCGACCTCAAGCGTGAGGCGTTCGAGCGCTGGCGAACCGGCTATTCCTCGGCCTATGCGGTGATCCTGTTCGTGACCGTCTTTGGCCTTGCCTCGATCTATGTGAAAGCCCTGAACAAGGTGAAAGAGAGATGAGCTTTTCCGTCACCGACCCGTCGCGCGGCACCAAGTGGTTTGCAGGTGTCATGGTGGTCGCCTATGCGATCGTCACCATCCTACCGCTGGCCTGGATCATCGCCACCGGTTTCAAATCGCCCGCCGATGCCATTGCCTATCCGCCCAAGGTGGTTTTCGAGCCGAGCCTTGAAGGCTACGTCAACCTGTTCACGACCCGTACGCGGGTGACAGAGGACGATTTCGCGGCGCTGCCGCCACCGGCCACATGGTACGAAAAAGTGGTGCGGGATCAGGGCATGGTGATCGCTGGGCCGTCGCGCTATGGCGAGCGGTTTCTCAATTCGGTAATCATAGGATTTGGTTCGACGGTGCTCTGCATGATCCTTGGGACGGCAGCGGCCTATGCGTTCAGCCGGTTCCGGGTGCCACTGAAGGACGACCTTTTGTTCTTTATCCTGTCGACGCGGATGATGCCGCCGATCGCAGTGGCAATCCCGATCTTTCTGATGTTCCGCCAGATCGGGCTGAACGACACGCATCTGGGAATGATCCTGCTTTATACGGCGGTGAACCTGTCGCTGTCAGTCTGGTTGCTGAAAGGGTTTATCGACGAGATCCCGGTCGAATACGAAGAGGCCGCGCTGATCGACGGCTATACGCGGTTTCAGGCCTTTTACAAAGTGGTGCTGCCGCAGGCGGCGACCGGCATCGCCTCGACCGCGATTTTCTGTCTGATCTTCGCTTGGAACGAATATGCTTTCGCGGTGCTGCTGACATCCGGCACCGCGCAGACCGCGCCGCCGTTCATCCCGACGATCATCGGGGTAGGGGGCAAGGACTGGCCCGCAGTGGCGGCCGGGGCGACCATCTTCCTTGTGCCGGTCATGGTCTTCACCATCCTGTTGCGCAAGCATCTGCTGCGCGGGATCACATTTGGAGCGGTGCGCAAATGACCAGCTTTTTCAACGGATTGGTTCGCTTTCGCCGGGGCGCGTGGGAGATGCTGGCAAGCGTATTGATCGCGCTGGGCGTGGTGATGCTGATGCAGCCCTTTTTTCTGGTCGCCTTCACCTACTCCTTTATCGTCACGCTGGTGGGCACGGTGATGTTCATCATCGTCAGCCATTTTCCGGAGTGAGCAGGATGGCTGTGCCTGCCGCCCCCAAGGACGTCGATGCGGTGTTTGCTGCGATGGCCCCGCCGGTCGAAGCCCGCGCGCGGGAGTTGCGCGCGCTGGTGTTCGACGTGGCCGAGGCCGAGGGGCTGGCCGCCCCCGAGGAGACCCTGCGCTGGGGCGAGCCCGCTTACCTGCCTGGGAAATCCGGTACGGCCGTGCGCATCACGGCGGATAAATCGCGTGAGGGCTGCAAGGTGCTGGTGCATTGCCAGACCTCGCTGGTCGAAACATGGCGCGATCGTTTCGGCGACCGGCTGGGGTTTGAAGGCAACCGTGCCGTGCTGGTTCCGGCCAGCGAAGATTTCGACCGGGACGCGCTGGCGATCTGCATCGCCGATGCGCTGACCTATCGCAAAAAGAAGGAGCCCGCCCGTGGCTGAGATCGTGATCCGCAACCTGCGCAAGGATTTCGGCGCGTTCAACGCGGTCAAATCCTCGAGTTTTACCATCGCGGATGGCGAGTTCTTCATGCTGCTTGGGCCCTCGGGCTGCGGCAAGACGACGACGCTGCGGATGATGGCGGGGCTGGAACTGCCGACCTCGGGAGAGATCTATATCGATGGCGAGGAGGTCGGGATGAAACCGGCCAGCCAGCGTGATATTGCCTTTGTTTTCCAGATGTTCGCGCTTTACCCGCATATGAACGTGGGCAAGAATATCAGCTATCCGCTGATCAGCCAGGGGATGCCGCGCGCCGAGGTCAAACAGAAGGTGGCCGAGGTGGCGCGGATACTTGGGATCGAAAACATCCTGAACCGTCCGGTTGGCGGGTTGTCGGGCGGGGATCGGCAGCGCGTGGCGCTGGGCCGGGCCATCGTGCGCAATCCCAAGGCGTTCTTCATGGATGAGCCGTTGGGCGCGCTCGATGCCGAGTTCCGCGAGCATATGGCCGAGGAATTGCGCGCCCTGCATGACCGGATGGGCGCGACGACGGTCTACGTAACCCATGACCAGCTTGAAGCGATGCAGATGGGGGACAAGATCGTGGTGATGAACCACGGGGTTGTGGAACAGTTCGGCGTGCCTCAGCAGATTTACGACTGGCCGGCGACACGGTTCGTGGCCGAGTTCATCGGGTCTCCGCCGATGAATTTCCTCGATTTTCAGGGCAGGGTCGATGTCGGTGCCGAAAAGGTCAAGCTGGGCGACAGCGGCTTTGCGGTGCCGCGCCAGCAGGACGGGGCGAGCGGGGATCTCACGCTGGGGGTGCGCCCTGAACATGTCCGGTTGAGCGATGCAGCGGCTTATCGTGGTGAGATCGTCGCGGCGGAATACCTTGGCACGACGCAGATCATCACGCTCGACACCGCCTTTGGCCGGGTCAAGGCGCGCACGCCATCGCATGAGGTGGTGCGGGTTGGCGACCGGACCGGGCTGGAGTTCGACGCGCGCACGCTGAGTATCTTTGATGCGGGCACCGGCCAGGCGCTGGTGTCGGATGCGAACAGGGAGGCGCTTGCCCATGGCTGAGGTCGTTTTATCCGGGATCTCGAAACGGTTCGGCGAGGATGTTGCGCTCGACGATGTGTCGATGACCGTGCCAGACGGCTCTTTTGTCGTCCTGCTTGGCCCGACCGGGGCGGGCAAGACGACAACCCTGCGGATGGTGTCGGGTCTGGACGTGCCGGACCGGGGCACGATCTCGATTGACGGGCGCGACATGACCGGGCTGACGCCTGCGCAGCGGGATGTGGCGATGGTGTTTCAGCAGTATTCGCTTTACCCGCATCTGACTGTGCGGGAGAACCTTGAATTCCCGCTGAAATCTCCGGTGCTGCGGACCCCGCAGGACCAGATCGACCGGAAGGTGGGCGAGGTGGCCGAGATCCTGCAGATCTCGCACAAGCTGGGGAACAAGGCGACGGAGCTTTCGGGCGGTGAGATGCAGCGTGTGTCCATTGGCCGGGCGCTGGTGCGCAACCCGTCGGTCTACCTGATGGACGAGCCGCTGAGCTCGCTGGATGCCAAGTTACGCGCCGATCTGCGCGTCGAGTTGAAGAACATTCAGGCCCATTCCGGGGCGACGCTGCTTTACGTGACCCATGACCAGATCGAGGCGATGACGATGGCGACCCATGTGGGCGTGCTGGATCACGGGCGGCTGGTGCAGTTCGGCACGCCCCGGCAGATCTACGAAGATCCGGTCAGCATCTACGCCGCAAGCCGTCTCGGGCTGCCGCGGATCAATGTGCTGCCTGCGGATCTCTTTGGTCATGCGCCGGACCGGGCTGCCTATATCGGGTTGCGTCCGGAACACATCGCGCAGGGCGAGGGGCAGGAAAGCCATGTGACGCGGGTGGAGCATCTGGGCGATCAGACCCGGCTGCACCTGAAATTCCAGAACCACGATCTGATTACCGTGACGGATGCGCATACGCCGCTGGTTTCCGGCGATGTGGTGCGTATCCAACCGAAGAAACCGCTGTTTTTCGACGCCGATGGCGCAAGGCTCGGGTAAGGGAGCACGACATGACCCATTTCATGAACAAGAAGGAAGATATCGTCACCGAGGCGATTGACGGTGCCATTGCCGCTTCGGGCGGGGCACTGTCCCGGCTGGATGGTTATCCGCATATCCGTGTCGTGGTGCGCAGCGACTGGGATAAGTCCAAGGTGGCACTGGTGTCGGGGGGCGGCTCGGGTCATGAACCGGCCCATGCCGGGTTTGTCGGGAAGGGCATGCTGACGGCGGCGGTTTGTGGCGACGTGTTTGCCTCGCCCTCGGTTGATGCGGTGCTGGCGGGAATACTGGCGGTGACGGGGACAGCGGGCTGTCTGCTGATCGTCAAGAATTACACCGGCGACAGGCTGAACTTCGGGCTCGCGGCAGAGCGGGCGCGGGCGTTCGGGTTGAACGTGCGGATGGTCGTGGTGGATGATGACATCGCGCTGCCCGATCTGCCGCAGGCGCGCGGCGTGGCCGGAACGCTTTTCGTGCACAAGGTCGCGGGTGCGGCTGCAGAGCAGGGTGCGTCACTGGACGAGGTGGCTGAGGTGGCGGAAAGGGTGATCGGGGGGATTTATTCCATCGGCATGTCGCTTGATACCTGCACCGTGCCCGGCTCGCCTAAGGAGGGACGTATCCCCGAGGGGATGGCAGAGCTTGGGCTGGGTATTCATGGCGAGGCAGGGGTCGAGCATCTGGAATACGAGGGCGCGCGGCAGGCGATGGGGTCGATGGTGGACAAGCTGTCCGCCGTCATGTCCGGCAAGCCCTGTGTTGCGCTGCTGAATAATCTGGGCGCGGTATCGGTGCTTGAAATGTCGGTGCTGGCGGCAGAGTTGCGGCGGTCGGCCATCGGCGAGCGGATCAAATGGCTGGTGGGACCGGCGGCGCTGATGACCTCGCTGGATATGCGCGGGTTTTCCCTGACGGTTTTCGAAGCGGGAGAAAAGGATCTGGCGCTGCTGCGGGCGCCATGCGGGGTGCGGGCATGGCCCGGCACGGTGGAGCTTGTGCCGGATAATGTGCTGCCGCTGCCAGATGGGCTCGCGCCGATCAAGGCGATGCCCTCGGCCCATGAGCCGACCAAGGCTTTCCTCATCAAATGCTGCCAGGTGCTGATCGAGGCCGAGGACGATCTGAACGCGCTGGATGCGAAATCGGGTGACGGGGATACCGGCTCGACCCTGGCGGGGGCGGCGCGGGCGTTGATCGACGCGCTGGATTCCCTGCCGCTGGCCGATCACACGCAGCTTTATCGCGCGATCGAACAGGAATTAAGCCAGACCATGGGCGGTTCGTCGGGCGTTTTGCTGGCGATCTTCTTTGCGGCGGTGGGCGATGCGTCGTCATCTGGGATGCCGATGCGCGATGCGCTGATGGCGGGGCTTGAGCGGATGCAGCAGATCGGCGGTGCCCGTCTGGGTGACCGGACGATGATCGACGCGCTGAAGCCGGCGCTGGACGAGTTGGGCAGCGGTATCGGCTGCGCGGCACGGGCGGCCCGGGAGGGGGCCAACCACACCGCAACCATGACCCGGGCCAATGCCGGGCGGGCGTCGTATATCAGCGCCGAGCAGCTTGAGGGCCATGTGGACCCGGGTGCCGAAGCCGTCGCGCGCCTGTTCGAACGGCTGGCGTCTTAACTCCGGTTAACGCCAGCGGGTGCGGTAAACGGCAAGGGCAATGAGAGCGCCGTAAATCGCCATGCCCGCGCCGATGGCGGCAAAGACCCCGCGCACGCCCATGTCGGTCGTGTTCACCACCAGTACTGCGCCACCGAATGCCACGGTGATCCGGGCGAGGCTGCCGATGACCGGCCAGGCCATGCGGCCTGCGCCCTGGCTTGCGAAATAGAGCGCGAGGCCCAATCCGAAAAAGCTGTAAAACGGTGCGACATAGCCAAAATAGGCGCGTCCGGCCGCGAGTGCTTCGGTTTCGGACGGGGACAGGAAGATCCCCAGCCAGAGATCCGGGAACAGTGCGACGATTAGCCCGATCACGCCGACAATGGCCGCGGCGGCAAGGGAGCCGGTCCACGCGACGGCCAGCGCGCGGGGTTTGTTGCCTGCGCCGATGTTCGCGCCGACCATCGCGGTCAGCGCTGCTCCGATGCCAAAGACCACTGGGATCATCAGGAATTCCAGCCGCGCGCCAAGGCCATACCCGGCGAGGGCGGCTTCTCCGAAGCGGCCGACCATGCCGACCATGAGAATGATCGTGAGCACGGTCAGGAAAGAGTTGACCGAGGCGATGATGCCGACGCGCAGGATGTCGGAGAAATAGTCTGCTTTCACCAGCGCTGTGCGCAGCGGCAAGCCGGCGTGGCCAGTGAAGATGTAAAGGAGAGCGACAACCGCACCGATGGCATAGGAGAGGGTCATACCAAGGGCGAGTCCGGACATGCCGAGCGCGGGCAGGGGGCCCCAGCCAAGCGCCAGAGCGCCAGAGAGGGGAATGGTGGTAAGCGAGACGAGAAGCAGGAGAAGGGAGGGTGTTCCCATGTTCCCGGTGCCGCGAATGACGCTGAGCGTCGAATGGCAGAGCCAGAGGGCGATGCAGCCGGGAAAGAAGACGCGGGCATAATCGAGCGCGGCGGCGATGGCGTCTTTTCCGCCTCCAAGCAGTCCAAAGATCGCTGCTCCAAAGAGCCACATGATTAGCGCCGTCATGAGCGCGATGAGAGCTGCGATGATCCACGCGGTGACGGTCAGACCGGCGGCGCGGCTGACGTCACCGGCACCAAGGGCGCGGGCAATCGAGGAAGAGATTGCGCCGCCCATCGAACCGGCCGAGAGCATCTGCGTCAGCATGACGAGCGGGAAGACCAGCGCGAGGCCGGCAAGGGCGGAAACGCCGAGCTGGCTGGCAAAGATGCCTTCGGCAATGCTCATCGCCGCCTGTACGACCATCGCAAGCACGTTGGGCGCAGCGAGCCGCGCGAGCGTCGGGCCGATGGGGTCTTCGAGCAGGCGCCGGGTGCGCAGGGCGCGGGCGGTTTCGGCCAGTTGAGCGCGGCCCGGCGCTGTGCCTTCGGCGGCGTGCTGCATGGTCACGGGATCAGCCCTGCGGTCGGAGCGGGAAGATGAAGCAGGTGGCTGAGCCATGCGCATAGAGCTTGCCATCTTCGATGCCGGTAAGGCGTGCCTCGGCGGTGGCCATCTGCCTGCCGCGATGGATCAGGCGACCTTCGGCTTGCAGTTTGCCCCCGTTCGGTTTGATGGCGCGGGTGTAATTGACCTTGAGCTCGGCGGTGGTGAACCCCAGACCGGCATCCAGCGAGGTGTGCACGGCGACACCGAGCGCGGAATCGAGCAGCGTGGCCGCAAAGCCGCCGTGGACCGAACCCATTGGGTTCAATAGGAAATCTCCGGGCTCGGCTTCGAATGTGACATAGCCGTAGTCGAGTTCTTTCGGGATCGACATGCCCATGGTGTCGCCGATGGAGGGAGGCGCGCCGATTTCACCGGCCACCATCGCGCGCATGTATTCAAGACCGGACAGCCGCATTGCCGAAAGCGAATCGAAGCCGACCTCGGAATATTCGTAGGTACGTGTTTTGCGTAGGGCCATGGGGTTTCCTCTGGTTTTCAGGCGCTTCTAGCAGGGCAGGTGTGCCACATCTGCGAATAAAGTTCCTTTTTGGAACTGACCTATCAGTAAGTTCCCTTTTGGAACCTGTCAATATGAGTTAGAAGGACGTATGAAATGGGATGATCTAAGAAGCGAATCTTGCCCCGTGGCGCGCGGGCTGTCGGTGATAGGCGACCGCTGGACGATGCTTGTCCTGCGGGATTGCTTTCTGGGGGTGCGGCGGTTCGAGCAGATGCAAGAGCGTCTGGGCATCACGCGCCATGTGCTGGCGGACCGTTTGCGAAAGCTGGAAGAAGACGGGGTGCTGAGGCGCGAAGCCTATCAGGAACGCCCGTTGCGGCACGAATACCGGCTGACCGAAAAGGGCAAGGCGCTTTACCCGGTGCTGGTGACGCTCATGGCCTGGGCCGAGGAGCATGTGCCGCCCGAGGAAAAGAGTTCGATGACACTATTGTCGAGGGATACGGGCGAGGTTCTTGAGCCGGTTCTGACAGATGCGAACACGGGCCAGCGGATCACGCATCGAAACGTGACGGCGCGACGAAACACCGAATGATTTGAATGACTTATTCAGCCACACTCGGCTTGCCGTCGATCTCTGCCTTTCGCCATACCTGAAGGCTGTCTTGTGTTTTAGCGGCGTAAAGAACCGCCATCAGGCGGCAGCCAGAACTTCGACCTCGAGCTTGAATTCGGGACGGGTGAAGCCCGAGACAATCAGCAGTGTCGAGCTTGGCAAACGCGCCGCGCCCCCGACGAATTCGTCTCGGGCCCGCATGTAATCCGCCATGAATTGCCTGTCGGTCACATAGGCAGAGATATGGGCGACGTCCGAGTTTGTCATTCCCGCCTCGGCCAGAATGGCACGGATCGATTGAAAGCAGAGAGTTGCCTGCTCATAGGCTCCTTGGGGAATGAACCCGTTCGGTTGTATGGCCAATTGACCAGAGGTGCGGACGATGCGTTTTCCGGCAGGGATTTCGGTGCCATGGGAATAGGCGCCGAATGGTGCCGCCAAGGTGGCTGGATTGAGGGCTTTCATGGCGATGATGCTCTCCTGTCGGTATTTGGGGGTTGAATGCTTGGCCGGGTTCTGGAATTTATTGCCTACTCTCTGGCACAGATCTTTCAATAGGGCCACGCAACCTACTTCCTGAGGAGGATGATATGGGCCAGCGTGTGCTGTCTGTACGCCATGGTAATGAACCCAAAGACGATCGTGCGACCGCGTGGCTCACGCGGTCTGGATATTTCGTAGATACCCGGCATCCCTATGCCGGCGACAAGCTTGGCGAGCCGGGAGACGATCTGGCCGCCACGATTATCTACGGCGGACCTTTCAACGTTTACGAAACCGACAGGCATCCGTTCCTGCGCGAAGAGTACCGCTGGATCGACGCCTGTATGGCCAAGGGCATCAAGGTGCTTGGCATCTGTCAGGGCGCCCAGATGATTGCGCATCATCTTGGGGCGTGGGCCGGTGCGCCTGCAAACGATGTTTTCGAGTTCGGTTATTACGAGATCAGCCCAACCGAGGCTGGAGCTGGCTTCTTGGACGCGCCGATGACGGTGTGCCAGTCGCATTTCCATACGTTTGACCTGCCATCCGGCGCGGTCCATCTGGCGCGGGGCGAGAATTATGAAAACCAGGCCTATCGATATGGAAAGACCACCTATGGATTTCAGTTTCATCCGGAGGTCACGAAAACAGGTTTCCGGCGCTGGCAGGATCAGAATTCGGACGTTTACGAAAAGCGCGGCGTCCAAAGCAGGGAAGAACAGAACCGCCTTATCGCGCTGCATGATGCGCGGCAGGGTGAATGGTTTGGCAAGTTCCTTCAGGATTTCATCGGTAGAGCGGCATGAGTGTTCAGGGCTATTGGAGCGATTTGCCGTCATCGGCGTTTCGCGCCTTGCCCTCCGACACGATTGCCGTGTTGCCGCTGGGCGCGACGGAACAGCATGGGCCGCATCTGCCGTTATCGGTAGATAGCGATATCATCGGTGCTGTCGCGGCGCGGATGCTGGATTGCCTTGCGCCGGAGCAGTCGGTTCTGGTGCTGCCCTCGTTTACGGTCAGCAAGAGCGACGAACACGATGCCTTTCCCGGTACACTGACCTATTCGGCGGAAACCCTGCTGGCGATGCTGCGCGAGATCGGTCGTTCCGTGGCCCGGGCCGGGGTTGACCGGCTCTTGTTTCTAAACGGGCACGGGGGAAACGCCGCCCTGTTGCAGATCGCTGCGCGGGAGCTGCGACAAACGGAAAACCTTGTAGCGGCAAGCTGTTCATGGGGCGGGTTCGCCGAGTGGGAAACGCATTTCGATCCCGCCGCGTACAGTCTGGATATCCATGCGGGGGAGTGCGAGACGTCGATGATGCTGGCCATCCGCCCGGACCGTGTCGACATGACCAAAGCCGGGAATTTTCGCAGCGCTCTGAGCGACTGGGAAAGTGAATTTCCCCGCATCGGTCTGGGGGGCAAGCCCGTCAACCCGGGGTGGCTGGCGCAGGATCTGCACCCCGAGGGCGCCTGTGGCAATGCCTCGGCGGCAACGGTGGAAAAAGGCGAGGCGCTGCTTGAGAGTGCGGGCCGGAACCTTGCTGATTTCCTTGTGGAATTTTCCCGGTTCGATCATGGGAAGTCGGCGCAATGAGGAATGGAAAACACGGTGAAGACCGGATCGCGGGAATTCTGGTGCCTGCGTCGGTCGTATCCGATCCGATCAAATTTGGCGGAGAGCGGCGGGACGATTGCATCGCTGGCGATCTTGTCTTGCAGGAGGGACGAGCGGTCAGGCTTGAACCTGCGACGGAACAGGCCGAGCGGATTGTCTTGCCGCGTCTGACCGAACCGCATGTTCACTTGGACAAATGTCACAGCGTGCATCGGCTTGAGAATGTCGGCGGTAATCTCAAGGCGGCGATCAAGGCGCAGAAAGCGGATATGGCGGGCTGGACGGAGGAGGATCTTCGGGCGCGCGCCGGGCGCGGGATCGACGAATTGTTGGCCTCAGGCTGCGGTGCCGTGCGCACGCATGTGGACTGGTCCGATGACGAGGACCCTAGTGTCGAGCCGTTTGCATGGGCCGTGTTGCACGAGCTGGGCGAGGATGCCGATCTGCTGCTTGAATGCGCGGCCCTGACCGACATTGGCGCGCTTGCCGATAGCGGCCGTGCACGGGATTATGCGCGCGCGATTGCACATCGCGGCGGCGTGTTGGGGGCATTCGTCTTCGATCAGCCTGAGCGCGACGAGGGATTGCGCAACGTCTTTCGCGAGGCGGAACGACTTGGGCTGAAGCTCGACTTTCATGTGGACGAAGGGCTGGAGGCGGGACTCGACGGGTTGGAACGGATTGCGGATGCGGCGCTTGCCGTTGGTTTCGAGGGATCGATCCTGTGCGGACATGCCTGTTCGCTTGCGAATTGCGCCGAAAATGACGTTGCCCGGATCGCCGACAAGCTGGCTGAGGCGGGTATCGCGATCACCGTTCTGCCGCAGACGAACCTTTACCTGCAGGACAGGGGTCAGGGAACGCCGGACCGGCGCGGGCTGACCCGGCTGCACGAATTGCGGGCGCGGGGGGTTACCGTTGCCCTTGGCGCGGATAATGTGCGCGATGCTTTTTGTCCGGTGGGGCGGCACGATCCGCGCCACGTGTTGTCGTTGGCCGTGGTCGCGGCGCATCTCGACCCGCCTCTGGGCTCTCACCTGCCGCTGATTACGACTGCTGCCCGGCGGGGAATGGGTTTGCCGGAACTGACCGTCGATGGCGCCGCTGTCGAAGACCTGCTGATCTGCGATGCGAACAACACCAGTGATCTGATATCCGGGGCTGCGTTGCGTCCCTTTTCCGAAACAAGGAGCTCGATGCGATGACAGGTAAGTCCGACCAAATCGACTGGGGAAAGATAGCGCAGGCGCTGGCTCCGGTGGAAATTATCGACGAACCGGTTCTGGTCAAAAAGCGGTCTCGGGATTTCTTCTGGTATTCTCCGCTGCTGAACGCCCAGCTTAAGAAATGTTTCGGCGATCTGGTGGCGCGTCCAAAAAACCGCGACGAACTCGCCCATTGCCTTGCTGTGGCCTACGCCAATGACCTGCCCGTGGTCATGCGCGGCGGCGGGACCGGGAATTATGGTCAGGCGGTGCCCTTGCAGGGCGGGCTCATCATCGAGACGACGGGCATGAACCGGATTCTGGAGATCGGTGAGGGGTTCGTCCGGGTCGAGGCCGGGGCGCTGATGGCGGATATCAACCGGGCGTTAAATCCCGAAGGATGGGAAATGGCCATGTTCCCCTCGACTCAGGATATTGCCACTGTCGGCGGTTTCGTCGCGGGAGGCTCAGCTGGGATCGGGTCGATCGCCAACGGAGCGCTGCGGGAAAAGGGTAATATCATCAGCCTCAGCGCGCTGTCCGTCGAGGAAATGCCGCAGGAGCGCGTCTTTGATGCAGAGGACGCTTTGCAGATCCACCATGCCTGGGGGCTGAACGGCGCAATCACCGAGGTCACGCTTCGCACGGTGCCGACGCGCAACTGGATCGGCTGCATGGCGACGTTTGACAGTTACCGCGACACCTATGCGGCCGGGTACGATCTGGCTGTCGCGGCAGAGTTAGGATGCAAGCTGTGTTCGACGGTCGATGCCCGGATTGTTGAGTACTTCCCGCGACTTAAAGGTCATATCCGGGAGGGGAAGCATTTGCTGGTCGCGATGGTCCCAGATGAAGAAGTTGAAGGGTTTCGCAGTCTGATCGAAAAGCGAGGGGGACATGTCGATCTTGCGCTCAGTGAGACGGAGCGGGAGGCGAGGTCCATCCCGCATGTCTTTGAGTTTTCTTACAATCATACCACGCTGCAGGTGCTGAAAGCCGACCGCTCGGCGACCTATCAGCAGATCGGTGTCAGCGATCCGGCGAATGCGGACGCGATTGCCGCCATCGGAAAGGCGCTGGGCGATGATGTCTGGCAGCATCACGAGTTTGCCAAGGTAGACGGGAGCGTGACCGCTTTTGACCTGCCGATCATCTGGTTTACCGATGAGGAAAGGCTTCGCGAAATCGATGCCACCTATGAAGCGGCCGGGTTTTCGGTTGCGGATGCACATTCTTATCACGTTGAAGGCGGTGGGTTGAAGAACGCGGATTACCGTCATCTTGCATGGAAGAAACGTATGGATCCCAAGGGGTTGCTGAACCCTGGCAAGTCGCGGGTTTGGGAAAGCGTCAAGCATCTGGCACCGGATGAGATCGAGGCGATGGCGGAACGGTCCTGAACGGGAAGGTGTCGTGCTTTGGGACGGAATTACCCTGAACGATTGCGGCATGCCGAAGGTTTGAAGCCTGCGGCAAAGGAAAATGGATTGTCCCAGGATGGGCGCATGAGACGGAGGTGAAATGCTTGAGACGATACTGATTTACGCCCTGTGTCTTCAGATGATCTGCATGGCGGCCTGGCTGACCATCGGCGTCGTGGAAAACATTATGCATCCGTTTCTGAATGAGACTTTTACCGCGCTGGTTCTGGACATGGAACGGATGCGGGCCGGTTATCCCGAAGCCTACGAGCATGTTGCTTACCGCCGGTTGGCCAGTCGCAGGACGCAGCGCGCTTTTTTTACGTGGCGATCGTCCTTGAGGCAGTAACGGTCATCTGCCTGTGGGCTGCGGTTGTTGCGCTGGGAGCGTCTGTTGGCGGTTGGCTTTCGGTGGAGCTTGCGCTCGGGCTGGCGTTGATCGGGGCCACGATGTTCAGTTCCCTCTGGGCGGGGTTTCTGATCCTGGGAAACTATTTCTGCTACTGGTTCGGTCATGAGGGCGGACAGAACACGCATTTTCACATGCTGCACTGGGGCATGGCTGCCACCCTCTTGGTGGTCGTATGCATCGCCGTTGTCTCTTGAAGCCGTGAGCAATTCAGAGAGAAAGCGTTTGCGCTAACCGACTTACGGGATGCGCTGAGCTGAGCCAGGGCAGCCTGTGTCATTGTGTGCATCTGCAGAAAGAGAATCGGTACGCGAGGTTTTTCCGTTTTCGGTAGGCAGAGGCACCGTGCGGCCGCCCGAGCGCCGATGCTGTTTTGGCGATTTGCAGCCGGAGGTTGTTGTCTGGCTTGGGATTTCTATTCGCCGACAATGGTTTATCGCCCGACGTTATTGTTCATTATTTGTTAACAAAAAAACGCCTGATCGCGAAGCTTTCCTTTACTCAAGGGAAAGATCAACGTATATTGCAACTCATACGGGTGGTGCTCCAACTAGTGGTAAATTGTCCCGGTAAAGTAGGCCCCGGCCGAATATCAAGCTCGGTTCCGAGGTTTCATGTGAGATTTCAAAGTTGCTGGAGAATTGATATGAAGTTTGGTTTATACAGCGGATTGATTGCGGGCACGATGGCATTGGCCGCCGCCCCCGGATATGCCGCAACAGTCATGCTAACGATCGACGAGTTCGACTCAGTGCAGACTGTCAAGGACGTGCCATCGACTAGTTTCGTCAATAATTCCGAGGTTGCTGACGCTGGCGTACTTGGCGGGTATCGTGATTTCGAAGTTATGAATACCGACGCCACGGGCAACCCCGAGGACGCAACCGAGTTGCGTTCGGAAGCAGGGCTTCTGTCTTTTTCGAACATCGCCGGGGCGTCCGGTTCCGGCTATATCACCTACGACGGTCAGGATGACCCGACCTCGGTCAATACGACCGGGCTTGGTGGTATCAACCTCGAGATTGGGACCAATCCGTACTTCGCCTTCGATGTCGCCTACTTTGATCGTAACGTGTTCATCGAGATCACCGCTTGGGACATGCTGGGCAACGTCGTTTCGTATTCGGAAACACTGGCTGCCGGTTTCAACCCCAACCTGCCTTTCTCTGATCTGATCGGCGATCCCAATTTCGACTGGACACAGGTCGGTGCGTTGCAGTTCTTCGTGGACTCGAGCAATACCGAGATCAGCGTCGACGGGCAGCTTAACTCGATCAAGGTTGTCGCAGATATGAACGTAATTCCGCTGCCGGCATCAGGACTTTTGCTGCTGGGCGGGATCTCCTCCGCCGGGTTTCTCCTGAGGCGGAAACGGAGGAAGAGCAGCTGAGCCCGGAACACTCAGCAGCTTGAAAACCCAAGACGGGGCGCCCAGCGATAGGCGCTCCGTTCTTGTTTGTGCGGTGCGTTTTGAGATCAGCGGTATCAGGACAGGGCGCGCTGGGAGGCTTTTTCGGCGATCTGCTCGGCGCGGCGCGACCATCTTGTGTCGACTTCTTTAGCAAATTTGCCGATGTGCCGCGTTTTCAAATGCTGGCCGTACCACTGCGCCGGAGCGGGTTCGAACCCGTGTTCTTCGGCCAAGCGGGCGATGTGGTCGGCGTCTTCCAGCGACAGCTTTGAGCCGATGCTGAAATCCCGTGTTTCCCCCGCCAGTGTCAGCAGCACCGTTTCGCCAAGGCAACCCCAGCAGAGATTCTCGGGCAAGGTCTGGAAAGGACCCAGATTGATTTCGAACGGCGGCGCGACCAGACCCCCGTCGAAAACGAGAACATTGTCGCGGCCCGCTTCTGAGTTGGCGACATTCGGTGGCCGGGCCACGTCGCAGACCAGCGTGCCAGGTGTCATGTTGGCTGGATCCATGAGCGCCATTTCGGCACTTGTCGCGACAAGCACGATATCCGCTGTTTCAAGCGCAACATCCAGCGGGGTGGTCCAGTCGAGCAACGGTTCCATGCCACGACCGCGCCAGTAGGTCTGCAAGCGTTCGGGCAGGGAGTTGCGCTCTTTCAGGCTTTCGCTCTTTTGCTGCGCAGCAAAGGCCCGCAGATCCCGCGCGAGATCACCGGCCATGGGCGCGTGGTCCTTGCAGATCGTTTCGCACAGTTCATCAGCGACCCGTGCCAGCAGGGCAGGCGAGAAGGGGTTGGCGGCATTCCCGACAAGGGTCATGCTGCCCGCCTTGCGCGCCAGCATCAGCGAAGCCAGCCGTCCGATGGCGCCGGAGGCGCCAACGATCACGACATGGGCTTCGTCCAGGGGAATGCCGGTGCAGGCGGCCATACGTTCGATGGCCCTGACCGCAGAGACCGTCGTCAGGGTGTTGCCGCTGGTGATGGGCGTTCCAAGGCCGGTGACTGTTTCACCGCCCCGGCTGGCAATGGAAGTGAAAGCGCCCAGACCAACGCGGGAGGTGCCTTCGGCTGCGGCGGTCTCGACGGCGGTCTTGATCATCTGGCCTGCCATCTTGCGGCCTTGGCCCCGCATTTCGTTTGGCAGCAAAGGAACAGAGATGATTGTCCCGCGCGCGGTGGCGCCCGTTTTTGAGCGAACCTCGGCCACATGACGGACAAAGCCGGGGCCGAGTTTCTTGACCCAGTCGCACCAGTTTTCGAGTTCCTCGGGGGTGAAGCTGCGAAACGTCGGGTCCGAGCGAAAGATATCTTCGATCTCGGTATAGTGGATCAGGAAGGAGAATGTCCCTGCCTGCTGGGTCACGGGGTTTCCCGCGACCGGTGGCAGATCGGCCTCGGATGTGGATGTAGCGATCTGTTCGACCGGTTTCTGCACGAGGTGGCGGACCAAGCGATAGGCATCTGCCGAAGCGAGAACCTCGCAGAGATCTTCGAGGGCTACCAGTGCGCGGTCGATTTCGGCACGTCCGACGATAAGCGAGGGCTGCAGCCGGATAACCGACGTTTCGTTGAAAAGCGGTGCGGTCAACAGCTGATGTTGGTTCAGAAGGTAGGAAGAGACTAGCGCCGTGATACCGCCGTTCAGACTGGCAAAGCCCAGAACTGCGGAATGCGAGCTGGTGTCGAATTTCTGGAATTCCAGCCCCATCATGTAGCCGCGCCCGCGTACCTCGCGGATCACGGAGGGAAAACGTCGCTGCAGATCTTCCAGACCTTTGCGGAAGTGGGCGCCGTTATCTGCAACATTGCCGATCAGGTCAATCTCCGGATTCAGGAGATGATCAAGCGTTGCAAGGGCTGCGCGGCAGGCCAGACCGTTCCCCGCAAATGTCGAGCTGTGCCGCCGTCCGAACCGGTCGTCCCAAGCGGCAGGTCGGGCGATACAGGCACCGATGGGCATCATGCCGCCACCCAGCGCCTTAGCGAGCAGCAACATGTCGGGAACTTCCTCGCCGACGGAGCAAGCGAAAAGCGCACCCGTACGTCCCAGCCCGGTCTGGATTTCGTCAAGCACGCTCAGCACACCGTATTCACGGCAAAGCGCGATGGCGGCGTCAATGTAGCCCTTGGGCGGGCAGACGACACCGCCTTCGCCCTGAATGGGTTCGACAATGAAAGCGGCGATCCTGTCATGCGCGGCTTCTAGCAGGCTGCGCAGCGCTTCGATGTCGCCATAAGGAACATAGCAATAGTCGTCGGTCGCGACCGCAAACCCGTCCTGATACAGAGACTTTCCTGTCGCCGAAAGCGCGCCCATCGTCTTGCCGTGAAACCCGTTCTGCGTCGAGAGGATGATCCGGCGTCCGGTCCGGATGCGAGCCAGTTTAATGGCGGCCTCGGCCGTTTCTGCCCCACTATTGGCCAGCGTGACAATCGACAGGTCGCCGGGGGTGATTTCTGCCAGACGATCGGCCAGCTTTTCGGCATGGGGGCTGCGCATCGGCTGGATCATCAGTGGCGTTTCCTCGATCTGCGCCCTGTTGATTTCGGCCCAGATCTCAGGAGGATTGTGACCGAAAGGCAGCGCGCCGTATTGAGACAGAAAGTCGAGGATCTCGCGGCCTTCTGCATCTCGCAACATCGTGCCCGAACCGCTGGTGATTTCGACATCGAGTGCGAAAAGAGAAAGCAGTTCTCGACGAGACGGGTTTAGGGTAGGCATATTTGCTTGCATGTTTCTTTGCCGGCAGGGTTCGAAATTCCGGTCGGGCCGGAGTCGAAACGGTTACTGGTTTAGCACGAGCGCTGGCGGATTAAGCCAGGCTTGCAAGGATTGCAGGATGAGTGATGAGACGTGAGCGGAATCTCAACCTTTTGTTGAGCAAAAATCGTCGTGTAGCAAGAGCGCTCCCTACGTAAACTTGGGCCTAAGCAGTATCCTGCTAACTTTGTGGACACACTGACGCGGAAGACCGCCAATCAACCTGAACGCGTACGCTGAATAGCTATTATTCTGCCCATATTCAGACAAGTGTTAGCGAAAACGAAACGAATATCTGTTTGTCGCCATGACGATTGGCGTGACGCGGTTGTTGACGGTCTTCGGCAAGTGGCACTTCCCACACGCAGTCCTTCACGTATTGCCGTTGTGGCGACAGCGCTACGGATTGACGTGCCATTAAATGGAGGCGGCCGTTGTCTGCTGTTATGGGTGTCGGTGCGTCCCAGTGATCTGAGTGCAGTTCAACGGCAACAATCTTAAAGGCATACTTGGAGTCGCCGGGCAGGGGCAGATTATGTTTTGAGAATGGTGCCCGGGGGCGGAATCGAACCACCGACACGAGGATTTTCAATTTTCCTTTGATGCTAAGCAGAGTAGAGCATGCCGTTGCTTTCTGAACGATTTACCCAATGACATCATAATGCTGGGTCCTGCATGTCATTTCAAAACGCAGCGAAGTACATCGTTTCAACCTATGATTTCTTGCACCCATACGGCACCCCGCTGACCCCTTCACTAGTTTAGTTTGTTGAAGAACGCACGGCCTTGGGCATAGTTCGACCGAAGTACATATTGGAGCATCGGACATGTTCACTGACTATCGGGCATATTGGAATTTCTCCAATAGAGTAAGGAATTCCAACCGCTATGCACTTGATGATTTCAGTCTCGAGTTTGTGAGGGTATTTCGTGAAAGCGTCAATGAACGAGAGGAGACAATCCGTGGTGGATCAAAACTTGTTAGGGCCGTTCGAGACTATCAGGAAATTTATGGTGAATATGGAGAAGTCACAAACATCACCGGTGCAAGCGAAGAAAGGATTCTCCCCAAAAGGCAGTTCGCGTATGATGGGCGCGCCAATCCAAGCGGGGTAGTTACCTTGTATTTGGCTTCCTCAAAGAAGACCGCAGTGTCTGAAGTCAGGCCTTGGGTTGGGGAAACGATCTCTATTGCATGGCTTTCTATCGTAAGAGACCTCCGCATCGTCAACCTCTCCATTGGCCACGGCAAAAACATATTTTCTGAACTGACCATGAGCGAGTTGACGGGAGACGCACCGATCTCGCATGAAAAAGCGAACAGGTGCGTTTGGAACGATATCGATAGTGCGTTTTCCAAACCAACCACACGAACAGACACAGGTGCAGAGTACGCCCCGACACAGATTTTGGCCGAAGCAGTTAAATGCGAAGGCTTCGACGGCATTGTTTACAAAAGCTCATTTGGAGGAGCGCACGGCTACAACGTCGCTCTGTTCAACGTGGATGATGCAAAGGTCGAAGGGTGCAACGCGTTTTCAATCGACGACATTGAGATCAGCTTTAGCCAAGCAGGAAATCCGTGGGCAAAAAGGCAGATGTGAGTTTGTTACGCCAATTTTTCTCTACGTCTTCGAGACTTACGTTTCGACTCAGGCGTTTTTTTGTACCATATGCGGAAAGCCCACTTGATGCGCTCGACGGATTTGACGTCACCCAGAGAGTCAAGAAAAGTCAGATCTTCACTACATTCAGTTTCGACCATCTTTTCAAGTTTCGCGACCACATCCTTCGGTAGAAAGTTGGCTATCGTTTCGTACTGCGCCTCGGTGCGGTGTTTCGGAATGGTCAATAAGATCAGCGATACGAACACTTGCCTGTCTGGGTTGGTTGCTAGAGTCTTTGTGGCTTGCATCAAACGGTCCTCAGGTGCAACCAACGCTGTCAGCATGCAAAGCCAGATGCAGACTTCGGGGCCAACCGAAGCAAGCTTGTCGTCATCGACCAGATCCAAATTTCCACTGTCGAAGCTGTCAGACTCGAAAAATAAGGCACGTGCAACCAACTCTTGAAATGTCGGTCGGCCTTCACCAATCGCAATTTTTACAAGCTTCGCCTGACGTGCCACTGCTCCATGCCGTGCCATGGTACGAAGCAATTGCAAACGAACATCATAGTTCTTTGTTGCTCGTAGGGACTTCACTAGTTCTTGATACACTTCGTCTGAAAGAGACGGTTGTTCGCGAAGCAACTCGATTGCGCTTTCTGCAATTGGAAAGGAAACGTTTTCCTCGTAATGCTGGTGATGATCTGGCGTCCACGTGTCATATGAGAGCTGGATGAGCGTTGGAATATGAGAGCGATCCTGCTTTTCCGTGAGCATTTCGACAAGACGTCTTCGCACCAGGCTGCTTGCGTCACGATGAGTTTCGAGAAGGAGAGCAGGCAACGCATCGGTTGACGAAGCAAAGATCGCATTCATTGCCTCTATACGAACTCTGGCAAAGTCGTGCTGCAATCCAAGGTCGACCAAACTGTTGGCTGCAATCGTCGTGGCCAGCTGCATCGCTTGGGTCGCGATGTCGATGTTTCCTTCGTCCACCTCTAGCGTTGCAGAAAGTATGTTCGTCAATCTGCCTTCAACGTTTTGTCCACATTGGGTCAAAGTCCGAGAAACAGCTAGGTTGAGGCTGTGATGTGTGTCTTCGGGGATTGATGCCAACAAATCACGGCATGGTGCCGAAATGCCGACACCGTTGTCTTTGAGCAATGCTGAAATGGCGTCTTTTTTGTTTTGCTCAAGCTCGCTTGTGAGCTTGCTGAAGTCTAAGTCCGAAACCTCACCCTCTCTTTTTTCATCGTCCAAACAAGTTTGCACATCGAGGGCCAATTCAAGTAGCCGTTGTGGCTTCAAATCCGATGATGCTGAGAATGCCCCTTCTATTAACAAAGGCGCGTGCCTTAGGGCAGCACGAGAAGCACTCACACGCGCATCGTCGTTTTCAGAACCGGTGATAACTCGTTCTTGCAACAAGCTCTCTAGAGCTGGGTCATAGTGTTTCTCGAGAAGCTCCCAGAAATCGCTTTCGTATCGACCGCACTTGGTAAGTTCATAGAGGGCTAATAACTCGGCTGCACAAGGAGGATGGTCGCTTTTCTGCGCTACGTGGACCCATTCCCAGATAAACCCCCGAATGTTTGGGTGATCCTTCAAAAGCGTCCATTCATCACGCTCTCGAAGTAACACTATGTAGGCGCGTAGTATCTCACTCGCAGTGTAACCGTCCTCACCCATGCTTTCCCAATAGTGGTCAATCGCTTCATCATCGTAGTCGCGATTGAAAAGCGGGAGCAGCTTTTCCCTGTTTTGACTAGTTCGCTGCTCGTCGAAAAACTGCGCCGCTTCGGTGAAGACTTGAGCGAACGCCTCAGCGTCTACCAGCGCACCATCAATCAGGACATCTGCGTTGGGATTGTAGCCATGGCCGATAATTTTTTGGAGCGCTCGCAAAAATGATGGCGTCAAATTTGATGATAGCTTTCCGATTGCTTCGTGGAAGCTTCCTTGAAATGAACCATTTCGGAAAGGTACAATCCTAGTAATAAAGGCGTCGCAAATGGCATGCGTATGAGGTTCTCCAGACACCCACTCATACCAGTCATCCGACCTCTTGGGTTCTTTCCATGAAGTCATGTTGAACCATTGCTTATCGATGGGGCTCTCCTCAAGCCAACGAGCAAGCTCAGCTGCAGCACAGTTCTGAGACCCAGCTTTGGCCGCAGTAGAGAGGTCATCGCCAAATGTGCTATCTAGGGCGGCGAGACGGATTGTGAGCCAATCATCAATGCGCTGCTGGGTCGGGGGCGTTATTTTGAAATTTGTCAACTTGATTGAACGAAGCGCGGCAACAATCTGGGCTGCCGTTTCTGTGCCCCAATCCATTTGACTATGTTCGTCGATCCCGACCAATGCATTGAGAAGGAAACTCAGAGTACGGGAGGTCGCAATCGGCTTGTTCAGCATCGCTTGTTCGAGGCCAGCTTCCACGCGAGGGTGCGCAACCGTAAACTCTGTCTTGTCTTGGCGAAAGTTCCCCCCTGCAACTAGAAAGCTCGCGAGGCCAGATAGTCGATCTTCCAATTTTGGGACCGTCTGACTGAGATAATACTCGATTTCCCCAAGGGCATTAAACGTCAGTTTTTTTCTTACCTTCAGCAATGCCCAGAGTACTGCGGCCCCTTCCCAAATCTCTTGTCCGTCAATAGCAAGAACTAGTGCGCTTTCGATGGACTGCTTTCGCGCATCATCAATGCACCGATTCACGTAGGTGGCTTCACTTTCGTTTTCGTCAGGCCCGAGGCCCAATGCACCGAAGAAGCGATCCAGTTCGAGCGGGAGAGTTAGGTTTTTGATAACTGTTGATCGATACTTGAGTGCCGATACCTGTTCCGATCTAGGTAACCCCCCAAGCCTCAAGTCGAATAGCCTGCCTCTGTCGTTGGCTCGGTAATGCCCTGCAAGAAGTTCACACACAAAACGCTGATCAAGCGACGTCAAGTTTGCGCTTTTTATCACGTCGCTGCGGCTGGTAATCACGAACATTCGGTCAGGTGACGCAGACCCAAGGAATTCATTTAGGGCGTCATTCCAAGGTAGGCTGCCTGGCTCGGCCCGGTACCTTCCCCAAGGGTCTTCGATTTCAAAGACAACTGACCCTATGGTTTTGTCATCTCTAAGACGTTCTGGACCACCTTCAATTTTTACATGTGTAATTCCCGCATTTTCTTCACGAAGTGTCGCGATTAAAGCCTTCGCAGCTGTGGTTTTGCCCGTTCCTGACGGTCCTGTGAGGACAATCGCATTCCTTTCTTTCAGTTGGGCCAGAAGGTCGTCCCAATTGGCAGGGTGCACAAACTGACTAAGGTCTTTTGAGACACCATCATAACCCCCATGTGCTTCGACGATGCCAATGATCTCTTGCCGCGTCCAAACACCGGCCTGAGCACCTTTCATGCGTATCAATGCGCCCTCTTCCAACTGTTTAATGCATGCTTGGACGCCACTGCGCGGCACACGGAACCGCTCTGTTAGCCGGTCGACTATGCGATGCTCCACCTTTTCCTGATCGAGACTGTTCCAGACGGCGACGCGACCATCGGCTCCATTGGGTAAAGCGCCCCTGAGCGCCGGGGGCATCGGCTTCAGTTGGCTCCACTGCGTCGGGCCACTTACTGACAGTTTTCGGGCGACGCCATCGAGGTCCGCTGATGTCACGAGCAAGTAGTGTGCATCAGCGTCTTTTAGCATTTCTTTCGCCGGTTTCGCGTACATCGAACCGGGCTCACCTTGGGAAAACGGATACTGCGAAAGCTTCAACGCCAGGTTCCGCGACGAGCTGTTGAATGGTGAAATCTTCTACAGCTTGAGGGAGGCGCAAATCCTGATCGAGCAATGGCGCATCCACTACAATACGGTCAGGCCGCACAGCTCATTGGGCTATCGTCCGCCCGCGCCCGAAAGCATCGTGCTAATGGACCAGAGGCCGACGATGCACTAACAATCAAACCGGACCACCCGATGGGGGCATGCCACCGACGCCAGACGCCGCGCGATGGAAATCGCCCGTGATGTCGAGTTGGGCGAGTTCGAAAAGGCCCCTGAGGTTTCAGAGGTATCGACCGAAACACTGGGTGAGATGATCCCGAAGTTCATCGAGCTTCATGCCAAGCCCAACACCAAGGACTGGAAGCGCACCGAAAGTGTTCTGCACAAGTTCGATGGTTTGAAGGATCGGCCTATCGACCAGATCAAACGGCAGGATGTCAGCAAAGTGCTGGACGGCATCATCGCCAACGGCACGCCGACACGGGCAAATCGGGCGCTCTCAGCGATCAAAAAGCTCATGAACTGGTGCGTCATGCGCGGCGACATCGAAACATCGCCTGTGGCCCTCCTCAGGCCGCCTACGCGTGAGGTTCAGCATGATCGCGTGCTGAGCGATGCTGAAATTCGCGCGATATGGCAGAACAGCGACGCTGAGGACTACCCGTTCGGTCCCTTCCTCAAGCTTCTGCTGATCACGGGGCAGCGCCGGAGCGAGGTCGCCGGGATGCGCTGGTCTGAACTCAACCTTGATGAGGGCGTCTGGGAACTCCCTGCCAACCGTGTGAAGAACGCTCGCCTGCATATCGTCCCGTTGCCAGATCAGGCCGTGGAAATCCTGCGTTCGCTGCACAGGTTCCTCGATAGTGACTTCGTTTTCACAACGACAGGGCGCTCAGCGATATCTGGCTTCGTGGAGTAGCCCCCTGAAAGTGGTCCACCAACTGGGATAGATTTGTCCCGCAAATT
>JAAEZD010000097.1:0-1746 GCA_018223035.1 Paracoccaceae bacterium
AACTGCCGTTCAGCGATATCTGACCTTCACGTCACGATTGGCGAATTGGTAAGATATGGACGGAGCGGGCTTTGAAAGCCCGACATCAGAAGTCCGCTTATACGAAAGGCTGAGGTGCGAATGGTATCGCGCCGCTTTCGAGCAGAGTTTCCCTGAGTTCTTCTGCAAACCTGTGCGCAAAGGCCTCGCGCTCTGAAGTTAGTCTGGAAAAGTAGAGGCTGCGCGCAACATCATGATCGGGATCAAGCGCCGTTCTGATGTCCAGAACCTTTTGATGATAATCAGCCAGGTGCCCAAGCTCGTGCAGGAGAGTACGATAGATTATTGTGTTCCGCACCGCTTCTTCGGTTAGTTCTGCCACTTGGAATCGCTTAGTTTCGACAAATATGTGCCCGTCTCGAAGGAGACGTTCGTATTCTGCGCGATCCTCCAAGGTCATTCGTTTTGCCCATTTTAGCGACTCTCCCAACTTTTTAGCCTCTAAGACAATTGCCGTTCCGTAGTGCTCAGAAAATTCTGCGAAGTACAAAAAACGGCCCCAAACCGGATTTTGCTGGTGTTGCTTTCTGGTGGGTTGCCGAAACGCGACTATGTCCGGCAAAGCGGGGACAAACTTAGAAATCATGGTCAGCAGTTTGACAGCGTCGGTGGGCGAACACCCATATGAGAACCCTTCGCGGGGTGTCTCGTAGAGAAATTTCATTTCGCATTCGCCGACCGTGACACTCTCAACACGAGGTGTCTCAAGCCGTTCATAGTAGGCCGAATAGTTTCCGTGCTTGTCCAACCAGCTTTCTGGTATACGCATGTCGTTGGACTTGGAAAAGCCTGACGACTTCGTTCCAATTCTTCTATTTCGACGCTCTGGTCGCCAAAAGCCTGTCAAAAAAAAACCTCGAATTCCTCTAACCAGACGTTAGTGAATCCTGCAGCATCTTTCAAATCAGGCTCAAACCCACCTTCCCCCACACACTCCCCAAACGGCCGCTTTCGGAAAGCAGCCCAAACCTTGCCTCCCTACGCATCCCTGCCATCTGAGAAACAGCCTCGCCCCCACCTATTGATGACGCAACGCCTCAATCGGGTCGAGCCGTGCTGCTGCGCGGGCTGGGAAATAGCCGAAGATCACCCCAACCACCGCCGAGAAGGCAAAGGCGAGCGCGATCACGCTAAGGTCGGGGATGAACGGCACGCTCAGTAGCTGCGCGCCAACGGCTGCAAACCCAAGACCAAGCCCGATACCAAGCCCCCCGCCCAGCGCCGAGAGCACAATCGCCTCAACAAGGAACTGCAAAAGCACCTGCCCCGCCTGCGCCCCAACGGCCATACGTATCCCGATCTCGCGTGTGCGTTCGGTGACCGAGACCAGCATGATATTCATGATCCCGATCCCCCCAACCAAGAGCGACACCGCCGCCACCGCCGAAAGAAGCCCGGTCAACACGCTGTTGATCCCGGTGAGCATCGTCGCAAGCTGCTCCATACTGCGCACGGTGAAATCATCCGTCTCGCCGGGGCGCACCCGCCGAATTTCGCGCAAAAGCGCCGAGACATCGTTCGTGGCCCGTTCGGTCGACACCCCGTCGCGCATCGCAAGATAGATCATCGGTACATCCGAAGATCCCGCAATCCGGCGCGCATAGGTCTTGAAAGGAATGAGGACAATATCGTCCTGATCGGTGCCGAAGGATGACGCCCCCTTGACCTCAAGCACCCCGATCACCTCACAGGACAGGGTCTTGATCC
>JAAEZD010000098.1:0-1742 GCA_018223035.1 Paracoccaceae bacterium
GATCAGGGCGGGAGTTTGCTGCCTGGCTTGGACTGACGCCCCGACAGAACTCGTCGGGTGGCAAGCACAGGCTTGGTGGCATCACCAAACAAGGTGATCGGTATCTTCGCCATTTACTGGTCCTGGGAGCGCGCACTGTGGTCCGGTATCCAAAGGCCCGTTCCCGCGTCGATAGCCCATGGATCGAGGCTTTGCTGGAACGGCGCCGACCCATGGTCGTTGCTGTTGCGGTCGCAAACAAGCTGGCGCGGGCGATATGGGCAATGCTCTCCACTGGAGAGGTGTTCCGGACCGCTCACCCGTGAAGGATCAGCAAGCTAAGGAACAATGAGATGGCACAAGTGCAATAACAGCGTGATGGCAAATCGGCAGAGCTGAGGATCGAGAAAGCCCGAAGAGCTTCAAGCGCGCCTAAGCGCGTCCCGTTGATGAGGCCTCGATCCGCGGACACCATCAGGGCCAGCAGTCATGTATAGGCTGCGCGAACAGGCCGAATACATGAACGCACCGACCGATGAAGATCACGTTCAAAGCACTTGCGCCTGCGGGGCCGTCTATACATGAAGCTCTCGACGAAGCCATTCTGCATGGGTTTCCCTGGCGAGATGTAGTGCCACTCGACCTTGCGATCCTCTTGCCATTTCAGCATCGCATTCGACGTCAGTTCCGTCCCGTTGTGACTGACCACCACGCAGGGATAGCCTCTGACCTCGGCGATCCGATCCAATTCTCGGGCAACCCGGATGCCGGAGAGCGAGGTATCTACGACGGCCGCCAAGCATTCCCGGCTGAAGTCATCGATGACGCAAAGCACACGGAACCGGCGTCCATCCGACAGGCTGTCCGAGACGAAGACCAAAGACCATCGCTGGTTCGGCCCCTGCGGGATCGCCATGGGCGCGGAGCGGGTCCCCAGGGTCCGCTTGCGACCGCCCCGTTTACGGACTGTTAAGCCTTCTTCCCGGTAGATCCGGTAGAGCGCTACGCCCTACAAACGATCCCCCGGATCGTTTGCTTTACGGGCTTCGATCCAGTTCAGCATCCAGTCTTCCCGCCGCAGCATGATGTGAAGACGCCGATAGCCGAAGCGCCGTCGCTCGCCAGACAGTTCCTTTAGCCTTGTTCGCAACTCGGCATCCGTCGGCCTGGTTAAACCACGCCGATAGACGCGCGGATCAATCCCGGCCAGGGCACAGGCCCGCCGCTGGTTGTAGCTTTTCTCTGTCATGGCCCAGTCCACAGCTCGTCGCCTTGAACCGGGCTTCAGAAGGGTCCGCAGGCTCTCTCGAACGCATGGCGTTCGCCTGCTTCCATTCCCAGCATCTCCTTGAGCGTGGCCACATCGAGCATCTGCGCCGCCAGCGTTGTTCGGGGCAAACGCCCCACTGGGGCCTTTGCTGATCCCTCCAACTCTTCAGCTTTGCATTCTCAACCTCGAGCGCCTTCAGCCGCTTGGCCTCCGACACCTCCATGCCGCCATACTTCGAGCGCCACTTGTAGAACGTGCCATCGCTGATCCCGTGCTTCCGGCAGAGCTCCTTGGCGCCTATGCCCGCTTGGTGCTCCTTCAGGATGCCAATGATCTGCTCTTCGCTGAAACGGCTCTTCCGCATCGTCTGTCTCCTCGTCTGGAGAACAGGCTAACCTCAAAATGCGGACTTTTCAGGGGAGCATGTATGAACTGCCCTCCCCTGCAAGTGATTTGTCGATGCGCCGCTGACCCTGCTTCTATGTATTCGGTC
>JAAEZD010000099.1:0-1721 GCA_018223035.1 Paracoccaceae bacterium
GCAACGCACCGTTGCTGTTCGCGTTCCTGCTTGGAAGCATGCCGATAGCCGCGGCGGCAGATTGCGTACCCCCCGAACGACCGTTCTTGCCTCAGTCTCGGGAAGACATTAGAGAATATGCCGATCTGCTGCGTTCCGATTTCGATGGCTACATCGCCGACATCCAGGAATACTTCCGCTGTCTTGATGCCGAGCGCCAACGCGCGTTTCAGGAGGCGCGCGAGGTCAGTGAAGACTATGGAAGACTGGTCGAGCTATTTGAATGAGGAAACGCATGGGCTTAACCGCCGTCGAGATCCTCGTAGTAGACCAGGGCGGGCATGTTGCGGCGCTGGTGCACGATGCGCAGGATGACTGCCGCGCCATCCGCCGCATCGAGCCGCTTGTAGAAGATAACGTGACGCTGGCAGTTGACGGATCGCATCCCCGGGACGAAGAGACTCCTGTCCCGACCCCGGTCGGGATCCCCGGTGATTTGCTCGAAGGCGGTGACCAACTGGCGGTAATAGACGAGCCATTGGTCCCTACCCCAGGTCTCGACGGTGTAGGCACGGATCTCTTCAAGGTCGGCTCTGGCCCGACCGGAAAGTCGAATGGTCATGCGGGTCAGCGATCAAACGCATCCGGTTCGAAGGCTTGAGCATCGAACTCGGTGAAGTCTCCATTTTCGGCCAGGGAGGCTGCCTCCTCTAGGTCGGCCTTGAGGGCATAGAACTGCCGGGCGCCATCCTTCTCCATCAGCATCCTTACGCCGGCGCGCACGACTTCGCTCAGATTGGCGTAGGCGCCGGACTCGATCTGCGCCTGCACATATTTCTGCATCGGTTCGGTCAGGTGGACGTTTGGCATCAGACTCTCCTATCTGTGCTCAATCATATCAGATACTGACATAAATCTTCAAGCGCATGTTCGATCCCAACATAGGCTCCAATACAGGATCGTTGCTCCATCCCGTCCTTCTGCGCCCGGATTCCAGCCGGGGAACAAGGCGGGACAGTTTTCCGATACTGCCCGTCCCGAGACCTTGAGCGTTGTGACCCGCCGTTTGACGGGGTTATGCGGTCTGTTCTTCCGTGACCGCTTTCTTGGCCGCATTGGAACGACACATTTGTATTTGAGTACAGATGTTTGTTTGAAACTTTACATGAAAGGGGGCCGCAATTGTGGCCACTTTCAAGACGCCGAAACAGCCAGAACCGGCGTCAGATCCTAGAAGCCCTCAAGCGACACAGGCAAACAATCGCATGTCGCCATCAATCAAATCTCCTTGCTATCATTAATGTTGTTTCGTATCGCTGCACCATTATAGATGGAGTCGGCATCATGAAGCACGTGATCCACGGCGTGGCAACAGCCACGGCAATAAGCATATCCGGACTAATGGCCTCGTCAGCTCCGGCTCAGGCCTATCAGGTGGATTGTGCGATCCTCCTCTGCCTTGCGGGCGGTTGGCCTGCCTCTGCGCCCTGCGCGCATGCCAGAGCGGTCTTCATTCGGCGGATCACACCATGGCCGATCGAGCCGCCCTTACAAATCTGGCGGTGCCCAATGGGTGTGTCGTTCAAAGACCCCAGTCCAATGTCGCCAATGGAACGCCTTTATGACATCACGTTCCGCGATCCGCCCGAACCGCAGGAATCGACTCCTTTGCCCCTTGTTCGCGTCCTGTTGATTTCCGCTGAGAAGTGACCCGGTATTTTCACCGAGATTTGACCCGCCCT
>JAAEZD010000054.1:0-9765 GCA_018223035.1 Paracoccaceae bacterium
CTCGGCCGACTTCGGGCGGCTCAGGAAGTCGACCTTCTCGGCGATGATCTCGCAGCCGTAGCGGTCGTTCCCCATGCTGTCGATCCACTTGGTGTAGTGGATGCGGCCGTGGACGAGGACCTTCATGCCCCTTTCGCAATGCTCCGCGACCGTCTTGCCAAGACCATTGAAGCAGGTGATGCGGTGCCATTCGGTGTCCATGACCCGGTAGCCGTTCTCGTCGCGCAGCACGCGACCTTCCGAGAGGCGGGGGCGGGAGGTGGCGAGGCTGAAGTTGGTGATCTTGGTGCCGCCCTGGGTGGTGCGGGCTTCGGGGGTCTGACCGATGTTGCCGGCGAGGATGACGATGTTCTGCATGATAAGCTCCTGTGTGTCCTGTCTTCGGGACCGTCCCTTCGACAAGACCCGGAAAAAGCCCGTCGGGTGACGCGTGCACGGTGGACAGCATGGACACCGGAAACCCCCAAAGGACCGGGGTGGTGCGGGCGGGACGCCATAGGCGGCCAACACGGCCCGGGCTGACGCGGGGTTGCGCGCAGGAAGCCGAACGGGATTAGGGGATTGTCAGTCGAAGGGATGGCCCAGAAGCCAGAGAGATGCGGGGAGCCCATGCCAGACCATGTCCCCTTGCCCATCGGGACTGCTTTACCCCAAGCCCAGCACACCGCTAGCGGCCTAAGTGGCTATCACCAGCTCTCACCCTTGCCCTTGCCTGCCGAGAAATGCAGGGCCCTACCGCGATGGGATATCGATACCGGGAAATCCAGGACACGGACCGCACCAACGACTGCTTTCCATCTCGAGGTACTGACGCTTAGCGAGCTGAAAAATATGCAGAAGGACGTCGCCGAGGCGATCTCCACATTCGAGAATCATCAGAATGCGGAAGCCCGCGCCAAGGTGGACGCTTCCGCCCGAGACCTCGACTACTCCCTAGCCGAACTTGTCGGCACAGAGACGAAATTCACCCGGCACCTGTCGTGGCGAAATACCGGCACCCTGAGAATCCGGCGATCACATGGTTTGGCCGGGGTCGCAAACCGCGATAGTTCGTGGAGCTCTTAGAAGCGGTAACACCGCGAGCGACCTAGCCATAAGTTGAGGGCACCCTACGTCCAAACGTGCCCCATGCTCAGCACTAGGAGAAGGACGGCTACCCTTTGAACAGGCTGTCCGCAACCTAGCACATACCCGAAGGCAGCCCCGCTAGATATAGAATTTGAATGGCTGCGGTCCGCCCTCCCGCGCCGAACCCATCACAAGGATGTCGCCGACCATCTTCGCGAAGCGAACCGTTACCGGCAGCCCGTCGTTGAAGTTACACGAGTTATAGTTGATCTTTGTCAGTCCCATGATGTCAGAAAGAACCGTCCGCATCTCTGGTTGACGATGCTTTGAGCGCAAGATCGTCACCATAAGTGGGTTGGGTGTTTCAGGCCCGATATACGTATCCAGCTGTGGGACGTAGCCGCTCGTCCAAAGGTAGGCGTTTTTCTCGTCCAGATTTAGGGCCGTCCCCCTGATCACGGGGTAGTCGCCTGCACGGAAGAGCTTTGCGTCACCACCCGTAGGTCTGATCCGTACACCGACGACGTTCGTCCCCTTCGGAGCCGCCTGACAGAAGGCCTGCCACTCCTCGTCGTTGAATGACGCCTGCCCATGGATGAAGAGTTCCTTGGGCGGCTCGGAGTGCAGATTCCGGTACGCTTCTATCACAGTCCCTAGAAGTTCTTTCGCGGCGTCAGCGTTTAGATGGTATTCGTACTCGCCGGTCTTCCAAGGGCCATTCGCGCCGCGGAACACCACGCCATCGCCTTCACTCAAAAACATCTGCGCCGCGCAGCAGACGTGATTATCGCGGTTGTTTGGGAGGTTCTTGTAGACCATCCCGATGTAGCATACCCCTTCGCGCACGTTCGACAGCCTCCAGGGCGGTCGGTCCTGAGTCTTGTAGTAAAGCCCCGTCGCGATGTTCCACGCCACTGTCGCAGGGTCTTGGGTGGTTCGCTTCGGATAGCCCGCACTGTTGAGGAACGCTGTCGGCTCAAGGGTCGACTCGCGCAGGATCTGAGAGGGCGCGATCGAGAGCAAAGTCGCCTTGATGTGCCTACGGAAGTCGGGAATGTCGTCAAACACGTCCTCGATGCGCGGATCAAACCGTTCGTCCATGAAAAGGAACGACTGGGGTGACCTTGCGCGCTGCTTCTTGGGCGTTTTTCCAGCGACCAGGGTCAAACCGGTCCGCCTCGATTCCGGACGGCAGCGCTCGTAGACTATCTCGGGCACGACGAACATCCATACATCAATCGAACCCTCCTCGTTGCGCCTGAACTTGTGGACGCGCTCAGTGTAGATACGGGCGACCGCATCGACGGCCTCGTGCATGTTCTGCACCCTGGTCGCGCGCTCGATGGCGTCAAACTCGACCGTCAGGGACCTGAGCCGATCTGGATCGAAAGTAATGCCGAATGTCTCTTCGAGCCCGGCGAAATCCGCGAGATGAAGACGGTCCTTCTTCTCCGTCGGCCCCGGAGGCGGCACCGGTATCCCGGAAAGCAGCCGGCGGCTCCAAGATCGGAAGTGTCCGATCCCGTCCGACGTTCCCACAACCCCAATTCGGACTTCTCGAAGCTTCCGTGGGCCGTCATGAGGTCCATAGAGAAACAGGCCGTCCTTTGGGTGGTGGCTCCTCTGGTCATGGCGGAAGTCGAGTTCTGGCTCGTCGAAGTGATCTACGATCAAGCTTGCTTCGGGAAACCTCATTTACCGTCTCCTTCGGGCTCGGCATCGTCGTCGTCAGCCGCTGGCCGCCCGAGCGTGCTTTCGTCCTGCTCCTCGGCATCCGGGTCGCCCACGTCAGGAAGAGCTGTACTGACCGGCGACGTGAAGAGAAGGGGCTCAGAGGAAAGAAGCATGTCCTGGCCTGGAGCCAGCGGAACCCGAATGTAGGCTGAGTCACCCGACATGATCTGAAGGAATGCCAGAAGCCGTCCGTGCCATTGCTTGTTGCGCCAACCCTTGCAGCCCGATCTGCGAAGGCGATGCATCTTCTTCGGATCATCTATGCGTTCGCCCTGCTCCGTATTGTTATCCATCGCGAAAAGGACGCGCGCTTTCAGACGGAAGTGCCAGAAAGGCCAGTTTCGGGGAATCGCCGTCACCCCATAGGACCAAACATGCTTTCGGGCGATGTTGCGCAGCATCGACGACCGGCGCTCACCTTGTCGACCCCAGGGCACCCGCTCACCAATCGCGACCTGGTTAGGGGACACATGGAAACCATCGCCGTTGGAATACGCATAGGCGACCATGCCAATATTCCTGCAGTGCCGTTCCCATCCATCGCGCAACAGGCCTGTGAGCATGTTCGACAGATCACGTCCCGCGACGCCTATCTCAGGCATACCCTTTTCTACCGCATCGACAACCGGCACAGAAGTCCGTAGGCGCAACTTCGCTACGCCTCCGAGGCTTTCCCCAACATCAGAGGGCGCAGCGAAGGTGATCACGCCTCGCTCATGCGCGACGGCGGGAAACGACAGCCCTCGCACCCGCCTGTTGAGGACGCCGGTTTGGACTGCTCCCGTCGCCTCGTAGAAGTGGAGTTCATCGGGCATTTCCAATATCTGAATCCAATTCGAGACCAAGGACTCTGGCTCGCGGACCAGCGGAACAGCACCGCGCTTGCGGAAGCTGTCCCATTGAGCTGCGACCGCGATGTTCTCACGACGGCACGTCACGCCTTGGCGGCGCAGCGTCTCGAGAAGCTTCGAAAGCCCTTCCGCCCAACCGCGTGTGAAATCGGCAGGCGTCGCATCGCGGAGACCATCAATCTTGGCCCCCTCCTCAATCCGTAGCGGGATTATCAAGCGAGCGTCGCCGAGACTTGCGGCAAGCGTTTTCGCCCTGTCAATGAGATCCATAGCGTCTTCGTTGGCGCGTGTGGCCGCGCCCGCCACCGCAAGCACTTTCGCAGCGCGGTGCTCCAGTGCCACTCCAATCTCCTTGTGCCATCTGTCTCCAGGCTCGAGGGTCAGGATTTCGGAAAAAACGCGATACCCGTGCGCTTCGAGCTTTGGACCGAGCCATAGAATGAACTGGTCGTGGTCGGGGCGTACTCCGACGAGGAACAGGGTATCCCGTTGCGCCTCCGCCTCAACTTTGCTGTCGATCCCTGGCTTTGGAAGCAAAGCTTGAAGGACCGAAGGTGGCGTCAAGCGGCCCTCGCGCTCATCCAGCGTCTCATTTAGCATCCGCTTCAACGTACGACCGCTCGCAGGGGTCCATAACTTGGGATG
This sequence comes from Paracoccaceae bacterium, assembly GCA_018223035.1. Classification (GTDB taxonomy): domain Bacteria; phylum Pseudomonadota; class Alphaproteobacteria; order Rhodobacterales; family Rhodobacteraceae; genus Heliomarina. The sequence goes on from JAAEZD010000054.1 coordinate 4,299, forward strand.
AGCTTCCTCGATGTCAGGATGAGCGCGCAGCAACGCCTCAAGATCCTCGCGCCCGAAGATGTTTCCCGGAGATCGAATGGCGGGGCCGCAAATCTCCACGAGGTCCTGCTTCCTTTGTGGGGTCATCGCTACGGACGTTGACAGGATGTAGCGATCGGGCGCCAACTGATCGATCTTCGCGCGCTCCTTCGACATCTCACGCTTCAAAGCTGAGATAGCAGATCTCTCGTATCTCTTGGCTTGTAGGATCGTGAGGCTTCGCGCCTCCGGCGCGTGGCGTCCATCTATTCCACCATCGGCACCTTCACCGAATTGCTCGAAGCGGATGCCAAGAGCACGGCCGATAAGATCGGCTGAAAGCGCCTCGAACTCAGCGGGCGATAAGGCAGAGAAATCGACAGGCATAACATCTATATATCGCTATCCAGTCCGGTTTACACCCAAGATTTGCCGCACAGACATGCCGATTTGGTTTCTCAGAGAGAATCTAGAGCGCAGGTGCAATGTGGCTGGGTTAGTCCAAATAAACCTGCGGGCATCATTTCCGGAACGGGTTTCCGCGATCACGTCGTTGAGGCGACAACTGATGTGTCAGCGTGAAGGTTGGCATTCCGCCCCTGTGCGCACCATGATGTGCGCCAGATCGCACACCGCTGTTCCACCGATCGGCATTGCCGATCTTTTTGTCGGTGATAGGCCCAGGTGCACACCTGTGCCACGCCTGGGCCCTCGGGAAGTGAGGCCGAAGCCTCACCCGAAGGGATCGTATTCCGAGACGATCACGACCTCGTCGCCGTCGATTTCATCGGCGGGGACGGCACCATAGGTTCCATCACCGGCCTGGAAGACGACGATCGAGACCATGAGCGTGGCGGCGAGGGAGGCGGCGAAGGCGTGTGCATCTTTGCGGGACATCTGTTTGGCTCCTATCTTGGAGGCGGAGGACCATCCCCCGCGCGACAGGACCCCGCAGGCCCGAAGACTGGCTGACATCACCGGGTGCGTTCGGCCCAGGAAAGTGAAACGTGGCCGAATCCACCCGGCGGCACGGGCTAGCCCGTAGTCCGACCCCTCGCGGGTTGATCTCGAAGACGGGATTCGGGGCAAGGAAGGGAATGGCGAGCGGGGGATGGTGCGACCGCTGACTGGAGCCGGGTGTCCCGCCGATGCTTTCGCTGCCAGCCTCCCGGGCAGGCATTTGGTAGAAGACCGCGTTCCGTGTTGGATTGGATCCTATGGTGCCCCGCGATCTCGCGGGACAGGGTCGTGATGGGTGAGAGGCCCGCGCTTTGGCGGGCCCCTGGGGTTCTACGTAGGCTCAGGCGGCAAGCTCCGCGTCCCCTGCCCTATCGCCGTCCTCGCTGCCGACGATCTCGAGCCGCGTGTTGCGATAGCCTTCCCTGGCGATCCAGAGTTCGGCAGCCGTGACAGACTCGGCCAGGTGGAGCAGCTCAGTGCAACCGCCGAAATCCAGCAGGACACGCACCTGCCCAGGCTGTGGTTCCTCAGCGACCTCGAAGGTCAAGGCACTGTCAGCCGAATGAGTCCGCATGATCGTCACGAGAATGACCCCGTCCGAAGAGAAGTTCCCCTCGTGCAGCGTGAACGACGCCGGCGCAGTCCAGGTCGGATAGGGTCGCGGCGGCTCCTTCTTGACAAGACGGCCGACGCCGTTCGAGCGTTCCCAGGCCGCGAGTTTCTTCGTGAACCGCGCAGGCGGTTTCGGACTGTTGTCGGTGTAGCGAATGAGCGCGCCCAGGGGCGCGGTGTCGAGAATGGTGGTTGCAGACATGATTCCTCATCCTGAATGCGTCATTTTGCATTCATCTCCTTGATATTGTTGTATTTTATTTGATTGAGGGCGGGTTTCCCCGCCCTCGGATGGCGCGGATCACTCCGCAGCCATCATCGACGCATCATCACCCGGCAGGTCAGCGGTGAGGAAGGCGGGAAGGTCGACATCTTCGGCCTGGCCGGCGTCGGAAACGGGCTCAGGCGCCCCCTGCCCTTCCGCGTCGTCGAGTGCTGCCAGATCGTGACGGCGAAGAACCTCCGGCAACCAGCCGCTGCCTTTCAGCAGACGCTCGGCTTCGGTCGCCATCTCGCCCTTCTTCAGGTGATCGAGGAGTTGCGCCGTCCCCTCCCCTTTCGCCTCGCGCACGGCCTCGAGGATCCGTGCCTTGGGCACGCGGTTCAGGTAGGTATCGGCGGTCGGCTGCCAACCCGCCTCGACCATGTCGAGTTCGACCGCCTGTGCGACCACGTCAGCCTGGGTCATCCGCTTGGTCAAACCGCTGGCCGAGATACCAGCACCATAGGGGTTCACCTTCTCGTGGAGCGCGTTGATCCCGAAGCTGAGGCAATGCGCGAGCAGGGACAGCCGGCTCGCCTGATCGAGGGAAGCCAGGTAGTCCCAAAGAACGGCATCGTCGCCGAGCGGCAAGTCGGCCTCCCACTCGGCGTGGCGATCATCCACCAGCTTGGCCACCACGCTATCCTTCAGACCGCTCGCCTGCGCCGACATGTAGACGTGACGCACCGAAGCCTCGAGGCAGCCGCCGGCCGAACTGGACGTCCGGAAGGTGTCGCTGACGAGCTTCAGGAGCAGCAAGGTCAAGGCGACGTCAGGCGAACGCCCGACAGCTTCCCGCAATGCCAGGGTGCGGTGCGCCGTCAGTTCCATGACCAACCGCTCGGGCAAGGGCTTCAACGCACCATCGTCCTCGTCGTCGGGCACGTTGGCGCCAAGCGCCTGACCGGCAGAGGTGATCACCGTGCCGTGGCCGATACCATCCACATTGCTCCCCGCTGAAAGCTCAACGCCCTGCCCGTCTGCCGCCTGTTCACCGCTGTGGACGTCGGCATCTTCCCGAGGCTCATCCTCGGGCCGCACGAAGCCCCGATAAACGGCAAGCTCGCCATAGCGATCAAGCGTCACGAAAGCCCCTGCCCGTGCGATCTCCTCATCGTCGAAGATCAGCGGCCGGGCCTCGAGCTTCTCCATCGCGACTTCCAACTCGCCAAGTCGCGCGTCGATCTCTTCGGGGAATTCATCCTGGCCCCCGTATTCCTCTTCGAGCGCTCGGTATTCGGCAAGCAGCTTGGCGTGGGCCGCGCCTTCGTCATCTGTCATCGGCGCCGGGTCTCCGCTCAGCCGCCGCAAACCGTGGCTGTAGCCATAGGGCAGATCGAGCGAGACCTCGATCCATTTCCAACCTTCGGTCGCAATCGCTTCGGCTTCAGCCTGTAGCTTTTCGCTGACCAGACGATCCAGCAAGGCAGGGTCTTCCAGCCAGCCTCCATCGTCGCCCTGGAAGAGGTCGTGCAACATGGTGCCGCCAGCAACCTCATAGGCCGCGACGCCAACAAAGACGGCACGACGATCGGAGGCCCGCACCGTAGTTTCCGTCAGCATGCGTCGGATCTGATAAGGCTCCTTGTTCCAGGATGACCGGATCGCCTCCCAAACCTGAACCTGACGCTCGTGATCCGGATTGACCGTGAAAGCCATCAGCTGCTCCAGCGTCATTTCGTCCTCGGCATAAAGCTCGAGCAGGGCAGGGGCCACGGCGGCGAGTTTCAGGCGCTGTTTGACCACCTGCGGTGTGACGAAGAAGGCGGCTGCGATCTCTTCATCGCCCTGTCCCTTCTCCCGCAGCGCCACGAAGGCACGGAACTGATCGAGCGGGTGCAGGGCCGCACGCTGCATGTTCTCAGCCAGAGAGTCGTCTTCGGCAAGGATCGTGGACTTGGCATCCCGCACGATGCAGGGAATGGGCGTCGTCTTGGCCAGACGTTTCTGTTTCACGAGCAGAGACAGGGCTTGGAAGCGCCGACCGCCAGCGGGGATCTCGAACTTGCCGGTCTCGGAACCATCATCAGCCAGAACGGGCCGGACGCTCAGGCTTTGCAGCAACCCGCGGCGGGCGATGTCTTCGGCCAGTTCCTCGATGGAGATGCCGGCCTTGATGCGCCGGACGTTGGCCTGGCTCAGTACGAGCTTGTCGAAGGGAATGTCCCGGGACGGGGACAGGGTGACTTTCTGGGCAGATTTCGCCATCAGATCTTCTCCACGACGGGCGCCGGAAGCCACTCTTCCGATCTCACTTCCCGTCACCCCTCCAACCAACAAACCTTTCCCTCTCCTGTTCTGACACTCCCGAGACAGGACCTTAACAGCTGTTAAGTCGTCAATCCTGAGGTGGCGGAACAGTACGCAGTCTCTCAACCTTAACAGCTGTTAAGCTGCAGATCGTCGTCCAATCAATGCCATGACCATCGGCCCACAGGAAAACTCACCGGCCACAGCTTTGGCAGTCAGAGCTCGCAAGTATCCACCAGGCGATCTGATGTCCTCAAAGCGTTCCAGCATGGCAGAAACGACGATCGACGCTTGCTCCGGACCCATGAACCGCTGCGCTTCTTCCCATGCAGATGCACTGATCCCCATGGCTGGTCGCACATGGCATGCCGCATCGAAAAGCTGGTGCCAATGCCGGATTTCGCCTTGGTAGAAGGTCTTGAGCGAGGGACATGCCGCGATCACCAGGTGCAGCGGGATCTTTGGCAGGTGTCTTGTGTCCTGTTCATCGACGTCAGCCACGGGCTCATCCCTGTCCACATCTGGCACGCCAGCCGCCGCCCCGCTTTTTTCTAAAGCAGGTTCAAGATCTATAGATTCTTTATTTGAATTATGATGGTGACGCTCAGATCGAGCATCATTGGTGTTCATTTCTTCTGTTTCAGAGCCATCAATGATGTTGCGTGCCTGATCGAGGAGAGCTTCAAGATCGGCTCGACAGGCCGCGAGGTCATCAATTGAAAGCTTGCGGCGAAGCGCGCGCGCTGTGAGGATAGCCTTGTCACGAAGCTGGTCCCAGATGCCTAGGCTTGGCTGCATCTCATCTCCGAACTCCGCGAGGGCCGCGAGATCACGCCGCATGAGGCTTACAACCTCTCTCAGACGCCTGACGCGCTCCTCAGCCTCACGTACGGCCTCTGCGGCCCGTGCTATCTCCTCGGACTGGCAGTAGAGCGGGGAAAGATCGAAGCCAAAGGCGACGCGCTCTTCGCCGTGCTTGCGGACGTAGCGCTTTCCATTGGGGCTATCACGCCGCTGGAGCAAACCAGCCTCGACAAGACGCGCGAGGTGACGACGCATCGTGGAGCAGGGCATACCATTCAGGCGCTCACAGATCGCCTTGTTCGAGGGGAAGACGACCATCTCGGCGTTCCCGCCAAGTGCATCGTCTGGAAAGAAGCTGAGGAGCCCCTGCAAAACAGTCAAATCACGTTCTGACACGCCAAAGGCCGCTTGCGCCTTGGAGAGCTCGCGCAGGAGTTCCCACTTGTTAACGGGTCTGGCTGGAACAGATGCCTCGGGTCGCTCGATCACGCGCAGATGGGCGAGCTAGATCGGCCGCATAAACGGCGAAATCGGTGTGTACTCCATGAAAACGTTCACGAA
>JAAEZD010000055.1:0-9457 GCA_018223035.1 Paracoccaceae bacterium
CCCGTTCGTCTATCGGTTAGGACGCCAGGTTTTCAACCTGGAAAGAGGGGTTCGATTCCCCTACGGGCTGCCACTTATCTCCTGAAAGCTTTATTTTGTTGGCGTCTTGGTCCAAATGTGGACCACAAGTTTCGGGCCGTGGTACACATTTCGTCTCAGTCATGCGCTTGGAAGCCGCCGTCGCGGCACCTCGGCGCTGAAATTTCTTCGTGTAGATGCTGGCCGTCTTTGGCTCTGGCCAGCCGAACGAAGCCATCATTTCGTTTCCCATCGTACCAAGCATCACCATAAGAGCAGTGAGCTCTATCCGAATTCCATGGTTTGAACGCGCGGCAAACTTGTTTACGACCTTCTGTTTGCCTTTACCCACATCGATCGGGTTTCCCTCCTCATCCTTGGCGTCGATGCAAAGCCCGGTCGCAATGGTCCACTTGCGAACCCGGTTATCAAGTGAGCCGGAGGATGCGAACGGTTTCCCAAGCACGGTGAGCAGGTAGGTGTCGCGTTCGTCGTGAAACGCCAATTCCGTAGAAAGAATTTCACCCAAGGGAATCCAAATCGAATGCCGAACCCTTTTTCGAAGGTTGCCATTCAAGATAGCGTTCGCCGTCATGCAATGACTCATTGTTTGAGCCGAGGCGAGGCATATCGCCAATCCGGCCGTGGCTGTAATAGGCCAAGCAAAACCAAAGCCGTGCCATCGTCTCTGGGCCGTGCGTCGCTAAGAATTTTTCAACGTCTTCTGCCAACCAAGGGTCCGCACCGCCACCGGACACGTGGACGTTCTCCAACCCGAAGACAGGGCTGCCTTTGGGATAGCCTCGCTTAGCTCCCCATCGATAGACCGCGCGCAGCGCCGTCAGGCATGTGTTAGCGGCGGCCGTGAGGCCTCCGAAACCATCTTGTATGTGAATAAAGCAACTTCCGGGGGATCTGCATCAAGGGCCCCCATGCGCTCGCCGTTGGGATCAATCGTCTCACAAGCGTGCTTCAATCCGGTCCGACGGCTCGTCAGGGTGCCCTTAGACAAATTTCCAGCGTCAACCTGATTTACTACCCATTTAAGGTTCTTGTCACACAATTGATCCGAGAGGAATTCCAGCCTGAGACTACCGTCAGGCTGAACAACCATCGCAGTAGGAGTGAGGCCAACGGCAATCGCGTTCTTGACGGACGCTTGAGTAAGTTTCGGCGCGGACATCCTGGTTCTTCTGACTAACAATCAGGAGGTCGACTCGTACACAGGTGTCCGGAGGCGATTTTGATCGGGGTTCGATATCTCGTGTTCTGCCACCTTTGAAACAAACCTTAGGTCGATTGCGACCGGTAACCAAGCACTTTAAGGCGATTCTCGCACCGAAGACGGTCTTTACCGACACAGCAAAAACCCTGCCCACCACGGCGACCAATCGACACCTGCGGCCATTGGCCGGAAGGGACAACGCTGCTGCGAGGCGTCCCCGAACCGTCCGTTCGTGAAACCGCGCAGCGACATACGAAAACAGAACGTCCGCGAGGCGGACGAAACCGTCGTTAGCTCTGGAGTTTGAGGGGGTTCGAGAATACCAGTTACACTTGATCTCATGAGGTGGCGAGATGGAACTCGACAAAGAAACTGTTTGGAGCACGAACGTGAACGACGCGGCGCATGATTTCGCCGAGGCATTCCGAAGACTGTGTGATGAAAATCCAAGTAAACTTGACGATCCGCTGACAAAGATCATGAACGACACAATGACTGAGTTGTGGGATCGAGGTTTCAGCCAGACAGAAATCCGTCAGGCGTTTGTTGGTGCGGTTGGTGATCTAGATAGATATGCGGGCGGTGAGGAACGGCGTAGCTGATTGTGGTCTGCTCAGGGCTCCAAGCGGACCTCTGCCCCCGGCACCACAGCGTCCAATACCTTTGCTCGACAATCCCGATCTGGCAATTGCGGGCCTTCTGGCGTCCGGCATGGTGATGGGACTGCCGGTGGCCGTGTTCCTGGTGCTGCCAAGAGTTGCACTGCGGCCGGAAAGCAGGGCCATCGGCATGGGGATCTTCCAAACCTGGCTCTACGTGGGGACCACCTTCATGCCGCCGGTCGCGGGGTGGATGCAGGCGGTCAGCGGATTTCAGGCCGCCCTGTTGACTTTTGCTGCTGTTATGATCGCATCCAACCTGCTATTCTATCGGCTATTCCTTGCCGTCTTGCGCAAGAGTCCGGCCCTCTAGCAAAAATCGACCACCCGCCTCGATGACCGCGCATCGGCATCTGTGTCGGCGGAGAAAACCTTACTTCCGGCCCAAAGCCTTCTCGAAGAGCGAAGAAGCCCACGTCGCGTCCCGCAGTGTCCTGAAGGTAGAACGAGACATCCTCGAGGTCGCCAAGCCACTTCCTATGCCATTCCATCTCATCGAAGGGCACTTTTGCATTGGGGTTGAGCAATGGGATTTCAGCGCCGGGCAGCATCGATGCCAATGGGGTCAGATCGCGGTCATGGTTTCTAACCAGAGTTAGGGTCATAGGTCCTTCCTTCGGCTGGGCCCGACACAAACGCGTCGGGCGTTCGTCAAGAAAGTCGTCCGGCTGCCATAGAAACCCCGTTCCGGTCAACCAAGATACCGATGGCTTAAATATGACTTTGGACATCGCCCGCGGTTACTATAGTTGCGGCCCAGACAGACGGCCCGCTATCCTATTAAAAATTCAGTATCACTTATTCTCGCAGATCGAGGAATGGTTTTGCTCAACTCTCCGAATCCTAAAGAGCCGGCACCTCGGACAATTGTGCCGGTAACCGAAGCTTATTGTGTCACTCCGCGACGATTGCCATGCTATCGCAGGCTTTCCGACCAAGCTCAATTGTCTCCGGAAACCCGCCAGACGATGTCACCGACGTCATCCGCCATCAGGAGCGATTTCCCATCTGGTCCAACTGTCACGCCAACGGGCCGTCCGTAGGCCAATTTCTCATCCTCGGACAGAAAGCCAGAGAGGATATCGCGCGCCGGTCCACTCGGACGACCGTCTTTGAACGGTACGAATATCAGTTTGTAGCCGCTCAACTTTGAGCGGTTCCACGATCCATGTTGGCCGATCACCATACCGGAACCGAAGCCCGGCAACGTTCCTTCGGGCATCCAGCACAGGCCCAGCGATGCGGTGTGGCCGCCGAGCGCATAGTCCGGCGTGATCGCCCTTGCGACCATGCCCGGATCCTGTGGAACGCGATCATCCACGATCTTGCCCCAATAGCAGTATGGCCAGCCGTAAAATCCGCCATCTTCTACGGAGGTCAGGTAGTCGGGCGGGGTTTCATCGCCCAGTCCGTCCCGTTCATTGACCACCGTCCAGAGTTTGCCCGATACCGGTTCCCACGCCATGCCGACGGCGTTGCGTAAACCAGACGCAAAGATGCGCGCCTGTCCCGACACCACATCCAGCTCCCAGATGGCCGCGCGACCTTCCTCGGCCTCCATGCCGTCATCCCCGATGTTTGAAAGCGAACCAACACCAGCATAGATTTTGCTGCCGTCAGGAGATACAATCAGGCTACGGGTCCAGTGTCCGTGCGGCTTGAACGCTACCAGTTTCTCTCCGTCCCCGGACAGCGCGGTGTCGCCCGGCGTGTAATCAAAAACTTTGATCCCGTCGGTGTTGCCAAGATAGAACCGGTTTCCGACCAAGGCCATGCCGAAGGGTTGGTTCTGGTTCTCCACGAATACCTCGCGGATCTCCGCTGTTCCATCCCCGTCAGCGTCGCGCCAAAGGGTGACACGGTTTGCGCTTTCCCCAATTGCCTTGACCCGCCGCATTGTCGCTTGGGCCGCGTGGTCCATCAGCGTCTTTGGCGGCTCGGCCTGCTCCTTGGATTCCGCAATAAGCACATCGCCATTCGGCAGGACCTCGATCCACCGAGGGTGATCCAAGCCCGCGGCAAACGCATTAACCTTCAACCCGGGTGCGCAGGTTGGCAGGCGGCCATCTTTCCACCCTTCTGCAACGGGCATCTTCAGGGTCATGATACCCTGTTTGCGCGCATCGGGAATGTCTGGGTCGGAACCGAACGCCTGATGCTCGGGTAGCCCCCTACGTCGCATGTAGGCAATTGTGCCGCCAACCAAGGCGGTTGCTTTTGCTATAAGTTCCATGTCTGAACCTCTTTTCTTTCGGCAGACTATCGGAGCTCCCGAGCCAGCGATAGGACTTTCGACTTTCCCGCTTGCGACGCTATCGGCAGTTGAACTGGCAAAGTGGGCTTACAGTAAAAATTGGCTCAAATGCCCTTGGTCAAAATTGAGACTGATGCTGCAACGCGAAATACCAATAGCGGAATGGTTTGGCCAGATTGCAATAAAGACGCCGATAGATGAATATCTGGTCGCATGATTTAGGTGCATTTCAATCGGTAGCGAAGATCAGAACGGGTCGCCTACTGGAAAAGTCACAATTGCACTGAACCCGCGCGCTTTTCCAGGCACGGGCGACGTAATTTCCAAAGTGCTGCCAGACTGCTTGCAAAGTCCTTGTACAATTGTAAGGCCGAGGCCAAATCCCTCGGATTTGGTAAGTCCCCGCGAAAACCTTCGTTTAAGATTTTCCAATTCGCTGGCGCTGAGAGCGGCGCAATCGTTGGAAACGACGATAGTACCCGTTTTGCTGGCATCGACAGTTAATTGTGGGCTGCCTTGCGCATGCTTAAGTGCGTTGTCAAAAAGGTTGTTAAGAATAATGCCAACGGCATCAGGATCGACTTTGCTGAACCAGACGCCGCGGGGTGGCGATACGACTAAAAGGTCGGGGAAAGGCATACGTGCGCGCAACTCATTCAGCAACAACGTGATAACGGGTGCAACATCACCGTATTCGCTATTGATCCCAAGCCCTGATTGGGCCCGCGACATTTGTAGCAACCGTTCAATCAGGCGCGTCAGTCGTTTAAGGCCGTTTTCGATCTCCAATGCGCTTTGTTTGGCTTTTGGGTCATCTAATATCGCCCGCAGACGTTGAACGTGAGAAATACTGATGGCTGCGGGCGTGCGAAGCTCATGCGCTGCATTCGTGGCAAATTCGCGCTCTGCCGCGATCGTGGCATCAAGCCGCGCCATCATCTTGTCGATTGTATCTATTGCGGGCTCAATCTCTGCAAACGCGTTTTTGCGGTCGACGGGAGAGAGGTCGTTGGCATCTTTCGTCGCGATCTCGGCGCTTAAACCGGCAATGACTTTCGCTGCTCGATTGACCGCGAAATAGGCGGCCAACGCTACGAAGGCTCCCAGCAGCAAGAAGCCTGCGATGACGCCGACCACGACGTCTGTGATCGCTTCGTTTCTCTCTCCCATCGGGGTTGCTGCTACGACCTTAAACGGCGTGTTGGGCGCGTTTACCATAACAATGCGGAAACCTAACGCGGTGACTAATTCTTCGTCACTTCGTGCGAAGAAAACGTCATCGTCAGCGCGCGGGGACTGCAAGACCACGTTGCCCAACGGGTCAACGAGCCAGAACATCGTCAGTTCATCTTCAGGCAGCAGGCTGGTTTCAAAAAACAAGGGATCAATTCTGTTTCCCGCCATTGACGGATCAAGACCGTCGTTTTGCGCATTCAGAACCTGCAGAACCAGATATGCCTTGCTGGTCAGCGCGATGTCTTGAAGTTCATCGTATTCTTCTTTGACCAAGGAATAGACGAGGACCACACCAAGTACAGCGGCGATTATGCCGGGCAACAACAGCGATGTGATAAGCGTGTTTAACAGGCTGGTTGGGCGTCGGCTCATGGAGACAGCATGTATCCGAAACCGCGATGCGTAACGATCAAGTCTTTGCCCAGTTTGGCGCGCAGACGGCTGATATGCGCTTCAAGCGCGTTACTCTCCAGTTCCTCGCCGAAGGCGTAAACCGCGGCTTCCAGGCTGGCTTTCTGCACGATCTTGGTTTTACGCCTTAACAGCGCTTCGAACACTGACCATTCTTTTGCGGTGAGACGGACGGGTTTTCCCGCCCGTTCAATCCTGTGGTCCGACATGCAAACAGTGAGGTCACGAACGCGCACCGTTTGGGCAACTTCGTCGGCACTCCGGCGGCACACAGTATGAATGCGGGCCTTCACCTCGTCCAGATCGAACGGCTTTATCACATAATCATCTGCACCGCGGTTCAACCCGTCGATCCGATCCGAGACTTTATCGCGTGCCGTGAGAATGATGATCGGCGTGCGAACATGCCGATCGCGCAGCTTACTGAGAAAAGTGAGCCCATCGCCATCAGGTAAATGCAGGTCCAGCAAAACGACATCATATTCCATCGTACTGATGGCGCTTTGCGCCTCGTCCAGTGTGGTGAACCATTCAACTATGTGGAAATCCGCTTCAAGGTGCTCTCGAAGCGGATGGGCAAGCGCTGCCTCATCTTCAATGAGCAATATGCGCATGGGCGGGATAGTGCCTTTTGGAGGTTTTTCGACAAGGTATAGTTGAAAAAAATGCAGACGCCAGTTTTGAGCAATCCACGGAGCTCGTACCTGAACAAAATGTGCCGCAGGTTTTAATCAGCCTGATCATCCCCCCGATGTCACCGCGCGAAAGACGACGCTGACGATAAAAACACCGTTAGCGACGATCAGGCACATCGTTGACAGTGACCCGAGGTCCTTTGCATCACGGGCAAACTCTGCCCAAATGGGGGAAAGGTGGTCGACGATACATTCAATTGCCGTGTTCAGCGCCTCTGATGCGATCAATGCGAGGAACAGAATAAGCAAGAGGCAGTAATCGCCGATAGTCGCCCCAGCAAGCGCCAGCACAAAAGTGCAAACCGGCAAGGCCAGCAAGATATGGCGAAACGCCGTTTCCTTCCGCAGACGGCGGAGACCGCCGATGGAATATCCTACGGCGACGAATAGATGTGCGGCGCCGTGAATGCGTTCGGGTTTGCAACGGGGGTTTGGATATAGATCGGTCAATTCGAGGCAACTTTCTGATGGTTCCGGCAGGTTTCGAAAATATCAAGTTCGGGGTTTCGCATATCTGTTTCTATGTCCAGCATTCCCAGAAGAGAGTGGAAGAGGTTGTCTTGTGACAGCGGCGCATCCGCCTTGGCAGACAGACAGGCGTTGTCTATGGCGAACTGCTGTTTGAATGTCGGCGACATCCAGAGAATCATGGGCACTTTGGTCTGGTATTCCGGTGCCATGAAATAGGGAGCCCCATGCAGGTACAGCCCGCTTTCCCCCAGGGATTCACCGTGGTCCGAGACATAGATCAGCGCCGTGGAAAGCTGGTGCTGCGTTGTCAAAAACTCAATCGTTCCGGCAAGGACGGTATCGGTATAGGCGATGGTATTGTCGTAGGCATTCGTGATCTGTTCCGACGTACAATTCTTAAACTCGGCCGTGCGGCAGGCGGGCGCGAAACGTTCAGCTTCCTGCGGATAGCGAAGATAATAAGTCGGCCCATGGCTGCCGATCTGGTGTAGAACCAGAACCGTGTCCTGGGCGATCGTTTCGGCGAAGTCGCTCAGCTGTTGCAGGAAAATACCGTCCATGCATTCACCCGCCGGGCAATATTCCGCGTTGTCCGTATTGGTAAGCGAACGTTGCGTGACACGTGCCGCGATACCTTTGTCGCCAGTGTTGTTGTCCCACCATTCGACATGCAGCCCGGCATGGTCGAACACGTCCAGCACGTTTTGGTGCGATATGCCTTTCTGGAAAGTGTAGTCTTCGCGATTGAACTGCGAGAACATGCAGGGCAATGACGTCGCAGTCGCCGTTCCGCAGGACGTCACATCGTGAAAGCTTGTGACAGGCAGTTGTGCCAGCCGAGGATTTGTGTCGACTGCGTAGCCGTTAAGGCTGAAATTCTGAGATCGCGCCGTTTCGCCCGCGACAACGATAGTCAGCACCGGCTTTCGACCCGGTCCGTAGGACGCGCCTTTGACGGCATCTTCGCCAATCGCAGCAACGGTCACATTGGCCGAACGCATCATCATTTTAGCGTAACGGATCGCCCCGACGATTGGCATCCCGGGCTGGAAACTACTCATGTAATCTTTGCGTTCGCGAACAATGGAGGAATAGGTTTTTAGGTCTGTCATCAGCAAACCTGCGGCCAGCGCGAGGCTAAGGGCAGTGGTCAAGATGGGCGTTGTGATGGTTCTAACGGCGCTGAACCGTTTGATCTTAACGCAAGCGACCACAACCGCGGGGACAAGACCGAAAAGTATGACATGGCTGACCAGGTCGATCGTGAACAGGTGTTTAGATTCCGTGATCGTAGTGACCATCACGTTCTGGATCATGTCGCGATCAACGACCACCCCCAAGCTGTCCATGTAATAGGATGTTGTAGCACTGAGCAGGATCAAGAAGATGAGGAAGGATTTGACGGCCCAAGGAAAAGAAAATGGCGCAGAAAGGGTCAGCATAAGGAAGAAAAGCGCCGCTACGAACGTGGCAAAAGAGAACGCATGACCTGAAAACACCTCAGCCCCGATGGACCAGAACGTATCGTTGCAGGTCAGGAATATATAGGCCAAGGCGAGCACAGTCATCGCGACTGGGGAAAGCGGATAAAGGTTTATCGGCCGTCCAATGGAGCCCTTCAGTTTTTCGATAGGAAGCATTGTGGGAATTTTTCGCTGTTGTTTCAGCGGCACCCAACACGCCAACCTTACCGAAACCTTACGACCGTCCGTTCATGAAATTTTTTTTAGGCAGGGCTCGACGCATAGCCGAGATCACCTATGTCCGCACGCAGCAAGGTTTCGCCTTTCTTGCCGTGGTCATCGATCGCTTCTCGCGTCGTGTCGTCGGCTGGTCAATGCAGATCCGACAGAAGACGGATGTGGTGCTGCAAGCGCTGCTGATGGAGACGTGGCGAAGAAAGCCCAAGGAAAAGGTTCTGATCCATTCGGACCATGCCAGCCAATTCACCGGCACGGACTGGGCGGCGGTCCTGCGGGAACACAATCCGGAACACTCTATGATCCGCTGCGGAAACTGCCATTACAACGCGGTTGCGGAGAGCTTCTTCAACCTGCTGAAGCGTGAGCGCATCAGGCGATGGACCTAACCGAACACGCGAAAAGCCAGGTAGGATGTGTTCGACTATATCGAGATGTTCTACAATCCGAAGCGCAAGCACGCCCGGAATAGAATGCCGTCGCCCGTCGACTTCGAGCGGCAGCAGAAACTCAGATACGAAGACGTCCCAGAAACGCGGGGCTATTCAGAGCGAATGCTTTGGAAGTCTGCTTGTGGTTTTTTCTGGGTGACAAGTCGAGACAGCCTAGAAGTTTCATAAGCACGCGATTTTGTTTTGGGAAACGCGGATTACTACAAGAAAGATGGAGAGATATTGGTTCAAGATATCTTCTCCATAGAAAAATCGAAGCCTAGCCGCCAAGTAGCTGCGGCTGGAGTAGCCCCCTGAAAGTGGTCCACCAACTGGGATAGATTTGTCCCGCAAATT
>JAAEZD010000016.1:0-108869 GCA_018223035.1 Paracoccaceae bacterium
CACCTCCATGATTTCAAGCGGTTTGCCGGCTTCAACGGCGACTGCGGCGCGGGTTCGCATGGGCGGTTCTCCTTGGGTAAACAATTTCTGCCTTAACTGTGGCAGTTGTGAAAATTCTGCAAGATATTGTTTGATCAAATCGGGATTTGCGATGAATTTCAGTCCATTCGGATGGTTATGCGGTCGGATGCTCCCTTTGAATCAGTGA
The DNA here is from genome assembly GCA_018223035.1 of Paracoccaceae bacterium. Taxonomy (GTDB): domain Bacteria; phylum Pseudomonadota; class Alphaproteobacteria; order Rhodobacterales; family Rhodobacteraceae; genus Heliomarina. The sequence continues at coordinate 209 of JAAEZD010000016.1, forward strand.
CGGTGAACGTCGAATAACCGATGCCCGGGCTCGGTATCTCGATCTCGCGCCGGTGCTGCTCGCGGGCGACCGGCGCGCCATTTGCGAGGATGAGGAACGGCGCCACGCCGCCGCGTAGCTTGATGGTCACGCCCCCGTTGCCGGACGGCAGACGCGCGCCATCCGGCGGAAATGCCAACTCGAAACGATCCGCGCTTTCAAAGACCTCGCTGCGCGCGCGGAAGCGTTGCAGCGGCGCGGGCAGATCAGCGCTATGGGTGATGAGCGTGGCGGGCGGGGGTGGTGGCAGCCTGTCGAATTCGGGTTTGAGACGTCCGAAGGCCTCGAACAGAACCGGCGCGGCGACATCGCCGCCAAAAGCACCGGGAACCGGGGTGCCGTCAGGACGGCCCATCCAGACGCCGATCACATGACGTCCGTCAAAACCGATCGCCCAAGTGTCGCGGTGCCCATACGAGGTCCCGGTCTTGTAGGCCAGTACCCCGGCCCGCGCACCGGGGGGCGGGGGCAGCCCGGCAAGGATGTTTCCGACCTGCCAGGACGCTTCGGGAGAGAGCAATCGGGTCGAGTTGCTGCGGTGCGGCATGAATTCTTCGCTGCGCAGCGAAACTGCCTCTCCACCGCGTGCGAGTGCAGCATAAAGCTGGACGAGATCATGCAAGCTGATGCCCAGACCACCCAATGAAATAGCGAGTCCGGGTTTGTTTCCGGGGATACGGAGCGCCGCACCGGAGCGTTCGAGCGCAGCGGTAATGCGCGCCGGACCAAGCGCGTCGGTGAGCTTTACCACCGGGATATTCAGCGATTGCTGCAGTGCAGTGCGAACGCGGATATCGCCGCGAAACTGGCCGTCGAAATTCTGCGGCGCATAGGTGCCGAACTGGACGGGACCGTCGTGGATCAGGGTTTCGGGATGCGCCAAGCCCTGATCGAAGGCCAGCCCGTAGATCAGCGGTTTCAGCAGCGAGCCGGGTGAACGGATCGCGCGGGTCATATCGACGAAGCCGTCGCGCTGCGCCGCGCCGCTGTAACCGGGGGAGCCGACCGAAGCGAGAACCCGGCCGCTTTGATGATCGGCGACGATCAGCGCCGCCGAGATGTGAGAGCCGGCGCGTCGGGCGGCATCACGCACGAGGTCCTCCATGCGCGACTGAATTTGCGCGTCCAACGTCACGTCATGGCGCAGGGCACCATCGCGCAGGCGGTCGGCCAGATGCGCGGCCAGTTGCGGGAACGGACGCTGGCGGTCGGGCAGCGCTTCATCGCGATCAGTGGTGCGTGGCAAGATACCCTCTCCGGCGAGCCGGTCGAGCACGCGGTTGCGGGCCGCGAGCGCCACGTCGGGGTGACGGTCGGGCCGACGGCTTTCGGGCGATTGCGGCAGGGCGATCAGCAGCGCGGCCTGCGCTGAAGTCAGGCGTTTGGGTTCCTTGCCAAACCAAGCGAGCGCTCCGGCGCGAATGCCTTCGAGATTGCCGCCAAAGGGCGCATGGGTCAGGTAGAGATCGAGGATGCGATCTTTGTCCAGCCGCCGTTCCAAGGCCAGCGCCACACGCATTTGGCGCAGCTTGCCAGCCCATCTGCCAGTCGGGCCGTCTTCGATGAGCCGGGCCACCTGCATGGTGAGGGTCGAGCCGCCGGAAACCGTCTGCCCGTTCGCGATAGCTTGTCCGAAAGCGCGCAGCAGGGCCAGCGGATCGACGCCCCGGTGGCTGGCAAAGCGGCTGTCCTCGTAGCGGACCAGCATCCGGATATAGGCAGGGTCCACTTCGGACGCGGTCACCGGCAAGCGCCAGAGGCCGTCACCCACTTGAAACGCGCGCAGCAGCACGCCGTTGCGGTCTCGTATCTCTGGCGAGGTCTCGGCAAGCACCGGAGGCAGGACGGTCGCATCGACCCAGCGGTCGAAGGCATCCCGGCCGGCCCCTGCCATCCCCAGCAGCACCACGGCGGCAAAAAGCAGCCGCGCGGGGTTACGCATCGACCCAGCCTTCCCAGAGGCCGGGATAGCTGAGGACAAAGCCGCTGTCGTGAACCTTCAGCTCGGCGGTGAAACCGGGTGAGGAATAGGCGAAATGCTCCGGGCCGGTACGCGCATAGCTTTGATCTAGCGGCTTGAGCGCATCCAGCTCCGGCACAAGCCATGCGGCGCTGACGTTTATCGGCGCGGGGCTGTCGATGGACAGGCGGCGCAGGGGCAAAAGATTGGTTGCGGGCGTAAAGCTGAGGTCGATGTCGCGGGCGAAATCAAGTGCGCGCTGTGGCTTGTCGTTCAGGAACCAGCCAGAGGCATGGCGCTGGATGCGGATTTTGATACTGTCCCCCGCGCGTGAGCCGACCACATCGGCCGAGAGGGTCGACCAGTCCTCGTCGCAGCGCACGGCATAGATGAGCGAGGTTTCGCTCTCTTTTTCCAACCACTTCGCTTGACCGCTCAGCATCCATCCGTGATCGAGCCGCGACAGGGTGCAGCGGTCGGTCCCGTTATGGTCGAGCCGTCGCCAGTTTGCCATCGCGAGCCCGGTCATTCGGAAACCGTGATCTGGCTGGTGGACGTGCGGGCCCGGTAGCGGGGGCGGTACATGTCCTCGACCGAGGCGGCGGGATGATGAAAAGTTCCCGGTGTCACGGCGCGGGCGATATAGGCGAGCGTCACGGGACGTGTGTTGCGCATGTCGACGGCCGAGACAAAGCGGTCGCTGCGGAATTCGCTGTGCTCGGCTTCTGAGAGGTCAAGCCAACTGAGCGCGCCGATATCGCCTGAACGCAGCAGGTTGGGGTTGTCGATCTCGACCCCGGCGGGGAGCGGATCGTCGACGATCAGCCGCGCTTCGGCCCCTTCGAATGGCGTCACCCTTAGAACGGTCACAAAACGCTCGCCCACGGCAAAGCTGTCACCGTCAAGCGGTTGGCCCTCAAGGTCATAGAAGCTGCGTTCGATGCTGTAGCCGGTGCCACCGGCATCGGGCGCCGTAATCGGAATGCCCGAGGTTGTAAGGGTGATCTCGGTCGCCTGCCCGTCTCCGGTGCTGAGCGAGAGGCTATCCGCGCTGTCCTGTTCGAGGATTTCGACAAAGGGGCCGTTTACCGGCGCACCATTGACCCGCAGGCCCGAGCCGCCGGTCCGGTCGATCAGCGCCTTGGCGGCCATGAGCGACCACGCGGATTCCTGGGTCGAGAGCCTTTCAGGAGAAGTGGTGACGCGGTTGGTCAGTGCCTCGGCATCGACGGCAGTGCTGCCCGCTTCGGTTGCCAGCGCCAGAACGGCGGCGCTGTCCCGCAGCGTGGTGCCGTAATCCGCGCGCCAGACCGGAGCGTCGTTATCCTGACGCGCCAGACGGTTGGCCGCGCGGGTAAACATTGCATCGGCGCGGGTCTGATCGCCATAGGCGGCCAGCGCGGCGCCGATCTGGGCGACAGCCAGCGGGGTGGCGAAATCGTCCGCCTTCACATCCGCATAGTAGCGCAAGTCTCCCATCGCTGCCGCGCCTTCACGGGCGAGGACCAGCAGCGCATAGGCGATATCTTCGCCGCCGTTTTCAAAATCGGGCGCGTAATTTACCCGGTTGCGAAGATTATCCATTGCCATCCGAAAGGCGATATCTGGCACGCTTTGACCTTCGGCACGGGCGCGGCTAAGGAAATCGGCGACATAGGCATCCAGCCAGAAGTCGCCGGATTCAGCGCGCCAGAGACCAAAGGCCCCGTTCGGGCTTTGTCGGGTCAGCACACGGGCGATGGCCGCATCGATACGGTCATCGATGTCGGCCGCGGTGCCAAGCCCGGTCGCTTCGGCCACCGAGGAAAGGTAGAGCAGTGGCATCGCCTGCGAGGTCACCTGTTCGGTGCAGCCGTAGGGATACCGGTCAAGCGCGTCGAGCAGGCCGGGCGCGTCGAACCGGGCCAGCGGACCGGCAGAGATCATCGCTTTGCCGGTGCCGGGCTTCATTTCCGCAAAGACATCCGGTGTGAATTCAAAGGCATCCCCGGCCGAGAGAGTGAACCGGCGGGTCTGCGAGATGACCGGGTCATTCGCCCGCACTGGCAGGCGCAGGGTCTGGCGCAGGGTCGTTCCATCGGGCGTGGTCAGCACCACGTCAAAGCTCGGATCGCCAACGGTGCTGGCGTTGACCGGCACGGTAAAGGAAGCCTTGGCCTTGTCAGTCAGTTCGAAGAGTGCCGGAGCTGTGCCGATATTCAGCCCTTCGCCGATATTTTCGATGGTCAGCCGCATCTGGCCGGTGGGACCATCGGCATGGGTGACGTCCAGCAGGATACGGCTCTCGTCGCCGGGCGCGAGGAAACGCGGGACAGAGGCATTCACCACGACCGGATCGCGGACCGTCATGTCGCGTTCGGCCTGACCGACCGCATCGCGCGACCATGCCACCGCCATCAGGCGCACGGTGCCGTTGAAGGCGGGGAGGTCGATTGTCACCTGTGCCGTGCCATCCGGTCCGACCTGCACCGGGCCGGAGAACTGCGCCATGAGGTCCTGCGTTGGCGGCGGCGATTGCAGCCGCGCGCCCTGATCTGCGTCGCCGCCCGAGCGGACCACGCCCATCGCGCCATTGCCGGGATCGATCAGGCGACCGTAGATATCCCGCATCTCGACCCCGAGACGGCGCTGGCCAAAGTAATAGGCAGAGGGATCGGGGCTATCAAATCCGGTCAGGTTGAGGATGCCAAGATCGACGGCGGCCAGCGTCAGCCAGACCTCTTCGCCTTCGGGCGCGCCACCGATGGTGACATTTACGGTCTGCGATTGACGGGGTCTTGCGACATCGGGTGCGTCGATGGAGACGGCGAGCTGCTTGTCACCGGGGGCGATGGCCGCATGGGCAATGCCAAGGCTGCGGGTCGGCGTCTGGGCATTCGTCTCTTGCATCGGGCGCAACACGGTGGCGGTGACATAGGCACCGGTGCCCCAGTCTTCGGTGACCTCAAGCGGGACGGTCGAGGCACCCTCGGCAAGTTCCACGACCTGCCGCGCGATCACGTGGTTTGACACGACCGAGATCAGCGCGGTGCCCGGCGCGCGCGGCACCAGCCGTAGCATGGCGGTGTCGCCGATGGTGTAATCCGCGCGGTCGAGCGACATTTCCAACCGGTCCGGCGTGTCAGCGCTTTCACCACCGCCATACCATCCGGCGGAGAAGCTCACGGAACTGGCCGTATAGCGTCCGCCGATGCGTTCGACGATCAGTTCGTATTCGCCCCAGTCCACGGTTTCCGCCAGTTCCAGCGGCACGTTACTCAGGCTGGCTTCGCCGGTGGCGATGCGGGTGCGGCGGGTTGTGGGTTCCCAGTTCCAGTTGCCGTATTGCTGATACCATTGATAACGGGTCTCGACGCGGTTCAGGGTCCATTTGACCTGCATCGCCTGCGGGGACAGATCGGGCGCAAGGCCGATCAGGTTGAACCGTGCCTGCTGGCTTTCGCCCAGTACATCCGTAAACAGTGGCCTGATCCCGATTACGGGGCTGTCGGGCAGCACTGGAGCGGTCAGGCGGCGTTCCACCGGGCGGGCCGCGCCATCGGCGACGCGGGCAATGATGGTCAACTCCTGCGGCCGTTCGGCGCTGGCCGGGTCGGGGAGTTCGACGGGAAAGCTGGCCTTGCCCTGTGCATCGGTGCGTCCGCCTGAGAAATAGCGCGCGCGGGGCGAGCTGTCTTCGTCATGTCGGCCAAAGCGATAGCCGGGCCAGTCTTCAAGCTCGGTCGCGGCGGTCAGTATCGCTTCGCCTTCGACGGTCAGGTCGGCACCGGGCGCGCCAAAGAGGTAGCGCGCGTCAAGCGTCAGGGTCGGTGTGGATCCGAGCCGGACGGGGCCGTCGGCAAGGGCAAGCTCATAGTCGATCCGCTCGGGGATGAAATCTTCGACCAGCAGGGTCTGGCTTGCCAACGGTTCCGCATCGGGGGTGGTGCGGATCGCCAGCCGCCATGTGCCGCGCGGCACGGCGGGGCCGGTCGGAAAGTCGAACACATGGCCGCCAAGATGCCCGCCGTCCGAAATCTTGCGGCTGTATTCCACCCCATCGGGTCTGGTCAGGATCGCGATCAGCGGCAGGCCCTCGATCGCGGCGATTTCGGCGTCGCGCGACAGAACGGTCGCGTGGATGGTTTCGCCGGCGCGATAGGCGCCCCGGTCGGTGGTCAGGAAAACGTCGACGGGGCCAGCGGCCGCGCGCCCCTCAACCCCGCGATCCGACAGGTCAAAGGCCGGATCGGTCAACGACAGGAACCCCATGTCGCTGTCGCCATCCTCGGCCAGCAGCAGGGCCGGGGCGGCGGCATTCGTGCCACGTGTCAGGCCGGGTTCGAAGCGCGCCATGCCGTCGGCGTCGGTGGTGGCACTCGCCAGCACTGCGTTCGCGCGCGAGATCAGGCGGAGTGTTACACCCTCGCGGGGCTGTGCGTCCGACAGCCCGCGCAGGGACACATGCAGCCCGTCGGTGCCGGATACTGTCGATATACCCAGATCGGAAAGCACGAACCATTGCGTGGCCGAGGGGCTGTCATCGGGGTTGGCGCCGCTGACACGGGCGGTCAGCGCATAGATGCCGGGAGTCTGACCTGCGATGGCCTCGCCCATGGGCAGGCGGGTGGTCATGTCGCGGTTCAGCTCGCTCTGAACCTCGGCCGTGCCGGTCCAGATCTCTTCGGCGATATCGGTCGAAAAGCTTTCGAGCTGCCATTGCGACAGGGGCCGGCCGAAATATTCTTCTTGCATGGTGCGCAGCAGGTTGCGGTCGCTGACTCGGCGCAGGGTCAGGTCGAGCTTGCCGGTATTGACCGTCTCGACCGGCAGGGCGGCACTGGCGGATTTCGGCAGCACATAGGCGCGGCCCGGAAAGCTGACGCCGGGCGAGCGGTCGCGGACATATTGCGTGACCTCGACCGATTTGGCGAGGCTCTCGCCGCTGGCGGCGGGCAGACCCTGCCGCAGGGTGAGGCGGTAGCGCTGGCCATGTTCGACACCGTCGACGCAAAGCTGAGCATTCTCCACCTGAACGACAAGGGTGGCATCGCCGGTCTGCACATAGGGTTCGTAATCCACACCCGCCTTCACCAGCGGTTCAGAGAACTGCGCGCAGATGCGCGGTGTGGCGCTGTCACTTTCAACCGAGGTATCCGTCACGCGGAATCCGTATTGCCCGACGGCCCGGTCAAGCGTGGTGCGGATGTCGTCGCGGGGCTGTTCGCTGAGCGCAAGCCGCAGCGCCGGTATCATGTCGCGCCCGCGCCCGAGCGCCTCTAGCGCCTCGGCCAGCGTTGCCATTGACGTGGCGCGGCCCGCTTCGTTTTCGCCCCGAAGATAGCCGTTGAGCGCGGCGCTGGTCGCGCGGGTCTGGTAGTTGCGCCGGTCGTTGCGGTTATCGGTTTCAATATCCAGCAGCAGGCGCGCGTATTCGTTCCAGAGATCGGCCCGGTCCGACAGGGCCAGCGCCGCGCCAGTCCACGCCATCGCCTGCACCGTGTTGCCCTGCGCACGGCGGTCGCGGGCGTTTGACAGCATGGTTTCTAGATCTTCGCCATTGCCCGCGTGACCAAGCCCAAGTTCGCGGCCTTGCAGCAGGACGCGGCTCAGATCTTCTTCGCCAAGGAAATCCAGCGCGGCGCGGCGTGTCTCACCGGCGCGGACGACCGATGGGCTGGTGATCAGCTTGACCGCAGAAAAAGCCCCGGCAAAGGCGCTGCGTTCGGTGACGCCACGCTTGGGAAAGCAGGCGTTCGAGCGTGTATTGAAGGTGAAGGCGCTACATTCGGTATTGGCAGAGCACGCGCGAACGCAACTTGGCAGATCGGTGTCGAACAGGTTGTCGAGATCGGCGCCGTAGAAATCGGTATCGCGGGTCGCGAAATAGCGGAAATCCGGAATCAGGGATTGCGCCGTGGCCGGCACTGTCAGGGACAAAATCGTTAGAAAGCCAATCAAAATGAGTTTGGCGAAACGCATCATAAAAATATCTCCATTCCAATACACTTCAGGGTCGCATTTAAGAGCGTCACTGGCAAGAACCCGTGCTGTCACATCCCGTTTAAGCCCATATTCACCTGAGCGCCCGATGCTGCGCTTTGTGTGATGCATTTCAGGACAGGGGCGGAGCGATAAGGCCATGAGCCTTGCAACAAAACTTGCCGAGGAACGCCGTGCACGACTGGCGGCGGAACGGATGCTTGAGCTCAAGCAGGCCGAGCTTTCCGCCGCCAACCGAAAGCTGGGCCGCCATGCGCTGGCGCTGACGAAACGCATCGGCGAAACCCAGGCCGAGGTGGCGACGGTCCGGGTTGAAAATGAAAAGGTCAAATCTGACCTGACCGTCGCCAACCGCAAGGTCATGATCGCCGAGCAACGGCTTTGGGAGTCCTTTCAGACGATTCAGGACGGGTTTGCCGTTTTCGATGCCGACGGGCGGATGATCGGTGCCAATTCTGCCTATTTCCGGGTTTTCGGCGGGCTGGATGAGGTTGCGCCGGGCATTGCCTATTCCCGCATCCTGCAATTGCTTACCGATGAGGGGCTGGTCGATACGCAGGATCTGCGCCCGGCGGAATGGCGGGCGATGATGACGATGCGCTGGGAATCGCCACGCCCCGAACCGATCACATTGCGCTGGTGGAACGGCGAATACTTCAAGCTGACCGACCAGCGCGGCAAGAGCGGCGACGTGGTGACACTGGCGCAGAACATGACCGCCACCGTCCGCTATGAACAGGAGCTGAAAGCGGCCCGGGCCCATGCGGAACAGGCAAGCCGCGCGAAATCAGCGTTCCTCGCCAATATGAGCCATGAGATCCGTACGCCGATGAACGGGGTGGTCGGCATGGCCGAGCTGCTCTCGGATACCGACCTGACCGAGGAGCAGAGGCTTTATGCGGATACCATCCGCAACTCCGGCGAGGCGTTGCTCGAGATTATTAATGACGTGCTCGACTATTCCAAGATCGAGGCGGACAAGCTGGTTCTCAAACAGGAAGCCTTTGATCTTGAACGCTGCATTCACGAGCTGGTGCTGCTGCTGGCCCCAAAGGCCAAGAGCAAGGGGCTGGCGCTGGCGGCAGATTTCGACGTTTTCCTGCCGACCAAGTTCGTTGGTGACGCGGGGCGGCTGCGGCAGGTGATGACCAATCTGCTTGGCAATGCGGTCAAGTTTACCGGGCAGGGTCATGTGGTGATCCGCGTGACGGGCGTGCCGGATCACCGGGCCGGGACATGCGATGTGCATGTCTCGATCGAGGATACCGGCATCGGTATCCCGGCCGACAAGGTCGATCACGTCTTTGGCGAGTTCAACCAGCTTGAGGATGCAAGCAATCGCCGGTTCGAAGGCACCGGGCTGGGGCTGGCCATATCCCGGCGGCTGATCAACCTGATGGGGGGCAAGGTCTGGGTCGACAGTACCGAGGGCAAAGGGAGCTGTTTCGGCTTCCAGGTGACGCTGGACCTGGATGAAGAGGCCGCTGTCGATCCGCCGCGCCTGCCGGATTGTCTGAAAAGGGTGCTGATCGTCGAGGACCATGAGCTGATGCGCGAGATCCTTGAAAAGCAGCTGAGCCAGCTTGGCTTGCAGGTCACCGCCTGCCAGTCCGGGGCGGAGGCGCTGGAACAGGCAGGGGCGGGTTTTGACCTCGTGATCAGCGATCACAACATGCCCGGCATGGACGGTCTCGAGCTGGCCGATTCACTGCGCTGCGAGAAAGAAATCGACACGCCGTTCCTTCTGCTCAGTTCCAACCCCGGCTATGCCCAGAACGATCCGGTCTTTGTTCATGTTCAGGGGCTGTTGCAGAAACCCTACCATCGGGCCGCACTCTTTGACCGGCTTTCCGAAATCGCCGAGACGATGAAGGGCCGTGATACGGTGGCTAAACCCGAACCCGATGAAAGCGCCGAGGATCAACCTGCAATCGCGCCGCCGCCATCGGTTGTGGTCGAAGCCCGCCGGATGCGTGTTCTGGCAGCCGAAGATAACAGGACCAACCAACTGGTGTTTCGCAAAATGGTCCAGCATCTGAACGTCGAGCTTCGTTTTGCCAATAACGGGGCCGAGGCTGTCGAAGCCTATGATGAGTTTGAACCCGACCTGATTTTCATGGATATCTCAATGCCCACGATGGACGGGCGTGAGGCCACGCGCGAAATCCGCAAGCGCGAGGCCGGGGGTGACAGGCATGTGCCGATCATCGCCCTGACCGCTCATGCAATTGAGGGCGATGCCGAGGAGATCCTGTCACACGGGCTTGATCAGTTCATGACCAAGCCACTGACGAAAAAGGCCATTCAGGAACGTGTCGAAGCCTTTTGTCCGGCGGGCGTACAGCCTGCGGTCCCGGATCAGGTAACCGAGGGGCGCACGAATACCGGCTTGTCCGGCGATGACAGCTCGGCGGAAAACGCATAGCCGCCCGCATCGAAATCGCGGAGTGACGCCGGATCGGTCAGACGGTTCTGGACGATATATCGCGCCATCGCGCCGCGTGCCTTCTTGGCGTAAAAGCTGACGATCTTTGGGGTGCCGTTCTTTTCTTCCATGAAGGCGGGGGTAATTAGCCTGAGCCGAAGGGCATCAAGGTCTACAGCGCCGAAGTATTCCTGACTGGCGCAGTTGATCAGCGTATCGCTGCCCATCGCTTCGCCCTGTTCGTTCAGCGCCTTGGCTATCGTGTCGCCCCAGTAGTCATACAGCGATTTGCCACGCGGGTTCTTCATATGGCTGCCCATCTCAAGCCGGTAGGGCTGAATGGCGTCCAGCGGGCGCAGCACGCCGTAAAGCCCCGACAGGATCCGCAGGTGGTTCTGCGCATAAGACATCTCATCAGGGTCGAGCGAGGCGGCCTCGAGCCCCTGATAGGTATCGCCCGCAAAGGCGAGCGCGGCGGGGCGGGTTTCCTCATCATCGGGCGTGTCACTGAAATCGCGAAAGCGTTCGACGTTCAACCTGGCCAGATCGGGGCTGATATGCATCAACTTTTCAAGATCGCTTTGCGTCAGGTCACGGGCGGTCCCGGCCAGCGCATTGGCATCGCTCAGAAAGGCGGGCGTTGTCGTTTCGACGTCGCGCGCGGTCCAGTCCAGCTTTTTCGCCGGAGAAATCACGACAAGCATATCTACCCCACTTTTGTTCCCCGGCGCAGGGCATAGCCCCGGCGCGCGGCGGGTTCAACCAGCGATGTTCGGGCGCTCAGCCCGCCATCCGCAGAACGTCAAGGAAAGCGGCGCCAAAGCGTTCTGCGCGGCGTTCGCCCAGCAGTTTTTCCAGCGTTCTTTCGTCGTCGCTGCGCATCTGCGCAACCTTGGCAAGCATCGAGGCCGAGCAGCTCAGCGGTTTGTCGACGCCAGTTTCGCCCCGGCTCAGCTCGGCCTGCACTTCGAGCAGACGGTCATAGACCGACCCGGCTGATCGACCGGCCAGCTTGCGCCGTGCGGGATGCAGGGCTTCGCTTGCGCCGGTGATGACTTCGAGGAAGGTCGCGCCATAGCTTTCCAGTTTTTTCGCACCGACGCCGCTGATCCTGGCCATCTGGTCAAGGCTGGCGGGCCGGGTTTCCGCCATCTCGATCAGTGTCTTGTCGGTAAAGATGACATAGGCGGGCACGCGGGCGTTTTCCGCCAGCGCACGGCGTTTCGCCTTGAGCGCGGAGAGCAGCGGCGCATCCTCTTCATTCACCAGTTCGCGGGCGGCGGGACGGCGGGTGGCGGATTTGCTCAGCACGTCCTTGCGCAGGGTGATCTCGGCCTCGCCGCGCAGGATCGGACGCGCGGTATCGGTCATGCGCAGCGCGCCATGACGTTCCGGATCGGGGCGCACGAGGTCATGGCCCATCATCTGCCGGAACACGGCCTGCCATTGCCGCCGGTCATATTCGGTGCCGACACCATAGGTCGGCAGCTGGTCGTGGCGGCGGGCCAAAACCTTGTCGGTTTCGGTGCCGGTCAGGATGTCGATCAGATGGCCTGCGCCGAACCATTCCTCGGTCCGCAGGATCGCCGAAAGCGCCTTGCGCACGGCGGTTGTTGCGTCGAAGACATCGGGCGGGCTGTCACACAGATCGCAGTTGCCACAAGGTTCAGCGGTTTCGCCGAAATAGCCAAGCAGCTTGCGGCGACGGCATTCCAGCGCCTCCGCCAGCCCGAGCAGGGCGTTGAGCCGCCCGTGATCCGCGCCGCGCCGTTCAGGCGGGGCAAGGCCTTCGTCGATCTGCGAGCGGCGCAGGCGTATGTCGTCGGGGCCGTATAGCGTCAGCGTTTCGGCCGGGCCGCCATCGCGCCCGGCGCGGCCGATTTCCTGGTAATAGGCTTCGATGGATTTGGGCAGGTCCGCATGGGCGACCCAGCGGATGTCGGGTTTATCCACGCCCATGCCGAAAGCGACCGTGGCGACCACGATCAGACCGTCCTCACGCGCAAAGCGGGTCTCTACGATGCGGCGATCCTCGGCCTCCATCCCGCCGTGGTAGTGGCAGGCATTGTGGCCTTCCTTGCGCAGCGCATCGGCCAGCGCCTCGGTCTTGGCGCGGGTGCCGCAATAGACGATGCCGGATTGGCCCTTGCGGGCGGCGGCAAAGCTCAGGATCTGCTGACGCGGGCTGTTCTTGGCGGCAAAGGCAAGGTGGATATTGGGGCGGTCGAAGCCGTGGAGGAATTTTTCCGGCGCTTCACCGTCAAAGAGTTTTTCGACGATTTCTACCTGCGTTTCCTGGTCGGCGGTAGCGGTAAAGGCGGCCAGCGGTACGTCGAGCGCGCGGCGCAGTTCGCCGATGCGCAGGTAATCGGGGCGGAAATCATGGCCCCACTGGCTGACGCAATGGGCCTCGTCCACGGCGATCAGGCGCACGTTGATACGGCGGAGCATTCCCAGCGCGGCGCCGGCGGCCAGCCGTTCGGGAGCGATGTACAGAAGTTTGAGATCCCCGCGTTCGAGCGACTCCCACACGGCATCGGTTTCTTCGGGCGTATTGCCCGAAGTCAGCGCCCCGGCGTTCACCCCCGCCTCTTGCAGGGCACGGACCTGATCGCGCATCAGCGCGATCAGCGGGGAAATGACAACGGTAACCCCGTCACGCAGCAGGGCAGGCAATTGAAAGCAAAGCGATTTGCCGCCGCCCGTGGGCATGATGGCCAGCACGTTCCGCCCCGAAGCAACTGCGTTTACGATCTCTTCCTGACCGGCGCGAAACGCGTCGAATCCAAAGACGTCGCGCAACAGCGCCTTGGCGTCGGGCATTGGTGGGGCCTCGTGTAGGATTTTATTTATCTGCTCTTAGAGAGCACTTTCCCACACTAAGATTCAGTGAACAAGTCTCTGTTGCCGGTTTTGCCACCACATCATCGGCTCAGGGCGAAATTCACCGCTAGATGCGGTGGTTCGTCGCCGCGATCCTAGATAAAGCCAAAGATCGAAGGCAGCACGTATTCGCGCAGGGAAATCACGATGATGATCGCCACCAGCGGCGCCAGATCGAGCGGGTGGGTATTGGGCAGGATACGGCGGATCGGCTGATAGATGGGTTCAAGCAGGCGATTCAGACCGTACCAGATCTGCGCGACGAGTTGCTGATTGAGGTTCAGAACCTGAAAATTGATCAGCCAGCTCATGATGATGTGCACGATCATCACGAAATAGACGACGCTCAGAATAAGTTGGAGGGGTCCGTAAATCGCCATCATGGCCGTATTCTCCGCTGGTTTTTTCCCACCTAAGGGCACTTGCCCACAAGAGCAAGGGTCAGAGGTGCTTGATCGACGCGCCGGTTCGCTGTCTTATCGCAAAAAAATCATTAAGGGGCGGTTATGGCAGAGATTTCGCGGCGCAAGCGCATCTGGGGCTGGTGGTTCTTTGACTGGGCAAGCCAGCCTTTTCATACGCTGCTGGTGACGTTCATCTTCGGTCCCTATTTTGCGGGGGTGGCCGCCGATTTTTATCTGGGCAGTGGGCTTGATGAAAAGGTGGCGGACGCGCAGGCACAGGCCACATGGTCGGTTTGCCTTGCCGTGAGCGGGCTTTTTATCGGGTTCTGCGCGCCCGTCATCGGGGCGCTTGCGGATATCTCCGGTCGGCGCATGCGCTGGATCGTTCTGTTCTCGCTTATGTATGTTGTCGGCGCTGCGGCGCTCTGGGGGCTCGAGCCGGATGGACAGGCGATCTGGTGGATCGTTTTCGCCTTTGGAGTCGGCTTCGTCGGCGCGGAATTTGCGCTGATCTTCATCAACTCGCAGCTTCCCGATCTCGGCACCTCGGAGGAGATTGGCGAGATTTCCGGCTCGGGCTTTGCCTTTGGCTATCTCGGCGGGCTGGTCGCGCTGATCCTCGTGCTGGTGCTGCTTGTCGAGCAGGGCAATGGCAAGACGCTGGCCGGGCTCGAACCGATCTTTGGGCTGGATGCCGGGCAAATGGAAGGCACCCGTGCGGTCGGTCCCTTTACCGCGATCTGGTTCGCGCTGTTCATGATCCCCTACTTCCTGTGGTTCCGCGAACGCCCGCGTACCGGGCAAAGGGCGACGATTACAGGGGCCGTCCGGCTGGTTATCGTTTCGATTTCAAAACTCAGGGCGCGGCGCAGCCTTGGTTTTTACCTTGGTTCGTCGATGTTCTATCGCGACGCGTTGAACGGGCTTTATGGGTTCGGCGGCGTCTATGCGCGGCTGGTGCTGGACTGGGAGATCACGCTGATTGGCGTATTCGGTATCATCTCGCTGATCTCCTCGGCGCTGTTTTCCTGGCTGGGTGGCAAGCTGGATAAACGGCTGGGGCCCAAGCCGGTGATCATCGGGTCGATCCTGATCCTGATCCTTGTCTGCGTGCTGATCGTCGGCATGTCGCGGGAGCAGATCTTTGGCATCCCGCTGGCCGAAGGTTCACTGGTTCCGGATATCATCTTTTTTGGCTGCGGCGTGCTGATCGGCGGTTTGGGCGGCGTGCTGCAATCGGCCAGCCGGTCGCTGATGGTACGTCACACCGACCCGAATTACCCGACCGAGAATTTCGGACTTTACGGGCTGTCGGGCCGGGCCACCGCCTTTATCGCGCCGACGCTGATTGGCGTGACCACTGCCGCAACCCAAAGCGCCCGACTTGGCGTTTCGCCTGTCATCGGGCTTTTCGTCCTCGGGTTGTTTCTGCTAGCGTGGGTCAAAGCCGAAGGAGACCAGACCTGATGCGCCTAGCCCGCTTGACCGCCCTACTTTCCCTGATCGTGAGTTTTGCCCTGCCGGCCACGGCTGAGCCGCTGGCCAAGCAGTTGTTCGGGGCCAAAACGCTGCCCTCGCGCCAGGTGCCCGCCGCCTATGGCAGTTATGCCAAGGGGTGTATGGCCGGGGCGGTGCAACTGCCCGAAACCGGGCCGACATGGCAGGCGATGCGCCTGTCGAGAAACCGCAATTGGGGCCAGCCCGAGACGCTTGATTTCATCCGGGATCTGAGTGCTTTCGCGGCCAAGCAACCGGGATGGCAGGGGCTTTATATCGGAGACATCAGCCAGCCGCGCGGCGGGCCGATGATTTCGGGGCACAGCAGTCACCAGCTTGGTCTTGATATAGACATCTGGATGCTGCCGCCCTCACGCCTGAACCTTACCCGGTCCGAGCGCGAAAACATTTCGTCGATCTCGATGCAGCGCGCCAAGGGCGCCTATGTCAATGACAGCTGGAGCCGCGTCCATCACGAGGTGCTCAAGGCAGCCGCCAGCGACCCGCGCGTGGCGCGGATCTTTGTGTTTCCCGGCGCAAAGGTGCAGATGTGCAAGGATGAAAAGGGCAACCGCAAATGGCTGAACAAGATCCGGCCATGGTGGGGGCACCACTATCATTTCCACGTGCGCCTTGCCTGCCCCAAGGGGATGCGCGGCTGCGTCAATCAGGATCCGCCCCCGCAGGGCGATGGCTGTGCGGATGCGCAGCAATGGGTGAACAATATCCTGAGCCCGCCGCCGCCCAAGCCGCGCGATCCGAACGCGCCCGCGCCGAAACCGCGCCGGGAATACGTGCTTGCCGACCTGCCGCAGCAATGTGTGGGCGTTTTGAAATCGCAGTAAGCCCGGCAACAAGGCTTGCCACGGGGCCGAATCCGGTCTACGAGCGCCGCTGCTTTGCCATCTGGCACCGCCAAGTCGCCGCAACCTTGTAAAAACGGGCTGAAAACATGCTTCGCACTTATTTCCCCGGCGTTATCGCCATGGCCGCCATTGTCGTGGCCTCGAATATCCTCGTCCAGTTCCTGTTCGGCCAGTGGCTCACATGGGGGGCGTTCACCTATCCGCTGGCCTTCCTCGTCACCGATGTGATGAACCGCGTCTATGGCGAAAAGCCCGCGCGCATGGTCGTGCTCTGCGGTTTTGTCGTCGGCGTGATCTGTTCGCTGATCGGCACGCAGATCATGGGCGAATTCGGCCCGCTGGTTACCCTGCGCATCGCCATCGCGTCCGGCTCGGCCTTCTTGGTGGCGCAACTGCTTGACGTGTCGATCTTTTCCGCGCTGCGCGGCGGTCAGTGGTGGCGCGCCCCGCTGGTCTCGACTCTGGTTGGCTCGGCCGTGGATACGATCCTGTTCTTCTCGATCGCCTTTTCTGCTGCGCTCACATGGATCGAACCCGCAAATGACGTGTCTTGGGCCGGAGAGCCGCTGCCGCTTTTGGGCGTTGGTCCGGTCGTACCGCTCTGGGTGTCGCTGGCCTTTGCCGACTGGCTGGTCAAGCTGTCGCTCGCCCTGATCGCCCTGATCCCGTTCCGCCTGATCGTAAGACGCTTACAGCCGGCGGCTGCCTAAAAAATGCCGCCCCGCACGCGATGCGCGGGTCGGCGGATTGCCGTGTTTCGTTAGTAGAAATACCCGCCGTAGAAATCTTCGGTCAGCACCACCGCAAAATCATAACCGACCATTTCCACGAAATCGTCGCGTGAAAGGTCGTCGGCATCGACGTTCTTCAAAATAGCGATCTTGTCGCCCTCATGCTCGATGACGGCGCCTTTTTTCGAATTCTTGAAGACGAGCTCATCATAGGTCAGGTTGTTATAAAGCGAGGGATCGTAGACGCCAAAATCACGCCCCACCAGGCCGATAAAATCGGTTCCATCCTCGAAATCCTTGATGATCGCCACACCCTTTTTCACATAGGTGGAATTGTACGGCGTCTCGATGACAAAAAGGTCTTTGCCGCCGTTGCCCTTCATCTTGTCTTTTTCGGTCTCGTAAGCATATCCGGTACCGGTGCTGGCAAAGAGGATATCATCCCCGCCGCCGCCAATGAGCTTGTCATTGCCGCCCCCGCCAATAAGCACGTCGTCGCCACCCTTGCCCTTGAGCTTGTCATTGCCTTCATCGCCGCTCAGGAGGTTCGACTCGTTACTGCCGCCCAGCTTGTCGTTGCCATCGCCGCCGTACATGACGAATGAAAAATCCCCGAGACCGACGTTGAAGTTGTCATTTCCGTTCGACCCATACAGTGACTCGACGCCCGACAGGGTATCGATATCGCCGTTGGATTTTTCGATCAGCCGGTCCGACCCGTCCTTGGTCATCACCAGCCCGCCGTTGAAATTCGAATAGGTAATTTCGTCATATTCACCAGGGGCGTTGTAGATATCCTCCCCGCCCGTGGCATAGATGTAATGGTAGCCATCCTTGTCGAGCCGGAAGATATCGTCGCCGCCACCGCCCATCAGGGCCTGCCCGACCCAGCCAAAGTCGTGAGAGACCGTGATGCTGTTTGTCGTGATGTCGTAGGTCGCCGCCAGAAAAAGCGATTTCAGCGTGCTGTCCTCGCCGCTGCTCTCATGGTAGAAGGTGAAGGCGTCGATCAGGTCGTCCGTTGCGATCGTGCCGGATTCAACGACCATGTCGAAGAGATCCGCATTCGAGGTTGACCCATTGCTCGGCACGGGTCCGGTCGCGGAAATCGATGTCACGAAACCGCCCGCACTTTTCACCACCACCTCAAGATCCGAGTAGCGGTCGGTGAAAGTATGCGTGCCGCCGGAGGAAGACACATCAAGCGATCCGCGCAGCGTGCGCGCTATGATTCCCTGCCAAGTGATGGAGTATGCCGTGTAGTAAGTGCTCTCGGCTTGAAGATCGACGGTAAAGGTATAAGCCATAATGCCCCCTAGTAAATGAATGTGCTGCAATGTCGCGAAAATGCGCGTCAGCAGGATGACGTTAACGGGTCAAATCCACAGGTCAAAGCCGAATTGAAGGGATTTGCGAGCTGCCTGACTTTTAGGCGGTATTTCCACAATTTTGGCTCTGAGCTAGAGATTTTGTTTGACTGAAATTCATCCTCTGGCACCATGAAGACAGGTTTCAACAACGGAAAAGGAGGTGATCCAGTGTCTAGAAAGGTATTGGAGAGTGGTGTCGGAACAATTCGGGAGGCTGCCAGCTGAGGCAACCCTTGGCGGTAGCGCCAACCCGAAGGTGACCGAGGTCTGACTGACCCAACCTCCGAAAAACTTTCGATAAGGGCCGTCCGGCAACCGGGCGGCCCTTTTTGATCCCGAACTCAATGCCTATGGTGGCACAATGCTGCGAATTACGGATAACATCGCGATCGAGGACTGGGAGTTGACGGAGCAGTTCGTCCGCTCTTCCGGCCCCGGCGGACAGAACGTCAACAAGGTCTCGACGGCCGTCGAACTCCGCTTCGAGGCAGAGCGGTCGCCCAACCTGACGCCCGCGATCAAGACAAGACTGCGCCGTATCGCCGGGAGGCGATGGACAAGGGACGGCGCCCTCGTCATCCAGTGCGACGAAACAAGAAGCCAGGCCCGCAACCGTGCCATTGCCCGCGAACGGTTGAGCGACCTGATTCGCCAGGCGCAGACCAAGCCAAAGAAGCGTATTCCGACCAAGCCGACCAAAGGCTCCGTGCGCCGCAGGCTCGACGCCAAGACGCGCCGCGGTGAGATCAAGGCGCTTCGAGGTCAGGTGACGCGAGACTAGCCCGCTAACCGGCTACCGTCAGACAAAGATTCAGCACTCATACAGTGATGATCGGCTAGGCCGGGGCTCTGCCCCGGACCCCGGAGTATTTCCGGCAAAAGGAAAAGGGGGACACCATGGATGTCCCCCAGGAAGTCGCTTCCGCTCTTCCCCTTGCACGGCCATCGGCGCTCCCGCCTGTGCCGCACATGCAGGATGACTTCGGATCCTTAATATTTCCTTTCTTTCTCTTGCTGAAAATACTCCGGGGAAGTCGGGCGTAGCCCGGCTGGGGCGGAGCCCCTTGTTTCAATGGGTCGGAAATTGTGCCATGGCGGCGCAATAAGTCTCTGAAGGAAAGATGATTAAGATGAAACCGGGACCCAAGAACCTGATCACCGATGTCGAGGGACTTCTGGTAGGGAGTGCGCAAGACGATGCGCTGAAATCCGGGGCAACGGTTGTTACCATGGACCGGCCCTTTGCGGCCTCTGTTCATGTCATGGGTGGGGCGCCGGGAACGCGCGAGACGGATTTGCTTGCACCGGATAAATCCGTGGCCGGCGTAGACGCGCTGGTACTGTCCGGCGGGTCGGCCTTTGGGCTTGATGCCTGCTCGGGGGTGGTAGACGGTTTGCGTGCGGCGGGGCGGGGGTTTCAGATCGGCTCGGCGATCATCCCGCTCGTGCCGGGGGCGATCATTTTCGACCTGTTGAACGGGGGCGACAAGGGCTGGCGTGAAAATCCTTATCGACGGCTGGGGCGCGAGGCTTTCGACAAAGCGTCGGAGACGTTCGACTTGGGAAGCGCCGGTGTAGGAACGGGGGCCTTGTCAGCGATGCTGAAAGGCGGGCTCGGGTCGGCCTCTTTCGTGTTGGAGAGTGGCATCACCGTAGGGGCGCTGGTGGCAGCCAATCCGGTTGGAAGCGTCACGACGCCCGGCGACCGTCACTTCTGGGCGGCGCCATTCGAGGTGGACGGGGAGTTCGGCGGCCTTGGCACAGACCCAGCGTCGGGGCTGGGTCGGACGCTTGACAGTCGCAAGGCGCGGCTTGCCTTTGGCGAGGATTCGTCGCAGCGGGCCAATACCACCATTGCCATCGTTGCGACCGATGCGGATCTGGACAAGGCGCAATGTAACCGGCTGGCTGTGGCGGCCCATGATGGCATTGCCCGGGCCACGGTGCCTGCCCATACGCCCGGCGATGGTGATCTGGTCTTTGCGATGTCGACGGGGACGCGGCCTGTCGGAGACGACCCCCGGGCGCTGGCCGAGATCGGGCATGCGGCGGCGCTCTGCCTGTCGCGGGCGATTGCGCGTGCGGTCTATCATGCGCGGCCGGCGGCAGGTGATCTGCTTCCCTGCTGGAGCGATATGCAGGGCTGAGTTCCGGGACCTGAAATGAAAAAGGGCCGCCATGGCGACCCTTTCGAACTTGAAAGTTCCGATTGCAATCAGCGGCGCAGGCCGAGACGCGTGATCAGATCCTTGTAGCGTGCTTCGTCTTTGCCCTTGACGTAGTCCAGCAGCTTGCGGCGGCGGGCAACCATCTTCAACAGACCGCGACGACCGTGGTTGTCTTTCTTGTGGGTCTTGAAGTGCTCGGTCAGGGTGGCGATGCGCGAGCTGAGGATGGCAACCTGGATCTCGGGCGAACCGGTGTCGCCGTCCTTGGTTGCGTATTCCTTCATCAGGCGTGCTTTGTCTTCGACTGTGATCGACATCGGGATCTCCTTGGCTAAGGTTGATATGAATGGCGCAGGCCGGGATGTCGTCCAGCTCAGGCCCGTGGAGAAGTCATCTGCGGCGGACCGCAGACCGGGGGCGTATAGGGCGAATCGACGGTAATGGCAAAGGTTTATTCCTCGAGACGTTACGCCCAAGGTTCGGGCTGTTTTGCATAACCGATGTAGAGCGGGTGTTTCGGATGCCCTTCCTTGGTAAGCCCGAGATTGAAGAGCGGCATGCCGGTCTGTCGCAGCAGGCGTTCGACCTCGGGGCCGCGCGCGAGATGCGCGCCATGGGTGCCCCAGGCGGCGATGATGCGATCCGCCCATGCAGCGCCTTCCATGATCGCGGCATCGTTTTCCGGACCGACTGGATCTGCCGCCGCCCGCATCAACCGCGGATCAGTATCGCGCCAGGCAAAGATATTTGTGACTCGGAAGGCGCCGAAGCCAAGCGTGCGGGCGCGTCTTTCGCAGCGCTCTACCGTCGGGTCGTTCTGGACTTCGGTGGCGGTCGAGGGGTTCAGCATCACGAAGAGCGCCTTGTCCCCCGCCGGATCCCAGACCCGGGTCAGGCTGTAACGGTAGCGTTCGCAATCGGAGTAGACGGCGACGGACGGGGCGTCGCCCTTGGTGTGGCTTCGGGTGATCATGGGACGCGTGATGGGGCGGGCAGATCGTGCCGTCAAGGGCTGACCTATGCGCGCGGCCGGGCTCAGGTGTTGAAGACCCGGCTGGGGTGCAATTCGCCCGCCTTGTAGATACCGACGGCCACGGCCTTGCCTTCGAAGGAGGCCCAGCACTCATCACCGTATTCGGCGCCGGCGGCGAATACCATGCCCGGGTTGCCGTTTTTCAGGCGGGTGGCGCCTTCGGCGGTGCATTTCACCTCGGGCAGATCGGCAAGGCCAACTTCGAGCGGCTGGATATAGGCGTCGAGGTCGGGGGTATGGGCCAGTTCCTCGACCTGTTCCATCGACAGGCCTTCGCTTGCGTCGAAGGGGCCGGACCAGATCCGGCGCAGGTTGAGCACATGTGCATGGCAGCCAAGCGCGGCGCCGAGATCGCGGGCGATGGAGCGGACATAGCCGCCCTTGCCGCAGGTCATTTCCAGTGTCGCGTGATCCGCATCCGGGCGGTCGGTCAGCACCAGTTCCTCGACCCAGAGCGGACGCGCGGCCAGCTCCATTTCCTCGCCGCTGCGGGCCATCTTGTAGGCACGCTGACCGTCGATCTTGACGGCGGAAAACTGCGGCGGGACCTGCTCGATATCGCCGACGAACTGGCCGAGCGCTTGCTTGATCTCTTCATCCGAGGGACGCAGATCGCTGCTGGCGATGACTTCGCCTTCGGCGTCATCCGTGTTCGTGGCCTGTCCGAGACGGATGGTAAAGCTGTAGGCCTTGAGCGCGTCGGTGATGTAGGGAACGGTCTTGGTCGCCTCGCCTAGTGCGACGGCCAGCACCCCGGTCGCGGTCGGGTCGAGCGTGCCGGCGTGCCCGGCCTTTTTCGCCCCGAGCGCCCAGCGGACCTTGTTCACCACGGCGGTAGAGGTAGGGCCCGCAGGTTTATCGATGACCAGCCAACCGGAGATGTTGCGACCTTTGCGTGCCATGCGCTTTCCTTGCGTGAAAGTTGAAGCGGGGCCTTACAGGAGCTTTGCGGGCGGGGTCAACATGGATCGCTGCGGCGGGTCGATCCTGTCGGGGATGCAAAAATCTTACCAAAGATTTGTGGCAAGAAAATTCGGTTTTTCTTGGCCGCAGGGTTATTCGCCGTTCGTCGTGGCGATGCCGACTATGGGTCCCATCGCGAAACCCGAGTCGTTGCGGCCAAAGTCCGGTGCGTAGAGGCGTGAGATGTTACCGTCGAAATAGAGGGCGTTCGGCAGGTCCAGCATGTCCCGGAAGAGGCTGCCGAATTCGTGAAAGGTCACACGGTTGCGCGAGATCGCAAAGACCACCCGCTTGCCGTCTGCGCTGGTGCCCACCCCGTTGCGGACATAGCGCGAATCGCTGTCCGGCAGGAACCGGGGGTGCAATTCGCCATCGATAACCAGCATCGGTCCCGATTGCGTGGCATATTCGCAGGCGGGCCGGGTTTCGCTGAACCGCATGGTTTCGATGACATCCGCGCGATCCTGTCCGATGCAGAAAACCCCGTTGGGCAGCATACCGAAATTGCCGGGGCCGGCATTGGGGATCAGGTTTTGCACAACCTTGTCCGGCTCGGCGTAATAGCCGACCGGTGCGCGGTCTGAATGGTACATGCCCGCGTTCATCGCGAAGACAAGCGTCTTGCCCTGTTGGTCCAGCTTCTGGGCGACATTGCCGAATTGGCCGTAAGGCTGGCCTTCTTCGTCATAGAGAAACAGCCGCAACTCATCGGTTTCGGCATTTGCTTCGCAGACGGTGTAGCGGTTGCTGCCCTGATCCACGTCGCGGCATTCGACGGCCTGTGCCTCCGGCGCGGCGGCCAGGCCGAACAACAGCACAAATAGCGCAGGCAGGGCGCGCGGCATCAGTCGTCGAGATCCCGGCGCACGGCGTCCTGCGCGAAGATGCGGCGCGTATCGTCCAGCCGGTCGAACGTCTCGTCCAGCTGGAACCGAAGTTCCGGCGCGAATTTCAACGCGAGCTTCTTGGCCACGACCCGGCGCAGTTCGGCCTTGTTGCGGGCCAACAGGCCGACGACCTCATCCTGTCCCCGTCCGCCAAGAGGCAGAACGTAGACCGTGGCCACCTTGAGATCGGGAGAGGCGCGCACCTCGCCCACCGTAATCGACAGCCGGTTCAGGTCCGGGTCGTGGATATCGCCACGGGCCAGCACCTCGGACAGGGTCCGGCGGATCAGCTCTCCGACGCGGAGCTGGCGTTGCGATGGTCCGGGACCGTCATGAAATTTGTTCTTGCCCATGATTGCTGATCTAAGGCGTCGGATCGGCTTTGCCAAGCGGGGCAAGAGAGGCTATCGAGCCTTTGGCGGCGAAAAGAAGGGAAATCATCATGTCAAACCTGCCTGGAATCGTTGTGACGGGGGCATCGGGCCGGATGGGGCAGATGCTTGTGCGCGTGGTCAGCGAAAGCGACCGGGCGCGTCTGGTCGGCGCGGTCGAGCGAAAGGGGCATGACTGGGTCGAGCGCGATATCGGGACGGCAATGGGCGGTGCCGAGCTGGGGGTGACGGTCACGGATGACCCGCTTGAAGCCTTTGCCAAGGCGCAGGCGGTGCTGGATTTCACTGCGCCGGAAGCCACGCTGGAGTTTGCCGCGCTGGCCGCGCAGGCGCGGGCCGTGCACGTCATCGGCACCACCGGCATGAGCGAAGAACAGATCGCCAAGCTGGAACCGGCGTCGCGCCACGCGGTGATCGTAAGGGCGGGCAACATGAGCCTTGGCGTCAACCTTCTTACCCAGCTGACGCGCCGCGTGGCCGAGGCGCTGGACGAAGAATTCGACATTGAAGTGGTCGAAGCGCATCATCACCACAAGGTCGATGCGCCTTCGGGCACCGCGCTGATGCTGGGCGAGGCAGCCGCCGAGGGGCGCGGAGTCAAGCTCTCGGACGTGTCCGACCGGGGCCGCGACGGGATCACCGGTGCACGCGAAAAAGGCCATATCGGGTTTTCGGCAATCCGGGGCGGTGACATCGTGGGCGAACATGACGTGATCTTTGCAGGCGCGGGCGAGCGTATCATCCTGCGTCACATTGCGACCGACCGGCTTGTTTTCGCCCGTGGCGCGCTGAAAGCCGCGCTTTGGGGGCAGGACAAGACACCCGGTCACTATGACATGGCGGATGTGCTGGGCTTCTGAGTCCGGCATATCGCTAAAATCCTAGCGATTTCTTGTCGCCCCGGTCCGATCTCTTTCGTTCGAAAGTGATCCGATTGGCGCTGTCATGCGTTTACCTGACAGATCCCGGCGATTTCGGAGGTATGCCATGCGGATATTCAAAGAGTTTCTGCCAGCCCTGTTGTTAGGCGGCCTTGTCGCGATTCCGGTAAATGCCGAATACGCCAAGATAGATAAATTGAGCGAATTCAACGAGGTGGTGCAGGGCAAGACCCTGACCCGCCCGCTTATACGGCTTCAGGTCACGCCTTCAGGGGCGATAAAGGGGCGTGGCGCTGCATGGGATGTCACCGGCAGCTGGAGCTGGCGTGACGGCTATTTTTGCCGCGACCTGAACTGGGGCGGCGACGATCTTGGGTATAACTGCCAAGAGGTCCGGGTGAACGGAGAAAAGATCCGCTTCACCTCGGACAAGGGCAGTGGTGATTCGGCGGAATTTAATCTGAAACCGTGAATTTGGGGGGGGTGATATCTGTACACCCCCTGTACACCCCCCGTGCATCGCCAGACGTACCGAGGCCGGGTGAGGCACACGGATGTGCCACTGAGAGTTTCTGAAAAGTCTGGACGCCCGTGGCTGGCGCAGCGATCAGAAATCGATGGCGAGGCCCTTTTTCTCCCAGTCGCCGTAGCGGACGGGTTCGGGACCGTCACGACCGCCAAGTTCCTTAGGGAGGTCAGGCTCGTAAGCGTCTGCCTTGCGGCGTTCCTCGGCTTCGGCGAGGGCGCGCAGCGCGGCGGGTGGCAGATCCTTGCGCGGGGATTCGGGGCTGTCGGTCATCGCTCTCTTCCTTTGCTCACCTGCCCTTGATATATGCGGGCCTTCGCCGGGGGCAAGATGCAGGAGTATGCAGGGTTGACCGATGCCACGACCGACGCGCGCCGCAGCGCGATCTATCTTCTCGATCAGATACTGGGTGAAAACCGCCTGATGTCGGAATGTCTCGCGGCGGGGGCGCTGGAACGTCTGTCACCGCAGGATCGCGCCCGGGCGCAGCGGCTGGCCACGGAAACCCTGCGGGGGCTCGAACGGGCCGACCGGCTGTTGCAGAAACACCTGCGCAAGTACCCGCCGCTGACGGTACGCAACGCGCTGCGGCTTGGCACGGTAGAGCTTGCCGGGGGCGAGGCCGCGCATGGGGTGGTCAATGCGATGGTCGAGATCGTGTCGCGGCACAAGCGGCACGGGGCGCTCAAGGGGCTGGTCAACGCGGTGCTGCGCAAGATGGCCGACACCGCGCCCGAGGCCTGGGGCAAGCTGCGCAACCCGCGCCTGCCCAAGTGGTTGCGCTCGCCGCTGGTTGCGGCCTGGGGCCCGGAAGCCGTGGCGGGCATGGAGCGGGCGCATTTCGCCGGGGCACCTTTGGACATTACTAAAAAGTCGGGCGCGAAGGTCGTTCTGCCCGGCGCGGTTGAACTACCGACCGGGTCGCTGCGGTTGGCCGAGGCCGGGCAGGTGACGGCCCTGCCGGGATACGACGCGGGCGACTGGTGGGTGCAGGACGCGGCGGCGGCCCTGCCCGCGCGGGTACTGGCGGCGCAGCCCGGGGAGAGCGTGCTCGACATGTGCGCCGCACCGGGGGGTAAAACGATGCAACTGGCCGCCACCGGGGCGACGGTCACCGCGCTCGACATCTCCGAGGGACGGATGCGCCGGGTAAGGGAAAACCTTGATCGCGCCGGTCTGGAGGCCGAGCTGGTGGTCGGTGATGCGCTTGAACACGAGGGCAGCTACGACGCGATCCTGCTGGATGCGCCCTGTTCCGCGACGGGCACGATTCGCCGTCACCCTGATCTGCCCCACGCCAAGGACGGGGCGGAATTCGGCGGGTTGATTGAGCTTCAGGCGCAGATGCTGGCGCATGCGTGGAGCCTGCTGAAGCCCGGCGGGCGGATGGTGTTCTGTACCTGCTCGCTTTTGCCGGATGAGGGCGAGGTACAGGTCGAAGAAGCGCTGGCAACCCATGATGACATGAGCGTGGATCGCGAGGCTTTGATGGTGCCCGGTGTCGTTTCCTCCTGGGTCACGGAAGAGGGCGGGTTGCGACTGCGGCCCGATTTCTGGGCCGACCGGGGCGGGATGGATGGATTTTACATCGCCTGTCTGCGCAAGGCGGGCTGAACGCCACGGCAGCAGAGCGGTTTTGCAATTCCGGAAAAGATATCGGTGACTTGGAGCGTTTGACGCTCTAACATGCCTGTCAAACGCCAAAGAGCGTGAGAGGCAGCGTATGTTCACCCCCGAGACCCTGACGGGCCGAAAAACACGGTTCATGAACCGGCTGTACGCCCGTCTGAGCCGGCGCCAGAAAAAGGCGCGGGGGTTTGTTTCGTCGCCGGAGCCGCGCACGGTCGGCAGTTTTGCCAAGGGGCGGCAGCTGATCGCGGGTAACATCCTATTCGCCGGATATCTTGTCGAAAGCCCGGATACCGGGCTGTGGGAGGTCGATTCCCCCACCGTCGGTTTCGACGATGAACGCCACGGGTTCGCATGGCTCGACGATCTGGCGGCGGTGGGCGACGGGCCCGCGCGGGTCAAAGCCCAGCAATGGCTTTGGGGCTGGATCGACAATTACGGCAGTGGGCAGGGGCCTGGCTGGACCCCGGCGCTGACCGGGCGGCGGGTGATCCGATGGATCAACCACGCGATTTTCCTTTTGAGGGGGCAGGACAGTGCCGAAAGCGACGCGTTCTTTCGGGCGCTGGCGCAGCAGGTGTGGTTCCTGTCGAAACGCTGGCATGCTTCGCCGCCGGGGCTGCCACGGTTCGAGGCGCTGACCGGGCTGATCTATGCGGGTCTGGCGCTGGAGGGGCACGAGGATCTGGCCGATCCGGCGGTCAGAGCGCTGGCGCAGGAATGCAAGCTGCGCATCGATGAGCAGGGTGGGTTGCCGACGCGCAACCCCGAAGAACTGCTGGATGTTTTCACTCTGCTGACATGGGCAACGGCCTCGCTGCACGAGGCGGGACGCGGTACGCCGCAGCCCCATACGGCGGCAGTGGCGCGGATAGCCCCCACGCTGCGCGCGTTGCGCCATGCGGATGGCGGTCTTGCTCGGTTCCATGGCGGCGGTCGCGGGCTGGACGGGCGGCTGGATCACGCGCTGGCGGCCAGCCATATCAAGCCGGATCATCCCAAGAGCCTGTCGATGGGCTATGCGCGGCTGAGCGCCGGGCGCACCAGCCTGATCGTCGATGCAAGCCCACCGCCAAAGGGCGATGCCTCGTATAACGCCCATGCCTCGACATTGGCGTTCGAGCTGACATCGGGGCGGCGGCCGCTGGTTGTCAGCTGCGGGTCCGGCGTATCATTCGGCGCGGAATGGCGCCGGGCAGGGCGGGCGACCCCGTCGCATTCGACGCTCTGCCTCGAGGGCTATTCCAGCGGGCGGCTGATGCCCGTGGGCAAGACCGGGGCGGTCGAGAATCTGATCGAGACTCCGACCCACGTTCCTTACGAGCTGGACGAAGATTCCGAGATGGTGCGGTTTCAGGGCGGGCATGATGGCTATCAGCGCAAGTTCGGGCTGACCCATGCGCGCACGCTTGAAATGTCGCACGACGGGCGCGGTCTGGTCGCCGAGGACATGCTGCTCGCGATGGAGCCTGCCGACAAGCGCAAGTTCGATCAGGCGATGGACAAGGTGGCGCTGGCCGGTCTGTCCTTTGCCATCCGGATGCATCTCCACCCGGATGTGGATGCGACCGTGGATCTGGGCGGCGCGGCGGTGTCGATGGCGCTCAAGAGCGGCGAGATCTGGGTGTTCCGGCACAATAGCAAATGCGAACTGTCGCTGGAGCCGAGCGTCTATCTGGAAAGTGGACGGCTGAAGCCGCGCGCCAGCCGTCAGATTGTGCTGACGGGGCGGGCGATGGACTATGCCACGCGGGTACGCTGGTCGCTGTCCAAGGCACATGACACGGCCATCGCGGTGCGCGATCTGGAACGCGACGAGTCGATGTACCAGCTCTGATCGCGGCTTTTCCGGGCATTTCGGGACAGATAGCGGCAAAGCGCCGCCAGATCGGTGCATTCGAGAGGTTCTATCCGGCGCAGAGATGTTCTATGCCCCGGCGCAACTGCTGCCAGATTCAGGAAAGTTGATATGAGCGATCTTCACCCCGTCAAACGTGCCCTTCTTTCGGTGTCGGACAAGACCGGCCTAGTTGAGCTTGGTCAGGCGCTTGCCGGGCGCGGCGTCGAACTGCTGAGCACCGGGGGCACGGCCAAGGCGTTGCGCGAGGCGGGGCTTGAGGTGAAAGACGTGGCCGAGATCACCGGTTTCCCAGAGATGATGGATGGCCGGGTCAAGACACTGCACCCGATGGTGCATGGCGGGCTTTTGGCGCTGCGCGACAATGACGACCACGTGGCGGCGATGAAGGAACACGGGATCGGCGGCATCGACCTGCTGGTGGTGAACCTCTACCCGTTCGAGGCGACCGTCGCCAAGGGCGCGGATTACGAGACCTGCATCGAGAATATCGACATCGGCGGCCCCGCGATGATCCGCGCGGCGGCAAAGAACCACGATTTCGTCACCACCATCGTGGATGTCGAGGATTACGACGCGCTGCTGACCGAACTTGACGCGCAGGACGGCGCGACGACGTATGCGTTCCGTCAGAAGCAGGCGCAGATCGCCTATGCCCGCACCGCGGCCTATGACACGGCGGTCAGCACCTGGATGGCGGGGGAGCTGGGCGAGGCGACTCCGCGCCGCCGTTCCTTTACCGGCACCTTCAAGCAGGTCATGCGCTATGGGGAGAACAGTCACCAGTCGGCGGCGTTTTACGCCGATGGCACCGGCCGTCCGGGCGTGGCGACGGCGACGCAGCATCAGGGCAAGGAGCTGTCCTACAACAACATCAACGACACCGACGCTGCGTTCGAACTCGTGGCCGAGTTCGATCCGGCAGAAGGCCCTGCGGTGGCGATCATCAAGCACGCCAACCCTTGTGGCGTGGCACGGGGCGAGACGCTGATCGAGGCCTATCGCAACGCATTCGATTGCGACCGCACCAGCGCCTTTGGCGGTATCGTCGCGCTGAACCAGCCGCTGGACGAGGAAACCGCCAAAGCCATTGTCGAGATCTTTACCGAGGTCGTGATCGCGCCCGGTGCCTCGGATGCGGCCAAGGCGGTGTTCGCGGCCAAGAAAAACCTGCGCCTGCTGACCACCGATGGTCTGCCCGACGTCAAGGCACCGATCACCACTTATCGGCAGGTGGCGGGCGGGATGCTCGTTCAGGACAAGGATACCGGCTATGTCGGGATGGATGACCTGAAGGTTGTCACCAAGAAAGCGCCGACAGATGAGCAAATGGCGGATCTGCTGTTTGCGTGGAAAGTCGCCAAGCACGTGAAATCCAACGCCATCGTCTACGTCAAGGACAAGGCCACCGTGGGTGTCGGCGCGGGCCAGATGAGCCGTCTGGATTCTGCGCTGATCGCCGCGAAAAAGGCCGAGCGTATGGCCGAGGCGATGGAACTGCCGCAGCCGCTGACCATCGGGTCGGCTGTCGCGTCGGACGCGTTCTTTCCCTTTGCCGACGGGCTGATGGAGGCTGCCGCCGCCGGCGCAACCTGTGTGATCCAGCCGGGCGGGTCGATGCGCGATGACGAGGTGATCGCCGCCGCCGACGAGGCAGGCATCGCCATGGTCTTTACCGGCATGCGGCATTTCCGTCACTGATGGGCAGGCCCGCGCTGATCTGGGCCGCTCTGGTCGCCTTTCTGCTGGACCAGGGCAGTAAATACGCCGTCGTGCATGGCATGGAGCTTGCGCGGCGGCACTGGATCGAGGTTTTCCCGCCGCTTTTGACCTTTCGCTACGGCGAGAACCGGGGGATCAATTTCGGGCTGCTCGACGGCAATTCAGAACTGGCACGCTGGGTGCTGATCGTCTTTTCGCTGCTGGTGGTCGTGGCCGTCGGCTGGTGGGTGGTCCGCACGCAGCGCGGCGTCTGGATGCAGGTCAGCGCTGGGCTGCTGATCGGCGGTGCGCTAGGGAATGTCGCCGACCGACTGATTTATGGCTATGTGCTCGATTTCCTGAACATGTCCTGCTGTGGCATCAACAATCCCTTTGTTTTCAATGTCGCGGATGTGTTCATCTTTGCGGGTGCCGCGGGGTTGATCCTGTTCGACAATCGCGACAAACCGGGTGCGGGCCCGCGCCGGAAGCCGGTGAAAAAGGGATCGTAACGGAAAGAAGGGTCGCGAAAAACGTGTCGTGACCTGAGCGGCGGAATGGGGTAGAACCCCGACAAAGGACTGGCAGGAGAAGCGTCGTGCGGACAGCACTGGGGATCATTATAGTGGCACTGGTGGTGTCGGGCTGCTCGCAGAAGGGTCTGATGAACCTGCGCTCGGACAGCTATGGGCCGGACGAATTCCTGATCCTGCCGAACAAGGAACTTGAGATTCCCGACAATCTGAACGCGCTGCCCGAACCGACTCCGGGCATGGGCAACCGGGTCGATCCCAATCCCAAGGCCGATGCGGTCGCCGCACTTGGCGGCAATCCGGCGACGCTGGGCCAGACCGCCGTGCCTTCGGGCGATGGCGCGCTGATCGCGCAGGCCAACCGCTATGGCACCCCGGGCAGCATCCGGACCGAACTGGCCGCCGCCGATGCGGAATTCCGCCGCCGCCAGTCGCGCGGCACGCGTATCCGCCTGTTCCCGGTGGATCGGTATCAGCAGGCCTATCGCCGTGAGGCCATCGACCCGTTCGAGATGAACAGCCGGTATCGCGCGTCGGGCTACATGACGCCGACCGCGCCGCCGGTCGAATAGGCCCGGGCGGATCATCACGATCCGACGAGAAAAGATTACAAAATCGCAAGGTGTCTTGAACCTTTCATCGCGATACACAGGTTCAGCCTACACCGCATGAAAGGACGTCCGAACATGTTGCGACATCTCGCGCCACTGGCTGCTGTCTTTGCGCTGGTTGCCCCTGCCTTTGGCGATACCGCCGAAGAGCCGGTTACGACCTATACCCTTGATAACGGCATGGAAGTCGTCGTGGTCGAGGACCACCGCGCCCCTGTGGTGCAGCAGATGGTCTGGTACCGGGCCGGGTCCGCCGATGAAACGCGGGGCGTGTCCGGCGTGGCGCATTTCCTAGAACACCTGCTGTTCAAGGCGACGGACAATCTGGAATCGGGCGAGTTTTCCGAGGTCGTCGCGGCCAATGGCGGCGAGGATAACGCGTTCACCAGCTATGATTACACCGCCTATTACCAGCGCGTCGCCGCCGACCGGCTTGAGCTGATGATGGAGATGGAATCGGACCGGATGAAGAACCTCCGCCTGAGCGAGAGCGACATCCTGACCGAGCGTGACGTGATCCTTGAGGAACGCAACCAGCGGACCGACAACAACCCGCGTTCTCTGTTTGCCGAACAGATGAACGCGGCGCAGTTTCTGAACCATCGCTATGGCACGCCGGTGATCGGCTGGCGGCACGAGATGGAGACACTGTCGCTGGAGGATGCGCTGTCCTTTTATGGCACCTATTACTCGCCCAATAACGCGATCCTCGTGGTCTCGGGCGACGTGGTGCCCGAAGAGGTGCTGGCGCTGGCCGAGCAATACTATGGCGTGATCCCGGCGAACCCTGACCTGCCGGAGCGTATCCGAACGACCGAACCACCGCAGACCGCCGCGCGTCGGCTGATCTACAAGGATGCGCGGGTTGCGCAGCCCTATGTCTCGCGCTCGTACCTTGCGCCGGAACGTGACCCGGGCGATCAGGAACGCGCCGCCGCGCTGACCGTGCTGGCCGAGATGCTGGGCGGCGGGACGACGTCCTTCCTTGCCGAAAAGCTGCAGTTCGATAACCCGACAGCGGTCTGGACCGGGGCGTTCTACAATGGCAAGTCGCTCGACAAGACAACATTCGACATGATCGTCGTGCCCAGCGACGGGGTCAGCCTGAGCGAGGCCGAGGCGGCGCTCGACGAGGCTCTCGCCGCCTTCATGGAGCGCGGTGTCGATATGGAGCAGCTTGAGCGGATCAAGATGCAGCTGCGTGCCTCGCAGATCTATGCCCGCGATAACGTGGATGGGATCGGCCAGCGCTATGGCAGCGCCCTTGCCATCGGTCTGACGGTGCAGGACGTGCAGGACTGGCCCGATGTACTTCAGGCGGTGACGGCGGATGACATAATGCAGGCCGCGCGCGACCTGTTCCGCGAAGAATCCTCGGTCACCGGATGGTTGATGCGGGATACGGAGGTGACCCAATGAAACGTCTTTTTGTCTCGCTGATCCT
Source organism: Paracoccaceae bacterium (assembly GCA_018223035.1). Lineage (GTDB taxonomy): Bacteria > Pseudomonadota > Alphaproteobacteria > Rhodobacterales > Rhodobacteraceae > Heliomarina. The sequence goes on from JAAEZD010000016.1 coordinate 32,992, forward strand.
GCTGATCGTCGCCGTCCCCGCATGGGCCGAGATCGACATCCAGAAAGTCACCTCGGAAAATGGCATCACCGCCTGGCTGGTCGAGGAACATTCCATTCCTTTCACCGCGCTTGAGCTGCGCTTTCGCGGCGGTACCTCGCTTGATGAACCCGGCAAGCGCGGTGCGACGAACCTGATGGCGGCGCTTCTCGAAGAGGGCGCGGGCGATCTGGATGCGCGTGAGTTTGCCCGCCGCAAGGAAGAGCTCGCTGCCTCTTTCGGCTATGGCGCAAGCGACGATTCCGTATCCGTCTCGGCCAAGTTCCTGAGCGAGAACCGCGACGAGGCGCTCGCCCTGCTGCGCACCACGCTGATGGAGCCGCGTTTCGACGAGGACGCGCTGGAACGGGTGCGGGCACAGGTCATTTCCGGGCTGATGTCGGATGCGAAAGATCCCGATACCATCGCCGGGAACGCCTTTTCCGAGATGGCGTTTGGCGATCACCCCTATGGCTCTTCCGGTGACGGCACTATCGAAACGGTCACGACGCTGACCCGCGAGGATATCCAGACCGCGTTTGACAATGTCTTTGCGCTGGACCGGATCTATGTCTCGGCGGTCGGGGATATCACCCCCGAGGAACTGTCGGCGCTTCTGGACGAGCTTGTTGGCGATCTGCCGGAAACCGGTGCGCCGATGCCGGGCCCTGCGGATGTCGCCATAGAGGGCGGGAATACGGTGATCGATTTCGATACGCCGCAGTCGGTGGCTGTCTTTGGCCAGAACGGCATGGCGCGCGAGGATGACGATTTCTTTGCCGCCTATGTGATGAACCAGATCCTTGGCGCAGGCGGTTTCGAATCCCGGCTGATGACAGAGGTGCGCGAAAAGCGCGGGCTGACCTATGGCGTCTATTCCTACCTTTCGCCCAAGACATGGGGACCGATCTATGTGGGCCGCGTGTCGTCGTCGAATGACCGCATCGCCGAGGCGGTGCAGGTGATCCGCGACGAATGGGCCAAGCTGAAGGAAAAAGGCGTGACCCAGAAGGAACTGGACGACGCCAAGACCTATCTGACCGGCGCTTACCCGCTGCAATTCGACGGCAACGGACAGATCGCCAGCATCCTCGTGAGCATGCAGGTGAACGGCTTGCCCATCGACTATGTCACGACCCGGAATGCCAAGATGGAAGCGGTGACGCTTGACGACGTGAACCGCGTGGCGCGCGATTTCCTCGACCCCGAGAACCTGCATGTGGTGGTTGTCGGCAAGCCCGAGGGTATGGAAGCGACCGCCGGCAACTGACATCGGCGGGGGCCGAAATGGCCCCCGACCTTATTCGCCGTAGGGCACCCAGATATTCTGGACCTCGGTGGATTGCGCCAGCCATTCGGCGCTGTCGTTCGCGTACCAGTCACGCGCTTTGCCGTCATTCACCCACGTACGCTTGAGATTGCCGGCGCTCGCCTTTTCGATCTCGCCTGAGAGGTCTGACGAGGAGAAACTCCAGACCGCGTCAAGGTTCAGGTGCGCCGCCATCGGGGTCGCCAGTTCCTCATGCGCGCCGGTTAGGATATTCACCACGCCGCCCGGCACGTCCGATGTATCGAGGATCTGGTAGAAATCGGTCGCGGCCAGCGGATAGGGCTCGCTCGCAGCCAGCACCACGCGGTTGCCCATCGCAATCGCTGGGGCCATCACCGAAACAAGGCCCAGCAAGGGGGCCTCATCCGCACAAAGCGCGCCGATCAGGCCCACCGGTTGCTTCATCGCCAGCGCCACGCCCCGGATCGGTACCCCGTGCACCTGACCGTCATACTTGTCGGCCCATGCCGCATAGGTGAACAGCCGCTCGATCGAGGCCTCGACTTCCTTCTCGCCGCGGCGGCCCGGCATCATCGCATCAATGCGGGCAGCGAATTCCGCTGCACGGGCCGACAGGTTCTCGGCGATGTAATAGAGGATCTGCGCCCGCAGATGGCCCGTGGTTTTCGCCCACCCGGCAGCACCGGCGGCGGCCTCGACCGCGTTGCGCACGTCCTTGCGGCTGCCCTGACCCACATGTCCGAGCAGCTTGCCCGACCGGTTGCGTACCGCCCGGGAATAGCCGGAATCGGGCCGCGCCTGCTTTCCGCCGATATACATCTTGGCGGTGCGGTCCAGTTCCTCGCCCGGCCCGCCTTCGCCCTCGAATGGCGTCACAAGTTTCAGCGCCGAAACCTTGCTTATGGACTTCGTATAGGCCGCAAGCCCCTCCCAGCCCCCTTCGCGACCAAAGCCGCTTTCGCGCACGCCGCCGAAACCGGCGGCGGCGTCGAACAGGTTGGTGGCATTGACCCAGACCACCCCGGCGGCCAGTTTCGGCGCGATGTCCAGCGCAAGGTTCAGGTTCTCGCTCCAGAGTGTCGCGGCCAGACCATAGCGCGTATTATTAGCCAGTTGCACGGCCTCCTCCGGCGTCCGAAAGGTGCAAGAGGCCAGAACAGGGCCGAAAATCTCTTCCTGCATCAGCGGGTCCGACGGGGCCAGCCCGGTGATAAGCGTTGGCGGGTAATAGCACCCGTTCTCAGGCACGTCGCCGGCCTGAAACACCTCGCCCGCCGTATTCGCGGCCACCATGTCGCGCACCCGGTGCAGCTGCACCGGATCGACCAGCGCACCCACATCGATGGACTTGTCCAGCGGATCGCCGATGCGCAGCTTTTCCATCCGCGCGCGCAGCTTGGCATGGAAAGCAACGGCCACGCTCTCCTGCACCAGCAGCCGCGACCCCGCACAACAGACCTGCCCCTGATTGAACCAGATCGCATCGACCAGCCCTTCGACTGCGCTGTCGAGATCGGCGTCGTCGAACACGATATAGGGGCTCTTGCCGCCCAGCTCGAGCGTCAGCGCCTTGCCCGACCCGGCAGTGACCTCGCGAATACGCCGCCCCACGGCGGTCGAACCGGTAAAGGCGATCTTGTCCACGTCCGAGCGCACGATCATCTCGCCGACACCGCCATCGCCGGTCACGATATTCACGACCCCCTTCGGCAGCCCGGCCTGACGGCAGATATCGGCAAACAACAGCGCGGTGAGCGAGGTATATTCCGCCGGTTTCAATACCACCGTGTTGCCCATCGCCAGCGCGGGCGCGACCTTCCAGGCCAGCATCAAAAGCGGGAAATTCCACGGCACGATCTGCCCGCAGACCCCAAGGGCGGCGCGACCGGGCAGCGCCTCTTCCATCAGCTGCGCCATGCCCGCGTGGTAATAGAAATGCCGCTGCACCAGCGGCAGGTCGATATCGCGCGATTCACGGATCGGCTTGCCGTTGTCCAGCGTCTCCAGAACCGCGAACAGCCGCGCATGTTTTTGCAACAGCCGCGCCAGTGCATAGAGGTAACGCGCACGCCCCGGACCGCCTATCTTCTCCCAGCCCGGCTGCGCCTTGCGCGCCGCTGCTACTGCCGAATCGACGTCGCCTTGCGTGGCCTGGCTGATCGTGGCCAGAACTTCGCCATTGGCCGGGTTGCGGCTTTCGAACCCGGCTCCGGGGGCGGTGAATGCGCCATCGATGAAATGGCCGAACCGGTCGCCCTGATCCACCAGCCAGGCCAATGCCTCGGCGGCGCTTTCCGGCGCGGGGCCATACTCCATACGCTCGAATCTTTCTTTAACGCTCATGGCTTCTTCTCGTCCCAAATACGGAAATTCCGACCTCTGCCGCAGGCGTCAGCCCATCGCATGGCGATACCCGGCGGAATAGGCGCCGCTCACATGGTGCTCAAGCTGCCGTTCGATATCGCCCAAAAGCGAGGAGGCGCCAAAGCGGAACAGCTGCGGATCCAGCCAGTCATCGCCCAACTCTTCCTTGATCAGCGACAGGTAGACCAGCGCATCCTTTGCCTTGGAGATCCCTCCCGCCGGTTTGTAGCCCACCTTGATGCCCGTGCGCTCCTGATAGTCGCGGATCGCGCGGATCATCACCAGCGACACCGGCAGGGTGGCGTTGACGCTTTCCTTGCCGGTCGAGGTTTTGATGAAATCCGCCCCCGCCATCATGCAGACCAGCGAGGCGCGGGCGACATTGCGCAAGGAACCCAGCTCGCCCGTGGCAAGGATCGCCTTCACATGGGCCTCGCCGCAGGCCTCGCGAAAGGCGCGCATTTCGTCATAAAGCGCCTGCCAATCGCCCGACAGCACATGGCGGCGCGAAATCACGATGTCGATCTCGGCGGCACCGGCTTCGACGCTTTCGCCAATTTCGGCAAGCCGCAGGTGAAAGGGCGACAGACCGGCCGGGAAACCGGTGCTGACAGCGGCGACCGGAATGCCGGTGCCGTGCAGCGCCTCGACCGCGGTTTCCACCATATCGTGATAGACACAGACCGCACCCACGGTGATCGGGTCCATGTCCATCGCCTCGAGCAGCGCGGGTGCGACCGGCTGGCGCGCCTTGGCACACAGCCTGCGGACACGTTCGGCGGTGTCATCGCCCGCCAGCGTCGTCAGGTCGATGCAGGTGATCGCCTTGAGCAGCCACGCGGCCTGATAGTCCTTCTTGACCGACCGCCGCCCCGGCAGCGTCGCGGCGCGTCGTTCGATGGCCGATGTATTGGCCTGCGCGGCCCGCACCCAGTCCATGTCGAGTGCCATGCCGGGATTGCGTTTTTCGGCGAGTTGCGGCAGATGCGCGGTGCTCTGCATCTCTTTGGTTTGCATCGATGGCTCTCGGCTAATTGCTTGGCTGAGAGTCGCATGTGCCCGACCCCTTGGCAAGCAGTCGGAGAGGCGGGATTTTGCGCAGGAAGATTCTTTTAGAATCGCGGCATGCCATGCTAGGTGTGGTGGTATGCAAAGCACGAACCCCAATATCAGCGAGATTCGCCCGGTCATCCGCCAGCTTGACGAGAGCGCGATCAACCGTATCGCCGCCGGAGAAGTCGTGGAGCGCCCCGCCTCTGCCGTCAAGGAACTGGTGGAAAACGCGGTCGACGCGGGGGCGCGGCGCATCACCGTCGATATCGCCGATGGCGGCAAGACGCTGATCCGGGTGACGGATGACGGCTGCGGTATCGCGCCCGAGGATCTGCCGCTGGCGCTGGCGCGGCATGCGACCTCGAAAATCGACGGCTCGGACCTGTTGAACATCCACACCTTTGGCTTCCGGGGCGAGGCGCTGCCTTCGCTGGGGGCGGTTGGGCGGCTGTCGATAACCTCGCGCGCGGCGGGGCACGAGGCCGCGACGATCCGCGTATCCGGCAGCCGGATGGAACCGGTGAAACCCGCTGCGCTTCGCGCGGGCACCGTGGTCGAGCTGCGCGACCTTTTCTATGCCACGCCCGCCCGTCTGAAGTTCATGCGCACCGACCGCGCCGAGACGCAGGCGATCACCGATGTGATCAAGCGTCTGGCGATGGCCGAACCGGCGATCAGCATCCACCTGAACGAGGTTTCGGATGGCAAGGAGGGGCGCAGCCTGTTTCGCTCGGACGCCGAGACGGGCGATCTGTTCGATGCGCTGCAGGGGCGGCTTGCCGGGGTTCTGGGCCGGGAATTCGCCGAGAACGCTCTGAAAATCGACGCGGAGCGCGAGGGGCTGCGGCTGTTCGGCTATGCCGCGCTGCCCACCTATTCGCGCGGCGCGGCGGTGGCGCAGTTCCTCTTCGTCAATGGCCGTCCGGTGCGGGACAAGATGCTCTACGGGGCGCTGCGGGCGGCCTATTTCGATTTCCTCAGCCGCGACCGTCACCCGGCGGCGGCGCTGTTCATCGATTGCGATCCGACGCTGGTCGACGTGAACGTGCACCCGGCGAAATCGGAGGTGCGATTCCGCGATCCCGGTCTGGCGCGGGGGCTGATCGTATCGGGTTTGCGCCATGCGCTGGCGAATGCCGGGCATCGGGCGTCCTCGACCGTCGCCTCGGCAACTTTGGGCGCAATGCGGCCCGAACCGGCCCCTGCCAGCGGCGGCGCGCGGATCTACCAGATGGACCGGCCCTCTCTTGGGGCGCGCGGGGCGTCCTATGCGGCGCAGGCCCCGGCGCCTGCTCCGGCACCGGAACGGGGTTTCGCTGATCTGGGCGAAAGCTACAGCGCGCGGGTGGTCGAGCCTGAACCTGTGGAGACCGAAGAGCCGATCGAGGCGCGTCCGCTGGGCGCGGCGCGTGGGCAGGTGCATGAAAATTACATCATCGCCCAGACCGAAAACGGCATGGTCATCGTCGATCAACACGCGGCGCATGAACGGCTGGTCTATGAAAAGCTGAAACGGCAGATGGCCGAGAACGGTGTCGCGGCGCAGGTGCTGCTGATCCCCGAGATCGTCGAAATGTCCGAAGGCGACTGCGCGCGGCTGATGGAAATTGCCGAAGACCTCACGCGCATGGGGCTCACCATCGAACCCTTTGGCGGCGGTGCGGTGGCGGTGCGTGAGACACCGGCGATCCTTGGCGAGGTCAATGCCGAGGCGATGTTGAAGGACATTCTGGATGAGCTGGACGATCTTGGCAGCTCACAGATGGTGCAGGCGAAAATCGAGGCGATCCTGAGCCGCGTGGCCTGCCATGGTTCGATCCGTTCGGGCCGCCGGATGCGCGCCGAAGAGATGAACGCGTTGCTGCGCGAGATGGAGGCGACGCCCCATTCCGGACAGTGCAACCATGGTCGGCCTACTTACGTCGAACTGAAGCTGGCGGATATCGAACGGCTGTTCGGGCGAACCTGATGGAGAGCCTCGACGCGGTAATCGCCACGCTGAAACAACAGGAGCCTGCCGTGCTGGCCGCCGGGGGATTTGCGCTGCTGCTGCTGGTGCTTCTCATCTTTGCGATCCGCGCCTCGGGCCGGGCGGCGGCGGCTGTCGTGCCGCTGTCGCGGCAGATGACGGCGCTGGGGCAATCGGTGCAGCAGCTTGGGCAGGGGCAGGACCAACTGCGTGGCGGTTTGCAGATGGTGTCGGACACGCAGGCCAATGCGCAGACGCAGGTGATCCAGACGATGGAGGCCCGGCTGGCTTCGGTCCAGCAGCAGATGAACGACCGGCTGGCCGAGAACGCAATGCGCTCGGCCCGGTCGCTGGCGGAAATGCAGGAGCGGATGCAGGAAAGCCTGCACGGCAATTCCAAGCGCACGGCGACCTCGCTGACGCAGTTGCAAGAGCGGCTTGCGACCATTGATAAGGCGCAGGACAATATCACCAAGCTGTCGGGCGATGTGCTGAGCCTTCAGGATATCCTGTCGAACAAGCAGACGCGCGGGGCCTTTGGCGAAATCCAGCTGAACGATATTGTCTCCAAGGCGCTGCCCGCTGACAGCTATCGCTTGCAGGCAACGCTGTCGAACGGGCGGCGGGCCGATTGTCTGATCCACCTGCCGAACCCGCCGGGACCGATCGTGATCGACAGCAAGTTCCCGCTGGAAGCTTATGAGGCACTGCGGCGGGCGGAGACCCCACAGCAGGTCAAGGAAGCGCAGCAATTGCTGCGGACCACCGTGCGCAACCACATCAAGGCGATATCCGAGCGATACATCCTTGAAGGTGAGACCGCTGACGGGGCGCTGATGTTCCTGCCGTCCGAGGCCGTCTACGCAGAGCTTCACGCGAATTTCGCGGAACTCGTACGGGAAGGTTTTGCCGCGCGGGTCTGGATCGTGTCACCGACCACCTGCATGGCAACGCTCAACACGATGCGGGCAATCCTAAAGGACGCGCGGATGCGCGAACAGGCGGGCGCGATCCGCCGGGAACTGGGCCTGCTGCACAAGGATGTGGACCGGCTGGGAGAACGGGTCGGCAACCTTGACCGGCATTTCGCACAGGCGGCCAAGGACGTGTCGGAAATCCGCATCAGCGCCGAAAAAGCCGGTCGCCGGGCGCAACGTCTGGATAATTTCGATTTCGAGGAGGTCGAGCAGGAGGCGGGCAATATCGTGCCGCTGGGCCAGCTCGACCGGTAGGGTTTAGATCCGCAGGAACGGCTGAAGCATCCGGGGGATGATGCCCTTGAATTTCAGCGGCGCATCCGTGACGGCAAGGCAGATGCAATCCTCGGAAATATCTGCGACCGGCGTATGGGTCACATCCTGATCGGCGGTTTCCACGTCGCCGGGACCGAAACTGTCATATTCGTCGGAAAAGGCGCCCTTGAGCACCATGGTCAGTTCGGTCCCGTTGTGGCTGTGATCCGGTACGGCAGCGCCTGCGGGAATATAGAGCAGCCGCGCAGTGGCGCCTCTGGCGGTGGGCAGGATCGCCTGCTTGACGCCCATGCCGACCGGGCGCCATTTCACTGCGGCCAGATCGCCGCCGACGTAATCCTGCAGCGGCGCGGGAAGAACGTCATCTTTGCGGCGGGCGGCACGGGTTTCCTGCGCCGGGGCAAGGTCGATGGTGGCGAAAATCGCATCGATCGCGTCGGGGGACATGGCGACCTGCGGCACATCCGGCAGGCCGCTGCCTTCGAGGATGGCACCGCCGACCGCGTCGAAAGATTCAAGCTGCGCCCGGCAGGTGTCGCAGAGCGAGACATGGGTGGCGACCATCAGAGAAAACGCCTCGTTCAGAAGGCCGGCGGAATAGGCGATCAGGAGGTCGTCGCTCAGGTGATGTTTTATCTTGTCTGTCATGGTTTCAATCACTTCATGGCGTGGCGCAAGCGATCCAGCGCCAGACGAATACGGGATTTGATCGTGCCAAGCGGCAGGCCGGTTTCGGCGGCAATCTCGCTATGCGAGAGATCGCCGAAAAAAGCGCGTTCGATCAGTTCTTTCTGTGCGTCAGGCAGATCGGTGATCGCCTGCCGCAGCTTTTCACTTTCCTCCTGAAGGGACAGGATGTCTTCCTGCGCGGGTTCGGCCTCGGGGCCCCACGTGAGGTCCTCGGGTTCCGGACGGCGTTGGCGGCGCAGCATGTCTATCCGGCGGTTCCGTGCGATGGTAAAGATCCAAGTCGCGACGGACGCGCGGGTGGGGTCGAACATATGCGCCTTGCGCCAGAGCGTCGTCATCACATCCTGCGCGCATTCTTCTGCCAGCGTGGCATCGGCACCGGATTTCATGAGAAACGCTTTGACCCTGGGCGCAAAGTGCTGAAACACGCGGGCGAAAGCCGCCCGGTCCTGATGGTCGCGGATGCGGGCGATCAGCATGACCCAGTCCGGCGCTTCGGGGTCGGTCTTTGGCGCAGAACTGGCGTTCTTCCTCTTCAATGCACGGTTTCCCACAGACAACGGATGCACCACGCGGAAGGCCGGCATCGGGACCGGCACGCGCAGCGCGCTGCTTTCAGAATTATGTTCTCGTACATTCAGCATAGTCCTGTTACGCCGCTTTTGAAGGTTTGGATCACGGCGCAGAGATTTTTTTTCACCTTCGTGAAGAAGGGCAGCGTGGCTTGCAGGTGCCTGATCAACAAAAATTTCTTTCTTTTACATCCAAATGCATCCGGGCGTCGTAAGCCTTATAACGCAGTGCTTTGGAGCAATACTGAATATGCCGTTTGAGACTGGTGCCGGTGCACCCAAGAGAGTAGCCATAATCGGTGCAGGAATTTCCGGGATGGGTGCCGCCTATGAGCTGGCCAATTCCCATGCGGTCACGCTTTTCGAGGCCGAGCCCCGTCTGGGCGGACATGCCAGAACCATCATGGCCGGGCGCAATGGCGACCAGCCGGTCGATACCGGGTTCATCGTGTTCAACAAGGTCAACTATCCGCGCCTTGTTTCCTTGTTCGAAGAACTGGAAGTGCCGATCACCAAAAGCAACATGAGCTTTGGGGTGTCGATCAACGACGGGGCGCTGGAATATGCGCTGACCACGCTTGATACGCTTTACGCGCAGCGCCGCAATTTCCTGAAACCGGCTTTTCAGCGGATGGTGCGCGACATCGTCCGGTTCAACAGCACCGCGCTTGAAGTATCGGAGGATCGCAGCCTGAGCGCCGGCGACCTGCTCGACGTGCTCAAGACGGGTCCGTGGTTCCGTTCCTATTATCTCGAACCCTTCTCGGGTGCGATCTGGTCGACGCCCAAGGACAAGATCCTTGATTTTCCGGCCTGGGCGATGATGCGGTTTTTCGACAACCACAACCTGCTGAGCGCTTCGGGCCAGCACCAGTGGTACACGGTTCAGGGCGGCTCGGTCGCCTATGTGTCGCGGCTTGAAGCCGGGATGCGCCGAAGGGGAGTTGACCTGCGCCCGGGTACGCCGGTTCAATCCGTTCGCCGGCACCCGACCGGGGTGGAGGTCAAGGCTTGGGGCGGCGAGTGGGAGGTCTTTGACGAGGCGATCTTTGCGACCCATTCGGATGACAGTCTGCGCCTGCTTTCCGATCCGACCCAGAAGGAGGCCGAGATCCTTGGTGCGGTGGCCTATCAGCCGAACGAGATCACCCTGCACGCGGATGAAAGTGTCATGCCAAAACGGCGTAAGGTCTGGTCCAGCTGGAACTATAGCGAAAGCGCGCGCTGCCCGTCGGACAATATCGATCTGACCTACTGGATGAATTCGCTTCAGCCGATCCCGAAAGACGATCCGCATTTCGTGACTCTGAATACCCGGCGTCCGATCCGCGAAGACCTGATCTATGACAGCGTGACACTGCGCCACCCGGTCTATGATGCCGCCGCTCTGGAAGCTCAGGCAGCTCTTAAAAAGGTGAACGGCTCGAACAATACATGGTTCTGCGGGGCCTGGGTCAAGAACGGGTTCCACGAGGATGGATTGTCGAGCGCGATGGATGTGGTGGCAGGATTGACCAAGATCAACGCCATGCGCATTGCGGCGGAATAGGAGCGTTCCTGCTTGACTGGCATGGTCGAACATATCGAAGGCCACACCTGGCACGGCCGCAAGGGCGCGATTGAAAACGGATTCCGTTACGCGATCGACTACCTGTTGCTGGATGCCGAGGCCGAGGTTTCTGGGCCGGGCCTTTTTTCACGTCAGGGGCGCAACCTGCTGACGCTGAAAGACAGCGATCATGGCGGTGCGCCCGGCGAAGGCACCGGCGCGAAATGGGTGCGGGAGGTTCTCGCGGAATTTCAATTGCCACAGCCCGGGCGCATCCTGCTTTTGGCGCAGCCGCGCAGCCTTGGATATGTGTTCAACCCGGTGAGTTTCTGGTTGTGTCATAATGAAAACGACGCCCTGAACATTGTCATCGCTGAGGTCACGAACACCTACGGCGACCGGCATTCCTATATCTGCCACAAGCCCGACATGTCGCCCATCGCGCATGGCGATACGCTTGAGGCGAGCAAGGCGATGCATGTCTCGCCCTTTCAGCCGGTCGAAGGCGGCTACAAGTTCCAGTTCGACATACGGCCCGAGCGGATCGGCATCCGCATTGATTATGCCCGTGAAGGTGGCGACGGCGGGGTGATCGCGACGCTGACCGGGACGCGGCAACCGCTTGGAAACCTGTCGATCCTGCGCATGATGCTGCGCCGCCCGCTGGGCGCTCGGAGGGTCATGGGGCTGATTCACTGGCAGGCGCTGAAACTCTGGCGGAAGGGCGCGCGTTTCCGCGACCGGCCGGAGGCGCCGGCGCGGGAGGCCTCGCGCGGATGACGCACACGGGGCATCGGCTCTGGGCCTATGCGATCTTTGCAGCCCTTCTCTCGGCAGCGGGTCTGCCAATCTACATCCATGCGCCGAAATTCTACGTGGATGCCTATGGGGTCAGCCTGACGAGCCTTGGCGGAATTTTGTTTCTCCTGCGCATGCTCGACGTGGTGCAGGACCCGATGCTGGGGCAGCTGGCGGGGTGGCTGCGACGCTGGCGCGCGCTCTCGGTCGGGCTGGCCGTCGGGGTTCTGGCGTTGTCGATGTGGGGGCTCTTCGCCGTTGAGCCGCTGTTTGCGCCGTTGATCTGGTTCGCCGTCATGCTGGCGCTGGTGTTTTCGGCTTTCAGCTATCTCACCATCGTTTTCTATGCGCAGGGCGTGACCAAGGCCGGATCGCTCGGCACGCATGGACATTTGCAGACCGCGCGCTGGCGCGAGACCGGTGCCTTGCTTGGGGTCTGCGTTGCGGCGGTGGCGCCGGTGATGCTCGGCTACTGGATGGACGCACCCTTTACCGGTTTCGCTCTGGGCTTTGCCGTTTTGGCGCTGGTGGCGGCGCTGGCGATGCGTCCGGAATGGGCAAGCGGCGCGGTGAGCCTGCCGGTGGGCTTTGGACCGGTGATGCGGGATGGGCTGGCGCGGCGGTTGCTGGTGGTGGCCTTTCTGAATGCCGCACCGGTGGCGGTCACCTCGACCCTGTTTCTGTTCTACGTCGAAAGCCGCCTGGGGTCGCCTGATGCGGCCGGGCCGCTTTTGGTCCTGTTCTTTCTTGCGGCGGCGGTTTCGGCGCCGGTCTGGGGACGATTGGCCGAGCGCCATGGGGAAAAGCGCGTCTTGCTGTCGGCGATGGCACTGGCGGTTGTGGCCTTTGCCTGCGTTCTGCCGCTGGGTACCGGGGACGTGTTGGGCTTTGGCGTCATCTGCGTCGTGACCGGATTTACACTTGGCGCGGATATGACGCTCTTGCCGGCACTGTTTGCGCGGCGCATGGCGCGGGTCGCGCCCTCGGCAAGCGAGGGGTTCGGGCTCTTGTCCTTCATGACTAAATTCACGCTGGCCTTTGCCGCCGTGTCGCTTTTGCCGGTGCTGGAGGACAGCGGCTTTCGTGCCGGTGAGGTAAATGGCGAAGAGGTGCTTTGGCTTTTGACTCTCGCCTATGCGGCTGTCCCCTGCGCTTTGAAACTGGTGGCGATGCTTCTGCTGTCGCGCCTTGATCTGAGCCGGGTGTGAAATACCTGAATGAAGGGCGCGGGCATTGCTGCTGCCGCGCCGGAACCCGAGGCAAACCAAGGTAGGAACGATGAAAGACTGGCAAGGCAAACGGTACTGGTTGATCGGGGCAAGCGAAGGTCTGGGGCGGGCGCTCGCGCATCAGCTGAGCCGCGTCGGGGTGTCACTGGTGCTGTCGGCACGTTCGGCTGACCGGCTCGAGGCGCTGGCCGAGGAATTGCCGGGGCGGGCCGAGATCCAGACCATCGATGTGACCGACATGGACAGCGTCACCGCCGCGGTCGATGCCGTGGGCGAGGTCGACGGGGTGGTGTTCCTTGCCGGGGCGTATTGGCCGATGAAGGCAAAAGAATGGGACGTCGACAAGGGCGTGGCCATGGCAGACGTGAATTTCACCGGGCTGATGCGGGTGATGGGCGCGGTGGTGCCGGGCATGCTGGCGCGGGACGCGGGCCATATTGTCATCACCGGATCCCTGTCGGGCTATCGCGGTCTGCCCGGGTCAATCGGGTATTCGGCGTCCAAGGCCGGGGTAATGTCGCTGGCCGAATGCATGCATGCGGATCTGCGGCGCACCAATGTCGAGGTGCAGCTGGTCAACCCCGGTTTCATCAAGACCCGGCTGACCGACAAGAACGATTTCCACATGCCGTCGCTGATGGAGCCGGAAGATGCGGCACGGGCCATGTTCGAGCATATGAATTCGGACGGGTTCAAGAAGGGTTTTCCCAAGGGGATATCCTCGGTCCTGCGGCTGGCGCAGTTCCTGCCGGACGGGATTTATTACCGGCTGTTTTCCTGAACGCCGCGCGCGTTTTCGACCCGGCGGTGACTTTGGGGAGGTTGGGGTGCCTCCGGCGGGAGTATTTTGGGCAAGAGGAAAAGGCGGCCTTAACAGGGCGCAGTTTGTTTTTCGCCGGGATTTGGGTGAGGGCGGTGCCGCGTCGCAGGATGTCAGAGCATGCCGAGCTGACGGGCGTGCTGGACGCTGTCGCGGGTTTCCATCATTGACATGAAACGCGTGAGGGCGGGGAATTGGTCGAGGTCGACGCCGTCCTTGGCGAACCAGGAGGCGGCGGTGAAAAGGTAGGGATCGGCGAGGCTGAACCTGTCGCCGAGGACGAAGGGTCCGGTCAGGTAGTGGGTCTCGATCAGGTCGGCGCAGGCGGTCATGTTTTCCTGCACCTTTTCGGCCATGTCCTTGAAAGAAGCGGGTTTGGTGGCCCAGCGGGGGCCACGCATCTTGTGGGCATGGGCCACGTGCACGGTCGAGGCGATGTAAAACATCAGCTCGCGCATGCGGGCGGCCTGAAAGGGATCGCCGGGGATCAGTTCGGCACGGGGGTGCAGCGCCGCGATATAGTCGAGGATGGCGCCAGTTTCGGTAAGGACTCCCCGGCTTGTGACCAGCGCAGGGACGCGGCCCTTGGGGTTGATGGCGCGGAAGGCGGGCTTGGTCTGGGCTGCATTCGGGAAATCCACCTCGACCGGTTGGAAATCGATGCCTGCGTCGAACAGGGCGATGGCGACGGCGATGGCGATGGTTCCCTTGGCGTAATGCAGCTGCATGGGCGTCCTTTGGTCGTTACATATGGGGTCGTTACATATGGGTCTGGGCGAAATGTCTCTTTGGGTGGTCGAGATGGGGCACCGCGTTGAACAGCACCGGGCTGAGCTGGTCCCCGATTGGATGCAGACGATGCATCGACGTGTTCATGATCGCAAGGGCCATTCTTGCCATCGCCGGAATGTCGAGCCCCATCATCAGGCGCATGACCATCGCGATCAGCCCGCCGGAAGTGACCACCAGCGCAGGTCCGTCGCCCTTGCCGATCTCGTCGATCGCCGAGCGGACCCGGGTTTCAAAATCGGTGAAGGTTTCGGGCGGATCGGTGATTTCACCGTTCTGCCATGCGGTGAAGACGCGGGGCATGTGCTGGGCAAAACCTTCGCGTTCGGCTGGCGGGGCGATGCCGTGCTGTTCTTCAAGAAGGCGCGACAGGGTGAAATATTCCAGCTCGTTCAGGCGTGGATCCTGCGTGATGTCATCGCCCAGCCCCATGGAGGCGGCGGTTTCGCGGTGTCGGACCAGGGATCCGCAATAGAGCCTTGGGTGGAACTGGTCGGAATCGCGCAGGTGTTCGCCGAGCCATGCGGCCTGCTGGTGTCCGAGCGGGCTGAGCCGATCATAGGAGATTTCGTCGCGGGCCTCTGTATTGGCCTGGCCGTGACGGACAAGGGTAATGTGGGACATGATATTGAGCCTGTATCTTACCGCTTTGTCATAGGCCCATGTTGACGGGGTGGAAAGACTTGGCCGTGTATTGGAATGCAGGTTTCGTCGGGTTTGTCGCGTTTGCACCAAGAAACCGGGGTTCCGATGGGAAACAGAGGACGCAAAACGAGAGACCAATGTCGGGATTGATCCTCTGTGCGGGGGCATTCCATGCTCTATACTCGGCAGAATACGGAGGATGCCATCATGTCGGACAAGGTGCGGTTCACGCTGGACGGTCAGGAGATCGAGGCCGAGCGGGGTCTGACGATCTGGGAAATCGCCAATGGGCGCGGCCTTGTGATTCCGCATCTCTGCCACAAGCCGGCGCCCGGCTATCGCCCCGACGGCAACTGCCGTGCCTGCATGGTCGAGATCGAGGGTGAGCGCACGCTTGCGGCGTCCTGCATCCGCGAACCTGCCGAGGGCATGGTAGTCACCACCGATTCCGCCCGTGCGGCGAGTGCGCGGAAGATGGTGGTTGAAATGCTGCTGGCCGACCAGCCCGAGCGCGAGGAGGCGCATGACCGTTCTGCGCATCTCTGGGACATGGCCGAGGCGAATGGCGTGTCCGAAAGCCGCTTTCCCAAGCTGGAGAAAGAGCGCATTCCGCTGCTGGATGACAGCCATGTGGCGATGCGGGTCAACCTTGATGCCTGCATTCAGTGCGGGCTTTGTGTGCGGGCCTGCCGCGAGGTTCAGGTCAATGACGTGATCGGCATGTCGGGCCGCGGGCATGATACCTTTCCGACCTTCGATATGGCCGACCCGATGGGCGCCTCGACCTGCGTGGCCTGCGGCGAATGCGTGCAGGCCTGCCCGACCGGTGCGCTGATGGAAGCCACTGTGCTGGACGCGAACCAGCAGGGCGACAGTGCCGATTACGACAGCGAGGTCGCCAGCGTCTGCCCGTTCTGCGGGGTCGGCTGCCAGGTCTCGCTCAAGGTCAAGGATGGCCGGGTCAAATATGTCGACGGCATCGACGGGCCCGCGAATGAGGGGCGGCTTTGCGTCAAGGGGCGGTTCGGTTTCGACTATATCCACCATGACCACCGCCTGACCAAACCATTGATCCGGCGCGAGGACGCGCCTCCCAAGGGGCTGAATGTCGATCCGGCGAACTGGCAGACCCATTTCCGTGAGGCAAGCTGGGACGAGGCGCTGGATTTCGCCGCTAATGGTCTGCGCGATCGTGGCCGCGAAGTGGCCGGGTTCGGCAGCGCCAAATGCACCAACGAGGAAGCCTACCTTTTCCAGAAGATCATCCGTCAGGGCTTTGGCCATAACAACGTCGACCATTGCACCCGGTTGTGTCATGCCTCTTCGGTCGCGGCGCTGATGGAGAACGTCGGCAGCGGGGCCGTGACGGCGACCTTCAATGAGATCGAGAATGCCGATGTGGCCATTGTGATCGGGGCCAACCCGATCGAGAACCACCCCGTAGCGGCAACCTATTTCAAGCAGTTCACCAAGCGCGGCGGCAAGCTGATCGTGATGGACCCGCGCGGGCAAGCGCTCAAGCGGTTTGCCTCGCATATGCTGCAATTCCGGCCCGGCGCGGATGTGTCGATGCTGAACGCGATCATGCATGTGATCGTCGAAGAGGGTCTTTATGATCGTCAGTATATCGAGGCCTATACCGAAAACTGGGAGGCTGAAAAGGACCATCTGAGCGGGTTCACCCCCGAAAAGATGAGCGAGATCTGCGGCATTGAGCCAGAGGTTCTGCGCGATGTGGCGCGGACTTTTGCGGGCGCGCGGGCCGGCATGATTTTCTGGGGCATGGGGGTAAGCCAGCATATCCACGGTACCGACAATTCCCGCTGCCTGATTTCGCTTGCGCTGATGACCGGGCAGGTCGGGCGCCCGGGCACCGGGCTGCATCCGCTGCGTGGTCAGAACAACGTCCAGGGCGCCTCGGATGCGGGGATGATCCCGATGTTCATGCCCGATTACAAGGATGTGACGAACGATGGCGTGCGCAGCGCCTTTACCGAGGTCTGGGGCTCGGGTGACTTTTCCAGTGAAATGGGCCTGACCGTAACCGAGATCATGGATGCGATCCATGAGGGTGACATCAAGGCGATGTATATTCTGGGCGAAAACCCGGCCATGTCCGATCCGGATGTGGACCATGCCCGCGCCGCGCTGGCCAAGCTTGATCACCTTGTGGTGCAGGATATCTTCATCACCGAAACCGCGAACTATGCGGACGTGATCCTGCCCGCCAGCGCTTTCGCCGAAAAGACCGGCACCGTCACAAATACCAACCGGCAGGTGCAGATGGGCCGCGCCGCGGTCTCCCCGCCGGGCGAGGCGCGCGAGGACTGGTGGATCGAGGTCGAACTGGCGAAACGTCTGGGTCTGGGATGGACCTATACCAGCCCCGCCGAGGTCTTTGCCGAGATGAAGCTGAACATGGAAAGTCTCGATAATATCACGTGGGAGCGGCTGGAGCGCGAAAACGCTGTGACCTACCCGTCGCTCTCGCCCGAGGATCCGGGGCAGGCGATCGTCTTTGGCGATGGCTTCCCGCGCGCAGGTCGCCGGGCAAAGTTTACCCCCGCCAATGTGATCGCGCCGGATGAGGCGCCGGATGCGGAATACCCGATGATCCTGACGACGGGGCGGCAGCTCGAACACTGGCACACCGGGTCGATGACCCGCCGCGCCTCGGTTCTGGACGCGGTCGAACCCGAGGCGAACTGTTCCCTGCACCCGAAAACCCTGCGCCGTCTGGGCGTCGCGCCGGGTGGCATGCTGCGCCTGACCACGCGGCGCGGCAGTATCGAGGTCATGGCCCGCGCCGACCGCGCGGTTTCCGAGGACATGGTGTTCCTGCCCTTCGCTTATGTCGAAGCAGCGGCCAATATCCTGACCAACCCGGCCATCGACCCATACGGCAAGATTCCCGAGTTCAAATTCTCGGCGGTCAAGGTCGAACCGGCGGAGACGATGGCGGCGGAGTAAACGCCGCATCATTCAGCCTGTGACGATTGCGCCCTGCCACTCAGGCGGGGCACTATTCGTGGTGGCCTTGGCCCGGCGCGGTCGACAGATGCGCATTTCCAACCTATCAGGGAGGGGCGCATCCCAAAGGAGTTCCCATGATCCCCGTCAATGCCGACCGCTTCCTCGCCGACCTTCACCACCTGCGCAGTATCGGTGCCGCCGGCGTTGGCAAAGGCGTCGTGCGTCCGGCTTATACCGAGGCGGATATCAAGGCGCGGAAATGGCTGGCCGAGCAGATGCGCGCCGCCGGGCTGACACCGCACTTCGACCCGGTGGGCAATCTATTTGGCCTGACGGAGGGTCCCTCGCTTTTGATGGGGTCACATTCCGACAGCCAGCCTGAAGGCGGATGGCTCGACGGGGCGCTGGGCGTGATCGCCGCACTCGAAGTTGCCCGCGCCAGTCGTGAGGCAGGTGGCCCGCCGATCTCTGTCGTCAGCTTCGAGGACGAGGAAGGCCGGTTCGGCGTCACCACCGGCAGCGCCATCTGGTCTGGCAACCTCGCGCTCGACAAGGCCGATACGCTCAGCGATCACGGCGGCCTGACCTTTGCCGAGGCCCGCGCCGCCTTCGCCGATCTGGCGGGCGATTTCGTCGATCCGTCCCGCTTTACCGGCTTTGTCGAGATGCATATCGAGCAGGGACCGACACTCGATACCAGCGGCGAACAGATCGGCGTGGTGACCGATATCGTCGGCATCCGCGACATGCGCATCACCATGGAAGGCCAGCAGAACCACGCGGGCACCACACCCATGCATTTGCGCAAGGATGCCTTTCAGGCGCTTTCGGCGTTCAGCACCGCGATCAACGGCCGCTTCCGCAACGTGGTCACCCCGTCGACGGTCTGGACCATCGGCCATGTGAGCCT
Organism: Paracoccaceae bacterium; assembly: GCA_018223035.1. Classification (GTDB taxonomy): domain Bacteria; phylum Pseudomonadota; class Alphaproteobacteria; order Rhodobacterales; family Rhodobacteraceae; genus Heliomarina. The sequence goes on from JAAEZD010000016.1 coordinate 51,915, forward strand.
GCACCCGAACGCCTCCTCTATCGTCCCGGGCAAGGTCACCTTTTCCATGCAATGGCGCGATGGGGAAATCGACCGTCTGGGTCGGATGGAACAGATCATCCGCGACACGGCCGAGGAAATAGCGAAAGAGCGCGGCATGACGCTGTCCTACGGCCCCATGCTTGGGCTCGAACCGGTAAAGATGAATGAAACACTGCGCGCGGCCCTTTCCGAAGGGGCGGAAACCGTGGCCCCCGGCAACTGGCGCGACATGCCCTCGGGCGCGCTGCACGATGCCACCAATGTGTCCAGACTGATGCCCGTCGCAATGCTCTTCGTGCCCTCGATCAACGGTATCAGCCATGACTTTTCCGAAGATACCGCCGAGACCGATCTTGTCGCCGGGCTGAAGGTGCTCGCCCATGCAGCGGCGCAGCAATAGGCCCGGTCAAAGGGGCGCACCACCCGTACAGCACCTGTGCACAACCTGTACACCGCCGCGCTGCGGCATCGATGGTGCGCAAAGATCCCTCTTCTTTGGGTCTTAAAATATCCAAAATCCGACCGCCGCTTCAGACGCTGCCGCCGGTTACGTCACCGCCAGTGTACATCCCCGAGAAAGATATACCCCGCGCCGTAGATCGTCTTGATCAGTCGCGGGTTCTTGGGGTCTTCGCGCAGCTTGGTGCGCAGGCGCGAGATGCGGACGTCCATCGCCCGGTCGAAACTCTCGCCCGCCGCGCCGCCAAGGCTTTCCTGCATCTGCGCCCGTGAGATCAGCCGTTTCGGGCTTTCGAGGAACATGCGCAGCACCTCGGCCTCGGCATGGGAAAACGGGGTCTCCGCGCCGGTTTCATCCTCGAGCACATAGCTGTCGAAATGCGCGGTCCAGCCGTTGAACCCGGCGGTATTGCCGGCGGGCGCGGCAGGGCGCGCGGTACGGATGCGGGCGCGGATGCGGGCGATGACCTCGGCAGGCTCGAAAGGTTTGGTGATATAATCGTCGGCGCCAAGCTCCAGCCCGGTCACCCGGTCCTGTACCTGCGCCCGGCCCGAGATGATGATCACAGCCGCGCCGCGTTCCAGTGCCAGCCGGTGAACCAGCGCCAGCCCGTCGCTGTCGGGCAGCGACAGGTCCACCAGGCAGACATCGGGGGTGACATGTTTCAGCGCGGCTTCAAAGGCGCGGGCGCGGGCGAAGCTCTGGGTGCGGAAACCAGCCTCTTCGAGAACCTCGGTCAGCATCTGGCGGATCTCGGCTTCGTCATCGAGGATGGTGACGAGCGGGGCGGTGTCAGAAGGCGTGGTCATTTTCGGTCGGCTTTCGGCAGGACAAGGGCGGCCAGCTGGTCCGCGTCAAAAGGTTTGCGCAGCACGGGCGCGCGCAGCCTTGCGGCTTCGTGCAGCGGATCGTCGGGCGGGAGCGAGGTCATCAGCACGGTGGGCAGGCCGGTGCCCTGCACCCGGTCGAGCAGGTCGATACCGGTGCCCGATCCCTGAAGTTGTATATCAGAGAGCATCAGTACGATATCGGGCAGATCGGCGGCAAGGGCGGCGGCCTCGTCTGCCGAGGTGGCCTCGATCACAGAGAACCCCAGACCCATCAGCATGTCGCGGAACAGCGGGCGCAGATCCTCGCCATCCTCGACCAGCAACGCCAGCCCGCCGGTGCCCGAGGGCGCGGCGTGGTAGGGCAGGCGCATGGTCACTTCGGCCCCGTCATCGGTATTGTTCAGGGTCAGGTCGCCGCCCGCCAGTTTCACCATGTCATAGACCATCGGAAGCCCCAGCCCCGAGCCTTCGCCGCCCTTGGTGGTAAAGAAGGGTTCAACCGCCTTTTCCAGTGCTTCGGGGGCAAAGCCGGGGCCGGTATCGCTGATCTTGATCTCGAGCCATGTCCGTCCGACCACATGTGCCGAAAGCGTGATCCGGCCCGTGGTGCCACAGGCATCGCGGGCGTTCAGGATCAGGTTCAGCAGCGCATCCTGCAACATGCCCGGATCAAGCATCATCAGCGTGTCGGGGCTGTGATCTAGGATGGTGAGCGAGACCGGGCCGGGCAAGCTGGGCGTCGCCAGCACGCGCAACTCCTGCAAAAGCGCGCCGAGGTCGGTGGCCTGCGGGCGCAGGGTGCGCGACACGGTCATGTCGGCGATGCGGTTCAAAAGCTGGCCGCCGCGATTGGCCGCCGTACGCGTGGCGGCGATCAGCTCGGCCGCCTGATCGGGCAGGTCCATGCGGGCGAGTTTTTCCTGCATCCCGAGGATGATCGTCAGAAGGTTCGAAAAATCATGCGCCAGCCCGCTGGTGACCTGTGCCGCGATGGCGCGGCGGCGGGTCTGTTGCAGGGCGGCTCGGGCCTGTGTTTCCTCGGTCACGTCCATCGAGAGGATGAACAGCCCGCCGGTCGTATCGGCAGTGAGCGCCACGCGGATGCGCCGGGAATCGCGATTTTCAGTGAATTCAAAGGTCAGGTTCTCGCCGCCATAGGCGATATCGAGTTTAGGGCCGATCCGTTGGTAATTCGCGGGTCCGACCACGGCGGCGATATGCTGGCCGATGATGTCCGAGGGGCAGCCCGGAATGACCGAACTGAGCCGCCGGTTGGAATAGGTATAGAACCCCTCGCGGTCGACATGGGCGATATGCGCGGGCATCATCTCCATCGTCGTGCGGGTGCGGGCTTCGATCTCGGTCAGCTGCCGCTTGGTTTCCTCAAGAGCGGTATTGGTCGCGGCGAGTTCGCGGTTGGTGGCGGAAAGCTCCTCGGCATGGGCGAGAAGCTGGCCAGAGAGCGCCTCGGACCGGGTGCGCAGGAGGGTTTCGATCTGTTTGGTTCGGGTGATGTCGGTATAGACGGTGATCCAGCCCCCCTGCGGCAGGGGCGAGCCTTCGACCGAGATGGTGCGCCCGTTTGCGCGGGTGCGTTCCATGTAATGCGGGGTAAAGGCGCGGGCCTGTTCGACCCGGCGGCGTACCGCCTCTTCGATGTCATCGACGGGGCCGTATTCGCCCGAGACCACCTGATGGCGGATCGTATCCTCGAAACGCGCACCGGGGGTAACGAGATGTTCGGGCAGGTTGAACATGGTGCGGAAGGGCTGGTTGCAGATCGCCAGCCGCAGGTCGCTGTCATAGATCGAGAGCGCCTGGGCGATCAGGTTCAGCCCGGCGGTCATCATCCATTTGTTGGTCTGGTCGCTCAGATGCGTCGGCATGATCTCCCCTTGGGTCATGGCTAGCACCGGGATCGACCGGGGCAAAGAGGCAGGACGCAGGGGCAAGCGCGAGAGGGCGGAAATGCCGCCCGGAAGAGCGATGAAATAGCCGGGGCTTGTTACAATTCGTAAGGATTGGGTAAATTTCAGGTAAAACTTGGCGGTAAGGGTGGCTTTCGCCGCATCCGGGGGAGGAGACCCGGGTGTGGCGGGACGGAGACCGGTACCAACAAGACCGGTGAGGGAGGAAATATCTTGTCGCAGACGCAAGCAGGTGTCGGTGGGCTGTTGTCCGTGCCGGCGCTTCTTCACCGCAATGCTTCCGAATTCGGAAAGGCCCCGGCCTATCGCGAAAAGGAATTCGGAATCTGGCAGACGTGGAACTGGTCCCAGACCGAAGAGGAAATCGAAGCGCTGGCGTTGGGGTTCCTGAAACTCGGTGTGAAAGAAGGCGATTTCATCGCGATCATCGGGCGCAACCGGCCGTATCTATACTGGTCGATGGTGGCGGCCCAGATGGTGGGCGCGGTGCCGGTGCCGCTTTACCAGGATTCGGTCGCCGAGGAGATGGCCTATGTGATGGATCACTGCGGCGCGCGTTTCGCGGTGGTCGGCGATCAGGAGCAGGTCGACAAGATCATCGAGATCCAGGACCAGCTGACCCAGTTCGAGCATATGATCTATCTCGACCCTCGGGGCTTGCGGAAATACGACCATACCCATCTGCATGCCTATCGGGCGGTGCAGGAGGAGGGCCGCGAGAACCGGGCGACCTTTGAGGCCGACCTGCGGGCGCGCGAGGAAAAGCTGGATTACGACAGCCGCTGCGTGATGCTTTACACCTCGGGGACGACCGGAAAGCCCAAAGGCGTGGTGCTGAGCAACCGAAACGTGATCGAAAGCGCGCGGGCCTCTGTCGAGTTCGACAGCCTTGTGCGGAGCGACGATGTGCTGGCCTATCTGCCGATGGCATGGGTCGGGGATTTCATTTTCTCGGTGGGGCAGAGTTACTGGACCGGCTTCTGCGTGAACTGCCCGGAGAATGCCGAGACGATGATGCATGATCTGCGCGAGATCGGGCCGACCTATTTCTTTGCGCCGCCGCGGGTCTTCGAGAACCTGCTGACCACGGTGATGATCCGCATGGAGGATGCGACCAAGTTCAAGAAGCGCCTGTTCGACCGCTGCATGGCGCATGCGCGCAAGGTGGGTCCGGCGATCCTTGACGGCAAGCCGGTGAGCGGCATGGACCGGTTCAAATACTGGCTGGGCGATCTGTTGATCTATGGTCCGCTGAAGAACACCATGGGGTTCAGCCGGGTGCGCATCGGCTATACCGCCGGGGAGGCGATCGGGCCGGAGATTTTCGACTTTTACCGCTCGCTGGGGATCAACCTGAAGCAGCTATATGGCCAGACCGAGGCCACGGTTTTCATCACCGCGCAGCCGGATGGCGAAGTGCGCTCGGACACGGTGGGGGTTCCCTGCCCGGGGGTCGAACTGAAGATGGACGAGAAGGGCGAGGTTTTCTACCGCTCGCCCGGGGTGTTCGTGGAGTATTACAAGAACGCCGAGAGCACGGCGGGAACCAAGGATGCCGAGGGCTGGGTGGCCACCGGCGATGCCGGGTTCATCGAGGAGGATACCGGGCATCTGCGGATCATCGACCGGGCCAAGGACGTGGGCAAGATGGCCGATGGCAGCCTGTTCGCGCCGAAATACGTCGAGAACAAGCTGAAGTTCTATCCAAACATCCTTGAGGCCGTCGTGTTTGGCAATGGGCGCGAGGAATGCACAGCCTTCATCAATATCGATCTGAGCGCGGTGGGGAACTGGGCCGAGCGCAATAATATCGGCTACGGGTCCTACCAGGAACTGGCGCGCCATCCGCAGGTGATGGATACGATCCAGGGCCATGTGGAGGAGGTCAACCGCTCGGTCGCGGAAGACCCGATGCTGGCGGGCTGCCAGGTGCATCGCTTTGTCGTGCTGCACAAGGAGCTGGATGCGGATGACGGCGAGCTGACCCGGACCCGCAAGGTGCGTCGCCGCGTCATCGAGGAGAAATTCGCCGATATCATCGCCGCGCTTTACGACGGGTCGGACAAGATTAGCACCGAGACCGAGGTGACCTATGAGGACGGGCGCAAGGGGGCGATCCGGGCCACGCTCGAGATCCGCGAAGCGGCGGTGGTGCCGGTCAAGACCCGCTCGATGGCCGCGGAATGAGAGGTTTCATGCCAGTTGAATGCTGCGTTGCGCGGTGGGCGGGGGAGCCTCCGGCGGCCGTATTTGGAACGAAAAGAAGGGCAGGTCGCGCGTGAAGGATACGGCTGACAGTTACGTGACGGCGGATGGGCGCACCATCGGCGGCGTGGTGATGGAGATGAAGAATATCACCCTGCGGTTCGGTGGGGTGGTGGCGATCCAGGATATTTCCTTTGACATCCGCGAGGGTGAGATCCGCGCGATCATCGGGCCGAACGGGGCGGGGAAATCCTCGATGCTGAACGTGATTTCCGGGTTCTATACGCCCTCGGAGGGCGAGGTCTGGTACAAGGGCGCGCGGCGGCCGCAGATGAAACCCTATGAGGTGGCGCGGCAGGGCATTGCGCGGACCTTTCAGAACATCGCGCTGTTCGAGGGGATGAGCGTTCTGGACAACGTGATGTGTGGCCGGCTGACCCATATGAAGCCGTCGATCCTGTCGCAGATGCTGTGGAAGGGGAAGGCGGAGCATGAGGAGGTGGCCAACCGCGAGGTGGCGGAACGGGTCATCGATTTTCTCGAGATCCAGCATATTCGCAAGACGCCGGTGGCGCGGTTGCCCTACGGGTTGAAGAAACGGGTCGAGCTGGCGCGGGCCTTAGCGGCGGAGCCGACGATCCTGTTGCTGGACGAGCCGATGGCGGGGATGAATGTCGAGGAGAAGGAGGACATGAGCCGCTTTATCCTTGATGTGAACGACGAGTTCGGCACGACGATCGCCCTGATCGAACATGACATGGGCGTGGTGATGGATCTGTCCGACCGCGTGGTGGTGATGGATTACGGCAAGAAGATCGGGGACGGTACGCCGGACGAGGTGCGCAACAATCAGGATGTGATCGACGCCTATCTGGGGGTGGCGCATGACTGATCGGGTGGTGGCAAAAATTTTTCAAAATTTTTGGGAAATTTCTGTGAAGAAATTTGGCGGCGGGGGAGGGTGTGATGCCTGATCAGCTTTTATTCGCGATGGAGGTCACGCTGAACGGGCTTATGGCCGGCGTGCTTTACGCGCTGGTCGCCCTTGGCTTTGTGCTGATCTTCAAGGCCAGCGGGATTTTCAACTATGCCCAAGGGGTTATGGCCCTGTTTGCGGCGGCCACGCTGGTCGGGATCATGGACGGGCAGGTGCCGTTCAGCCATCTGATCAACGCCACTTTGGGCACGGATCTGCATCATTTCGGCTGGCATGTGCCGGCGCTGCTTGCGATCCTGGTGACCGTGGTGGTGATGATCGTGCTGGCCTGGCTGGTGCAGCGTCTGGTCATGCGGCATCTGGTCAACCAGGAGCCGATCATCCTGTTCATGGCGACCATCGGGCTTGCCTATTTCCTTGAAGGCTTGTCGGATCTGATGTGGGGGTCTGAGATCAAGACCCTCGACGTCGGGTTGCCCCAAGGGATCAACGAGACCATCGACCAGATCACCTATGACATGTTCGGTTATGGCTTCTTCATCGACAATCTCGACATTGTGGCGACGGTGATTGCCGGGATTCTGGTGATCGCGCTGATGGCTTTCAACCAGTACACCCGCGAGGGGCGGGCCTTGCGCGCGGTGGCGGATGACCACCAGGCGGCGCTGTCGGTCGGGATCTCGCTCAACTTCGTCTGGGTTCTTGTCTGGTCGTTGGCCGGGTTCGTGGCGCTGGTCGCAGGGGTCATGTGGGGCGCGAAGTCGGGGGTGCAATTCTCGCTCTCGCTGATCGCGCTCAAGGCGCTGCCGGTCTTGATGCTGGGCGGGTTCACCTCGATCCCAGGGGCCATCGTCGGCGGGCTGATCATCGGGGTGGGCGAGAAACTGTTCGAATTCCTGCTGGGGCCTGCGCTGGGCGGGGCGACGGAGAACTGGTTTGCCTATGTGCTGGCGCTGGTCTTCCTTGTGTTCCGGCCGCAGGGGCTGTTCGGCGAAAAGATCATCGAGAGGGTGTGAGCATGGCCAAACTGATAGCAATCGTGAACGTGGTGGCCTGGTCGGGGTTCTGGGTCTTTGGCTATCTCGCGCTGACGGCGGGTGAGGGGCAGGTACTGACGGCGGCGGTTCTGGCGGCCTTTGGCGCCGGGCTGGGCGTGCTGGCGTGGATCTGGCTGGCGCGGCACAGCGAGGAGATCGGGTTTGCCCGTGCGCCCAACCGGGGCGCCATGCCGATGCAGGAGGCTGACAGATGATCTATCGCGAAGCGGGTGATTTCAGCTCGACCTATGTTCAGGACAGCCAGACCTTTCCGATCAAGTTCGACCGGTATCGGTATTACCTTGTGCTGGCGGTGGCCTTTCTGGTCGTGCCCTTTGTCATCAACGATTACTGGGCGAACGCGATCCTGCTGCCGTTCCTGATCTACGCGATCGCGGCGATCGGGCTGAACATCCTGACGGGGTATTGCGGGCAGGTGAGCCTTGGCACCGGCGGGTTCATGGCGGTAGGGGCTTATGCCTGCTACAAGCTGATGACTGCCTTTCCGGATGTGAACATCTTTTTCCACGTCATCCTGTCGGGGCTGATTACCGCCGGGGTCGGAGTGCTCTTCGGATTGCCGAGTCTGCGGATCAAGGGGTTCTACCTTGCGGTGGCGACGCTGGCGGCGCAGTTCTTTCTTGTCTGGCTGTTCAACCGGGTGCCTTGGTTTTACAACTATTCCGCCTCGGGCCAGATTTCCGCGCCGGAACGCACGCTGTTCGGCATCGAGGTGACGGGACCGAATACCGAGGCCTGGGCGACCTATCTTTTCTGTCTCGTTTTCCTTACCGGATCGGCGATCATCGCGCGGAACCTGACGCGGGGCACATTGGGGCGGACGTGGATGGCGATCCGCGACATGGACATTGCCGCCGAGATCATCGGGGTGAACCCGCTGCGGGCCAAGCTGACCGCTTTTGCGATTTCGTCCTTTTTCGTCGGGATTTCCGGGGCGCTGTTCTTTGCGGTCTACCTCGGCGCGGTCGAGGTCGGCGAGGCATTCGGCATCCAGAAATCCTTCCTTGTGCTGTTCATGGTGATCATCGGCGGCTTGGGCTCGATTTTCGGATCCTTTGCGGGGGCGGCGTTCCTCGTGCTTTTGCCGGTCGTGCTCAAGGTCGTGGGGGCGGATATGCTGGGATGGCCGACCGACATCGTGGCGCATCTGCAGTTGCTGATCGTCGGCGGGCTGATCATCACGTTCCTGATCCTCGAGCCGCACGGGCTGGCGCAGCTTTGGCGCGTGGCCAAGGAGAAACTGAGATTGTGGCCCTTCCCCCACTAGGGGGCGGGCGCGGGGTGAGAGGAGCGAGCCCCGCACCACATGCCGACCCCGATCGGGGCGGCGAAGGACAAGCGGGGGTCAACCCCGTGAACCATCGGACAAAACCACATGGGAGGAAAAGACCCGATGAAACTTAGACTGACGACGCTGGCGCTGGGCGCCGTGATGGCCGCGGGGCCGGTGATGGCGGACCTCGTGTTCCCGTCGCTGAGCTATCGTACCGGGGCCTATGCCGCGAACGGTATTCCCTTTGCGGACGGCTACGAGGATTACTTTACACTGCTGAACGAACGCGACGGCGGGATCGGCGGTGTGCCGGTACGAGTGATCGAATGCGAAACCGGCTATAACACCGAAAAAGGCGTGGAATGCTACGAGTCCACCAAGGGCGAAGGCTCGCTGGTGTATCAGCCTCTGTCGACGGGCATCACCTATCAGCTGATCCCAAAGGCGACGGCGGATGGTATCCCGGTCCACTCGATGGGCTACGGCCGCACCTCGGCCAAGAACGGCGAAGTGTTCCGCAATATCTTCAACTACCCGGCCAACTATTGGGATGGGGCCTCGGTCGCGATCAAGCATCTGCTTGAGCAGAACGGCGGCGACCTGTCCGGCAAGAAGATCGCGCTGGTCTATCACAACTCGGCTTACGGCAAAGAGCCGATCCGCACGCTGGAAGAGCTTGGCAAGAAGCATGGCTATGAGCTGATGCTGCTGCCGGTGGATCACCCGGGTCAGGAGCAGAAGTCACAGTGGCTTCAGGTGCGTCGTGAGCGTCCGGATTACGTGATCATGTACGGCTGGGGCGTGATGAACTCGGTCGCGATTCAGGAGGCGGTGAACATCCGATTCCCGATGGAGAATTTCATCGGCATCTGGTGGTCCGGGTCCGAGAATGACGTGCTGCCTGCGGGCGCCGGTGCCGATGGCTACAAGGCGCTGACCTTCCATAACCTTGGCGACGATTACCCGCTTTACGATGACCTGCGCAAATATGTGGTCGATGCGGGCAAGGCCGCGGGTGCGGGCGATCAGCTTGGCACCGCGCTTTACAACCGTGGCATGTATGCGGCGATGCTGGCTGCAGAGGCTGCCAAGACCGCGCAGGAGATCCACGGCACCAAGGACATCACGCCCGCGATGATGCGCGACGGGATGGAGGCGCTGGTGATCGACGAAGCCAAGATGGAATCGCTGGGCCTGCCGAATTTCGGCCCGGAATTCGCGGCGTCCTGTGAAAATCATGGTGGCGACGGCCGTGGTGCGGTGGCGCAATGGGATGCCGAAGCCGGTGAGTGGAACATGATCACCGACTATATCGACACCGATCAGGAAGTGATCAGCGCGCTGATCGAGGAAGATTCCTCGGCCTATGCGTCGGAAAACAACATCACACCTGGGTGCGATTGATCTGACTGGTGCGGCGGCCCCGTGTCGCCGCACCTTTTTGACCCCGGCGAGGGGCTTGGAATTTTGAGGATCTGTGAGAATGCTCGATACGGCGAATGCGCAAGAGACGCTTCAGGATACCCTGCTGGAGATCAACAATATCGAGGTGATCTACAACCATGTGATCCTCGTGTTGAAAGGCGTTAGCCTGAAGGTGCCCAAAGGCGGCATCACGGCGCTGCTGGGCGGGAATGGCGCGGGCAAGACGACGACGCTCAAGGCGGTGTCGGGATTGTTGGCGTCGGAACGGGGCGAGGTGACCAAGGGGTCGATCCGTTACCGTGGAGAGCCGATGCAGCACGCGGACCCGGCGCAGATCGTGCGCAAGGGGGTGATCCAGGTGATGGAGGGTCGGCATTGTTTCGAGCACCTGACCATCGAGGAGAACCTGCTGACCGGATCCTATACCCGCAAGGACAGCAAGGCCGAGCAGAATGCCTCACTGGAAAAGGTCTACGCCTATTTCCCGCGTCTCAAGGAACGCCGCAAGAGTCAGGCGGGGTATACCTCGGGCGGGGAACAGCAGATGTGTGCCATCGGACGGGCGATGATGGCCAACCCCGAAACGATCCTGCTGGACGAGCCGAGCATGGGGCTGGCGCCGCAGCTGGTCGAGGAAATCTTTGGCATCGTCAAGGACTTGAACGAGCAGGAAGGGGTGACGTTTCTTTTGGCAGAGCAGAACACGAATGTGGCACTTCGCTTTGCACATTACGGTTATATTCTGGAATCCGGTCGCGTAGTGATGGATGGTGCGGCCAAGGCCCTGCGCGAGAATCCCGACGTCAAGGAGTTTTACCTTGGCATGTCGGACGAAGGACGCAAGTCGTTCCGCGACGTGCGATCCTATCGTAGACGCAAGAGATGGCTGAGCTGAGTTATGTCGAGTGACCCGGGGTCCGGGTCGTAACAGGTATATTGACACGGAAGAGATGCCATGACGGGGTATTATGATACGCTTGAGACGCGGTCCAAGGATGAGCGCGCGGCGGATATCGGCGGCGCTTTGCAGGTACAGATCGGGCAGGCTCAAAGCCTTCCCGGCTATGCCAAGACGCTGAAGGATGTCGATGCAAGCGAGATCACCTCGGTCAAGGAGCTGTCGAAACTGCCGGTGCTGCGCAAGTCGGACCTGACCAAAGCGCAGGCCAAGACGCCGCCGTTTGGCGGGTTCGCGATGCACGCCGTGAACAAATACTCGCATATCTTCCAGTCGCCCGGCCCGATCTATGAGCCGGGGATGATCGGGAAGGACTGGTGGGGCTTTGGCCGCGCGCTTTTTGCCGCCGGGATCGGCAAGAAGGACATCGTGCACAACTGTTTCGGCTATCACCTTACCCCGGCGGGTATGATGTTCGAAAACGGCGCGCGGGCGGTCGGGGCGGCGGTGCTGCCCGCCGGGACCGGCCAGACCGAGTTGCAGGTGACCGCGGCGCGGGACGTGGGTACGACCGCCTATGCGGGGACGCCCGATTACCTGAAGGTGATCCTCGACAAGGCCGAGGAGATGGGCGTCAAGCTGAAGATCAGCAAGGCGGCTGTTGGTGGCGGCGCATTGTTCCCGTCGCTGCGGCAGGAATATGCGGATCGCGGGATCAGCTGCCTGCAATCCTATGCCACCGCCGATCTTGGAAATGTCGCTTATGAAAGCGAGGCGATGGAGGGGCTGATCGTCGATGAGCGGGTGATCGTCGAGATCGTGACCCCGGGCACCGGCAAGCCGGTGAAGCCGGGAGAAGTGGGCGAGGTCGTCGTGACGACGCTGAACCACGACTATCCACTGATCCGTTTCGCTACCGGCGATCTGAGCGCCGTGATGCCGGGGGTTTCGCCCTGCGGGCGGACCAATATGCGCATCAAGGGTTGGATGGGCCGGGCCGATCAGACCACCAAGGTCAAGGGCATGTTCATCCGCCCCGAACAGGTTGCCGCGCTTGTCGCCAAACACGCCGAAGTGTCGAAGGCGCGGGTGATCGCCCGACGCGTGGGTGAGATGGATACGCTGACGGTTCAGATCGAATCCAGCGACAAGCGGACCAATTACGACGAATCCGTCGCCTCTGTACTGAAGATGCGCGGCATCGTCGAGGTGGTCGCGCCGGGCAGCCTGCCGAATGACGGGCTGGTGATCGAGGATCAGCGGAAATACGACTAGGGGCGGTGCTGGGGGCCGTCCCTGTCGCATCCGTCCTTTCGATCTTTCTGCGGACCCTATTTCCGGGATGGCGAGAGGCCCGCGCCGCGCCCGTCGTGACGAATGTTACGATCCGCGCAAGGGTCGATTTCGGGTGAGGTCACCAGGAGGGAAGACATGCGTATTGGCGTGATCGGGTGCGGAACGATCGCTCGTGCGGCGGTGGAAGGTATCGTCGAGGATGGGCACGACATCACTGTTTCCGAGCGCAGCGTTCATCACTCATCTTCTCTCGCTGAAGCCCATGGTAATGTTCAGATCGCTGACAATCAGGGGGTCGTGGATGCAAGCGACGTTCTGTTCTTGGGTTTGATGGCCGAAGTCGCACGAGATGTTCTTGGACCTCTGGCGTTTCGAGAAGGACAGGTCGCGATAAGTTTCATGGCCGGTGCGTCGCTTGAGGAGGCAGACGCCTTGGTTCGACCGGCGCGCGTGGTTGCCCAGATGATGCCGTTTCCCGGCATTGCACGGGGCGGGACGCCTATCATGATGTGCGGAGACACCAAGATTGTCACGGAGATTTTCGGAGGCCGCAACAGTATTTATGCCGTGCAGGATGCCGATGAAATGGCCGCCTATCTTTGCGCGCAGGCTGTTCTATCCCCTGTCGCGCGTATGGTCAGCGATGCAGCGGTCTGGCTTGGGGAAAGGGTCGCGGATGAATCCCAGGGCGAAGCATTTCTCAGAGAGTTGGTGGCATCAAACCTGTCGACGACTGCGTGTGGTCCGCTGATCGAGGCGCTCAATACGCCGGGTGGCTTTAATCAGAGACTTCGGCTTCATATGGAAGCTCAGGGGATGACAAAGGCGCTCAGGGACGGTCTTAGCAAGATGGCTTGAGCAGTGTTTTCGCCGTGGGAGAAGTTTATTTGTTGAACGCAGCAGAGGCGAAACCCGCATGGCGGCCATGGTTTGATTGGAGTTGAGCTGTCGTCTGGCTTTTGCCCAAGCCGGGCTGTTTGTCGCACGATGCGTTTGACGAAACTCAATACCATTGGCTGTTGGCAGCCTTATCTGGCGCGTCCTGCGCGTGTTGCCCGCGCAGAGAGCTTGCGGTGTTTCGTGATCACGGGCGCTGTTTTGTGTTGCCTTGCCGAGGCCTCCGTTTTTCGTGATCGCGCCCAATGCAGACGAGGTCGGAAATGACGCAGCGAAAGCTTTACCTCGGTCCGCTCACCGATAATCGGCACTGGGACAGGGTAGTGATCCGGTCGGATGATGTCATCGTGGTGACCCCGCCGAAATGCGGCACCACGTGGATGCAGACGATCATTGCCCTGTTGTTTTCCGGCGACCCCGAAGTTGAGACAGAGCTGTCGATCCGGATGCCATGGGTCGATATCCGTCTGCGCGACCTCGAGGAGGTGGTGGAGCGGCTGGAGGGGATGACCCATCGGCGCAGCATGAAGAGCCACACCCCGATGGACGGGCTGCCGCTGGACGATCACGCGCAGTATATCTGCGTGTTTCGCCATCCGCTCGACGCGCATCTGTCCAATTGCCGGCATATGCACAACATGCCGATCACCTTCTATTCCCACTGGTTTCCGGAAGACGATCCGGACGGGGTCGCCTTTCGCCGGTTTCTGGACGGCGGGGCGGAGGGGTTCGATATGGATGCGGCGCCGCTTGCCCATATCCTGCGTCACTACAAGGCCGCTATCGCGCTGGCCGACCGGCCCAACGTCACCCTGTTTCATTTTGCCGATATGAGGCGCGATCTGGAGGCGACTTTCGCGAAGGTCGCCGAACTCTTGGACATATCGCACAGTGCCGAGACCATGGCGCAGCTTGTCCGTGCCGCGACATTCGACAACATGAGGGCCAACGCCGAGCGGTTTGCACCATCGGGCGGCAAGGGATTCTTCAAATCGGACAGGGCGTTTTTTCACAGTGGCAGCAATGGCCAGTGGGCGGATGTGGTGAGCGGTGATCAGATCGCGCGTTATGACGCGATGATGGCGGAAAGCCTCACGCCCGAGGAGCGGGCGTGGCTGGAATATGGCTCGGCAGGCGTGCCGTCCGGCTGAGGCTGGCCTCTGACCCTTGCCTAACCGGGGCTGTCTGCTACACGCTGTGCCTTGCTTACATTGACACCATCTGCCCGGGGGCCTGTTTGAGCGATACGCGATCATATGCCGATCATGGCAGCCACCATCGGCGCGAAACCGGGCCTAGGCTGCTGGGCTGGGCGTCCTGCGTGGTGGCTGGGGCCTGCCTCTTGGCGATGTTGGCGGTAGCGCTGGCGGCGCTGACCGGCGGGACCGATACGGTTCAGCATCTGATCGACACTGTTCTGGGGCGCTATGCGCTGAACACGCTTGTGCTGGTGCTGCTGGTGGCTGTGGGAACGTTCTGTCTTGGGGTGGGGTCGGCCTGGCTAGTGACGATGACGCGCTTTCCCGGCGTGCGACTGTTCGAGGTCGCGCTGGTGCTGCCATTGGCGTTTCCGGCCTATGTGATGGCCTATGCCTATACCTATCTGCTGGATCATCCGGGCATCGTGCAATCGACCCTGCGGGATGTGACCGGCTGGGGGCCGCGGGATTACTGGTTTCCCGAGATCCGGAGCATGGGCGGTGCGGCAACCATGCTGGTGCTGGTGCTTTATCCCTATGTCTACCTGCTGGCTCGGGCCGCGTTCCTGCAACAAAGCTCGGCCGCGTTTCTGGCGGCGCGGACGCTGGGGCATTCGTCGCTTTCGGCTTTTCTGCGGGTCAGCCTGCCGATGGCGCGGCCAGCGATTGCGGGGGGCGTGCTGCTGGCGGTGATGGAGACCATCGCTGATTTCGGCACTGTGGCCTATTTCAGCGTGCAGACCTTTGCCACCGGCATCTATACAAGCTGGTTTTCCATGGCGGACCGGGCCGGGGCGGCGCAGCTGGCGCTTTGTCTGCTGAGCTTTGCCCTGCTGCTGGCGCTGAGCGAGCGCATCCAGCGCGGGCGCGCGCGCTATCACCATGCGGGCAAGGCCCATGTGACCATGCCGCCCGAGGCGCTGACGGGCTGGCGGGCCTTGGCGTCGGTGGTGATCTGCGCCTTTCCGGTGGTGTTTGGCTTTCTGGTGCCGACGGTGGCGCTCTTTGCGATGGGGATCGATTCCGAGCAGGATCTGCTGTCGCGGCGCTATATCGGGTTCATCTCCAACTCACTGACACTGGCGAGCGTGGCGGCGGCGGTGACGGTGGGCGCGGCTGTGATCGTCGGGTTCTATCAGCGGCTGCGGCCGGGCAAGATTTCTTCGGTTGCGGGCTATATCGCGCGGCTGGGTTATGCGGTGCCCGGTGGCGTGATCGCGGTGGGGCTGATGGTGCCCTTTGCCGCGTTCGATAATGCGCTGGATGCCTGGATGCGGGCGCGGTTCGACTATTCGACCGGGTTGCTGGTGACCGGGTCGATCTGGCTGCTGGTCGGTGCCTATATGGTACGTTTTCTTGCGGCGGCGCTGGGGGCCTATGAGGGCGGGCAGAGCACGGTGCATGTGAACATGGACGCGGCGGCGCGGTCGCTGGGGCAGACACCGATGGGCACGCTGCGCCGGGTGCATCTGCCGATCCTGACGCCGAGCCTGCTGACGGCGCTGCTGATCGTCTTCGTCGATGTGATGAAGGAATTGCCAGCGACGCTGATCATGCGGCCGTTCAACTATGACACGCTGGCGGTGCAGGCCTATCGGCTGGCCAGTGACGAGCGGCTGGAAGGCGCGGCGGTGCCGTCGCTGGTGATTGTTGCGATGGGGCTGCTGCCGGTGATCCTGATCTGTCGTCAGGTGGGGCGGCGGCGGTAGCTACTTTATTCCAGAGCTGGACGACAGGTTGGATTAGGGCCGCGCCCGAGCCACCCCCCGGGAGGGCGCATTGCAACGGTGCGATTGGCAGGCAATGGGGGCGCTTTTGGCGAGGTGTATGTGTGGCGCGAGGTTCCGGCGCCCACCCAGGGTCGGGCGCTGCCCTACCCCTTATCCGGCGAACCCGGTTAGACCGTCCCGCCCTGCCACCACGCCTCGATCTCTGCCGCATCGATCCGGCTGGCGAGGCCGAGGCCGACGAGGTTTGTGCGCTCGGCGCGGGTGCGTTTCGCCTCGACATGCTGGCCGGTGACGTGGATCCGATAGGCGCCGTCGTCCGTCAGCACTGTCCCCTTGAGCCGGTAGAGGCCCTCGGGCCGGGCGGCGAGGCGGTCGCCCATCTCGGCACGGCTGATTGGCGTGTCGCTGTCGTGGTGCCAAGCCGCATAGGCCGGGTGCGGCACGGGGCGGGGGCTGCGCGGCAGGGGCACGATGTCAAACAGCAGCGGCGCGAGCGGTACGTCGCCGAGCGGCGCAGGGTTGCGCGCGCCGAGGTCTCTCAGACGGGCGATCAAATGGGGATGGGCGCTGTCGGTCTTGGTGATCAGCGTCAAATCCCCGGCCGCGATCTGCTGGCTGATCTGAGGGGCGAGTTCCGGATCGGCAAGCTGGGCGTCGATGTTCAGCGCGTCCACCAGCGTCAGGATGCCGCCGTAGCCGATTTCGGGTTCTGCAATTGCGGCGGCAGCGATGGCGGCGGGATCGGCAATGCCGCTGGCTTCTACGATGAGGTGATCGGGGCGCGGGTTACGGTCCAGCGCCGCGTTCAGGGCCATGAAAAGATCGGCCTCCATCGAGCAGCAGACGCAGCCGTTCGTCAGCGCGATGGTCTGGTCGGCTGCCTCGGCAATCAGCGCGGCATCGATATTCACCGAGCCGAAATCGTTGACGATCACCATCAGGTTCAGCCCGTGACCCTCGGCCAGAAGCCGGTTGATCAGGGTGGTCTTTCCCGCGCCGAGATAGCCGCTGAGAATGGTAAGGGGGAGACGCATGCGAAGTCCGTTGTCTAGGTGCCGGAGGTGCTTGTGCCGGGAAAGCGGCGGCTTCGCAATGGGGGCTTAGGTATTGGCGGCGAGGATCGACATGTCATGCGCGACAAAGCCGATGGTGCAGGAGTCGTCCACCATGCCATGCGCGCCGAGCATGATCGTCCCGGCCCCGTTCAGCATGGTCGAGCGGCGGTGGACGGACATTTCACCGCCATCGGCGCCCTTGACGATGCTGCCGGCCGAGCTGTGATCGGCATATTCAAGCTGCCACTGGCGGATCGAGATTTCACCGTGGCGGCGGGATACCCAGGCACAGTCGACGACGATATCGCAGTCCGAAGAGCGTCCGATGGTGAGCTTTTCGCCCTCGTTGATCTGCCAGCTTTGCCCGCCATAAGTGAGTTCGACCAGTTCGGTCCGGCTGGGGCGTTCCATCTGGCGTTTCGCAAAGACCATTGTCGTCGCTGCCATGGAATGAACCGACGCGGCAAAGACCTGTGTCGGCTCTTCCTTGCCCTTGAGGTGCAGATCGCCGATCGGCAGGACGCGGGCGCGGTTGTCGTCGCTTAGGCCGTCGATGCAATTGGCGCCGACGAGCACCTCGCTGGGCTTGGCGAGCGAAGCAAGCCGGGCAGCGGTGTTCACGGCACTGCCGTAAAGTCCCGCGTCCTGTCGAAGAACCTCGCCAAAATAGATTCCCGCGTGAACCGACATGCCCAGATGCCATTCCTCGTTGATCATTGCCCATGCGGCGTTGAAGGCGTTTTCCGACGTGGGGAAAAAGCTGATCGTATCATCGCCCTTGGATTTGACGCAGATGCCGTCGTTGCTGGAAATCAACTCACGCATACGTTCGAGGACGGGCAGCATGTAGCCGAGCGCGGTCTCGTTATCCTCGCGCTCGTAGATTTGAGTGCTGCCGGTGATGTCCGAAATCAGAACGCAGGCGAGCGGCATCGTTTCAATTCATCCAGTCTATGCAGGTCGTCAAAGTTGAAGTGGCGGGCGTCGGGGCGGCAGTAGGGCCCGTTAAATGCTAACGCGCGAACATGTTATGCGAAAAATTGACCTAAGGTAAAAGAAAATCGCGCCCGGACGGAGAGTTGTGTCGGCAGCGCGGGGCGCCGCGCAGAAAAATGACGCGAACCTTTCGGTCCGCGTCACCTGTTGCCTTGAGGGGCGTGGATTACTTCCAGCCGACCTCGTTAAAGATTTTCTGGGCTTCGGGAATGTTCTTGGCGACATCGGAGAGGCTTACCTCATCCGCCTTGAACTCGCCCAGTTCCTTGACCGAATCCGAGATTTCGACGCCGGGAACGACCGGGTATTCGTCATTGCCGCCGGAGAAATAGACCTGCGCCGAATCGCTGGTCAGGTATTCGAGGAACTTGACCGCGTTCTCCGGGTGGGGCGCATGTGCTGCGACACCGCCGCCCGAGAGGTTCATATGCGCGCCGGTCGTGTCCTGGTTCGGGAAGACCCAGCCGATCATGTCGCGGCTGTCACTGACGCCTTCGACATCGGTCCGGATAGCGCGGGCAAAGTAATAAGTGTTCGAAACCGCGATGTCGCATTCGCCCGACACGATGCCGCGCAACTGGTCGGTGTCGCCGCCCTGCGGATCGCGGGCCATGTTCTCGACGACGCCTGCGGCCCATTCACGTGCGGCCTCGGCACCCTGATTGGTGATGATCGAGGCCAGCAGGGTCTGGTTGTAGGTGTTCGAGGAGGAACGGATGCAGACCAGCCCCTTGTATTTCGGGTCTGCCAGATCGGCGTAGGTCTGCGGCGGGTCGGTCAGTTCGTTCTTGTCGTAAAAGATGATCCGGCCGCGCTGGGAGAAACCGAACCACTGGTTGTCGGAATCCTGAAGGCTGGCGGGGATGCGGTCTTCGAGCACATCGCTATCGGTGGCCTGAAGAACGCCTGCGTTCTTGGCGCGTTCGAGCCGCGAGGTATCCACGGTCAGCAGCACGTCGGCGGGAGAATTCGCGCCTTCGGCTTCCATCCTGGCGATCAGCTCATCGGCGTTGCCTTCGATGCGGTTGATGGTGATCCCGGTCTGTTCCTCGAAATCGGAATATAGCCGTTCATCAGTGTCGTAGTGACGCGAGGAATAGAGATTGAGCTCATCCGCGACGGCGGTTGAGCCGATGGCGGAGAGGGTGAGGGCGGCCAGCAGGGCGGTGCGTTGCATGGTTCGGTCGTCCTTTCGTATGGTGGGTTATTTCCGACTTTTTTGATCAGTAACCGAGGGGTGATGAATTTCCAAGCGTTTCAGTCAGAAATTATTCACCGTTTCGTGACCCGGTATGTGGGCGCGTCTGACTGAGGGTTTAAGACCCTGTCCGGTTCAGTCTGAACGCAAAGAAAAAGGCCGCCCAAGAGGCGGCCCGTTCCAAATCAGATTGTCCGGTTCAGCCCTGACGAGCTTTGAACCGGCGCTGCGTTTTATTGATCACGTAAACGCGGCCTTTGCGACGCACAACGCGGCAATCACGGTGCCGATTCTTGAGCGAGCGGAGCGAGTTTCTGACCTTCATGGCCTTTCTCCTGTCCTGCGGCGCGCGTGAAAGCGCCTTGGTTGCGGGTACCCGACAGTCTTTCCGGGCGGTGAATCACGTGAAGGATTTACAGGTGTTGAGCCTGAGACCCTTAATATCAGGGCCGCTCTCTCTCAATTTCAGCGGGGAGCGTCAAGGGTGAAAAGGCGCTGGGGCGCAGAAATATTGTTTCGTGGGCCGCGTTTCGACCTGCTCGCGCGTGGCAGGGTCAGTCTGACGCGGGCAGGTAGGCCTGCACGTTCTTGAGAGACCGCAGAACGAAACTGGAGCGTGAATGGCGGATTCCGGGCACGCGGTAGAGCTTTTTACGCAGAAACTGTTCGTAGCCGCGCGTTCCCTGCACCGCGACCTTGATCAGGTAGTCGTATTCGCCGCTGGTCAGGTGAACCTCGAGCACCTCGGGCATGCGCTCCATCGTGCGTTCGAAGACGTCGAGGGTCGAATCGTCGTGATGGTCCAGAACAACCTCGATCATCACGATTTCCGGGGCACCCAGCTGTTCGTGATCGAGAATCGCCCGGTAGCCGGCGATGATTCCCTGTTGCTCGAGCCGCCGGACCCTTTGCCAGCAGGGGCTGGGAGACAAGCCGACCTGTTGCGCAAGCTGCGTGTTCGAGATGCGCCCGTCCTCGGCCAGTGCCTTGAGGATGCGGCGGTCGATCTGGTCGATTTGTGACTGTGGGTTGGCGGGTCGCATCGTTTTAGGAATGATCATTCTGCAGAAGATTATTTTGCGTTTACGCGCAAGAGGCAAAGAAATCAAAAGCTCATTCTGTCGCGGCCCAACTATCGTCTTTCCAAGGAGGGCCGGGGATGGATTTGAATTATTCCTGCCGCGATCCACTTTGTAAGGTGACGCGCGTGATGGATACGGCGCGGCGTATGGGGCTGGAGATAGCGGAAATGTCGCTAAAGCCGCAGGGAAATGGGCGTTACGCCCTTGGATTCGCGCTGGCCCCGGCAGAGCCGGCGCTGCGGGCCACCTTCCTCGCCCGGCTGGCCCAGTACATCGACCTTCAGAAGGAGTGTCAGGATGGATAAGGAAACCGACCCGCAGCTACATGTGCCGGAGCCGGCGATCCGGCCCGGGGACACCCCGGATTTCTCTCATGTAGAGATACCGCGTGCGGGAGAGGTGCGGCGTCCGGACCCCGGTGAAAACCCCGAGGACATGCGCGATCTGGCGTTTTCGATCATCCGCGTGCTGAACCGCAAGGGCGAGGCGGTTGGTCCTTGGGCCGATTCGCTGAGCGACGAAGCCTTGCAGGAGGGGCTGCGCCACATGATGACCCTGCGCGCCTATGATGCACGGATGCTGAAAGCGCAGCGGCAGGGCAAAACGTCCTTCTACATGCAGCACCTTGGTGAAGAGGCGATTGCCTGCGCTTTCCAGAAAGCGCTGCGCAAGGGCGACATGAATTTCCCGACCTACAGGCAGGCGGGTCTGCTTATCGCCTCGGGCTATCCGATGTCGGACATGATGAACCAGGTTTATTCGAATGAGGCGGACCCGGTGCGGGGGCGGCAGCTTCCGGTGTTTTACAGCTCGAAAGAACACGGGTTTTTTTCGATCTCGGGCAATCTTGCGACGCAATACGTGCAGGCCGTGGGCTGGGCGATGGCCGCCGCGATCAAGGGTGAGCGCAAGCTGTCTGTGGGCTGGATCGGCGACGGGTCGACGGCCGAGAGCGATTTCCACGGGGCGCTGGTCTTTGCCTCGACCTACAAGCCGCCGGTGATCCTGAACATCGTCAATAACCAGTGGGCGATTTCGACCTTTCAGGGCATTGCGCGGGGCGGTGCCGGGACATTCGCGGCGCGGGGACACGGGTTTGGGCTGCCCGCGCTGCGGGTCGACGGGAACGATTACCTTGCAGTCCATGCCGCTGCCGCATGGGCGGTAGAGCGGGCGCGGCGCGATCTGGGCCCGACGCTGATCGAATACGTGACTTATCGCGCCGGGGGGCATTCGACCTCGGACGATCCGGCGGCCTACAGGCCCAAGGAGGAAGGCGCGGCATGGCCCTTGGGTGACCCGATCCTGCGGCTCAAGACACATCTGATCCAGAAGGGACTGTGGAGCGAGGAACGCCATACGCAGGCCGAGGCGGAGGTGATGGACGGGGTGATCGCGGCGCAGAAAGAGGCCGAGGCCATCGGCACGCTGCATTCCGGCAACCGGCCCAGCCCGCGCGAAATGTTCGAGGACGTCTATGCCGAGATGCCGCCGCATCTGGTGAGGCAGCGTCACGAAGTGGGTTACTGACATGGCGCGGATGACGATGATCGAAGCGATCCGCGATGCGCATACGCTGGCAATGGAAGTGGATGACGATGTCGTGGTGATGGGCGAGGACGTGGGCTATTTTGGCGGGGTGTTCCGCTGCACCGCGGGATTGCAGAAACGGTTCGGCGTGCAGCGCTGTTTCGACACGCCGATTTCCGAATTGGGGATTGTGGGCACGGCGGTGGGCATGGCGGCGTTCGGGCTGAAACCCGTGGTCGAGATCCAGTTCGCCGATTACATGTACCCGGCCTATGACCAGATCGTGAGCGAGGCGGCGCGTCTGCGGTACCGCTCGGCCGGGGAGTTCACCTGTCCGATGGTGGTGCGGATGCCGACGGGGGGCGGCATATTCGGCGCGCAGACCCACAGCCAGAGTCCCGAGGCGCTGTTTACCCACGTGGCGGGGCTGAAGACCGTGGTGCCGTCGAATCCGCAGGACGCCAAGGGGTTGCTGCTTGCGGCAATCAACGACCCGGATCCGGTGATCTTTCTTGAACCCAAGAGGCTCTATAACGGGCCGTTTGACGGGCATTTCGACCGGCCCTCGCAAAGCTGGGGGAAGCATCCGCTTGGTGAGGTCGAGACCGGGTATTACCAGACGCCGCTTGGCAAGGCGAATATCGTGCGCGAAGGGTCGGCGGCGACGCTGCTGGCCTATGGCACGATGGTGCATGTGGCACTGGCGGCGGTGGAAGAGAGCGGCGTCGATGTCGAGGTGATCGACTTGCGCACGCTTCTGCCGCTGGATCTTGAAACCATCGCGGAGTCGGTGAGCCGGACGGGGCGCTGCATCGTGCTGCATGAGGCGACGCTGACCTCGGGATACGGGGCCGAGGTGACGGCGTTGATCCAGGGGGAGTGTTTCTATTCGCTCGAAGCGCCGGTGCTGCGGGTGGCGGGTTGGGACACGCCCTATCCCCATGCGCAGGAATGGGATTATTTCCCGGGTCCCGAGCGGGTGAAGCGCGCCATCGCAACGGTCATGGAGGGCTGAGACATGGCGGAGCAGGTATTCAAGCTGCCCGATATCGGCGAAGGCATCGCCGAGGCGGAAATCGCGGAATGGCTGGTCAAAGTCGGCGACGTGATCCGCGAGGATGACACGATCTGCGAGGTGACGACCGACAAGGCCACGGTCGAGATTCCGGCGGCGGTGAGCGGTCGCGTGACCTGGCTTGGTGGTAAGACCGGCGAGGTCATGGCCATCGGCAGCGAGCTGATCCGGATCGAAACCGACGCTTCGGTCGAGGTTGCCCCGGCGTCGGATGAAAAGAACCCCGAGCCAGAAGTAGCCGAAGAGCCGGCGGAAGAACCCGCGCCGAAAGCGGTTGAACCGAAACAGGAAAGCCCGGCACCCAAGCCCCGCCGGAATGGTGGCGGATCGGCGGCGCCGGTCGCGGCGCGCAATGCGTCGGGCCGTCCGCTGGCTGCGCCCTCGGTCCGGGGGCGCGCGCGCGAGTTGGGCGTCGACCTGCGGCAGCTGCGCGGAACCGGACCGGCGGGGCGTATTCTGCATGAGGATCTGGACGATTTCGTCGCCCATGGCCCGGATATGCGGCAGGGCGGCGGGCTGGTGCGTCGTCACGGAACGGAGGAAATCCGCGTCACCGGCGTGCGCCGCAAGATTGCCGAGCGCATGGCGCTGGCCAAGCGGCGCATCCCGCATTTCTCGATCATCGAAGAGGTGGATGTCGAGGCGCTGGAGCAGCTTCGCCGCTCGCTCAACGACCGGTTCGGCGTGGATCGCGGTCGGTTGACGGTTCTACCTTTCCTGGTGCGCGCGCTGAGCGAGGCGGTGGTGGATCACCCCGAGATCAACGCCCACTATGACGACGAGACCGATGTCATCACCCGGTTCGAGGCGTTGCATTGCGGGATCGCGACGCAGACGGACAGCGGGCTGATGGTGCCGGTGCTGGCCCATGCCGAGGCCCGCAGCCTTTGGGATATGGCGCGCGAGATCAAACGGCTGTCCGAGGCGGCGCGGGATCGGCGGATCGGGCCGAAGAACCTGTCGGGATCGAGCCTGACGGTGACGTCGCTGGGACCTCTCGGCGCGCTGGCGACGACACCGATTATCAATCACCCCGAGGTGGCCATCGTCGGGGTGAACAAGATGGTGGTGCGCCCGGTCTGGGACGGGCAGAGCTTTCAGCCCCGCCGGATGATGAACCTGTCGTGCAGCTTCGATCACCGTGTGGTCGATGGCTATGTCGCGGCGGAATTCGTGGCCAAGATCAAGAGCCTGCTGGAAACACCCGCGATGCTGTTCATGGAGTGGCGCGATGACTGAACTCAGATGTTCCCTTCTGGTAATCGGCGGCGGGCCGGGCGGCTATATCTGCGCGTCGCGGGCGGCGCGGCTGGGTGTCGATACGATCCTTGTCGAGGCGCGGCGCGTCGGCGGCACATGTCTGAACGTTGGCTGTATCCCGTCCAAGGCGCTGATCCACGCGGCAGAGCTGTACCATGACGCCGTTCGTCAGGCGGGCGAGGGCATGCAGGGCATCAGCGTTTCGGCACCGAGCCTCGATTTCGGCAAAACGCAGGACTGGAAACAAGGCGTGGTGGACCGGCTTTGTTCCGGCGTGGACGGTTTGCTGGAAAAGTCGGGCGTCAAGACGCTTACCGGTTGGGCGCGGTTCCGTGATGGCAAGACCGTCGAGGTCGAAGGCGAAACCGGCCCGGTGATCGTGCGGGCGGAAAACATCGTAATTGCGACGGGGTCGCGTCCGGTCGAGCTGCCGGGACTTCCCTTTGGCGGGCGCATTCTCGATTCGACCGGGGCGCTGGCGTTGGAGGAACCGCCGAAGCGGCTGGCCGTGATCGGCGCGGGCTATATCGGGCTGGAACTTGGCACGGCATTTGCCAAGCTGGGCAGCGAGGTCACGATGATCGAGGCGGCGGATGCGATCCTGCCGCAATACGATGAAAAGCTGACCCGGCCGGTACGGCGACAGCTTGATGCGCTGGGTATCGCGCTGAAGCTGGAAACCAAGGTTACCGGATGGGATGAACTGGACGGCAAGCTCACGCTGGAAAGCGGCGAGACGAGCGATACGCTGGATGCCGACCGGGTGCTGGTCACCGTCGGGCGGCAACCTGCGGTGGACGGTCTGGGTCTTGGCGAACTCAGTCTCCGGCGGCAGGGGAACTTTGTCGAGATTGATGATCGCTGCCAGACCTCGATGCGCGGGGTCTATGCGATTGGCGATGTGACGCCGGGGCTTATGCTGGCGCACCGGGCGATGGCGCAGGGCGAGATCGTCGCCGATGTGGTTGCCGGAGAGCCGAACGCATGGGATCGCGCCTGTGTCCCGGCGGTCTGTTTCACCGATCCGGAAATTGTCAGTGTCGGCCTGTTGCCGTCCGAGGCCGAAGGCGCGCGGGTCAGCGAGTTTTCCTTTCGTGCCAACGGCCGGGCGCTGACACTGGACCGGGCCGAAGGTTTCGTCCGGCTGGTGGCGCGGGAAAGTGATCATGTGATTTTGGGCGTGCAGGCGGTGGGGCCGGGCGTGTCCGAGCTTGTTTCGGGCTTTGCGCTGGCGATCGAGGCGGGTCTGCGGGCCGAGGATGTGGCGGGGACGATCCATGCCCATCCGACCCTGAGCGAGGCGTTTCAGGAATCCGCGCTGGCGGTGGCAAGCATGGCCAATCACGGCTGAGTGCCCGGGATCATGGACTCGAAAAATATCGACGCCGCTGGCGCGGCCTCCCTTTCCCCCGCGTCCGGCTTTCGCTAGGTCTGCCGCATCACGGAATTCCCGGCGGGTATGACCCCGCCGGACGGGTGGCCGACTGCGCCACTGAGGGAGAACAGGCATGAAGACAGGACTTATCGGCGTCGGGCTCATGGGCCACGGAATCGCGCGCAACGTGTTGAAGGGCGGTTTCGCGCTTTCTTTCCTCGACCATCCGGGCAACCAGCCTGTGGACGAGATCACCGGCCTTGGCGCGCAGTCCTGCGCCAGCTCTGCGGAGGTGGCGGCTGCTTCGGACGTGGTGATCCTCTGCGTGACCGGCTCGCCGCAGGTCGAAGCGATCATCACTGGCCCGGGCGGCGTTCTTGAAGGTCTGCGTCCGGGAACGATTGTCGTCGATTGCTCGACCGCGCTGCCGGAATCGACCTTGCGCATGGCTGAAAAGGTTGGCGAGGCGGGCGGTGCGTTCCTCGACGCGCCGATGACGCGCACCGCGCAGCATGCGCATGAAGGCACGCTGAACCTGCTTGTGGGCGGCGATGCAGAGGTTTTGGACAAGGTCCGCCCGGTGCTCGATTCCTTTACGGAAGCGGTGGAGCATGTGGGCGCGCTGGGGAACGGCCATCGGCTGAAACTGCTGCACAACTATGTATCGGTCGGATTCATGACCCTTCTCGCCGAAGCGGCGGCGCAGGCGGCGGATGCCGATGTGGACCCGCAGCGTTTCGTGGATATCCTTGCCAATGGCGGCGGTGCCAGCGTCGCGCTGCAGCGCATGGGTCCCTTCATCACCGATGGCAACCGCGACGCGCTGCCGTTCTTTGTCAGCAACGCGCTGAAGGATATCGATTACTACCGTACCATGTCGGAACAGGCGGGCGCACAGCACCTGATCGCGGATGGCGTGCATCAGGCGATTTCCACTGCGGTCGAGGCTGGCGAAGGGTCGGCCTATGTGCCGGAGCTGTCGCGTATCTTCCGGCGCGGCTGAGGCGCGCGGTCGGTCGACGTTTTGACATGAGGCTTGCCGCCTGTTGGTCGGTATGCCTGTGGCATCGGCGAAACGGTTCTGATTTCTGCACCAGCACCTCTGGCGGAACGCTCTAATAAGCACCGCCGGGCAGCGGGGTGACCAGATAACAGTCGTTCGGCATGCTGTGATGCGCAAAGCGAATGGGAATAGTTCCATCGGGCATTTCATTTCGGGCCCGATCCCTGATACCGCAGGCGCAATCAGAATCGACAAGATGGAATGCCGCGATGTCCGAATCCAAGATTTCCCGGGATGCGATCCGCACCCTGTTTTCCCGTGCAATGTCCGCCATGTACAAGGAAGAGGTGCCCGCATATGGCACGCTTCTCGACCTTGTGCGTGAGGTGAACGACGAGACTCTGGCCGCCGACCCGGCCGAGAAATCCCGCCTGCAGGATCTTGGCGAGCTCGATCGGATCAGCGAGGAACGTCACGGGGCGATCCGCCTTGGCACGGCATCGGAACTGGCGAAGATGCGGCGACTGTTTGCGGTCATGGGCATGTTCCCGGTCGGCTACTACGATCTGAGCGTTGCCGGTGTGCCGGTGCATTCGACTGCGTTCCGCCCGCTTGAAGACCTGGCGCTGCGCCACAATCCGTTCCGGGTTTTTACCTCGCTTTTGCGGCTTGACCTCATTGAGGACGAAGACCTGCGGGCCGAGGCGCAGGGCGTTCTGGATACGCGCCGGATCTACACAGATCGTTGCGTGGCGCTGATCGAAAAGGCCGAGGCTGACGGCGGGCTGACCGAGGCCGACGCGGAGGCGTTTGTTGCCGAGGCGCTCGAGACATTTCGCTGGCATTCGGAGGCCAACGTGAGCCATGCGATGTATCGCCGGTTGCATGACGCGCACCGGCTGGTGGCTGACGTGGTGGCCTTCAAGGGACCGCATATCAACCACCTGACGCCGCGTACGCTGGATATCGACAAGGTGCAGGGGCTGATGCTGGAGTGGAAAATCACGCCCAAGGCGGTGATCGAAGGCCCACCGCCGCGCAAGGTGGCGATCCTGCTGCGCCAGACCTCGTTCAAGGCGCTGGAAGAGCCGGTGACCTATGCGGATGGCGAAACCACCGTCGAGGGCAGCCATACGGCGCGTTTTGGTGAGATCGAACAGCGCGGCATGGCGCTGACACCGAAAGGGCAGGCGCTTTACGACCAGCTTCTGGCCGAGACCCGCGCGGTCATCACGCCCAAGGCGGATGGGTCGAACGCAGCGGAATACATGGCGAAACTCTCCGAGGTCTTTGCGGCCTTCCCGGATGACCTTGACGGAATCCGTAAGGAAGGGCTGGGCTATTTCCGCTATTCGGCGACGGGTAAACCGCTGGCCGAAGGCGATGCGACGCTGGATGCGGCGACATTGGTCGAAAAGGGCGTTCTGCGCGCCGATCCGATCATTTACGAAGACTTCCTGCCGGTCAGCGCGGCAGGTATTTTCCAGTCGAACCTTGGCGACGAAGCACAGCAGGCGTTCAGCGGCAATCCGAACCGGGACATGTTCGAGCGCGACCTTGGTGCGTCGGTCGTGGATCTGCATCAGCGGTATGCCGAGGCGGAAGCCGCTTCGCTGACCCGCGCCCTTGCCGATCTGACGCGCGAAGACGCCTGATACCGGTTGATGCCCCGCGCCGGCCCTGATCCGAGGGCCGGTTCCTGACCGGCAGGGGTTCACCACGGTTTGTTCGCGGGTGGGACCTATTCGGCGGGGGCAGTCGGTTCGGGGCCGCGCAGTTGGGCGAGCACCTCGTCGCATCGCTCGGTACTGTTGGTGATCTCGCCGCCATCGCCCTCGGTTCCGGCGATATCGCCCAGCGTGCTTGCCGCTTTTTGCATTACCTCGTCGACCTGTTCCGGCGTGAGGTAACCGGCGTCGACAGCGGAGCGGCTGAGGGCGCACATGCCCGAGGATAGGCCGACGGCAAGTCCGACGCCCGTTGCGCCGCCAATCATGGCCGAGGACCCGATCCCGCCAATGATCAGGCCGACAACAAGACTCAATATCCCGACAAGTAGTTTGCTCATGGAAATCTCTCCTGAAGCATTCGGTGCCTTGCACCTGAAGTCGCGCGTTACACAGCGCTGACACAACTTTAACACGAGTCGCGCTGCATGCCCTAATGGCCGTGTCGGCGAAATGGCGCCTTGCTGAAAGGGGAGCCGCCCCAGTGCATTGAGAAAATATCAATGTGTGTCAGGGGTTTGTGGGTGCCGGGCTGCATTGGCCCATTGCGACCGGCCAATCGATGGTCGGCGGGAAATGGCTGGTGAGCGGGAAGGGGCAGAAATATACCGGAGCGCGTTCCTGCTGAAATTTCGGGCGCTTGCCCTCGTATAAAAAAGCGAGACGGTCGGGTAGGGCCAAAGTCTTTCAGGGGATTCAGAGGCAAACCCATGCGCCGGTCTGGGTTGCGCCGAGATCAGCGAAATGAAGCTTTAGCGGCTGGTGTTCATCGACGTAGGAGCTCGCGAACCCGCGCATGGGAAGATCCTTGCGGACGAAAAAGCCCGCGATCCAGACGCCGAGCAAAAGGCCGCTTTTCTCACGCAGTTCGATCCGGTGGCCCTGGACGTCGCCATTGTCGAGACGGCCGCTGGTATTGGACATGCGCGATTCAAAGCAGACGAGACCGTTGCTGTAGAACCGCCATCGCACCTGTTCCCAGTCGCATTCGTCGACCGAAACGCGGTTGGTCCAGAGATATTCATGCCATACGAGTTTGGTGTCTTCGTCGGGCGCTGCCACCGATCCCTGAAAGGACCCGTCGCTGGTTTCCGCTTTCCAGCGGATATAGCCCGCAGGTTCGTGTTCGCGCCCGATTGGTATGCCGGCGCTGGCGAGGCCCAGCGACTTCTTGATGAAATTGTCGCGTTCCTTGTTTTCCTCGATTTCGATCCCCGCGAGTTTCGAGACGAGCTTGCTGGCCACATTCAAGATCATCAGCTGACGTCCTTTGCTGGTCCGCAAATTTAAAATGCCGTTGGCGGTCAGGTGAGTTCGAGAAGTTACATGTTGTGCGAAGTTTTAATCCGACGTTAACGATTAACGTTGAAGGCGGGCCGCAGGTCAAGCGCCGTGAAGCGCAGCGCATGGCGCGGGGACCCAGCCGCCTGTTTCCAAGCGGCTGGGCCGTCGTATCGGTTCAATCCGGCAGGGCGTAGACCGCGACCTGATCGCCGAAGGCGGGTTTCAGGATCGAGTTGCCACCACTGACGAAAGCCACGTACTGGCGGCCCTGATATTCGTAGACCGCGGGGTTCGCGACAACAGGCGCTTCGAGTTGGTCGGACCAGAGCTCTTCTCCGCTGGCGAGATCATAGGCCCGGGCCTTGGCGTCCATCGTCGCGCCGATGAAGATCAGCCCGCCTTTTGTGACTGCCGGTCCGCCGATGGTCGGAGACCCCATGCTTTCGGGCATGTAAAACCCGAATTTCTGGGATTCCCCGATGGGCTTGCGCCATTTCACGTCGCCGGTATGCATGTCGATGGCGACGAGTTCGCCGAAGGGCGGTTCCCAGCAGGGCATGCCCAGCCAGTTCATCGCATTCATCAGCGACATGCCGTAGGGCGCGCCCTCTTGCGGGTAGAAGCCGCTTTCATTGCCCGAACCACCGGCTTGCTGGTCGTAATCCTCACGGGTGAAGAGTTTGATGTACTGGACCACGTGAGAGGTGTTGAGAACGGCGGTCTGGCTCTCGGGATCAAAGGCCACGCCACCCCATTGCACACCCCCGGCGGAATCTGGGTAGGCCAGCACGCCTTCGCCCTTGGTAGTGGGCGGCGTATACATGCCTTCGTACCAGAGGTTGTCGAACAGCCTGCTGCAAGAGCCAAGGCCGACGATATCGGCGATTGCCCAGACCTCGGGTTTTTCCGACTGGTCGAGAAGTGGCGCGGGCTTGGTCGGGAAGGGTTGGGTCGGCGCGTAATATTCGCCCTCAACCGTTCCGTCGCCACCGGGAACCGGGCGTTCCTCGATCGGCCAGACATCTTCGCCGGTTTCGCGGTTGACCACGAAGAGGAAACCCATCTTGGTGGCCTGCATGAGCGCGGGGATGTCTTCGCCGTCGACGGTGATATCCATAAGCGTCGGGGCCGAGTTGATGTCATAGTCCCAGATGTCATGATGCACCCACTGGCGCGACCAGACGACCTCTCCGGTGTCGAGGTCGAGCGCGGTGGTCGAGGTGGCATAGGGAATTTCCTCGGTCCGGTTGCCGCCCCAGTAGTTGGGCGAGGGCGAGGCGACCGGCAGGTAGATCATGTTGAGCCCCTCATCTACCGACATATGCGTCCAGACGTTGGCGGTGCCGGTCTGGCGGCGGATATCTTCGGGAAGGGTTTCAAAGGACCATTGCAGCTCGCCCGTTTGCGGATCGACCGAGAAAACCGCGCCCGGAGGAGCCTCGGCATATTGCCAGTCCATCCCGGCCCAGCCAAGCACCACGTGGTTGCCGGTGATCGTGGGCGGTTGCAGAAGCGAGAGCGGGAAACGGTCGTTGACTGTGTTCCACTGGTTCATGTCCAGCACGCCGTCTTCCCCAAAGCGGGCGCATTTTTCGCCGGTATCCGCATCGACGGCAAAGAGCTGGGCGTCCATCGTGCCGATATAAACGATCTTTTGGCAGGTCTCGCCGGCGACCGGCTCGGGGTTTTCCCAATATGAGACACCGCGGTTCTTAAGCGCGGGTTGGGTCAGCGGTTCAAGCTTGGAATCCGTGCTGAAGGACCATTTCTGCTCACCCGTGGCCGGATCCAACGCGAGGATGCGATAGAAGGGGGTGCCGATGTAGAGCGTATCGTTGGCGAAGACCGGGGTTGCCGACCAGACGGTTGCGGTGAGGTCGCCCGATCCGTCGGAAACATCGCCGGTATGAATGTCCCAGGCCTTTTCAAGTTCGCCGACATTCTCCGTCGTGATCTGGGTAAGGGGCGAATATTTCTGCGCGTTTAGCTGACCGTGGAACCCATCCCATGTGGCGGTTTCCGGCACGAGAGGAATGTCGGACCGGGTGCGGATCGTGGTGCTCAGGATCGGATCGGCGACACCGGGGAAGCGGTCAACAGGTTCGGGTGCCTGGGTTTCGGTTTGCGGGGCGGTTTCCGTGGCCTCAGGCTGGGGAGTTTCCTGAGCAAAGGCGACCGGGGGCAGGGCCAGCATGGTGCCCATGAGGAAGAGTGTCGGCAGGCGTGTCATGCGAGGGCTCCCGTGGATTTCGGGCGCGTTGCCGAGATGTCGTAGATCAAGCCGACCAAGACGATGACCATCGCCACGATGAGCCACCATTCGTGAAGGAAATAGGCGGCGAGCCCGGTGAGAACGGCGCCGAGTCCGATCATGAATCGAAGAAAACCGCGCCAGCCGGTCGAATGGCTGAGTTGGACGAGCACGCAGGCAATCGCGATGAGAAGACAGGCGAGGACGACGAGAGCGGCCCCGTAAGTGCCGCTGACGCCGGTGAGCGGGGTGAGATAGTTGTAAAGCGCGACAGCGAAACCGCCGAGGGCTCCGGCCAAAGTCACTATGGTTCGTGGCTTGCCCGGGTAGGTGGGGCCAGACATGTGGGGACTCCTGAAACCGTTGCTGAACAGGTTGAACT
Source organism: Paracoccaceae bacterium (assembly GCA_018223035.1). GTDB lineage: Bacteria > Pseudomonadota > Alphaproteobacteria > Rhodobacterales > Rhodobacteraceae > Heliomarina. The sequence goes on from JAAEZD010000016.1 coordinate 84,290, forward strand.
TTTCAGGTAGCGCGTCTGATTTTTCGTCAATGGTTGTGCCGTATCGAGGCGGTGGAACGGGGCCCGGCAGGGCAGGCCCCGTTCTGGTACTTCAGGCCATTTCGCGCGGCCAGAACCGCAGCTTGCGGCAGGATTCAAGGAAATCCCCGGCCTTGTCGGTGGTGAGATCCATGATCCCGTCGTCCTTTTTGTCGGTTAGCCCTGTGGCGTCGAACAAGGGACCGGCGGAGGCATGGGCGATGAACTTGCAATGGGCATAGGCATCGCTGAGGAAGTCCTTGGCCGGTTTCATTGCAGCGACATCCTTGGCCTTGTCGTCAGAGAGGATGATCGCGACCGCATCGAAGACGACCGACGGTCCACCGTCGATCTTCTCGTCGGCCTCCATCATCTTGCCGTCCGAGAGCTTGGCGCCCTGAATATGGGGGGCGATTATCGCGACCTTTGCGCCTTCGTCCTCAAATGCGGTTTTCAGGTCTTTAACCAACCCGGCATCCGCACCTTCGCAGAGGAAGATCCCCAGCTTGCGACCGGCAAAGCTCTCGGGTGCGTTCTTTAGGATGCTGAGCGCGTCCGAAGGTTTCAGATCGGTGATTGGTTCCCGTGCAGGCGTTGCGGGTTCGGGCATGTCTTCGATGCCAAGACCTTTGGCGACGCCCGAGGCGAGATCGTCATGAACGTTCATCAGGTGGCCCAGCATCCGCAGGCGGATTTCTTCGCGTTCAACCTTGGATAGCTCAAAGGTATAGGCCGCAATGATATGGTTCTGCTCGGTCTCGGTCTGGCTGATAAAGAACTGCCGCGCCTGGCTGTAGTGATCGGCGAAGGTTTCCGAACGGGTGCGCTGTTTCGGGCCTTCTACCGGTGCTTCGTAGCTTTTGAATCCGATTTCGGGGTTTTCGCGGGGCCCGCCATCTTTGCCCCAGCTGTTAGGTTCGTAGTTGGCCCGACCCTTGGGGTTGTGCATCGCCATGTGCCCATCCTGCTGGAAGTGGTGCATCGGGCAGCGCGGCGCGTTGATCGGGATATGGGTGAAGTTCGGACCGCCAAGACGTTTCGTCTGCGTGTCCAGATACGAAAAGTTGCGGCCCTGAAGCAGCGGATCGTTGGTAAAGTCGATGCCGTTGACGATGTTCTGCGTGCAGAAGGCGACCTGCTCGGTTTCGGCAAAGAAATTCTCGACGTTGTTGTCGAGCGTCATGGTGCCGATGATCTGGACGGGCACGTCCTCCTCGGGGATCAGCTTGGTCGCGTCGAGGATGTCGAATTCGAACTTGTCGGCAAATTCGTCGTCAAACACCTGAATGCCCAGATCCCATTGCGGATAATCGCCACTGTCGATGGCATCCCACATGTCTCGGCGGTGGAAATCCGGGTCCATGCCGTTGATCTTGAGCGCTTCGTTCCAGACGACGGATTGCATCCCCTGACGCGGTTTCCAGTGGAACTTTACAAAGTGGCTTTCCCCCTTGGCGTTGATCAGGCGGAAGGTGTGAACGCCGAAGCCTTCCATGAAGCGCAGGGAGCGCGGGATGGCGCGGTCGGACATGGCCCAGACGGTCATGTGGGTTGCCTCGGGCGAGAGCGAGACAAAATCCCAGAAGTTGTCATGGGCGCTCTGGGCTTGCGGAAAACCACGGTCCGGCGCGGGTTTGACCGAATGGATCAGGTCGGGGAACTTGATCGCGTCCTGAATGAAGAAGACGGGAATGTTGTTGCCGACGAGGTCCCAGTTGCCTTCCTGCGTGTAGAATTTGACAGCAAAGCCACGCACGTCACGGGCAACATCCGGCGATCCCTTGCTACCTGCCACGGTGGAAAAGCGGGTGAAGAGAGGGGTCTTTTCGCCCTCGCGCTGGAAGATGTCGGCGCAGGACAGTTCAGGAATCGCCTTGGTCAGTTCGAAATGACCGTGTACGCCATAGCCGCGCGCGTGGACGACCCGTTCGGGTATACGCTCGTGATCGAAGTGAAAGATCTTTTCGCGCATGATGTGATCTTCGAGCAGGGTCGGGCCGCGCGAGCCTGCCTTGAGCGAATTCTGGTCATCTGCAATCGGGGCGCCCTGCGCCGTGGTCATGGTGCGCTCCCGGTCTGTTTCCTGCTGGCGGGGTGCGCCGCCCTTGTCTAGTTTCGCGTCTTTCATGGAAGCCTCTCGATACAAACAGTAGATACGACTGTTGGTGAAAACTCTGGTCGCGTCCGGATCGTTATGGCCCCGGCGCTCGGGGCAAAACGTACGGGTAAGCGACACGGTTCCGAAGTAAGTTCGCACAGTTGCGCGGCCCGCGATTGGGTCGCGGGTGAACTTTCAAATGATTAGGGATGGATCAGGAGATGGTGGCGGGCTGTCGTTTGCTGAGAATGCCCGAAGCAAGGAACACGCCTGCAGCTACCAAGGCGACACCGAGGATTTTCAGAGGCGTGACCGCTTCGCCCAGAAAGGCGACGCCGCCGAGCAGGGCGAGGATTGGCGTCAAAGCACCAAACGCCGCGGTTTCGGCCGCACCAAGGATGCGCACGGCATAGCCAAAGAGGAACATCGCAAGAACCGCGATGATAAAGCTTTGCAGAACGATCATCACCGCGATGTCGGTCAGGCTTACGCGCGAGAACGTCACGTTGCCGGTTGCGAGAAGCAGGGGCGCAATCAGGACGGAACCCCAGAACAGGCCAATGACAAGACCATGCAGAGGGGAAAGCCCGCTTTGACGGAAGATTACCGAGTAGATCGCCCAGAGCAGCGATCCCAGCAGGAACATCAGATGTCCCTTCCAGGCGTCGACCTCTGATCCGGCAACGATCTGCCAGAGACTGACGAGCATGGCGCCGACAAGGATCATGGCAAGTCCGACGCGGCGGCGGGGACCGGGGATTTCACCCATGATTACGAAAGCGGCCAGCGCCGTCCAGAAGGGCAGCATACCGGGCGCGAGTGCGCCGCCATCGGATGCCGGTGCAAAGGCGAGGCCCATCGAGACGAGGTAGGGAAAGACCGCGCTGGCGCCAACCATCAGGATGGCGGACCTTGCCCAGGATTTCTGTCGCGGCAGCACGCCCAGTCTGAACATGACCGGTGACAGCAGCAGCGCGCCGGGGATCAGGCGCAGGATGAGGAGTTCCTCGACGGTAAAGGTACCCTGAACGGCGAAGCGGGTGATCAGGATGAAACCCGCCCAGATCGTGACCGTGCCCAAGGCGGCAAACAGTCCGAACCCACGCTTGTCGGAAATATCCATCCAGTCAACCTTTCGCGGGACCATCCCAGGGGAGCCTAGAGTCACGGATGAAAGGGGGAAAGCCCAAACCGGCGAGCAGTGCGACAAATTTCACATGCTAACCTTTTCGGCGCTTCGGAAGGTGCTGTGCGTGGCAAATACGATTAGGCCCAGAAGCGAAGACTGCAGGGTGAGGATTACTCCTTGAATGTCTCGTGACAGCTGCGACAGGCTCGACCGAGTTGCTTGATCGCACGGCCAAGATCGCTTTTTTTCTGAACGGTCCCGGTGAGGGTTTCCGCCGCCTCATTCAACCGGCGTGCGCGGTTTGTGAACGTGTCATGGTCCGTCCAGATTCGCGGCAGCGCCTCGGATTGCGGGTCGTCCGCCTTGATCTCGAAGAGCGCGGGGATGCGTGCCCCCTGTGTCGATATTACGGCGATGGCCGCATTCGCTGCGCTTGCATCGAATGCCGATTGCCCTTTCGACATCGCGCCGAGGGTCTTCATCTGGGCGGCCATCTCCTTCATGCCGGCCATCCGTTTCTGGACATTCGGGTCTTGCACATCGCTATGCGCGATAGCGGTGCTGCCCGCCATGGCGAGGGCAAGGATGACGTATCTCTTCAATATTCCGGTTCCTTCCTGTGTGGCTTTTGCGCAGCCTGGCAGGTTACGCGACCTCGATCCAGGTGTTCATGCCGGAAGCTGCATGTGCGAGCATGTGGCAATGAAACAGCCATTTGCCCGGGTTGTCGGCGACAAAGGCGATTTCCAGCGGTTGGTTCGGCAGGCTCAGGATCGTGTCGCGCATCGGACCCAGGCTCCCATTGGTGCGGACCTGCCGGAAGTGCATGCCGTGAAGATGCATGGCATGGGCAAAAACCGTGTTGTTCATAAGTTTCAGACGGACGGTTTCGCCCCTGTCGAAGCGGGCGAAAGGCGTTTCTGTCATGCCGACCTGTCCTGCAAGCGCCCAGAACTGACCATTCTGCATCAGCTCGCGGCCGCCCATATCGCGCCCTTGGTAACTTGCCGATGTAAGACCGCGCATGGCACCGCCCTCCATCGTCATCTCGAGCCGTTGTGCCGTATCGAGGCCGGGGACCTCCATGAGTGGGTTCGGGGGCAAGGCTACGGGGGCTGCGCGCGTATGGGCTGCGCCCGTTCCGGTGACGGGCATGCGGACGAGCACCTGCCAGCTGTCGTCATTTGCAAGGTGCAGCAGGCCAGCTTCTTCCCCTGTATCTGCGATGACATCCACGATCAAGTCCACGCGCTGGGCGGGGGCGAGGGTGATGGCGCTGTCCACGGGTTCCGGTTTCTTCAGCGGCATGCCATCGAGCGCGACGGTCCAGCCTTTCAGCCCATGCAGCCGGAGATCGAAGATGCGCGCGTTGGCGGCGTTGATCAGGCGCAGGCGCAGCCTTTCATGTCGCCTGACGGGCAGGACCGGATCGAACGTCCCATTGGCACCGAGGAGGTTGCCGATGCGTCCTGCGTGGCTCAGCATCATCGGGTGATTGAAGGGTTCGGCAAATTGTGCGGTTTCGGGATTCAGCAACCAGTCGTCAAAGAGGATGACTTCGTCGCGGTCCACATCGGGCGGCTCCTGTTCCTCGACGATCAGCGGACCGGCAAGGCCGCGTGCGACCTGCTCCATCGAGTTGGTATGCGCGTGATACCAGTAGGTGCCCGCATCCGGCGTGGTGAAGTCGTAATCGAAGATTTCGCCCGACGGCACCGCATCCTGCGTCAGCCCGGCGACACCATCCATCGCGTTGTCGATACGGATGCCGTGCCAGTGGATCGAAGTCGGGACTGGCAGTTCATTCACCAGCCGCCGCGTCAGTCGGCCCCCTTGGGCGACGCGCAGGGTTGAGCCGGGGATCTTGCCATCGTAGCTCCACACATCCGTCATTGTGTATTGGGGCGGTGCGATCTGTGCTTTGGCCGTCCGCGCGGTCAAAGGGATGAGGGAGGATGCGCTTGCGGGCAGGGCAAGCGCAGCCGAGGCGCCAGCGATTGCGGTGCAAAATCCGCGCCTTGTCAGGTTCGCCGTCATCGCTGTTTTTCCCGTTACCAAGATGCCGTTTTTACATGGCGGCAATGTTAGACTCCGCTACGGGCTAAGTCAGGTCATTGGATGACAGTATGCGGGTGATATTCCGATAATGTGATCGAAGCGGTTCGGTCCGAGTTCCGGGTGCTTGGCGGGAGTTGCAGTCAGACGGAAGCAGATCAGGCGGTCTAGACGACTCCCGGATCAGACTTTAGCGCGGATTGATTGTTGAAACCGCGCCGAGGTAAAGCGGCGCGGTCCGGCGTGCTTTATGCGTCCACGCCCATGGGGAGATGGCGGCGCCGTTCTCCGGTCGCGGCGAAAAGCCCGTTGGCGATGGCGGGGGACACCGGTGGGACTCCGGGTTCGCCCACGCCGGTTGCATGGACCGAGAAGGGATGCGGTACGATATGGGTGACCACCGTGGGGTAGTTGTCCGAGCGCACCACGTCGTAGTCGTAATAGTTAGACTGTTGAACCGCACCGTCCTCGAAGGTGATCCCCGAATGCAGGGCCACCGTCATACCCATAACGGCCGCACCCTGTATCTGGCTTTCGATACGTTCGGGGTTTGCAGCAAAGCCGCAGTCGATGGCCATGTGCATTTCGGGCACGGTGATCCGGCCATCCGCTACCTTTACCCGTGCCGCGCAGGCGACATAGGACACAAAGCTGCGGTGTACGGCGAGCCCTATACCTTCGCCTTCGGGCAAGTCCCCGCCGTAGCCGATACCATCAGCGGCCATATTGAGGACATTTGCCAGCCGGCCCGTTTCGATGGGGAACTCGGCCATCGGTTCACCGTAGTTCCAGAAGTTGTCAGGCAGCCCGGCTGCTGCCGGATCGAGGGACCGCGGCGAACCGATGAGATCCAGCCACATCTCCCTTTGATCTTTGCCAAGCTCTTGCGCCAACTCGCCGACGCAGGAGCCTATGGCCCATGCATGCGGTATGTTGGACACCGCGCGGAACCAGCCGATCCGGGTATGCGCGAGCGCCTTGCCGTGCTCGCACCGGATATTGGGCAGATCGAAGGGCAGGTCGGTCATCCCCATGGCAAGTTCAAGGGGCAGCATGTTGCCTTCGTCGGGGGCGAACGTGGACAGGATCGAGGGCGCGACGGAGCGATGCCGCCAGCCGGTGACCTTGCCCGCCTCATCCATCGCGACGTCGATCCGTTCTGCCGAGGTGGTGTGATAGAAGGAATGTTTTACGTCGTCCTCGCGTGTCCATTGCACCCGCACCGGAGCACCCAGCTCTTTGGAGAGAAGCGCCGCCTCGGTGACGAAATCGGCCTTGGATTTGCGCCCGAAACCGCCGCCAAGAAGCGTGACATGCACGGTGACCTGTTCCGGATCGAGCCCAAGCGCTTTTGCCGTGTCTGTGCGGGTTGTGTAGGGGCTTTGGACCGGAGCCCAGATTTCGAGCTTGCCGTCCGCGTAGCTGGCAATGGCGGCGGGTGGCTCCATCGGGATATGCGCCATATGGTCCTGCGTGTAGGTCCCGGTAAAAGTCTTGGCGGCACTGGCGAAGGCGGCGTCGATATCGCCCTGATCGCGCGCAATAGTGCCCGGGTTTTCCGACTGGGCGATCAAATCAGCCATGTAGTTTTCGGAGTTGTAGTCCCCGTGCGGCCCGGCCTCCCATTCGATCTTTAGCATGTCGCGTCCCTGCAGCGCGGCCCAGGTATTGTTGGCCACAACGGCGATCCCGCCGAGCGGTGCAAAGAGGGGCGGCATGGAGACGTAGGGAATTTCATGCACGCTTTCGACGCCGGAAACGGCCAGCGCTTCGCCGGCGTCATAGGACGCGGCCTTGCCTCCGACGACTGGTGGGCGGGCAATCACGGCGAATTTCATGCCCGGGAGGGTGACATCGGCGCCATAGACTGCTTCGCCCGTGGTGATGTCGTGGATATCGGTGATCTGGATTTCGCCCTTGCCGATATAGCGGAACTGGTCCTCGGTTTTATAGGCGATCTCTTCATGGGCCGGGACCGGCTGTGCCATCGCCGCTGCCGCCAGGTCGCCAAAGCCCATGGTCTGACCGGCAGGGCCTTTGACCTCGTGCATTTCCACGGTGATCTGCGATGGATCTGCGCCCCATTCCTCGGCCGCGGCGCGGGCCAGCATTGTGCGCACGGCACCACCGATCTTGCGCGCCATCTGGATATGGTGACGCATGGAGCGCGAGCCATCGGTGTCCTGATTGCCGTATTTCGGTTCGTCGCCGGGGGCCTGCACAATTTTCACGCGAGACCAATCGGCCTCCATTTCATCCGCCATCACCATCGGGATGGAGGTGCGGCTACCAGTGCCCATTTCCGAGCGATGAGCGACCAAAGTCACCGTGCCGTCGGCGTCGATAGATACGAAGATCAGGGGATCGTCGACGATACCGTGCGGCATGTCGGTGCCTCCAACGGCGTAGGTGTCGAAGGCGCGGGCCGGAACGGCATAGGCGGCCAGCGCAAACGCACCGGAAGTGCCAAGAAATCCCCGGCGGGTGACTTTTTCGAATTTTACCCGCGTAGTGGCGGTTTCGATCAGCGGTTCAAGATACTTGAGCATGACTCAGATCCCCGTGCTGGCGTGGCGGACGGCATCGACGATGCGCTGATAACAACCACACCGGCAGACGTTTCCGGCCATGGCTTCCAGGATTTGGTCATCCGTGGGCTTTGGCGTTTCGTTCAGAAAGGCCGCCGCCTGCATGATCTGGCCGGGCTGGCAAAAGCCGCATTGCGGGACGTTGAGATCGCGCCAAGCGACCTGAACCGGGTGATTGCCTGCGGGGTCCAGCCCCTCGATCGTTGTCACCGCCTTGCCCTCGACGCTGCCGAGGCTGGTCTGGCAGGCCCTCACGGCTTCGCCTTCGACATGTACGGTGCAGGCTCCGCAAAGCCCCGCGCCGCAGCCGTATTTGGTGCCGGTGAGCCCCGCCGCGTCCCGGATGGCCCAGAGAAGCGGCATTGTCGGGTCTACGTCAAAGTCCCGCTCCGCGCCGTTCAGAGTTATCTTGGTCATGTCTTCCTCCCGAAAATGCAAACCGTGGCGGTCAAAGCGAAATCGGCACTTTTGAATTCAGGGACACGCTCTTATCAGAATCGCCGCCAGGTTGTGCGATCGTAGCACAAAATGCCTTCAGGCTCAGCATTGTATGAGCCTGTGGCAATCTCAGGTTGTCTAGGGGCAGGGCCTTGGGGAACTGGAAGGTCTGTTGCGAACAAGGAGTGCAAACCCAAGGAAATTTTCATCCTTGGACGTTGCCTTGGCTTTCTCGGGGACGCGTGTCGGGTTATGCGTCGTTCCGCTCCGACGGAGTCTTTATCGCTCCATGGCTCTTGTTGATCCTGACACCCTGATGCCTTCCCCAGCCACATCGCTGATTTCAGCATGAAGCAGGGATCGTGACCCCATGTCCTCGCCCTGTACGATGTCGATGGCGCCGCCATGCGGCCAGCCGATGTCACGGAGATATCCCGAGAGGGCAGCGGCTGCCGCCCCTGTTGCCGGATCTTCGAGTACCCCGCCAACGGCAAAGGCGTTGCGGCTGTGAAATTTCCGCTTTGTCTCGATCCAGACGAGGTCGATTGTCGTCAGACCGTGCTGGCGCATCAGGCGCGCACCTTCCGCCAGATCATAGTCCATCCGGGCAAGCGCGGCCCTGTCACGAAGCGCGAGGATTAGATGGTCGTTCCCGGCATGAGCAAGCCCGGGCGGCAGGGCGGGATCGAGATCGGAGGGCCGGTAGCCGAAGAGCTTAAGTGCAGCATCGACAAGGTCGGGATCTGCGGCGGCACTGCGGGTCGGCGGCGAGGTCAGGGTGGCCTGAACGGCGTTGCCGTCGCGATGGGCTTCGACGGTGATGTTTCCGGAATTGAGGTGCAGTGAGAAGGTTCCCTCTTTGCCCTGTTCGGCAAGGACGCTGCCAAGCGCCACCGTGGCATGACCGCAGAAGGCGACCTCTTCCTCTGGTGAGAAATAGCGGACGCGCCAGCCACCCGCGTCAGGTGCGGCAAAGACGGTTTCGGAGTATCCCACGTCAGCCGCGATTTTCTGCATCTCGGCCTTGGAGGGAAGAGTGTTGCCAACAACAACGCCCGCCGGGTTTCCGCCAGTGGCCCCATCGGAGAATGCCGCCAGCCGCTTGATCTCGGTTTCTGTTTTGGTGTCCATTGTCAGATCCTATCAGTAAATTTGATCTGCACGCGCCAAGGCGTGGCCATGTCTATGCGGAAGTGAGTTGACCGGCAGGGGCGCTGCCGGTCTGTCGTTGCGTTACAAGCTGCCGACGGCGGCGTGATGAATGCTCGGCCAGATCTCTTCGGCCTTGCTGATCGTGCCTTCCGGATCTTCCTTGTATTTCGCAAACACCGCAGCATTCACGAACAGGTAAAGCTTGCCGTCGACAATATCGGCATAGCGCGGATCACCGTCAAGCTTCTTGCCGAGAGCGACGGCGAAGGCGCAGAACCCACCGTATTGGGGCAGGTATTTGCCCGGATCGACCTCGAACATCGCGGCGGTTGTTTCGGACGAGAAGTAATAGGCGACACCATCATGGACCACGGTCTGGGTCGCCGCGCCGCTTGCGACGGCGTTCAGTGTCGAGAGCGCAACGGGGTCGACGCCGCGCAGCGCCAGAGGCACGCCGTCAATCGTGAATCCGTTGGTGACGTTGTATTCATCCTCGGCCATTGCCGGCGTCGCGATGGCCCAGGCAACGCTCATTGCGAGGAACAGGTTGGTGAGAGGTTTGGAGTACATTGGTTTTTCCTTTGGTTGAGCCTGTGCGGGAAACCCTTTCAGGCGATGGCTGGATGGTTCGCCGGAAGGTAGTCGTTCCGAAAATCCGGCGGTTTTGGCGGTGAAAAGGTCCGACCCCTTTTAGGTGAGTTGGGACGAGAAGGGGCCGGACCGTGAGGCGACCTGCCGGAATGGCGGGCGGCGGGCCGCATGCATAGGCGGCAGTCGGGCCCGGGAGCAGGGACCCCGTGCCACCGGCATTACATCGCGTAAGCTTCTTCGATCGCGCGCACGGTGTTTTCGGTGTTGTCCACGGCGCTGGCGATCATGCGGAAGTTGGTCAGCGATGCGGCGTAGCCGTCGTAGTGCGCGGTGATCGCTCCGGCGGTGGCATCGGTGACGACCATGACCTCGAAACCGGCTTCGATCAGCGCCCGCATATGGGATTCCGTGCAGAGATTTGACGACATGCCGCCAAGGATCACCTTGTCGATCCCCGCCTTGCGAAGCTGCAGAAGCAGGTCGTTGCTTTCCGGCCCATAGACCTTGTGGGGGCTGGTGACGACGGTTTCGCCATTGTTGATGTAGGGTTTGTACCGTTCCAGCCAGTCCGCGCCGGAGCCTTCGAAATCGGTCATGTCCAGCGCCGTCGGACGGTCGAACATGCCCAGCTGGTGCATCACCGTCTCGAGCGTGCCCTCGAAGTGCCATTTGTGGTCATGTTCGTAGTAGTAATGAGGTGAGACGAACACCGGCATCCCGGCTTTCTCGGCAGCGGCAAACAGCGACTCGAGGTTCTCGACCGTTCCGTTGGCTGTGATGCTTTTGCCCACCACGCCCCAAGTCACACCATCCGGCGAGAGAAAGTCGTTCTGCGGGTCTGTGATTACAAGCGCCGTATCACCGGCGGTGATGTCGAAACCGGGCATCGGCAGGCCGTCGTTGATCGGCGGCAGGGTGGCCGTTGCGGCGCGCACTTCGCCGTCCTGCGCCATGGCCGGGCCGGTGCCGAGCCCGACGACTGCGGCGCCTGCGGCAACCGTCAGTCCCGCGCCGAAACAGGCACCAACGACGGACAGGGCCAGTTTGATGTTTCGATTCTTCAACTCCATGATCTTCCTCCTTTTTCGCGCTTGTCGGCGCAGTTGTTTTCAAAGCCACCGGAGACCGGGCGTGACCGCCTTTGTGGTCGTTGTTCGCCTGACCCCGTATGCTTCGTGGATACGCTGGGGGCGGCGGGACGGTATTGACCCGAACTGCCAGAAACTTGACGTCGCGTGACAAAGCGGGACAGAATGCGCCGGTCTCGGCAGAGCCCGGGGGTGCTGGCTGTCGGAGGAAGGGGCGTGACGGAAATTTCAGCAATGTTCGTGCGCAAGCAGGTCAGCGAGGCGCGCAACATTTCGGACAAAGCCGCGCTATACGCTTTGGTCGGGCTGACCGAAGAGTCGGCGCGCGCGCCCGACGCCAAGATCACGACGGCTGACTACTTTACCCTGCTGGAAAAGATCGCAGAGAGCGAATGGCCCGATCCGGCATTCCACATGCGGGTCTGCGCCGCCATGCGATGTGAGGAATTCGGAGCTGTCGGACTTGCCATGAAATCGGCACCGACCCTGCGCCATGCCTTTGAGCGAATGCACCGGTATGCGCGGCTTTATAACAGTTCTTCGGCCTTTGCCGTTGAGGACAAGCGCAATGTCTATTGCTGGACGCATCGCAGGCCGCAGCCAGCGCGGCTTGGCAATTACCTCTCCAACGAGGCGGCCCTAGCTACCTTTCTGACGCTGTGCCGTGAGTCGAGCAGGCCGGACCTAAAACCGGTCCGACTTCAGTTCGCGCACCGGCGCGAGGGAAGCACCACGGCCCTGACTGATCATTTCGGCATAGAGCCGATCTTTGATCAGGAAATCGACGGGATGCAATTCGCGGTCGAAGACGTTGATCGTGCCAGCCCGATTGGCGATCTCGGTATCTGGAAGTTTTTCTCTGATCATCTGGAAAGCACGCTTCCACCGATGGAGACGGAGCCGGACAGGCTCGCGGCGCAGGTGATCGAAGAGGTCGCGGGACTGCTCAGCGGCGGCGTGCCGCAGCTTGCCGAGGTCGCGGGACGTCTGGGTCTAGGCACGCGCACTTTGCAGCGTCGTCTGTCCGACGGTGGCAAAAGCTATCAGGAACTTGTGGCCGAAGCGCGCAGGCGGCTGGCGCGCAAACTGCTGCGACGCTCGGAATACTCGCTTGCCGAAATCGCATTTCTGACCGGCTTTTCGGAGCAAAGCGCCTTTACCCGCGCCTTTAAGCGTGGCGAAGGCATTACCCCGCGCGCCTTTCGGCAGAGCACGCTATCGACCGCCCATGCCGGGTGAATGCGTTTTGCATCTCGTGGCTTGCGTTCTGCTTTCTGGATTTTGCCGGGTCGAATAGGCTCAGGGTGACGCGACGAGATCGCGCATGGTTATTTCCTGTGCCAGTTCAGTGTCGGCAGGAGGCGAATAGGTGAGCCCTTCTGACGAGGCGAGCGACTGAAGCCATGCTTCATACGCCATGTCGTCCAGAATGTCGTTCAGACTTTTCAATAGTTCTTTGCGCTCTTCGAGCACGGCGATGCCGATATCCATGCCAAAAGGATGGCGCCATTCCGCAAGCTTTAGACGGGTGATCGCGTTGCTTTGCCTGTAGTTGTCAAAGGCTGCAACGTCGACGATAGCCAATTGCATGCCTTCGATTTCTGCCTGCCACAGGAAAGAGGCGCCGGGATTGAAATGCCGCGCCTGTTTCCGATCATGCGGGGGCAGGGACGCCATCGCTATGGCCCCCGACAGCGTCCCTTGCTGAAAGGCCAGAGGCCGGTCTTGAAGGTCGCTCAAGCCTTTCGGCTCTGTCGTGCCGTCGAGATAGACGAGCCCAATCATGGAGCGCATGTATCCGTGTGAAACGGCGAGCGGCCGGACGTCGACGAATTCGGTCTGAACGTCTTTCAGAAAGCTCGTGGACTGGTCGATCTCTTGCGGCATGCCGACCCAGCGCGGCAAGCTCGCGCGATCATAGGCTGGGGCGCCGACCGCCCGCACATAGCGCGGATGGCCGGGGACGACATCGCAGAGAGGGAGTGACAACATGGCGTAGGTGTCGCGCAGCGGATCGCTTTGTTCCTCAAGCTCGCCTTCGAACCAGACCGGGGAAAACGAAAGCCCCATCCGGGAGGCGATTTCTTCCATAAGGTGATAGTCGAAACCGGACCCGCCAGCATTTCGCTTGCCTGCGATGACGCCCGAGTTCCGCGGCAAGCACGCGGTGAGAAAACCGGGCTCCATTGTTTCGATCTCTGTCTCGGCCGGTGCGACCGAGGGCGTGGCGAGCGTGAACAAGAGGGTGGCGGCAAGGCCCGCGAATAGCCGCAGATTACGACTACCCATTGTCCGGCCCTTCGGGCAGCGGCTCCTTTCCACCGCGTGTCACCACGTAGATCCACAATACGTCTAGTTCGTCGGGCAAGAGGATGTCACCCCATGCAGGCATATCGCCTTTCCCGTTTTGAACGCTGTTGTAGAATTCGTCTTTCCGGTCCTGCGGCCATTTCCGCAAATCGTAAGAGGATGTGCCGGGGTTTTTCATGTCGATCCCATGGCAATGGGAACAGAACTGCTTGTAGGTGCTCGCGCCCTTGGCGAGAGCGGCTTCATCTGCCTGTGCTGGCGCAGTCAGATGCGCCAGCAGGACCAGTCCAATTATCGGAATTCTCATGTGTTCAGTTCGGCAGTGCAAAGGTCCAAAGGTTTCCGCCAGCGGGGTAGCCCGCAAGGCGCTCATCGCCCGAGAAGAGCGCATACACCGCGCCGCCCCCGTTCACGATGGAGACATATTGCCTGCCATCCATCTGCCACGTCATCGGCTGGCCGATAACGCCGGAACCTGTGTTGAACGACCAGAGTTTTTCGCCGGTTTCCGAATTGAAGACCTCGAATTCCCCTGTCTGCGCGCCGGTAAAGACCAATCCGCCGCCCGTTGCGAGCGTTCCGGCCAGTCGCGGGATCTCGCTGCCGTCTTCCCATTTCACCTCACCGGTCAGCGGGTCAATGGCGCGCAGAAAGCCCCGGTTGCCTTCCGGCCATGACCAGCTGAATTCGGCTCCGAAATAGAAGACCCCGGCGCGGTACTGCGGTTCGACGGCCTTGTAGTTCATCCCGACGTTGATCGTGTTGACGAATACCGTTTGCTTTTGGGGATCATAGGAGATGGGGGACCAGTTCTTGCCGCCGAAAGCCGAAGGCCAGAATTCGACCTGATCGCCGGTGCGCGCGCCCTCCGCGACCTCGGTCTGATTGGGCTTGCCGGTTTCCAGATCAATGCTTTCGGCCCAGTCGACCCGATCAACGAACTTGTTGGCAGCCACCAGTTTGCCGGTTTCCCGGTTCAACACGTAGAAGAAACCGTTGCGGTTCGCCTGCATCAGGACTTTCTGACCATCCAGATCGGCAAGTACCAGTTCGTTCGTTGCGTCATAGTCGAACGGATCGTTCGGAGTCGTCTGGTAGTGCCACTTTATTTCGCCCGTTTTCGGGTCGAGCGCCAGAATGGATGTCGTATAAAGATTGTCGCCCGGACGCAGGCCGGCGTTCCATGGGCCCGCATTGCCTGTGCCCCAGTAGACCGTGTTCAGATCGGGATCGTAGGTGCCCGTCAGCCATGCGGGGCCTCCGCCGCGTTCCCAGGCATCTCCTTCCGGCCAGGTCTCGGACCCGGGTTCACCCGGGGCGGGGACGGTGTAGGTTCGCCAGAGTTGTTCGCCCGACTCCGGGTCATAGGCTTCGATATATCCTCGCACCCCGTATTCGCCGCCCGAAATGCCCACGATGACCACGCCATCGGCAACAAGCGGCGCCACGGTGAATGAGTATCCTGTCTTGAAATCGATGGACTTTTTGCGCCAGATTTCCTCACCGGTTTCGGCATCAAGCGCGATCACATGCGCGTCGAGCGTGGTTCTGAACAGCTTGCCATCGAGCATCGCAACCCCTCGGTTGACGATACCGCAGCAAGCAACCCGCGGTGTTTCGGCAGGGTAATCCACGGAGGTTTTCCAGATCTGTTTGCCGGTCATCGCATCGATCGCCATCGTGGCCTTGTGCGTGGTCACATACATGACGCCGTTGCGGACCAGCGGGAAACTTTCCTGCCCCCGGCCATCGTCGAGGCTGTAGGCCCAGACCGGGGTCAGTTGCGATGCGGTTTCAGTATTGATCTGATCGAGCGGACTATATCGTTGCTGACCATACCCCATTCCGTATGTCAGGACGTCGCCGGTTGTCGATGTGTCATTGATGAGTTCTTCGGCGGTCTGGCCGTGAACTGACGTCGCTCCGACTGCAAGTAACAGCGCCAGAGATATTGCCGCTTTCGTCATGTCGTTTCTCCTCCACTTTCAGTGCTCCCTAAGCGCATCACAGGGCAAGCCGCCCGTTTTGTCATTCATTTTGTTAAGCGAAATGGCTTAACTGCGGGGAGGAAGGAAGGCTAATTCTATGGCGAAAAGTTTTTTGTTTCAATTGCATGGCGATGCTTTGCGGTCATGCGCCCTGCACACTTGCCGGCGCGAAAAGAAGGTTTATCACGGCCTCCGGCCATCACTTGATCGCATCATTCTCCGGGTGCGAATCTGTTTGTCGCATTCTGCTGGGGTTGCGTGGTGCGGGGTTGACGGACCGGTGTTCGTGTAATTCCCCCACGTCCTGCTATCATTGCTGAAGGAATTTCCATCTCGTGCTTGTGGCGCCTTCCATTTCAGGAAAGCGGCGACAAATTAAGAGCACAAGTGCCCCGGGTTCGGCGCCAAAAGTGTGGATATGTCCCGTCAGCGTAAGCGAAGAAATTTAGTATGTTGACTGGCCAAGCTTGTCTCCGGCTTGGTCGGAGTCACCTGAGCGGTCAACGGAACCTACAGAGACCATTCCGCATCAGACATTTTGTAATTCAGCAGCAATCTCCGGGCCGGTGCCTGACCGGTTCTGGATCATTTCGAGCGCTTTGCGCACTTGCTTTCGTGACCGGCGAGACCGCAACTGCTTTGCTTCGAGGGACCGTGGGCGCACGGATACACTGTTGTCCTCGGGAACGAGATCAAACTCCCTTACGGCGGCCACGATATGAGCCGCCTGATTGGTCGCGGCGACAGCGATCAGTTTGACTGTCCTCCGGGACATATCATCGAGCCGAATATCGCTATCGGCCCGTTTTGCAATGTCTTTGAAGCTTCCTATGTCCACGTAGCCGCCACTTGGCAGCGGCCCTTGTCCTGTCATCTCGGTCGCTCGCTCCAGCTCTTCGCGTCGAAGTTCCCGCCGGTCGACCACGCTGGAAACGTCTGCGCCCTCGTCGGTCTCAATGCAGGCAAGCACATCGAGGAGATAGGCAGGCTGCGCGCCCATGTTCGAAACCAGACATCTGGCGTCAATATCCTCGCCGCCTCCGCGGTTGATCAGTACGCTGGATCTGCGCTGTTCGCGAAAACCGCGCAGGAGAACGTGGAGATAGACAAGCCAAACCAGCGTCGTGGTCAGGCTGGCCCCGATCTGCATCAGTTCAGAGTTCTGGCGGATAAATTCGAGCATCGTTTAGTATCCTCACACCCGGACTTTTCAGCGGCACTATAGCCTTGGACGCATCCGGACTTTTCTGATTTGATTTCGGCAGCAGCTTTCACCACTTGGCGGTAGCGTTCGTGTAAAGTTCAGTCGACCGCCAGAGGTAGCAATCCATTCGCGGAGGAGGGCGGTTCCGTCGCCCTGTGGGCGAAACACCCAGATATCGGTGCCAGTTTCATTGCAGAGGGTGCGGAGAGCTTTACCTCATTTCCCCGGCTTGAGAGCGCCGCAGGCAAGGCATGAGCCACTATCCTCAAGATGAATGGCATGATAATGGGATGTCGGATAAGGGCGGTCATGGCGATATATCTCTGATCCCTGCGAACTCGGTCGATCCGAGCTGTAAATTTGTGATCCCGGCATGATTGTGCAGCCGGACCGTCTGGGAAACCAATTCGAAAAGCCCTGGTTCCAGAATAACAAAACTTAACGCGAAATTCGTTTTGGGCTTTCGGCCTGACATGTTGGGCCGTGCTATAGAGCGAGTTTTTTTGTTTTGCATCGGACAGGAGTCCGATATCGCCCCACGCGATAGGCCGTCAGGGATAAGTCCGCGAGCAAATTGTCGGATCAGTGACTATCCAGCGGTAAGAGCATTTCGATGGTGAGCCAACCGTCTTTGAACCGACGTTCCTTCTCGGCCCGCAGTTGCATGGACGAAGCCTTGATCAGGTGCGATCCGAACCCTATTGCCGCGTGAGCGTCATAGTCTGGCGCCCACTCCCGCCATGTGATGCTCAGGTCTTTTCCGGTTGAAGTCCATTCAACTTCTATCGTTCCGTGCGCCGTCTTTAAGGCGCCGTATTTCGTGGAATTAGTCATCCACTCATGAATGATCAGGACCAACGAGGTAATTGCCCTTGCCGGGATCAACACTTCTTCGCCAGACATCACGATCGTCTGCTTGCTGCGCGTTGGCGCTAGAATGCGGTCAAGCAGAGCGCCGAAAGAAATAGGCTGCGACACGTCAGTTCTCAGCATCAGGGAGTGAGCGCGATCCAGCGCTGCCACACGGTCCCGGAGGTTTTCGACCAGTTGATCCTTGTCCGATGTTTCTCGGGACGCGCTTGAAATCATGGCCCCTACAAGGGCGAAAAGGTTCTTGATGCGATGATTGATCTCGGACAGGTAAAGTTCTCGCTCGGCGAGTAGTTTTTGCTCGGAGGTCACATCGAAGCTGACACCGATGACCTTGTCGACGCCCGGGCCTTTTTGCAATTTTGCAACGCCTCGCAGCCATCGTTCCCGACCTGAGGGAAGATCGAGCCGAAAGGTCTCGTCATATTCATCGCCGTCATCGCTTAATGCAGCGAGGGCGTTGAAAGTTCGCTCCCTGTCCTCCTGCGCGACGCGCTCGATGATGGCCGTCTGTGAAGCTGCGTCACACGCCGACAGTTCGAACAATTCGCGGCAGGCGCTGTCAAGAACAAGTACGCCGGTATCAACCGAAAATTCCCAGCGCCCTATTCCGGCAAAACTGAATGAGTTTTCCAGCGCATCATCGTTTGGCGGCATCGGCTTGGTATCCTCGGCACCAAAAGTGGGCACTGTAGGTGGTCGAAAGGATGCCAGCCCAATAACGCCTGACACGGTACCAGTGTTAACTTTGAAGCCCTAGAGTCAACCATTCAGGTCAATCGGAGCGTTTCGTGTCAATAGAGGTTTGACGTATCATTTGCCCGAGCGAGCGATGATATGAGCCAACGATACCAACACGATCCAGATCAGAAGCAATAGTGGCCACCCGATCAGAGCCAGAGGAAGGACGAGCGCACCGGCAAAAATTGCGATGATTGCGCCGGTTCTGGGACCGTCGGCGATCAGGTCAGGCACAAGCCCTACGGCGCTGCCGACAATACCCGCGATCGTCGCCACCAAGAAGCCGCCCAACCACGCGAGCGCCCATCCTTTGAGGCCTGATTTGCCAAACATGCCATAGAGCAGATAACCCACAAGGGCACCGGCCAGACCCATAGCAACGGCGTAGCGTGCGACAAGAGCCAAGGGCAATTGATGCCAGTCTGCATCCTGGAATGCTCTGACATCTTCGAAGACCAGCACCATGAACAGAGCCATGCTGGCCAAGGCCAAGATGCCGACAACTGAGGTTTTGCGAAGGCTGGGCGTCATGTCTAAAACTTGATGCTTATTATCTAGATTGGCACTGTTCCAAATATCGCCATATCGCACAAGCTATGGTTGCTTATTGTGTGATGATCGCAACCTGAGGCGGCGAGGACGCAATCCTTTTTTCCTCGTACGCATGACGTAGGTTCGCAAACCGCTGTTGATGAAGTCATGTAACCTGCAGGGTATCGTGAACGCCTGTCGCCCTTGAATCATTGCGTTCTTAATGTCTCCGACGAACGTGAATGCTGGACAGGTGCAATTTATCCACGTCGGTGATACTTTCTGTCTAAACCTGATTGGCGGGGATATTGATGGAAGTTCTCGCGCGGATTTGCTGCAGGAAAGAGGTTTTATGAACGGACGCAGGTTTGCCGCGATCCTTTCTATTGATGTCGTTGGTTACAGCCGCATGATGCAGCTTGATGCCAGCGGACTGCTTAAATCTCTGAACAAGATATTTCGCGACATTTTGAAGCCAACCGTTGCCGAGGGGGGTGGGCGTATCGTCAAACTGTTGGGCGATGGCGCCCTTGTCGAATTTCCTGCCACGCTGAGCGCTCTTTCGACGGCGGTCGGGATTCAGCAGAAAATGAGTGCTTACCCCTGGCCCCGAGAGGCGATCCAACTGAGAGTCGGGGTCCACGCGGGCGATGTTCTGGTTGAAGGAAATGACCTTTTTGGCGATCCGGTGAACATCGCGGCACGGCTTCAGGCGGCGGCGGCACCCGGAGGAATCCTCATATCTGGAATGGTTCGCGATCTTTGCGGCAGCCAGCCTTACGAACTCAAATCCCAAGGCGTACATCGCTTCAAGAACATCAGCCACCCTGTTGAAACGCTCTCCGTGGTGCTTGAACCTGAGAAGGATACCGGGATGGGTAACGTCCCGGTGCGGGGTGATCTCCGTTTCTGCAAAACTTCAGACGGGGTGACGTTAGCCTGGGAATGTTCCGGGGAGGGCGAGACAATCGTCAAGGCCCCGAACTGGATCGGTCATTTGGATCTGGATTGGCGAAGCCCGGGCATTGCCCCGATGATCCGTTCGGTCAGCCGGTTGGGACGCCTGGTCAGGTTCGATGCGCGCGGGAATGGTCTTTCGGATTGGGACGTCGATCAAATCTCTTTCGACCGTTTCGTGGATGACCTCGAATGCGTCTTTGATGCGGCGGGCGTTGAGAGAGCGCCGATTCTGGCAATATCTCAAGGCGGCGCTGTGGCTGCGGCCTTTTCGGCCCGGGCGCCCGAGCGTGTATCGGCAATTGTGATGCTAGGAAGCTTTCCTCTTGGTCGGGCGCAACGGAACAATCCGCAGGACCAGGCGCGCGCGGAAGCGCTGAAGTCGATGATGCGTGCGGGATGGGATGACGAATATCCTTCTCTTCGGGATCATCTGGCGCAAATAATCCTCCCGGGTGCCAGCATTGAAGACAGAGATCTCTATGCTGCGGACATGCGCCAGATGATCTCTCCGGAAAACGCCGGGCGGTATCGAGAAGTCATCGACAACATCGACGTTATGTATCTTTTGAAAGAGGTCACGGTGCCTTGCCTTGTGCTTCACTCACGCGGTGACCGGATGCAGCCGTTCGATCAAGGGCGCAAATTTGCGGCGGGGCTGCCGAGCTCAAAATTCGTTGCTCTGGACAGCGACAATCATATCTTGCCCGAGTATGACACGGCATGGCCGCAAGCCGAACGAGAGATCAGTAGTTTTCTAAAGGCACATGTCTAATCGCGAAAGCATTGGGTTCCGCGTTGGCGCACGGAAGGCCGGACGTTTGCCCGGCCTTCGTTACCCACAATCGCCTTTGCTGGTCAGGCGGCGGCCTCTTTGTGACTGTCATGGGTCGTTGAGCCGATTATATGATGCGCCGCACATCCGATATGACGCTTGTCAGTGCCGCAGCATCCGCCGATGACCCGAAGCTGGGGGAGCGTTTGGTACAGAGCGCCGTAGAGTTCGCCGAACTCCTCGGGATTGCCCGCGTCCAGTTCCTCGGCCTCGTCGAGTTCTGCATGGCTCATACGGCTCGCATTGGCGCGAATCCCGCCAATGCGCGATGTCCAGTCGCCTGCCAGAACCGACGCAAAATGATCGGGATGGGCGCAGTTGATCATGTAAAAGACCGGGGCACCGCCAGTTGCGGCATCGGTCTCGGCAATAGCCTCTTCGACGGACTGGCCGGTGGGCAAGCGGCCATCGGTTTCGGTGGTGAAACTGACCACGACAGGCAGACCGTGTGCGCGGGCGGCACGGACGATCCCGATCGCCTCGCCCGGATGGGTCATGGTCACCGCCGAGATCATCTCGACACCTTCCTCCGCCATCCAGCGCACTTGGTGAGCGTGCAGTTTTTCGGCGGCCTCCGCCGTGTAGAGACGATCGGGCGCATAGCCGTCACCCGCCGGACCAACCGCACCGTTAAGCACCGTCGGCACATCGCTGTGCCTTTCACGGGCGTTGCGTGCCGCAATCACCGCCTCTCGTGTTGCCGCTTCGAGCTCGGCGAGCGGTCGACCGACAACATCCGACCAGAAAGCCCCCGATCTCCAGGTTGCTGTATCAAGGACAAAGCCGGTTCCCGAGCGGCGGGCAACCTCGATGTAGCGATCGTAGTATTGCGCGAGGATGGCGCGTCCCTCGTCGGTGTCGAAGGCATGGAAAGAGGCAAAATGGGGCAGGTCGAGCCCATCAGAAAAGATCAGATCGGTCTCAAGCCCGCCATCGGCGACCCATGTCTTGTCTGAGGCGAGGAAGGCTTCGAAATTCGTTGAATGTGTCATCGCTGTTCTCCTTGTTTTTCAATGCCTTCGTTTTGGCTGCACAGGTCTTTTTTGAACAGCGAACGCGTGGTACAGTTTCGCCTCATAAAGAATATGCTTTTTCTATCAATGCTTTGCCCTGAAGTACGCGCAGCTCTGCGCCTCTTGCTGCAAGCGAAACCTGACTGAGGGTCAAGTTTGGAATGCCAAGACCAAGCCACAAAGAGCGGATTCTGGACATCGCGCAGGAGTCGATTCTGGCGAAAGGATTCGATGCCACGTCAATTGACGAGATCGTGGCGGCCGCCGATATCACGCGGAGCGGGTTCTTTTATCATTTCGCTGACAAAAACGCCCTCGCACTGGCCCTGATCGACCGACACGTCGCCTTTGAGGACCAGCTTTTTGACAGCCTCTTCGAGCGTGCGGCGGAACTGTCGGACGATCCGCTGCACCGGGCGCTGATCGGGATGAAGCTGCTGGCCGAATTGCTGGAAGATATGGAAACCGGTCACCCCGGTTGTATCGTTGCCACGGCGGCCTATCAGGACAGATTGTTCAATCAGAAGGTCCGCGATGCCAATCGGCGCGCTGTTTTGGGCTGGCGCCAACGATTTCGCGAGATGTTCGACCAGATCGCGGCGGTTTATCCACCACAGGAAGAGGTCGATTTCGATGCGCTTTCCGATTTTGTCAACACGGTTGTCGAAGGTGGCATCGTAATGGCCAAGTCGCTCGGCGAACCAAAGATGACTGCCGGGCAGATCATGTTGCTGCGGCAATACATCAAGCTACTGTTCAATCCGCGTCCATGAATTGTGGACCCGGTCTGTCCGCGGGTTGCTGACACCGCCTAGCGTCGAAGCAGCTGCGGGTTGATGCCGGGGAAGTTGGGACTACCGAAGCTCGCAACCGATTGATCGGGTGCATATTGAAGACCCATTGGCAGAGATCGCTATTACCGGAGCCAAAACCAGGCGGGAAGCATTGACACATGCCCTATCCCGATGCGCTGCTGAAGTCATACGTATTGCCATTGGAAGGACGTTATCTTGATCAAGGTCTTGTCGGGGGTTTGGGCCCTTCTGCTCGGGATAGTGCTGATCATGCTGGGCAACGGCATGCATTTCACCTTGATCGGACTTCGGGGAGGAATCGAAGGGTTTTCAGCAAGCGAACTCGCAATCGTCACATCCGGCTATTTTGCAGGTTTCCTCGCCGGTGCGCGTGTCAGCCCGATCATGATCCGACGCGTGGGGCACGTGCGTGTCTTCGCCGCGCTGGGCAGTTTCATGTCCGCTGGGCTTATCGCCTTTCCGCTGGTGGCCGAACCTTGGGCATGGACAATTCTGCGCCTTCTCATCGGTTTTTGTATGTCGGGCATCTATGTGACTGCCGAGAGCTGGCTGAACGATGCTTCGACCAATGAAAACAGGGGGCAGGTACTGGCCGCCTATATGATCGCGCAGACGCTTGGAATTATTGGCGCCCAGGCGCTGCTCAACCTTGGAGACGCGGCCTCTTCAGCACTTTTCATCGGTGCGTCGATATTTGTCTCGGTTTCTTTCGCGCCAATCCTTCTGTCCATCTCGCCGGTTCCGGCGGCCGAGGTCGCGCGGCCGATGCCGCTTCGTGAGCTGTTCAGGGCGTCGCCTCTTGGAACCATCGGAATCTTCTTTCTTGGCGGGGTCTATGCAACCCAATCCGGCATGGCGGCGGTTTTCGGATCTCTTATTGAAATGAGCGCTGCGCAGATATCGCTTTTCGTCGCGATGCTTTTTGCGGGCGCGCTAGTCCTGCAATACCCCATCGGGTGGCTCTCGGACCGGATGGACCGACGATTGCTGATTTTCGGGTCCGCCGTTCTGGGGGCGCTTTGCTGTGGACTGGCCTGGATCGCGGGAGACCTTTTGTGGGCCTTGTTGGCGGCCGCATTTTTCGCAGGTGGCGTGACGACACCTTTATACGCTCTCTTCCTTGCCTACACCAATGACTCGCTGTCGAGCGACGCAATGCCAGCGGCCTCTGGTGGTCTGGTGCTGACGTTCGGGATCGGGGCTATTCTGGGTCCGTTGGTCATCGGGGCGATAATGCAATGGTTTGGTCCATTCGCCTTCTGGCTCGCCCTTGGCGCGACATTTGCAAGCATCGCCGTTTATGCCCTTTACCGCATGACTCAACGCGCGGCGCCTTCTGTGGAGGAAACAGAAAGCTATCTTGGCGTCTTGCCGACAGCCTCTCCGATCGCTGTTGAAGCCGCAGGCGCCTGGGCGGCAGATCACGCGGAAGCTGAACGGGAGACGGTTTCTTGATGATGACCCGGGATCCGCTTGCCTTGTGGCCCGTATTGATCCTGGCCGTGAGTTTTGCAGAGCTGATTTTTTGAGTTCGGCGCTTTGGCGGCGTCCGAAACGATCCTCTAACTCCGAGGTTTTGATAAAGCTGCCCTGTTGATCGGCAAAGTTGCCCGAGTGCAGGCAAACAGTTTAGGCTCGGCAAGAAGTTGGCGCGCGAGTTGAGAGGGTTCTTTGTATGACGGCATTCGTAATCGGACAGATGATGATCCACAGTCGAGACTGGATGGAGGAATACTTCGCCAGTATTCCAGAGGTCGTGGCTGCGCATGACGGAACGTTCAAGGTGCGGGGAGGCAATCCACAGTTAGTGGAAGGCGACAATCCGGTTCCGGATGCTGCATTTATCATAGAGTTTCCCGATCGAAAGAACGCAGAAGCGTTTTGGAACTCGAAGGAATTTCAGACGCTTGCCGTCTTGCGCCGCTCAGGGTCGACTCTCAATGCGATCATTGTAGACGCGCTGGGGTGATAGATGTCCGTAGGTTGATCGGTTGTGCCAGATCGATCAGGGCGTTCCGTTGGATTTCCCAAAGTCACCTCTTGCACCAGATGCCGCAAGTCTATGAGATTTTTGGAATGACATTGTCCAATTCCAGGATAGGCGTGGCATGCCCCCATCGGGTGGTCCGGTTTGATTGTTAGTGCATCGTCGGCCTCTG
>JAAEZD010000056.1:0-9066 GCA_018223035.1 Paracoccaceae bacterium
CGAAATAGACCGGCCAGTATTTTTCGCCCACCGCTTCGAACATCTCGATGCTGGCGATACCGTCATAACTGCCGGTTTCATCGCGGTAATCCTGCAGTTTAAAGCTCACGAGATCGGATAGACCAGCCTTTTCAATACGTTGCTGTGCATAATTGAACTGTTCCTTGCTGATCGTCAGTCCCGTAACACGCAGGCCCCGTTCCCGTGCGGCATATTCCGCGAAACCGCCCCACCCGCAACCGATCTCAAGAATATGATCGCCCGGTCGCGCGCCCATCTGATCGATCATTGAGGCGTACTTCGCGGTCTGCGCACTCTCGGTGCTCTCCTGACCGTTCAGAAATAATCCACTTGAATAAGTCATCGTATCATCAAGCCATAGCTTGTAAAATTCATTACCCAGATCGTAATGGTACGAAATATTACGACGCGCCTGCGCCTTGTGATTGCGCTGTAGCCAGAACCGTAGCTGTTCATAAAACCGCACCAAGCCCATGCCGGGAAACCCGTCGTATAGCGCCTCATTCCCGGTGCTGACCAGATCCATAAAAGCCTGCAGATCCGGTGTGCTCCACCATTCCTCCAGATAGGATTCCGAAAAGCCCAGATCGCCCTCACGGATCAGGCGCGCGAAGACGTCGTTGTTATGTATGTGCAATTCCGCCACCGGACCGGGCTCCTTGCCCTCGGCGCGGAAATGGCGACCGTCGGGCAGGATGATGTCCATCCGTCCGCGTTGCAGCGCGTTCAGCATCTCCATCACTTGAGGGAAATAGCGCGGCAGGTTTTTCTGCCCCTTGGTATCGGTCAGGATCATCGGTCGTTTCCCATCGAGTTTAATAAAATCTTAAGATGCGTTTCGCATTTGTGGCAAGAGATGACGGTCATAGGCGTCAGAAATCCCGGTTTTCATAGGCGTCCAGCGCGGCCTGACGGCCCTCTTGAACACCGACCACCGGCTCCGGATAATCATCTCCGGCTTGCATCGACCAGCGCCGCGGAATCGCGTCAAAGTAGGACAGCGCGGTTTCCGGCGGCTTTTCCTGCCCCTCGGCAATCCAGGCCTTGGCGTAAACCCCGTCGGGGTCGAACTTTTCCAGCTGCGTCACCGGGTTGAAGATGCGGAAATAAGGCGAGGCATCCGGCCCGGAACCCGACGCCCATTGCCACCCCATCGAGTTATTCGCCGGATCCCAGTCGATCAGGCAGTCCTCAAACCATTTCTGCCCGATCCGCCAGTGACACATCAGGTTCTTGGTCAGATAGCTCGCCACGATCATCCGCGACCGGTTGTGCATACGCCCCGTCACGTACAGCTCGCGCATGCCAGCATCGACAAAAGGCACGCCGGTGCGCCCCTGTTTCCACGCCTTGACCTCGGCCAGACGCTCATCTTCCTGCCATGGAAAGCTGTCCCATTTCTCGCGCCAGTTATCCGTCAGGATGCGCGGCGTGTGATGCATCAGGTGATAGGCGAACTCGCGCCAGACCAGCTCCTTCTGAAAGGTCTCGGCCCCGGCCTTGCCATCCTCGCGGGCCCGTTCTGCCGCCGCCCAGCAGCGGTGTGGGCTGATCTCGCCCAGCGACAGGTTCTCGGACAGGCCCGAGGTTCCGTCCTCGCCCGGCAGATCGCGCCGTTTCGCATAATCCGCGACCCCGTCGCGCATAAAGCTGGCCAGCCGCTCAATCGCCGCCTCTTCGCCTAGCTGCACGTAGGGGCGCACGACATCAGCCCCGCGATCCATCGCCGCCCCAAGCTCCCAATCCTCCAGATCGTCGCTGTCAGGCCACTTGCCCGGCGCGGGAATATCCGACGGCGTCGACAGCGGCGCATCCACGTCGCGCCCCTTCACCGCGTTCCAATAGGGCGTATAGACCTTGTAAAAACTGCCCTCTCCGGTCTCAACCGTCCAGGGTTCGAACATCAGGTGCCCTCCAAAGGACTTTGCCTCGATCCCGTCGGACTTGAGATCTGATTTCACCTCGGAATCCCGCTCAACTGCCCCCGGATCGTAAAGCCGCGACCAATAGACAGCGCCAGCGCCGGTTTCCTCGATCAGCGCCTGCAACTGGGTCAGCGCGCGGCCCCGGCGCAGGATCAGGCGCGAGCCCTTGTCGGACAGCGCCTTGCCGAAACATTCAAGCCCCAGCCCAAGCCGCCATTTCGGCGCGGCGCCAAGCGCCTCGGCCTGATCGTCCAAAATAAACACAGGGATCACTGGCCGCCCGCTTTCGCAGGCCGCATGCAGCGCCGGATGATCCGACAGACGCAGATCGCGCCGGAACCACAACAGTATCGGAGTATTTTCGCCCGTCATTCACCACTTCCCATTTTAACGGGATACGTAGTCCGCCGGGGCTTGGATCAAAGTAAATCGTCCAAGGCGTTCAAGAGTTTATCCATTTCACCTTGGGTTGTGTAATGGGTAAAGCTCAGCCGCAGAACGCCGGTTTCGGGGCTGACCCCCATGCCTTCGAGCACCCGGTGCGCGTAGAAATCGCTCGCGCCCGCGATGATGCCCCGCTCGGCCAGGGCCTTGGCCACCTTGACCGGGTCTTGCGTCAGCGCCAGCGCCACGGTCGGCGCACGCCCCTCGGCCCGGTCCGGCCCCAACAGGCGCACCGCATTGCGCGATTTGACCGCGTCGAGCAGAGGTTGCAGCAGCGTCGTTTCCTGCCCGCGCATCAGGTCATGCACGAACTGTCCCCGCTCCACCGCGTCACGACCGGTAAACCCGTGATGGGCGCCCAGCAGATCGATGTAATCCGCCATCCCCGCGCAGGCAGCGATCTGGGCATGATCGGGACCCGCCGGGGTGAATTTCTTGTAGATCGAGTCGCCGTTGAAATAATGCCCCTGGTTCGGCAACAGCTCGGCCAGCGCCCGGCGCACCACCATCAACCCCTGATGCGGCCCGTAGGTTTTATAGGCCGAAAACAGGTAGATATCCGGCCCCAGCGCGTTCAGGTCGGGAAACCCGTGCGGCGCGTAGGACACGCCGTCGACGCAGACAAAGGCCCCTGCCGCATGGGCCATCGCGGTGATCTCGGTCACCGGATTGATATGGGCCACAACGTTCGAGCAATGCGGAAAACAAACCAGACGGACCTTTTCGTCCAGCAGATCTTCAAGGTCTTCGGGGTTCAACAAGCCGCTGTCCGGATCGACCCGCCATTCGCGGATCTCGATCCCCTCCTCCGCCAGACGCCGCCACGGTCCCGAATTGGCCTCGTGATCCTGATTGGTAACAATGATCGCCTCGCCCGGGCTTAGCCACTGGCGAAAGGCCTGCGCCAGCACATAGGTGTTCTGCGTGGTCGACGGCCCGAAACTCAGCTCGTCCTTCTCAACCCCCAAAAGCGCCGCCATCCGCGCGCGCGCCTCGTCCATTTCTTCGCCGCCAAGACGGCTGGGGTCTGCGTCGCCATAGGGCTGCATCTTGCGTTCGGTATAGAACCGCGTGAGGCGCTCGATCACCGGCGCGCAGGCATAGGACCCGCCCGCGTTCTCGAAATGCGCGAAAGCAGCAAGATCGGGCTTGGAAAAGGCCGGAAACAGAGAGCGAACATAGTCGGAATCGAGGTTCATGCCGTAAGGAAAATACGAGTTTACCAAGGAAGGCAAGTATTTAGGCGCAAGCACCCCTCGATTACAGATCGCTTGGCGTCCGGCCCCTAGCGTCCGCCCAGACGCATGTTCAGACGCGGCTTGCCACTGGGAGTGATACCAATTCCGACAGGCCCGCCACCGGGCCGCACGGTCGCGCCGACGCCCTTGGGTCCCACGGTGATTGATCCGTCCTGATTGGCGGTGCGCACCTTTGGCCCACCGCCACCGACGGTTACCGAACTATGGGCGCCCTTCTTCTTTTTCTTCTTGTTGTTGTTGCCTTGCTTGCCCCGGTCTTGCGATCCGGCATCGGCAACCAACACCACCGCGCCCTCTCCCGACATGGCAGAAGAAGAAGCCATGCCGGGATCGGCGGAGTTAACAATCGCTACAGCTATGCTGCACAGAAAAATCAAACTCGGAACTGGGGCACGGGCCAAGCCGCTAGGGGGATAGGGGGGACTGATCGGCATGGCGTAACTCCGAAATAGATATTTCAGTTACTGCAACAGCGTGACAATCGTTACACTCAACTTATGATTGAAAAATACCGATCAGATCAACCCTTAAAGAACAATTAAAAAACGGTTGCGGCAAGTTTTTTGCCGCAACCGCACAATGCCTAAGCAAATTTCAGCTTACCGGGGTTCGCTGGCAAGCCCGCGATAGATCGCCCAGCACATCAAAAGCAGAACAACCGTGAACGGCAGGCCTGTCGAGATAACCATGGACTGAAGCGAACTCAGACCGCCCGCCGACAATAGCAGCACGATGGCCACGGCGCCTTCGAAGATGCACCAGAACACACGCTGCGGCACCGGCGCGTCGACCTTGCCACCCGCCGTGATCGTGTCGATCACCAGCGAACCGGAGTCCGACGAGGTCACGAAGAACACGATGACCAGCACGATCCCGATCAGCGAAGTGATCCCTGCCAGCGGCAACTGGTCCAGCATCTTGAAGAGCTGACGCGGCAGTTCGGCGTCCTGCGCGGCGGTGTAGCCGTCCTGCACGACCTGCTGGATCGCAACGCCGCCAAAGACCGACATCCACAGCACGCAGACAAGGCTTGGGATCAGCAGCACGCAGATCACGAATTCACGCACCGAACGGCCCCGGCTGACACGGGCGATGAACATGCCCACAAACGGTGACCAGCTGATCCACCACGCCCAGTAGAACGAGGTCCAGCCCTGCATAAAGTTCACGTCTTCACGTCCAACGGGGTTCGACAGCGCCGGCAGGTATTCCACATAGGCCAGCAGGTAATCGCCAAACCCGGTCAGGATCGCGATCGTCGGCCCGGTGAACAGAACAAAGAGCAACAGCAGGAAGGCGAGCCCCATGTTGATCTCCGACAGCACCTTTACCCCGCCATCAAGGCCGCGCAGCACCGAGATCAGCGCAATCGCGGTGATACCCGAAATCAGGACCACTTCGACCGTGTTGTTGATCGGGATACCGAACAGCTCGTTCAGACCGGCATTGGCCTGTGTCGCCCCAAAACCGAGCGAGGTCGCAAGACCGAACAGCGTCGCAAAGACCGCCAGCGTGTCGATGGCGTGGCCCCACCAGCCCCATACCCGGTCGCCGAGGATCGGGTAGAATGCCGAACGGATCGTGAGCGGAAGACCCTTGTTATAGGAAAACAGCGCCAGCGCCAGCGCAACGATGGCATAGATTGCCCAAGGGTGCAGACCCCAGTGAAAGATCGTCGCCGCCATGCCCAGACGTACCGCCGCGGCCTCGTCACCGGCTGCCGCACCCAGCGGCGCCCAGTCAGTCCGCGCGCCGCCTTCAGCCGCCGTGCCCCCCATCGAGGATGAGAAGTGGCTCATCGGTTCGGACACGCCGTAGAACATCAGACCGATGCCCATGCCCGCCGCAAACAGCATCGCGAACCAGCCGATATAGGTGTAATCGGGCTTGGCATCGACGCCACCCAGCCGGACCGACCCAAGCGGGGTAACGATCAGGAACAGGCAGAACAGCACAAAGATGTTCGCCGCGCCAATGAAGAACCAGTCAAAGCCCTTGGTCACGGCGCCAAACAGCCAGCTGAAGGCCTCGCCCGCCTGCTCCGGCAGGGCCAGCGTGTAAAAGACAAAGGCCACGATGGCGATGCCCGAGACCAGGAATACGGGGTTGTGAATGTCAAAACCGAACGGCCCTAGCTGGCCGTCGATATTATCCTGTCCGATCTCGTAATCGGTTTCGATCACGTCAGAGGCACCGCTTGGCTCCGGTATGCCCTGATCGCCAGAAGTGTCGGTCATATGCGATCTCCTTGTTGATTGATGCCGCGCCTCGTGGGGCGGCTATTATCGTTTCATCCGGTCCGCGCAGGAATTGCGCGGCTGATGGCACAGGTCAGTCGCGAACGACCATGACAGAAGCTGCGGCATGGGCCGCGATCTTGCCGCCGTTCGACGGCCAGATGTATTCCTTGATGCCGGGCACATGGCTGGCCATGACAACCAGATCGGCGTCGGTTTCTTTAACCGCCTTGAGCAGAATCGCATCCAGATCGATCGCCGGGTCGTTGACAACGACCGCCCGCGCCGAGGCATTGACGGAATTGCTCGCACCGAAATCGGCCGCAAAGGCATCAAGCTTCGTGCGATATTCTTCCGGGGTATGCGCGACCGAGCCCGGCGTATCCGCCGTCACCCCGACCATGATCACCTCGGCCCCGTAATGTTTTGCCAGATCGGCGCTGCATTGCAGCCCTTTTACCAGCTTTTCCTTATGTGCCAGGTCTACCGGCACCATGATTTTGGAAAACACGTCTGTCCCTCCTAACCCGCAGCGAGTCGGCCATTCTGGACGACAGGCTGTTTGTCAGCCCGGCGCTAGCGGTATTGGTGTTGCTCGGGTCCGAACGGCGTATCCGTTCGATCACCACCCATGCGACACAATAGCCCAATAATTAGACAAATTGCAAACAACTGCGGCCATTTAACTGCCATGCGCGACACGCATGCCAGAGGGTACCTGAGGGATCAGCACCCGATTTGCCCGGTGCCAATGGCTCGAAATGCAAACGACGCGCTCCGGCCAGAGGCGCGTCGTTCTACGAATTTCGACTTCGGGTCAGGATCAAGCGTTGACGTCCACGACGACGCGCCCCTTGACCTTACCGGCAAGAATGTCGCTGCCCAGCTCAGGCAGATCGGACAGGGTCGCGGGCTGGATCATCGCCTCGAGCTTGTCCATCGGCAGGTCCGACGCGATCCGCGACCAGGCCCGCAGCCGATTGTCATAAGGCTGCATCACGCTGTCGATCCCAAGAAGGTTCACGCCGCGCAACAGGAACGGCACAACCGTCGCAGGCAACGCCGCGCCACCGGCCAGACCCACCGCCGAAACCGAGGCGCCGTATTTCATCTGCCCAAGCACCCGCGCCAGCATCGCACCGCCCACCGCATCGACGCAACCGGACCACATCTCGCTCTCAAGCGGGCGCTTGACGGTCTCGTTTATGTCTTCGCGCGCCACGATCTGCGTCGCGCCCAGCGATTTCAGGTAATCCGCGGTCTCGGGCCGCCCGGTCACACCGGCCACCTCGTAGCCGAGATTGCCAAGGATCGCCGTCGCGACCGATCCGACACCGCCCGCCGCGCCGGTGACCAGCACCGGACCATGGCCGGGTTCCAGCCCGTGATTTTCCAGAGCCATGACCGCCAGCATCGCGGTGAAACCGGCGGTACCGACCGCCATCGCCTGTTTCGTATCCAGCCCCTCGGGCAGCGGCACCAGCCAGTCGGCCTTGACCCGCGCCTTTTGCGCATAGCCGCCCCAATGAGCCTCGCCCACGCGCCAGCCGGTCAGCACTACCTTGTCGCCGGGCTTGTAGCGGTCATCGTCCGAGGCTTCGACCGTGCCCGCGAAATCGATGCCCGGCACATGCGGATAGCGCCGTACTAGACCGCCCCCCGGCCCGATGCACAGCCCGTCCTTGTAATTGACGGTGGAATATTCGACCGCGACGGTCACCTCGCCATCAGGCAGATCCTCCAGCGAGATCTGGCTTACCCCGGCACTGGTCTTGCCGGTTTCATCGTCCTTTTCCACCACGAGCGCATTGAACATCTCTAACTCCTGCTTGCTGGATTCACCGGCCAAGACGCCTCCTCGCGCCTTCGCCTCCTTGGTCAACTTGAACAGCTAACAGCCCCCCGGCCCCGCTGCAACGCGCTCAGAAATCTTCCGGCATCATGAACAGGTCGGTCACCGGCGCCTCCGACCCCGTCGCGGTCAGCATCGCATGGACCTGTCCGCGGTGATGGGTCTGGTGGTTGAAAAAATGCGGCACCAAAACCGACATGGGCTGGGTATTCTCCCTGCCCGTCAGCCCCGAGAACCAAGTCAGGTCGCCTGCCAGATCGACATTGTGCAGATGCGCCGCCCAGAGCGAGATGCGCCCGTCCAGCTGGAACCGCTCGGCACTCCACGCCGCGAGCGTGGGAAACCTGTCAAGCGCCTCTTTCGCGGTGCAGTCGGGCTTCTCGCCGCCGTCGAAACGCGACATCCAGATCTTGTCGCCCCAGCACAGGTGGTTCAGCGTCCCAAGGATCGAGCCAAAGAATGCCTTGCGGTCGCGCGTCAGTTCCTTGAAGTCCAGCGCCCCGAGCATGGTTTCAAGCTGCTTGTTCTGCCAGCGATTGTAACGCGCGAAAGTCACGCAATACCGGGTATCGATCATCCCTGGTGCCCTCCGTCGAACCGGATGAAATATCGCGAAAAATATTGTCAGCTTTGGAAAACGCTTACAAATAAAAACGTTAACCGGACTGTGTTATGCTGCCTTGCAGAATACGTAACACCTGCATGACAATCACACCTTGTCTTACGGTGTGATCGGCTTAAACAAAATTGCATGATCGAAACTCTGAACATCATCGCGGCGATGCTGACCATCGGATTTGGCCTCTTCGGGCTGATATCGCCCAATTACACCGCGTCGGTGCTTGATTTGACCCCGCGCGGCAGCACCATGGGCTATTCCGAGCTTCGCGCCTCGACCGGTGGTCTGTTTGTCGTGGCGGGGATCGCCGCGCTCTGGCTCTCTGCGCCGATCGCTTACGCGATGCTCGGTTTCGTCTATGCCGGGGCGGCGCTCGGGCGGCTCGTATCGCTGCTTTTCGATCATCCGCCGGTGAAAAAGGTCATGGCCTATGGCGGGATCGAGGCGGCGCTCGCGCTCTGGCTGATCTGGGCCAATCTCAGCTTTTAGGCCGATGCTGCGCTGCGGCGGTGTACATGAGGTGTACAGGTGCTGTACGGGTCGTGCATTGCGTACACCCCGCTATTTTAATCATTTTTCCGACCGCGCGTTGCCCCCGACACAGATTGACGATTGAAACCGCGCGGCCCCCGTCCTATATGAGATCTGTCCTTCGGGACTATGGACATAAACGCGCTCGTAATAAGCGGATCGGACCCGGGGGCGGTAC
>JAAEZD010000100.1:0-1646 GCA_018223035.1 Paracoccaceae bacterium
CCGGTGGCGCGGCGCCCACCATCATGGATTTTCACAGTGGCAAGTACCGCGAGAGGGGCTGTTGAAAAAATCGCTTTGGGGGCATGCGGGTGGCGTTAGGCCGCAACTTCATCGGTCTTCATGAATTGGATGTCGGCGGCCGCCGCTTGAGGCCCTTTCGCCGCCACCGTGGCGAATCGACACCACATGACGTCCAAATGGCTTGGCATTTTTGCGGAATTGGCAGCGGCGAGACGCTTGAGGTTCACCGCCGCGGCAGTCAGGAAGGCCTGGATACGCATGTTCTGGAGTCCGCGCCTTACGGCGCGCGCGAGGCCATGCCATGACTTGGCCTCTCCATGATAGCCCTCCGAACGCCAGCGATGGCGCCGGTAGAGAGAGCGGTCCTTGTCCGACCATCGCTCGCGCCTGCGGCGGGCGCGCAGAAGGGCGGGATAGTGATCGCCCAGCACGACGGCCTTGTTCACGCGGCCCTTCGACAGGCACAGATGGGCAAGGTCACAGCCGCGGCAATCGCGGGCGCGTGACGTGAAGAAGCGCCCGTGCTTGACGGCCCGACCTGCCTTGAGCTTCTTGCCGCGGGGGCATTTGAGCACGTCGTGCAGCGCATCGTAACGGAACCGGCGCATCGGCACGGGACTGCGGATCGGTTCCTTCTTGGCGGGAATGACGGCTTCGATGTCACGCGCCTCGAGCCCCGCATAGAGCTTGGCATAGGCATAACCGGCATCGGCCGTCACCGTCCTGATGGCGGTGCCGGTCAGGTCCTTGATCGCGTCCATCCGCGCCAGGAACGGTTCGCCTTCGTTCACCTCGCCAGTGGTCACCTCCACATCGAGCACGACGCCTGTCAGATCGTCGACGGCTCCGTGCTGCTTGTAACTCGGCTCCAGGCGACGGTTGCGACCGTTGGTGGCCATGCTGGCGTCGGGATCGGTGGGGCAGACCTTCTTGAACTTGCCGGTCTTCCTCGAGTTGCGCGTCTTCTGCCGGGCCTTTTCCGCCTCTTCCGGGGCGCCATTTGCCTTGTCCACGGCATCGACATGGCGGACCACGAGGCTGTCCCAGGAAACGTCGGCCCGTATCAGCGAGGCGTCCACATGGACGATCTCGCCCTTCGCGATGCCAGCCTCGATGCAGGCGGTCACGCTGCGCATGAAGATGCGCCGGAACCGCTCGGCGCCCCAGCGCTGCCGGATGCGGGTCAGCGAGGAATGGTTCGGGAGACGCTCATGCAAGCCATAGCCGGCGAACCAGCGGATCGCCAGGTTGACCTGCGCTTCGCGCATCAGCCGCCGGTCATGGACAATCCCGAGCAGGAAGCCCGCCAGCATCAGGCGCACGGCGGCTTCCGGATCGATGCCGGGGC
The DNA here is from genome assembly GCA_018223035.1 of Paracoccaceae bacterium. GTDB lineage: Bacteria > Pseudomonadota > Alphaproteobacteria > Rhodobacterales > Rhodobacteraceae > Heliomarina. Next base: position 1,370 of record JAAEZD010000100.1, read on the forward strand.
GACCAACGCCGGGGGAATAGAGCTCGGCGACATCATCCTGCAACCAACTCAGGTCGAGCACCTGGTCGACCCGCGCCAAGATATGGTCGTCTGGAACAAGATCGCGCAGCGACCCGCAGACGAAGAACTCAAGCTGATCCCGGGATTGCCGCCCGATCATTCCGACCTCCAACAGATATCAAGGAAATTGAATCAGGCGGACTCGATTTTTTCAACAGCCCCCGCGTCCACTGGATGAGGAATGCCCTGGCGCACGTCTCACGCGGCCAGCATACCG
>JAAEZD010000017.1:0-108247 GCA_018223035.1 Paracoccaceae bacterium
AATTTGCGGGACAAATCTATCCCAGTTGGTGGACCACTTTCAGGGGGCTACTCCACGAGCACGGTGTGCGGGTGTCGCCGCGCCTCATCCGCACGAAGGCGCGTGAGACCGGCAACTACTACCAGCTTGGCAACCTGATGCTCCTGTCTCCGGAGCAGATCGAGGCACTGCTGATGCCGGGGCGGCCCCAGGCTGACCAGAGAGCCTGAGGAGGCGAAGATGGCGGCAGAGAAGGCACGCATCACGCAATCCGAGCTGACCCGATACCTGAAGGCGTATCGGGATGCCGGAATCCCCATCGGGCGTTCAGAGATCAGTCGCGATGGCACCGTCGTCATCTACACGGCCACGCCGAAGGCGCAGGAGGAGGACAACCCTTGGGATCAGGCCTGAAACGGAGCCGCCAGTATCCCGGCGCGACCTCGTATTTGGACCGGCACGGCAAGCGCCGCTGGCGCTTTCGCAAGGGCGGCTTCTCGGCCGAGCTTGGATCGGAGTATGGCTCCGAGGATTTCATCCGGCGATACGAGGCTGCGCTGGAGGGACACCGGACGCGCGGCGGCGTTGGCGCGGGCCGTGCGAAACCGGGCAGCGTCGGGTTGCTCGTCTCAAAATGGTACCGGTCGCAGGACTTCCTGGCGCTCGAGGCATCGACGCAGCGCGTTTACCGCGGTGTGGTCGAGAGCTTCCGCCAGCAGCACGGCGACAAGCCCGTGCATCTGATGCAGCTCCGTCATGTGCAGGACCTTCTGGCTGCCAAGGCGGACACGCCTGCAGCGGCCAACAACCTGCGCAAGAGGCTTATCCAGCTTCTGGACTATGCGATTACGCTGGAATGGCGGGCCGACAACCCGGCACGCGCCACGAAGCCCTACAAGGTCGCCACGGAGGGCTTCCACACCTGGACCGAGGCGGAACGCTAAATTCAACCAGACGCATCCTGAGGGCACTTATGCGCACAGGGTGATGACGCTGATGGCCTACACCGGAGCGGCCCGCGTGGATGCGGTGCAGCTTGGCCCTTTGAACATCAAGGATGGGCGGATTCAGTACCGCCGTCAGAAGACGAAGAAGACCAACGGGCGCCTGATCTCGATTCCCGTGCATCCGGACCTGGCAGCGGTCCTGGCCAAACTGCCGACCGACCGGCCCTACATCTCCACGAGGCGCGGTACGGCGCGCACAGCGGCCGGCCTGGGCAATCTCATGCAGCGCTGGACCCGAGAGGCGGATTTGCCCGCCTGCTCCTCTCACGGCCTGCGGAAGGCCTGTGCGCGGCGACTCGCGGAGGCAGGAGCGACCACGAACCAGATCGCGTCGGTGACGGGCCACAAGACGCTGGCGCTTGTGCAGCACTACACGGCTGCGGCAGAACGCGAAGGATTGGCTGATTCAGCTTTCGAGAAGCTGCTCGCACGTCCGAATGGAGAACAAAATCTGGCGAACCATCCTGATTGGTTCGCCAATATCGACACCAAGTCCCTTAAAGGAAAGGAAAACTGATGTTCAGTGGTGAGCCGTGCAGGATTCGAACCTGCGACCCACTGATTAAAAGTCAGTTGCTCTACCAACTGAGCTAACGGCCCACTCTCTGTTGAAACGGTCAGACCGTTTCGGTCCCGCTCTCTAAGCTGAATGCTCCTCGCGGATCAAGTGCTTAAATCACGAATAAACACCGTTCAGGACGAATCCCGCTTGGGTGTTCGGGGCGTTACTAGGGAAGGCGGCGACAGGGGTCAAGCGGCAAAGAGCGATAATTTTCACGTACTGGATTCTCGGTCAGCCTGTCGCTATATGCAGCGTCATGAACATGCGCTCTGAAACCGGTTTGCCCTTTATGAAAATGCACGGGCTTGGCAACGATTTTGTTGTGATTGACGCACGGCAGAACGGTTTTGGCGTGACGCCCGAGTTGGCGCGTGGACTGGCCGACCGGCATTTTGGTGTCGGGTTCGATCAGCTTGCGTTGATTACCAAAGGAACCGGTGACGCGCATCTTACATTTTATAACGCCGACGGCTCCACGTCGGCGGCCTGCGGCAATGCCACGCGCTGTATCGCGCGGCACCTGATGAATGAAACCGGAACCGGCAAGTTAGAACTTACGACGGACCGCGGGACACTCGAAGCTTGCGATGCAGGGGGCGGGCTGACCTCGGTCAATATGGGAGCGCCGCAGCTGGACTGGTCGGAAATTCCTTTGGCAGAGCAGATAGATACGCTTGAGCTGCCGATTGAAGGTGCGCCTGTCGCGACCGGAATGGGCAATCCGCACTGTACCTTTTTCGTCGAAGATGCCGAGGCGGTGCCGCTGGAAAACTTTGGCCCGCGCTATGAACATCATCCGCTTTATCCGCAGCGAACCAACGTGCAGGTTGCGCAGGTCATCGCTCCGGATCGTATCCGAATGCGGGTCTGGGAACGTGGCGCTGGTGTGACGCTGGCGTCTGGGTCATCCTCCTGCGCAACGGCCGTTGCAGCGGCACGCCGCGGTCTGACGGGACGCAAGGTGGATATCGTTCTGGACGGTGGCGAATTGCAGGTCGACTGGCGCGAAGATGGTGTCTGGATGACCGGGCCGACAGCACATGTCTTCTCTGGCGTTCTGACACCGGAATTTCTGGAATCACTGGGATGAACCCGCCCAAGTTCACCACGATGGGCTGCCGGCTCAACGCTTACGAGACCGAGGCGATGAAAGACCTCGCCAGTCAGGCCGGGCTGAGCGATGCCGTAATCGTCAATACATGTGCCGTGACGGCTGAAGCGGTCCGAAAGGCGCGGCAGGAGATTCGCAAGCTGCGGCGCGAAAACCCCCACGCGCGTCTGATCGTGACGGGATGCGCGGCCCAGACCGAACCGCAGACCTTTGCCGAGATGAGCGAAGTCGACGCGGTGATCGGCAATACCGAAAAGATGCAGGCCAAGACATGGGCAGGGCTTTCCGGCAACTTCGGAACGGAGCCTGTACAGGTCGACGATATTATGTCGGTCACCGAGACGGCCGGTCATCTCATCGACGGCTTTGGCACCCGCAGCCGCGCCTATGTGCAGGTCCAGAACGGTTGTGATCACCGTTGCACGTTTTGCATCATCCCTTATGGCCGGGGCAATTCCCGCTCCGTGCCAGCCGGGGTGGTCGTTGAACAGATCAAACGACTGGTGGATAAGGGATTCAATGAGGTCGTGCTGACCGGCGTTGACCTGACCAGCTGGGGTGCCGACTTACCGGGAACGCCGCCGCTTGGCGATCTGGTTATGCGTATCCTGCGGCTGGTGCCTGATCTGCCGCGTCTTCGGATCTCTTCCATCGACAGTATCGAAGTCGATGAGAACCTGATGCAGGCCATCGCAACAGAAACGCGCCTCATGCCGCATCTACACCTGTCGCTGCAACATGGTGATGACCTTATCCTGAAAAGGATGAAACGTCGCCACCTGCGCGACGATGCAATCCGCTTTACCGAGGAAGCACGGCGCCTGCGTCCGGACATGACCTTTGGCGCGGACATCATTGCGGGTTTCCCGACGGAAACCGACGCGCATTTCGAGAATTCGCTGAAACTGGTCGAGGACTGCGATCTCACTTGGTTGCACGTCTTTCCGTATTCCAAGCGGGAGGGCACGCCAGCGGCGCGAATACCGTCCCAGGTGGATGGAAATGTCATAAAGGCACGGGCGGCGCGTCTGCGCGACGCAGGGGCCAGACAGGTAGAGCGCCATCTTGCGGCCCAGGTCGGTCGGAACCATCGTGTGCTGATGGAGAATTCGCACATGGGGCGCACCGAACAGTTTACCGAGGTTCGCTTTGACAGCGCGCAGATCGAAGGCGCACTTGTGCATGTCAATATCACCGGACATGCATCAGGCCACCTTACGGCTTGAGGCGACCTGCTTCTGGCACTGGCGCGTAGGATTTTGACAGCTTTCTGGTGAACGGAAGGCTGCGCTTGTGGGAAGCTAAACTAGCTTCCGGGCAGAATGGCGGATCCCCGGTTCCACAGTAAAGTTGAGGCTTCCGAATTTCCGCGGCTTTACTTGCTGTCAAATTTGAAACGGCCAAAGAAAAAACCCGCCGGCTCGGCCGACGGGTTTTCTCAATTCATCTCTAAGCGATCAGTCGTGCTTTTTCTTACCCTTGTGAGGCGCCCAGATCCGCTTGTTTGTGAGGTAGAGTAGAACGGTCAGAACGGTCAGGAACAGCACACCGGCAAAACCGGCTTGCTTGCGGGCCATCATTTTGGGCTCGGCGGTCCACATCAGGAAGGCGGCAACGTCCTGAGCTTCGTGGTGAAGCTCGTTCGAGTGGCCATCGGCAAACTCGACATCTTCACCGTAAAGCGGTTGCGCCATGCCGATCCAGCTTCCGGGAATGGTCGAATGACCATGTTCGTCCCGGCAGCTGTCCGGAATGCCGCCCGCGGCGAATACTGTGTTGTAGTGACCAGGGAAATCCTCGGGGGCGCAGGCGGGGGGCTCTTCATAGCCTACCAGCAGAGAGGCAATATATTCCGGTCCGCCGATACCTTTAAAGAACTGGTTGATCCCCAGACCATAGGGGCCGTGGAAGCCAGCCCGTGCCTTGGCCATCAGGCTGAGGTCGGGTGCGCTTTGCGAGTTGTTGGCCGGGAAGTGATCCGCAGGGATAAGCGCGCGGTATTCCTCGGTCTCGGTGTCAAAGAGCTGCGGGTTCGAGATTTCGTCCAGGACCATGAACTGGTCCGCATAGGCGCGCACCTGATCTTCGGGGATACCGGGGCCACCTTCGTCCGCGAGGGTGCGGATCGGCACGTAGCGCAGGCCGTGGCAAGCAGCACAGACCTCGGTGTAGATCTGGAGACCGCGTTGCAACTGGTTCTGGTCGTAGGCGCCGAAAGGGCCCTCGAAGGAAAAGTCGAAATCCTCCACATGGGCTTCTCCACCAGCGGCCAGAGCCGCCGCCGGAGTCAGGGCCAGCGCAAGGATGCTGCTGATTGCAAGTTTCTTGAACATGTTTCCCTGTCCCTTTCTTATTCAGCCGGCGCAGCGGATTTGCTGTCGGCGTCGCCGTAATGCGCGGCAAAGTCTTCTTCGATCGTCGCCGGGCGCGGATCGGGTTTCTCGATCACGCCAAGCAGCGGCAGGATCACGAGGAAATACGCGAACCAGTAAGCGGCCCCGATCAACGAAAAGCTCGCATAGGGTTCTTCGGCAGGCATGGCACCAAGCCACATCAGCACGATGAAGTCGACGCAGAGCAGCGCGAACCACCATTTGAACATCGGACGGTACCGGCCCGAACGTACCGAGGAAGTATCGAGCCAGGGCGCCAGCGCCATGACGGCAATCGCGCCGAACATCGCCAGAACTCCAAAGAACTTGGCGTCGATGATGCCACCGGTCAGGAAGGACGCGATCTGCACCACCCAGACTTCGGAGGTGAAGGCACGCAGGATCGCGTAGAACGGCAGGAAGTACCATTCGGGCACGATGTGCGCGGGCGTCGAAAGCGGGTTGGCTTCGATGTAGTTGTCGGGGTGGCCCAAATAGTTCGGCATGAACCCGACGATGGCCCAGAAGATCACCATGACCAGCGCCAGCGCGAACAGGTCCTTGATCACGAAATAGGGCCAGAAGGGCAGGGTGTCTTTCTCGGCTTCGGCCTTGGAGCCTCGGCGCACTTCAACACCGGTCGGGTTGTTGTTGCCCGTGGTGTGGAAGGCCCAGATATGCACGATCACGAGACCGGCAATCACGAAGGGCAGCAGGTAATGCAGCGAGAAGAAGCGGTTCAGCGTGGCATTGTCCACGGCGGGCCCGCCCAGCAGCCATGTCTGCAGCGATTCACCCACAAACGGGATCGCGCCGAACAGGCCGGTGATAACGGTTGCACCCCAGAAGGACATCTGACCCCAGGGCAGAACGTAGCCCATGAAACCGGTGCCCATCATCAGAACGAAGATCAGGATGCCGATGATCCAGGTGATCTCGCGCGGTTCTTTGTACGAGCCGTAGTAGAGACCGCGGAAGATATGCGCATAAACCGCGACAAAGAACAGCGAGGCGCCGTTGGCGTGCAGGTAGCGCAGCATAAAGCCGCCGTTCACGTCACGCATGATGTGTTCGACGCTGGCAAATGCCATGTCCACGTGCGGCGTGTAGTGCATCACGAGCACGATGCCGGTGATGATCTGAAGCGCCAGACAGAAGGTAAGTACGATCCCCCAGATCCACATCCAGTTCAGGTTCTTGGGCGTGGGGATCATGATGGTGTCGTACAGGATGCCGACTACGGGCAGGCGGCGGTGAAGCCACTTTTCAGCGCCAGTCGAAGGTTCGTAATGATCGTGCGGAATTCCGGCCATGTTCAGTCCTCCCCTTATCCCAGTCTGATGGTTGTTTCGTCGGTGAATTCGACAACCGGAATCGGCAGATTGCGCGGTGCGGGCCCTTTGCGGATGCGGCCGGCAGTGTCGTAGTGCGACCCGTGGCAGGGGCAGAACCAGCCGCCAAAGTCGCCAGCGCCATCTCCCAGCGGCACACAGCCGAGGTGGGTGCAGACACCCATCATCACCAGCCATTCGCCGGTTTCGTCCAGCGCGCGGTTTTCATCGGTAGCCGGTGCTTCGCCCGAGATATTTGCGTTTTCGGCATTCGGATCGGGCAGCGCGCTCACGTCGACTTCGCGGGCGGCTTCGATTTCGGCCTCGGTCCGGCGACGGATGAACACGGGTTTACCAAGAAACTTGACGGTGATCTGGGTGCCGGTCTCAACGCCGCTCAGATCGACATAGATCGATGAAAGGGCCTGAACGTCGGCAGAAGGGTTCATCTGATTGACCAGTGGCCAGATCGCGGCGCCTGCTGTTACGGCACCGGCACCAGCCGTTGCGTAATACAGGAAATCTCTCCGGGTGCCTTCGTGATCGTCTGCGTGGGACACGAGGTTTTCTCCAATTCCAGCGCCCGCTGGGGGCAAACATGCGTGTGGACCGCACGGAATACGGCCCCTCATTTGGCGTGTCTAGCGAGGTCAAAAAGGTTCGTCCAGCGGTCAAAGCCGCGCAGGACGTCGCATGGGGTTGCAAAACCGCAAAAAAACACAAGTTGGTCTTGCTTCACGCGCCCGTGAATTAACCTTGGTGCGCTGCGTTCAGCCCTCTGGCGGGCGAGTGGCGGCGACGCTGGGGCGCGATTCGACGCTTTCGACCCATTTCGCCAGGGCATCATTTCCCTTGCGCCAGTTGCGGGCATCGTGCCGAAAATCAATGTAACCCAGCGCGCAAGAAACCGCGATATGGCCGATGCCGAATGGCCCGGCAAGGTGGCTCATCCAGCGGCCGTTCAGCGCGGCACAGGCGCGCTCGATCTTGCCCCATTGGCCTTCGACCCATTCATCCCAGCGTTTTTCCTCGGGGCGCAGACGGACCTCATAAGTCATGGCCAGTGCCGCATCGAGAATTCCGTCGGCCATCGCTTCCAGTGTCATCGCATCCCAACGCCCGTTACCTTGCGGATAAAGCCCGCCATTTGCTCGATCATCGAGGTAGGCGCAGATCACGCGGCTGTCGAAAAGCGCGGGCCCATCGGGACGTTCCAGCGCGGGGACCTTCGTCAGGGGTGTCTTTCCCAGCAACTCGCTTGCCGGTGCGATCGGTGTGGTTGCCACCGTTTCCAGCGTCACATCGTCAAGTTGGCCGGTTTCATGTAGTACGATCATGACCTTGCGGACGTAGGGCGAGGTCGGGCTGTAAAAGAGTTTCACGTAACGGCTCCCGTTTCTGATGTGTTTGGCGTAACCCTATGCAAGGCGCAACAGCCTGTCTATGCAGAGCGCATAAGCGCGGCCAGCAGGCGATGATCCGCGCCGAAACCGTAGCTGTCCATATGATCCGCCGCGTGCTCGCGGGCCAGATCTGTCTTGTTCTGGCTCAACTTCCAAGTGCCATCGACGGATTCGATCTGCATCCGGCAGGGAATGATCGACCGCATCAGCTTGTCGAGCAAATCCATTGGCATCTTGTTGGTCTTCCAAGGCGTTTTGGGCAACAACCGTTCTTCGAACAAGGCCGATTGCCGGTCGAGCATGTTGCGCATCTCTTCGGGAGGTAGGGCGGAGAGGTTGCCTCGTAGATGCACGGCGATGTAATTCCACGTCGGTACCTGATCGTCGATGCCGTACCAGTCTGGCGAGACATAGCTGTCTGGACCGCTGATCGCCATCACCGCCGCCAACGGGGATTTCAAAGCGCGCGCGATGGGATTGGAGCGTACCAGATGCAGATCGAGGCTCTTTCCATCATCTGAAAGCATAAAGGGTACATGGCTGATAAGGGGGGCATCGGCGCCATTCACGCTCAGGACGCCAAAAGCACGTTCCCGCGCGAAGGCGAGGTTTCGGGTCGAGTCGGCGGTGTGGAAGACCGGATTTGGGTGCATTTGAAACCTTGATTTGTAGCTCTTGCAGTCTTGCGCTTTGTCTTCTGCATTGGCAATGATTGCCCTGTTCTCAGGGCGGGGTGCAATTCCCCACCGGCGGTATGCGGTGTCAAATCCGCGAGCCCGCGAGCGCACCGGAGCTTTCCGGTGGTCAGCAGATCCGGTGCGAGGCCGGGGCCGACGGTTACAGTCCGGATGAAAGAGGACGTGCAGCGTACCGCCTTTGCGGTATGCCTGCCCGTGATCGCCTTGGGTGACGTGTCGAACCTAAAGGAGATGATTATGACACACACCCGTTTCGCTTTCGTCAAAGCCAATTGGCATGCTGATATCGTCGACCGCGCGCTCGACGGATTTCTTGAGCTCATTCCCGTAGCGCAGGTCGATGTCTATGACGTTCCCGGTGCTTTCGAGATGCCGCTGGTCGCGCGTGACCTCGCGCTATCGGGGCGCTACGGCGCGGTTGCTTGCGCCGCTTTCGTTGTCGACGGGGGGATCTACCGACACGATTTCGTAGCACAGGCCGTTGTCGATGGTCTTATGCGGGCCGGACTGGACAGTGCCGGTTCTCTCGGTGTCGCTGACACCCCATCACTATCAAGAGACCGACCACCATAATGCCATCTATCGCGAGCATTTTGTGGAAAAAGGCCGAGAGGCGGCTGGGGCGGCGCTGGCCATATGCAAGACGCGGCTTGAACTGGCGGCATGACCCGGGGCCGCTCTTTGCAACGCTAACACATAGTCACGGTGCAGCGGCCGGGGGAGGGGTCACGATGCTTTCTCTCCCGGTCCCATTGCGCGGCGAAGCAACAGGTCGAGCCGGTTGAAGCTGTCCCTGATTTCACCGGTTTCCGCCTTGGAGAAGTAAGCATCCAGTTCCGGCCAGACCTTCACGGCACTGTCCAGAACCGGGTCCGAGCCCGCAGCGTAGAGCCCTGCCTTGATCATGACCTCGGACTGTTCATAGGCGCCAAGCAGCTTGCGCGCGTTGGCTATTATCCTGTTTTCAGCCTCGTTTGCCGCGTCCGGCAGGCTTCTCGATACGGACTTGCCGACGTTGATCGCGGGAAAACGGCCGCGCTCGGCAATATCGCGATCCAGCACGATATGGCCGTCCAGAACACCGCGGAGAATGTCGGCAATCGGTTCGTCCATGTCCGATCCGGCAACCAGTACGCTGAAGATTGCCGTGATCGACCCTTGGTCGACCGTGCCCGGTCCTGCCCGTTCGCACAGCGCTGTTATCACCGGGTTCACCGACGGGGGAAATCCTCTGAGCGCGGGCGTTTCACCAGAAGCGACCGCGATTTCGCGGTGCGCTTCGGCAAATCGCGTGATGGAATCGGCCAGTAACAGAACGTTCTTTCCCTTGTCCCGGAAGTATTCGGCGACCGTCATTGCCGACCATGCGCAGCGGCGGCGCGTCAATGCCGACTGATCCGAGGTCGCGGCAATCACGACCGCCCGGCGCATTCCTTCTTCCCCAAGTACCCGCGTGACAAAATCGTTGACCTCGCGCCCGCGCTCTCCGATCAGGGCGACCACGACAACATCCGCCTCCATGTTTCGAGCAAGCTGGCCAAGCAGCCGGGATTTGCCGACACCCGAGCCGGCGAACAGCCCCAGTCTTTGACCTTCCACAATGGGCAGGATCGTGTTGAGCACCGCGATACCGGTGTTCAGGCGCCCGCCCAGAGGGCGTCTCGATACGGCAGGCGGCGGCGGGTTCATGATGTCGAGCGCCTTGGGTCCTCGCAAAAGCGGATCGCCGTCGATCGGGGCGCCAAAGGGATCGACAATCCGCCCGATCCAACGCTCGCTCGGCGTAAAAACGGCTTGGGGCAAGGGAGCGACCCGGTCACTCACCGCAAGGCCTTCGGGTGCCATGTCAGGCAAAATTCCGATGGATTTACCATCAATTTGAAGCACTTCCCCGATGAGTGGGACCCCTGATTTGCGGCGGAGCTCTATGCGATCGCCGATGCGAACCTCTTCAGAAAGACCCGAAGCATGCACCAACCCGCCAGAAATCGAGGTAACGCGCCCGATCGTACGCCATAAAGACAGTTCCGAAATACTGTCGTGCAAAGCCGTAAACAGCTCATCCATCGCGCAATTCCCTCAGTTTCCTGAAAACGGTTTCTAAAGGAATCGGGGTTAAGCCTTGATTGAAATTGATCGAGGGAGAAGCCCCGATGTTCTCTGACTTGAATGTCTTTAAAACAGCTTTTGCGATGGCAGCCCATGCTGGGAAACGGCAGGCCGTAATCGCCCAGAACGTATCGAATGCGGATACGCCGGGTTACGCGGCCAAGGACGTGCCCGATTTCTCCAGCACCTACGAATTGGAGCGTGGCGACAGCATGCGCGCCACGCGTCCAGGGCATTTCGATGCAGACCGGCAGCCCGGCATGATCCGTGTCATCGAAGACCCGGATGCAATCGCCGAACCAAATGGCAACTCCGTTTCGGTCGAAATGGAGATGATGAAAGCTGTCGATGCAAAGCGCTCACATGACAGGGCGCTCGCGATCTACCGGAGCGGTCTCAGCATTCTGCGTACCAGTCTTGGAAGAGGGTGAACCAGTTCATGAGTGATTTTTCAGATGCCATTGCCGTTTCATCTGCGGGTCTACGCGCGCAGGCCACCCGCTTGCGGCATGTTTCAGAAAACATTTCCAACGCCGACACGCCGGGTTACCGCCGCAAAACCGTACCTTTCGAAGTCGAGAGCGAGATGCTCGGCGGTCCGGCACTTGTTTCTGTCGGGCGCGTGCAGCTTGACCAGAGCGATCTGGAGAAAGTCTTTGATCCCTCGCATCCGCTCGCTGATGAAACCGGCCATTTTGAGGGGTCGAACGTCAACCTGATGATAGAAATCGCTGACGCGCGCGAAGCGCAGCGCAGTTACGAAGCCAACCTGAAAATGTTCGATCAGACTCGGCAGATGTCTTCCGGGTTGATGGACCTTCTGCGTAAATAAAGGAGAACCAGAATGGATATCCGCAGTTTATCTGCCGTGAAAAGCTATGCCTCGGCACGACCCGCGACCGAACCGGGAGAGAATGGTCCGGACATGATGCAATCGCTTCAGGCGGTTGGAAAGGAATTTGCCGAAACGCTCCGCGCGGGCGAACAAGCGGCCATGGGCAGTATGACCGGCAGCGTGGATCCTCACGCCCTCGTACAGGCGCTTGCACAGACGGAACTGGCGGTCGAAACCGCGGTCACGGTTCGGAACAAGGTCGTCGAGGCCTATCAGGAAATTCTCCGGATGCCGGTGTAACATGCTGGACGAAGGCGTTTTCTTTGACACGCTCCGGCAGGGGTTGTGGACGGCGGTGATCATCTCGACGCCGATCCTGTCCGTAGCACTCGTAACCGGGCTGGCCATCGGCCTGTTTCAGGCGCTGACTTCCATTCAGGAAATGACGCTGACTTTCGTGCCAAAACTGGCAGCGATCGTGATCGTTTTCTGGATCACGATGGATTTCATGACGGAAACGCTTGTCGCCTTCTTTGAAGGGCATGTCATACCGCTCATTGCAGGAGGTTCCTGATGGACGCCACCGCCTATGTCACCCTGTCGCGCCAGTCAGGGCTGATGAATGAAATGCGCATCATCGCGAATAACATCGCCAATTCAGGGACAACCGGGTTCAGGCAGGAAGGCATTGTATTCTCGGAATACATCAAGTCGGCTGCCCGCCAGCCTTCGCTTTCGATGTCGCGTGCCCAGGTTCGCAACACCTCGATGGAGCAGGGCACGCTCACGCAGACGAATGGCAGTTTCGACTTTGCCATCGAAGGCGATGGGTTCTTCTTGATTGAAACCCCAGCCGGCGAGAGGCTGACGCGCGCCGGAAGTTTCACGCCGAACGCGAATGGCGATCTTGTCACGCCCGACGGGCATCCGGTTCTGGGCGCCGGTGGTGCGCCGGTCTTTGTGCCGCCCGGAACCCAGATCGCCGTGGCCGCTGACGGGACGCTCAGCGCCGATGGTCAACCGCTTGGACAGATCGGGATCTACCTGCCTTCCGACCCGCTCGACATGCAGCGCCAAGATGGCGTGATGTTTGAAACCACCGGGGGGGTGGAGCCGGCCAATGATGCGCGTCTGCTTCAGGGCTTTCTGGAAGGTTCGAACGTGAATCCCATGCTGCAGATTACCCGAATGGTCGAAGTTCAGCGCGCCTATGAAATGGGCCAGAGCTTTCTGCAGGCCGAGGATGAACGGGTTCGCACGGCCATCAAGACACTGATCAGAACATAAAGGAGACCTACGATGCGCGCCTTGAAAATCGCCGCTACAGGAATGAGCGCTCAGCAGATGCGCGTCGAGACGATTTCGAACAACCTCGCCAATATGAGCACTACGGGCTACAACGCGCGCCGGGCCGAATTCGCCGATCTGCATTACCAGCAAGTCACCCGGGCGGGCACGATCAACGCCGCCGATGGTACGGTCGTGCCAACCGGCGTGCAGCTTGGACTTGGTGTCCGGCCTTCTGCGATAAGCGTCCATCTCGAGCAGGGATCGCTGGAAGCCACGCAGGCCGATCTTGACATGGCGATCGAGGGGAACGGCTTTTTCGAAGTTACACTTCCATCCGGGCAGTCGGCCTTTACGCGCGACGGGAGTTTCAAGCGTTCCGCTGACGGACTGATCGTCACCAACGAAGGTTACCCGGTCGCGCCGGATATCACCATTCCCGCGGATGCGCGCAGCATTTCTATAAATGGCGATGGAGAGGTCTACGCCTATTTCACCGACAATGGCGAGGGCCAGCTCTTGGGGCAATTTACCCTTGCCAGCTTTACGAATGCCAAGGGACTGGAAGCGATTGGCAGCAACATGTTCCTCGAAACCGAAGCTTCCGGCGCGTCGCAGGTTTCTTCTCCCGGCGAAGACGGTCTTGGGACGGTCCGGCAAGGCTATCTCGAAGCCAGTTCGGTCGATGCCGTGCGCGAGATTACCGAATTGATCGAAGCGCAGCGCGGGTATGAGATGAACGCCAAGGTCATCACGGCTGCCGACCAGATGCTTGCGGCAACGACGCAGGTTCGCTGATGAACTATTTCGCGCTTCTCCTTCTTCTGGCCGGCGCGCCTGCCGTGGCTGAGGTACTCGTGCCGGTGCGAACCATCCGGGCAAAGGAAATCATCACCGCCCAGGACGTCATCGTCAAAAATGCCGATGTGCCCGGTGCCCTTGGACGAATGGCGGATGTTGTCGGTATGGAGGCGCGGGTGTCGCTTTACGCGGGGAGGCCGGTGTACGGAAAGGACATTGGCCCACCGGCTTTGATTTCGCGGAACGAAATCGTGCCCCTCATTTTTTCCAGCGGTGGTCTGCATATCGTGACCGAGGGGCGCGCGCTTGACCGCGCAGCGGCGGGGGAGTCCCTGCGCGTGATGAACCTTTCGTCACGTTCAACAGTCACCGGCTATGTCATGTCGGACGGTACAATCGAGGTCAGGTAATGCGTTTAAGTGTTGGTACCAGTTTTTTCGCCCTTGTCGGCTTGATCGTGCTCGGCGCCTGCGGCCGTGTCGATCATCTCGGACGTCGCCCAAGTTTCTCCGCAAACAAGGAAACGCCCGAACATGTGGCCATGTTGTGGCCCGGGCTACCGCTTACGACCCAGACCGTGCGCACCGTGGATCGGGCCTCGCTCTGGAGCCGGGAACGCGAAAGCCTTTTGGGTGATCGTCGTGCCATCAAGAAAGGCGATATCCTGACGGTTGTCATTGAAATCGATGAAAAGGCCGAAATTTCAAACGGAACCTCGCGATCGCGCAATGCCTCGGAATCCTTGGGCATTCCACAGCTGCTTGGGCTGCCGCAGAGGGTTGATGAGAAACTTCCCGAAGGCGCTACACTCGGGAATGCGGTCGATCTGAGTTCGGGCACCCAGACATCGGGTCAGGGATCAGTGAAGCGAAACGAAAAACTGACGCTTCGGGTTGCGGCAACGATCATTGATGTTCTTCCAAACGGGGTCTTGTCGATTAACGGGTCTCAGGAACTGCGCGTGAATTTCGAGATCCGCGAACTGCTTGTGTCCGGCTACGTGCGGCCTGAGGACATCTCGCGGCAGAACGAAATCACCTATGACAAGATCGCGTCTGCCCGCGTGTCCTACGGAGGACGGGGCCAGATAACCGATGTTCAGCAACCGCGCTATGGTCAGCAGATCCTTGACGCTGTCCTGCCGTTCTGAGGGAGGCTGTGATGGGAAAACTTATACCGCTTGTTTTCCTTCTCGTCGGCCTCGGAGCGGGAATCGGAGCGGCGATGTTCCTTGGGCCAAGCGGGACGGACGAGGCGCATACGGCGCCCGCTAAGGAACCCGAAGAGCCCGAAAGTGACTCCGAATACACGCGTATACCAAACCAGTTCGTGGTCCCGCTTATCAAGGATGACCGCGTGGCAGCGATGGTGGTGATTTCGCTCAGCATTGAATCCGATCCCGACCAGGGCTCAGCCATCTACGCACGGGAACCGAAACTGCGAGATCTGTTTCTCAGAGTGTTTTTCGATCACGCCAACATGGGCGGGTTTCGGGGCAGCTTTACAAAATTCGAAAATATGGAACTGCTACGGAACGCTCTACGGGAAGTGGCTCAGAAAGAGATGGGAAGCGTCATTCGCGATGTTCTGATAACCGAAATCGCCCGACAGGAAATGTAGCTTTCCTAGACGCCCGACATCAGGCCATCGTAGAACTTGCGCATCTGCCGCTTATTCCGGTCGTCCTTTTCCATTTGCAACATCTGTTCCACCGCTTCCCGCTTGCCGAAAGCCTTTCGGAAGCCCGCGATCGCATCTGACTTCCTTGCTAGGACCTGCGCAAGTTCCATGTTCAGCTGGCGGCGGGAGCGCGATACCCATGATTGCCAAAGGATGTCCGCCCCTACGATGCTCATGGTCTGGATCGCGTCTGCAGGTGCTTCTACCTGCCGGGATTTCTGTTCCAGACGCATCAGCTGTTCGCGGATCTGCGCCTCCTCGCGAAGGATGTCGCTGATCTTGGCGTATTCCTGCAAAAAGCGAAGCTGGGCGACAACATGCAGATCTTTCAGTTGTTTTCGACTCATGACATTCGTTCGCGTGCCTTTCGGCGCATATCTTCGGCAAACCTGATCGCGACTGCGACCGGGCCGAAGAACTCGTGTTGAATTTCCTCGCCGACTTCGGTGACCGCGTGCAGGGCCCGTGCGGTTGGCGGGTCACTATGTACGGGGACGCCGCACTCCTGTGCTTTCTCGCGGATGGATGCTGCCATTTCGTCCACCCCCTTGGCGACGCAGACCGGAGCGCTCGTTGGTTTGCGATCCCATTTGAGCGCCACCGCAAAATGCGTCGGATTGACGATGATCACGTCCGCCTCTGGCACGGCCGCCATCATCTGGGACATGGCGATGGTCTGGCCGCGCATTCTTCTCTGCTGCTTGATATACGGGTCGCCTTCGGCCTCTTTCGCCTCGTCAGTCAGTTCCTTGCGGGACATCATGTTCTTGCGTCTGTGTTCCTTGTGTTGCCAGAGCGCATCGATGATGCCCAGCGCGCTCGCAATGAGCAGGGCGATCAGCATGAATTGCACGCAAAGCTCGGCCAGCAACGCAACGACCTGGCGTGGCGCTGCGGCGATGCTGCCAACGATTTCAGGTAAATGAGCTTTGATGAAGAGAGCAAGGCATGCCGAGTAGAGCAGCAGCTTTACAAAACTCTTGAAGAATTCAAAAAGCCCGCTTCGGCCAAACTTGTTCTTCGCGTTCGAAATGATCGAAATGCGCGAGATCTTTGGCTTAAGTTTGCTTGGGGCGAACACCAAGGCACGTTGGGCGAGGATCGACAAGAGCACGACGGCGGTCGGAACAACGAACCATGGCGCGGCGGAAATCGCCATCTGCCAGAGAAAACCTCCCATAAGCGGACGAGGGCTGCCTCTGAAAATCAGATCCGCCAATTCATAAGATTGATCGACCATGACAACGAACACTGAACCCATGGCCTGCAGCGATTGTGCTCCTACTGCCACCGCCGCCACAAGAATCCCGGCATAGGCTGCCGCAACCGAAAGATCCGTCGACCGCGCAACTTCTCCTTTTTCCCGGGCCTTCAGGAGTTTCTGCTCGGTCGGTACGTGGGATTTCTCGTTGTCGTCTTGTCCACTGCTCATCTTAGGATTTCCATCGGATTCGCAAAAAATCTGGCGAGACTATCCGCCCAGATCTGCAGCAGCATCGGAGAGCAGACGAACAGCAGGAACAGCCCGCCGAAGGTGATGACCGGGGCCCCGACAAAGGCGACCATGAGCTGTGGCATGGCGCGGTTTATCACGCCGAGTGTCAGGTTATAGATCAACGAAATGATCACGAAAGGGGCCGCAAGGGCAAAGGCGAGAGAGAAGGCATGCGAAATGCGCGAGATACCCCATTCTGCCAATATCGAAGCTGTGGGAAATTCACCGACGGGGAAGATTTCGTAGGAGTAAATCAGGTACTCCGCGGCATGAACGTGCAGACCAGACATGACCACAAGCGCGAGACCCGCAATGACGAGCACGTATCCGATTGCCGGAATCGGTTCGACGGCAGCGCCGCCAAGAATCTGAGCAAGCGAGGTCGCCTGAGCGGCAATAGATCCAGCAGTTTGCAGGGCGAGAACGAAAAGCCGGATCGCAATACCCAGCGCGAGGCCGATCATTGTTTCGCTCAATACAAGAAAACCAAGAACCATGAGATCCGCCGGCTGGCTGATCATGGGAACCGCCGGCGCCACGATCATGGTGAACATGAGTGCGATCACCAGCTTGATCCGCATTGGCACGGTCCGCTCGCCGAACGCTGGCAAGAGCGAGGAGAGGGCTGCAACGCGAAGGAAAACGGCAAATCCGTGCCAGTACAATTCAGTCAACCTGCTTTGCAATTCCGGCAGGATTTCCATCATGCAGCGATTACCCCGACCAGTGAAGGTTGCGCTTCCAGTCCGATTTCATCGAAGGATAGCACCGGGTTGGAAATACCGCGCGCGCGCATGATCGTTTGCAGGAAACGACGCCTTCGGGTCGAGGTGACCACCGCGGGATACAGGCCCTTTTCCGCGGTTTCGTTCATCCTTTTCGTTACGCCCTCGGCGAGCTTGTTAAACAGTTCGGGTGGCAAGGCGATGTCATAACCGCCATTGCGCGTTTCGACCTGGTAGGCGGAAAAGGTCTCCTCCCATTCCGGGGCAAGCTGAACCAGTGGTATGGTGCCGTCCGGTCGTTTCATCTCGGCAACCAGCTGGAACCCGAGACGTTGCCTGACGAGTTCGCAGAGAACTTCGGGCTGGGTCGTCTGCTGCCGGCCTTCAGCCAGTGTCTCGAGGATAAGAGGCAAGTTACGAATCGAGACGCGCTCTTCGAGGAGCAGGCGCAGGACACTGTGCAGGCAGTCAATTGGCACCTTGTCCGGAATGAGTTCGTCGAGAAGTTTTCTATTCGCTTCGGCGCGGGAGGCGTCTGATAAACGGGTCATTTCGTGCAGCAAGCGGCGCAACGACTTGAGTGTCAGCAGTCGCGCAAAGTTCTGTTTGATCGTTTCAAGCAGATGCGTCGCGAGGATTTCAGGCGGGCTGACAATCGTGGCGCCGCTCATCGCGGCGGTTTCCTGATCCTTGGGCGAAATCCAGCGCGCTGGCGCGCCGTAAACCGGTTCGGAAACGTCCTTGCCCGAGGGCAGACCTTCGTTCCCGTCGGGCATCAAGGCTAGGACAAGATCCGGATGCAACATCCCCCGGACCTGCTCAACCCCCTGAACGCGGATGACATATTCGCCCAGTTGCAGCTCAGGCTGGTCCGTCAGACGGATGTCCGGAAGGATCAGACCGTAGACCGTCGCCACGTGGGTGCGCATGTTGGCGATACGCGTATCCAGACCGGTTCCTGAATCCAGAACCATGCCTACCAGATCGGGGGCAAATTCCACGTGAACGTCATCGAGGTCCAGAACGTCGCCAAGGCCCTTGGCCCTTGGTGCCTCCTGCCTTCGATTTTCTTCAGAGGCCTCTTGTTCTTCCTTCTCTTCGCGTTGCCGCATCTTCCACGCGGCAAACCCAAGTACGGCACCACCCAGAATGAACGGCAGAAAAGGAAGACCCGGCACAAGCGCGAACAAGGCCATGAGCACTGCCACCGTGCCAAGCGCGGCGGGATATTTCCCCAGCTGGTCAAAAAGCGCGAGATCGGTGGCCCCCGTCGTGCCGCCACGGGCGAGGAGCAGGGCAGAGGCAATCGAGATCACGACCGCGGGAATCTGCGAGACCAGACCGTCCCCGACGGTCAGGATCGCATAGGTTTCAAAGGCCTGCCCGATCGGCATGTCATGCACAATGATGCCCATGATCAGGCCCATGATGATGTTCAGCAAGGTGATCAGCAGACCCGCGATCGCGTCGCCCTTGACGAATTTCGACGCGCCGTCGAGCGAGCCGAAAAATGTCGTTTCCTGTTGCTCAAGCTCGCGCCGTGCCTTGGCTTCTTTGTGATCGATGGCACCGGCGGACATATCTGCATCGATGGCAAGCTGCTTGCCGGGCATGCCGTCGAGCGCAAAGCGCGCGCCCACCTCGGCCATGCGGGCGGCACCCTTTGTGATGACCATGAAATTCACGATTAGCAGAACGCCAAAGACAACAAGGCCCAGAAAGACACTACCGCCCATGATAAAACTGGCAAATCCTTCGATCACGTCACCGGCCGCACCAGGACCGGTATGTCCCTGTCCGATGATCAGTTTCGTCGAAGAAATGTTAAGCGATAGTCGCAGCATCAGGGACGCAAGCAGGACAGTCGGGAAGGCCGAAAAATCCAGCGGACGCCCGATAAAGAGCGTTACAGTGAAGATCAGGATGGCGAGGCCGAAAGAGGCGGCAAGTCCGACGTCCAGCACCCAGGCCGGCATTGGAAGGATCATCATGATAATAACGGCCATCAGCGCGAGCGCGAGCAGGACGGTTGGACTAAAGAGGTTTTCACTGGAAAACTTTGGCACGGGTCAATCCTGGAAAATGGAAAAACGGCTATTCTTAATAGGGGCGGGCGTATTGTTCAGGGGCACCAAGGACCCCATACGGGTTGCGCCGCCGCCGAACATCGGGCCGGATTGCAGCCCGGTCTGAATATCAAGACTTTGGGGCGGTCCGAAGGTGCTGTACCTGCGCAGGATTGCATCATCGCTATGGCCGGAGATTCCAGCACGGATGCGTTTGAACCTGGCTTCGTAGATGCGGGCGTAGTGGGGCGTGCGAGAGTGATAGGCCCCCGCCGCTTTCGTCCAGTCGCCGTATTCCGAAAACAGTTCCTTCAGGAACCGGGCGGCATATTTGGCGTTCAGCACGGGATCGAACATCTCGTCGATCGTTCGAAATGCTGTTCCGTGCCATTTGTAGTTGATCTGGAAGCACCCGACATCAAAGCTGCGCGCGCCGCGGTCGAAATGCTTGTAGGCAAAAGCGCGCGCCTGTTCCCGGTTGTCAAACCAGCGACCCGCCCCTTCCATGTTCACGGTCCAGGGCCAGGGGTGCAGCCCGTCCTTGCCGCCCCTTCCGGTTTCGGTCCGCGTAATGGCCTGCATGACGTCAAGCGGGACCTGATGAGCGCGTGCGGCGATTGCGGCAGCTTGATCGCAAATCCGATCCGGCGGGATTGCGGCACTGACACTGGTGATGCCCAGAACCGCCCAGCCAAGACCAAGCAACAGCAAGCTCGGGAAAGCCAACCGCGCCTGACGAATCTGGCGAACGATCAAAGCCTTGAAAAGTCGTGGCATTCTGCCCATCCAACCCTGTTTCACAGTTGAAACAAGGCTACGTGCGCAGTCTTTAGAATTGGTTAGCCTGAGCCACGTTCACAGCGGCTCGGGCTGAGGGGATATATCAGATTTCGACCTCTACACGGCCTATGGGATGGGAACAGCAAGCAAGCACGTATCCGTCCTCGATATCCTCGTCGGTGATGCCACCGTTATGTACCATATGGACCTGACCCGACCGCTTCTTGATCTTGCAGGTCCCGCAGACGCCGAAGGTACAGCCAGAGGGGATGTTCAGCCCGGCTGCGCGCGCCGTTGACAGGATCGTGTCGGTCTCGTTGCATTTCTGCGTGATGCCCGACAGGGCAAATTCGATCTCGGCCAATGCCGCATCATCGGGAATGACGTCATCCGCTGTGGCATCCTTGGCTTCCTCTGCCAGCGATGGGTGAAAGCTTTCCTGATGGTAATGGGCCATATCAAAGCCCAGACCCGTCAGTGCTTCACGAACCGCTTGCATGAACGGTTCTGGGCCGCAGCAGAACACTTCGCGTTCAAGGTAGTCTGGCGCCATGAGACCCAGCATCAACTGGTTGAACGTGCCCTGATAGCCTGTCCACGGTTGATAGCGGTCACCTTCTTCGACGACCCATCTCAATTCGATCCCGTCGATGCGGCTGGCGATATGTTCCAGTCGCTGCCGAAAGACAATGTCCGAAGGACGTTTGGCGCAATTGATGAACACGACATCCGGGATACGGCCGATATCATACATGTAGGTGAGCATAGACATCATCGGGGTGATGCCGGACCCGGCCGAAATGAAAAGAAACTTATCGGCAGGGTGATGGTGTGACGTAAAGTTACCGGCAGGGCCGATGGCCTTGAGCCGCATCCCGGGGCGCAAGTTGTCGCGCATCCACTGCGTTCCGACAGAGCCGGGCTGCGCCTTTACCGTAACCGTGATCGACACGGGGCGCGAGGGCGAGGAGGAAATCGTGTAGGTCCGGTGCAGCGGGCCACCCGGTACCGGCAGTTCCAATGTCAGGAATTGCCCCGGTAGATAATCGAACGTGGCGCCTGACGGTGCGACAAAACAGAAGGTGGACACGTTCGGCGCCTCTGGGATGACCGATACGCATTCCAGCATTTCCTGCCCGTCCCAATAGGCGGGGGCGATTGAATCCTTTGCCATTATCTACTCCGCTGCCAGCCGGACGGGATCAAGGCGCGACCCCAGCGTGTTGCAATACCAGTTGACGAATTGGTTGACCCCGGTTTCCTGGATGCTTGAATAGGGGCCGGGTTCGTAGGAAGGCGAATTGATCCCGGTCTGGTTGTCTTCGACAACGCGGCGATCTTCGTCATTGGTTGCAACCCAAACCTCCGTCAGTTTCTCCAGATCGTAATCGACACCTTCGACCGCGTCCTTGTGGACCAGCCATGTTGTCTGAACTTCGGTTTGCTGCGGTCCGATCGGCGTCACACGGAACGTGATCGAGTGATCCGGAAGGAAATGGTTCCACGTCGTCGGGTAGTGGAACTTGAGCAGAGAACCCGCGTCATCGAAAGGCACGCGACCAAGGCGACGCCGGACCGCGATGTCACCCGACATTGTATAACTTTTCGCACCAACTTTCAGCGGCATGCGTGCCAGGCGATATTGCCCCGCGGTGTCAATGCGAAAGCGCGACGGAAGATTTGCGCTTTCGCAGCGATCGAAATGGGCTGCAAGTGCTGGCGGCGTTTCTCCCTCTTCGACGCCGGTCACGGCCGGATCATCTGGGAAAGTACGGCAAAGCGCCGGATGGTTGCCGCCGCAATGGTAGCATTCACGGTTGTTTTCCCAGACCAGCTTCCAGTTACCTTCCTCGACAATCGTACTTTGATACGCGATCTTGGCATCGGAAAGATCGTGCGGCGCGAGATAAGGCTCGGCCAGTGTCGCGAAGGCGTCGAAATCCGGTGCCTGATCCGCAAGGCAGATGTAAACCAAGCCGGCCAGTTCCCGGCAATGGATCGGCTTGAGGCCATATTTCGACGCGTCAAAATCTGGACCCATATCCCGAGCCCAGAGTAGTTTTCCATCCAGTTCGTAGGTCCATTGGTGGTAGGGGCAGACCAGTTTCGGCACGTGACCCGAAGCAGCCTTGCAAATTATTGAACCGCGATGCCGACAGGTATTGTGAAAGGCGCGGATCACGCCATCCTGACCTCGGATAATGACAATTCCATAGGCGCCGATCCGATGCGTGACATAGCTGCCGGTTTTCGGCAGAGCGCAGGCCGGAACGGTGTAAAGCCAATCGCGACAAAAGATTTCCTGAATATCCAGAGAGAAGATTTCCGGATCGCTGTAAAACGCTTGCTCCAGCGAGAAGCCGGGCTTGCGCCGGGATAACAGGTTACGCGTATTGGCCTCTGCGTTCATGGCCGAACTCCGAATTCCGGGCGCAGGGCCCGATTGCATGTTGTTCTGCGGATGGCGCATGGAAACGGACCGCCTTACCGAGGATACCGGCATGGCAAAGCGCCGCCTCCACCGCCTCCCGCGGTTTGACGTGATATCAGGCTGGTTTCCGGACTTGGAAAACCCGGACATGTCCGGTGTTTCGACGCCTTCCCAAGGGTCTCCTCCCCAGTGGCCAATGTCGAAACCAGCGCTTTCCTTACCGTTGCGGGGGCAGTTCCGGATTTACACCGGCTTCCCAATTCTCGGTCTTGCGACCGCACCCAATATCTGTCGGGCACCCTAGCCTGAAATATGCGAATCCGACGTACGATTACGACGTCGTATTGCGCGAAACAGACTTGATGGAAATTTTTGGGCTGCTCATTTCCTTGCGTGTGTTTAGAAAGTTCAGGCCTGACCTCATCTGTGAGCGCGACCTGACGCAGGGGGCATTTTGTGACACCGCTGATCCCCGTGGCTTGGCAATTTACCTGACCACGAAATCTGCATGCAAGGCGCCAGCCGCCTTTAGGCTTTTGAGAATGTCAATCATATCTCTTGGTGAAACGCCGAGGGCGTTGAGGCCGGACACCACCTGAGAAAGGGAGGTGCCTTCAGGGACTTCAGCCAGAGATACGCCGGGCTCTTCTTCAAGTGCGGCGCCTGTCCGTGGAATGACAATCGGAGCGGCATCGGTAAAAGGATTCGGTTGAACGACGAGAGGCGCTTCTTCTATACGCAGGGTCAGGTTGCCTTGCGACACGGCCACCCGTGAAAGCCGGACGTCATCGCCCATGACTATCGTCCCCGACCGCTGATCGACGACCACCCTCGCCTTGCGTTGGGGTTCGACCAGAATGTTTTCGATGCGGCCAATGGCGTGAGCTGTCGATGCGGTTCGGGTGGCTCCGATATCGAATTCCACGGTGCCGGAATCCCGCATCACCGCGACGGTGCGCCGAAACTCCCGGTTGATCGCGCTTTCAATCCTTCCGGCCGTTGTGAAATCCGGGTCTCGCAAGGCGAGCCTTATGGTCGAAAGTGAGCCGAGTTCAAAATCGATCTCGCGCTCGATCCGGGCGCCAGAGGGAATGGTTCCGGACGTCGGAACGCCCTGAACCACCTCTGCAGCGTCACCGACCGCAGCGGCACCGCCCGCAAGGATTGCACCCTGAGCAACTGCGTATATCTGACCATCGGCAGCGTTCAATGGCGTCATGATCAACGTGCCACCTAAAAGGCTGTCGGAGTCGCCAATCGCCGAAACGGTCACGTCGATCTGACCACCAACGCGGGCAAACGCCGGTAGCGTTGCGGTGACCAGCACGGCCGCTACGTTCTTCGGGCGAAAATCTTCGCCGTTTACGTTGACCCCCAGCCGTTCAAGAATATTGGTCATGATCTCTTCGGTGAAAGGAGCGTTTCTCAATCCGTCGCCCGTGCCGTTCAGGCCCACCACAAGGCCGTAGCCGACCAAGTCGTTGCCACGGACTCCATCGAATTCCACAAGATCTTTCAGCCGTACGGCGCCTGCATGTGCCGTATTGGCCAGAAGCAGGAAAATGAGGATTGCGCGGATCATTTCAGAAAATTCAGCAGGGAAAGTTGTGAGTTTCGGACAGTCACCGCATAGAGGCTTTCCAGTTGAAACTGTGCTTCTTCTATACGAGAGGCTGTTTCGAACGGATCGGCTTCAAGCAGCACGTTCCGGGCATGCTCGAAACTGGTTTTTTCCATGCTGATGCGAACCGTGGCTTCCTCGATTCTGGCTTGCGCCACGCCGATATCGGCGCGCAGGCTGGCGAGCTGATCCTGTCCGTTCAGCAATTCCTCGCCGGCCCGCTGCATCAGGTTGTTCTGAGCGTCTCCGGAGAGTGCAAGGGAAGGGTCGGTACTGAGCACGGTGAGGGCGATATTGCGAATAATATCCCGGAAACCCTGATCATTGGCTTTCAATGTCATTGACACCGTGTGGTCGGGGCTGACCGAAACATCGGCCAGATCAATATTTGAGCCCTGATACATCACAGCGGTGAAGCCAGCCGGATCATCGAACCAAGTCTGGGCGGCCAGACGTATGTCGTCCGGGTCCGTCAGCCCGGCGATTTCGGCTTGAAGAGTTGTCAGAAGCGTTTCCACGTCGCGCAGGGGCGAAATGTCGGTCTGGATACCTCCGAAGATGCTTCGCCCGGCAACATGCCCGTTCAACATGTTCAGTGCGATATCCAGATCTCCCCTGGCCCTGCTGGCATTGTGTTCTCTCAGAGTGGTTACATGGGTCGGAACCGTCGAGAGGAGGTCATTGCCAAGTTCAGATGTAACGGATTGGAGCCTATCAAGGCTGTTCTGGGCAGCATCGGTGAAGAGCCCGGCCTCAGTCGCGGTTACGTGAAATCCACGGAGTCGGGCCAGATTGCGGTCTATGTCTGTCAGGTAGGCAAAATCGCCGCCAAGGCGGTTATTCACATCCGTAACCTGCCCCGTGCTCAGCTCTTGGGTCAGGCGCTGCAGGTCTTGCTTGATTTCGGTGCTTCTGGTCCTCTGAAGCAGATGCCGAGAGAGATCTCCGATAGATGTCAGGTTCATGCTTACAGCCTCAATAAGGTTTCCATCAATTCATCGACCACCTGCAACATACGTGCGTTCGCCGCATATGCCTGTTCGATGAGGATTAACTGGCTCAGTTCCTCATCGGAATCGACGCCTTGCGAGAGTTCGGCGTTCTTCATTTCGGTCAAGCTGGCAGAGCTGAAGGCCAATCTTTGATCCGATACCGCTTCTGCCTGAGCAGCGCTCGATACGAGCGCGCCGCTGATCTCCGGGGCCGTCAATGCACCTGTCCCAAAATTGCCCGAGCCGGGAATGCGCGAGATTTCCAGAACCGATTGCAGCGATTGCAGGAATCTTGCATCGCCGCTCGGGCCCGGGGTGGCAGCCCCCAACCCGTCGCGCAGGCGCCAGCTCTCTCCTCTCTGTTCGGGATCTGCATCCGGGTTGACTCTCAGCCGTGCGGAAAGACCGATTTCTGTGAGTGGATCAAAGGCGTTGCCGTTGTCGGTGAACAAGCCGGGGTCGCCGGGTGAGAGGGTCGGATCCAGTGCCGGGTCTTCAAAGCGTTCAATGAGATCACGTGCGACGCTGTCGAGTTCAGCTTGTGCCTCGACGCCCAACTCATCGCGGATTTCGAACTGTGCCGAAAGCGATCCGCCCCGCAACGCGCCCCGCAGGCTGTCGGTTCTGACGGGGTTCCCATTAAGTGTGAGTCCCGACAAACCACCGCTGGTAAGCGTCATTTCCGGCACAATTGTATTCACCGGTGTGAATTCGAGCGTTGCCGCCTGCCCATCCAGGAGAACGGCGCCGCCAGTGGTGTAAAGGGCAACCTGCCCATAGTTGCGCTCGACCACGTTCACCGGAGCGATATTGTTGATTTCGTCAATCAGCACCTGACGTTGATCGAGCAGGGCAGCGGTAGGTGCATTTCCGGCCTCAAGGGCGGTTATCCTCACGTTCAGGCCTTCGACGTCGCTGAGCGCCTTGTTCAATCTTTCGACCTGAATCGAAATCTTGCGATCTGCTTCCGAGCGCATTTTTTGTACTGTATCGCTGGCGTTGTTGATCAGGTTAACAAGATCATTCGCTTTGATGGCGACGTCGTCCAGTCGCTGCGCGCTGTCCGGACGGCTTGATGCCGAGATTAGGCTGCTGTCGAAGGCGGCAAGCCGCGCTGTAATTGAATCTGTATCCGTGGGATTGCCAACTGCGCTGGCGAACCGCGTTTGGAAGCTGGCGAGCGGAGTGGCGTTCGAAAATTCGGCGTCGGCCTGACGTCGGCTTGAAATGATGCCTGGATTAGCCTGTCGTTGAATGCCAAGGACCCGGACGCCCGGACTTACCTCGCTGTTCGAGGAAAGTATAATTGAACGTTTTGCGTATCCGGGTGTCAGAGCATTGGCGATGTTTTCCGACACCACGCCGGAGGCCCGGCCCGCAGCGGAAAGCCCGCTGAGAGCGCCGTGTAATGCGGTTGAAAGTGACATGGTGTCGGTTCCTCGTTACGTTACGATTGAAATTGCTGCAGGTCAGCGTTTGATGTTCGCCGTTTCTTGCAGCATTTCATCGACAGTCTGGATGACCTTGGCATTGGACGAGTAGGATCGTTGGGTCTGGATCATGTTTGTCAGTTCACTTGCAACGTCTGTCGAGGATTCCTCGCGGGCAAAGGCAACGATGTCACCGGTCGGTCCGTCACCCGCATCCCAGAGGAAATAGGTGCCGCTTTCGGTGGAGGGCTGATACGTCTGCTGATCCAGCGCGACCATGCCATTCGGGTTCGGCAGATCGACCAGTGGAACCTGATAGATGACCCGCGTGATGCCGGTGTCGAAAAAGGCATGCACCATGCCATTTGCGTCGACTTCGACGCTGGTCATGTTGCCAACGGGGGTGCCGTCCTTGATGATCGAAACCGGAGCAAATGTATCGGAGAGCTGAGTCATACCATCGCTTTGCCCGATCATGCCGATATCAATCTCGATCGGACCGCCGTCCACCGTAACGATGAGCGTTCCGGTCAGAGGATCGTAGGTGCCCCCGGAGGTCGTGCTGACACTCGCCAGTGTCCCGCCCAAAGCGCGGCTTGTGTCAAAGGTGACGCCATATTCGCCGACAATTGCGTTGGCGGAGGCCGAATCCCGGATGACCATCGTCCATTCGTTGGATACGCCCGTCGCCGGAACTGTGGGCTCGAACGTGATGTTCAGACTTTCCGACGTCCCGAGATTGTCAAAATATTCAATGGACAGTTCCTGTACATCACCGGAAGCGCCTGCCTCAGTCTCGGTCGCGGGCAGGTTGACCCCGAGCGACATCTGCGTGGTTGGCTCGCCGGAGAATTGGTTTACGTTTATCTGTACAGGCTCAAGCCCGTCTGAGGTATCGCGGGGATAGGTCGGGATGGAGCCGTCCGGGTCCGCGGGCCAGCCGAGCAGGACAAGCCCGGATTCGGTCGTCAGGTACCCTTCGAAGTCGGTGCGAAACGAGCCCGTCGTCGACAGGAGCATCGTCGGGGCGCCGTTGTCGGCAGCAACTTCGGCGGAAGAGGCGACCGGCAGCATCCCCCGTCCTCGAACAGCAAGATCGGTCGCGTTCGAGGTCGATACAAGTGGTCCCTTCTGGTCGATGAGCCGCTGGGAGGTGGACCTAACGCCGCCGGCCGAATAGTTCCCGCCGGATGCAGAGATGACCATCGAATGAAAGTCGGTCCGCACCGTTTTGTATCCGAAAGTCGAAGAGTTGGCGATATTGTCTGAAATCGACGCCAGACGGTTCGAATTCGCAGTAAGGCCCGCAATCCCCGCATTGAGGGAGGACGACATGGTCATGAAATGCCCTTTCTGATGCTTTGTAACTTGGCACTACACCTAGACATCTCGGCTTAACGTGCCGCTAACATCTAAAATGTTCCGCACTTACTGACGGTGGCCCTTCAGTGCTCTTTTCTTAGGATGGTGATTTCCACTCGGTCGTTCCGCACGGCCATCGGGTTATCATCCGCAGGCTTGCGGTCGGCGTGACCGGTGATCCGCTTGATCCGCTCGGAGCGCGTGCCGAATAATTCCAGCAGACCCCGGGTTCTTTCCGCGCGATTGCCCGACAGAGCCCAGACCGGATTTTCCGCGGCCACGACAGGATTTGCACGCACGAACCCGTTGACCGCGACCCCATGCGGCAGGTCCATCGTTCGCCGCGCGATCATCTCGACCAACTCGCGGTAGAGGGGGGTCGGATCAGCTGTTCCTTCGTCGAATAAAGGTGCACCTTCGCGGGCAAAGATCTCGATGACGAGGCCCTCGTCGGTGACACGGGTTATGATGTGCTTCATGGAGTTATCGGCCACCATGCTTTCGCCGCCGCGACCAAAAAGCTCTTCCTCGATCTCCTTGAGCTGGTCTATCGCATCGCTTTCGGTCCGACCGCCAAAACTGCCGCCCTTCTGCGAGGCATCTATCCCTTTCGCAGGGTCGCCGGGTTTCGTTGAATCCTCGCTGCCGCCGGTGCCGCTGTTAATCAGGGTCTCCTGCGAAAAGACATTCTCCCCTCCAAAGGGATTCTCGCTCCCACTGGATATCCTGTGAATCGGCACGGAGGGGGCGAAATAGTCGGCCAGACCCATCCGTTGCTTTTCAGTCGTTGCGTTCAGCAACCACATCAAGAGAAAGAAAGCCATCATGACTGTCACGAAGTCAGCATATGCCACCTTCCACGCGCCACCGTGGTGACCATCGCCACCAACTACCTTTTTCCGCTTGATGATGATTGGCGCGACATTTGGCTGCGCACTCATCTCCACCACCTTTGTAACTCACCCAAGGAAAGGGGTAGCACCGGAGACTTAAAGAGAGACTAATGGCGAATGACAGATGGGTTGAAAACCGGGGGTGATAGCTGTGCACCACCTGTACACCCCCTGTGCATCAGCCGTCTGACATTTCACAGGGGTCATTAGGCGGTCAGGTAGCTGACGGACATGTCAATCGCGATGCGGCGTTGGGTGTTTTGCCATTCCGGCGCGGCCAGATCCTGATCCAGCATCGCCGAGAGCGTTTCTCCGTTTGCCTGGTGTTCCATGCAGAGCGACAGGATCGTGACATAGAGATGACCCGGGTCGATCTGCGCGGTAAACGCGCCGCTGTCATACCCCCGGCGAAGCAGGTCGCCAATCGTTTCGATCAGTGCGCGGGTCGAATCCGCGGCGACGGGCAGACCTTTTACGAACTTGCCGCCCACGACGCTTTCGTTGCGGATCATGGCGACGAATTCGGGGTTGTCCTCCATGTAGTCAAAGGTGAACTCGACCAGTTTGCGCAACCCCTCGACCGGCGGCAGGGCGCTGAGGTCGAGCTTGTCCTGACGTTCGCGCAGATCGTTGAATGTCTCGGTCAGGGAAGCAAGATAGAGATCTTCCTTGTTGCCAAAGTACCGATAAATCATCTGGACGTTGGTCTGTGATGTCTTGGCAATGCGATCGATCCTCGCGCCGGTGAACCCCTCGGCAGCAAAGTCGGCACGGGCCGCATCGAGAATGCGCAGCCGTGTGGCGGCGGCATCACGCTTACGCGGTTTCTTTCCTATTTTGGAAAGGTTCGTCACGGGCTTGACCTTCTCCGAGGGCGCAATTCGTCGGCCACCCCGGGCAGGGTTTCCGAGTATTGTTCGGGTACTTTGACATGCAGTGAATTCAATCTTTTATGACAAAAAATGTCCCTTAATGCCAGAAGCATATGCTTACTGCCTAATTTCGGCCGGAGTCCCTGCGCAAAAAAGCGCCAGAAAAAGCAGCGGAGTTCAGCCTATGGGAAAATCTGCCACCTTGCAGTTTTGAAACAACCTAAGGGAGAGTCGGATTTCAGTAGATTCCGAAATATTCGGCCTGTTCCCATTCTGAGACCGCGAGGTGATAGCGGTTCCATTCCGAGCGACGGATATGGCTCAGGTAATCGACAAATATGTCTCCCAGAGCGCCACGATAAAAGGCAGAGCTTTCGAAAAGCTGGATGGCGCTGAGCAGGCTTTCGGGCAGGCGGGGAGCGTTCCCGGCATAGGGGGTTTCAACCGGATCGGGGGCGGAGAGGCCGCGTTCGATACCGTCGAGACCGGAAAGGATCTGACTCGCGAAAAAGTAGTACGGGTTAGCAGTGGTTTCCGCGACCCGGTTTTCGATCCGGCTGGCCGAGTCGCCGGGTGTCATCAGCGCGCGTATCATCGCGCCGCGATTGTCGCGCGCCCACTGGATGCGGTCGGGCGCAAGCTGGTGCGGGCGGAAGCGTTTGTACCCGTTCACCGTGGGAGTCGTCAGCAGGCAAGACTCGGCGGCATGTTCCAGCAGACCGGCGATCCAGCCCTGTGCATCCGCTGAAAGCGTGCCGTCATCACCGGGGATCATCAGGTTGGTGCTGGTTTCGGGATCGAGAAGCGACTGGTGCAGGTGCCAGCCGCTGGCGGCGCCGTTTTCGACATTCGGCTTGCACATGAAGGTCGCGTGCAGGCCCTTGCGTTCGCAGGTTTCCTTTACCATCGCGCGGAACATCATCATGTTATCGGCATGGGTCATGGGATC
The DNA here is from genome assembly GCA_018223035.1 of Paracoccaceae bacterium. Lineage (GTDB taxonomy): Bacteria > Pseudomonadota > Alphaproteobacteria > Rhodobacterales > Rhodobacteraceae > Heliomarina. Next base: position 30,792 of record JAAEZD010000017.1, read on the forward strand.
GGCGGGATCGAATGTGAATTCGAACTGGCTTGGCCCCATTTCGATCTCTACGGAACGGACCGGGAGACCAAGCGCCTGCGCATTGCGGCGAAGATCGTCCAGCACCTCTTCGGCAGCGTCATAGCGGGATTCGGTCAGGAACTGATAGCCATGGCCCAGATTGGCGGTCCGGGCGGGCTGGGCAGGCATGGTGGCGTCCGAATGCGCCAGCCTGTCGTCCAGTTTCTGGAAGACGTGAAATTCGACCTCGAGCCCGACCATGAGCGCCCGGCCCGAGGACGCCAGCCGGTCGACGGCCGATTGCAGCACGTCGCGCGGCGCGAAGGGGATCGCCGAGCCGTCGGTCCGGCGCGGGGTGCAGAAGATCCAGGCGGAATGTGGCGCCCAGGGCAGGGTGCGAAAGGTCGACGGGTCGGGCAGCAACAGGATGTCGCCCGCGCCCTTCATGCCGGTGATGTCGGCCACATCGTCCCAGATCGGGAACACCGTGCGGTGCGACGTGTCCTTGAGCAGCAGGGTCGAGGGTGCGGCAATGCCGGAGGTAAAGGCCGAGATCAGCGCCTCGGCCACGATGGTCTTGCCCCTCAACACGCCATGCTGGTCGGCAAAGAGAACCCGAACCGTTTCAAGATCGCTTTGCCGTGCGGTGCCGACCAGCTTAGCTGCCGCGTCGATGGTAACCCCGTCGAGCAGGCCGAGCCGGGCCAGCCGCCCTTCGGCGATCTTGCGGGTAAGTTCTGTCATGGCCTGGGTATTCCCGTTGCTGTCGATGGTCCGTGATCCGGACTATACCTTGGCGTTCCAGCCGGTACAGGCCGCACGTCGTTCCGCGTCGCTGGCTGCTGAAACTTCACGCCATTTTTCACGGTCGCCGATCGTATCGTTGGAAATCGGGCCATAAATGTCGCCGGGCGGGGTGCCGTTGAGCATCGGCAGCCCGTCGGTCTTGCCTTCCTTGAGGCTGGCGATGGCGGCCCGCATCATGCGGCGGTACCGAATGATCGCCACGTCGGTCTTGCCGAGATGCTCCTTGGTTCGGTCAAAGATCGGCCCCGGGCTTTCCACCGCCCATTGGTCGTGCACGTTGATGTCGAGCCCCATGCCCGTATAGGTTTCGCGCATCTGTTCCTCGGGGTCGAACCCGTAGGAATTGCGCTTGTTCTTGAGCGGGGCGTAGTCGGGCAGGCGGTGTTCCTTGAGCCGCTGTTCGCGCATCAGATCCTTGTTCACCGGGTCGGTGAAGCTGGTGAACATGGAATACCAATAGCAGTTTTCGTCATCGACCGGGACATGCCACTGGGTAATGATCATTTCACGGCTCATCGGGATGGAGATCGCCTCGGGGAAGATCTGGTTGGTGATCCGAACGTGGGTCTTGCCGTTATCGAGATGGCGCAAGGCAATGATGCGCATGCCATATTCGGTTTCCTCGACGGTGATGTCCGGGCGCGGGTAGTCGCGCAGCAGCTTGGTCATCGGGATGTCGGTATCGGCGGCTTTGTCGCGGAACTGCTTGCCATAGCTGTCGGCGGGGTCTTCGTCTTCAAGAAAACGGTGCAGGAATGAGGCGTGTGCCGGGTCGATGCCGACCTCCATCGCCTGCAGCCAGTTGCATTCCCACAGACCCTTGAAGGCGAAGACATGGGTGTCGGGGGCGCGGAAACAGTCGAAATTGGGGAATTCCGGCGGTTCACCCGGCCCCATATAGGCGAAAATGATGCCGTTCTTTTCGACCACGGGGTAAGAGGTGGTCTTGATCTGCTCGTGCATCTTCGAGCCTTCCGGCTCACCCGGCTGTTCGACGCACTGGCCATCGCGGTTGAAATGCCAGCCGTGGAAGGGGCAGCGCAGCCCGTTATCCTCGAGCCGCCCAAAACAGAGGTCGGCGCCGCGATGAGGGCAGGCACGGTCGATCAGGCCGAGCTCTCCGTCGTCGTCGCGGAACAGAACGAGGTTTTCGCCCAGCAGCTTGACCGGAACCACGGGGCGGTTGCCGGCCAGTTCATCGGAAAGCGCGGCGGGCTGCCAGTAGCGGCGCATGACCTCGCCAGCTTCGGTGCCGGGGCCCGTGCGGGTGAGGGTCTCGTTGAGTTCCTTGCTGATCATCTGGCTTTCCTCCTTGGGTACGGGTGCAACGTGTGTCCGTGCCTGAGAGGAAAATGTTGAATAACGCACAGAAAGTCAAATAATATAAAATATATCCTGTCCGACGCGGTTGTTGGCGAGAAGGGGGCGCTGCCCCCCGGCCTTTGGCCTCCCCCCGGAGTATTTGGGGCAAGAGGAAAACAGGGGAGGAGTTGCATAAGAGGCAGGGGCGGTTATCAGAGGCTGAGTTTGCGAAATTCTGAAATCGGACGCAGGTGTTAAGGGGGATGTCATGGGCATTGAAGGGGACCTGTCGGCACATGGGCTGACGGAACGGGATATATCCTTGACCTTTGCGAAGGGCATGGCGGTTCTGAAAGCGTTTGACGACAATCATACGCGACTGACCTTGACGGATATCGCGAAGATCACCGGGCTTGATCGTGCCTCGGTCCGGCGGTTGGTTTTGACATTGGTTGCGCTGGGATATGTGCGCAAGGATGGGCGGCATTTCGCGCTGACGCCGCGGGTGCTGATCCTGGCGGGGAGCTTTTTGCGCGGCAACCGGTTCGGCAGCCATATCCAGCCGCTCCTGAACCGCTATGCGCGCGCCTTTGGCTGCGCAATTTCGCTGGCTATCGCAGATGAGGACGCGGCGGTCTACGTGGCGCAGTCTTCCTCGCAGGAAGAAACGGTGACATTCGGGTTCACGGTGGGAAGCCGTCTGCCGCTGCTGCATACGGCGATTGGCCGGATGATGCTGGCCTATGGTGAGGCGTCATGGCGCGAGGCGTGCATCCGGGAACTGGGATTCGAGCAATACACGCCCGATACCGAAATGGACCGCGCCGAGATCGCGCGCCGTGTCGAGAGCTGCAGGACGCAGGGCTATGCCGTTGCCAACGGAGAATTCGATGTTGGGGTGACCGGGTTCGCGGTGCCGGTTGGTCGTCCCGGCGATCTGCGAGCGGTGGTGGGCATGTCGCAGCCCAATTTCGAACTGCGCGACGAGGAGATGCACCTGCGCCGGATCAGTGAATTGCAGCAGGTGGCGCAGGAACTTGGCCGCTCGGGTCTCTTCGAGGCAGGCTGAGAGCGTTTCGGTTTTCGGCTTGCATCGCGGCGGCGGCGAGGCTCTGTTGCGGCGAGGAATGACGCCGGAGGTAATTATGGCCAATACAGCAAGCCCTTGCCCGCCGATCAGCGACGCGGACTGGCCGGAGGAACTGGCCGATATGAAAGGCGGGTTTGCGACCGGGCTGAACGTCTATCGCACGATGGCGCATCATCCGTCCTTGCTGCGCGCCTGGGCGGATCTGCGGCAGCATGTGGTGAAAGGCAGCGCGCTGGGCGCGGTGCGGTCGGAACTGGTGATCCTGCGCGCCGCGCATCGGATGGGGTCGGCTTATGAATGGGCGCATCACGTGCATCGGTCGCGCCAGCTTGGCATGGAGGCGGCGCGGATCGAGGCGATGCGCCAGACGCCCGAGGGCGAGGACGGCTTGATTGCCGAGGCGGTCGATGCGCTGTTCGATCAGAAACGCCTGCCCGCCGAACTGGAATCGCGGCTGGCGCAAGCCATCGGGCGGCAGGCGGTGTTCGACCTGATCGCGACGGTGGGGTTCTATTCCACGCTGGGCTATATCCTGATGACGTATGAGACGCCGATCGACGCGGATATCGCGGGTTGAGCGCAAGATAATCTTAGCCTCTTGCAGGTATGAGGGGCCAAAGCCGGAGTTTCGTTCATGGCCATCCTGAATGTCGGGTCGATCAACTGGGATCGTGTGATCCGCGTGCCGCATTTCCCGGAACCGGGGGAAACCCTGAGGTCGCACTCGGTTTCCGTCGGGCTGGGCGGCAAGGGGCTGAACCAGAGCGTTACGATCATGCGTGCGGGCGGAACGGTGCAGCATGTGGGCGCGGTCGGGGCGAACGATACGCGGATCCGGGATGTGCTGCACGATCTGGGGCTTCGCGACAATTTCATCGTAGGCGTGGTCGGTGTTGAAACCGGCAGTGCCACGATCCTTGTGGATGACTGCGGCGAAAACCTGATCGTGCTGGATGAGGGGGCGAACGGTAAACTGCCGGGGGCCGCGGTTTCTGAGGCGGTGGACCAGGCGCAGGCCGGGGACTGGCTGTTGTTCCAGAACGAAACCAACCAGACCGGCGAGGCGGCGAGGCTGGCGCGGGTGCAGGGCATGCAGGTAGCCTTTTCGGCAGCGCCCTTCCGCGCCGAGGATGTCATGCCACTGCTGGGGGAAATCGATTTGCTCTCGGTCAATGCGGTGGAGCTGGCCCAGCTTGAAGAGGCCGTTGGCGGGGCGGGAAATCTGCCTTCGGGACTTGATCTGCTGGTCACGCGCGGCAGCGAGGGGGCCGAATATCTCGCGGGCGGAGAGAGACTGCGCGTCGAGTCGCATCGGGTAGAGGCGAAGGATACGACCGGGGCAGGCGATGTTTTTCTTGGCGTCTTCCTGTCTGAACTCGACGCCGGGGCTTCTCCGCAGAAGGCGCTAGAGACGGCGAATGCGGCGGCGGCGCTTCAGGTCGGCAAGCTCGGCGCGGTCGACGCCATTCCGACCCGGGCGGAGATCGAGGATTTCCTGAGCCGTTAGCGGGTTTTCTTATCGGCGGTGGAATTTGTTCCGTTCAGCTTCTTTTGTCCGGCCAGGGCTGCGACTGTGATGCGTAAGGAATGGCGTCATCCAGCGGCATCTTCGATGTATTGGAATTCGGGTTTGGAATGCTGACTAGATTACACAGCTGTTGTCATGGCTGGCCTGACCTCTCGCCATATCCCGACGCGGTCACGAGATTTGATGCACATGAACTACGAAAAGTTGCTCCACGAGACAGCGTCAATATTCCGGTGATCTGCCGTCCCTCCCGAAGGAAAACGACATCGTGGAGCAAGCATAAATGGAGACCAGCGCGTCGGTTTCGCCGTAAATCATGCTTATGCGACACGAGTTGTATTGGCGGAACCCGACGGCCGCAAGAAGTGAATGGCTGACACCCCCCACCCAGCACAAGTGTGATTTGGCCGACGCATTCATGGCTCGAAGACAGGTGCTTTGCGAATTTGAAATCGGCGCCTGCGGGGGAAAACTCTGCGGGCTGATATCGAAAGGCCAGCGATCTCTGGACGCGCTGGAGTTGAAAGCCGCTTTGCGAACAAGGCTGGTTCGTGGGGCCACGGATAAGGCAGAGATCTCTCGGGTTGCGGGAATTGTCCGTGGCGGCCGTCGGCGCGCGGGCGACGGTAAAGGCGGTAGCGCGGATTTGCTTGTCTGCAGGGATGCTTCGGGCTCGGTTGATGAGCAGCAAGGCAGATCAGGTGGAGATTGCTCGGGTCGCGGGAATCGCCGAAGTCGCAACTGACGTCGCGGGAGACGGTTGAGGCGGTATCGCTGGTGAGCCGATTTTTCTGGGTCGGTACCCGCTTTCCTTTGCCGCCGTATCCCTGCGGGATCGGTATTGGACCGGCGAAGAAGGGTGCGCAGGAAATCACCTGCGCACCCTTGTCTTTATTCGCTCGCGCTGTTGCGAAGTTCTTCGAGAACGCCTTCTACAGTGCTCAGCAGCTCGGGCCGGTTGGCTTCCTGAAGCATCTCGGCGGTTTTGTTGAGCTGTTCCATCGCGGCCTCGGTTTCACCTGCGGTCGCCAGGGCCTGACCATAGTGGTACTGGACCATCGGATCCTGCGAAAGACCTTCGGCAGCGGCGCGCAGGTAGGGCAGGGATTCTTCGGTTTCACCCATACGGTAGGCGATCCAGCCATAGGTATCCTGGAAGGCCGGGATCTCGGCGCCGCGCAGACGGCGGGCCACCGAATAGGCCTTTTGCAGGCTGGCTTCATCTTCGCGGTAGTCCGACAGCAGGCTGGCGAGGTTGTTCGCGACGATGACATTGTTGGTGTTGCGCTGGTACAGGCCGTCATAGATCTCGATCGCCTGTTCGATCTCGTTATCCGCCTGCAGTTGCTCGGCAAGAGTGATGAGAAGGGCAGGATCCTCGGGGTTGGCTTCGATGGCGCTGTTGAGGGTTTCCGAAGCGGCCTCGTCATCGCCGGTGAGACGGTTCAGACGATAGAGTGTAACCCAGGTGCGGGCGTTTTCCGGGTGTTCCTCGGTCAGCGCGCGATAGATCGCTTCGGCTTCGTCCTGACGTTCCAGTGCGACGAGCGAACCGGCCTTGAGGTAACGGAAGTCGGGATCTTCGGGCGCGTTCTCAAGCAGGCCGTTGATGTATTCCAGCGCGGCCTCGGCGCCGTCAGTTGCCAGACGGGTACGGAAGATCGCGATTTCGGCTGCTTTCTGGGTGCCGGGGTTCTCGGCCACGCCTTCGAGCATCTGCATCAGCTCGCTGCTGCGGTTCTGGGCGGCAAGCGACCGGGCCTGCAGGCTGAGCGCCGACGCGGTTGCTTCTTCGTTGTCCAGTTCCTGCAGTCGGTTGATGACGCCTTGCGACTGGCTCCAGTTCTCGGTCCCGATGTAGATATTGCCAAGGGCGACCAGCAGTTCCTTGTTGGTCGGTTCGGCACGCAGGGATTCGATAATGATGCTTTCCGCCGTCCGCGACTGATCGTTGGAAACGAGGTACTGGGCGTAACGCAGGGTTTCGGTCGGCGCGTTGTTGGATGCATCCACAGCCAGCGAGAGCATTTCCGCCATGAGCTCGCGGTTGCCTTCACGTTCGTAGGCCTGCGCCATCAGTGTCATCAGTGCCGCGTCGTTGGGGGCATTGCCCATCGCTTCGCGCAGCAGAAGGATCGCGTCCTGCGTTTCGTCATCCTGGATCAGCCATGCCGCCTTGAGCTTGCTGGCCTCGGGGTTGGACGCGTCTTCGGCCAGAACGGTTTCGACCAGACGACGGGCTTCGACCGGGTTGCCGGTCTGGAAATACATCCGCGCCAGTTCGACCTGAAGCGAGCGAGTCATGTCCGTCTGTTCGCCTTCGGGGATGTTCGCGGTCAGTTCTTCGAGCCGGGCGATGGCCGCATCGCGGTCACCCTGATCGAATTTCAGACGCGCGCGCATGCCTTCGAAGGGCAGGGGCGACAGGCGTTCGGTTTCTATAACACGGTCAAGTTCCGCCATCGCCGCGTCGGGGCTGCGGAACCGCAGCATGAAGGCAACCAGGCGACGGGTGATGTCGACGTCGTCCGAGGCTTCGGCTTCGGCGCGAAGGAAGGCTTCGGCCGCGTCGAGATCGTCCTGAGAGACATAATAAGAGACGAGCGCCTGCTTGATTTCCGCGTTGTTCGGAAACTTTTCGTTCATCGTCTCGAGTTCCTGGCGCACGGCAGACGTGTCGCCAAGCTGCTGCAGAAGACCCAGTTTGAGACGATAAAGGGCAAGATCGTTGGGGGAAATCCGGATCGCTTCGCCAAGCTGGGTCAGCGCCTCTTCCCATTGTTGTTGACGGATCAGGTCGTCGATCAGGATCTTGCGCGCGCCGGGCAGGTCGCCGTCTTCGCTGATGAGCTGGGTCGCCGACTCGACAGCTTTACGCTGGCCGTCTGTGTCGCGGTCCTTGAGCGCCTGAAAATAATTGGCGGTGTTGGAGAGCGACTGCGCCTTGATGTTGGTCGGTTCGAGTTCGACCGCCTTGGCCGAATAACGCTGGAGATCTTCGACGTTGTTGAAGTCGAGCGCCATCTCGGCAAGCGCAAGCTGGCCTTCGAAATTGTTCGGATACTGTTCGACAAGCCGGCGGTACTGGCCGTAGGCGTCGCCGTTATTGCCACGCTCACGCTGGACCCGTGCAAAGGCAAGGCGGGCTTCCATATGCGTATCGTCGAGTTTGAAAACGTTGCGGAATTCGATCAGGGCGCGATCAACATCGCCCTTTTCAAGGAGCTCCATTCCCGCCTGGTAATGTTCTTCGGCGCGTTCTTCGGCGCTGTCACAGCCCGCGAGAACAAGGGCCGAGAAAGCCAGAGCCAGAAAAAGACCGGATGAATTCAGAACACGGGACACAGAATGCCCGACTATTGCCTTGGATGACACAGACACTTTTTAAATCCTCGATATACTTTAATGACGCAGGAGGATTAGCACCCGGTCCGGCGCAAAACAACGACTACGGTGCGAGCAATTATCTTAATGTCACCCCAGAGGGACACCTTCTGGTGATAGTCATTGTCGTAAGTGGCACGCGCAGCGAAGCTGGTGGCGTTGCGGTCGGAGACCTGCCAAGAGCCGGAGATGCCCGGACGCAGGTGGTAATAGGCCTGACCCGGGTAGAGGGTTGCCTGTGCCAGCATCATCGGACGCGGGCCGATCAGGGACATGTCGCCCTTGAGCACGTTCAGCAGCTGCGGCAGTTCGTCGAGCGAGCTGTTGCGGAGGAATTTGCCGATCGGCGTGATGCGGGGATCGTTCCGCAGCTTTTGATTGATCCGCCATTCCTGGCGCGCTTCGAGGTTGCGGGCGAGGTATTCTTTCAGGTGCTCTTCGGCGTTCGGCACCATCGTGCGGATTTTGAAGATGCTGAAGTGGCGGCCGTTCTTGCCGACGCGAAGCTGGAAGTAGAAAGGGTTGTGTCCGTCGAGGGCGACCAGGGCGGCCATGATCAGGATGACGGGGAGAACAAAAGGAAGCGAGCAGCCTACGAGGAGGATATCAAGAAGTCGTTTACCGAAGCTGCGATATAGGTTTGAAGAGGAAGGTTGCGGTTCGACCCGACCTAGGTTGGTGGGGTCATGCGGGTCCAAATTGTTGAAATGTAACGTCATACTGCTCACTATACTAAGAGATGAGCTCAACATGAGCTCGGGTCTCGTTTACAGATGTCTTCAAAAAATTCAACATCCAGCCTTAGTCTGGCCATCTTTAACCACCTGACAACTCAATAGGTGTAACAAAAACCGATTCGAGGCAACAAATTCAGCCCTACTGTTAACTCCACACCGTACTGTAGCAGGAGATTGCGGTAATTGTAGACAAATTACCGACAATCTCGTGAAAAACTTGCCGGAATCGATGCCCCAAAATCGCCTTATTGCTGCCAAGAAGCGAGAATCAGGCCCGGTTGTCCCCTTTGCGCAGGGCGTTGGTGGGACGGTTCATCGGTGGGGAGGGGTGGAACGGGAAGGTGATGCAAAAAAACACATTGTTACAGGCAGCTACCTTGGAAATGAGTGGTTTTTGACAGATTGTGGCCCGAAACGGGATTTAAGACACGTCCACAGTTTGGACGGTTTTTAATATGCTTCGCGGTCAGCTACGTTGGGGCGAGCCTTTATGATCGTGCTCTTGGAATGGTCAAATTGCCGGTTGCACTCGCCGGGCACGCCAGTAGGCGTTGCTTGGTAAACATTTGGATGGAAACGATCGCTAGTGAATGAGTTCTACCTAAACTACTTCGGGCTCAACCAACGTCCGTTCACCCTGCTGCCGGATCCGGAGTTCCTGTACTGGTCGGAGCAGCATCGGCGCGGGTATGCCGTGCTGGAATACGGAATCATGTCCCGGGCACCGATCACGATTCTGACCGGTGAGATTGGCGCGGGCAAGACGACCCTGCTGCAGAAACTGCTTGGACAGATAGAATATGGGGTCACCGTAGGGTTGATCTCCAACGCGCAGGGCAATCGGGGCGAAATCCTTCAGTGGGTGCTGAACTCGCTGGACGTCGAATTCGAGCCGAACGCCAGTTACGTGCAGAACTTTCAGAAGCTTCAGGACTTTCTCGTCGACGAATACGCACAAGGCAGACGTGTCATACTTGTCTTTGACGAGGCGCAGAACGTATCGGTCGAAGGGCTGGAAGAACTGCGGATGCTGACAAATATCAATTCCAACAAGGATGAGCTTATACAGCTTATACTTGTGGGGCAGCCGGAATTGCGCGACATGATCCGCGACCCCCGGATGAATCAGCTCGCGCAGCGCGTCGCGGCGAGTTTTCACCTCAACCGGATGGATCGTGACGGGACTCGGGCTTATATTGTGCATCGAATGAAGACGGCTGGTGGGACCGGCGAAGAGTTCACAAAGGACGCCACGACGCTCATCTTTGAGGCGACCGGCGGCGTTCCCCGCCTCATCAACCAGTTGTGTGATTTCGGACTGCTCTATTCGTGGACAGACGACTCACGCGTTGTTCATAAGGATTGTATCCAGTCCATCCTGGACGATGGTACTTTCTTCTGGGCCGAGGGACGGCCGACGGAGACTGAAAATCAATGAACGAGATACGTTTTTATCTTTCGCTCTTCCTGCGCAGGCTCCCCGCCTTCCTGCTGGTCGCGGCCTTGGTTTCGGCGGTTTCGATCATCGTCGCCACAAGTCTGCCGCCCGCCTATGTGTCGCGGACGCGCCTGTTTGTGGAAGCACCGCAGATTCCGGCGAACCTTGCCCCGAGTACGGTCAACGTGTCGGGCGCCGAGCGGCTTCAGCTGATCGAGCAGCGGCTTTTGACGCGTGCCAACATGCTGGACATCGCAAACCGTCTTAACGTTTTGGAAGATCAGGACGAGATGACGGCGGACGAAATCGTCGGTGCGATGATGGCACGTACGCGGATTCGCAGCACGTCGGGGCGCAACGTGGCCTCGCTGATGCAGATCAGCTTTGAGGCGCGCTCGCCACGTCTCGCCGCCGGGGTTCTCAACGAATATCTCAAGCTCATCCAGGAAGACGATCTGAACTTCCGTCAGGCCCGCGCGGGACAAACGCTCGACTTTTTCGAGATCGAGGTGGATCGCCTGAGCAAGGAGCTCGCCGACAAGAGCGCGGCGATCCTCAAGTTCAAGAGCGAGAATGCGAACGCGCTTCCCGACAGTCTCGACTTTCGCCAGAAACAGCGCGCGAATTTTCAGGAACGGGCCGAGAGCATCGACCGCGAGATCTATGAACTGCAGTCGCAGCGCAAGCAGCTGATTGCGATTTTCGAAAGCGGCAATATGCAGGGCGAGCTGGGCGAGGCGTCGCAGGCCCAAAAGGCGTTGGCGCAGGCCCGTGGCGAGCTGGCCTCTTCGCTGTTGCTTTATTCAGAGACCAACCCGAAGGTGCGGTTGCTTCAATCCCGGGTCGCTCAACTGGAAGAAAAGGTAAAGGCCGAGGCGGATGCCGCAATCAATGCCTCGGGCGAAGAGCTGCCGGAGGATGCGGAGGTTTCCAACCCCGCGCTTCAGCTGCGTTTGAACGAGATCGACCGTCGCATCGAAAGGCTTGAAAGCCAGCGTGACTCGGCCGAGCAGCGGATTGCCGTGCTGACCGAGAATATCAACAAGACACCTGCCAATGACGTGGTGTTGGATTCGCTTCTGCGCGACTATGATAACATCCAGAAACAGTACAACACCTCGGTGGGGCGCCTGTCGCAGGCGTCGACCGGCGAGCGGATCGAGGTGCTGTCGCGCGGCGAGCGCCTGACGGTGATTGAACAGCCCGCCGTCCCCAACCGTCCGACCAAGCCGAACCGGATGAAGATCGCCGGTGCAGGTACAGCAATGGGCATCGCTCTCGGGCTGGCGCTGATCTTCCTGATCGAGTTCCTGAACAAGGCGCCGCGCCGTCCGGAGGATATCATCAAGAAGATGGATATCTGGCCCATCGCGGCGATTCCCTACACCCGTACACGCCGCGAGTTGGTGATGCAGCGGAGCCGCAAGCTGGCCCTGATCCTTATCATTCTGGTGGGAGGGCCGATCACTGTCTGGGCCGTGCACGAGTTCTACCTGCCGCTCGACCTTTTGGCCGAGAAGGTCATGAACAAGATGGGCGTGCGCTGGTGATGATGAATATGGTTAACAGTATGTATTTTGGGTTGGAGGTCTGACAATGGACCGTTTGCAGCAGGCAATTTCCAAGGCGCGGATGCGCCGAGAAGGGGCCGAAGCGCCCGCAGCGGGCAAGCCCGCTCAACCCGAGCGCAGGGAGCGTAAGCCTCAGGCGCAAGGCCTGAGCGAATTGGACGCCCGCTGGGGAGAGTTCGAGCCGCTCACCATTGATGCCAAGACGGTGACGAACAATCGTCTGGTCGCCTACAGCTCGGGTGAAAGCTCTATCCCTTTCGATATGCTGCGGACGAAGATCCTGCAGCAGGCCCGCAAGAACAAGTGGAAGCGGATCGCCATTTGTTCGCCGGAAAGCGGCGCGGGAAAGACCACGGTCACCGTAAACCTTGGTCTGAGTTTCAGCCGGATGCGGGAAAAACGCCTTACGATCATGGATTTCGACATGCGTCGGGCCGGGCTTTCGCGGGCGCTGGGCCAGTCAACCAAGACGAGCATGTCGGACGTGCTTGAGCGCCGTGTTCCCTTTGCGGAGCATGGCAAGTGTCTTGAGGGCAACGTGGTCTTCGGGTTCAACCGTGAACGCGTCAAGAACCCGTCGGAGATTCTGCAGAACCCGGTGACGGCGCAGGTGCTGGACGAGATCGAATCTTACTACGAACCGGATATCATGATCTTTGACACGCCGCCGCTGATGGTCAGCGACGACAGCCATGGTTTCCTTGAGCAGATGGACTGCGCGCTGCTGATCGCGGCGGCCGAGATCACTTCGATGGACAAGCTTGACGTGGCCGAACGGCAGCTTTCGGAACTGACCAACGTGATGGGGATCGTGTTGAACCGCTGCCGCTATACGACCGGCGCGCACGGCTATGAGAACGAATACTACTGATTGCTGGTCTTCCGGCTTCTGAACCGGTTTATGACCGCCATCGTGGCTACCCCGGTTACGAAGCCGCCAAGATGTGATTCCCATGCCAGCGCGCCGTCTTCGAGAACCCACATCAACAGGTTAAGCAGGGCCAGCAGAAAGCAGTCCCTGAGGATGATACGGGCGCGCCGGTTCAGGTCTGGCTCGGCGATCCACTCCTGATAACGCCACGCCCCGGTCAGACCGAAGAGCGCGCCCGAGGCCCCGACCATCGGGTTGAAGGCCGTGCCGAGCAGGGCAAATCCAAGCGCGCCGCCCAATGCGGAAATCAGGTAGAGAAAGAAAAAGGGCCAGCCGCGCAGGTTACGGGCGTTCAGTTGCATGAGATAGACGAGCGACGTCATGTTGCCCGCGATATGCAGGAACCCGGCGTGCAGGAAGGAATAGGTAAAGAACATCAGCCAGGGCTGCGCCGCGTAGTTGGGGCGCCAGTTGCCCAGAAGACCCGCCCAGAAAGCCCCGTACTGATAGGCGGTGTGACGGAGCCGGGGCGTCGCGAAGAACCCGTAATCCGCCGCCATCAGGGTCAGTTCGATGGCCACGGGAACGACCAGAAATATCAGCAAAAGCGGGACCGGCAGCCACCAGCCGCTTGGGTCCTCGATCTTGCTGCGCGATGTCCTCATGGCCAAGCGATGCAGTGTTTGGATGCAATAGACAAGGGTCGATTGGCAGCGCGACCGCATTGCTCATCCAAGCGTGACATGGCGTCACTTGTGCTGCACCAAAACTGATGTTTACGTCGGGACAGAAACCAGCGGAGGCCAAGCTTTGATGAGGCGAATGTGGATCTTGTCGGTGCTCGCGGGCCTGTTTGCGCCGGTTGCGATGGCTGGCACTGTCACAATCGAGCAGAACGATCTTGTCCCGAGCGACATTCGCGGCGTGCTGATTGCCCGATACCTTGAGCCGGGCAAACCCGATCTGTCGCAACCTTTGTTCGGTCCGCGGTTCCGGGCGCCCGAGGCGGAGCTTTTGAAATCACAGATCGCACGCGGCATTTCAGGCGGTTTCGGCGGCATCATGTTCGAAAATCGCGACCGGGGCCATTCGACCCTGCCCAAGACGTTGTTTCCCCAGATGACCTATCTGGAATACGACCCGATCCTGCAGAAAGTCGGCTGGGACTATGGGCTGGCAAACAAGATCGTGATCCCCGGCCCGCTGATCGGAAATTCTTCGACCGCGCTGACTGCGGGACCCAATGCCCGGAGCCAGATGCGTGCGGCGATGACGGTGCCGCTGGGGCCCGAAACGGCTTTCCTGCAATACACGTCAAATAGTCTTTATGTTTACCCGGAACATCGCGATCACGATGCCCGCGACCTGTACCCGGCGATCTGGCCCTATACGGTCAACAGCCAGGGGTCCTCGGGATCGGATCGGTTGTTCATGCGGTCGCTGCTGCTGACCCTCGCCGGGTTTTCGGAAAAGACCCGTGCGGCGCTTGAAGAACGAAAGCTGGTGGCGCCGACCTTGCAGATGATCATGCGGCGCAATCTGGCCGGGGTGAATTCGAACATCGATTACATGTCCGGGATCGCGCATCGGTCCGCCTATGATGGCATTGACCTCAGGCCAGAGCGGATGGTCGCGCAGGCCGGGGCTTTGCAGCCGGAACACATCCCGCCAATGGTTCGGCTGGAAGTCGAAGAGGAAGATTTCGGGCCCAAGGGAGGGTTGATGCAGATGGAAGAACGTCTGTTCACCACGCCTGCGGCCATCGCGCGGATCTGGCGCAGTTACGACTGGGAGCGCGAGATCACGCTGAGTGCCGCCGGAACCGAGGTGCCCGAGGGGCAAGACGTGCAATTCTTCTGGCGTATCCTACGTGGGAATCCGCAGAAGATTTCAATCGAACCGCTTGACGAGCGCGGCATGCGCGCCCGCATCCGGATTCAATGGCATGACGATTATCCTGCGCCGCCTCTGCATGCCGGGAAGAACGGGCCACGTAAGACGTCGCGCGTTGATATCGGTGTTTTTGCCTCCAACGGATCGCAGATCAGCGCGCCTTCGTTCCTGTCGGTCAGCTTTCCGACCCACCAGGAACGTGAGTATGGTCGCGGCGACGATGGTGAAGTCCGCCTGCTGGAGGTCAATTACGATTCGCAAGAGATGGAGCGTCGTTACGATCCGCTGCTTTTCTGGTCCGCTCCGTGGCGCGACACGTTCCTCTATGGCGATGACGGCGCGTTTGAAGGGTGGCTGCGCAGGACCGCCGGGGGCGAAGAAAAGATAGCGCCCGACGGGTTTAATGAGCAGGGGGTGCTTGTTCTCTACAACATGCAGCGCAATCAGGACGGAACCGTCATTCTTGTCCGGCGCGGGTCTTCCGGTCCGGCGCCGTGACCTAGACCATCCTGATCACGTCTTTCTCGATCGCGAGCATATAGCCGCGTCGGGCAATATTCTTGACCAGCAGGGCGCTGACCATCTGGTTGCCGAGCGTATCGCGCAGCCTTTTTATCCGCGTGGCGCCAGCCGCTTCGTCGCAATCGCTTGCCGGGCGGCCGGAAATGACGGATTCGATTTCGGCACCTGAGAGAACGTCATCGTCCAGCCGCGCCTCGGCCAGAACGGCGAGCGTTTCCATCGCGGCGGCGGTGAGTTTGAAATCGAGGTTGTTGAGATAGACGGTGTTTTCCTCGCGGCTGATCAGCAGCGAATTGACCTGAATGCCGGTGCGTTCGATCTGGGCCATGCGCCGGTTCAGCGCGGTCAGCAGGACCAGAAAGACCAGCGCGGCAACAAGCATCGCGGTGGCAAAGACAAGCAGCACGAAGATCACCATCCGGTAGCTGGACAGCGTGTCGGAAAAAGCCGTGCCGGACTGGGCGAGAATTTCCAAGAGCCTGATCTCGGCCTGCTGGGTCAGCCCGTCGTTTTCGATAAACAGCTGTTCCACCCGCGCGTTGAAGGCATTTGCATCCGGCAGGGTCAAAAGCAGAAAGATCCCGGCCGTAGCAAGGATCAGGACGATGGCGGCGATCCCGGCGCCGACGATCAGCGTTCCGGATTTGCGCGTATCAGTAACGGAGAAAGTAGTTGCCGGCATTGGCCTTCCTTTGCTGCAAACCTTCGGGGCCAAATACCGTGAGCACGTTCAGAAGTGTCCAGCCCTGCGACCTGAGCCGGGAGGCGAGTTCCGCGCGCGCCGACTGCTTGTTGCAGGGGCCGCTCAGTTGCATGACGCCGTAGTGCAGGCGCAGCGGGCTGTCCTGCTTGGCCTTGTAATCGGCATAACATTCCGCTGCCGCGGCACTGCCTGCGAGCATCGAAACGGCGACCAGAGTCGATATCAGCATCATGTTTCTCATTTCGCCATCCTGCGCGCGCGCGCGACGATATTCAATAACTTCAGGCGTTTGGAGGATTGCTATCCAATAACATCCCCGCGTTATTGCCTGACCTTGGCATAGAGGGGCAGGAATGGGCCATCGACCGGTCACGTTGATCGGATTTATCCAGTACCGCCTTGGAAGGAACGCTTTCATGCACCGTAAGTTCATTGCCCTTATCCTTATGGCCTCGGTTCTCGTGACCGGCGCTTCTTCTTCTGCCCGCGCCGATGGCGACGATCTGGCCCGCGCGCTGGCTGCGATTGCCGGGGTGGCGATTGTCGGCAAGATCATCTCGGACCGGCGCGACGATGACGATCATGTCACGCATGCGCCGGCGCCTGTCTATGGTCACACACCCCGCCCGCCGGTCTATGGGTACACTCCGCCCCGGACCCGGTCGAATTTTAACTACTCCGTGCATGGCTATCCGATCCGGCGACACACCACGCCGTATCCGGTTCGCCTCCGGCCTACGCGGTTCGATCTTCCCGGACAATGCCTGCGGTCGTTCAGACTGAACAACAGGCCTGTCCAACTGTTTGGTGCCCGCTGCCTTCGTTACGAGTACGGGTATAAGGCGTCTTTGCCTGAAGCCTGCAAGTTTATGTTCATCAGTAGTGGAGGAAAGCAAAATGGCTATGATTCAGCCTGCCTCCGCCAGCGCGGGTACCGGAGCGCCCGGTACTGACCGGGCCAGCGGCGCATTGCGTCGCCTTGTGGGGGAGGCTTCGGCCTCCCCCATTTTTTTGGTCACGATTTGACAAGCTATTCCGGCTAAATTTGAGCGATTCGAAGAAAGGAGCCTGCCATGAATCCGATCGCCAATACAGCTGCAACGCCACGTGTTTCGCCCGCCGCCCGGGCAAAACCGGCAACAACGGAGATTGCTGAGAAAACCGGTCTTATGCGCAGTGATCAAGAGGATCGCAAATCCAAGGCGAAACCGGTTGAAGAGGCGCTATCGCTCACTGTGGACAAGATCGATTCAGCGAGCCTTTTCGCAGCAGTTGCCCGGCGCGAAACAGCTGCCGCGCCTCACCCCGAAAAACCGAAGACCACGCTTGAATTCAATAAACCCGAGATCCGCACCGAACCGTTAAGCGATACGCCCGCCAACCAGGTCAAATAGGGCATATCGCCGGAATGACACTTGCAAATCTGTTCATGATCGGGTCACCACAGGGGTATGAACGGACCGGACGACAGGATTGAACGGCATCTGCTGCGCGAGGGTTTCGTGCGCATTGCGGGGGTTGATGAGGTGGGCCGTGGCCCGCTGGCCGGACCGGTGACCGCTGCCGCTGTTGTGCTGGATCTCGAAGTGGCCTGCGAGGGGCTTAACGATTCAAAGAAGCTCACCGCCCGCCGGCGCGATTTCCTGACCGAGCAGATCAATGAAAGCGCCGAGGTGTCGATTGCCCATGCCTCGGTCGAGGAAATTGACGCGATCAATATTCTGCAAGCCAGCCATCTGGCCATGGAACGCGCAATCGCCGCTCTGTCGCCGATGCCCGATTTCGTACTGATCGACGGTCATCTCCTGCCGCGCGGTCTGCGGCTCCCTTGCCGGACGGTGGTTCGTGGAGACGCGATTTCCGTATCGATTGCGGCGGCGTCAATCGTCGCCAAAACATGCCGCGATCGGCTCATGGTGGATTTGGCGCAACAGCACCCCGGGTACGGCTGGGAGACCAATGCAGGATACCCGACGAAAAGCCACAGATTGGCGCTTCAAAATCTTGGCGTGACCCCACACCATAGACGATCCTTTAAACCGGTACACAATATCTTGT
Source organism: Paracoccaceae bacterium (assembly GCA_018223035.1). Lineage (GTDB taxonomy): Bacteria > Pseudomonadota > Alphaproteobacteria > Rhodobacterales > Rhodobacteraceae > Heliomarina. The sequence continues at coordinate 48,696 of JAAEZD010000017.1, forward strand.
ATCAAGATAAAACCGTAACCAATTGATTCAAAAAAGAAATTGACGCCGATTCGGCTTTGACTCATCCTGCTGTCAACCAAGAGAGCGCGAAAACGCGTCCGGTGAAGAGGCAGAAATGACAATGACCAAAGTAAAGAGCGCGGCGGCGCTCCCTCTAAACGCGATTCTGGACGGAGACTGCATCGAAGTGATGAACAGTCTTCCCGAGGCGTCGGTGGACCTGATTTTCGCCGATCCGCCCTACAATTTGCAGCTCAAGGGCGATCTGCACCGGCCGGACAATTCCCATGTGGACGCGGTCGACGATGAATGGGACCAGTTCGCGTCTTTCGCCGCCTATGACAAGTTCACGACAGAATGGCTGGCCGCCGCGCGCCGCCTGCTGAAACCGAACGGCGCGATCTGGGTGATCGGTTCTTATCACAACATCTTCCGCGTTGGGGCCGCCCTGCAAAACCAGGGGTACTGGATCCTGAACGACGTCGTCTGGCGCAAATCGAATCCGATGCCGAATTTCCGGGGCAAGCGGTTCACCAATGCCCATGAAACGATGATCTGGGCCAGCCGCGATGAAGGTGCAAAATACACGTTCAATTACGAAGCGCTTAAATCACTCAATGAAGGCGTCCAGATGCGCAGCGACTGGGTGCTGCCACTGTGCACCGGTCACGAACGGCTCAAGGATGAGCATGGCGACAAGGCTCATCCGACGCAGAAGCCGGAAAGTCTTTTGCATCGCGTATTGGTTGGTTCGACGAATCCCGGCGATGTGGTGCTCGACCCGTTCTTTGGTACTGGCACAACCGGCGCGGTTGCCAAGATGCTCGGTCGCGATTTCATCGGTATCGAGCGAGAGGCCAAGTATCGCAAGGTGGCTGAAGAACGGCTGAAAAATGTGCGCAAATTCGATCGCGAAGCGCTGCAGGTTAGCGCCTCGAAACGGGCGGAACCGCGCGTTCCCTTTGGCCAGCTTGTCGAACGGGGCATGTTGCGCCCGGGCGAAGAGTTGTTTTCGATGAATAAACGTCACAAGGCCAAGGTGCGGGCAGATGGCACGCTGATCGGTCTCGACGTAAAGGGGTCAATCCATCAGGTCGGTGCCCATCTTGAAGGCGCACCAAGCTGCAATGGCTGGACCTACTGGTGCTTTAAACGCGATGGCAAGACGGTGCCGATCGATGTGCTGCGCCAGCAGATCCGCGCCGAAATGCAGAACTGAACCAATCTCTTACACAATACCGCCGGTGCCTGTGGCCTGACACACGGCACTAACCTTGCCCCGCCTTTTCCGGCGGGGCATTTTTTATCCAAGCTTTTTCCGGTCGCCGTACCTATCTTTGGATCGCCGACAGAGGAGCGTTCCGATGCCCATTTCAGATTTCATTCCCAACGGCCCGCCGCGCAGGGAGGAGGATGCTGAAACGCATCGCTTCGCCGAGGAGATCCTTGCGCGGCACAAGGCGGAAGGAATGGCATTTGCGATCAAGGCGCGCTGGATCGCGCTGTCGATCACCGGCGTCATGCTGATCTTTCTCATCGGCGACTGGTCAGTGCTTTATTATGAGTTTCTGCTTCTCGCGCTCGCCGGCGTCGGGGCGTTGCAGTATTATGTGGGGCGGGTGGGCGTGTCGCGGCCAGAGTTGTTTCTTCTGGCGCTCGACCTCGTGCTGATGGCCTTTATCTTGACCTTTCCCAACCCTTTCTCGGGCGAAACCATACCGGATGCGGCGCGCTACCGGTATGACGGGTTCCTTTATTTTTTCGTCATACTCGCGGCAGGTACCCTGTCATATTCGTGGCGGACCATCGTGGCGATCGGGCATTGGACGGCGGTGGTCTGGCTGATCGGAGCAGGTCTTGTCTGGTGGTTCGGCTTTACCGATCCGGCGTTGAGCGAAGCCGCACGGACTGCATTTGCCGGCTATCCTCTTCTGGTTGACCTGCTGGACCCGAACAAGGTCGCATTCGACCGGCGGATTCAGGAGGTCGTCGTCTTTTTGATCGTGACCTATACGCTTGCGATCACGGTATGGCGCTTCAACCGGCTGGTTCTGGGGAATGCCGAGTTGACCCGCGAGCGTGAAAACCTGTCGCGCTATTTCTCACCGAACGTGGTGGCGGAGCTGTCCCATAACGACGAACCGCTCAAGCAGACCAAGATGCATGATGCGGCTGTGCTGTTCGTCGATATCGTCGGGTTCACCAATTTCGCCGCCACGCATGAGCCGGGTGAAGTCATTGATACGTTACGGGAATTTCACAGCCGGATGGAAAAGGAAGTGTTCCGGCATGGCGGGACGCTGGACAAGTATCTTGGCGACGGTCTGATGGCGACCTTCGGAACGCCCTTGCCGAGCGATCAGGATGCAATCAACGCGCTGCGCTGTGCGCAGGCCATGATGCGGTCGATTTCAGAGTTGAACGCAGAGCGTCGGGCGCAGAACAAGCCAGAGATCAAGGGCAGCCTTGGATTGCATTACGGTCCGGTGGTTCTTGGTAATATCGGTGCCAACAGGCTGGAATTCGCGGTGCTTGGGAACACGGTCAACGTGGCGAGCAGGATGGAGAAACTGACCCGAAAGCTGGCCGTAGAGATGGCGGTTTCGGATCAGTTGAAATCGCTGGCGCAGATCCAGTCGCCTAATGAACCGTTTCTTCTGACCCTGATGCAGAGCGAACGGCAGCAAATTCGCGGGCTTGATGAACCCATTGATGTCTGGACCTGCCGGCAGGAGACGTCGGAACCTGCCGCCCGTCTGCATTAGTGCATCGTCGCACCCTCAGGCATTGCGGAGAGGATTACCTCTGGCGTGAAGTCGGCCTTGGTGACGACATTGGAAACGCCGGCCATCTTTGCCTTTTGAAACATGAAGGGCGACGGCCAGTCGGAGACAAGGATCACGGGGATCGAGGAAAACGTGACGTGCTCTGCCAGTTCGAGCGCGAAATTGGCGCCTTTACCATCGGGTAGGTTGTTGTCGAGCAGGATGAGTGACACCCGCCCGGACAAAAGCGCCCGGCGCGCGGCATCCAGAGTAGAAACCACCCTTATGTCGATGTTTTTTTCAATCTTTTGCATGACTCGGGTCATCATCATCTGATCAAAACGGCTGTCTTCGATGATCAGGCATTGCGGTGCAGTCAGCGTTTTGTCGGGCATGAGCCATCCCTTTCAAGACGTGCATTCGACCGAAGTCTGGCAGGCAAGTCTTAAGGAAAGGTTCATCTCAGCGGGGTTGGGGCAGGTCCCACCGATTATAAGGCCCCCAGTCGGTGATTTCGGGGTAATACATGTTTCGCCAGCGGCGCACGCGCGGGTTCATCATCCGCCGCCACAGACGCGGGATCAGCGCTGCCGTTGTCATGACCGCATATCCATGCGGTAACTGCGGCGCCTCGTCCTGCGTATAGTTCTGAAGCAGCGGGAAACGCCGGTTCGGTTTATAATGATGGTCGGAGTGGCGTTGCAGGTTGATCAGCAGCCAGTTCGATGCCTTGTGCGCCGCGTTCCACGAATGGCGGGGCTGGACATGTTCGTATTTGCCATCGCCGAGGTGTTTGCGAGTCAGGCCGTAGTGTTCGACGTAGTTCACCAGCTCGAGATGCCAGATCGCGATAAAGGCCTGAAGCAGGAAGAGGCCGGCTCCGGTAAGGCCGCCAAGGGCAACGGCAAGTCCGAGCATCAGCGCCTGAAGGAGCGCGTAGCGGTAGAAGGGATTGGTAAGGTCGGTCCAGCTTCGGTCTTTCTTTGCCAGTTTTTCCTTTTCGGCCCGGAATGCCGAAACGAGGCACTGGCGCAGGACGCGGGCGAAGAAATGATGAAAGTTCTCGTTGTACCGGGCGGTTACGGGGTCGCGCGGGGTGCCCACATAGCGGTGGTGCACCAGCAGATGTTCGGAGCGGAAATGCGAATAGAGCACCATGGCCAGCAGCCAGTCGCCAAAAGCCCTTTCGATCCAGGATTTCTGGTGCATCAGCTCGTGACTGTAATTGATGCCCATCGTGCCGGTCACGACACCGATGCCAAAAAACAGACCGATGAGTTCCGCCGTTCCAAGATGCTCGGCGCGGGTGGCGTACCAGATCGCCCAGAAAAGAGTACCGAACTGGATCGGAGGCCATGCCAGAACGAGGATACGATACCAGAAAAGCTGTGAATCGGGCGTATCGGGGTCGGCGTTTTCCAGATTGAGTCCCAGCATCTGGTCAAGCGCCGTGTAGCAATTCCAAGTCACGAGGGGGATCAGCAAAACATACCAGCCGCCCTGAACCGTGCATAACCAGATCAGGGGGGCGAGTAGAAAGGCGGAGGCATACGGCAGGATTTGCTGCCAGCGGGCAAGAGTTTCGGGCGCGATCATTGCACTCTCTCATAGCTGAGTTGAATGATTACCACCTAGATTTTTCTGGTTAACTGATTTCTCGAGCACCGTACGGTACTAGGAATCACGCCACAAATTATAGGCTTTCCGCATGACGGTCGGAAGATCGGACGGCCGAAAAAGATCTTTTGGCAGGAATTCTCCGGTATCTGGAAGCTGATTCTGCGTCACCTTTGCGTGTCGGACCGACAGGATCAGGTGAAAATGGGTAAAGGTGTGCCGCACCTCGCCCGGCAGGGTTTGCCAATCTGCGGTTACGGGAGGCTGCTCGGCGGGGGAGTCGCCCCAGTCGGAGCCGGGCCAGCCGAGCATGCCACCGAGCAGACCCTTTTCAGGGCGGCGTTCAAGCAGAACGGCACCGTCATCGCGTTCGACGAGGTAGATGATACCATAGCGCGTCGGCTTGGGTTTCTTCGGCGCTTTGCGGGGCAGTTCGGGCGCGGTGCCTGCGGCGCGGGCAAGGCAGGGGTCACGCAAAGGGCAGATACCGCAGGCCGGGGATTTCGGCGTGCAGATCGTGGCGCCCAGGTCCATGACGGCCTGCGCATAATCGCCGGGGCGCCGGTCGGGCGTCTGCACGGCTGTCAGCCGCGCGAGTTCGGGTTTGACCGTGGGGAGCGGCGTGTGGATGTCGTATATCCGGGCCATGACCCGTTCGACATTGCCATCCATGACCGGTTCGGGCCTGTCAAAGGCGATGGCGGCGATTGCGGCCGCCGTATAGGGGCCGATGCCGGGCAGGGCGAGGAGATCGGCGCGTTCCTCTGGGAATTGCCCGTTGTATTCTTTCGTGACGACACGGGCACATTTCAGCAGGTTCCGCGCCCGGGCGTAATACCCAAGCCCGGCCCATTCCCCCATGACATCGCCATCCGCGGCTGCTGCCAGATCCGAAATATGCGGCCAGCGCGTGGTGAAACGCTCGAAATAGGCTTTGACCGTGGCGACCGTGGTCTGCTGCAGCATGATCTCGGAGAGCCAGATGCGATAGGGGTCGGGCTGGATGCCCGCAGCCCGTGCCGCAGGTCCGACACGCCAAGGCAGATCGCGGGCGTGAACATCGTACCACGCAAGCAATTCGGGCGCGATGAAACAAATCCGGCCGTTTTCGTCACGCAATCTTTATGCCCCCTGCGGTGTGGTTTCTCTGGTGCCTGCCCGGCAGAGGTTTACACTAGCGCCGATGCGAACGGAAACCATGTCGATGAACAAAAGAAACTCTACGACACGCGGGTTCAAACGAACCGCAAGCGTTCTGGACGACCAGATCCGCCGTGCGGGCGAAAGCCGCGGGTTCGCCGTCTCGCGGGTACTGACCCACTGGGCCGAGATTGCGGGTGCCGATATCGCCGAGATCGCCCGGCCGGTGAACATCGGCTATGGGCGTGGCGGGTTCGGCGCAACATTGACGGTTCTGACGACAGGCGCGCAGGCGCCTATGCTCGAGATGCAGAAAGACAAGCTGCGCGACCGGGTGAACGCCGCCTATGGCTATAACGCGATATCGCGGGTGCGGATCACCCAGACCGCGCCGACCGGGTTTGCCGAGGGACAGGCGCAGTTTGCCGCCCCCAAGCCTGCCTCGAAACCTGAACCGGCGCCGGAAGCGGTGGCCGCCGTGCACGAGGCCGTGACGCCCGTGCAGAATGACGATCTGCGCGCCGCACTTGAACGTCTGGGCCGCAACGTACTAATCAAATCAAAACGTTAAGAAAGGAATGACATGACCCGTCTTGTCGCACTTCTTTGTGCCGTGATGGCTGTCGGTATCGGTGGCTATTTCGTGCTGGGCACTTCCGGTACGAACACAACCCAAATTTCGCCCTTTGTCAGCGCTGCAAATGCGCAGGACAGCAGCGAGATCGATATCTCGACCGTTGAGGAAATGACTCTTGGGGCCGAGGACGCTCCGGTGACGATGATCGAATACGCGTCTTTCACCTGCCCGCATTGCGCGAGTTTCCACCAGAATATCTTTAAGGATATCAAGAAGAACTACATCGACACCGGAAAGGTCAAACTGGTCTACCGCGAGGTCTATTTCGACAAGTACGGTCTTTGGGCATCACTGATCGCGCGTTGCGGCGGACCCGAGAAATTCTTTGGCATCGCCGACCTGATGTACAAGTCGCAGGCTGAGTGGGTACGTGCCGGTGGTGCGCCCGAGATCGCGGGCGAGCTGCGCAAGATCGCGCGTTTGGCCGGTGTCGACAAGGAAACGCTGGACCAGTGCCTGTCTGATGGCCAGCAGGCGCAGAAGATGGTTGCTTGGTATCAGCATAATGCCGAGGCCGACGATATCACCGGCACGCCGAGCTTTATCCTGAACGGTCAGAAAATCGCCAACCAGGGCTCTTACGAGGCATTCGCCAAGCTGATCGACGCAGAGCTGGAGAAGTAATGTCTGCACCACTTGCTGGACTGAAAGTCATTGAACTTGCTCGGATTCTGGCCGGCCCCTGGGCCGGTCAGACTCTGTCTGACCTCGGTGCTGAGGTTATCAAGATCGAATCCCCCAACGGCGACGATACCCGTGCCTGGGGTCCGCCATTCGTAACCCGGGACGAGGATGTCTCTGCCTCGTATTTCCATTCCGCCAATCGCGGCAAGGCGTCGGTCACTGTCGACTTCTCGAAGCCGGAAGGTCAGGAGAAGATCCGCGAAATGATCAAGGATGCGGATATCCTGATCGAGAATTTCAAAGTGGGCGGTCTGGCGAAATACGGTCTCGACTATGACAGTCTGGCCGAAATCAATCCGCGCTTGATCTATTGCTCGATCACCGGCTTTGGCCAGACGGGGCCCTATTCGCATCGCGCGGGCTATGATTTTATCATTCAGGGCATGTCGGGTCTGATGTCGATCACCGGCGACCCGGAGGGGCAGCCGCAGAAAGCAGGTGTGGCGATTACCGATATCTTCACAGGGGTCTATTCGGTGACAGGTATTCTTGCCGCCCTGCATCAGCGTGAAAAGACCGGGCGTGGCCAGCACATAGATATGGCGCTTCTGGACGTGGCGGTTGCCGTCACCGCGAACCAGGCGATGAACTACCTGACGACAGGTGTCGCGCCGGGCCGTATGGGCAACGCGCATATGAACCTGACCCCCTACGAGGTGTTCGACTGCTCCGACGGTTATATCATCATCGCCACAGGCAATGACGGGCAGTACCAGCGTCTGTGTCGTCTTCTGGGGCTGGATGACATGGCCGAAGCGCCGGATTTCCTGCACAACAAGGATCGCATCGCAAACCGTCGTGTCATGATCGCACGGCTGAACGGGGCGACAGCAGGTTGGACCAAGGAAGATCTGCTGAAAGGGTGTGAATCACAAGGCGTTCCTGCAGGGCCGATCAATGATCTGGCCGAGGTCATGGCCGATCCGCAGGTGGTTGCCCGGAAGATGCAGATCGAACTCGACGGTGTGCCGGGCGTGCGTTCGCCATTCCGTTTTTCTGATGCGGAACTGGCGCTGACGCGACCGGGGCCGAAACTGGGCGAAGATGACTGATTGCTGAGAGCGGGGCCTTTGGCCCCGTTTTCATTCGGCCTATGGCGTGGGAGCGGTCTTGCGCAGCTTTTCTTCGAGTATCTCGCCGTCGATCTTCAGTCGCACGGGCAGGGTGATCACCTTGCTGCGAAACGAAGCGGGCAGGCGCGCAGCGTCCTTTTCCGTCGTGACAAGTTGGGCGTTGCGATAGAACGCCTCTTTCTCAAGGCGCGTCAGCAGAGCGGTGGTCAGAGGCTGATGATCGTCGAGCGATTCAGCGCGGATCAGATCGGCGCCGAGACCGCGGAGGGTGGCAAAGAATTTTTCCGGGTGGCCAATACCGGCAAAGGCAAGAACACGGGCATCGGACCAGTCCATGCCCGTCTGTAGCGGCTCGAGCACGCCGGTTGCATGGGGCAGCTTGATCTGGTCTCGCCATTGATCTGCAAAGGTCGTCTGTTTGTCTGCGGGGCCGATGGACAGAAGCACATCGGCTCGGGCAAGTCCGATATCTACCGGTTCGCGCAGGGGGCCGGCGGGCAGGCAACGCCCGTTGCCAAAACCCGTCGACGCATCGACCACGACGACGGAAAGATCCTTTGCCACTGATGGGTTCTGAAAGCCGTCGTCCAGAAGGATCACGGTTGCGCCGGCCCCGGCGGCGGCGCGTACCCCAGCGGCGCGATCGCGTGAGACCCAGACTTCGGCAAAGGCCGAGAGCAGCAGCGGTTCGTCCCCGGTTTCCTCGGCTTTGTGTTCGACCGGGATGACGCGGACAGGGCCGGTAAGAGAGCCGCCATAACCTCGGCTGACCACATGCGGTTCATGTCCCATCCGCCGCAGGGTTTCGACGAGCCAGATGACGGTGGGCGTTTTGCCGGTGCCGCCCGCGTTCAGATTGCCGACGCAGATAACCGGGACGGACGCGCGAAATGGTGTTCCCTGTTTCAGGCGTCTTGCCGTTGCTGCCGCATAGAGATGGCCCAGCGGAGAGAGCAGGCGCGCCCGCCAATCGGGACTGTCGGGCGAGGTGTTCCAGAAGTCAGGGGCGCGCATGTGCGGCGGCCTTCTGGTCGAGCCTATCGAGGATCTGTTCGATCAGCCCGTCGGTGAGTGCGGCGCTTTCGGTCACGACCTCCCATCCCGCAAGCGCCATCGCGGCGGAATGATCGGGGGCGATGAGGTGGATCAGCGCGGCGGCAAGGCTTTCGCCATCGTTTACGGTGCGCGCGGCACCTGCTGCGGAAAGGCGCGAATAGCTGTCGATATGGGCGCTGACATTGGGGCCGTAAATTATGGCCGACCCAAGCGCTGCCGCATTCAGCGGGCTGATACCGCGCGCGTCTTTTTCCAGAGAGCAGGCGAGAAAGGCCAGGGGAGCCACCCGGTACCAGAGGCCAAGATCTGCGGTGTCGGAACATATGATGATCTGGACATTGTCCTCGATGGGCTCGCCCTTGTCCCAGTCGGCGTATCGCAGTTGGCGCGCGGTGACCTTGGCCTTGAGCACCTCCAGATCGTTGCGATCCGCCAGTGTCAGGATCAGGAGCAGACGGTGCGCCAGCCGCATCGCAGTACGATGCGCGGTCAGCACCATGTCGATTTCGGAACCCAATACCTTGACGCCAAGCCAGACCGGGCGGCCACCCAGATCGTTCATGACATCGTCCATATCTTGGGAAAGGCAGTCCGGCGGCAAGGCGCTGGGGCGCAGGCGCGGGGCGACGGAGAGCTTGTCGGCCGTTATCCCAAGTCGCCTGATCGCGTGCAGCGTGGAGTCGTTGTTCACGACGATCTTGTCGAAGAAATCGAGCGTTGTCCGCGCCAGCGTGGGAATCCAGCTGCGTCGGTGGGGCTGCATATCTGCTTCGCTCACATCGCAGAGAAGCATCGGGATGCCACGTTCCGATGCGCAGTTCACGAGGTTGATCATGAACCGTCCGCCTGCCCAGAGACAGACATCGGGCAGCCAGTGGTCGATAAAGGGCCGTCCGCCGGATGGATGATCGGATTCGAGGCCAAACACCCAGTCGACACCGTCCGGCGGCCCGTCGGGCGACGGATGTTCCATCGCGGCACGGTCAAAAGTCACAAGAACGTGGATGTCGGGCCGTTGCTGGCGCATGCGAGCCGCAATGTCGCCGAGGGCGTCGAAACGCATGTGGTCCGTCGCATGCATCCAGACAAGTTCGCCCGTAGGGCGAGGCGGGAATTGCCACTGGGCGAGGCCAGCCTGACTACGCCGCGAAAGCGCCCGATAGGCCGCAAGACCCAGTGATTTTGCCAAGGCTCAGCTCAGCTCTTCGGTCGGCGAGGCCTGAGCCTCTTCGTCCCGCAAGCGGTGGATATGAGCGATGAAATAGCGCATGTGGGCATTGTCCACTGTGCGCTGGGCTTCGGATTTCCAGGCGTTGAAGGCGGTTTCGTAGTTCGGGAACATGCCAACGATGTGAATGTCGTCGACGTTCTTGAACTTGTTTTTCTGGGGGTCGACCAACTCGCCTCCAAAAACCAGGTGAAGTCGCTGAACCATCTGGAATCCCTTCGATTTGTACGCGATGCATCGCGGCGAAACTACGGTACTGACGAAATGCGTCAAGCCCGCGGGATGTCGCGGCGATCCTGTTTGAGCGATGTTGCGATCTGTTCGTGAATTGACCGGCCCGCCGCGATCAGGCCGTTCTGCATCGGGTGCGCGTTGTTGAACTGCAGGGTGCCGCCAGTCCGGTCGGTGCAAACAGCGCCGGCCTCACGCAGGATCAGGTCACCTGCGGCGATATCCCATTCCCAGCAGGGGCGCAGGGTCAGCATGCCATCGAACCGGCCTTCGGCCACCAGCGCCATCCGATAGGCCAGCGAGGGGCGATAGACCCGGCGGAACTCGGGAGAGGTATCCCCGGCCCAGTGGGAGGCGTTGAGAACCGGCCCGGCGGCAAGGATTTCCGCGCGGGAGAGGTCGCTGGATTCCTTTGGGCCGATGGGCTTTCCGTTCAGGAACGCGCCTTGGCCGAGCGAGGCCGAGTAGAGAAGGTCGCGCTTTGGCAGGTAGATTACGCCCGCGACAACAACGCCCTGATCTACAATAGCCAGCGCGTGCGCCCATGTGTCAGAGCCGTCGACAAAGCTGCGCGTGCCGTCGATCGGGTCGACGATGAAGACCTTGTCGCGGGACAGGCGGGCATCGTCGTCTTCGGTTTCCTCGGAGAGCCAGCCATAGCCGGGGCGGGCCGATTGCAACCTGTCGGCGAGAAGGTCGTTGACCGCCAGATCGGCCTCGGTCACGGGTCCGGCGTCATCGGGCTTTTCCCATTTCTTCGCGGTTTTGCCGCTGTAGGTCAGGGCAACTTCCCCGGCGGCGCGGGCAGAGTCGATCAGCAGGTCGAGATCAGCTGCCTGCAAGTGTCATCCCCTCGACCAGCAGCGATGGGACAACGCGGCTGAGATAGGTGCGGGCATCATCGGCCGGGACGATCCGGCGCAGCATATCATGCAGGTTTCCGGCGATGGTGATTTCATTCACCGGGTAGGCGATTTCGCCGTTTTCCACCCAGAACCCCGATGCACCACGGGAATAGTCGCCGGTATTGGCGTTTATCGTACTGCCGATCATTGACGTTACGAGCAGCCCGGTCCCCATATCTCGAATCAGATCGTCGCGGGTCTTTTCGCCCTGGGTCAGTTCGATGTTCCAGTTGACTGGAGATGGCGCGGAAGAAGTGCCACGCGCGGCATTTGCTGTCGACTCCATGCCAAGCTTGCGGCCGCGCGACAGGTCGAGCGTCCACCCGGTCAGGATGCCGTTTTCAACGATGGAACGTTTGCGCGTTGGCAGACCTTCGCTGTCGAAGGGGCGCGAGCCGCCGATGCGGGGGCGGTGGGGGTCCTCGATAATCGAGAGATGTTCGGGCAGAACCTGCTCGCCCAGCTTGCCGATCAGCCATGAAGAACCGCGGGCAACCGCAGCGCCATTTGCTGCGGACAGAAGATGTCCGATCAGCGACGATGAAATCCGTTCATCGAAGAGTACCGGGTAGCTGCCGGTGGCCGGTTTGCGTGCGCCCAGCCGTTCGACCGCGCGCTCACCGGCGCGTGTGCCGATTTCTTCCGGGCTGCGGAGGTCGGATTGAAAGATGCGGTGATCGCCGTCGACGTCGCGTTCCATCCCGGTGCCGCTGCCGGAAATCGCTTCGGCATAGAGCGAGCGGCTGGTGCGGGCGTATCCGCCAGCGAAACCGTTGGTGCAGGTCATGAAAAATTGCTGGGCGCCGTAGGCCGCGCTTGCCGAACTTACCTGCGACACGCCATCAACGGCCAGCGCGGCAGCTTCTGCCCGCAGGGCGTCCTTTTCGAGCGTTTCGGGGTCTGGTTCGGCGGATGGATCGGCAAGTTCCAGCGCCTCGATATCCCATTTCGTGGCCAGTTGCTCGGGGGCGGCCTGCCCGCAATAGGGGTCCTCGGGCGCTTCGCGAGCCATCGCAACGGCGCGTTCGGCCATTTCCGAGATGGTACGCGCGGAAACATCCGATGCTGACACCACAGCCTGGCGCTGGCCCAGCAGCACGCGCAGACCCAGATCCGTTCCCTCGGCGCGTTCCGCATGTTCCAGCCGACCTTCGCGCACGTCGATCGAAACCGATGTCCCGCGCACGGCCAGTCCGTCGGCTGCGTCGGCCCCGGCTTTGCGAGCGGCGGAAATCAGGTCATTGGTCAGCTGTTCCAGCGATTGCGTCATGCTTGGTCCCGGTCAGTTGTGCTACCCGCCGGAGGTAGACCCGGCAGGTCTTGCTCGCAAGGGGGCAAATTGAAAGGGCCGCAGCTTGGCGGCCCCTTGGAATTTTTGATCGTGAGTGCCGCCTAGGGCGGGCGGAAACTACTTCAGACGCTGTCCGTTGGCCAAAATCTGGCCCTGTTCGTTGATCTCGATCTTGGACTTGAGCGAATCCGGTCCTTCGCCGGGGACGGCCAGCATGCCCATCATCATCCGTGCGCCCATCGCATCTTGAGACGAAACGAAGCCCATCTCGATCAGCTTGTCGAGCAAACCGTTCGCCCCGGTGAGGGAGAGATCCATTTCACCTTGGGGACGCGGAGCGCCACCAAAGCTTTCGAGATCGGAGTTATCGAAGGTAAAGCTGCCCTGGCCCTCGAGCTTTGCGCCAACCATGGAAATCAGCAGGTTGTTGATGTCGATCTCGTTCAGCTCACCCGGCGGCGTGCCCATGGTTTCCATCTGCATTGCGGCTTCGGGATCGAGCATGTCGAAGGCAAGTGTCGCCTTGCCGGTTGTGTCTACCGAAACCGTAGCCGGATCGCGGGGCAGGGTGCCCTGGGGATCGAAGAGGTTCCAGAGCATATCGGACATCTTGAAGTCCTGAAGGTTCATCGCAAAGCTGAAATCCTGAGGGTCATCGGTTTTCGCGACGGGGAGCAGGAAGCTGAGCGCAGCCTGAGCCGCTTCGATCGAGACCGGGAAGGGCAGTTCGGATGCGGTGACAGCGACCGTGGTGTTCTGGCCTTTCAGATCATAGCCGATATTGGTTGAATCCATCTGGACGGCGACGGACCCACCCTGAGACGATGTGGTCGCCGAGAATTCCTGACCGTCGCCAGACCCCTGAAGATCGCTGTTACCGGCGCTGTAGGACATGTTGCCCTTCATCTTGAAACCGGCAGCGAGCATGGCGGCCATGTCCGAATTGTCGAACTCGATCGGCATTTCACCGGACCCGTTCATCGAAAGACCAGAAAGCTCCCCCTTGAAGCTGCCTGCATCGGTGGAATCCGGGTCAGAGAAGGTAAGGTCGTAGGATAGTGAATCTGCTTTGTAGTCCTGCGTGAAAGAGCGCATGTCGCCCAAGGCAATCGTGCTTTCCCCATTCGACGCTTTCACGGAGAATTTCGCCTTGATCGCATCGGAGGCGTCCGGCTCGTCCTCGATTGAGAGGCTCGTGAGCTCAAAATCGAGCGTGTCCGAGGAATGCAAATAGGTGTACTGGCTCGGGTCGCCCGAGATGAGCATCTTGCCGTTCGAATGGGTCATCGTAACCACGGCATCCAGCTCTTCGGTGTCCGATCCCTCGACCTCGACGCTGATCGGCAGCGAGGCGGGGAAGATCGCGTTGACCGTGCCGTCGTCGTTTTCAACCAGCGCCATGGACGGGATGCCCAAGGTTACAACCGTATCATCCTCGGGGACGGGGATCATCAGTTTAAGGTTGCTGACGGTCAGCGTGTCACCGGACGTCTCGGTATCCGCTGTCACGTCATAGCCCGTCGAGGTCAGATAGCTATTCCACTCCTGCCAGACATCCTGTGCGGTCAGGTCGGCATGAGCTGCGGGCGCGGAAAGCGAACAGATGAGAGCAGCGCAACTGCCGTACCGGAAATAACGAGTCATAATCGAACCTCTTTGATGAGCCATCGCGGCATCGTCTGTTTTTGGGCCGGGATGGTCAAGGGGGGCGCTTGAAGAGCGTATGGACCTGTAGGTGCCGAGTGCTTAACAAGAGCTGAAGATTGGCAAGAGGCGGGCGATGATCGAACTTGATAAAACGGACGGGCTTTGGGTCGTCACCATCAATCGGCAGGACAAGGCGAATTCCGTTACGGAAGCCATGCTGCAGGAAATGAGCGAAATCGCCGAGGCTGCTATCGACGCGCGCGGTTTTATCCTGACCGGGCAGGGCAAGGTATTCAGTGCCGGGGCCGATCTTGAAGAAGTGCGCAACAGCGGTCTGGCGGTTTCGGCCCAGTGGGAGCGGTTGTCGACCGCAATCGCTGCCCTGCCCTGCCTGAGCGTGGCGGCCTTGAACGGCACTCTGGCGGGAGGGTCGATGGGGATGGCTCTCGCCTGCGATCTTCGGATTTCGGTGCCCGAGGCCAATTTCTTTTACCCGGTTCTCAAGCGGGGTGTCCTGCCGCAACCGTCGGATCCGATGCGCATGGCGGCCCTGATCGGTCCGGCGAGAACCAAGCTGATCCTGATGGGCGGTCAAAAAATCTCGGCTGAAACCGCGTACACTTTCGGGCTGATCGACAAGATCGTGCCGGGCGATGAACTCATGACCACCGCTCGCGATCTTTTGGCCGACAGTATCGCAGCCGATCCGGCACTTGTCGCCGGGATTTCGGGCATGTGCGGGCAGACTTAAAGCCTGCGTTTTCCGGGGATCTTGGATTGGAACCCGGGGGGACGCTTTGCGATCCAGCGAATGAACTTTTCAAGTCGCGGGTGCGTGCGCAGCGCCTTTATCGTCGAATAGGATCGGGCCAGTTCCGCTTCGCTGAGCGTGGCGTGGATTTCTCTGTGACAGATATGGTGCAAAAGAACGGTCGGACCGCCCTTGCCACCTTTGAGTTTTGGAATCAGGTGGTGAAGGCTCTGAGCGACGTCAGGCGGGATAGGGCGCCCGCAGAGGGGACAGATCGGATCAGTGTCGGTCATGAGGCTTGAACCATAGCAATACTCGGGGCAGATGTGGCGGCGATCCGGAGTTTGGCAAGGGCATAGCTTTGATGCGTGATGAAACGGGCGAAATCGAATGCGATGCGCTCGTCATTGGCGGCGGTCCGGCGGGGCTGATGGCAGCGGGTGAGCTTTCCCGCGCTGGACACAAGGTGCTATTGGCGGAGGCCAAGCCATCCATAGGGCGAAAGTTCCTGATGGCCGGGAAATCGGGGCTGAACCTGACGAAGGTCGAAGATCGCGAAACGTTCATGGCGGCTTATGGAGAGGCCGGCGCGGTTCTGGCGCCGATGCTTGACGCCTTTGGGCCTGATGCGGTTCAGGAATGGGCGCAGGGTCTTGGCCAGCCGGTTTTTACGGGGTCGACCGGGCGGGTTTTCCCCGAGGTGATGAAAGCCTCGCCGCTGATCCGCGCTTGGCTGCGGGAGCTGGCGGAACGGGGTGTTGAGACGCATACGCGGTGGAGATGGGTAAGGTGGGATGAACGCTCTGCCCTGTTTGAAACACCCGATGGGCCAGTCCGGGTGCGGGCGAAAGCGACCGTTCTTGCAATGGGTGGGGCAAGTTGGAAACGGTTGGGGTCCGACGGGCTTTGGGCTGAAGTTCTGGCTGAAAAAGGCATCAGTCTAGCGCTGTTTGAACCGGCCAACGCGGGCATCTGCGTTGACTGGAGCAGTCATATGGCCCCCTACATGGGGCAGCCATTAAAGAACGTCGCCTTTCGTGCGGGTGCTTTCATGTCGCGTGGCGAAGCCGTTGTTTCTGAGCGTGGGTTGGAAGGCGGGGGCATTTACTCCGTTTCGCGCGGGGTGCGCGAAGGTGGAGCGCTGACGATAGACCTTTTGCCGGACCAGAGCGTCGAGGACGTGGCTGAAAGCCTGTCGCGGCAGCGTGGCAAGGCGAGCCTTAGCAATCACCTGCGCAAAAGATTGAAGCTGTCCCCGGTGCAGATCGCCTTGCTCAATGAATTTGCCCGGCCCTTCCCGGATGCACCGATGGAATTCGCGTCCCGCATCAAGGCGGTGCCTGTGCGCCACGCCGGTCTGCGCCCGATCGACGAGGCCATTTCGACCGCAGGCGGTGTGGCATGGCGAGCGCTCGATAACACTTTGATGTTCCGCGAGTTTCCCTCTGTCTTCTGTGCCGGAGAGATGATCGACTGGGAGGCGCCGACGGGGGGGTATCTTTTGACGGCCTGCCTAGCGACCGGGCGCTGGGCTGGACGGGCGGCGTCGGACTGGTTGTTGAATCGTTAAAGCTTGCCCAGCATGGCGAGTTTAATCAGCGCGCGTTCAACGACCGCCATCGCGGGCGCGGTCTGACCGGCAGATCGCAACTGCAAATCGGTATCGGTGAGAACGCCAAGCGCAGTTTCCAGCTTGGGTGCGCCCCAGTTCTGGGCCTGCCTAACTATTCTGTCCCGACGTGGTCCGAAGACCGGCGGGCGCAGGCGACCGACCCCTTCGGCGGCACCGCCGGGATGTGAAGCGGCCGCGTAAAGCGTGCGGAAATGGCGCGTCGCGCCGATGCAAAGGCTGACCGCCGTGGTGCCCTGCGATTGAAGCCGCTGGATCAGCGGCCCGATTTCACCGCTGCGCGATTCCGCGACGACGTTCAGGACATCGTCAAGCGCAGCCTCGGTCGAGCGGGGGGCAACGGCTTCGATATCTTCGATCGAAAGCGGGGTGGAATCGCCGCGCTTGTAGAGCGTCAGTTTTTCCATCGTCTGCGTAAAATCGCCGGGTCCAAGTTCGCGGGCGAGATTGCCCAGAGCGGCCATGCTGTCACCGGGAATATTGGTAAGGCCCGCGTCCGAAAGGATCTTTTCGATCTCCGCACGGCTTGGCGGATCGTCGTAGATACCAACCGCATAGGCGTTACGGTGAGATTCGAACATCTTGCGCAGCTTGGACGATGCCTTGAGCGCGCCAGCGGTCACGATCATCTGGGCATCGCCCGGTGTCCAGTCGTCAAGCGCGGCTGCAAGTGCCGGTGCTGAGTTGTCATTGGCATCTTCGACGAAAACCGCGCGGGTGCCGGGGAAGAAACCGACGGCCTTTACTGCATCCAACAGGGCTGCGGGATCCTTGCGCAGATCGGCCCCCATGATCCGGGTCAGACGCATTTCTTCCTCAGCGGTGGGTCCGAGCAGCGCCGCCAGAACCTGCTGGCGCTTGAGCGCAATGCGCATGGCATCCGCGCCGTAGATCAGCAGCCCGGTACTGTCGACATCGGGTTTGGCAAAATAGCCGTTGGCATCGCGTGGGCTGAGTTTCATCCCGGCAGGTCCGCGAGCGTATAGATCCGTGCCGTGACACGGTCCGCGAGGCTGCTCATCAATCGTTCAAGCGCGTCAGATTCAGCGGCCAGCGTTTCGACGGTCGACCCTGTAGCGGAATATCCGGCGAAATCCTGAACTGACCCCGATGCCAGCAGACTGTCATCCGAAGCCAGCTTGAGTTCATAGCTGACCCGTCCGATGATGCTGAACCGCGTGATTTCGCCCGCCTCGGTGATCGCCTGCCCTTGCCGTTCTAAAACCGGCGCAAGGGTCAGGCGATAGACGTTGGCCTGCGCGCGGCCCAGCCTTTCTTCGAGATTCCGGAGGATCAGGTAGCCTTCTTCGGACTTGGGCGCGACAATCGTGACCTTGCCCTGCAGCGCAGCACCCGTGCCCCCCGGCGCATAGACCGGGGTAAAGCCGCAGGCGGCGAGCGCCAGCGGCAGGGCAAACAGGAAACGGCGGTTAAATGACGACATTCACGATACGACCGGGGACGACGATGATCTTTTTCGGCGCAGACCCTTCCAGCGCCTTTTTTACAGCATCGACTTCGAGCACGCGTTTTTCAACATCCTCTTTGCCCATTTCGGTCGGAACGCTGATTTCGGCGCGGCGCTTGCCGTTGATCTGGATTGGCAGGGTGACAGTGTTGTCCTGGATCATCGCGTCGTCAGGCGTTGGCCAAGCAGTTTTGGCCAGCAAACCCTCGCCACCGAGGATCGCCCAGATTTCCTCGGCGAGGTGGGGTACCATCGGCGACATGAGCTGGGCGAGCACGCGCAGGGAGGTCCATTTGACCCGTGCGGAGGCCTGAGACTTGTTGATCGTATTCACGAAAGTATAGATTCGCGCGATGGCCGCGTTGAAGCCAAAGCTTTCAATGCTCTTGGTGACTTCGTCGATGGCCTTGTGGGTCGTGCGCAGCAGTTCATCGTCCAGCGGGTTCTGGCCGAGCTGCATAGAGTCCATCAGGTCCTGCAGCGACTTGTCGAGTTCGCCGACTCCTTCATCGCGCTGATCCGCAAGGTCGCGGGCCATGCGCCAGACGCGGACGAGGAATTTATGCGCCGCCTCGGCCCCTGCCGCGGTCCATTCCACGTCACGTTCCGGCGGGCTGTCGGAGAGTACGAACCAGCGGGCCGTGTCCGCGCCATAGGCCGAGATGATATTGACCGGGTCGACCACGTTCTTCTTCGATTTCGACATCTTGGCCGAAGGGATGATTTCAACTTCGGTTCCGTCGGCGAGTTTCCCGTCGGTCACGTCCTCGGGCAGGTGATAGACCGGGCGTCCCTTGTCATCACGGGTCTGGTAAATCTCATGCGTGACCATGCCTTGGGTGAAAAGCGCATCGAAAGGCTCCCGGCTTTTCTGGGGCAGATGGCCAGTGATGTGCATCGCGCGCGCAAAGAAGCGCGAATAGAGCAGGTGGAGAATCGCGTGCTCGATGCCGCCGATATACTGGTCGACATTCATCCAATAGTCGGCGTCTTCGGCAGAGGTCGGCGTATCTGCATGGGGCGAGGTGAAGCGCGCATAATACCACGAACTGTCCACGAAAGTGTCCATCGTGTCGGTTTCGCGTTTCGCGGGCTTACCGCAGGAAGGGCAGGGCACGTCGCGCCATGTGGGGTGGCGGTCGAGCGGGTTACCGGGGATGTCAAAGCTGACATCGTCGGGAAGTTCGACCGGCAGGTTTTCTTTCTTTTCAGGCACCACGCCGCAATCGGAACAATGCACCACCGGAATCGGGCAGCCCCAGTATCGCTGACGGGAAAGGCCCCAGTCGCGCAGACGATATTGGGTCTTGCCTTCGCCCCAGCCGTTTTCTTCGGCAAAGGTGATGGTCGTATCGATGGCCTCTTGGCCAGTCGCCTCTTGAAGGCCGGCGAAGTGGTTGATCCATTTCACCTTCTGGTCCTTCGGCGGTACATATGCCGTCTTTACGATCCGGAAGTAGCGATGCGTTCCGTTCTCGTCTTTGACCTTGGCGATGCAGTCACTGGCGAAATCGGCGTCAGGCATGGTGTCGGGCGCGATTTCGCAATCGTCCGGCATGAACGTCGCGACAACCGGCAGATTGTATTTGCGGCAGAAATCGAGATCGCGCTGGTCATGGGCGGGGCAGCCGAAAATCGCGCCGGTGCCGTAATCCATCAGGATGAAATTGGCGATCCAGACCGGAAGTTCCCAATTGGGGTCAAGCGGATGGCGAACCGTGAGGCCGGTGTCAAACCCGAGCTTTTCAGCGGTTTCCAGCTCTTCCGCCGTGGTGCCACCCTTTTGACAAAGCTGGCGGAAATCGGCAATCTCGGGGCGTTCGGCGGCAAGTTTGCGCGCCAGCGGGTGATCCGGAGAGATGCCGACAAAGGAAGCGCCCATCAGCGTGTCGGGGCGCGTCGTGTAAACGGTGACCGGTTCAAAACCGTTTTGTACCATATCAAAGGAAAATTGCAGACCTCGGGACTGGCCGATCCAGTTTTCCTGCATCAGGCGAACCTTGGCAGGCCAGTTCTCCAGATCATCCAGCGATTCGAGCAGGTCGCCCGCCATCGAGGAAATCTTGAAGAACCATTGAGTCAGTTCGCGCCGTTCAACCTCCGCACCCGAGCGCCAGCCTTTGCCATCGATTACCTGTTCATTCGCCAGAACGGTCATATCAACCGGATCCCAGTTCACTACAGCGTTCTTGCGGTCGACCAGTCCGGCGTCGAGCATGTCGAGGAACAGCGCCTGCTGCTGACCGTAATATTCAGGATCGCAGGTCGCGAATTCGCGGCTCCAGTCGATGGAGAGGCCCAGCGGTTTCATCTGGGCGCGCATTTCGGCGATGTTGTTGTAGGTCCATTCCTTGGGGTGACCGCCCGTGGCCATCGCCGCGTTTTCGGCCGGCATCCCGAAGGCGTCCCATCCCATCGGGTGCAGGACATTATGTCCGGTCAGCGCCTTATAGCGCGCGATCACGTCGCCCATCGTGTAATTGCGCACGTGACCCATATGGATTCGGCCAGACGGATAGGGGAACATTTCGAGCACATAGTATTTGGGCCGCGCGGCATCGCGCTGTGCCTTGAAAATGCCGGATTCTTCCCAGGCGCTTTGCCATTTAGCTTCGATTTCCGCAGGCGAATATCGCGACATGCCGTGTAGTCCCTCAAGTGAAAACGCCGGGCTGGAACCCGGCGTGGTAATAATCGCTGGCGCTTTAGGTGGCCAGACCCTAGCGCGTCATGGTTTCTGTCGCCTTACAACTTCCGGTCGCGGATGCGCAACTGCCGCGCCCGGGCCAGAATGGCGTCTTCGACGGCGCGAGTCGTTGCGGGGCTGACGGCGCCGTTCCGGCTTTGTAGCGAGAGGTTCAGCGAGCGCGCATCTAGCGCGGGGTCGCGGACGTGAACGGTCGCGCGGTAGGAACGTCCGCCACCCGGCGGGGTGCCGTAGCCGGTGATGATGACACCGGTGAATGGATCAACCGATTGAACCGGAAGGAAATTCAAGACGTCGAGGGACGCGGCCCAGATGTAACGGTTCACGTTTACAGTCTGGTCACCCGAGTCAGGACCGAATACGTCCCAGATCGAGGACTTGGCGTAAGTTTCCACATTGCCTTCACGTCCGAGCTCTACACCACCCGGAGGCGCGGAATTGGCTGCCGTCGTCGAAACGCCGCGCGACCGGTTGCCGCCACATGCTGCAAGCCCGGCGCAAAGCGCGAGAATCAGGGTAGCCTTTAAAGGGCGGTTAAACGTCATATTCCAGTCCCGACAATGCCTTTGGCGAAAGTCCTACCCAAGCAAGTGTCGGGGAGCAAGACCAATGTGGCCGCGAATGATCCTGTGTGAATTC
The DNA here is from genome assembly GCA_018223035.1 of Paracoccaceae bacterium. Lineage (GTDB taxonomy): Bacteria > Pseudomonadota > Alphaproteobacteria > Rhodobacterales > Rhodobacteraceae > Heliomarina. The sequence goes on from JAAEZD010000017.1 coordinate 70,165, forward strand.
ATGTCCGGGGCCAGACGAACCTTTATATTTCAGGCGATTTTGCGGAGATCCGCCCGTGTAATCCGGGGGTCGGGGAAACTGTGGCAAAGCTGCACCATCCGCCACGACTTTGCCGCATTGGGTTTCGCGGCTCTTGCCAAAATGACCCTTAAAGAGCGAAACCCCACTGCATACCACGCCAGATTCTCTGGTTTGGGCGTATGATTTGAAACCGAGGGAAAACAACGATGAAAAAGGTTCTCTTCCTGTCGACTGCAATGATCGCCGCAGCGAGCATGGCAGCAGCCGACGTCCGGATCAGCGGTTACGGCCGTTTTGGTCTTGATTACAACGACCGCAACGAGCGCACCGGCACCAACGGCGCTGGCCTGCCCGCAAACGGCGTTAGCACCACCAACATCACCAGCCGTCTGCGTCTGCAGTTCGACATGTCGACCGAAACCGACGGTGGTGTGACCCTGGGTGCTCGCTTCCGTGCACAGGCTGAAAGCCGTGACAACGTTCCTGGCGGCGCGAACTTCAACGGCGCACGTTTCTACGCGACCTACGGCGGCTTCACGCTGGGTGTTGGTAACATCATCGGCGCGATCGAAAACATGTCCGGCCTGTACCTCGAAACCCGTACCGCAGGTATCGGTATCGACGGCGCTGGCTTCCACAGCCTCGTGACCAACGTCAACAACACCTTCTTCGACTGGGATGCGTACTCCTCGTCCGGCGCTGGTGCAAACGGCATCGAAGTCCTGTACTCCGCAGGTGCCTTCTCGGGTCACGTTTCTTACTCGACCGACAACGGCCCGACCGCTGTTGACCGTATCGCTGTGAACGTTGCTTACAGCTTCGGCGACTGGACTGTTGCAGCTGCTGCTCAAGACTCCGACATCATCGGCGAAGACAAGGCCGTTCTGGCTGTCTACGGTGACATTGGCGCCTTCGGCGTTCGTCTGGCCTATGCCGACAACGACGGCATCGACAAATTCGGCCTCTACGGCAACATGGATATCGGCGCAGCGTCGAACATCCTGCTGTTCGTGACTTCGGAAGATCAAGCCGATGCTGGCGCGATCGCTCAGGGCCGTGACAACCGTGACAACAGCGTAGCAAACGCTGGCGATCTCGGTGGCGAAGGTGAATCCTACGGTATCCACTACTCCTACGACCTGGGTGGCGGCGCTTCCTTCGAAGCAGGCGCGGTTCGTTCCTCGAACGACCAGACCCAAGTTCAGGCTGGTGTGTACTTCAGCTTCTAAGCTGCGGTCTTCACGCTTGACGTGATTTGGGCGGGTCTTCGGACCCGCCCTTTTCTTTTGCGCCATACTGGTGTTTGTCTGCAGCAAGACGAACAAGAATGGGTGGCGTCATGTCCCTTGAAGAAATCCAGACCCGTATCCGCGCGGCCGAGGAAAAAGCGGGCCGCGAGGCCGGTTCTGTCAACCTGATCGCCGTGTCAAAGGTTCAACCGGATGAGCGGGTGCGTGCGGTGCTGGAACAGGGCCACCGGCAATTCGGCGAAAACAAGGTGCAGGAAGCGGCGGGTAAATGGCCAGCGTTTCGCGAACAGTTTGATGGAATCACGCTGCACCTGATCGGCCCTTTGCAAACGAACAAGGCCCGTCAGGCGATGGAGCTTGCCGAGGTCATCCATTCGGTGGACCGACCCAAGTTGGCAAAGACGATTGCGCGTCTGGCGCAAGAGATGGGCAAGTGCCCCGACCTGTTCATACAGGTCAACACCGGCGAAGAAGAACAGAAAGCAGGCGTCATGCCGCGCGATGCGGATGCTTTCGTTGCGGAATGCCGTGGCCTCGAGCTTCCAGTTGCCGGGCTGATGTGCATTCCGCCTGTCGATGAAGAGCCATCTCTCCACTTTGCACTGCTGGCAAAAATCGCGGAGCGCAACGGTTTGAGCGGTCTTTCGATGGGGATGAGCGGCGATTTCGAATCTGCCATTGCGCAGGGTGCGACGCATGTGCGGGTCGGTTCGGCAATCTTCGGTGAAAGGGATTACACCTAAGGTACGATCAGACGCGTTCCCGGCACCAAACGGGCGCATATCGTTGCCAGATGGTCCCGTCGCAACGCGATGCAGCCTTCGGTCGGGTAACCGGGGCGCCGCCACTGGTGAATGAAAATGGCAGATCCCCGGCCTGGTTTTGCATGAGGCCAGTTCCAGTCTGTCACCAGCACGATGTCATACAACGGGTCTGACCGGCGCAACCGCTCGTGGCTAAAGTGATGCGGTTCACGGACCTGCAGATTGTATTCGGGATCCTTTACGTCGTCAGACCATAGATCGCCGGGATGGATTGGGGCCGCCCAGTCGACGGGGCACGCGAGGCGGTCCGGACGGTATAGCATACCTACGATACGGTGAATGCCGCGCGGTGTTGCGCCATCGCCTTCGCGTTTGCTTTTCGTGATGCCGCCACGCCCGATAGAACAGGGGTAGCGTTGGTTGCCAAATCTGAGCCCCAGCGGCGTCAGAACAAGATCGTCACGACTCATAAGAGATGGCCCGATTTGCGCGCTTTTGTGGCGAGATATCCTTTGTTGAAGGCGGTTTCGCCAACCTTCAGTGGCACGCGCTCGGCTACATGTACGCCGTTTTTCATCATCATCGCCAGTTTTTTGGGGTTGTTAGTCAAGAGCCGGACAGAACTGAAACCCATTTTCTTGAGGATATCCGACCCAAGCCGGAAATCACGTTCGTCGTCCTCAAAGCCAAGGCGGTGATTGGCCTCGACCGTGTCGAACCCCTGATCCTGCAAAGAGTAGGCGCGCATCTTGTTGGCAAGTCCGATGCCACGCCCCTCCTGGTTGAGGTACAGCAGCACACCGGTGCCCTCAGCACCCATCTGGGCGAGCGCCCCGCGCAACTGTGGCCCGCAATCGCACTTCAGCGATCCCATGACATCGCCGGTGAAGCAGGCCGAATGAAGGCGGGCAAGAACCGGTTTTGCCCGGTCGGGACGGCCGATTTCGATGGCGTAATGCTCTTCGCCGCCGTCATCGGGCCGATAAATGTACAGCCGGCTTGCCTCAGACACTTCAATTGGCAACCGGGCGCTGACCACTTCGTGCAGGGTGCCGGGTTGCAAGAGGTGGGGCGTAGCATCGGCATGTTCGATAAGGGTCAACCCGTGACGGGCCGCAAATTCTTGCCCGCGCGGCAATTCCACTGTGACGGCGGCGGGCAGCAGCCGGGCCGACTTGGCCATTTTGATCGCGAGGCGGTGCAGATTCGCGTGGCCGCTGCGCGCCGACACGAGCGGTCCCTTTAGGGGCATGCGCAGATCGTCGGCCGGGTTCGCGACAGATTCGATCCAGGCCAGATCGGCATCTTGGGGCAGGATCACGCGCGCAAGGTCGCCATCGTAAGGTCTCGCCTTCAATGTTTCGGCCCGCCGCGCGGTAATCGCAAGCGTCGCTTCGCTGTCGAGTTCGCGCAGATCCGCAAGGCGCTCCGCCGTCAGAACTTCGGCGGATATGGCAAGGATCGCCCCGTCGGGGCCGTTGAGAACAATCGGCAGGCCCATACGCAGATCGGCCCTTGCGCGCGCCAGAAGTTCCGAGATGTGCGGCGCGAAGCTCATGACCACTGTCCTTGCTGAAGTCCGAGACTTACCTAAGCCTTCTTTCTGTCAATGTGAAACAATTCGCGCGATATGCACACGTGAGCGTGAAAGAATTGAAGCAAAACTTGTCTTCCCCACCCGGTCGACACATTTCGTTTACCAGCACAGGAGAAATATTCATGGCGCAGCTCAAAAAGATTTTGCTGGTAGACGACGATGACGATTTGCGTGAGGCGCTGAGCGAACAACTCGACATGACCGAGGATTTCGACGTGTTCGAAGCCGCCGACGGCGCAAGTGCGATGGAACGAACCCGCGAAGGGCTATTCGATCTGGTGATTCTCGATGTCGGATTGCCTGATACGGATGGGCGTGAATTGTGCAAAAGAATGCGCAAACAAGGCGTAAAATCTCCGATTTTGATGCTAACTGGTCACGACAGTGACTCGGATACGATTCTGGGGCTGGATGCAGGTGCGAATGATTATGTCACAAAACCATTCAAGTTCCCCGTATTGCTGGCAAGAATTCGCGCGCAGCTTCGGCAGCATGAACAATCGGAAGATGCTGTATTTCAATTAGGGCCGTATACTTTCAAACCGGCCATGAAGATGCTGATCACCCAAGATGATCGCAAGATTCGCCTGACGGAGAAAGAAACCAATATTCTCAAGTTCTTGTACCGCTCCACCGAAGGTGTCGTGGCGCGAGAAGTGCTCTTGCACGAGGTCTGGGGATACAATGCCGGGGTAACGACACATACGCTGGAAACGCATATCTATCGGCTTAGACAAAAAATCGAACCGGATCCTTCAAATGCGCGTTTATTGGTAACAGAAAGCGGCGGATATCGTTTGGTTGCATAAATTCTTCAATCTCAGGTTGCGTAATTCTGTTCACAGAACTTAAATGGTGATTATGGTAGTTTTAGATATCCCGCGCATATCCGGGTTACGATATGCACCTCCCTGTTGGACTGGCCGGGCCTAGTGCCCGGCCTTTTTTATTTTCCGTACCTGCAAGCCTTCCGACTGACTGATTTGGTCAGCATTCGGGTTTCGCTGCCCGGCGAACTCCCCTAGGGTCGCCGACACCGAAATCGGAGATTGCTCATGTCCTTCACACTTGCCACCTGGAACATCAATTCGGTCCGGCTGCGAGAGCCGATTGTTCTCAAGTTGCTGTCCGAGGAGAAGCCGGACGTCCTGTGTCTTCAGGAATGCAAGTCACCGATGGAAAAGATACCGCTCGAGGGCCTCAAGGCGCTTGGCTATACCCATGTGATCGGGCGCGGGCAAAAGGGTTATAACGGTGTCGCGATCTTCTCGCGTTTTCCGATCCGTGAGGTCGCAGCCAACGATTACGCCTCGCTTGGGCATGCGCGACACATTGCCGGGCAGCTCGAAAACGGAGTCACGATCCACAATTTTTACGTCCCTGCCGGTGGCGACAAGCCCGACCGGGAGATTAACGAGAAATTCGGCCAGAAACTCGACTACCTGACCGAGATGCGCGACGCGTTTCATTCCGACAATCCAAAGAAGTCCATCCTTGTGGGTGATCTTAACATCGCCCCGCGTGAGGACGACGTCTGGAACCACAAGCAGCTTCTGAAGATCGTGAGCCACACGCCGATAGAGGTCGAGCATCTGGGAGCGGCGCAGGAAGCGGGCAACTGGGTCGACATTACCCGTCAGGATATTCCCGAAGGATTGCTCTATTCCTGGTGGTCCTACCGGGCCAAGGACTGGTCGGCAGCGGACAAGGGCCGCCGGCTGGATCATATCTGGGCAACACCCGATATCTCAAATGCGGGGCATTCCAGCCGGATCTTGCGTGATGCACGTGGCTGGGAGCAGCCCAGTGACCACGCACCCGTCTTCGCGACATTCGATCTCTGAACGGAGTCCAATGCCTTTCCCGACCCAGCGACCCTTTGACTTTTTACCGCCTTGCTCACATATGGAGGGCAACGCGAAACCACTTAACGACAGGTATTCATGATGGAACTCAACCTAGGCACGGCCCCTGATGCGGATCTGATCAAGGATACGACCGAAGCCAACTTTATGACGGATGTCGTTCAGGCCAGCCAGGACGTTCCGATCATCGTCGATTTCTGGGCGCCGTGGTGTGGTCCCTGCAAGACACTTGGCCCGATGCTCGAGGATGCGGTTCGCGCAGCCAAGGGCGCGGTCAAGATGGTCAAGGTCAACGTGGACGAAGCGCAGATGATCGCGGGTCAGCTGCAGATCCAGTCGATCCCGACCGTTTATGCATTCTACAAGGGTCAGCCTGTCGACGGATTCCAAGGCGCGCAGCCGCAATCTGAAATCAAGGCTTTCGTTGACCGGGTTGCCCGGCAAGGTGGCGGTTCCGCCCCCGGCGATGAGCTGGCCGAAGCAGTCGAGGCAGCCGAAGCCATGCTGGAAGAGGGCGCGGTGACGGATGCGGCTCAGACCTTTGCTGCGATTCTCGGGGAGGAACCCAATCACCCGGGCGCTTATGCCGGGCTGGTCAAAGCGCATATCGCGCTGGGCGAGCTCGACAAGGCCGAGGCCATTCTGAACGGTGCGCCTGCCGAAATTTCGACTTCGGCAGAACTGGAAGCGGCGCATGCGCAGATCGAATTGGCGCGTCAGGCCGAAGGTGCTGGCCCGGTTGCCGAGCTGCAGGCCGCCGTCGACGCAAATCCCGAAGATCTTCAGGCGCGTTTTGATCTGGCGCTGGCACTTTCCGCCAACGGCAAGCAGGGCGAGGCTGTGGATCAGCTGCTGGAGCTGTTCCGCCGTGATCGAGAGTGGAACGAAAGCGCCGCGAAAACGCAGCTTTTCACGATTTTCGACGCCCTGAAACCCAACGATCCGGTCGTGCTCAACGGGCGGCGCAAGCTCTCCTCGATGATATTTGCCTAAGGGAGGGCGAGGGCTAGATTGCATTTTATGCTGAAAGCCTCGGACCTGCCTGATACTTTACCGGTGTTCCCCCTGCCGGGAGCACTGCTGTTGCCCCGGTCGCGCCTGCCGCTCCACCTGTTCGAGCCGCGGTATCTCCAGATGCTGGACGATACGCTCAAGACGTCTCATCGTCTGATCGGAATGATCCAGCCTAACCCGCGACCAGGCGGCGAGAACACGCTGCACAGTATCGGGTGCGCGGGGCGCGTGACGCAGTTTTCCGAGACCGAGGATGGCAGGTACATGATCACCCTTGGCGGGATTTCCCGTTTTCGGGTCAACAACGAGGTGTCGGGGTTCACGCCGTATCGACGTTGCGAGGTGGAATGGACCGGGTTCGACCGCGATCTGGGGCGTGCGGAAACCGATGCGAATTTCAATCGCGAGCAGTTTCTTGCCATTTTGCAGAGGCTTTTCGAGCATCGCAACATGTCCACCGACTGGGCCACGCTGAAAGAGGCAGAGGACGAACTGCTAATCAATTCTCTTTCGATGCTTCTGGACTTTACGCCCGAGGACAAACAGGCTTTGCTCGAAGCCCCTTCGCTGACCACGCGCCGCGAGACGCTGGTCACCCTTATCGAATTTGCCATGCGGAGTGGCGACGGAGAAGAAAAATGGCAGTAAGAGACACCGAAACGGGCTTTGATCGTCGCATGCTCGAGGCATTGATCTGTCCGCAGACGCATACGACGCTGGAATACGATGCTGAGGCTCAGGAGTTGATCTCAAAACCCGCGGGGCTGGCCTTTCCGATCCGGAACGGGATCCCGGTGATGTTGGTCGACGAGGCGAGGGAACTCTAATTGCCCAACTGCCGCGAGCGACGGTGCGGTTCCCAGCAGCCGTTTCCGAGACCCGGCTTTTGCAAGATCGCGGTGAACGCCAAAACGCGGAGTAATCGCCTATTCAGAGCGGTCGACCGCGCATCAGACGTGGCAGGTCGCCGCTTAGTCCAGCCGCCTCACGGATAAATCCGCGTCGAAGGGCAGGGGCCGAATTGATCAATCCCATGCCGATGTCGCGCCCCAGACGCAGCAGCGGGTTATCATTGGAAAACAGCCGGTTGAACGTGTCGGTTGCGAGCGCCATCGAAGCCGTATCGAAACGGCGCCATTGCTGGTAACGACCAAGAACCAATGGCGATGCCGGGTCCTCGCCGCGTCGCTTGGCATCGGCGAGCGTTTCGGCCAGCGCTGCCACATCGCGCAAACCGGCGTTCAGCCCCTGTCCTGCGATCGGGTGAACACCGTGCGCCGCGTCGCCGACAAGCGCGAGCCTTTCAGCAATCATCGCATTGGCAAGGGTAAGGCCAAGCGGGTAGGTGAACCGTTTTCCCGCCAGCGCTATCTCACCAAGGAAATCGCCGAAGCGCGGCTGTAGCGCTGCCAGATAGCCAGCATCGTCGAGAGCGTTGATTTCATGGGCAAGCTCGGTGGTTTCGCTCCAGACGATTGAACTGCGATTGCCGGTGAGGGGCAGTATCGCAAGCGGTCCCGAAGGCATGAAGAACTGGTGCGCGACACCGTTATGCGGCTGTTCATGCGAGATTGAGCAGACCAAGGCGGTCTGACCATAGTCCCACCCTGTACGCTTTATGCCTGCCCTTTGCGCCGTACCGCTGCTGCGCCCGTCGCAGCCGATGACAATCGCGCCGGATACCTGCGATCCGTCGTCGAGTGTCAGGCTTACGCCGCTTGCGTCCGTGGTTTGGCCGGTGACGGACTTGCCATTCAAAAGCGTCACGCCATCCGTTTCGCGCATCTTGTCCAGCAAGGCACGGCGCAGGTGCCGGTCCTCGACCATGTAACCCATCGGGCCTTCTTCGATCTCGCGATGATCGAAGTGCATGAAGAACGGCGAAGGACCTTGCCCGGCATTGCCGTCGGTCACCTTGATGTCGAGCATCGGCTGTGCGTCGTTGGCAAGCCGGTCCCACAATCCGATCCCGTCCAGCAGCCTTTGTGATCCAAGCGCCAGTGCGTAAGAGCGCCCGTCAAAGTCGGGATTTTCGCGCGGGTCGATCTCAAGCGCGTCGGTAACGGTGACCGCGAATCCCGCCTGAGCAAGCGCCAAGGCAAGAGCTGGTCCGTTCAACCCGCCACCGACGATGAGAATTTCATCCTTTGTACTCATGCCTGCCAATATGCGGTCGGATGCAGGATTGTCCATGCGCATTGCTGTCGCTACCGTCTGCACGAAAATAAAAGGGACAAGTGGAATGCAGAACTGGCTGAGCATGACGGCGGCTGATCTTGGGCGTGGCATCGAAAAAGGAGAAATCGACCCGGTCGCCCTGGCCGAGACCTACCTGGACGCCATCGAAGGTCACGAATTCCGCGACCGCATCTACGCCCGCCTCACCCGCGAACGCGCACTGGCCGAAGCTCAGGCCGCGGCGGATCGGGCCAAAGCAGGGCTGCGTCTGTCGCCGCTCGACGGTGTGCCGATCAGCTGGAAAGACCTGTTCGATACGGCAGGCGTCGTGACCGAAGCAGGCTCCGCCCTGCTCAAGGGCCGTGTGCCGGACAGCGACGCGCGTGTCCTCGAGCGTGCGACACAGGCGGGGCTGGTCTGCCTTGGCAAAACGCATATGAGCGAACTGGCTTTTTCAGGGCTCGGGTACAATCCGATCACGCAAACCTCGCCCTGCGTGAACGATCATGCAGCAGTAGCTGGCGGCTCTTCCTCGGGCGCGGCCACATCGGTAGCCTTTGGTCTGGCCGCCGCGGGAATCGGATCGGATACCGGCGGATCGGTCCGGGTGCCGGCGGCATGGAACGATCTTGTCGGTCTAAAGACCACCTCGGACGTTCTGAGCCTCGAAGGCGTCGTCCCGCTGATCTACAGCTTTGATACCGTTGGTCCGCTGACACGCAGTGTCGAGGACGCGGCTCTTTTGCTCAGCGCGATGGGCGGCGGCAAAGCTCCCGATCTGCGGGGCGCATCGCTTGAGGGCCGCCGGTTTGCGATAATGGGTTCAGTCGCTCTTGATAACCTCGAGGATCAGCCACGCGCCGCCTTTGAGGCGAGCGTCGAACGACTGAAAGCAGCGGGTGCCACGGTTGAAACCCTCGAATTTCCCGAAATTGCCGAGGCGCTGTCGCTGACCGCCGTTCTGTATTGCGGCGAGGCCTATGGCATCTGGCGCGACAAAATCGAGGAAAATCCCAAGCTGATGTTTTCCGAGATTCGGACGCGGTTCCGCGCCGGTGCCGAGTTTTCGGCGGCGGATTTCACGTCGGGCTGGCTGCGGCTCAAGGCGATACGCAAGGCTTATCAGGCGGTTTCAGCCGGTTATGACGCGGTGATCCTTCCAAGCAGCCCGTTGATGCCGTCCAATCTCGAACGGTTGCAGAACGATGGCGATTACTACGTCAAGGCGAACCTGCTGGCGCTTCGCAATACGCGAATGGGGAACCTGCTCGGCCTTTGTTCCCTGACGCTGCCGACGGGTACGCCGAGCTGCGGGCTTATGATGCAGGTACAGCCCAATTGTGAAGCGGCGTTGCTCAGGCTGGGCGCGGCAGCCGAGGCGGCCTTGAGTAACACATAAAAACCACAAATCGCCTCTCTTCGCTCAGTTGGTCTGGACGCAAGGGCAGGGGGGCGGTAACTTGCTTCAAAACGGGGCGTTATGATCCCGACCTTGAGGCGACATTATGGATTTTCCCGAGCGGTTTTCGAACCTACCGGCTTATGCGTTTCCGCGTTTGCGGAGCTTGCTGGACGCGCACGCGCCCGGCGGCAGCATAGTGCACATGACAATCGGCGAGCCGAAACATCCGTTTCCTCAATGGGTTACGGACATCGTCGTCGAAAACGCGTCGCAATTTAACAACTACCCGCAGAACGAAGGGACGGACGCGCTGCGTGGCGCATTCGCGGATTGGCTCGAGCGTCGATATTCGGTGCGCGTCGATCCGGATCAAAATCTGCTGGCGTTGAATGGCACCCGCGAGGGGCTTTACAACGCGGCCATGGCGCTGTGTCCTGAGCAGAAGAACGGGCGCAAACCGGTTGTTCTGACGCCCAACCCGTTCTATCAGGTCTATATGGTTGCAGCGATTTCTGTCGGGGCGGAGCCTGTGTTTATGCCCTGCACGGAAGAAACCGGCCATCTGCCTGACTACTCAAAGCTTTCGGCCGATGTGCTGGATCGCACGACGATCGCCTATATCTGCTCTCCGGCGAATCCGCAGGGCACCGTGGCAAGCCGCGAATATTGGGAAAATCTGATCTCGCTGGCCGAGCAGTATGATTTCCGCATCTTCGCGGACGAATGCTATTGCGAGATCTATCGCGATACACCCCCACCCGGTGCGCTTGAGGTAGCCAGGGACATGGGAGCCGACCCTGAACGGGTCGTGTCGTTCCATTCGCTCTCAAAGCGATCCAACCTGCCGGGGCTTCGTTCCGGCTTTGCCGTCGGCGGGCCCAAATGCATCGCCGCGATGAAGCAGCTTCGGGCTTATACGGGGGCACCGCTACCCGGACCGCTGCAAGCGGCTGCCGCCGCTGTCTGGTCGGATGAGGCGCATGTGCAGGAAAACCGACGTCTCTATCAGGAGAAATACGTAGTCGCGGACGAGGTGTTTGCCGATATCCCGGGCTACAAGGGGCCCGAGGCCGGGTTCTTTCTGTGGCTTCCTGTGGAAAACGGCGAAGAAGCGGCATTGCGCCTGTGGAAGGAAACCGGGGTGCGGGTGTTGCCCGGCGCTTATCTTTCGCAGGGCGAACCGGGGGCGAACCCGGGCGAGAAATTCATCCGGGTCGCGATGGTGGCCCCAAAAGAAAACATGCAGCGCGCTCTGATCACTTTGCGCGACTGCTTGTATTAAAACAAAGATCGAGGACAGGCATGGCATACCAATCACGCAGTCGGGATCCGCTATTGGACAGCGATATGCAGGCGGCTATCGAGAAACGCGGCAAGGAGCTCATCGGGATTGCCCTGATCTGTCTCGGGATCGCGGCGGCTGCGATGATTGGATCCTACACGCCGGATGACCCCAACTGGATGGTTTCGACCGATGCGCCGGTGCAGAACTGGATGGGCCGGTTGGGCGCCTCCATTGCCGCCCCGCTGTTCATGATCGTCGGCTGGGGCAGCTGGAGCATCGCGCTGGTGTTCCTTGTCTGGGGACTTCGTTTTGCCTTTCACAGTGGCGAAGATCGTGCGCCCGCCCGTCTGATTTTTGCACCCATCGCGATTGCCGTGACGTCGGTCTATGCCGCGACTTTGCTGCCCGGTGATACATGGCGCGCCACCCACAGTTTTGGATTGGGCGGCATGTTCGGCGATACGGTCATGGGGGCGGTGCTGACTCTGCTGCCGGTTGGCTCGCATCTGATGGTCAAACTGATGTCCCTGCTGATGGCGATTGCCATGCTCGGGCTTGGCGGTTTCGTTCTGGGCTTTACCAAGGCCGAAATGTCGCGCGGTCTGCGTTTCTCGTTGATCGGGCTGATCATGGGCTACGCCGCGTTGATGAACCTGCTGGGCCGTGGCGCACAAGGCGCGGCAGTCTCTCTAGCAAATCAGCGTAATCGACTGGCCGAAAAACGCAGTGAACAGCGGCTGGCCCGTGCAGACGCGGCGCAGGCACACAAGATTTCCGCGCCGACCAAAGGATTCGAACCAATCGAAATCGTTTCCGAGCCCGAGCAAGAACGTGGTGGTTTCCTGTCGCGCATGCCCGGTCTGATCCGTCGCGCGGAACCGATGCCGGAACTGATCGAACAGGAGCCGCCTGAATATGATGACGAAGACGTCTATCAGGGCGATGACCGAATCCGCGCCAAGATCGCGGACGTGGTCAAATCCCGCAAGCAGGCTGGCCTGCCTGTCGAGCCCGAACCCGATCCGGACCTGCCCCTGACCAAGGGCCGGGGCCGCCGTCCCGAACCGCTTGTGTTGAACCGTAGTGGCGGTAACGCGTTGCGCGCCGAGCCGCCTCTCACAGGTGGTGCTCGGGCCGAGCCGCCGCTTACCGCAGCGCCTGTAAGCGAAAGCCATTACGACGAACCCGTCTGGGAAGAACCGGAAGAGGCGATTGTCGAAGACGCGGGCTTGCCGCTTTCCGAACCAGAGCCGCAGCGCCCGGCGATTCCGACTGCCGAACCGCGCAAGGTCGTGATGAACCCGCTGCGCAAGTCCCCCGCCCCTTCACGGCGCGCCGTTGCCGAGGCGCAGCCCGCGCTGGCATTCGATGAATCCGAAACGGCCTATGAATTGCCGCCCCTCAGTCTTTTGACCGATCCGGCCACGGTGCAACGTCACCACCTCAGCGACGAGGCGCTGGAAGAGAATGCGCGCATGTTGGAAAACGTGCTCGACGACTATGGGGTCAAGGGGGAGATTGTCAGCGTCCGTCCCGGTCCTGTCGTCACGATGTATGAACTCGAACCAGCGCCGGGTCTCAAGGCCAGCAGGGTGATCGGTCTCTCCGATGACATCGCTCGTTCGATGATGGCGCTGTCTGCGCGTGTTTCCACCGTTCCCGGGCGCTCGGTGATCGGTATCGAGCTGCCCAATGATAACCGCGAAAAAGTGGTGCTGCGCGAAATCCTCGCCTCCCGCGATTTCGGCGACAGCAACCAAAGCCTGCCGCTGGCGCTTGGCAAGAATATCGGCGGCGATCCCATCGTCGCGAACCTTGCCAAGATGCCTCACCTGCTGATCGCCGGTACGACCGGTTCGGGTAAGTCGGTGGCGATCAACACGATGATCCTGTCGCTGCTCTACAAACTGACGCCCGAGGAATGCCGGTTGATCATGATCGACCCCAAGATGCTGGAACTTTCCGTTTATGACGGCATCCCGCACCTGCTGAGCCCTGTTGTGACCGACCCCAAAAAGGCTGTCGTCGCGCTGAAATGGGTCGTCGGCGAAATGGAAGATCGTTACCGCAAGATGTCCAAGATGGGCGTGCGGAACATCGAAGGCTACAACGGCCGGGTACGCGACGCGCTGGCAAAAGGCGAGATGTTCAGCCGTACGGTCCAGACCGGGTTCGACGATGATACCGGCGAACCCGTGTTCGAGACGGAGGAATTCGCGCCCGAAGCGATGCCCTTTATCGTTGTGATCGTCGACGAGATGGCAGACCTGATGATGGTGGCGGGCAAGGAAATCGAAGCCTGCATCCAGCGTCTTGCCCAGATGGCCCGTGCGTCGGGTATCCACCTGATCATGGCGACGCAGCGACCGTCGGTCGACGTGATCACCGGTACGATCAAGGCGAACTTCCCCACCCGGATTTCTTTCCAGGTCACATCGAAGATCGACAGCCGTACGATCCTTGGCGAGATGGGGGCCGAACAGCTTCTGGGTATGGGCGACATGCTCTACATGGCCGGCGGTGCTCGCATCACCCGTTGCCACGGGCCTTTCGTTTCGGATGAAGAGGTCGAAGAAGTGGTGAACAACCTCAAGGCTTACGGTCCGCCGGATTACATCAACACCGTGCTCGAAGGGCCGGATGAGGACAAATCCAGCGATATCGACGCGGTTCTCGGACTCGGTGGCAATACCGACAGTGAAGACGCGCTGTACGATACAGCCGTGCAGATCGTCATCAAGGACCGCAAGTGTTCGACCTCCTACATCCAGCGCAAGCTGGCCATCGGCTATAACAAGGCCGCGCGGCTGGTTGAGCAGATGGAAGAGGAGGGGCTGGTTTCGCCCGCCAACCACGTTGGCAAACGTGAAATTCTGGTGCCTGAACAGCAGTAAGGCAAAGGCCGGGTTAAGCCCGGCCTTTCTTTATCAGACGAGCGATTTTGTGCCCCGCGCTATTTGGATTTTCCTAGTTGGGCACCTATCTCATATCCCATGATGAATAGACGCCAATTCGCCGCCGCTGCCCTGCTTTCGGTGCTCGCCGCCCCTGCCATTGCGCAGGACAATCGCATTCCTCTTGCGGAGATTTCTGCCTATCTGAACAGGCTTACGACCGGGGAAAGCACGTTTACGCAATATAACGAGAACGGTTCTCGTTCGACCGGGCGGCTTTACGTCAAACGCCCGGGCCGGATGCGGTTCGAATACGACCCGCCCAACAAAGGCCTTGTACTGGCCGGGGGCGGTACGGTTCTTGTGCGCGACGAAAAGTCGAACCAAGCTCCGGAAACCTACCCCCTCAGCCGCACGCCCCTGTCAATCATCCTTCAACGCAATGTTGACCTTTCGCGGGCGGACATGGTTGTGGGCTACGGGCAAGAGAATGAGTTTACCGTGGTCCGAGCGCAGGACCCGGAAAACCCCGAGTACGGATTCATCGATCTCAAATTCTCGCGCGACCCGGTGACGCTTCGTCAATGGGTGGTCACGAACGAACTGGGTGATCGTACTGCCGTCGTTCTGGACGGCATGACGACGGGTGTTTCGCTCAGCGATAACCTTTTCAATACCCAGATCGGGCGAGGCGGGAACAGGCGCTGATCAGAAAGCCCTGCACCGCGACAGCTGCGATTCATACAGGATCGCACGTGCTTCGACGTCCGCGGCCACGCGCATGAGCCAGCTCTTGGAGTTGTAGGTTCCGCGCGAGAAGCCGGTATGACCTTCGTGATAGGCCAGATACTGGTTGCGGGCGTCGGTCAGGGAAATGCCGACTTTGCGTTTGCTCTCATTCATGTACCAGCCAATGAAATCCGACGCATCGCGCATCTTGTCCCGCTTGGCCCGCCGTTTGCCGGTGGATTTCTTGTAATCGTCCCAAGTGCCGTCCAAAGCCTGGCTATAGCCATAGGCGCTGCTTTGGCGTCCCATGGGTATGATACCAAGCGCATATCGATAGGGCGTACGTGCATCGCCCCTAAAACGGCTCTCCTGATAGATCGTCGCCATCTGCACCGCCACCGGAACACCCCAGCGCCTTTCGGTAGCCTTGAATGCGCGCACGTATTTCGGACGCTCACGCGCGATGGCGCAGGCGTTATCCATATTGCTCGGCGGTGAGGAATATCCTCCGCCGCAGGACGCCAGCATCAGCGCCATGATCATCACGCAAAGAGTTCTGCTCATCTGCCTCTTGCCTTTTTTGCGCAATCCTACAGCAACAAGCGGCACAGGCAAATCACTTTCGGTGCCAAAAGACAGAGGCGGGATACAGGCCTTGACCTTTGCTTCCCGGATCATCACAACGCCGCCCACTGTCGAGATGGTATTCACAAACTGTTTCGCTAAACGAGGCTCCAAGCATTGGACAAATCGGGGTCGAAACGGCTAATATCGAGCTTTTAGGGGCAGTTTTATGATGTTGACGAAGCGCGCAAAATACAATCTAGGCCAGGTCGTGCGCCACAAAAAGCACCCGTTTCGGGGCGTGGTATTTGACGTCGATCCCGAATTTTCAAACACAGAAGACTGGTACCAGGCGATCCCCGAAGACGCCCGGCCGAAAAAGGCGCAACCTTTTTATCACCTCTTGGCCGAGAACGATCAAAGCTATTACGTGGCCTATGTGTCCGAACAGAACCTTGTCGCCGACTATTCTGGCGAGCCGGTAGACCACCCTGACATTCCGGACATGTTCGGTCCGTTTCAGGATGGCATCTACCCGCTGCATTTCAACCTGAATTAGGTCTCAATACCCCAGAGCACACCCGTCCTTGCGGGGATCGCTCGCCCCTGCCAATACGCCGTCCGATCCGATATGGATGGCCTGAGCCCCACCCAGTGCGGTTTCGGGGACGGTCACATTATGGCCTTTTGCCGCGAGTTCGGCGCGAACATCGTCGCTATAGCCCGATTCGACTTCCAGTACGCCTTCGTATGAGAAGGCGCGGGGTGCATCCAGCGCGGCTTGCAGGTCCATGCCGAAATCCTGCCGGTTGCTGACAAACCGCGCATGCCCGGTCGGCTGATAGGCGCCACCCATGACACCGAAAGGCGTTGTGACCCTTCCGCCTTCGCGCAGCATTGCCGGGATGATCGTGTGCATCGGGCGCTTGCCGCCCTTCAGCTCGTTTGGATGACCTTGTTCCAGCGTGAAGCCAGCCCCGCGGTTCTGCAGCAGGATGCCGAACTTGTCTGACGCGATGCCAGATCCGAATCCGTGAAAGATCGAATAGATAAGCGACACTGCCATGCCGTCTTTGTCGACGACAGTTATATAGATCGTGTCCTTGTGGACAGATTCGGTCAGGGGTGCCGCGGCGGGCATTGCCTTGTTCGCATCGATCAGGCCTGCGAGCGCGGCTGCGGTCTCGGGGGCAAGCATATGCTCAAGGCGGGTGACGTAATCCGCATCCGCAAGAAAACGGTTTCTCGCGTCATAAGCCAGTTTGCTTGCTTCGGCTTCGATATGGATGCGTTCTGCGCCGAACGGATCCATGCTCGCGATGTCGAAGTGCGACAGGATATTCAGCAACAGAATGGCCGTAGCGCCCTGTCCGTTTGGTGCGTGTTCCACGAGGTCCACGCCCCCATAGGCTCCGCTTACCGGCACCGTTGGAGAGCACGCGGTGGAGGCAAAATCCTCCATCTCGTGAACGCCGCCAAGTTCCTTGAGGCTATCGACCATGTCCTGCGCGATTTCGCCCGTGTAAAACGCATCACGGCCCTTTTTCGACACCTGCCGAAGAACCTGGGCCTGTCCCGGCGCGCGAAAGATCTGACCCGCGCCAGGTGCTTTGCCATCTATCAGGTACAAGTCGCGCGCCTTGCCCTGCAGCACTTCGCTGTCTCCCACCCAATCGAAAGCCACCCGGGGGGCGACCGGAACACCTTTCTCGGCGTAATGGATTGCGGGTGCAAGAAGGCTGTCCATGCCAAGCTTGCCGACGGTTTCGGACAGGTGGCAGAAAGCGTCGATCGCGCCGGGAATGGTAACGGCGTGGGCGTTGTAGACGGGCACGCTGAGATTGCCAGCGGCACGGAGATCGGCGGCGTCAGCCTTGGCTGGCGCCCGACCCGAGCCGTTCAACGCTTTGATTTCATTGCTTCCGGCGGGAGAATAAAGAACGAAACAATCGCCGCCGATCCCGGTCATCTGCGGTTCGCAAATGCCTAGCAAGACAGCACCGGCGATGGCGGCATCCATCGCGTTCCCACCCTTTCTGAGGGTTTCGATAGCGGTCTGCGCTGCCAGGGGATGTGACGTGGCGCACATTCCGTTTGTCGCTAAAACGGTGGAGCGGCCGGGTTTCTGAAAATCGCGCATGGTTGTCCCCTTATTGATTGGCGTGACCCTAGAGCCAGTCGTTTTGAAAGCCAATCTGATGTTGGGGGAAGTCCTCGACGCCACGCACTGGGTGGGGGCTATAATAACGCAGCGCCGAGGGAAGCCATATGCAGCTACGCGCCCTGTATTACCGTTGTTTCGGGCAGTAGTTAGGAGGGATTGGGGCGCTTTTGCGGCATGTAAAATTGTATGTTTTTAGGGGTTTATGATTCATTCGAGAGTGCCTGCTTACCACCCTTCGATAGGATTTCAGCAAAATTCGAACCGCAATTGTAAGGTATTCTCGTCCGGGTCCCGAAGGTAGGATTGCTCGACGGTCAGCTCACGGATGATCCGCCATCCGAACCCCCCCTCGGGAAGGTCTGTTCTGTCCATATCTGGGGAAAGGGTGCACCCCGGGGGCAGTTCAGCGCCTGGAAATGGCCGTCCATGATCGACTATTGTGAGCGCTAAGGCTTTGGCGGAGAGGTCATAGGAGACCCGGACCATGCAGGATTTGTCGGTCAGGAATTCGCCGTCTCGCCCATAGGCGTGCTCAACGATGTTGTTGATCACTTCGGCCAAAACGATTTCGACGGTTTCAAGGTGAGGTGAGGCAAGGCCTTCACCTGCCAGATCGTCAATTACTGCACATACGCCGGACCTTACGGCATGGGTCGTCGCGTGAAAGCAACGCGTCCCTTTTATCATATCGCCGCCTGAATCGAGGCTGTGAGCGTCATGACCGTGCAGGGGATCAACCTTCCTGAGGTTCAAATGCGCCATCGAGAGTCGGATAGAGTTTGAAAACAGTGTCCATGCGGGTCAGCCGAAAGACCTTGTCTACCGAGGGGTTGAGACCTGCAAGGTCGATGCGGCGATGAGGCTCAAGGTTTTTCATTGCGGCGACTATGGCGCCAAGCCCGCTTGAGTCGATGAAATCCACGGATGTCAGGTCGAGTATGATCCTGTCTGGCCCGGTTCGGGTCATGCCATGCATGTCCTCCTTGAAGCGGATCGCAATGGCGGCGTCGATCCTGCTGGCGTTCACAGTGATGATCTGCGATCCGTCTTTCACCGTACTGGTAAGGTTCATTGACAAAGTCCTTGCACTCACTCTCGACGACAAGGCTAGACGGCAATCCTTACTTTTCGGTATTCAGGGTCAAATACAGGGAGGAACTCACCATGAAAGAAGTTGTCATTTCCGGTGCGTCGCGCACGCCGATGGGGGGATTCCAAGGCGTATTTGACGGGGTGTCGGCCTCTGAACTTGGGGGTGTCGCTATCAAGGCCGCGCTGAAAGGCGCAGGCCTAAAGACGGCAGACGAGGTGCTGATGGGCTGCGTCCTGCCAGCGGGGCAGGGGCAGGCACCGGCGCGGCAGGCAGGATTTCACGCGGGGCTGGGCGAAGAGGTACCTGCCACGACGCTCAACAAAATGTGCGGTTCCGGCATGCGCAGCACCATGATGGGCTTCGATCAGATCGCGCTTGGGCATAACGAGGTGATGATTACCGGCGGTATGGAGAGCATGAGCAACGCGCCATATCTCCTGCCGAAGATGCGCAGCGGGGCGCGGATCGGCCACCAGCAGGTGGTTGACCACATGTTTCTCGACGGTCTTGAGGACGCCTATGACAAAGGCCGCCTGATGGGGACCTTTGCCGAGGATTGCGCCGAAACCTACCAGTTTACGCGTGAGGCTCAGGATCAGTACGCCATCGGATCGCTCGACAATGCACTGGATGCCGAACGTAACGGGGCATTCGACGATGAGATCGCTCCGGTTAAGATCCATGCCCGCACGGGCGAAGAGATCATCACCCGCGATGAGCAGCCCGGAAAGGCACGGCCGGAAAAGATCCCTATGCTGAAGCCAGCCTTTCGCAAGGACGGCACCGTGACGGCGGCGAACTCTTCCTCCATCTCCGACGGGGCGGCGGCGCTTGTCTTGTCTTCGAAGGAAGTCGCGGATGCCCGCGGTCTCCCGATCCGGGCGCGAATACTTGGTCATTCAAGCCACGCACAGGCACCGGGCCTGTTCACGACCGCACCGGTTTTTGCCGCGCAGAAACTTCTTAACAAGATCGGCTGGTCGAAAGACGATGTGGACCTTTGGGAGGTGAACGAAGCCTTCGCGGTCGTGCCCATGGCTTTCATGCAGGAAATGGGCCTATCGAGAGACATTGTAAACGTGAATGGCGGCGCCTGCGCGCTGGGGCACCCGATTGGCGCTTCCGGTGCAAGGATTATCGTGACGCTGCTGAACGCGATGGAAAAGCGCGATATTAAACGCGGTGTCGCCGCGATCTGCATCGGTGGCGGTGAAGGTACAGCAATCGCCATAGAACGATACTGACATGTCGGTTGTAGCAACTGAGGACGTTCATCTCGATTATACCGCCTTGTCGCGCACGATACGCGCTTTGACCGAGGGCGAAACTGACGAAGTTGCCCTTATGGCGACGGTGGTTTGCGAGGTGCATCACGCGGATTCCAGGTTTGACTGGACCGGGTTCTATCGCGTGACGGGACCCGAAATACTCAAGATCGGCCCGTATCAGGGCGGGCACGGCTGCCTGCAGATCCCGTTTTCTCGTGGTGTCTGCGGTGCGGCGGCGCGCGAAAAGTCCGTGCAGCTCGTCGCGGATGTGCACAGTTTTCCCGATCACATCGCCTGTGCAAGCTCGACCCGGTCTGAGATTGTTCTTCCGGTTTTCAACACCACCGGCGAATTGATCGCGGTTTTCGATATCGACAGCGATCGGCCGGCCGCGTTCACGCAGCGTGACGCCGATGGTCTATCGGCCATCCTGCGCGCGGTTTTCGCGACCTGACACGGTGCCCGTCACTGACTTTTGGCGGGCGTACACCATCGGTCGCCCTGCTGGATCCAGACAGTTTCCTGCGTTGTCGCCGAGACAGTAATGATTCCGGCACTCGTGTTTACCATCTGCGGGTTCAGCAGATTCAGGAATATTGCCAGCATTTCCGCAGTGAGACACATAGCCTGTCCTGTAGGTTCGGGGCACCCACATCCTGACGATGTGAAGGCCTGACATCGGATGATCATCGTTAAAGATGAATATTTCTGCAATCGGTCAGCTCGATCGACTCACACAGCGTATTGTCGATAGCTTCGTGAAATTTTTCTTTCTTTTTTCACGAGACTGAGCCACGGTGAAATTATCGAGAGATTTTTCACGACGAGCCCGCCATGATTCACCAGCCTGACCAGCCTGCTTCCCTTGGTGCCGACCTTCGGGCCCTGCGCAAGGCAAGGGGTGTAACGCTGGCGGAGCTTGCCTCGGATCTGAATCGCTCCGTCGGTTGGCTGAGCCAGGTCGAGCGCGACCTCTCCGAACCATCGATCACTGACCTTCGACACATTGCGGCGCGACTGGATGTATCCGTATCGATGCTCTTTGGTCACTCGCCTGCCCCTGCGGGGGAGGCCGGATACGTGGTACGACAGGAGTCGCGCCGTCCTATCGGTTCCAATGAGGCGGGTCTTGTCGAAGAGCTTTTGTCGCCCGATCTCACCGATGATTTTGAGATGGTGCATTCGACATTTGAGCCACATTCCCGCATCGGCGAAGTGGTGCAGCGACCGACTCAGGAAGTAGCCTATCTCCTCTCCGGTAAGCTTGACCTGATTATCTCAGGCCGGAAATTCACGATCCGACCCGGCGACAGCTTTCGCATCCGGGGGGAACCCTTTGAATGGATCAATCCCTATGATGAAACCGCCTGCGCGATATGGGTCATCGCGCCGCCGGTCTATTGACGCGACAGGAGCAACAGATGACGGGAAAGAAGCATAATGGCACCTGCAATTGCGGCGAGGTGGCCTTTACCATTACCGGCGATCTGGCGGAACCGTCGGTCTGTCATTGTACACAGTGCCGGAGGCAGACCGGTTATTGCTGGTCGTCAACACACATGCCCAAGTCCGCTTTGACCTTTCAAAGCAAGGCGGGCCTTGTCTGGTATCAATCAAGTCCGAATGTGCAGCGCGGATTCTGCGGCACCTGCGGCTGCTTCCTGTTCTGGGACCCGGAGCACGAAGACAAGATTTCCGTGTCGATGGGCGCACTTTCGGCCCCGACCGGCGTGAAGATCGGCCGCCATATCTTTGTCGCTGACAAGGCCGATTATTACGACCTGGCCGATGGCCTGCCGCAGTCGAGCTAGGAGGGAGCATGGCCGAATTTCCTACACAGGCCCGCGTGGTTATCATTGGCGGTGGCGCGGTCGGCGCATCGGCGCTCTATCATCTTGCGAAAGCAGGCTGGACCGATTGCGTACTGCTCGAAAAGAACGAGCTGACCGCCGGATCGACATGGCATGCAGCCGGAAACGTGCCGACGTTTTCAACCTCGTGGTCAGTCATGAATATGCAGCGCTATTCGACCGAGCTGTACCGGGGGCTGGGCGCGGATGTCGATTATCCGATGAATTACCATGTGACGGGGTCGGTGCGGCTCGCTCACTCCGAACAGCGCATGCAGGAATTCGAACGTGCCCGCAGCATGGGGCGGTCGCAGGGGATGGATCTGGAGATCCTTTCTGTCGATGAACTGCGCGCCCGTTACCCCTTTGTCGAAACCCATGATCTCAAGGGCGCGCTTTATGATCCGAACGACGGCGACATAGACCCGTCGCAGTTGACGCAGGCGCTGGCGAAAGGCGCGCGTGACATGGGGGCGCGGATCGAACGGTTCTGCCCGGCGACAGGCGTTCGGCGCGAAGAAGAAAGCTGGATCGTCGAAACACAAAAGGGCGAGATCCGCTGCGAATATGTCGTGAATGCAGCGGGTTACTACGCGTCCCGCGTCGCCGACTGGTTCAAACCGTTCGGCGGTCGAGACCTGCCAATGATGGTGATGAGTCACCAGTATCTTCTGACCGAAGAAATACCAGAGCTGGCCGAATGGAGCCGGGAGACGGGACACAAGCTGCCCCTGCTGCGGGACGTCGACAGTTCCTATTACCTGCGGCAGGAAAAGGCCGGTTTCAATTTGGGTCCCTATGAGCGTAAGGGTCGGGCGCATTGGGTGGATGCCGCTGATCCTATGCCGGAAGATTTCTCGTTCCAGCTATATCCGGACGATCTGGATCGGCTTGAATGGTACATTGAGGATGCAATGGCGCGGGTGCCGCTATTGGGGTCGGTCGGGGTCAACAAGGTTATCAATGGACCCATACCTTATACGCCTGACGGCCTACCTTTGATCGGACCGATGCCGGGCGTGCCGAATGCTTTCGAGGCCTGTGTCTTTACCTTCGGCATCGCGCAGGCCGGCGGCGCGGGCAAGGTGCTCGCCGAATGGGTTACGCAAGGCCGAACCGAATGGGACATGTGGTCTTGCGATCCGCGCCGGTTCACTGCCTATGCCGACCGCGATCACTGTATCGCCAAGGGACTTGAGGTCTATGGCTTTGAATACGATATGCATTTCCCGCATCGTGATTGGCCCGCTGGACGGGGAAAAAGGCTTTCCACACTGCACACCCGTCTGAAAGACGCGGGCGCGGTATTTGGCAGTTACAATGGCTGGGAACGCGCAGAATGGTTCGCGAAACCGGGTGACGACCTGAGCGATCAGGCAAGCCATACATGGAACCGCTCCGGCCCATGGGAGCAACGCATCCGCGAAGAATGTGAAGCGGTTCGGGATGGTTGCGGCGTGATCGCCATTTCAGGCTTTACCCGGCTTTCCGTCGAGGGGCCGGGAGCGCGCGATTACGTGGATGGCCTGACGGCTTCGCGCCTGCCGCAACCGGGACGGGTGGGGCTGGCCTATTTCGCGGATGATCGCGGGCGGGTCATGACGGAAATGTCGGTCATCCCCCGCGGCGACGAGCAGATCTGGCTGATCACTGCGGCGGTAGCGCAATGGCATGACAAAGAGCTTTTGGAGCGTGGCACCCCCGGTACACTATCTGTACAAGATCGGTCCGACAAATATGACTGTTTGCTGGTAACAGGTCTCAAATCACGCGAAATCCTGTCAGCACTGACCGATGCGGATCTGTCACTGCCGTGGTTGTCTTATCAGGAGGCCGAGGTCGCCGGGCATCGCGTCGTCTTCTTGCGGGTGTCCTTCGCCGGCGAACTGGGGTGGGAAATCCACTGCGCCAATGAGGCCGCGCCGGCCATTTGGGATGCGGTCACGGGTGCAGGGGCGATACCTTTCGGCATGTGCGCGCTCGAATCCCTTCGCATTGAAAAGGGGTATCGTGCGTGGAAGGGCGATCTGTCGACGGATTACACGCTTCTTGAGGCAGGTCTTGAACGTTTTATCGATTTCGACAAACCCGATTTCCCGGGCAAGGCCGCACTTTCGGCAGAAAGAGAAGCAGGGGCAAAGCGGCGTTTTGTGGCGCTTAAGGTCGAAGCCGGTGAGGCAGACGCCCCCTATATGTCGATGGTCTGGCACGAGGGTGAAATCGTGGGCGAAACCACCTCGGGCGGCTGGGGCTATCGGGTCGGGGCCTCGCTGGCGCTGGGTATGATCCGTGCCGATCTGGCCGCGCCTGGCACAGAGATCGACGTCGAAATCTACGGACAAGAATACCGGGCCATCGTGCAGCCTCATACTGCCGTTTGGGACGCCGACAACAGCAGAATACGCGCATGACCCGCGCCCGAGATGCGAAAATAAGCGAGGTAAGCTTTGACTATTCCTGAAAAGGCCCGTGTGGTCATCATCGGCGGCGGCGTGATCGGTTGTTCGGTGGCCTATCACCTGACCAAAATCGGCTGGACGGACGTGGTGCTGCTGGAACGCAAGCAGCTGACTTCGGGAACGACATGGCATGCGGCAGGGCTGATCGCGCAGCTTCGGGCGACGGCGAACATGACGAAGCTCGCGCGCTACAGCCAAGAGCTTTATGGGGGCCTAGAAGCGGAAACCGGGGTAGCGACCGGGTTCAAGCGGAATGGGTCGATCACCGTGGCGCTGACGGCGGAGCGGCGGGAAGAGATCTTCCGTCAGGCAGCGATGGCGCGGGCCTTTGGTGTTTCGGTTGAAGAGATCGACCCAACCGGGATCGGCGAACTCTATCCGCATCTGAACCTCGATGGCGTGGTGGCCGGGGTCTACCTTGAAAAGGACGGGCAGGGGGATCCGGGCAATATCGCCCACGCACTGGCCAAAGGCGCGCGCCAGCGTGGCGCGGTTGTTGCCGAACGCACGAAGGTTACGGAGATTCACAAAACCGGGCGCCGGGTGACCGGGGTCAGCTATCACGGGGTTGATGGCGACGGCCATATCGCTTGCGACATGATCGTGAACTGTGCCGGGATGTGGGGACACGAAGTTGGCCGGATGGCTGGCGTGAACGTACCGCTTCAGGCCTGCGAACACTTCTATATCGTGACCGAGAATATTCCTTCTCTGGCCCAATTACCGGTGCTGCGGGTGCCGGATGAATGCGCCTATTACAAGGAAGATGCAGGCAAGATCCTTCTGGGCGCGTTTGAGCCGGTATCAAAACCATGGGGCATGGACGGAATCCCGGAGGGTTTCGAGTTTGACCAGCTTCCCGAGGATTTCGATCATTTCGAACCGATCCTTGAACAGGCGGTGAACCGGGTGCCGATGCTGGCCGAAGCAGGCATTCATACGTTCTTTAACGGGCCCGAGAGCTTTACGCCTGATGACGCCTATCACCTTGGCCTCGCCCCCGAGATGGACAATGTCTGGGTTGCGGCTGGGTTCAATTCCATCGGCATCCAGTCGGCCGGCGGCGCGGGTATGGCGCTGGCACAATGGATGGAAGATGGTGAGAAACCGTTTGACCTCGGTGATGTCGATATCAGCCGGATGCAGCCGTTTCAGGGCAACAAACGTTACCTGATAGAACGCTCGACCGAGACATTGGGCCTGCTTTATGCGGACCACTTTCCTTTCCGCCAAAAGGCAACGGCCCGGGGCGTGCGTCGCTCGCCGCTTCATGCGCATCTGCTGGAACGTGGCGCGGTCATGGGAGAGCTGGCAGGTTGGGAGCGGGCGAACTGGTACGCGCGCGAGGGGCAGGCACCGGCATATGAATACAGCTGGGGACGCCAGAACTTTTTCGACAACGTGGCCGAGGAACATGCGGCAGTGCGGTCGAACGTGGCGATGTATGACATGACCTCTTTCGGCAAGCTGCGGGTCGAAGGGCGCGATGCGATGGCTTTTCTCAACCGTGTCTGCGGGGCCGAGATGGACGTGGCACCGGGTAAGATCGTCTATACCCAGTTCCTGAACGCGCGCGGCGGGATCGAAGCGGACGTGACCGTCACGCGCCTGACCGAGACCGCTTATCTGGTGGTCACTCCGGCGGGAACTCGGCTAGCGGATGAAACGTGGTTGCGGCGGCATGTGGGGGTCCGGGCGGTGGTCATCACCGATGTCACCGCGGGCGAAGCGGTGATGGCAGTGATGGGACCGAATGCACGCAAGCTGATGCAGGCCGTGTCGCCCAATGATTTCACCAACGCGGTCAATCCTTTCGGTACGGCGCAGGAAATCGAATTTGGCATGGGGCTGGCCCGCGCGCACCGCGTTTCTTACGTGGGTGAACTGGGTTGGGAGATTTACGTCAGCTCGGACATGGCGGCCCATGCCTTTGAGACGCTCTGGGAGGCCGGGCAGGATCTCGGGCTGAAGCTGGCGGGGATGCACATGATGGATTGCGCCCGCATGGAAAAGGGCTTTCGGCATTTCGGCCATGATATCACCTGCGAGGACCACGTGCTTGAGGCGGGCCTTGGGTTCGCGGTGAAGCGGGACAAGCCGGACTTCATCGGCCGTGATGCAGTTCTGCGCAAGAAGGAAGAGGGACTGAAGCGGCGGCTGGTTCAGTTCCGCCTGACCGATCCAGAGCCGCTTTTGTACCACAACGAACCCATCCTGCGGGACGGAGAGATTGTCGGGTTCCTGAGTTCAGGGGCCTACGGGCATCATCTGGGCAGCGCGATGGGGCTTGGCTATGTGCCTTGCGCTGGCGAAAGCGTGGCAGAGGTGCTGGCGTCCAGCTACGAGATCGACGTGGCGGGTGTTCGGGTAAGGGCTGAGGCCTCGATGAAGCCCATGTATGATCCCAAAAGTGAAAGAGTGCGCGCCTGAGTGAAGGCCCCCCAGACGGGGGGCCTTCGGGTGTCCATGATCAGCGCATGCGCATGCCGTTGGCAAGAAGCTCGCCGTCCTCGGTGAATTCGAGGTGGGAGTTCAGAACATCCCCGCCCGCGTCGTCATCGGGTTTGGCGAACATGCCGACCATCATGCGCGCGGCCATGGCTTGCTGTTCAGGCAAAAGCCCGATCTTGACGAGCCGGTCGAGCAGGGCGTTGCCGCCACGAAGGGTCAGGTCGAGGATACCAGTGGGCTTAGGAAATCCCGCATAGGTGGTCTTGTCACTGTTATCGAAGCTCGCCTCGCCCTTGCCGGTCAGCTCAGCCCCGGCGGCCTTGAGCCGAAAGTTCTCAAGGGTGAGCGCGTGCAATTCGCCGGGCTGGTCGCCCGCCTTGCCCCGCGCCGCGACATCGGCGAAATCGAACCAGTCCCAGAAGCTCTTGACCTTGGCATTCAAGGCAAGTGTCAGGGCCATCGGATCGCGGGGAATTTCGCGCGTGGGATCTATCATGCCCCAGAGCTGTTCGGGGATTTCCACTCCTGTCATGTCAATCGACAGGGCTGCGTCCTGAAGGCTTTCCCCCGCCGAGATCGGCAGCGTGGCGCTCGCCGTGTTCCGTGCGATGATCGCGCTGATCGGAAAAGGGATCGCGTCGGGTGCGCTGAAGGACAACCGCGTATTCTCAAGCAGGGCTGCGACTTGCAGCCTTTCGCGGTTCAGAGAAAAGCTGGTGTCGTAGGTTTCCGACTCCGACAGCTGATGCGAGACCGGCGCCCCGTCGAGCGTGATGGTCTGTTCCGACCGGTATCCATCGATACTGCTTTCACCGGTGAAGCGCAGACCGCGTTCCATCGCATCGGCGAGGTTGAGGGGGGAGATGCCGCTGCGCGGTAGGATCATTTCATGCGAGGCAGTCAGGCCCTGCGCCGTGCCGGAGAAGACCGACCTTACACCGCCAGTATCGGTGTAGTCCGCGTTGAACTCATTCGCGCCCAGCTTCATTTGCCCGTCTACCGTCACAAGGCTTGAGGCGGCGATGCTGGCGGTGCCGGAGAGATCGCGTGCGGTACCGCCGATAGTCAGACCTTCGGACTGGATATCCTCGAATTCGACATCCCGGACGGTGAAGTCGAGCTGTTCTGCCGAGTATTCATAGGAGATGTCGCCCGGCAGTCCGCTGGCAGAGATGTTCAGGTTGGTCGAGGTGACGTCGACCGTTCCGGTATAGGTGCCTTCGTCGGTGATCTCGGCCCGCATCGTAACGCTCTGCGTGGCCGGATACTGGATATCAACCGTGCCGTCATCGTTCTGAACAAGATCGAACCCCGACTGGGTCAGAGTCAGAGTGCCTTCATCCTCTGGCAGGTCCCAGGACATCGTGATGGGACCGACGCTGACGGCATCCGCCGAACGTTTTATGGTCGTTTCCGGCTTGCCGCCAAAGGTATCGAGATAGGCCTTGATATTGGTCCAGACATCGTCGGCGCTGACATCCGCAAATGCGGGTTGTCCAAGGGCGACAGAGGCCATCGCGGCAGTACAACTCAGGCGGGCTAAACGGTTCATTTTCAATTCCTTATGTCGATCCGACAGGGGCCACGGTGTTTGAGGGGACCTGTCTTTCCGTTTGACATGCTTTTCGCCGGAATGTGACCGAAGCGCGAAACAGTTACGGTTATTTCTCGATAATCGGCATGATCCCGCCCGCTATTCCCTGAGCAGGCGGCCAAGACGGGTGATGCCTTCCTCGATCTGGGCCTGATCGGCGCAGGAAAAGCTGAGCCGGAGCGTGTTGCCCCCGCTGCCATCGGCAAAGAATGCCCGACCGGGCACAAAAGCGACGCGCTGGGTTTCGAGAGATTTCGCCAGAAGATCCGCCGCGTCGAGGCGTTCGGGCAGGGTGAGCCAGACGAACATGCCGCCCTCGGGTCGCGTCCATTCCACGCCATCGGGCATATGCCGTTTCAGAGCATCCAGCATGTAGTCGCGGCGCGATTTATAGACGTCGCGCAGGTTTGCCACGTGGCTTTCGAACATGCGGCTGGCCACCTCGGCGATGGCCATCTGGTTGATGGTAGAGGAATGCAGGTCCGCCGCCTGTTTCATCAGGACGAGCCGCCGGATCACCGGGGCCGCGCCACAGACCCATCCAACGCGCAGACCGGGCGACAGGGTTTTCGAGAAACTGCCGCAATAGAGCGTACGCGCAGCATTGATGTCGCCGGTCTGTTCGATTTCAAGCGCGAGGATCGGGGGGATTGCCTCACCGTCGTAGCGCAGCGATTGATAGGCGGCATCCTCGATCACAGGGATGTCGAGCGTTTCCGCCAGATCGAGCAGTTTGCCACGGGCCGTCCGGTCGAGCGTGCGTCCGGTGGGATTGGCGAAATCGGCAGAGGTATAGGCGAATTTCACGTCGCTATCCGCCTTGGCCGCAGCATCGGCATAGCTTTGCGGAGTTCTGTTGGTGTCGGGCGAGAGCTGGTCGTAGCGTGGCTCATAGGCGTTGAACGCCCCGAGCGCGCCAAGGTAGGTCGGCCAGCCCACAAGGGCGGTATCGCCCGGGGACAGCAGCAGCTTGCCGAGGTAATCGAGGGCCTGCTGCGATCCCGAGGTGATGAGGATGTTTTCCTCGCTGCAGGGCACGCCAAGGGCGGCCATCTGCCCGGCGATCCAGCTGCGCAGCGGCAGGTAGCCTTCGCTGACAGAGTATTGCAGCGCAGCCTGAGCCTTGTCACCGCTGAGGATCGTCGAGAATGCCTCCTCAAAAGCTTTCGCGGGAAACAGCTTTGGATCCGGGATGCCACCCGCGAAAGAGATGATATCCGGCTGCTCGAGCAGTTTCAGCAGTTCGCGGATTTCCGACGCCTTCATACGGGTCATCCGGGTTGCGAATACCTGTTCCCAGTTCATCTCTTCATCCTTCGATCAACGTGACTGGGGCGCACTGTGCGGATCGGATCAGTTAAGTCAATATTGCTGACTTAACTGACACATTTCTTGATCCGCAATCAGCTCAGCGCTTCGCGGAACTTGAGAAAACGCGCGTCAGACTTGACCCGCTCGTTCATCGCTTCGCGCAGGGCGCCAACCGCCTTGTGCGGGCGCATGACCACTTCGAAAACCGCGATCAGACCGTCATCATTCAGGGTGATCAGATCGACGCCAACCGCGTCCAACTCGCCGATCTTGCACTGGAATTCGAGCGCCCAGTCTTTGCCGTCGCCCATCACGCGCCGATAGCTGAAGTCGGTAAAGACTTTGCCCACGTGGCCCAGAACGGCGGCCACCGGTTCGCGCCCGGTCCATGTGGCGAAATAAGTGGGGGGCAGGAATTTCACGTCTTTGGCCAGCAGGTCGGCGATTTTGGTGTCATCTCCGCTGGCGACGACCTCCTGCATGCGGGTGATGGTCGGGTGCATCTGTGTCTCCTCTTGTTTGAGGCACTGTTGCCCGGTGCGGGTAAGGCCGCAAGTGCGTTGTTGTGCGAGCCCTTCGCAGCGCGTAAGCAGCGGCTCATGGCACCCGGATCAGATTATAACCCGCCCGAGGGTCCGCTGGACCTGTTGCATCACGATGCGCAGATCGTTGTCGTGAACAAGCCAGATGGACTGTTGTCTGTGCCGGGAAAGGGTGAACATCTGGCGGACTGCCTGATCACTCGCTTGCAGGCGGTATTTCCCGATGTATTGCTGGTGCATCGTCTGGACCGGGACACGTCGGGCGTGATGGTCTTTGCCCTGACGCCGCATGCGCAGCGTCACCTTGGGCTGCAATTCGAAAAACGTTATGCCAAGAAGACCTATGTGGCGCGGCTGGACGGCAGGCTGGAGCCGAAATCGGGCACGGTGGATCTGCCGCTGATCGTGGATTGGGAAAACCGACCGCGCCAGATGGTCGATCCCGAGCACGGACGTCCGGCGCAGACCGACTGGAAAGTTCTGCGTCATGAGGGGGATACGACGCGGGTTCGGTTATTCCCCAAGACCGGGAGAAGCCACCAGCTGCGGGTGCATATGCTGTCGCTGGGCCACCCGATCCTTGGCGATCCGCTTTACGCCAGCGGGGCGGCGCTGGATCATGACCGGATGATGCTGCACTCCGAGGAACTCCGCATCAAACACCCGGATGGCGGTGCGTCGTTGAAATTCCGAGCGCCCGCGCCGTTCTGAAACTCAGGTTTCGATCCGAAGCCAGCCGGGCGGGAGGATGTCCGGGTTCTGCAGCTTGGGGTTCCCGAACCAGTTTGCCGGCCCCGCGACCATTTTGTCTGAATGTGTGTTCAACCACGCAGCCCACCAGGAAAATGATGAATTGGCGATGATATTGTGCCGGCAGAGCGACATAAGCCGCATGTCCTCGAAATCGCGGTCGGGGCCGTTGAAATCGATGACGACTTTTTCAAAGGGCAGCGGCAGGTTCTCGCGGGCCCAATCGGGATCGTCGGAAAAGACAAAGACCGTGGGGTCTGTGGAGAGGTTGTTAGAAATCCGGGCAAGCGCCGCATCGTAATAGGCTTGGTCGCAGAGCACGTGCGCCTCCAGCGCCACGTAATCGCCGCGCCGGACGTGCAGGGCAATGGAAACTGTTTCACCGATGCGCTGAGCCATGTCGGCGTTTTCCGATGAAGAGAATTCCGGAAAGGCAAAGTCGGCACGGATCGTACCGGCGATGGCAGAGAAATACTTCTCGCTTTGCCAATAGCCGTGCAGATAGCTTTGGTCGCCCCATGTCTCAAATGCGGCATTATAGCCAAGACCCTGTTCCCGCCGCAGGTTCGGCTTGCGCCCGGCATAGCGCCAGAGCGCATAGGCCAGCGGATTTTCACGACGGGAGGGGGGCAGCGGTTCCGGCGTGGTCAGGGGAAGGTCGAATACGCGGGTCAGAAATCCTTCACCCCGTGCGAGTGCCTCGCGCGCATCCAGCCCCACTGGCAGAGCAAGGCGCGCCGCCAAAGCTCGCGCGGCGGCATATTGGAACATCTGGTTGCCAAGGCGGCCGTGAAGGCGGGAAATGATCATCGTTAGTCCTGTGCGCGGGCTTGTCCTGCTGTGCCACAGGCCGGTGATCTTCTCAAACCCTGAAATGGGCGCGTGACGGCGGACTAACGGCGCAGCCCAAGAAAATTGAATTTTCTTGGTAAAATTCTGTGAGAATTTTGCGGTGGCTTGACGTGGCGGGAGTTCATGCCTATCTGGCCGACAGGTTCGGGTTCCCTGCCGCTCGCAGGCATTTTGCCATGGTGAAACCCGCTTTGCATCTTGCGTCTCTGTCCAGTGGCATGTGCAACGGTTGGTAACGCGGGCACCTCCTTATCAATTGCATGCCTGTCATGAGGCAACAGATGATGACATCCAATACAACAGACCGGCTCACGGATCTGAAAACGCAAGCGCGTCGGCTGCGGCGCGACATGGCCGAAACAGGTCGTGCTATCAGTCATGGTCAGGCGCTTGAAATGATCGCGCACCAGCAGGGTGCGCGTGACTGGAATACCCTTTCCGCGACAGTGCGCCGGAACGGGAACAAGCGTCCTTTCGCGGTCGGGGATCGCGTGGAAGGCCAGTATCTTGGTCAGCCCTTCACCGGCTATGTTCATGGGCTCTCCGTCGGACCGCAGGGCAAATACCAGCGGATCACGCTGCATTTCGATGAACCTGTCGATGTGGTGACCTTCGACAGTTTCTCGTCCTTTCGCCAGCGGGTGAGCGCTGTGATCGATGACGAGGGCCGGTCGCTTTACCGCATCTCAAGCGGGGCCCCGCAACTGGTCCTGCACCACGTCGGGTTGTGAACGATCGACAAAGCAGTGACCAGAACAACGAAAAGGGGCCGCCCGGTATCCGGAGCGGCCCCATTCCTGTGAGACGCGTCTGGCTTATTCTGCCGCCCAGCCGCCGACGGCCTTGATCTCGAGGAAGTCCTCGATGCCGTAGACGCCGCCTTCGCGGCCGTTGCCGGACTGTTTCATGCCGCCGAAAGGCGCGCCCGGGCTGCGGCTTGCGCCGTTCATTTCGACCATGCCGGAACGGAGCTTGCGGGCCATGCGGTTGGCGCGTTCGCCGTCCTGGGTCTGGACGTAGTTGGTGAGACCGTAAACGGTGTCGTTGGCGATCTCGATGGCTTCCTCTTCGCTGTCGAAGGGGATCATCGTCATGACCGGCCCAAAGATCTCTTCGCGGGCGATGGTCATCTGGTTGTTCACATCCGCAAAGATCGTCGGTTTCACGTAGAAACCACGGTTCATCCCGTCGGGGCGGCCAACGCCACCGGCGACGAGTTTCGCACCTTCGTCGATGCCCTTCTGGATCAGGTCCTGGATCTTCTTGAACTGAACCTCGTTCACGACCGGGCCGATGTGGCGGCCTTCGTCATGGGCGCTGCCGACGGTGACGGAATTTGCAACCTCGGCTGCGGTTTCAACGGCCTTATCGTAGATCGGGCGTTGCACCAGCATCCGCGAGGGCGCGTTGCAGGACTGGCCAGAGTTGTTCATCATGTGCAGCACGCCGCGCTTGATGGCCTTTTCGTCCGCGTCTTCAAAGACCACGTTCGCGCCCTTGCCGCCCAGTTCGAGGTGAACTTTCTTGAGCGTATCTGCTGCGGCTTTCGAGATTGCCGTGCCGGCGCGGGTGGAGCCGGTGAACGACACCATGTCGACGTCCGGATGGCTGGAAAGCTGGGTGCCGACACCCGCCCCATCGCCGTTCACGAGGTTGAAGACACCGGCGGGAAAGCCTGCCTCGTCCATCATCTCGGCGAAGACCATCGCGTTCAGCGGGCTTTGCTCGGACGGTTTCAGCACCATGGTGCAGCCTGCAACAGCGGCGGCGCCAACCTTGAGCGTGATCTGGTTCATCGGCCAGTTCCAAGGCGTGATCAGCGCGGCAACGCCGACAGCTTCCTTGATGATCCGGTCGTTCTGGAATTTATCGCTCAGCGGCGCGTCGAATTCGAATTCCTTGGCGGCACGGATGAAGTTCTTGAGGTGGAAGCTGCCCGAGCCGAACTGCTGGGTGCGGGCCATGTCGATGGGCGCGCCCATTTCCATGCTGATCGCCTGCGCCATGTCTTCGCCACGGGTGTTATAGACCTCGAGCAGCTTTTCGAGATAGGCGATGCGCTCGGCGGCGGGCATGTACATCCAGTCGCCGAGAGCAGACTTGGCGGCGGCCACGGCGGCGTCTGTATCGGCCTGGCTGCCAAGCGAGATCACTGCGCAGGGCTCTTCGGTGGAAGGGTCGATCACGTTGAAATCGTTCGGGGCAGAGGGGGCAACCCACTTGCCGTTGATGTAAAAGTCGCGTTTCTCGATCATATCTCAGCTCCCAATAAATGAGTCCCGACCGCCCGGTCGGGAGATTCGCGCCACTCTGTCACTGCAGCGCATGCTCGGCAAGTCGGGGGATGAAACTGCCGTGTCTTGTGACTAGATAGGGAGTGCAAGAGTCGTCAACTCCATGAATGGGGGGAAAAACCAAATGAGTTTACGCATCAACGATACTGTTCCGAATTTCACTGCGGAGACCGATCAGGGCACGATCAAGTTTCACGACTGGATCGGCGATAGCTGGGCGATCCTGTTTTCACATCCAAAGGATTTCACACCGGTCTGCACGACAGAATTCGGTGCTGTCGCGCAGCTTGCCGATGAATGGGAAAAGCGTGGCACCAAGGTGATCGGCGTTTCGGTCGACGGGGTCGAGGATCACAAGAAATGGAAAGGTGATATCGAAACCGCAGGCGGCGCCAAGGCGGGCTTCCCGATCATCGCGGACGAAGGTCTTGAGGTTTCCAAGGCGTTCGACATGCTCCCGGCAGAAGCTTACCTGCCCGACGGGCGTACCCCGGCGGACAGCGCGACCGTGCGCTCGGTCTTTATCATCGGGCCGGACAAGCAACTCAAGCTGTCGATGACCTACCCGATGACGGTTGGCCGCAATTTTGCCGAGGTGCTGCGTGCGCTCGACGGGCTGCAGATGTCGGCCAAGGGCGTTGCAACGCCTGCGAACTGGCAGCCCGGCGGCGATGTGATCATCCCCACGTCGGTCAGCGATGAGGATGCCAAGGAAAAGTTCGGCGAGTTCAAGACCGTTCTTCCCTATCTGCGGACGACCAAGGCCCCGGCCTGAACTATTGGATGTAAACAAGACAAGCGCCGGTCAGTGACCGGCGCTTTCGTCTTCAGCGCCCTCAGTTTTTGGGACAGCCTTAGCAGCGACGCGGTGCGTCGCCGGGGCGAGTTGGCCGAGATTTCGCCGGGCTGATGTTACCGGGGCCAGGTCTGCGGACGCAGGCGAAGGTGGGCACGGTAGGCCGCGCGGGCCCATTCTCGACGTAGTTTTCCGCTCGCCGGAGTGCGTGTCTGGATTGTCGAGCCGCCGATTTCCGAGGCGACCTCGCGGTTGCCATTGCCCAACAGGCTGTGGATCGGCTGACCGGTGATCCAGTGCATCTGTAGGAAGGTGTCAACAGGACGGTCGATTTCCTGCGTCGCTTCGAGCAGCTTTGCCGCCGCATCGCGTCCGACGATCTGGCAGATACATTGCAATCCGATCACCTGCGGCAGGATCAGCCGCATCTTCCCGACCTGCGCCAGCATGCGTGCGGGTTTCTCACGCGTTTTCACCGGAAGACGGACATACATACTGCCGGTCATGTTGCCTTCGACCAAGGCAAGGGCGCGGGCGAACTGGTCTGGCGCGAGTGACAGGTCATCTTCGGCGATGAGCGCGTAATCGTCATCGCTGTCGACCAGTTTTTGCCAGCATTTCCGATGGCTGAGAAACACGCCGATCTCTGCAGGCATCAGCAGAAAGGGATAGCGGGGGCTGTGGAGGTCGCCGCCATGAACGGTCATCGAGGCGATCTGCGCCGGATCGCGGCCATTCACCGCCTCGACGGTTTCACCCTGCGGCAAAGTCGACAGCAGCTTGTCGACGTTCTCGCGGCGTTGAGTGCTGGACGACATGTGAATGATGTAGGATCTCATGTGCCGTTCATAGACAGACTACCCCGCCCGCGCCAGATGCACGGACGGGGCGAGATTGGATCATTTGTGGATATCCTGCGTTTCAGGCGACGCGCAGGGGACGGCGGGTCAGACCAAGCGCCGCGATTGCGCCCAGCAGTAGTGGCAGGCCCGCAGGAAGCGGCACGGCGGCAACGGAAACCCGGGCCGCTGCATATTCCGCGAATTCCTGATGCACGATCCTGTTTGGATGCACGGAATCGGCGAAGAAATAGGAATCTGCCTTGCTGAGGTCGACGACCAGTCCGCCGTTGGAATCGAAACTGACGGCGCAGTTATCCAGCGGCGTAAAGGTCGACATGCTGGGCGTGCAAGCTTCCGTAAGATTGGTCAGACCCAACGCCGCGGCACGGGGGCGAAGTTCGTCGATAAAATCGGTGAAATCGAGGAAAAAGATATTCAGCCCCTCGTTCTCAAGATCGATCAGGTTGGCGGCCAGCTGGGTGTTGAATTCTGCCGAGGCGGCGCTGAGAGCGCCAGCGGCAGGGTTGCCGTAGAAGCCCGGGTTGTCGGCGATATCGGGCAGATTGGAGACAAGGAAGTTGTTGAAATTGCCCCCCAGTGCGGCGACCGCGCGAATGCCGTCGGTCACAGAATTGGCGACGGCCTTGCCATCTGCCGTACCGGTCGCGCCAAAGCTCTGGAACAGATCATTGGCCCCGAAGAGAGCCGAAACTAGCGGGTTGGTCCCGGCGGCGCCGACGTAGGATGACATCACCCCAACCTGCCCCATGAAAGTCGCCAGCGGTTGCAGGGCAGCGGGATAGGTATTGGCATTCACATCTCCGGCGGTTGCGCCTCCGAGAGCAAAGTTCGCTGTGAATTTACCATTGGCGGTGAAGGAATCGGCGAGAAGTTCGGTCCAGACGGGACCATTCGAGAAACGACCGCCAAGGCTTGGCGGGGCAAGCGTGCCGAGTTTGCCGTCATCGCTGAGGCTGTCCCCCAGCGAGAAGAAGCTGGTAAAGCCCATGTCGATGGACGAGGCGCTTGCGGGCAGCCCAAGGCAAATGGCGGCTATCGCCGCGAGTGTTCGTTTCAGCATGTCGTCTCCTCCCAAAGAACGTTGGCGCGCTGGACGCGGCACCATGGGGGAGTAGGGCACAGGTGCGGAAACATTGAAATAGTATTGTTTCCGTATTCAGTTCAATTCTTTCCCGTCGTTTCCGCCTAGGCGAGGTGTTCGCTTAGAATGAAAATTCCCATGCCGACGAGAATGACGCCTCCGACGACTTCAAAGATATTGCCGAAACGACGACCCAAGACGCCGCCCAACAGGGTACCGGTGGTGGTCATTGCAAAGGTGGCCGCGCCAATGGCAAGCGCGATGGCAAGGATGTTCACATCGAGAAAGGCCAGCGATATCCCGACGGCAGTCGCGTCGATCGAGGTTCCTACGGCCGTCGCAACAAGCGCAAAGGCGCTGCGTTTGCGTGGCGCGGTATCTGTATTGTGAAAGGCGACGTAGATCATGTGCAGCCCGACTCCCGCCAGCAGGGCAAAAGCGATCCAGTGATCCCATGTTTCGACATAGCGCGTTGCCGCGCGGCCCAGTAGCCAGCCGATCAACGGTGCGATGGTCTCGACCGTGCCAAACAAGAGCCCGCGTCCGAGTGCCGTTGCAATGGAGGGCGTCTGCTGGTTTCTGCTTCCCTTTGCGATTGACGCAACGAAGGCATCCGCAGACATGCTGAACGCCAAAAGCGCGATGGTCAGAGGGGTCATTTTCCGGTCTCCATCGGGGCGGCAGCGGCAAATCCGGCCTTACGCTGAAAACGCAAGCGCACTCTGTTACCGGGCGGCGGGAATCGTTGCGGCCGTTGAGGGACGGTAGGTAGGAGCGAGCGTCCTAAGTGTCAATAAAATAAGGATAAATGCTAATGCGAACAAGTTGCATTACAGGTTTGGACCCACCGGGCCTGCCATTAAAAAAGCCCCCGGTCTGCACCGGGGGCGTTCGATCTTGTTTCGGAGAGAAGGGCTTAGTCTGCCGCTTCTTCCTTGGCGGCTTCTTCGCCGGTTTCCTGATCGACGACTTTCATCGACAGGCGAACCTTGCCACGGTCATCAAAACCCAGCAGCTTGACCCAGACTTCCTGACCTTCCTTGAGCACATCCGACGGATGGTTCAGGCGGCGGTTTTCAATCTGGGAGACGTGCACGAGGCCGTCACGCTTGCCGAAGAAGTTCACGAAGGCGCCGAAATCGACGATCTTCA
>JAAEZD010000057.1:0-8893 GCA_018223035.1 Paracoccaceae bacterium
AAAGTGGCGCGGTTGACGGGGCTCGAACCCGCGACCCCCGGCGTGACAGGCCGGTACTCTAACCAACTGAGCTACAACCGCGCGTGGGGTGGGAATTAGGATAAGCGCCGGGAAGGGTCAAGCGGCTTTTATGCAAAAAAGAGACCGCAGGCCAGAAATCCGCCAGGTCCGGCAGATGGTATCGTCTCCCGCCGCAGGCATGGCTTCGTCCAAAGGGTTGACGTTTCAAGGATGCTGCGACCAGATTGGTCTCTCAACTTGTCCGGAGAGCGGCGTGGCGTTCAAATTCATTCATACCGCCGACATCCACCTGGACTCGCCTCTCAAAAGCCTCGCTATGAGGGACAAGGGCCTGGCCGAGCTTGTGGGCAATGCAACGCGGACGGTCCTGAGTCGCCTGATCGATCTTTGCATAGCCGAACAGGTCCACGCCCTGCTGATCGCAGGCGATCTTTACGATGGCGCGCAGACATCCATGAAGACCGCCCGCTTTCTTGCACAGGAACTGGAACGGCTGTCGGCGGCAGAAATCCCTGTGTTCA
Source organism: Paracoccaceae bacterium (assembly GCA_018223035.1). Classification (GTDB taxonomy): domain Bacteria; phylum Pseudomonadota; class Alphaproteobacteria; order Rhodobacterales; family Rhodobacteraceae; genus Heliomarina. The sequence goes on from JAAEZD010000057.1 coordinate 543, forward strand.
TCATCCGGGGCAACCACGACTCTCTGTCAAAAATAACCCGCGAACTGGTTTTACCAAAAAGCGTGCATGTATTTGGCGAAAAGGCCTCTGTTCACGAAATACCCTTGAATGGCCACGATGTGGCTATTCACGGGATCTCTTTCCGCTTACCGCATGCGCCCGACAGCCTACTGGAGCAGTTTCACCCTCCGCTGCCCGGCGCATTTAACATCGGCATGCTTCATACCAGCCTTGGGGGCGTCGTCGGCCACGATTCCTATGCGCCCTGCAGTCTGAACGATTTACAGAAAACTGGATTCGATTATTGGGCCCTTGGCCATATCCATAAGCGGTCTGTTCATGCGGGGCGCCCGACGATCACGATGCCAGGCATCCCGCAAGGTAGGGACATTGGCGAATCTGGCACCAAATCGGTCACGTACGTGTCTGTGAGCGACGACGGTACGGTTGATACCACCGAGCGCAATATCTCGGTCGCGCAATTCGAGCTTATCCAGATAGATTGCACCGGCCTTTCCGAGTGGGACGAACTTGTCACCCATATCAGCTATCACGTTTCCGAGACGCGGCGCCATTTCGATGGGGAGCACCTGATACTCAGGCTCAGGCTTACGGGGGCATCACCGATGGCTTGGCGCGCCTTGCGCGATGAGGACCTGATACTGGCCCAAGCGCAGAACGTGGCGGCGAGTATAGGTACGCTCTGGATCGACAAGATAGAAATACACCTTACCGATGCCGCAAATGACACGGCCTATGGCCCGATTGCCGAAATCTCGGACCTGATGAACGAAATCGACTTCAGGGCTGACGAAAAGCGGATTCACGAAGAGGTCAAACGGTTGATGTCTAAACTGCCACCGGAATTGCGGGGCATCCTCGGCGAGAGTGAGACACAGGTAGACAGCTTTCTGCAGAAAGAAATGCAACTTGGCGCGCGCGAAATACTGACCCGCCTGGACGGATCCGAAGAGCTCTGAATGCGACTGAATCGCCTTGACCTGACACGCTATGGCAAGTTCACCGAAACTGCCCTGTCTTTTCCGAAACCCGCCCCCGGCGCGCCAGATATTCATATCATCTACGGCCCGAACGAAGCCGGAAAGTCCAGTTTTCTTTCCGCATGGCTAGATTTTCTATTTCAGATTCCTACCCGCAGCCCGATGAATTTCCTGCACAGCTACGGAGCCATGCAGATCGGCGCGGAGGTCGAGGTTGATAGTATCGGTCACGACCTCACCCGCATCAAGAAGCGGGACAATTCCTTGCTTGACCAGCAAGGGAGTTCGGTCGCGGAATCCGTTCTAAAAAACGGGCTGCGGGGTCTGGACAGGGCCGCCTATAGCGCGATGTTTTCTCTCAACGGCGAGACGCTGGCGGCCGGTGGCGAGAGCATACTGCGGTCCGAAGGCGATCTTGGCCAACTGCTGTTCTCGGCAAGCGCCGGGTTGAACGACCTCGATACCAAGTTGGCGCAGTTGCGTACTGAGAGCGAAGCATACCTATCAGATTCGGGGCGTAAGGGACGGTTGCTGGAGCTCAATGCCGAACGCGACCAGATAGCTGCCCGGATACGCGAGCTGGACGTGCTGGCCAATGACTACAGGCGTATGCGCGACGAACGGGACGCGGCCCAAACATCATGGGAAGCCGCCGAGAAAGCCGTTCTGGAAACGCGTACACAGCTGAACGAGCAGCAAAGAATGCTGGGCGCCCTGCCCCTGCGCAATCGGGTTCTGTCGTTAAAGGCCCAAATATCTGCCTTCGGCGCGTTGCCTCATCCACCCGAAGAATGGATGAGCAATCTCGCCGAACTTGATCGCGAACATACCGAATCTGCCTTGCGCTTGTCGCAGGCAAAGCAGGAGCTCTCGAAGCTGCGAGAGGAGCTGGGGAATACGGAACCGGATCACGGGGTTCTTCAGCTCGCGCAGGTCATTGCAGATGCGGAAAAGCTGAAAGCCTCCCATGACACCGCAGCCGAAGATCTTCCGAAACGGAGAAACGAACGCGATATCGAATCCGGTGTAATTCTTGATTGCCTCGCGCGGCTGGATCGCAAAGGTACTGATCCCAAAGAACTGCGGCTTGCCTCAAGGACCGTTGGGCAACTGACCGACCTCATCGAAACCCGATCCGGTATTCAGACGGCTCTTTCAAACGCGCGCCGGGAGTTGGAAGAGGCGAATGCCGACCTCAAACGGCTTCGAGGTAAGCTGCCTGCTGAATCCGACAAAGCAATCGACCCACCCATACTTTCTGTCCTGATAGCCAGACTTCGCCGTGAAGACCTGAGCGGCAAGATTGCGAACGCAGCGGAAATACGCTCACAAGTTGAGCGGGACATGAAAGCGGCGCTAGCAGCGCTCGCCATCGGGGCAACGAGGCCGGAAGACATCACCGATATCCGTGCACCAGAGCAAGCTTGGCTCGAAAGTACGCAAAACGGGTTGCGTGAAGCGGAACGTCAATTCGAGCAGCTGACCAATGAACAATACAAGCTTGCAAACGAAATCGCTCGTTATGAAGCGCGCCAAACTGCCGACGATGCCTCAACCATTGTGACGCTGGTCCAAGCAGCTGAAATACGACAAGAGCGCGAACGGCTCTGGTCAGAGCACCGCGCCAAACTTGACGGTCCGAGCGCTGATGCATTCGAAAAAGCCCTACGGCTTGACGATCAGGCATCGGCTGCATTGACCGATCAGCACGCCAGACTGGCTGCAGAGGCAGAAGCTGCGCGGGCCATATCTGACCTACGAGCTGACCTGGTCGCGAAAGATCTGGAACTCTCCCGCATCAAGACCACGCAAGAGCTGCATAAGCAGGAACTCCGCGAAATCATTTCGTTGGTTTCACCACAGTTGAACCCAGCGATGTCGATCGAAGAATTCATCGAATGGCTTAATCGGCTGACATTCGCAAAGTCCAAGGCGGAGGAATTCGAGAAAGCAAGCCACACGGTGGCGATTATTCAGAAACAGACAGACGATGCCAGACAAGAGCTTGTCGACGCGATTCTTGCCAGCGGCGGCCGTACGACTTTGAAAACCAACTATGATATGCTGCTGGATAAGGCCCAGTCGATCAATGATCGCGCAAGTCAGATGCAGTCCCTTCGAGAGCGGCTTGAAGAAGCACAGCTGCAGGCAGAAAGACGAGAACGGGCGCTAGAGCAAGCTCAGCAAGCAGAGGAAAATTGGCAAAACGCATGGAAATCTGCCTGCCAAGATAGCTGGCTGGCCGGAACGGAACCAGACCCGGCCGGAATGCGCGCCATTCTCGACACGCTTCAAAAACTTGGGACAACAGCCGAAACGCGTGCGCGGCTGGACAATCGCATCCATCAGATGGAACAAAACCAGATCCGTTTCTCGGAGGCGGTGCGTTCGCTGTCTTCCTCTCTTTCTCTTCCGAATGATGGTGATCCAGTCGCACAGTGGAGAAACATTAACCAACGATACGCGCAGGCTTTGAAACTGGAAGACAAGCGAACTGAATTGAGCGGACGCATCGAAACAGCAGAAGAACACCTGCGAAAGGTAGAAAGCGAAGCGGCCGTTAGCCAGCAAAGACTGACCGAAATCATAAAATTCTTTGCAGCCCCCGACTGGACTATGGCCCGCGAGGCAATAAACAAAGCACGCGAACGACATTCGCTTATGGGTAAACATAATGAAGCGGTCGCCGATCTTTGCGAAAGGCTCAACACGACAGACGCAGAGGCCGCTGTCACCCGGCTCGAAGAGTTGGACCCTTCGGTGCTGGAGGCACAGATTGCCGCTCTGGAAACCGAGCTGAAGGAAAATGAAACGGATGTGCAGGAAGCCTATGCCCAGATGAGCCATGCCCGCGACGCAATTCGGGCTGTTGATGCCGATGGCACCGTCGCACAGCTTGAAGAGGAACGCGCGACGCTATTGCTTGAAATCGCGGATGGCGCGCAGCACCACCTGCGGCGCAAACTGGGGCTGATTGCTGTAGAAGAAGCCCTGCGCCGTTACCGTGATACGCATCGCAGCGGCATGCTGAATCGCGCCTCGCAGGCTTTTTCCAGACTTACCGGTGGCGCCTATCGAGAACTGGCAGTTCAGCCGGATGGCGCGCGCGACCTTCTGGTGGCACTGGCTCAGGATGGCGGATCAAAAAGGGCCGAAGACATGTCCGACGGGACAAGAGCCCAGCTATACCTGTCGCTCAGAATTGCCGGATATCATGAGTTTACAGGGGCTTATGGCCCTGTGCCGTTTGTAGCCGATGACATCATGGAAAGCTTTGATGATGATCGAGCGGAACAAGCCTTTGGACTTCTGGCGGAAATCGGCCAGATTGGGCAAGTCATTTACCTGACTCATCATGCTCATGTCCTCGATCTCGCAAAAACAGCCTGCGAAACCACATTAATTCAGACCCTTTGAATTCCGTAGCCCTCACAATTCAGGAAAACAAAAAATTGCGCGAGCCTTACCGCTGCGTCAACAAGTAATTTGTAAACAACAACTTACAAGGCCGCCTTAAAAAAACTGCGCGTATAGATCAGAAAAAAATCAGGTAAAAATCTACATCACCCAACGTCAAGGATTTCTATGACACATTGCCTTCGCGATAATGAATCCGCAGGATCTCCACGGGAAAAACAACTGTAGATCCTGCAACACAGCCATACTTCCAAATGTCAGACAATCGATCTGACGCTTTATCATGATCCTGTTGTTAAATATGTTACCGTAGAATGTTCCGAGCAATTGTAGATAGTGCTGTCGCGAGTATCCTGGTCATTGATGGCTCGGGCACTGTTCAGTTCTGCAACAAGGCTGGCCTGAAGCTCTTCCACCGGGAGGATGCGTCGATCGAAGGCGGCTGCATCACCGATTTCCTGCCAAATTCTGAAGTGATTGATGGAGAGCTAATCGTCCACGGCATCCGCCAGGCATTTGGCTTCGAACTCATTACACTCAAAACGCCAAACGGAGATAGGCGCGACTTCAATGTCCGGCATGACCTAGATCTGAACGAAGAGAATGACAAGCTCAACATCCTTCGCATGACCGATGTCACCGAAGCGGTGGCGACGCAAAAGGCTCTGTCCGCGCAAAAGGAACGCTGGGATCTCGCCCTCAAAGGCAGCCAGATCGGCATCTTCGAATCCGATCTGCGCACTAACGAGGGTTCGGCGACAAATACCTGGTTCCACCTCTTTGGTGTCGAAGACCCGGCTGATCTGGACTCGGACAAGTTTTGGCACGAACGCGTCCATCCGGACGACCTGCAGGGCGTTCTGGATAGCGATGCGAGCTGTATCTACGGCGACAAGGAGCGCTCCGATACCAAGTACAGGGTGCTGCACGAGAATGGCCAGTGGCACTGGATGCACTCGGTTCTGTTGGTCGCGGAAAGGGATGCTTCGGGCAAAGCCATCAGGCTGCTTGGAACGATGACTGATATCACCGAACTTCGGCAGGCAATGGAACTTGCAAAAGAACGGGAAAATCAACTCAGACGCTTGATCGCCAGCGCTCCGGTTCCGATGGCCGTTCTTTCAACGGATGGACGGTTCCAGATCACCAATGAGGCCTGTCAGACTTTCCTTGGTTACTCTGCCGATGACCTGATGGAAAGCTCGCTTTGGTCGTTGGGGGATCGCCAGATGCTCGCCGATCTGCAGGACGAGATCAAACCGCTGCTGGACGGTTCGATAGATGTCTACGCGGGAGAGAAAACCTTCCAGCGGCCCGACGGTGCCGAGATAGAATTCGCGATCAGGTTCTCAAAGCTTGATGGTGAAAGCGGCAGTTACCGCAGCCTGATCGTGCAGTTCATCGATATTACTGAACAGAATCGGGTGGCGCGACTTAAGGACAACTTCATCGCCACGGTCAGCCACGAATTGCGAACGCCGCTGGCCTCGATCAGCGGCGCGCTTGGACTTATGCAGGCGATGAGCGCAGAACGTCTCGACGAAAAGGCGCTGAACCTGCTGACGATCGCGTCTCGAAACGGGCAACGGCTCAAGGAATTGGTGGATGATCTGCTCGATTTCCAGCACCTAAGTTCCGGTGCCCTATCCCTGAAAATTGCACCAGTCAATATCATCGCGGTCGTGGATCAAGCCGTCGAAGAAATACAGCCATTCGCCCAAAGGCTGGATGTCGGATTAAGCTTCAAGCACGAACCGCAACAGCTGACTGGAAACCTCGATCCGGTTCGCTTCAAGCAGATCATCGTGAACCTGCTCTCGAACGCCATAAAATTCTCAAACACGGGTGAGAAAGTTGATGTGCAGGTCGCTCAGTCGCAAGGTATTTGCCGCGTTGACGTGACCAATAAAGGCATCGGGATCGCACCGGAATTTCGTGAGCATATATTTCGCCCGTTCTCGCAACAGGCCGACCCAGCGACCCGCGACCGGGAAGGGTCCGGTTTGGGACTGGCAATCAGTAAGGGCCTGATCGAACGGATGGGCGGGTCTATCGGATACGAATCCGTGCCGAACGGTCAGACGACTTTCTGGATCCAGCTTCCACTTGAGGACATGCCTGATCCAATCGCCGAACAGGCTCTCTGAATGCACGCGAGGCAATGCACATCCCGAAAGAGTTGGTGATGAAAGATTTGAACACCCGCCATCCTCGGCTTCATTGCACCCACTTCAGTGGCATGACTTTGGTTTTCAAGCGTTATTCTCTCGCCACGTGTCGAGCGCAATAAGCACTAGATCCACCCAGAAAAGGCAATTTTGCTAACATTCACTGACCAACCTCTCCGTCAAAGATTGTTATCATGCTAACGACCCAAAAAAGTCAGATTTCTGAACCAAGAACAGTCGAAAATGGATTGAGAAGATTCGAAGATGAAGAGCTACCCCACACCTTTCAACGAAACTCTACGTCAGAATGCCGTAGAGAAACTTCGCTGGATCGAGCCAGGAAAAGATCCCGTTCTCGAAGAGGTTGTGGCGACCGTCACGAAAATTTTTGAAGTACCAACAGCCTTGGTTAGTCTCGTTGACCAAGACAGGCAGTGGTTTCCTGCTCGGGCCCAATTTTCATCTGCCGAAACTTCCCGAGACTATTCAATCTGTGCACATGCGATTCTTCAGCACACGCCCCTGATCTTACCTGATACATTGGCGGATCCTCGGTTTGCCGAACACCCTGTCGTAGTGAATTCACCCTACGTCCGTTTCTATGCGGGAGCACCGATTGTTCTCAGTTCTGGATTAAGGGTCGGCAGCCTGTGTGCCTTGGACTATGTTGCCAGAGCCCACCCAACACCGGAACAGGTGGAGTTACTTACGCATCTTTCACGTATTGTCGCTTCTACTCTCGAGCGTCTTGCGTCCGAGCGGAACCAGCTCCCCGCTAACGCCAATCAAGATTCTATCCGAAGAGACCTTCTCGCACTCATCGGTCATGAACTGCGTACGCCGTTGACATCCGTATTGGGATTCAGCCGCCTTCTGGAGGCTCGACTGACTGGCCCTGAGAAAGAAATGGCCCGAGCATCGACGACTGCCGCCTTACATCTCTCCGAGATCATAGATCACCTCATCACTTACGCTGATCTGAGAACAGGGGAAGTCCTCCTTAGCGAAACCAATATAGAACCAAATGTACTCGTATCCGAGATTTTAACTGTTCTCGAACCCCTTTTCTCTGAAGTCGAAACAGACCTGAGCGTGAGCATCGACCCGGCACTCGAGTCGCTTAGCGTTGACCCCGCACATTTTAAGTCGGCCTTGACCTGCCTGCTCATGAATGCCGCAGTTCACGGAGGTAGCGACGCAGCACTTTCAATATATGTCACGGACTCTCAAGAGGTCGTTTTTGAAGTGGCTGACAATGGAAATGGCTTCACAGCTTCCGCTGCAAAGTGTCTCCAACCTTTTCAGGTTGGATCCGATATCGATACGCGCACTTCAGGCGGCATAGGTCTCGGTTTGCCTCTGGCCCAGCAGTTGGTAGAGCTTCATGGCGGAGAACTGAGTATAGTCTCGATGAAAGATGGCGTCCGAGCAGCAATAAAGTTGCCAAAGTCGCGCGCCACTTTCACCGAGCTGCCCCCGTTACAAGCCAGCGTTGCCAGCTAATTGCGATTGCCCCGCTGAATACGGCTTTTCTCCGCTTTGAAAAGGTGAACGCCACTCAGGCGCGTTAAGACATCCGCAATTGCCAGAGAGGCGAGGTTCTTCTGGCTTACTAAGTCTTAGAACCTTTGATTTCGACGCTAAAAGATCCTTCGCAGGTGACCTAATGGGATGAACTGCCTTCCCACCAAACCGCTGCTACCGTGGCGAGCATAGGTGGAGAGAGGAGCATCTGATGGACATCAAGGTTCTGGGCATTGATTTG
>JAAEZD010000101.1:0-1622 GCA_018223035.1 Paracoccaceae bacterium
AATCCAAACGCCTGATCTTCGGCGAGCACCACATGACCGTGGCCGTCTATGCCCGAACCCAGACGGCGCTTGACGACATCGCGGCCGAAATCCGCAACATCTCCGCCACCTCCGGCATCAACCTGATCTCGGAGGCCTTCGGGGCGCGGGCGCATTTCATGGCGCAGCATCCAGGGAATACCGGGGCGCGCAGCCGCAAGGCCGCGATCACGAACCACAACTTCGCCGATCTCGCGACCTTCCACCGCACGCCGCTCGGCAAGACTGGCCGGGAAGTGCCCTGGGGCGTGCCGATCACGCTTTTCCCGACGCCAGAGCGCAGCGGCTTCCGCTTCAACTTCCACGAACAGGGCGCACCGGATCGCGAGCCCACAGGTGGCCACACCCTGATCCTCGGCCGTCCCGGCTCAGGCAAATCCGTGCTGGCGGCTTTCCTCATGACCATGGCCCGGCGCGCAGGCGCGCGGCTTTTCGTGTTCGACTACCGCGCCGGCATGGAAATGGCGGTCCGCGCGCTTGGCGGCAGCTATTCGACGGTGCGGGCAGGGCGACCCACGGGTCTGAACCCACTCCAGACCGAGATCGATGCGCGCGGTCAGGCCTGGCTTGCCGACTGGCTTGCAAGCCTCCTCGAGCGCCGCGATCGGCCGTTGACCCCAGTACAGACCAACCGCCTGCAGGAGGTCGTGCGCCAGAATGCCACTGCGGGGAACTCAGGGCTGCGAAACTGGTCGGACTTTGCCTCGCTCCTCGTCTCGACCGATGACGATGGCGATCTGTTTGAGCGGATGCAGGAATGGACGGCTGAGGGCCGCTACGGCTGGATCTTTGGGGCGAACACAGACGACACGTTCCAAATCGGGGGCAGCACCGACGCTGACGTCGCAGGCTTTGATCTGACCGGCATCCTCGATTCCGAGAGCGAGCGGGAACGCATGGCGGTCTTGTCGTATCTCTTCCGTCGCGTCGAGCGGGTGATCGAGGACCGCAAGCCCACTATCATTGTCATTGATGAGGCCTGGAAGGCGCTCGACAACGCGTATTTCGCGGAGCGGCTTTCGAACTGGCTGGTGACAGCGCGCAAGCAGAACGCCGTCGTCGTGATGATGACCCAATATGCCAGCCAGCTCGAGCGCACGCGGACCGGCAAGACCATCGTGGAAGCCGTGCCGACGCAAGTTCTTTTGCCCAACATCCGTGCCTCGGCCGCGGATTACGCGATGCTCGGCCTCAGCGACAAGGAACTCGATGTACTTCTGGGCGTCGGCTCCGCCTCGCGGCTCGCGCTCGTGCGCGACGACCGTGGCTCGGTCGTGATCGATGCCGATCTGAGCGCGCTCGGCCCCCTCGTGACCATCCTCGGCGGCATGGAGAAGGGCGAGGCCCTTGTCGGCCCCGACTACCGTGACCGCCCTGATTTCTGGAGAGTGACATGACCCGTACCATCACCCGCAGCGTTGTGCTGCTTGGCCTTGGCCTGACCCTGACAGCTTGCGCGCAGCACAATCCCGCGCAAGCCAACTGCTTCAACTTCCGCGATGCGCCCGCACGAGGTGCAACCGCGACAGCCACGATCTCGACCATGGGGGCGGAGGTCACGCGCCGCGACACGGCCTGCGATT
>JAAEZD010000102.1:0-1614 GCA_018223035.1 Paracoccaceae bacterium
GTTCGCCAAGGAAGTCCGCTTCCGTCGTGCCTGTCTGAACGTCGCGACCGGCCCAATGCGGACCTTCGCACCAGGCGCGGCGAAAGTCTTCTTCGAGCCCAGACTCACCGATGCTGCGGGGCGCGCGAATGTCGGCTTTCGTCCGGCGCGTCGCACCATGATGGAGTTAGTCAGCTTCCACCAAGTCACTCCGGGCATCGCGGATGATCATCCACGACGAATGCAGGAAAAGCCCCGCGATCGCGAACGCGACGATCAGGTCGGGCCATGCACTGCCAAGCCACGCGACCAGCCCGGCGGCGATGACCACGGCGAGGTTGCCGATGGCGTCGTTGCGAGAGAACAGCCAGACGGCTCGCATATTGGCATCACCCTTGCGGTGCTTTAGCAGCGGCAGCACCGCGAGGATGTTTACGATCAGCGCACCTACCGCGAAGGCTCCCATCAACCCGGCTTCTGGCGTGGTCTGGTTGAGGACACGCCAGAGCGTGCTGCCGACAACGCCAAGGCCCAGAAGGCCCAGAAACACGCCTTGGATCATCGCCGACCGCGCCCGCCATGTCAGGCTCCAGCCGATGGCGAGCAGGCCCAGAAACGTGATCGCACCATCGCCCAGAAAATCGAGCGCGTCTGCCTTCAGCGCCTGCGAACCGGACAAGAACCCGCCGAACATTTCGACCACGCCGTATCCGAGATTGAGCGCGACCACGATCCAGAGCGCGCGGCGATAGCTCGGGTCCTTGTAGGCCGGATCGGACGATGTATCGCCGTCCTCGATCTTCTCGAAACCGTAGCCGGTCGCGTCGAGCGCGGGCCGCACTTTCGGCAGATCGCCGTCCGCGATCCGCAATGTCATGATGTGGGTGGCGGCGGACACTTTCACGTCGCCTTCGGCCACGCCCGCAGACCGGGCCGCGCGCTCGATCTCGGCGGCATCTTTCGCGCAGTCCATGCCTTGCACCCGCATTCGGATCGGGGAGGAGGCTGTCGCCAACTTGCTGTTATCGGGCTGGCTCATGTGCGATCCTTTTTGTGGTGGCGGGCGAAAAGGTACGCTGCTAACGTATCAGTGGATAATGATATGACAGCGCAAAACATTCAAGACGATCTTTCGGCACCCGATACACTGGAACTGCGGGCAAAGCTCTTCCGGGGCCTAAGCGATCCCAGCCGTCTGACGATCCTCGATGCGCTGGTGTCGGACGAACGCAACGTGCAGGAAATCGTCGGGCATACGGGTTTGGGTCAGCCCAACGTCTCGAACCATCTGCGCTGTCTGCTGGAATGCGGGCTGGTCAGTCGCCGCAGCAAAGGCCGCTTCGTTCGGTATCGTCTGGCGGACAGGCGGGTCGCCGATCTCATCCGTGATGCAGATCAGCTACTTGCCTCGACAGCCAACGGAGTTGATGCCTGCCAAAGCTATACGGACTAACCGGCGCGACCTGCTGCAATGTCCTATCGGTGCGCCAAACCTGAAGCAGCCATCTGCGCATCCGCAGCGAATGCACCCTTTGTCCCGCAGATCTGCCTTTCGTGCGGTGTGCAGCGAACGTCGGCATTCCGCCCTTCCGGCGTCACTCGCAATCACGGCGATCCACGCTTGCCGACATTTCC
>JAAEZD010000103.1:0-1605 GCA_018223035.1 Paracoccaceae bacterium
AAGACGAGATCCTGCAAAACGAGCAGCTGACGCAGCTCCGCGAACAGCTTGCCACGCTCACGGATCAACTCGCGGAGCTGCAAAGAACCTATGAAGCGCTCACCCGCCTTGCCGAACTGCCGGAGATCATCCGCACCGAGATGGAAGACGAACTCAATGGCCTGCTCGACCAGGAGTTCGGCGACATCCTCGCCACGATTGAGGCGATCAAGACTGGGGATTTCTCGGGCCTCTCGGGCTCCGGCGCAAGCGAAATCGAAACCCAGATGGACCGGGTGCTGGCCGATCTCGGCTTCGATGAAGACACCCTCTCGGAAATGGCCACCAGCGGCAATCCCGGGGCCAACCGTGTGGCCACGCAGGCAACAACCGGCGCACTCGTCTCAGCCGCCGCCCAGAACAGCTATGAAGATGCCGGCCAATCGCTCGAGCGGGTCGACCGCCTTGTCGGGCTCATCGACGACATGGAAGAGCTCAAGCAAAGCGTCGATCTCAACACGCGCGTGACAGCTGAATTGGCCATCGCCCTCGTGGCGATGTGGCAGCTGGAAGCGATTCAAACCGTGGGCGATGGCACCGGCGGCGTGATCGATGCCGCCACCATCGCCGAGGAGCAGCGCTTCATGGATTTCACCTTGCCAGACCTCCGGGCAGACTGATCGTGGGGGCATGAATGGTGGCGAGTGAACAAGAGATCATCGAGGAAGAACTGGTCTACGGCGCCCTGCGCCGTGAACGGCTCTGGCAACGCCTTGGCCTGATAGGCCTTGTCTTCGGCATCATCGGCTGTCTGAGCGCAGCAGCAGTCGCGATCCTCGATGTCGACCCGCCCCCCGTCGTTGTCCCCTATGATCCCGCTACTGGTTTTGCCCTGCCCGAGGCGTCCGTTGGGGCCACATCCGTCACCGCCAACCAGGCGATCATCGAGGCGGAGGTGTTCCGCTATGTGACCGACCGGGAGGTCTACAACCAGCTCGACAACGATCTGCGCATCCGCAGCGTCCTGCGCCGCTCGGACGGGGCCGCCGAGAGCAGGCTGCGCCAGATATGGAACAGCGCAAATGAAAACTATCCACCGACCGTCTATGGCCCCAATGCCCGGCTCGACGTGGAAATTCTCAGCATCAACCGGATCGGATCCAACCGCGCCACCGTGCGCTTGCGCAAGCGGCTGACCTCCATCAACGGCACCCAGACCGGGCTCTTCACCGCCACGCTTCTCTTCGAGTTCCGTCCCGAAACCCGTCGCTCCATCGATGAGGTCTGGACCAATCCGTTTGGGTTTACCGTGCTCGAATATTCCATCCGCTCCGACAGATTGGAGAACTAGTTTGCTAAAGAAGGCCCTCGTAACAATTGTCCTTGTGCTGCTGCCCGGCCTCGCCCTTGCCGAAGCCATCCCGCGCGGCGGGCCCAATGACAGCCGCGTACGCCTGGCCACCTACCAGGAAGGCCAGGTCTACCGTCTCAATGTCTCGCTCACCCATGTCACCACGGTCGAGTTCGGCGAGGGTGAAAGCATCCGCTCGATTATCGCGGGCGACACAGAAGGCTTCGAGATCGACGGCGTCCCGGGCGGTCAGGCCTTCGCGATCAAGCCTGTGG
>JAAEZD010000003.1:0-381361 GCA_018223035.1 Paracoccaceae bacterium
GAAAGCATCGTGCTAATGGACCAGAGGCCGACGATGCACTAACAATCAAACCGGAGCACCCGATGGGGGCATGCCAATGCTCCCGGCCAGATCGTCCGCAACCAAATGACAAGTGGCACATGGACGAAGTCGTGATTTCGATCCGCGGCAGAAAACACTGGCTATGGCGCGGTATCGACGCAAACGATGACGTCCTCAACGTTCTCGTACAAACACGTCGGAACGCAAGAGCTGCAAAGCACTTCTTTCAAAGGCTAGTCGCCCAATTCGGTGAACCAAGTGTCGTAATCACTGACAAACTTCGCAACTACATCAAGCTGGTTAACCAGCTGGCTCCGAACGCCGATCATCGCGCCGATACAGGGCTGGACAATGCCATCTAACTGTCGCATAGGCCGACTCGGAAGCGAGAAAGAATGTTTGGGCGGTTCAAGTCTCACCGGCAGGCTGAGAGATTTCTCTTTGCGCATGACCAGATCAACCTGATCTTCCGTCACCGCCAATACAAACTCACTGCAACCTCATACCGCCACGCTCGCTCTGATGCGTTTAAACTCTGGGACGACTACACCGCCGAAATCGCCGATGAACCTGCCTATGCCTCGGAAGATTACGTCAGCAACTTGGCAATACCCTTTTATCACCTGCCGAGACGGCTGCAGTTTCAGCTTAAACAGAAGGCGTTAGTCAGACGGCAAAACCATCTCGATCCCGCCGGTACAAAAGTCGATCAACTTTGAGCGATAGCTTATAGGCGGGTCTATCTCGCCGCTACCACTCAGTCCTGCGATGCGCGCCCGACTCGCCACGATCGAGAGCATCGAGGCAACGGTCAGGGTGAGAACAGTCGCCAACTCTTCCGCGCTCGCCCCTGGCCGAAGTCGCTGCAACTCTGCAATGAAAATACGCGCCGTCGGATCATAAAGCTCGCGAACTTCCGGAAAATAGTCATCGTTCGAGGCCACCCGCGCGATCAATTGCGCATAGGCACGCCATTGCGCATCGCCGCGCGAGGCGATGTCGAGATAGGGTGTCAAATAGGCCTCTACCACATCCCTGATCGTAATCTCCCCGCGCGCCCGGACCGCTGCCAGAGCGGCCTTACGAAGGTTGTCCAGCGTAGCTACACGCCGAGCGAGAACCGTCTTGAACAGGTCTTCCTTTGACCCGCCGTGAAAGCTGACCACCCCCAATGTCACCTCTGCCGCACGGGCGATCTGTCGAATCGTCACTGCTTCAAAGCCTTCGCTGGCAAAGCATCTCTCGGCTGCATCCAGAACCCGTTCGCGCGTTGCCTCTCCTCGCGCCACCCGACCGTCAGTGTTTCGGGAATTCTCTGTATTTGGAATAGGTTGAGGCAAGCGATCGATCTCTCGTTTATGGCTCTGGCACTGAAATGAAAGCAGAGCATTGACTTTTTATACGGACGTTCAGATAGTTTGTTTAGAGGAGAGAATGCCGCAGCTTTTGCTTCGGTGCAACTGGGAGGAGAACTTTATGAGCTTTGCTAAAACGCTGGCCAGCTGCACGCTGGCCGCAGCGACACTCTGTGCGCCTGGGCTGAGGGCGGAAGAGCTGGATGTGACAGCAGTTGCCGGCCACCCGCCGGTCTTTTTGTGGGTCAAGACCCTCTCGGAATCCTACATCCCGGCCGTGAATGCGGCGCTGGAAGGCACCGATTTTTCGATCAGCTGGACAGAGGCCTATGGCGGTACACTGGCCAAGGTCGGCGGCGAGATGGAGGCAATGGAGGACGGCCTGGCTCAGGTCGGTATCGTATCTTCGCTGTTCGAACCGTCTCTGCTCAGCTTGCAAAACGTAAGCTATGTCACGCCCTTCGGGTCGCCGGATGTTGACCTTGTGCTCTCGACGGTAGACGGAATGCATGACGAAATTCCGGCAATGCGCAAACTGTGGGAGGATCTGGACCTCGAATATCTCGGCGGCGGATTTGGTCTCGAAGATTACCTCCTGATGACCACCTTCCCGGTTGAAAGCCTTGCCGACCTCGAAGGCCGCAAGATCAACGCACCCGGCCCGGCGGTAAACTGGCTCAAAGATACTGGCGCGGTCGGCGTTTCGGGTAACCTGACCACCTACTACAACGACATCCAGTCCGGCGTTGCCGAAGGTGTCATCGTCTTCCCGACTGCGGCGGCGGCGGCGAAACTGTTCGAGGTGGCGCCCTATGTCACACGCGTGCATTTCGGCGCGCAATTCGCGGGCGGCATCGTCGCCAAGAAAAGCTGGTTCGACGAACAAGATCCGGTGGTGCAAGACGCCCTGCATGCTGCGGCAGAAACCTTTGCAGCGGATTACCGCACCGGGCTGGAAACACGCGTTACTGCCGCCTTCAAGGCGATGGAAGAGGGCGGTGCCAAGATCACCGAACTAGGTGAAGATGAGCGCAGCAACTGGGCGAACACCTTGCCGAACATCGCCATGGATTGGGCCAAGGATCTCGACGGCAAAGGTCTGCCGGGCACTGTGGTTCTGACCACCTATATGACCCACCTAAAAGAAGCGGGCGTAGCACTGCCGCGTGACTGGTCGGCAGAATGAGCACGGAAACTTCCGGTGTCGAGGCGGGTGGCCGCCTCGACCGCGTTGCCGGTGTGGTGATGGGGGCCGCAAACGTGGTGGCGACGCTCTGGATTCTCTGGCTGATGGTGCTGATCGTTAGTGACGTCATTGGCCGCGAGACATTCGGGCACCCCATCGCGGGGGTTCCCGAGATGGTGAAATTCTCCATTGTTGGCATCGTCTTCCTTCAGATAGCCCATACCCACCGCAAAGGAGAGATGATCCGCTCGGACGGTATCCTCGGCATGGTCCGCGCCCGCTGGCCACGCGCCGGATTGGCGATGGACGTGTTTGCACAACTTTGCGGGGCGGCCTTCGCCTCGACGCTGGCATGGGCCGTCTGGCCCAAAGTAACCCGCGCCTATGAGCGGGGCGAGATGGAGGGAGTGCAGGGCCATTTCACCATGCCGGTTTGGCCGTTTCTCTTACTGATCGTGCTCGGCTCGATCCTGCTGACGTTATCGTTCTTGCTGACCGCCGCGACCGAATTCAAAGAACACCGGACCGCCTGAATATGGACCCTATCACCGTCGGATACCTATCTCTTGTCGCCATAGGCGTTGCCATTTACGCGGGCCTCCATGTGGCCATTGCGCTTGCTGGCGTCTCGCTTTTTGGCGTTTGGGCTATCACCGGCAAGTTCAAACTCGCGATGAATTTTGTGGCGCTCGCAGCGACGGACAGCATCGCCGATTACACCTTTGGCGTCGTGCCCTTGTTCGTGCTGATGGGACTGGCCGTGTCAGAAAGTGGCATGGGCCGCGATACATTTGCCGTGGTCGCGCGCGGGCTGCGCCGTTGGCGGGGCGGGCTTGGCGTCGCAACTGTGCTCTCCAACGCGATCTTTGCCGCGATCACCGGCATCTCCATCGCCTCGGCGGCGGTCTTTTCCAAAGTTGCCGTGCCTGAGATGATCCGCGCGGGTACCGACCGCAGCATCGCCGTCGGTGTGGTCGCGGGGTCGTCCGTTCTCGGCATGCTTATCCCGCCGTCGCTTCTGCTGATTCTGTTTGCGATCCTGACCGACTCTTCTATCGGAGACCTTTTCATCGGCGGCATCGGCCCGGGACTTGTGCTCACCTTAGCCTATGTCCTTTACCTCTCCGGACTTGGTATGGCGCGCCCGCATCTCTTCGAGGGCGTCAATACGGCAGAGGAGGAAGATCGCACCCCGACATGGAACATCCTGCCGGTTGTCGGTCTTGCGGGTCTGGTGCTATCCGGCATCTACCTTGGCTTTTTCACCCCGACCGAAGCAGGCGCGGTCGGCGCCGCCGCTGGCCTGATCATCGGCGTCATCCTGCGCCGGATCGGCCCACGCTCCGCATGGCGGATCGCGGTACAAACAGGCCATATCACGGCGGCCGTCTGCTTTCTGATTATCGGTGCCTCGATCTACAGCCGGATGCTCGCCTTCTCCGGCTTGCCTGCAAATATCACCGAGGCTGCCATCAATTCTGGGATCGGGCCCATCGGCTTCCTCATGCTTTTCGCGGGGCTGCTCGTGCTCCTCGGGACCGTGCTCGACAGCTCTTCGATCATGTTGGTAACCGTTCCTCTGGCGTTTCCGGTGACCCAGCAAATGGGCATCGACATCGTGCATTTTGGCCTGATCACCGTACTCGCAGTCGAGGTTGGGCTGCTAACCCCGCCGCTGGGCCTTTCGGTTTTTGTCGTTCACGCGACCCTCAAGGAAACCGGCATCACTCTGGGCGAGGTATTCCGCGGTGCCGCGCCTTTTGCCCTAATCATGGCGCTGACTCTGATCGCACTCATCCTCATCCCTCAAATCGCAACCGGCCTACTTGGTCGCTGACAAAGGAAACCCTCATGCGCCTTATCGACCTCGCTCGACCGCTCGAAAATACCGAGTATGCCGATCCGCCGGGCCTTGGGCCCAAAATCGCCTATTTCGCTCATCAGGAAACTGCCGAGCAGATCCTGTCGTTCTTTCCCAGCGTCACCCGCGACGGGCTTCCTGGCGGCGAAGGCTGGGCGGTGGAACAAGTGACCCTCTCGACCCATAACGGCACTCACCTGGACGCGCCCTATCACTATCATTCCACAATGGACGGCGGACAGCGGGCGATCACCATCGACGAGGTGCCTCTGGAATGGTGCGTTGGGAACGGCGTAAAGCTGGACTTCCGGGAGATGCCCGATGGCCATGTGGTCACCCCCGAAGAAGTCGCGGCTGAGTTTGACCGGATAGGGCACGACTTGCAACCAGGCGACATCGTGCTGGTGAACACCGCCGCCGCCGCCCAGTACGGCACACCGCAATATGTGCCCTCGGGCTGCGGCATTGGTCGCGCCGCGACAAACTGGATGACCGAACGGGGGATGCGCGTTTGTGGCACTGACGCGTGGAGCTGGGACGCGCCTTTCGTGCATACCGCTAAAAAGGTGGCAGAGACTGGCGATGCCTCCCTCATTTGGGAAGGCCACCGTGCCGGGATGGACCGGGCCTATTGCCATATCGAAAAGCTTGCCAACCTCGAGGAATTGCCCGCCACCGGGTTCGAGGTGCAGTGCTTTCCGGTCAAGATCAAAGGCGCCTCGGCGGGCTGGTGCCGCCCTGTTGCCATCGTCCGCGACTGAAGGAGACCAATATGAAACTAGCAACATTCGACGGCGGTAAAGGCCCCCGCCTTGGCGCGTTGATGGACGACAGCGAAACGCTGGTCTGCCTGACTTCCACGGGGCGAGAGGCGCTTGCCTCCATGCAGGCGCTGATCGAAGCGGGAAAGGAAGGGCTTACCGCTGCACATGCCGCGCTGGATGAAGCGGCTATGACGGTCCCGCTGGCCAAGGTTCGCCTGCTGGCGCCGCTTCCGCTGCCGCCCCAGATCCGCGATGCCTCGACCGCGCCGCGCCATATCGTTAACGCGCCGGTTGGAATGCGTCGGCTCGCGGCCGTTCTTGCTGGCGAGCCCGATCCCGGCCCGTCCGAGGGCTCCGTGCCCGACATCTACAAGGCGCAGCCGATTTTCTACATAACTAACCGCTTTAGCGTGGCGGGTCATGGCGACACGATAACTTGGCCGCGTTACTCGGACTACATGGATTATGAGCTTGAGGTCGCTGTGGTGATTGGCAAACGTGGCCGTGACATCAAAGCCGCCGAAGCAATGGACCATGTCTTTGGCTTCACCATCTTCAACGACTTTTCCGCCCGCGACACCCAGCTTCGCGAAATGCAAGGCATGCTTGGTCCCGCCAAAGGTAAAAGCTTCGACGCCGGGAACGTTTTTGGTCCCTGGATCGTGACCACGGACGAGATCGCGGATTACCGCGAAATGCGGTGCGTTGCCAAGATCAACGGCAAGGTGGTGACCGACAGCCGTCTAGGCGAAATGCTGCACGGCTTCGAGGACATGATCGCGTTTATATCGAATGCCGAAACGCTGCATCCGGGCGAAATCATCGGCGGCGGTACGGTTGACGATGGTTGCGGTCTGGAGAGGTTCGAGTTCCTGTCAGAAGGGGATGTTGTCGAGCTTACCGTTGAAGGAATCGGCACTCTTGGCAATATCGTGGTGCGGCAGGAGTAAGGGATCCAACTAGACTGTCTTCAGGCCTTACAGTGCTGGTGAAGGCGCCTGTCAAGTTCTCGGGATTAGCCGTAACATCATCTACCAAGGGCCTCAGCCGGACGGGGGCGCGGACCTGAAACGGCATTGCCAAATTATCTCCCGTGGACTGGAATAAGCGTGATACCGCGCAATCAGGCCGATAGTTCGGCAGTATAAGCTTCCCAAAGCTTGAATGCGTTGGCTCTGTCGTGGCGGTAAGAGAGAGGGGAAAGGCAATAGCGGCGGGGACGAAAGATCGTACTGATTTGATCGCGGGCGACGAGAAATCGGTGCGCCTGGCGCGGTGACTTGAACCGGCCCATCATCTTGTCCCGTTTTCGCGTCGGCCGGTGTGCCCCTTCGATCCTGTTGTTGACTCCCTTGTGCGCCCGATGGTCGGCGTGCGGCGTTATGGCCTTGATCGGCTTGCCGTAGCTGCGCCGCTTGTCCGTGGTCACGACACGCGGTTCGCCATACGTTGCAACCAGTCGACCGGAAAAAACGCTTTGTGACTTTGGCGTTGCGGCGAGGCTGGATCAGAATGTCGAGTGCGATCAAAAAGAATAGCTTCGCGCTAAACTGCTGGCAATCAGACTCCATCCGTCTACGATGACAAAAAAACCTAGTTTGAACGGCAGGGAAACAATTGCCGGAGGGACCATCATCATGCCCATGGACATTAGTATAGCTGCGACCAACAAATCGATAATAAGGAATGGGAGAAAAACGATGAACCCTATCTGAAATGCACGTGATATTTCGGATAACATAAAGCTAGGAATCAAAACCGATAGTGGCGGTGACGTAACTTCAGCAGCAGATTGATTATCTACAACACTCTCTGTCCGACGTAAAGCTACCAGCGTATTGATCGTGTCTTCATTCGTTCGGCCAGCCATAAAATTCCGGAATGGCTCTACCGAGCGTACTAATCCCGTTTCGACATCGATAGTTTCCTCAATCATTGGCCTCAATCCAAGCTGCCACGCATTTTTAAACTCGGGTTCCATTATGAAATATGTAAGGAAAAGCGCGAGACTTACGATAAGCATATTTGGCGGAGATTGCTGCAGTCCGATCGCTTGACGCAGTATCGCGAACACCGTTATAAGAAGTGGAAAACTTGTCACCATCATAATTATTCCTGGTGACAAGCTCAATACAGTTATCAACCCAATAAGCTGTACTGCCCGACCATTAAGTGTGGCGCCATCTCCCAACGGAAAGCTGAACTCTTGCGCGAGGGAAGCACTCGGTATTAAGGCCAAAATGAGAAAAATTGCCGCACGGGAACTGCCAGAATTCTTACAACTTTTACAGCTCATCTTTTAGGTCGGATATCTCTGTTAGGCGAACAGCTAGCTGCTTCGAGTCTTCGTCTAGAACCTCCTCCAATTTTCCCTTGGCTATTAAGCGATCGCCAATGTAAAGCTCTACTGGATCTTCGATACGTTTATCTAATACTAATACAGAGTTTTCCGACATCACAACCAAGTCCTTTATTAAAGGCCTGGCACGTCCTACCGAAACTATGATTTCGATAGGGATAGTGGCGAATGGGCTAATTTTCGCGGAGAATTCGCTTGCTTCGGCGGCCTTATCCATATTTATCGCTCTTTTCAGTTGAAAAAGTGAATGTATCCATCGTGTCGAGCATCGATTTGACAAAGCGATTGATGTCGATTTCACGCTCGATATCCGCAACTCTCAAAACGACCTGATCATTGCTTAAAGAAAAGTCTTCTTCAATGCGTAGCGGCACAGAGATGTCTAGATTAAGCAGTTTCTCTACCTTTGTTCTATTGCCCTTTGGAACAGCAATAGTTAAGGAATCGGGCGAGAGTGACTCCAAAATGGACTTCATTTCATAAGTCAGATGTTCCGCAAGATTTCTATGCAAGGTCTCAGGCAGTATTTTCTCAGAAAGCAGGCGTAATATGATCCCGGAGTCTTTTGAGAACTGAGACCGAGCCTCATAGAAGGTAAAAGAAATATCTTCTAGACGTTGAGACATTCCATCTGAAATTCTGGAATTTTCTTTTTCTTGGTTTTTTATAGCATCCTCCCAACCGGCCACGTAACCCTTCTCAAACGCCGCGAGCCGGATGTCCTCTAGTTCATCTTCGCTCATACCCGCCGCATTCTTATCCGTACTGGAATTTTCGCTGAAGTTTTCAAAAAGATCTGCGATGGGCATCAGGTTTTCTCTCCACTTTCCTCAAGCCAGCTCCGCAAGATCTCGACGGTTTCTTCTTGGCGTTCGCCAATTAGTGAACGAAGTCGATCCACTGGATCTTGAGAACTTGAGGGCAGGCTGAAATCTGGAAGTCCAAGATCTTCTGCGCTGCTGTTTGAATCCATACTAAAGTTAGGGAAAGAGTTTGCATCGTCGATATCAATATCACCATCTAATGCTGGAACACTGTCTTGATTAGACTCGCCGCCAAAAACCGGCAAAGCGGGAATTGCTGCATGAGTTCCACCCGACGATTTGGATAGCAAAGGCCGTATTACAAATAGCCCAAGGACGATGGCAACCAATCCAAGGATGACCATCTGGATAATCGAAAATAAGTCGATGTCGAGCTGCTGGAACAAACTATTTCCGGCACTAGTTCCAAGGGGTTCGACTATCGGGAGCTCCATTGATTTGATAGTTATCACGTCTCCTCGATCTTCTTGAAACCCCACTGCGGAAGCGACCAGTTCGCGCAGAGCATTCAGTTCTTCGTCCGACCTTCGCTCAAACTCCAGCTCGCCAGTTTCATCACGCTCGGACAGGCCATTTACAAGAACGGCAACAGTCAAGCGCTTGATTGCGCCCGGTGATTTAAGGATTTCGTGCTCGGTTTCGGAAACTTCGTAGTTCACTCTCTCGCGAGTTTCACTGGCTTGAGCGCTGGACCCCTCACCAGTTGACCCTTCCCCGTCAGGAAGATTGGATGCAACAGTAACGTCGCCGCCGCCCTGATTCTTGGAGGAATCCGAACGTTCTTCTGTTTCCGTACTTATCGCAACTCGCCCGTCGGGGTCGAAACGACGTTCCCTGATGGACTCGGTCTCTGTAACTGTATCGACACTGACTTCAACAACGGCGTTGCCGGTTCCCACGCGTGCCTCCACGAGGTTGAGAACCCTCTCACGGAGTTGCTTTGCCTTCTCTTCAGCATTTGAAGGCCCAGTAGACGAATCATTTTGACCGATGAGCGCGCCGTTGACGTCAATTACTGACACGTCGTCGACGGCTAGGTTACTTACAGCAGATGCAATCAAATAGCGAAGAGCATTAGCTTGAGCGGGTGTTATCGGGACCCCAGACGGCACCACCGAAACAGAAGCGGTTGGGGCCACATTTCTTTGGAAAGGATTTGATCCATTATTCGCAATATGAACGCGTGCTTGGCTGACGAACGCGCTAGCCACGATCGTGCGGGCCAACTCACCTTCCTTTGCGCGCCAATAAGCGGCATCAAACATTTGGGATGTTGTTCCAAACCCGTTCAATGTGTCGAGAAGTTCATATCCACGGCCTCCCGTCATCGGGAGCCCCTCGCTGGCAAGTGTAAGTCTGATTTCGTCACGTTGATCCGAAGGCACGTAGATCGACCCGCCTCGAACTTCGTATGGGGTACCACTTTGTTCGATCGCACGCACCACATCCCCGGCCGCGCTGCTTTCCAGGCCTGCATAAAGCAACGTCATGTTGGGCGATGTCGCCATTTTAGACATTGTGAAGAGCACAAGCGTCGTTACGAGACTAGCAAGCACGAGAATGAATCGTCTGCGCGCGTCCAAGCCAACCCAAACTTCAATTATTTTTTGCAACTTGACCTCCGTCACGCCGACGTTCTGTACGACGTGCCCCATAATTCCTCGATTGCCCTTAACAATCGGTTAGTTCCTGCGGGTTTATGAAGGAGTAGCGAAGGAGTTTAGGCCCACTATGACGGATGCAGCTACAAATGCCCCACCAGAAGGTAAAAAGTCTGGGAAAAAGCCGCTAATTATTAGTGTTTTATTGATGATTATCGGTGGAGTCGGAGGCTACTTCGCAACATCATCTGGACTTATATCGTTATCTCGTGAAGCACCGACAGAAGAGAATGAAAACGGGCCAACACAGCAAGACGCAGCAGATACAGAACAAGCTGTGGAGCCACTTCCAGATATTGAGTATGTGGCTTTGGATCCCGTCGTTGTGACAATGATACACACTGAAAAAGTTTTTAACCTGCGTTTCCGGGCGCAGCTCGAAGTGAATGCCCCATACAAAGAAGACGTGGAGAAAATAACTCCGAGAATTATCGATGTTTTGAACAGCTACCTGCGTGCACTGGAAATTGAAGACTTAAAAGACGGATTCGCACTGACTAAGATTCGCGGGCAATTGTTACGCAGATTCCAAGCAGTTGCAGGCAAGGGTCGAATAAGAGATGTATTAGTTATGGATTTTACATTAAATTAGGGGAATGCTTTGAATTTCATCGCGGATATTTTATTGATCGCAGGAGCTTTGGGCGCGGTCCTGTACTGCTATGTACTTTCTAAGAAGTTAAGCCGTTTCAATAACTTGGATAAAGGAGTTGGAGGTGCCATCGCAGTCTTGTCTGCCCAAGTTGACGAACTTTCGAATGCTTTGATTTCCGCCCGAAGCGCTGCCGACCAGTCCGCAAAAAATTTAGAAGACCTAACCGCTAGAGCGGAAGCCGCACGCACGAAGTTAGACTTAATGATGGCGTCCATGCATGACCTTCCCGATACTGCCGAAGACATCAGCGCCCGCAAAAAATCTAATGGAACGAGCGAAGGTGATCGAGCCGATATAATTTTTAAAAGGTGTTCGGTGCCGCAACATGGGGATTCTTTATGATGGTGG
The DNA here is from genome assembly GCA_018223035.1 of Paracoccaceae bacterium. Lineage (GTDB taxonomy): Bacteria > Pseudomonadota > Alphaproteobacteria > Rhodobacterales > Rhodobacteraceae > Heliomarina. Next base: position 11,035 of record JAAEZD010000003.1, read on the forward strand.
AAGCAACAATTTCAAAGCGACTGAGGGGTCGGTTTGGAGTCCTGTTTTGTGTTGGCGCTTTGTTCCTGGGATCCGCTGTTTTGCGCTTGGGCACCAATGTAGGTCCAGCCGTTGCTAGTGCCCTGAAGTCTACGAACGAAGTGACTACGGTCAAAGAAAATCCAGAAAAAGATCGAGAGTCTTTAAGCCCAGAAGGGCTTGAGCGCATGTTGAAAGAGATACGAGCCAAAGAAGTTGCCTTGAACGAACGAGAAAACGAGTTAGAAGACAGATTAAAGGCAATTAAAATCGCCGATGAAGCTATAGAACGCAAGTTATCGGAACTGCTCGAGGTGGAGGAATCTTTAAAAGCAACCCTCGCTCTCGCTGACGGAGCCGCTGAGGCCGACATATCCCGACTCGTAGACGTATACGAGAAGATGAAAGCTAAGGATGCCGCAGCGTTATTCGAGGAAATGGATCCGGCATTCGCCTCCGGGTTTTTGGCGCGCATGAACGCCGAATCCGCGGCAGGTATTATGGCAAAATTAAGCCCGCTGGCTGCTTATACGATCAGTGCAATGTTGGCGGGTAGAAACGCAGAAGTTCCCACGGAGTAATTTTTAACCGGCGAAAGCTGATATTCGCCGAACGGTACGATTGGGCTTATAAATGATCGGCATAATAGGTATTGCGGTAATATTTTTAATGGTATTTGGCGGCTATCTCGCTGCAGGCGGCAAGATGGCGATAATAATTAAGGCGCTTCCGTTTGAACTGATGATGATCGGAGGAGCTGCTGCCGGCGCTTTTTTGATTAGCAACGATTTTGCGGGCGTTAAACATACTATTAAAGATGTTGGAAAAGTATTTAAAGGTTCGAAATGGAACCAAGAAGACTACAAAGATTTGCTTTGCCTTCTATTTGCTTTGATCCGTATGGCGAGACAAAACCCGGTCGCCATCGAGCAACACATTGAACAACCGAATGAATCTTCCATCTTTCAGAAGTATCCCAAGATTCAGAAAGACACTGAAGCTATTAGCTTGATTTGTGATACAATTAGGTCCGCCTCGATGAACTATGATGATCCCCACCAAGTTGAAGAAGTTCTGGAAAAAAGGATGGAGGCCAACTTACATCACGCGATGCATTCAAGCCATGCATTACAAACAGTGGCTGATGCTTTGCCAGCCCTTGGTATTGTCGCAGCAGTGTTGGGAGTGATAAAGACCATGGCTTCAATTGACCAACCGCCTGAAGTATTGGGGGGATTAATTGGAGGCGCTTTGGTGGGGACGTTCTTGGGGGTATTCCTGGCTTATGGCTTAGTCGGTCCTTTCGCGACGAAGGTAAAAACAGTTGTCGAAGAGGATAGCCATTTCCACCAATTAATTAGAGAAGTATTGGTCGCAAACCTACACAACCATGTAGCGGCAATTTGCATAGAAGTTGGTAGACAGAATACGCCGTCCCATGTCCGACCAGGTTATTCGGAGTTAGAAGAGGCTTTGAAGGCTGTCAAGCAGGATTCAGCATGAAATACTGGTGTTTTACTGCGTTTTTTTTTCTGTTCGCCAGCGACGTAGTCGTTGCAGAAACCTTACGTGTGCGATCAGGTGAGCATGAACAGTTTACGCGGATCACAATCGGAATACCGCCCGGTTCAGATTGGCGCGTGAAGGAAAGCGATGACGGATTTGAATTATCATTAAACGTAGAAAATGCGATCTATGATTTAAGCGGATTTTTCTCCCGAATACCGAGGACCCGAGTGCTTGATGTTGCCCAGGAGGAGATTGGAGAACCCCTAAAGTTCAAACTCAACTGTTCTTGTTCAGTTCAAACTTTTTTATTCGGTGAAAATTTATTAGTTATAGATGTATCAATTATCGGTTTCTCCAACTTAAAACCACCACTATCTCCCACGACCATTTTTAGTTCCGAAAGATATATGTTCGCCAATGACCTGTCCAAATTAGAACCGGCCCGACGGGATACTGAAACTACAGCCTTCGGCGTCGGTAGGGGTGCAGAGTCGCAGGAAAATTTTACCCAACCTGAAGGTGATCGAAGTACCGCCAGTAGCACTCTCTTAAGGGAACTTTCCATACTGGAGGTCGGACGCGATAGAAATTTGGCTGAGACCCGCCTTATTGAGGAAATAGAACACGCTCGTTCGCTAGGACTGCTAACCACTAAAAGAGAATCTGATAGCATTGAGACTAAATACGAATCGAAGTTTGACGACGTCGGTCCGGATCAAGGAGCTCAGGCAGATTTTTCCGCCAACGACGTCGGATTGAACTTGGATTATCCGAATGCATTTGACGAAAGTTTAGTGCTCAGCATAGAACAACTAGAGGAAAACGCCGACAATCCAGTTTGTGTAGAAAAGGAAGGCTTGGCAATTAATTCCTGGGTTCCCCAAAAAGATTCTTACTCGCAGCAAGTGGCATTCTGGAGGGGTAGACTGTTTGACGAATTTGACCGAGTAAATGACGCGGCAACAATCAACCTTGCCAAGATACTACTGCACTTTGGGTTCGGCGCCGAAGCCCATGAAACCTTGCTGCTTTCTACAGTTGAAAGTTCAGATCGCGAGATCTTGCTTGAACTAGCGAAAATCATTGACGAGCCTGGGGAGTACGCTTCTCCTATGTTCGAGGGGCAGCAAGTGTGTGACCGTGACTCAGCTTTGTGGGCTGTGTTAGCTCGGCCCGGTGCCGCCGCATCATCGAACCGTGAGGCGGTTATTCGTTCCGTCAATAGCCTCCCAAGAGGCTTGAAGGAGCATTTGGGAGCGGCAGCTAGTCGCATATTTTTGAAAGAAAACGAAAGGTACGTATCGGATTCGATACTGCGAATCTTGGATAGAGCCCAGAATGATAGAAATTTTTCGAGCCTGCTGGCTGAGGCTAGTAGAGCGGAACTCACAGGCGATCAAGAAGCCGCAAGAACAAATCGTGAACTTGTCGCTGAAAGCAATACGATACATTCACCCGATGCTCTCATTCAGTTAGTTTCACAAGCGCTCGGTGAACGTCGGACATTAGAACCTGAGATTGTGAGTTTAGTTTCATCATACGAGCGGGAGCTCAAAGGGACGCGCATTGGCCTTGAGTTGGCAAGAGCAAAAGTATTAGGTTATGCAATATTAGGAGACTTCAAAGAGGCGGTTAGGAATTTTAATAAGACTGCAAGTGACCTTGAGACGCCGTCACTTCATGGAACGAGGAATGACTTGGTAATGCTGCTGACAGAAAGCGCAAGTGACGCGGACTTTATTCAGTTTGGATTGTCTCTGGTGCAGGGATTTGAAAGTGACTTGGATGAAATAGCAAGAGAGAATATGGCGTCACGTCTATTGAGTCTTGGGTTATCCAGAGCAGCAAACGGGTTATTGTCTCTAGTCAAGACTTCTGATGAATCAAATAATAGTAGGATTTTGAGAGCTCAAGCCGCGATTTTGGAAAACTTGCCTTATGAGGCATTAGAGGCTATTTCTGGAATGACCCAACCCGAGGCGATAAAGTTGCGGGCGAAGGCTATGCTTAGAATCAATAAACACTCAGAAGCGGCAGAGCTATTTTCTGTCTTAAACGAACCGGAAGTTGCATCACGCAGCTACTGGCTGGCGGGTCAACCAGAAAACGTCTCTGATGAAGATATTACTGAATATGGTCAAATTTCGAAAGTGACGAAAGAACTAGCGACCGATGATCGAGATGTTTCGGAAATGCAACCACTTCAGCGGGCGAGGGAACTTTTATCAGACAGTGGGGATGTTAGGTCTAATATTTCGGATTTGCTAGACCGCGTGCAATTGAGTGAATAGGCGCCGCACAGGTCAAATTTCAATCTGGTTGATCCTAATATATCACTTGAAAATTACGATACACATTGATATTTTTGAGCGAGTTCGCTTCATGGATAGAAGGGAAAAAAATTAAACACGCGTTTCGCCCGGCGCGGCTCATGTGCCAAGCTCGACGGCTATCAGTTTCAAAACACGCTATTTCGGGCTCGCAGGCCGGCCGCCTCGGGCTTTTGGGCCACGCGGATCAGCCTGTCGGCCTGCTCCAAGGTGAGCTTGGGCTCGCGCCGCGAGGAATCCCATGGCGCGCAAGATTTCGCTCCTCATCCGGACGCCATCTACTCGTCGCCTGTGATAGACCACGGCCGCGTGAAATTCCCCTCGCAAAAACTCCCGTTCTGACGACACGCGGAGAAGAGGTTTTTAAAGGTTGGACAGGACGGCGCGGGTCGCAACGTCCGCGGCGAACTTTAGCAAGAGAAGCGATCAACTTGAGGGGGCCACGATCCTTCCATCAGCGCTGAAAGTGCTGGATCCGAAGGGTGTGTTCGCCACGCGGTCGGTCCTCCGGTTCAATGCGGAGAAAATCGCACGGCGAAATCGAATTATGCTGCACTGGGAAATTCTTTCGTCAGTTCCTCTTGGTCAGCAAGCACTAGTTTTTCTTGATCAGTTCAATTGTAAAATTCCCGACAGACCGCTTCCGTGTCGCCGAGAAGTGCGGCAACAAGACACCTCTTCCCAGGACTTTCAGCCATGAGGATCGAGGCTTGACCGTGACGGGACATGTGTGGATTCGGGTCGGGAAACCCCTATTCGACTGCACAGTCGGACCATAACGACTTGAACGTTCCGTAGGTTAGAAGCCGCCCATGGTTTTGGATTGCGGAAAGAAATGATTGTTATTCTGATGGTCGCCAAAGAGCGGCAGGACGACCTCTTCATACCAACCAGCGAAGCGTTTCCAGGACTCGCAACCTATTTGCCGCCGAGACCGTCGCATGGAGCAGCTTTTGGTTCTTCACGAACGCAGGCAGGCGGGATCGTGATCTGGCATCACACGGGACTGGTCGATGAGGCAGAGCGTGCCTTCGACAGCGTCCTTTGCCGTTTTCGTTCAGGCCGCGGTCAAAACGCAAAGCGAGATCTCGGTGGAGGTCAGTTATGCGAACATCCGGCTTTCTGGCGATGTCTGCGCAACTTTGGACAAAGATGAACTGCTTCGGATGAATCTCGAACGAAGAGAGACGCTCCTTCTCCGGGATTTACTGCAGCACAGCCAGAAAAGTGCCCCAATCGTCACGCCGTGCCATGCGCTCCCTCTAAGCCGCGATGGTGCCGGTCACGCCCTGATTGCCACCGAGACGTCGCGCTTCCAGCGCTTTGCAGCGCAGAAGGTCTTGCCTGAGGAACGAGCATAGTCCCTGTTTGGACACATGCTATGAAACTGCTGTGTGCAAGCTGGAATTCGGTCGGGCGATCGACCAAACAACCTTGCCGCCTTTTGAATAGCTTGCATATAGGCTCGTCGAGAAGCCTCATTGAGAAGGCATTCATTGCGTTCGAGCCACTTGATCACATCTTGAAGGGGCTTCGACTCGGATATCGCTTTGTTGCCTAAGTCTTGGAAACTATCTTCAAAGGGATTGAAGGTCATGAGTGTCATCTCCTTGATTTGGCCATTTATATTTCAGATTGGCCGTTCTTCGTTGTGAGAATTGGAAATTTACAGACGCTCTGCAAGAAAAGCCGCAACAATCTTGCCGGGTGTCTGTCACCCTTTCCGTTCTTCGTCGGGGGTGTCATTTAATCGTTCCTGGTGGCCACAGGTCGTGCTGCAGCCCGAGGTGCACACCGACTTCCGCTGCCGGGGCTTCGAGGCTTCAGGCGAGGGCATCGCTGTCGTCGAGGCGCGCTTGTAACGAGGCGCAGACAATCCTCCCCCCAAGCGCTTAGCTGTGCCCTTCGCGAGAGCATCGGCTTCTTCCAGAGCGGGATAGGATCGGGAAAACTCGCATCCGGCTTCGCCAAACCGCGTCGGCGGGCGGAACGCGGCGACTCCTCCTGGATGCTCGCCACGTCGTCAGCCGTGCAGTGCGGCAGCTTTAGTTCGTTCCAGCGCGAGTGTGGCGGTAGGGCAACACCCGCCGGCCGCCCAAACGGAAGACCACGCGTACCGGCCGCCGACGTGGCGAACGCCGACTTTCCGCGCGGGCTCGCGAGCTGTCCTGGCCGAGGGCAGTCTCAAGTACTTTGCGAGCTCTTCGGGACTCGCCGAACCTGGGTCCTTGCTGTTGTTAGTCATGTTCGAGCCTCCTTCTAGGAAGGAGATCGGATTGTGCAGGCGCGGCCGAAAACGGCTGTGGCAGGTTCAAAGACGCGTTCGGTCTGCTCGGCCCCATAAACCGATTGACGCGGTCGAGGCCGCTTTCGTTGTAAGGGAAATTGACCAAATCTTGCCCAAACTCAGTGCCATTCAGTGCCTCTCAGTGCCCTTTGGGCAGGTTTTTGTTGCGGGGAGATTTTTTCGGATGAGGGCAGTTTCGCCTTGTAACCCTGATGTTTCTTTGGCTATACGCGTCGGCGGAGACGTGGCCGAGTGGTCGAAGGCGCTCCCCTGCTAAGGGAGTATACCGGGAACGGTATCGAGGGTTCGAATCCCTTCGTCTCCGCCACCACACAGATTTATCTGATTGATTTTATGCGGAAAATTTTACTTCTCCGCTTTGCGTTCCCACATTTATTCCCACGCGCGCCATTTCTTTGGTCCGTGTAGGTCAGTCCTCAAGCACATCGTCGCCTGACCCGCCCGTAATCAGCGCACGCTGACGTTCACGGCTGAGCTGGCCGTAGCTGCGCAATGTCGTTAGCACATCGGTATGCCCGAGGTTCTGCGCCATGGCGACGAGTTCCGGCACCGTACAATCTTTGGTCGCGCGTCGCGCGAGCATGTGGCGGAAGGCGTGCGGACCGAAGCTGTCGAGATTCGCTGCCTGGAATGCGGTGTTGACGATCTTGCGGACCGGCTCAGTACTTTTCCACGGTCGCCGGTCAAACCCTTCGGCAGCGAAGCCGGTGTTGGATTGCGGCGCGATGGCGGTTGCCGGGAAGAGCGGATCGTCCGGGCCATACAATGCCTCGTCATCGAGGTAGGTGATCCACGCCCGCAGTGCCGCTTGGGCCTCGGGGAAGCCTTTGGCAAAGAAAGTGTCAATGCGTTTGCCGAACTTCGTCGCCACCTCGCGCGGGTTCTGTGTAACCGATTTCTCGTCCAGATCGACATGCCTGATACGTAGCGAGATTAACGCGCCCACGCGGATGCCGGTAAGGCAAAGAAGCGCAAAGACCGCCTTATCACGCATCTCGCGCGGGGTAGTCGCGGGCATCATCTCGAAGGCGCGCTTCGCCTGCTTGACGCTGGGCGCTGGGCGAACCGGTGCGGCTCGGGCTTCGGCTTCGTCGCGGCGCGAAAGGTTGAAATATTCGGCATCTGATGTCCTGATCCGGCTGCGAAACCCGTCCTGCTGCGACAGCCACAACGTGAACTCGCGCAGTGTGGCCATGATCGCGCGGGCAGTAGATTTGCTCAGGGGCTTGCCGGCGGTCCCTTTGGCCTTTTCCAGGTAGGTGCGGAAACCCATCGCCCATTCGATATGGAACTTGTCGAATTCCTGACGACCGTTCCAGACGTCGAACCGCTCCAGCGCCGCCAATTCCCGATCCAGCGTCTTGTCGGAAAGCTGGCGTGCATACTTGCGGTAGTCTACGAAGCGGCGTTTCAGGCGCTCGTTCTTCTCATTCGGTTTCTTAGACATATCGGCCTCCTTTCAGGCTCTCAGGGAGTGGCAAAACGGATGCCGGTCTGCTGGGGCGGAAAGTGGAAAAACAAGGGGAGCACTGTCCACCACCTTAATCTTAGCTATTGCCGCGTAATTTTGAGGTCGAGTGTTCGGACGATTTGGGGGATGAGGACTTTGGCAACAGGCTTGGAGACGACTGTCGCGCAGGCCTCACAAAGCGCCGTCAGTTTGGCGCGACCGTTCTTGATCTCGCAGTCTGCCATTCCTCCCGCCGCCCCCCGTTCTTTGCGACAGCTGAAGCAGTAGAACGTGTTGATCTTGGTCTTGGTGGAGCGGCTTTCGCGCTTAGACTTGATGTAGTCGCGCAGATCGTCGCCCCGGATCAGCACGGGCCGCGTGCCGTCCATGACGCGCAACCCGTCCGATGCCCAATTGCGGACGGTACGGGGAGAGACGCCGGAAACCGCCGCCGCCTCTTCGATGGTGTAGCAGCGGAAAGACTTGATCCCGCTCAGGCGCGCTTGCTTTGGCATCCGCGCCTCACTCGCCCGCCGGGGCTTCGTTCCGCTTCAACCAGTCGCGCAGCGCCTCCAAGATGATCAGGCGGCGCGTGCCGATCTTGACGCTTTTCAGGTCGCCCGACGACAGGGCGGCGTAGAGCGTGTCCGTCCGATGCTGCACAGGCGGGCGGCCTCGTTGGGGGAAACCGCGATGATCTGCGTGGCTTGGTTGATGATGTCGATTGCGTCCGTCATGGCCCATACTCCTTTGCTGGGATGCATGTGGACGGTGGCGGACGGGGCCTGGATACGAATAGCGCTGGGGTTTCTATCCAGTTTCTATCCAGACCGGGCTTTGGTGACGTAAGCCTTAACGGTTGGCAATGACGGCGCATCTGAGCCGAGCTTAGCATTCAACAACTCATGAACGGCTTTCGCCTCTTCATTGCGCCCACTCATTGCTTGCCCGGTTCTGAGCCGTGATTTGATCAGCGTCATGCACTTTTCACGAAAGCGATTCGGCGCTCCGGTCTTTGCCGATGCCGGGACGCCGACAATGGCATGAAGTTCGACGGCAGGGTCAAGTGATTTGCCCGTCGGCGACAATGTCACGAGTTCGACAAGGGCCAAGGTCGCTGCCCCAAAAACGGGCAATCGCCCGCAAGCCGTGACGACAATCCGCCAAGCCGAGGCGATTTCGCGGGAGAGCGCATCCGCCAATTCCCGCGCGTCCTCTGCGTCCCGAAGCCGAGGGTGAAAGTAGAGCGTGATGTCGCCGTGGTCCGTCTTCACCGCACCGATACGCCAAGTGTTGCCGTAGACGGGTGTTGTCTTGCGCCGAGCGCAGGCAAATGTTTCGGCAAGGTGTTCGATCAGTGCAGGCAGGTCCGGTTCAACGGCGGCAATGTCCTGGCGCTCCAGATTTACAAAGCCAAGGTCGGGGCAGAAATGCCCGTATGCGCCGTCATCGAAGATCACTTCGGCTGCATGGGCATTCTCGCAATCCATGCAGACGACCGAAGAGACGACGCCAGCCTCGCGCAACAGTCCGCATGATAACAGGGCGGAAACGTCTCGATCATGACCAAAGGTGGCGACACAGACCTTGCCCCCGTGGCAAATGACTTTGCCAAGCAGGTTAACGGCGCTCACGCGAAATCTTCGAACAAGTCTTCGGTTTTCGGCGGAGGCGCGAGCAATTGCCAGCGCTCCAGAAGTCCGAAGACAAAATGGCGGTCGGTTTCCGTCTTGTTCGGCAAGGTGGTCGTGTTCGGGGTCTTCAACGTGACTGTAAGGGTCCGCTGGCGTTTTCCGTCGCGGGCCTCCACGACGATGCGCAGGGTCGCGGTGGTGATGGTCCAGCCGCCAGCCCTAAGCGGTGACGTCGTGCCAAACCTTCGCTCAAGAAATTGATAGATCGTCTCGTCCTCCCCGCGCTTCTCGAATCGCGCGAACCCGCCGCCAATCGAATAGAAATCCAACGAAGAGACCTCCACCCTCTCAACACCGTCCGCCGGTTCGGTTGTGAATTTTGGCTGCGAGCGCAGAACGTCCAAAAGGACTTCGCGGCGGGGCACTTCCACAGGCGCAGTGGAATCGGGAGCGAAGTGCTTGGTGAAAGATGCGGCGTATTTATCCCGTACTTTCTTTCCACCGCGCGCGGCAATTTCCACGATCCGCGAGTTGGCATCACAGGCTAGGCCGACTTCCACGACCTTCTGCACCAATTGCCTTTCCAAGGTTGCAGACGATCCGAATGCCAATTCGCTTTCGGCCCTGTCTTCGACGTAGATCGTCGCCTGCGTGATTTCGGTTTCTTCGCCCGTAGTTGGATGAACGCGGATCGACTTGAACCAATCCGCCTCGCTTCGCCGATGCTCTGCCACATCAAGGATGTCCATCACGTCACGCAAGAAGGCGCTTCGGGCCTCTTCATCGTCCAGCGCCCAGGGCTTCCCGTCCTGATCAAATTGAAACCCGGCCCAGCCTTTCCCGCCGGAATACCGCAAGAGCGACGTGTCCGCCGAAACGCGGTCGATGATCTTGGGGTGTGATATGGCGAGCATCAAAAGGATGTCTTGAATCCCTTCAAACCCTTCAAGGTCTATACCCTGCCCAGCGCAGACCCGCTCCGCCGCCGTCAAACCATTGGCATCGGCAAGGGTGTGCAGGTGGTCAAGCTCGGCTTTCACCTTGTCCTGCTGGCGATCTGGCAGGCCGCTCAGAAGTTCTTCGATGGAACGAACGAATGTCGTGCCCCGCCCCGCACTGGTCCAGTCGAAATCTTCGGGCGCGGTCACGTGCCGTGCCTCCAGGAACGCTTTCAACCGAGCCGGTGGAGCCTTTCGCAGTAACCCGCTGTATGATGCCATAGCTTGTGCCCGCTTGGTTTACCTTGCGAAAATATGGGGTTCGCGGGAATTCGGATTAAGGTATTTGTGTTCACGTGGACTTTGCCATATCGCTTGTATTGCTACGCTGCCTGTGCTGTTGAATGGATCCCTGTCGTAATCATAGTGTCCGGGCATGTCCGCAGATTGAACGATTTGAATTGGCAGGAGCCTGAGCAATGTCCCGTCTGACCGATCTGATTGCCCAGGCGAAATCCAAGGACGCCGATCTGGGGCGGGAGTTGGAGCGAGAGTTCAAGGCGCTGGCCAGTCGGCGGTCCTTCGGGCTGAACTTTGAACGGCACACGCCGGAGTCGGTGGAACTGCCCGGCAGGCCCATCCGCAAGGGTGACAAGGTGCGGGTGCTGCCGCCCCGTGGCAGCACCGAAAAGGGCGACAAGCGGCTGTGGAAGGTGACGGGCACCACCAAGGCCGATGGGAAGCGGGTGGCGCAGCTTGACTTGATCGGGGCGGAGACGGCCGAGACGCAGACCGTGCCGGTGGATGACCTGATCGTGGTGGCCGAGTTCCGCGACTACATCTATCCCGGCCTTGTCAGCACCGGGAAGGTGGAGCGCTGCGGCGACAAGCCGTTTCATACCGTGATCAACGGAGAAAACTTCCACGCCCTGGAGGCGCTGACCTTCACCCATCGGGGAAAAGTGGACGTGATCTATATTGATCCGCCCTACAACACCGGGGCGAAGGACTGGAAATACAATAACGATTACGTTGAAGGGGACGATCTCTACCGCCATTCGAAATGGCTGGCATTCATGGAACGGCGGTTGAAGATTGCCCGCACGCTCTTGAAGCCGGAGTGCGCGGTGCTAATCGCAACAATCGACGAAAAAGAGTTTCTGAGACTTGGGATGCTGTTAGAGCAAACATTCCCTGAAGCTCAGGTTCAGATGGTGAGTTCTGTCATCAACCCCTCAGGCGCAGCGCGAACGTCTGCCTTCCGGCGCACCGATGAATACATATTTTTTGTGTTTCTTGGGGGGGCAGGCCCTGCCGAACTGCCCCTTCCCGTTGAATGGAGAATTACCAAAGACAGCCGCGCTGAAAAACTTAGATGGGATGGATTGCTTCGTTCAGGTAGCCACACCCAGCGCGAGGATCGTCCAAACCAATTCTATCCGATTTATGCACATTTGATTGACGGAACGCCGCTGATTCATTCAATCGGTGAAACGTTCTTTGGCGACGATCACAGGAAAGAGGGCTGCCCAGATGGAACAGTCGCAATTTGGCCAATACGCAGCAACGGATCACAAGGGAACTGGCAGGTTGGGGCTGAAAGTGCCCGAAATCTCTTGGCGCAAGGTTACCTGAAACTTGGCAAGTGGAGGGGGGCTGACACTGCCGTTTCATATATCAAACGCGGTGGAATTGCAAAAATCGAAGCCGGCATATTTCCTGTCGTTGATCGTGATAAAGATGGGTCAGTTATCGTTGACGACTCTGAATATAGTTCACAGTTCATTCCAGGAACGCAGTGGCGCCTTCCATCACATAGCGCAGAACAAGGTGGAACGAAGCTGTTGCGTGCATTACTTCCTGATAGGAAGTTTCCTTTCCCCAAAAGCCTTTTTGCCGTTGAAGATGCTATACGTTTCTTTGCTGCAAAAAATCAGACAGCTACGGTCCTCGACTTCTTTTCTGGGTCGGGGACAACCTCACACGCCGTAATGCGCCTAAACCGTCAAGACGGAGGCAGGCGGCAGTGCATTTCTGTTACCAACAATGAAGTGTCTGCGGATGAACAGGTTGCTTTGCGAAAGTCTGGCCTACGTCCCGGCGATGCCGAATGGGAGAAATGGGGTATTTGTGACTACATCACCAAGCCCCGGATCAAAGCTGCGATCACGGGCCAGACCCCGGACGGCAAGCCGATCAAGGGCGACTACAAGTTCACCGACGAATTTCCGATGGCAGATGGGTTCGAGGAAAACGCCGAGTTCTTCACACTGACCTATGAAACCCCGGTCTCGATCAGCCACAACCGCGCCTTCGCCCGCATTGCGCCCCTGCTGTGGATGCGCGCGGGCAGCGAGGGGCGGCGCATAGACGCGCTGCCAGAGGCCGGATGGGCCGTGGCCGATACCTATGGCCTGCTGACCGATCTGGACGCCGCTGCACCCTTTGTGGACGCGGTAGAGGCCAAGGGCGGCATTCGCATCGCCTATATCGTCACCGACGACGACCGGCGCTTTCAATCCGTCGCCCAGCGCCTGCCAGACGGGGTAGAGGCGGTGCGGCTTTACGAATCCTACCTGACCAATTTCCGCTTTTCGATGGGGCGCTGAGACATGAAATTCACGCTCAAGGATTATCAGGACGACGCGGTTGCCCAGGTTCTGGACCGGCTCAAGAAGGCACGCAAATGGTGGCATGAGGACAAGGTGGACACAGCCTTTTCGCTGACCGCCACCACGGGCGCGGGCAAGACGGTCATGGCCGCTGCGGTGTTCGAGGCGCTGTTCTTTGGCTCTGACGATTACGATTTCGAGGCCGATCCCGGCGCGGTGGTGATCTGGTTTTCCGATGACCCGTCGCTGAACGAACAATCCAAGTTCCGCCTGATGGAAGCTGCCGACAAGCTGACGGTGTCCGACCTGATCACGGTGGAAAACACCTTCTCGCGCGAGAAGTTCGAGGCGGGCAAGATTTACTTCCTCAACACCCAGAAGCTGAGCAAGACAAGCCTTCTGGTGCGCGGGCATGACCCCGAGGATAACGGGGTGGAGGTGGTGAACGGCCTGCCGCTCATGCCCGATGCGCGGTCGCACACGATCTGGGGCACGATCCGCAACACCATCGAAGACCCCGATCTGACGCTCTATCTGGTGCTGGACGAAGCGCACCGGGGGATGCGCGACACGGTGCAGGGCACCAAGACCATCGTGACGCGGCTGATTAACGGTCAGGGCGGTGTGCCGGGCGTGCCGGTGGTTTGGGGTGTTTCGGCGACTGTTCAGCGGTTCGATGAAGCCGTGAAGAACATGCAGGACCGCACGGCGCTGCCCAATGTGATGGTGAATTCCAAGCTGGTGCAGGATTCCGGCCTGTTGAAGGACACGATCAATCTGGACGTGCCGGATGAGACGGGCGATTTCGCCACGGTGCTGTTGCGGCGCGGAACGACGAAGCTGCGCGACATCACGAAGGCTTGGGACGCCTATGCGGCGGAGCAGGGCGACAGCGGCAAGGTGACGCCACTCATGGTGTTGCAGGTGCCCAACACGCCCAGCGGGGACGATGTAGGGGCATGGTTGAAGGTCATTTTCGATACCTGGCCCGATCTGCCGCACGACTGCGTCTACAACGTCTTTGGAGAGAAGAAGACCGAGAACTTCGGCGGCTATGCCGTGCCCTACATCGCGCCTGAGCGGGTGCAGGAAAGCGAGCATGTGCGCGTCCTTCTGGCCAAGGAAGCGATCAGCACCGGCTGGGATTGCCCCCGTGCCGAGGTGATGGTGTCCTTCCGGGCTGCAAGCGACCAGACCCACATAACGCAGCTGCTGGGTCGGATGGTGCGGACCCCGCTGGCGCGGCGCATCCCCGGCAATGAACGGCTAAACGCGGTTGACTGCCTTTTACCGAACTTTAACCAGGCGACGGTCAAGGCGGTGGTGCAATCGCTGATGACCGGCGGCGATCTGGGCGACACGCTGCCCGGACGCCGGGTGTTGATCAATCCGAAGGAAATGTCGCCCAACCCGGCAGTGCCGCAGGAGGTGTGGGACAAGCTGTTGTGGCTGCCCTCCAAAACCCTGCCCAAGAAACAGGCGAGGCCCATCAAGCGGCTGACCGGGCTGGCGCACGAGTTGGCAGCGGATGCGATCCTGCCCGATGCCGGAAAGGCGGCTCACGCGCACCTTCATGGGCTGCTGGACAAGGCACAGACCGACTATGCCGAGGCTATCGAGAAGGCGCGGAAAGCGGTCCTGACGGTTGAAGGCAAGACAGGTCGCGCGGCGGTAGGCAGCATCGACATGACCTTTGACGATTTCGTTGAAGACGCCGATCTGGCCGTGATCGAAGACGCTTACAAACGCTCCGCCCGCATGATCTCGCCCGATGTGGCAAAGACCTACAGCGAATACCTGGCCGAGAAGAACGGCGCGGATGAGGACGAAGAAGAAGCCCTGATCGAAGCCCATACGGACGTTGCGGCTATCGGTCTGGTCCCGGCGGTCAAGGACGATCTGGAAAAGGCAGCCGAGGCGCTGGCAAACGAATGGCTGACCACCCACGAGGCGGCTATCAAGGCCCTGAGCGACGAGCGGCAGGACGTCTACCGCGAACTACGGGAACTGAGTGCCAACCCCCTGGACGTGTCGCTGGCGATGCCGCGCAACAGCTTGCAGCCGACCGTAGAAGTCAAGGAAAGCGGGGCTGAGGAAGCATTGCCGCTCTATGATCATCACTTGCTCTGCGACGAGAACGGCAAGTTCCCTGCGCTGTTCAATTCGTGGGAACTGGAAGTGCTAACCAAGGAGGCCCAGCGCGACGATTTCTTGGCCTGGTATCGCAACCCGTCTTCCGCCAGCCCGGAGTCGCTGGGCATTACCTACCCCGAAGGCGGACAGGAGAGCATCATGCGGCCTGACTTCATTTTCTTCACCAAGGGTGAGGATGGCGCGGTGCAGGCGAACATCATTGACCCCCACGGGCAGCACCTTGCCGACTCGCTGCCCAAGCTGTTGGGGTTGGCGAACTATGCAGAAGGGCGCGGAAGCCATTTCGGGCGGATCGAAGCGGTTGCGAAGGTGGGGGATAGATACAGGTCGCTTGATTTGAGGGATTCAGATGTGCTTGCCGCAATTCGCCTCGGTCCAAGCGCAAAGGCCTTGTTCGAGGGTGCAAAAGCAAAACCCTACCCTAGCGCTGCCTAAGGTAAGAATTTTCGATTGAGAGGGGACTTTTTATATGGGCTGGAAAGGAAACCTAGGCCTCCTAGCGTTGCTAGGTGCAAAAGCTCTATTGTCAAAACCAAAGCCACCACCTCCCAAGCAAACTTGGACAGGACGGCGCTACCGCGATTGTAACTCCTGTCGCGGGTTGGGAACTGTCAAACCTAAATGCGGCCTGTGCAACGGCACTGGGCGCTTCAAACGACCTGCAAAGGAGTGCTTCACTTGCGGTGGAACGGGCGAGTTTCGTAGCGGACTGGAATGCAGGAAATGTGGGGGGACTGGTGAGTTCAAACCCGCTCTGAATGAAGCGTGTAACCGTTGTAATGGGGCGGGGAAGTTTTCTGATAACTGTAGGCGTTGCGGGGGGACAGGCCGTTGGTATTTGGACTAACTAAACCGCTTCGATAGATGGGAATAGTTCAGTCTTGGCGCTCTGCCTGAGCAAGACAGCGTAGGAACGATTCGTTTTCATTGCTTCCAGAACTTAGAGTTTCAGGCAAAGCTCACGATGTTTGGCCCCAGACTTCTGAATGCACAAACAGTTGCCCAGGCATCCATGAGCTTTCTGCGCTTGTCGAAAAGATCCGACCGGGCATACGCGGCTTCGGCCTTGTCCTTGATCCCATGCGCCAGCGCCGCTTCGATCACTTCGCGGGGGAAGCCTGTAGTTTCGCCCGCCCAATCGCGGAAGGTTGAGCGGAAGCCGTGGACTGTGATGTCGTTCCGCTCCATGCGTCGCAAGACCGCAGTCATGCTCATGTCGGAAATCGGCTTTCCGGGTTTGGCCTCGCTTCCAAAGATCAACGCATCGTCGGGCGTCCCTTTGCCGCGCTGGCCGAGCAGGGTCAGGGCGGCATCGGATAGCGGCACACGGTGTTCCTTTGCCGCCTTCATCCGTCCCGCCGGGATCGTCCAGACCTTCGTATCCAGATCAACTTCGCCCCAAGTCATGCCGCGCGTCTCGCCAGACCGTGCCGCCGTCAGGATCGTGAAGGCCAGCGCCCGCACGGCAACGCCTTCACGCTGGGCGAGGTCAGTCATGAAGTCCGCAATCTGCGTGTGGGGCAGGGCCGGGTGATGCACGACCGCGCGTACCTTCTTGGGCTTCGGCAGGAGGTGATCTAGATGCCCACGCCAGCGTGCCGGGTTATCGCCTGACCGGATGCCCAGCGCGGATGCGTAGTCGATCACGGCTTCGATGCGTTGGCGAACCCGGTTGGCGGTTTCGGGTTTTGCCGCCCAGATCGGGGTGAGCGTCGAAATTACGTCCGCCGTCTCGATCTTGGCGACCTGAACCGTACCGATCTTCGGGAAAACGTAGGACTCCAAGGTGGCGGTCCATTGTGCCGCGTGCTTGGCGTTCTTCCAACCGGGCCGCTTGCTGTCGATCAGTTCATGCGCGGCTTCGCGGAAGGTCTTGGGCTTTGCTTGCTGCTTTTTGTTGATCGGGTCTTCGCCAACGGCAATCAGACGTCGCGCTTCTGCTGCCCGGTCGCGAGCCATGGCGAGACTGATGTCCGGATAGGGGCCAAGTCCAAGATCACGGCGACGGCCTTGGACTTGATAGCGCAGAACCCAGGACCGTGCGCCGGTGGGCTTCACATAGAGAAAAAGCCCGCGCCCATCGCCGTGCCGTCCCGGTCCTGCGGTCTCCACTTTTCGAGCATTGAGCGGCATGGCGTTCCCACATTTGTTCCCACACTTTATCTTGAATTGGGACGGACGGGAGCGAACGTCAATGGCCGCACCTAAATTTTTGTTGTTTTACTACAGTGTAATATGTGGATGCGGCTGAACGTGCGGGAACGCAGGAAAACGGTAGTTATACGGTCTTCGTCTCCGCCACAAACTTGAAAATTATCACTTTTTATCGAGTACATGGGCGATAACCTATCGCTATCATCCCCTAATTTTCCGCCAAATTGTTTCCGCTTGGAGCATTAGTCCTGCTGTAGATCCGGGACGAAAATCTGCTGCAACGGTATCAGAGCGCGATAGCGGGGCGACAATCTCGCATAGTGTTTGAAGGTCAAGCCCAACGCTTTGGCCTCGAGGTTCACCCGGTGTTCTATGTTCTTGAGTTCCAGAAGCGCGATATAGAGGAAGTTGCCGGACCGACAGGCCGGGTCCAGCACTCGAAACGCCTTGAGCCGATCCAGAAACGCTTGGTGCAGCGCCTCGGACTTGTCCAGCGCGCGGGTGACGGCGGCCTTCTGTGACGTGCTGAGAAGCTTGTCATTGGTTCGCCTTGGGGACATTGTCGATCAGGTCTTCGATCTGGGCTTTCACTTCAGCCCAATCGTTCGGGAGCCGTTCCACAATCACCGGATTGACGATCTGCATGATCTTGTCGCGGTCGGTGTAATGCGCGCCCAACTGGCCACGCTTGGCCGGGTCCAGACCCCGTTCGGACAGGGTGCCAAGGATCGAGGGGGCAATATCGAACCAGTCCAGATGTGCGGCGCGAGTGAGGTCGTCCAGATCTTCCCATCCGAGCGGCAACACGTCGTCATTGTCGAACAGTCCACCGTTGAACCAGTCCACCTTTTCGAACCCGACAAACACGTCATTCTTCATCGCACCGAACAGCGCCTTCGCGTGTGTTGCAAAGCTAACGGGGTCTGGGCGCGCGGCCTTGATCATCCGTTCGAACATCTTGCTCGGCAGCAGCTCCACATCCTCGGCAAACATGCAGAACACCAAACGGTTGACGAAATGCGCCACCTGTTGCGGGTCGTGACCGCGTTCCCGTAGGCGCTGGGCAAGATTGGCAAGTTCTGCGTCGCTTGTTCTGTGACCAGTTGACAGGTATTGGTCGGTTTGAAGACCCTTGGATTTAGGAAGGCATTTCGCAGCTTGTCGCGATTGGCGGCGTCATTGAGGTCGTCCAGTGCCAGAGTTTACACCTGCTGCACCGTGCTGGTCCAGTTGGTTTGGGTGCGCATCACATCCATGTCCGACAGGATCAGAAGCGGCGGGTTTTCCAGAGCGCTGGCTTATTGCAAGAGCTGGTAAAACGCCTTGCCCAGATTGGCGGGCTTGCCATTTTATTTCCACGCAAAGCAATCTTTGCGCCAGACGTCTGCCCAGCCTTCGCCGCCACTGGTCTTGGATGCACCTTTTTCGAATGTAAACCATTCGCCCTTGCGGTCTGCCATAGTTGGGTCTTCGGTGTCCAGAAGGCGGCACAAGTCTATGAAGTGCGACTGCGATGAACGTCTTGGTTCCAATCCATGGAGGACGCGCAAACTCGCATCAACAACTGGAATGCCGACTACAACGAAATAGGGCCTCACTCATTGCTCGAAAATTTGACGCCGAGCCGCTTTTGCAGCCCAACTAAACAATACCCCCCAAAGTTCTCATAACGCCCGGACCAATGACGCGGTGAACACCAAGCTGGTCATGCACTAACAATCAAATTGAGACACTTGGCTGGGCCTGATCACCTAAACACATCTCGAAGGGTCGCCCTTACCCGTAAACATCTCTTTGGGTAGAAAGGCAAAACTGAAGAACAGAATGGATACTTTGTGAACCTGAAGCGTTATAAGAATAGCAGGCTCTCAAATAGATCTTCAGTTGTTCGAAATTCTTTGTCGCCCACCTTATCCGGTCATTCTCAAATTCCCATGATCCACACCTGCATTGCCGGGTTTAGAGAAGAATTTCACGGCATTCAGGACATCGCCGACGCCATTTGCAAGCGACTGCGTTGCCGCGCTTGTCTCTTCAGCCATTGCAGCATTGTTTTGCGTTGCCTGGTCAAGTTCGCCGATAGAAGCATTCATCTCAGAAACGCCGGCCGCCTGTTCGTTCGCGGAGTTGGCGATCTGCGATACGCCTACACTGATTTCCTGGACCATATCATCAATCGTCTTTATGGAAGTTCCGGCCTGACCAACCAGATCTACACCCTTTTGCACCTGTCCTGTCGAAGCAGCAATCAATTCAGCGATTTCACGAGCTGCCTCTGATGATTTTTGTGCAAGTTCTCGAACCTCGGATGCAACAACTGCAAAACCACGCCCTGCATCCCCAGCGCGAGCGGCCTCAACGCCAGCGTTCAAGGCCAACAGGTTGGTTTGGAATGCAATCGCGTCAATCACACCTGTGATCGATGATATCTTGTTTGAAGATTCAGCAATTTCATTCATCGCATTGACAGCATTGCCAACGACTTGTCCGGAATCCCGCGTCTGGTTCTTCGCTTCATCCGCTTTGTTGCGGGCTTCGGTCGCTGCCTTGGCTGTGTTTCTTACAGACGTCGCAAAAAGGTCAAGTGCAGCAGAAGTTTCTTCAAGCGTCGCAGCCTGTTTCTCCGTGCGCCTTGCCAAATCGTCCGTCGCGCTCGTAATGCCGCCTGTCTCATCAAAAACATCAGTCGTTCGCTGGACGACCACGTTGATGACATCATGAATCTTTTCAATGGCCGAGTTGAACTTCTGCCGGATCATATCCATCTCACCCAGATTTTGCTCAAGCCGCACTGACAGGTCACCTTCCTCCAGACGATCCAATCCGTGACGCATCGTGTCCACTGTCACTTGCAAAAGCGTCGTGTCCACAGCGTATTTGACAACTTTCGAGACCTTGCCGGCCGCGTTGCGTATCGGGTTGTAGCTTGCACGTATGTGAACTGTCTTTCCGCCTTTGCCAATGCGCGTGAAGTTCCCGGCAACCTCATGCCCGTTACGCAGATTTTCCCAAAATTTTGCGTAGTCGTCGCTAGCGGCCTGTTCCTTGGGAATGAACATACTGTGATGGCGGCCAATGATTTCCGATTTCTCGTATCCCATAGCCTTGCAGAAATTTTCATTGGCCTGAAGGATTTTTCCTTGCGTATCAAATTCAATGACGGCTTGAACCTTGTGAATTGCATCGATCTGGCTCTTCGCATCGGCGGCCAGATTTTTTGCCTCAGATATGTCAAAAGCGTATTTGACGACCTTGAAGGGAACGCCCTCGGGGTCGATCAGTGTCTCGTAAGTGGCATTCAACCAAATTTCCCGCCCGCTTTTGGTGACGCGCATCACGTCGCCACTCTCTGAAGTGCCGGATTTCAAACGATCCCAGAAGGCAGTATATTCCGGTTTGGACGCTTCGTTGCCAGGCATGAAGATCCGATGGTGCTTACCCTTTATTTCGTCCAGAGAATATCCTGTGGCGGCCAAGAACAATTCATTTGCATCAAGGATATTGCCGTTAAGGTCAAATTCGATCACGGCCATGGATCGCTTGATCGCGTCGGTTTGACTGCGATTGTCCCGACGCCGCATGTGGACCATGGAAATTTCTCGGCCGACACCAAGTATGTGATCATAATTGCCGTCGGCATCTGCAACCGCAGTGTATGTTGTATCAAACCAGGTTTCCTGGCCAGCCTTGTTCACGCGCGGTTCAGTTCGGTTGACAACTTTTCCGGCGGCGACCTTGCGCCACACTTCAGTCATTTCAGGCGTACCGCGATCTTTCTGCCGCAGCGTTGCGGTGTATGATTTTCCGACAACATCCTCACGCGTATATCCTGTGATTTCGCAATACAGGTCGTTGACCTCAAGCACTGTGCCGTCCATTCCAAATCTAACGATTGCGTGTGAACGGTCTATGGCGGAATGCTCCAAACCTATTAACTTATGCTTTTCTTTGGAATTGTTACCAAGAAAATTGAACATACGGAATCTCCAGAAATCATCGAAGACAATTCACCAAACAGACTTTGATAATGGGTTAAGAAAACCACTGTTCCGGGCACAACCGGCGTGAAACCTGTTTTTAACGCGATCCAAAGGGCGTTTCGCGCCTCATCCAGCGGAGCCCGACCCCAACCAGCCCCTCAACAAGAGAACAAAAGGGGAATATGATAGGGAATCATGTACTGTGAACTGTCTGCCCTATCCAACTTTACCTTTCTCACCGGAGCGTCCCATCCGGAGGAGTACATGGAACGTGCCTGCGAACTGGGTCTTGGGGCCATTGCCATAGCTGACGACAACTCCGTCGCCGGTATCGTAAGAGCGCATACCCAAGCCAAGTCCATCGCAAGACAGGTCAGAGAACGAATGGACTGGAACGATCAACACGGGTTGATCGGCCCCCCGCGACCAGCAAACTGCCGACCGCCGGGTTCATTTCCGATCGCCCATATACCGCGGCTTATTCCGGCAACCCGCTTGGTCTTCAAGGATACGCCGCCTATCACAGTCCTTCCGGAAAACCGGACGGGGTGGCGCAACCTGTGTCGAATTCTTTCTATCGGTCGATTGAGAGCCGAGAAAGGACACTGCGATCTATGGCTCAAAGACATGATCGACTCGCCGGATGGCCTTCAGCTCATCCTCTGGCCACCCGAACGGCATATAAAAGGTGGAGCACGTGAATGGTCTTCGCATATGCTGGACCTCACTCGCCACTTTGCTGGGCGAATGCATCTGATGATGCACCCACTCTACAATGGCTATGACAGCGAACGCTTTGCATCACTGACAAAGGTTGCACAGGAACTGGGTATCCCGACACTTGCCAGCGCCGCACCCCGAATGCACCACGGTGGACGCTGGCGGCTCGCCGATGTCCTTAGCGCAATTCGCTTGGGATGCCGCGTAGAACAACTGGGCCGCGCGGCCCTGCCAAATGCAGAATGCCGTCTCCGCTCCAAAGCTGAAATGCAGCGGCTTTTCAGGGGCCACCAAGATGCGATCACCCGTGCGGAAAAGCTTGCAGACAGGCTGACTTTCTCCCTGGACGAACTCCGTTACGAATACCCCAATGAAGGCACCCCGGAGGAAACTCCCTCGCAACGTCTTGAACAGCTTGCACGGAAAGGACTGAAATGGCGTTATCCCTACGGTGCGCCGGATCACGTGCGCGACATGCTGCAGCATGAGCTCGACCTGATCGCAAAGCTGAAATACGAACCGTACTTCCTGACTGTTAACGATATCGTCACATTCGCCCGCTCACGCAATATTCTCTGTCAAGGGCGCGGATCCGCAGCCAATTCGGTTGTCTGCTATTGTCTTGGCATCACCTCGGTAAGCCCCGAAATCGGAACGATGGTCTTTGAACGATTTGTGAGTGAGGCTCGGGACGAACCGCCAGACATCGACGTGGATTTCGAACATGAGCGCCGCGAAGAGGTCATTCAGCACATTTACGAAACCTATGGCCGTCAAAAGGCCGGGCTATGCGCGACGGTGATCCATTACCGCGGGAAACGCGCAATCCGTGAGGTCGGACGCGCGATGGGCCTGTCCGAGGATACGATATCGGGTCTGTCTTCACAGCTTTGGGGATTTTTCTCGGCAGATGGGATGGAAGATCGCCGGATGCGTGAAATCGGCCTGAACCCTGATGATCGCCAGCTGCGACTTACAATGGAGCTTGTGCAGGAAATCGTCGGCTTTCCACGACATCTCTCCCAGCATGTAGGAGGTTTTGTAATCACGCAGGACCGGCTGGACGAGCTGGTCCCCATCGAAAATGCAACGATGGATAACCGCACCGTGATTTGCTGGGACAAGGATGACATCGATTCACTGGGCATTCTCAAGATCGACGTGCTCAGCCTTGGCATGCTGACATGTATCCGCAAGGCATTCGACCTCTTGGCGATCCACCATGGAGCCCGGCATACGCTTGCGAATTTGCCGCAAGAAGATGAAAACGTTTACGACATGCTCTGCCGAGCCGACAGTATCGGCGTCTTTCAGGTCGAAAGCCGGGCGCAGATGAATTTTCTGCCCCGTATGCGACCACGCAATTTCTACGATCTGGTGATCGAGGTCGCCATCATTCGTCCCGGTCCGATCCAAGGCGATATGGTGCACCCCTATATTCGTCGGCGAAACGGCGAAGAGCAGATAGCATTCCCCTCTGACGCACTTGGAAAAGTGTTGGGAAAGACGCTGGGTGTACCCTTGTTTCAAGAGCAGGCGATGCAAATTGCCATTGTCGGCGCAGGCTTCACACCCGAGCAGGCCGACCGGTTGCGCCGCTCTCTCGCGACCTTCAAGAAACACGGCAATGTCAGCGAATTCCGCAGCCTCTTTCTGCGCGGCATGAAGCGTAACGGATATGACGATATGTTCGCAGAACGCTGTTTTTCGCAGATCGAGGGCTTCGGCTCATATGGCTTTCCCGAAAGTCACGCGGCCAGCTTTGCCCTCTTGGTTTACGCCAGCGCATGGATCAAGTGCCACCATCCCGGGATCTTCGCCTGTGCTTTGCTGAACTCGCAACCGATGGGCTTTTATGCGCCGGCACAAATTGTGCGGGATGCGCGGGAACATGGCGTCATCGTGCGACCCGTTGATGTGAATGCAAGCTTCTGGGACAACGTGATGGAACCCGACGGTCGTGGCAACCTGGCCCTTCGCTTAGGCTTCCGCCAGATCAAGGGCCTGACCGAAGAAGACGCAACCTGGCTCACGGCGGTTAGGGGCAATGGATACAACCGGGTGGACGATCTCTGGCGGCGGGCAGGAGTGCCCCCCGCGGTTCTTGAACGACTGGCTGAAGCTGATGTCTTTGCCTCTCTCGGTCTAAGCCGCCGCGAAGCGCTCTGGCAGGCCAAGGCAATCACGACCCCTGCTCCCCTACCCCTGTTTGCTCAGGATATTGGCGGCGAACTGATTGACGAGCCCGCTGCCCATCTGCCGGAAATGACTCTCGGAGAAGAGGTGGTTGAAGATTTCGTAGCCACCCGCCTTAGCCTCAAGGCGCACCCGGTCGCGATGCTGCGCCATATCCTCACACCGGGCGCCGGAGATCCATCGCTTATGAAAAAGCCCCTTTCATAGCCAGTCCAGATGTCCGATACCTCTCGATCACGGATCAGTCGTAGGGCCAGAGATCCTGTCCCAATGCCTCGACAGCAAGAACAATCCGCTCGAAACTTTCACCTGCACGCGCCGACATAAGTCGGGCCCGCAGATAACCGTGCACAAGTCCCTCTTCTTCGACGAGATGAACCGGCACACCTGCCGCTTTCAACTTGTCGCGATATTGGGGACCATCGCTGGCGATCGGGTCGCACTCAGCCGTGAAAATGACCGTCCGCGGCAGCTTTGAGAAATCGGTGTCATGCAGGGGGGCATAGGTGGCATCGCCAGCAGGCGCCTCGCCATTCAGCCGGATGTTCTCGTAGAACTCCAGATCTGCCCGAGTTAGCATCGGCGCATTGGCATGCTCAGAATACGAAGGTGCATTCCGGTCTCCACCCAGGCCCGGATAAATCAGCACCTGGCCAAGAATACCTTTCAGCTTACCGCGTGCGTAGTGGGCAACAGCCGCTGCCAGATTCCCGCCGGCACTGTCTCCAACCAGAACGATTCCGTCCTTGTATCGGTTCGCGGCCCATTGCGTCGCAGCCCATGCATCTTCAAAAGCAGCCGGGTGCTTGTGTTCCGGGGCCAGCCGATAATCAACGGAAACCACCCGATAGCCGGTGTTTGCGCAAATCTCGGCGCAAACGTCGTCATGGCTCTCAAGACCGCCGACGACGAATCCACCACCGTGAAAAAACATAACCGTACGCCCGGGATCCCCGGCGGTATAGATGCGAACCGGCACACCATCCGCAAGTTTATCGACAGCTGACACGCCTTCGGGATATTCCTGATGGAACTCTCTGCACATCGCATCATAAACGCGACGCTGACCCTCGATATCCAGATCGACGGCGTCATCCGGATAGGATTCAGCCGTCTTCCGGATAAATGCCCATGTCTGGGCATCGATAAGGGTGTCGTAGTCAGCCATCAGGTTCTCCTCAAGCGGCCCATTCCCATGGCCGCGTGTATTGGCCAAGGACATGCGCAACATCGTCCTCTTTGGCGCCATTCGCTGTGACTTGCGCCACGAGTCCGCGCTTCTTGTCATCTATGACAAACGTGACCCGCGCCGGCACCTGCGCCTCTTCCAGCGAGCCATTGTAGATACGCATGATCGCCTGCTTGCGAAGCTCGGGTTTAAACACTTTACCCACGGCGGTTTTCGGCAATTCAGACATGATCGTCAAATGCTTTGGCTGGGCCGCCCGTTCATGAACATGCGTTTTGCAATGCTCCATCAACTCGGCTTCCGTTACCGAAGCTCCCCCAACCAACTCTACGTAGGCGCAAGGAATTTCCCCTGCTTTTGCATCCGGTTGACCGATCGCACCGGCAAAAGCAACTGCGGGATGGCGCAACAGCGCCTCCTCGATCTCGGCCGGGTCAATGTTATGACCGCCTCTGATAATCAGGTCCTTGGCGCGCCCGGTAATCCATAGATATCCGTCCGAGTCGAGCCTACCTAGATCTCCCGTTCTGAGGTACTTGTCGAAATGATAAAGATCCTTGTTTTTTGGCTCTTCCGTATAGGTATGACCCGCAAATACGCCCGGGTTGGAAATGCAAATCTCGCCTACTTCGTCCATACCGCATTCAACGGGCTTCCCGTCGGCGACCTTGACGATCTTGATGTCTGTATAGGGGAAAGGCACCCCGACACTGCCAACCTTCTTTTCGCCATCAACCGGGTTACAAGAGACCAGACAGGTCGCCTCGGTTAAACCATAGCCTTCAACGATGTTGATGCCAGTCGCGTTCGTGAACCGGGTAAATAACTCCAGAGGCATCGGAGCCGACCCGGAAAATGCGTTCTTCACCGTAGAGATGTCGGCATCCACCTTACGCTGCATAAGGGCCGAAACCGCGGTTGGCACCGTAATTACAAAGGTTGTCTTCCAGCGCTCACAGAGTTTCCAGAAGTTATCGAATACCCCGTCGCCCCTGTACCCGGCCGGGGTTGGGAAAACCACATGCGCACCTGATTTTAGAACGGCCATAAGGATGACATGGCAGGCGAAGACATGGAAAAGAGGCAGCGGGCACATGACACTGTCCTCTTCAGTGTAGAGCAGTTCGTGACCGATCCAGCCTTGATAGACGATGCCGGAATACTTGTGCTGCGCGACCTTGGGCATGCCGGTCGTCCCACCCGTATGGAAGTAGGCTGCGATGCGGTCTTCCTTCTCGTCGGTGAAATTAAGAGACTTGGACTGGCTCGCACAGGCCTTGTTGAAATCCAGGATGTCGGCATGGTGCTTCCCGGAAATTTTGCCACGGACCAAGGGAACGATCCAACTTTTTGGTGGTGTCAGGTATCGATTCAGGTCCACTTCAAGAATGGTATGAACATCCGGTGCATGCCGCACGGCCTCATGCGCCTTTTGCGCGATATCCGTCTTGGGAAACGCCTTTAGCGTCACGACAACTTTTGCGCCGGTTTCGCGCAGGATTGCAGCAATCTGCTCAGGTTCGAGCAAGGGGTTGATAGGGTTGACGATCCCAGTAACTGTTCCGGCAATCGTAGCAACAACGGTCTCCGTCGTGTTCGGCAGGATCAGTGCAACCACGTCATCCTTACCGATACGAAGTGACCGGAACAGATTAGCTGCCTGGGACACCCGAGCATGCAGATCTCTCCAAGTAAGAGTCTCTGCCTTGTCATCCGGTCCCGACAACAACTGGTATGATACAGCCGGACGGTCCGGGAACTTTTCAGATGTGATACTCAGCATCTCGTAAACCGTGGCAGGCACCTCCCGCGCTTCCCACGGCATTTCGTTCTGTAATCTTTTGCTGTCTTCGAGACTCGCAAAACTCATCTGATTTCCTCCCTGAAGATGCCTAGCGGCATCTTTTCTCTCGAAAGGAAAGATGAAAGTATTTTCATTTATGTGCAAGGCGACATGAATATGACGCCACGCAAGGTTATTCTGCAGCTAGCCCATCGGTGAACTGCAGCCTCGCAAGACGTGCATACAGCCCGTTTTCTGCGACGAGTTGCTCGTGCGTGCCGGACGAAACGATCTTTCCATCTTCCATCACGATAATGCGGTCGGCTTTCTTCACCGTCGCCAGACGATGCGCAACAATCAGTGTAGTGCGATCTTTTGAAAGCTCGTCCACCGCGCGCTGTACAGCGCGCTCACTTTCCGCATCCAAAGCGCTCGTGGCTTCATCAAGCAAAAGCACGGGGGCATCGCGCAAAATCGCCCGCGCGATGGCGATACGTTGCTTTTGCCCACCCGAAAGCATCACACCGCGCTCTCCAAGGTAGGCGTCGTATCCATCCGGCAAAGCCGCAATAAAATCATGCGCCGCTGCTGCCCTTGCGGCCGCTTCCACCTCTGCATCCGACGCATCCGGACGTCCGAACCTAATGTTTTCAAGCGCAGACGCGGCAAAGATCACCGAGTCCTGCGGAACCATGGCTATGAACTTACGGAAATCGGCCCGATTCACATCGCGAAGGTCGGTTCCGTCAAGACGAATGCAGCCGGACTGCGGATCATAGTACCTGAGGATCATCTGGATCACGGTTGTCTTTCCAGCTCCGGATGGCCCGACGAATGCCACGGTTTCTCCCGGCTTTATCTTAAGTGAAACACCATCCAACGCACTGATATCGCTCCGCGACGGATATGAGAATCGAACGTTTTCGAATTCAATCGCGCCCTTCACCGGTTGCGGAAGGCCTGTGGGTTCTGCAGGATCGACCACCGTGTCTTGGCTATTCAGCAGCTCGATCAATCTTTCGGTCGCCCCTGCCGCGCGTTGCAATTCTCCCCAGATTTCACTTAGAGCCGCGACGGAGCCAGCAACCATGACCGAATAGATGACGAATTGAATCAACATACCTTCAGTCATCGTACCGGCACGAACGTCATTCGCACCGATCCAGAGCACACCGACAATGCCGGTGAAAATGAGGAATATCACGATAACCGTCATGACGGCACGGGTCCTGATCCGGCGCAGGGAGACGAGATAAGAGGTTTCAGTCATTTCCGAAAACTGTGACTTGCTGGAAGCTTCATGCGTAAAAGCCTGAACCGTTTGAACGGCCCCAAGGGTTTCAGAGGCGTTGCCCGAAGACGCCGCGATCCAGTCCTGATTTTCCCGGCTTATCTTACGCAGTCGCCGACCGAGCGTCATGATCGGTACGATAACCGCAGGTACAAGCAACAAAACCAATCCTGAAAGCTTGGGCGATGTCAGAAGCATAAGCACGAGACCACCGGCAAAGATCAGGATGTTGCGAAGCGCGATCGAGGCAGAAGATCCCAGCACGGACTGGATCAGGGTCGTGTCCGTGGTGATGCGGCTAAGCACTTCGCCGGTCATGATTTTTTCGAAGAAGGCGGGACTCATTCCGATGACACGGTCGAACACTGCCTTGCGGATATCTGCCACAACGCGTTCACCGAGACGGGTTACCAGAGCATAGCGAAGCCCGGTCCCGACAGCCAACAACGCCGCGATGGCAAGAGCCGCCAGAAAATATTTATCAAGAAGTTCGCCATTCTGGACACGGAAATTGTCAATGACGCGGCGAACCGCCAAGGGCAGCGTCAGCGAAATGACGGCGGTGAACACCAACGCAAAACCAGCAGCCGCCACCAGCCCGGTATACGGGCGCACAAATGGCCACAATGCCTCAAGGCCCGCTACATTCTTCGATTTTGCACGCTCCTCGGTGCCGGTGGCATTCGGAATCGCGTTCGCTGAAGCTTGCGTCTTGGCCATAATTTTCCTGTCGTGCTTTCCGGTACTCAATGAGCAGCCTTCGTACCATGGCTGTCATGAAGGCCCATGATCGCGCGGTCAAGGCGACAGTCTGTCAACGCGGCAAGCGACGCGGCTGCAACTGGACCTCTAGAGTCGGACCGTACCAATTGCTCATAAGATTGGACCGACCACCCATTCTCATATAGCCTCTGCAAGTAAGGCCTTATTGAACTGACCTGTTCCAAGACGTTGACTATTCTCTTCTGACCAACTTCATTTCTTGATGTCAGGACGAACCAATGCTCATTGACGGTCCGACGTATAACAACGCCCGTGGGGAAGCGAGCTCGCTCCAGATGGCCCCACCCTTTGCATTCAGCGATGTCACGATGACGGTTTTTCCGCTGCAGGCGAACCTCGCCAGATTAAGCCAGTTCGTTGACAACTACCTCAACCAAGCCCCCGAGATCGTAAAATTCCGACCGGTTCTGCCTTTTGTTTATCTGATCATTCTGGACTACGGGAAAATGTCGGCGGCCGCGGCCCGGACGGGCTGGGTATCCCAGCGCGAAGTGGCCTTTGGCGTGCCGCTCGCCTGGATGAAACCTGAATCAGGCGGACAGGAATTCACCTTCCACGATTGGGCTTTCACCACGCCCTTCATTTTCGTGGACAACGAGTTGTCGCTTAGTACCGGTCGCGAAGTCTATGGCTGGCCTAAGCTCCTGGCGAGGCTCGATCCCTCGGTCGACAGATGGTTGACCGATCCACATGGCGCGAGACAGGTCTTTGAAATACGATCCCAATCGGCCGCCGACCGGATGGGCGACGACCTGAAAGCTCCGTTTCTGAGCGTGACGCATACGCCGATGTCAGGACTGACCGACATCCCAACCAACCTGTCCTCCGTCACAGACGCACTCTTGAACTGGCCCAATAACCTGGCCGGTATGACAAGAATGGCACGTGACTCTCTGACAGCATTCGCCGAAATGCGCGCGTCGCGGCGTACAGCGAGGGATGTGACTCCTTCTACAGAAGGAAACTCCAATACCGGTTTAGGCAGCCTGATAAAAACCGGATCGTCCATGTTGAACGATCCCCTCGCCGCATTTCAATCGCTTAGAGAGGCATTCCCAAAGCTTTATTCCAATACGATCAATCTCAAACAATTCCGCGACGCGGAAGATGCAGAGATGACATGCTATCAGGCAATTACATCTGCCAAAATGCCCATTCACCGCATAGGAAGCGGAGGCGTTCTTGGAAGCGAAAACCTTTTCGCTGGCCAGTTGAGCGGCGGCTACCAGATCCACATGGTCAACACCACAACGGTTCCGGTCCTTCAAACACTTGGCCTTCAGGCGATTTCAACCCGCGACGTCCAACGCGGAACGATTTCTACCCTTAGTCCAGTCATGCCATTCTGGATCAAAATCGACATGCTTTACGGCAAGGGCCAAACCCTAGCCTGGCGCTCCCGACATGGGGATTGGAAAACAACGAGAGGCATTCAGGGCGTTGCAAAAGAAGCGAGTTTTCAACCGACACGTTTGGTGACACCACCAGAGACGGGTCAAAGCGCAAAGCCCCTCCTCTCCAAGACACCAGAGATGCGCCAGATTGGCAGAACCAATCCTTTCAACACAACACGCGGCGCAAGCGAAGCGATAGGTGGCACTCTGCGTATGCCGGGTGCCAAGATCCGTGTGCTGCCCATTCTCGCGAATGAAAAGGTTCTACAGAAATTCGTAGAGGATTACATAAATGTGCCGGATCAAATGCGCGTGGAGGCCTGGGGCCGATATGTCTATTTGATCATAGCAAATTACCAACAAATCTCGGCCGATTTGAATCCTTCGGCGACGACATCCGGCAACGAAGTCACTTTCTCGGTCCCTGTCAAATATTACGACGCCACGCCCGGAAAAGACGATGCGCTGGAGAATGTCATGCCGACCTTCCTGCTCGCTTCCAAGATGGGGCCACAACATCTCGCACAGGAGGAAAGACAGGAAAAATGGCGCAAGGGCGCCAATAGGCTGATAGGAACGGGTTTGATTTCGCCTTTCAGTTATGTCGACGATATTCGTCTGGCTGTCGCGGAAAGCGAAGTCTTCGGCGTACCGACGCTTCGTTCAAGCATTTCAACGCCGCCCTCAGGTTGGACCGCCAAAGGCCCGGACCGCGGCATCCTAGCGGAAGTCAAAGCAATCATGGTGCCTTCGCTGGGCACCGACGCGCAGGGACTGCAACATTCACTTGTTCAAGTGCGTGACAGTCCGCTTCTGCCGGAATGGGATGTCGACGGCTGGCGCAACATTGCAGGCAGTTGGGGACCGCTCGTCAAAGACGATCTGGCCCGTAAGTTCGACGAAACTGGCGTCAGTCCTCGTGCAGTGGGCGCTGATCCGACTGCAGGTGATCACTTGCCTTTCGAGGGCGCAAGAAGTCTGGCACTAAACATACTCGGCGGCGAACGCGGCATAAATACCCTGTCGCTGAAGCAGTTCAGGGATGCAGGCTATCCCGACAAGGCATGTTATCAGGGTATCGTTCGTGAAACCACGCGTATTGATCGGCTCTACGACCTCAGCGAAATCGAACGCAGCCTATCAGTATCCATCGCGCGGTTTCCTACCCAACCGGTAAGCAAAATCCTCGGATTGATACCTAAGCGCACGGTCGCAACTGACCATGGAATGATCGACGAGTTTGAACCGCTTCGACCGTTCGAGATCAATGCCGATCTGGTCCGCGAAGGCGGCTGCACCCTGTTCGAGCGTGTAGGAGACGAGCCGTGGACGTCAGTATCCGTCCCGGAAGGCCTGTTTGGATGGAACACAGAAAATCCGGCCGAGCTCGATCGCCTGTCGAAATTGAAACCGAAGATTGCATTCTCATATGTTTGTTCCGAACGGAACGGTGACACCCAAATCGTCCATGCGCCCCGACGTCTGACCGAGGAAAGCATGGCAGCCTTCCGATCCGAAATCGAGAAGACCGGTCTTATCGCGATCAAGACCCTAAACCGCGCGCGGCCAATTGATACGCTTTGTGTCGCGGACGTGGTCGACGGTATGGATAACGGCCAAATTCCAGACATTTCTACATTAGTAAGGACGCTGAAATCTCATAACGGCGACATGTCAGGCAGCTTGCCGTTACTCAAGTTGGCTGGCGCATTGGAACTGGTAAGCCCTGCAACAATCATCGATTCACTTCTAAACCGACATTGGGGCAAAGCTGATAGACCGCATCCCGAAATCTGGATCCCGCGTTCAGATTTCCGGATACGCGCAGAATCCTTCGGCCCATCAATTTCCCAGCAACTCTTTCCCGGATTGGAAACCCAGGATGGATTCTGGCCTCCTTCCGACGCACATGAATTGCAGACAATCCGGCTCCGTGTGGGCCATATGATGCTGCTCAGGTTCGAGTTCTGGTCAGTCATCAACCTGTTCTGCGGCTCAGATGATGAAAGCTCCGAAACTGCTCAGGGTTTCGGGCGCTATGGCGATTATTTGAAGGAATGCGCTGAAGACAAAATGCCCGAGTGGTTTAAACCAGTCGCCGAAGGCGTCGTACCGGAACTCGTTCCGATGAAAGGTCATGTTGGCGAATATTGGGATCTCGACATGTTGACCGACCTTAAGGAAAGTCTCCTATCTTTCTTCGATGAACTGGAAAAACAGGACATGTTCGATGACGATTTTCGCGTTTGGAAAACCGCGTGGCTCCGCACTGTAGAACGCCTGAAGCACGACTATAATCCGCACATCGGCCACAATGAGTGGCCAACCGGCCTGACCGCAGTAGAACTTCTTGGAGAACGGCTGACAGGCCTTTCGCTGGATACCGAAGATCATATCTCAGGTTAGGTCGCGGCTACGATACCAGTCGATCTCGTCTCTTATCGTGGCTTCCAAGGGTCTCAGGTCGACACCCAAAGCCCGCTGGCAGGTGCTTTGTTCAACAGCACGACTCGCCAGTGTCAAAAGAACGGGAAGGCTGGGAAAGCGAGTTTCACGGCCCAATACGGACATCCCGTTTTCCAGTGCATATAACACCATCGCTCCCATTGCCAAACCTCGCCATCGTGGAGGAGATTCCACCTGTCCCAGATTGGCAATCATTTGGGTCAAATCATGTACAGAAATGTTATGGCCGCTCAACCAAACCGGCATACCGAACATGCCAGCGTCGAGCGTGCGCAAGGTCGCCTCGGCCGCATCGCGAACGTCCATTACGTTTATGAAATCCGGAAAGCTCGCCGGCATTTTCCCATAAAGCACAGAGGCGACAAAGCAGTGCTCGACGATCCGCAGGTTACCAGGCCCCAATAGTGAAGTCGGATTGACGATTATCATCGGATCGCCTCGCTTGGCGGCTTTTTTTGCGAGTCTCTCAAGCTCGAGTTTCATTCTGAAGTAAGGATGAATAGCGGAGATAAACCGAAGCCGCCGGTCGTCATTTTCGGACATCAAGTATCGCGTCAAAAACGATCCGATGTATACGACAACCGATCCACTGGCTCGGGCTGCGAAAATCAAGCTCTCCATTCGGTCCTTGGCGGCTGCCAGCCTTTGCGAATGGCTCTGCCTCGCGTCATGCAGGTCCAGAGCATAGGGCGCAGCGGCATCTATTATCAATTCATGCCCCCGAACGAGGTGCCGCATCGCGCCGGTTTCGCAGTCGTTGCAAATTACCCGTTCGACCGAGAGGTTCTGCAATCCGGCACGTCTGCCACCGGTCCGTGTGACAGCAGAAACAACCCAACCACGCTCGAGCAAACCTGCACATAATGCCGCCCCGAAATGACCGCCCCCGCCCAGAACAACTGCGCGCCGCATCCGTGATCAGGCCGGGTTTGGGTAAGACGATAGTATCTCGTCTGCCTCGTTGAGAACCGCAAAAGGCTGCGGTGCGCGTATCTTGGCTCTGGCTTCCCTAAGCCTAACCAGGGCCTCTTCTTCGCCCGGCCCTCCCGCTTGAATCCGACAAAGGCTGACGGCGCTGCGCAACTCAAAGAATGCCATCGATTTTGACCGGGCAAGTGCGTGCGCCTGGTTCAGCAGATCGACAGCATTTTGATTATAATCACCCAGCAAAGTTTCCGCCTTAAGGCGCAGCAACTCCGGCAGGTATAATGTATCCAACTCTGACTCGCAGGTTTGGATAGCCTCGTTCAACATTGAAAAGGCCTGCTCTCTAGCTCCGGCCGCGATCAGGGCTTCGGCATGGTAAGTCCGTATAAGAGACATCGGCGTGCGCTGCCCTATGGCGTCAAAGAACGCGAGGGCTCCATCGAACTTGGCAAATCCTTCTTCGGGTCGTCCCGTATGACATAGGACCCAGCTCTTGCCGACTTCTCCAACGGCCTGCCAATAAGGATAGCATTGCTCAACGGCCTTTGCGATCACTTGGTCCGCCAATGCCTCGGTCGCTTCTAGTTCGCCAAGCATCTGGAAGCCGCTCATGGCAAATGCCAATGTCCTGATTTCAACCTGTCGGTCTCCAAGTTCCTTCGTCAGCGCCTCACTGCGCTGGCTATATTCGAGAGATTTTTCGAAATCTCCCCGAAGAGCGTGAATCCACAGCAAGTAAATCAGCGCATAAGAGCCAAGGTCATCTCCATAAACCTGCAAGGAATAGCCATGCAGCGCTGGAGAATAATAGCCCAGCGCCTTTTCAAGAGCTGCTTCGGCCTCATCCAGTGATCCTTCGAAGATATGCAGCAGTCCATTGGTAAAATGGCTCCCCATCGCAAACAGCGGAACGTCACTTTCGCCGAACAAGCGAATAGATTCCTCTGCCAGCTCGCGCGTTTTTTCCCGCTCCCCACGTGATGCGGCCACAACCGATACGCCATAAAGAGAGGAGACAAGCAGTGGAGTTTCGCCAATTTCAGCACTGAGGTGGCGAGCACGATCAAAGGCTTCTCCAACTTCCGGCGCGGCAAAACCGACAGTGGCCAACAGAGATTGACCAAGCAAGGCGTTCACGGTCGCCTCGAACCGCGTTGTTATCTCACCGACAGGTGCCTTTTTCAGTAAGTCCAATGCAGAACGGAAATGATTGTTAGCTTCGATCTGAGCTGCGCGCGACGTTGCATTCTGACCCGCTTCAATCAGTTTTCCAACGGCTTCCAAGTGCATTTCAGCGCCAGCCAGATGACGCGCCAAAGTTTCCGGTTCAATGATTGCTTCATGCTGGTTTTCTTCCGCCAGAATGTCCGCAATCCGGGCGTGCAATTTCTTTCGTTCGCTGCGCAAGAGCGAACCATATGCGGCGTCCTGTATCAACGCATGGCGAAAGATGTATGAATCGGGATCATTCTTGACCGGCTCGAGAATCCGGTCGTCCGTAAGTTGTCGGATTAACTGCGCAAGCGTGTCCGGATCCTTATTGGCAACAGCCGCAAGCGTTGAACCTCGGAACTTCCGGCCGATCGTCGCAGCGATCTGCGCGATCGACTTCGCCGCAGCATTCCGGTCAAGCCGCGCCATAAGCGACGCTTCAAGCGTTTCCGGCACCCTGATGGCACCACCGATTTCATTGCCCTCCAGAACAGCCACCGTTTGGGTCAGTTCTTCGACAAACAGTGGCACGCCATCGGCCTTCGCGATAATGTCGCGCAACCTCGCCTCCGGGATTGAGTGGGTGCCATCCGCCAAACGAGCAATCTCGATGCTTTCGCCAAGCGACAAGCGGTTGAGTCCGAGATGTGTAAGCCAAGGCAGAGCTGGCCAGTTCAACTCAAACTCAGGTCTGTGCGTCGTGACCAGCATGACAGGGAGTTTCGGAGGATCCGTCACCAGTCGTGAGAGAAATTCTAACGTCGTCGGATCGGCCCAGTGAATATCTTCAATTTCGATCAACACGGGTCCCGCTCCTGCACGCTTCTTCAGCATTTCGTTCAGCAACGCAAACATCGCGAGCTTTTGCTGCGCCGCATTCAATGCCAGAGGCGTCTCGGTATCCTGCACGCCAAACTGCGCCGCCAGTAATGCAGATGCATTACTGATCTCGATATCTTTCAGGTCGGGCCAGTCTTTGATGCGCTGACGGGTCTGCGCGGCGCTTTCAGCACCCACAATACCGATAGACCTGGCAATCTCCGCCAAAAATGGATGCAACGCGCTGTTTGTCTTGAAACTTACGCAGAAGTAGCGAAACCGGCGCATCTCTTCATTGGCAACCATGGCGCGCTGGGCAAAGGCTGAAAGCAACCATGACTTACCCAAGCCCGCTTCACCAGACACGGTCACGATCTGCATCGAACCCGTAAGCGCCTTTTCCCATCGCACCTGCAACAGTTCCAGTTCGTCCCGGCGTCCCACAAAGTGATGATCGCTTCCAAGTCCGGTTACACGATCCGACTCGTCTTTCGCCGCCGTAACTGTCCAGGCCTCTACCGGTTGGTCGTACCCTTTCAATTTATGCGCGCCACGACTGTCGAGATCGAAGGCGGATTTAACAAGGTTCATCGTGGATTCAGCGATAACCACTGTCCCGGGCTTAGCTATGTCCTGAAGTCGCGCCGCGAGGTTCGGCGTTTCGCCAGCTACGGCGTTGGGGTCTGAACCACCGGTCACGTCACCGATGACCACCCGGCCCGTTGCAATGGCGATCCGGCAATTCAGCGAAACGCTCGGCGCAAACTGTGCATCCGGTACTGCAGTCGCCAGTTCAAGCCCGGCCCGCACCGCACGTTCGGCATCGTTCTCATGGACGTTGGGATGACCAAACACCAGCATGCAGCCATCGCCATATTGAGCAAGCATCCTGCCACCCCAACGGTTGGCTATCTGCGAACACAGCCCGTGATAAGCCTGCTGCACGGACGCGAGATCTTCTGCATCCATTCTCTGGCTAATCACTGTGGAATCCACCAAATCGCAGAAAAGAAAACTCAACTGTCGCCGTTCAGCGCGTGATGTCACCGAGCCGGACTGGCCGCCCGATCGTAATGACTCAATCCCCTTCTGGAGCCGTTTCCGCTGCCCCAAAGACAATCCAAGCTCACGCAGGTCTTCCTCGGTCAGGTCAACCAGCAACTCCAAGTCGATATCCGCGTTCTGAAGAATGTCGAAGCATTCGGCGGCATTTATCGATTGCAGCCAGTCGTATAGTTTCCCCGCAAAGGTAGTGCTCATTGCAATTCCCGTTCTTGCATGCCGAAGTTTCTCGCCTTCAGGCCTCAGACAACCATTCCCAACTCGCTATCAAACTAAACTGCCCGGATACCCGCGATCCGGCAAATTCACAGGTATGATCAATGCGATCTCGACAAAGACCAACAGGCCAGGCTCGACAGGAAAGCCTTGTCCCGGGTTTGGGGAAGATGCCCGAACGTCAGATCAAACTCATGCTGCGCGGCTCCGGCCATCCCTCGCGCTGCTGATCGCGCCCTGTTCAAGCAACCAAGGTCGATAATCTTCTCTCGAACCCAACCTATTTCATCCTCCGCCAACTCCGATCTCTTTCTGGAAAGAAATGTCACAAGCCGATGCAGATCGTCGCCCCGTAACAGATTAAGAAGGTCGATCAACATTAGCGTCCGTTTTCCCTCCAGCAGATCCCCGCAGGCTTCCTTGCCATAGATCGCTTCGGCTTCGATGTTCAGCGTATCGTCACTGATCTGAAAGGCTGCGCCAACGAAAAAGCCAAAGCGCATGAAAGCATCCTCGGCAATCGACGATCTCGACCCCAGCAACGCTCCCGCCCGGCATGGAAAGATTGTCGCCAGCCAGCATGTCTTCTTGAGCACCATCACGAGGTAATCCTCGGGGGCCAGTTTCAGCGTATTGTCGTGCCGCCATGCGAGTTCCATAGCCTGACCTTCAGCGGTTTCACGGGCCATGCGTTCCATATCTTCGATAAGTTTCAGACCCATCCACGGTCCGATCCGGGGAAAAACATGGATCAAAGGTCGAAGACTGGAAAGCGCCAAAGCATCGCCAACGTTCAATGCAATTGGTATTCCGTGCTTCATGTGCAGCGTCGGCTGACCCCGGCGGGTTTCGCTCTCGTCTTCGATGTCATCGTGGATCAGTAAGGCGTTGTGCAGCAATTCAATACTGACGGCGACCTTGAGTGAATCTTCAAGAGAAGCGCCGAACAAGCGAGCCGTCGCGATACATATGCTGGGCCGCATCATCTTTCCGCCTCGCAACGGGTAATCCGCCGCTGGACCGTAAAGGTAGTGATCTGCTTCAGGCGTCGGCAAGTAATGCGCCATGAGATCGCGAGTCATGGCGCCGTATTCTTCCAGTGTTTCCTGGATGGCCGGCTCGCTCATTTCAATCCCCACCAACCGTCACGGTCAGTGAACCGGCTGGCTCATCCGCCCCCTGCTCTAGAAGTATACCATAGTATATCCCGTGTTTCGCATCACTCGGGATGTCGATGTGGACACAATACCCCGGTTCAACGCTAACACTGCGAATTTCCTCTCCGTCCGGGCCGGCGCCGCGCAGAGGCAAAACGTTAAGTGTTCCTGTCACCGAGCGGTATAACCGCGCGCGAGCCGTCACTGAACAAGATGCTCGGACCTGCACACCAACGCCAATGTCGTCTCGAAAGCCAGCAGTCGTTTCGGGCGCATTGGGTGCTTTTGGCTGATCTCTTTCGGTGGCCGCGACCAACAATTCTACCCAGACCGAGCCAATATCCGAGTATGTGCGGATAAGGCGCTCCAAGATTTCAGGCATGCCCCGCGATTGGCCACCTCTATCCGGGCTAGCGAAGCGGGCAGCGGTTGCTTTTCCTTCCTCGATCTGGCGGTTTATCACATCATACCCGGCCCGCACACTCTCGGAAACGCCATCCCAAAGCGGACCCGGTGTCCATGATGACCCGTTCGACGTCTCAGCTTCTTCGGCGTTACTACTCTGGAAGCTTCGCCAGACTTTTTCGTCTCCAAATACGTCCTGTTTCCGACCATCGCTTTGCCGGAACGCATTGAAAATGTTTCTGTGCGGGTCGGTTCGATCAAGGGTCGGACGCCGGAGGAACTCGTCCGCATGGCCGCTCAGGGAGTCCGTTATGCCATTTTCATCATGGGTGGTCATATCCGACAATCTCCTCAAGCTGCGGGTGCAAAGACATGGCATGGGCGGCGAGGCGTCCCGACATCACAGCCGCTTCGACGCACCCAGCCTGATGCCCGCAACGGGTCCAGTCCCCGGCAACAGTCACGTTATCAAAATGTTGATCCAAGGGTGAAATTCTATACTTGAGACTGCCCGGCAGGGACAGAATGTAACGATCGGTCGGATTGATATTTGCCGTCCAGAATTGCGAGGAGAAACGTTCAGGCCCATCGGACGATTTGTCAGGCCCGGACAAAAGCGACCAGTCAAACCCGTCCTTCCGCACGGCAGCCGGCCAAAAATGCGCGACATCCTTGTCGAGGAAGCGAATGGCATTTTCTTTCACTCTGTCCCGAGCAGAAGACAGGGGGTTATCCGACGTGGGGATCTCACTGTCGGGCAGGACGGAACAGAAATACGCAATCGCTTTCGGATCGACTTCCCAATCTTCCAGCGCGATCAGTTGTGGCATGTCGGCCCAGGTATCAAAAGGTTCGACATAACCCGAAATGTTCGGCGACGGTTTTGACCACCCCAGTTCGTCAACCGGCTTGTCCAGCCAGATCTGAAATGCCTGCGTGGCGACAGTTTTGACCTCTTCGACCATACGGCGCCATGGTGGCGACGCCGCGATCAATTCGGCAGCGACGTTAGGCACCTCGCCCAGACCCACTGCAAGTACAAGGAAATCGAAATCCTTCCCTATCTTCAGCGTCCGTGTCCCAGCCGAATGTTCATCCCAACGTGATTCCGCATCCCAGCCACTTTTTTTCAGCTTGTCGCCGCCCGTGAGCTGGGAAAAATCCGGTTCAGAGGGCCAGCTTGGCAGATCCTTCACATTGACGAGCGGCTCGTAATCTAGGCCGCGTTTGACCTTCGCCTGTACATTGAAAATGGCTTGCTCTACCAGCTTGCCGGAACCATCAAGATTCAGGTCTTCCAGACGATGAAAGAATTCGAACTTCACCCCGCGCCGCTTCAGCACCTCGTAAAATGGCGCAAACACGATATCTCCCATACCGGCCTGCATCTTCCAGAACAGGGCGCCGCGATAGGTAAAAAACATGCGTAGCGCACCGCGCAATGCCTGCCCCGCAGCAAGTCGCGGTCTGTTGATGTCCCCATCCTCATAAGCAAAAAGCAGGTCATATGAGGCTCTGACAAAAGCGCTGTTGACGGAAAGCTCCGACGCGCCGTGCAAACGCAACCATTCTCGCCAATCCAGATCGTCGATGGCATCGAACCCGCGCGGGTTGAATATAAGCCCGTCACGCAGGATACCGCGTATGATCGCTAGCACCACATCGGCGATTTCCCAAACGCGACGCAATTCCGGATCCAAGGCTGTGAGCTGCTCTGTCTGGCTATGGATAACGACCGACAATTTTGTCAGCAGTGATTGAGCGGCATGCAAATCGTCGTCTGGCCTCCATGACTGAGGTCGGCCATCGAATATACGTCTCAAGATATCCAGCGCCTCGGCAATCACCACTCCGATGGCAAGCTGTCCATAAGAAGCAAGACGCTCTGCGGATTTCAATGGTTCAGCCACGACTCCCCGTGCCGTACTGC
This sequence comes from Paracoccaceae bacterium, assembly GCA_018223035.1. Classification (GTDB taxonomy): domain Bacteria; phylum Pseudomonadota; class Alphaproteobacteria; order Rhodobacterales; family Rhodobacteraceae; genus Heliomarina. The sequence goes on from JAAEZD010000003.1 coordinate 51,672, forward strand.
GTGCAATAGCTGCCACCGCACCGACGAGATCACTACCGCCTTTTACTTCTGCCTGCGGCACGCGGTCTTGCACCGAAGTGATCAACGTTCTCAGCAACAAAACGCAACGTGTAAGATAGGCAGGAATGGAAAAAGGATCGGCCGTTTTCAGCGGATCGCCAGGATTGCCGGAGGCAGGCGGAAAAAGAGCCATCCAGTTGGCCCAACCATCGGCCAGATCCTCGGTCACTCCAACGTAGTTATCCGGCTTGAAGGCCTGATCCCAAGTGGCGATCGGGCAGGTCTCGGGATTCCTGCCAAGTTCTTCGTAGCAAGCCCGCATCATGCCAAAGGCATTCTCGTAAAAGCCCATCCAAAGGTGAAGCCCGTGTTCCTCGATCCGCTGCGACGGCAAAGCCCGACCGGACGCACCCTTGCCACCCAGCCGCCAGCCCTGCTGGTAGATGGTAACTTCGAACTCTCCGTCGCGTTGTGGCTGGGTCAATTCGAAAGCCGTTGCGACAGCCGCACAGCCTCCCCCCACTATACAGACTTTCTTAGTGCTCATTTCCCGTCACCCGAAGCCAGTCGCTCTCAGGTTGACCGCTAAATTGCATTCACGCAACGAATCTCTTGGCTAGACACGCGAAAGACCACTGTTCTCGCAGCAGAAAAGCGCAAATCAGGCAACGTTTCCTACGTATTTTCCAGTGCCTCCAGATAAGTCCGAACCGCCTGCTGAACATGCCGAAACCGGTCGCCGCCCAGGTGTTTCCCACCATACCAGCGCGTCACCACCACGACATGATCGTGCAAACCGGCGGTCTCCAACTGCCGCAGAATCACCAATCCGGCGCCACTTTCGCCGTCGTCACTCTTAAGTTGCGCACCGTCACTGGTGAGCAATCCCCATGTATTGTGGGTCGCCTTCGCGAATTTCTTTCGGCGTGTCAGTTCGCGAACAAATGCACGCGCTGCCTCTGCGGTATCGGCGGGACCACCCGACACGGCATACCTGGAACCCCGGTCGGACAGAATGTTTTCAAGGACAAGCATACCCGGCGGATTAAAAGCTTCAGGGCGAATAATCAACAAGCTGGGCCAAGCTGGCGAGCACCTTAGTACTGCAGCGACCGCGACAATCGGGGCCTTGCAGCGTTGCCCTTGCTGGCACATAAAGAAACAAGCAATCCAGCCTAGAAGGATACAAGAGACCATGACCATCGAAGCGCCTGAAACCAAGGTGGTGGACAGCTATCGCATTGCATGTGACGGCGGCGAAGGTGCCCTCGGTCATCCCCGTGTCTGGCTGAGCATTCCGCAGGATACAGGCTGGGTCGAATGCCCCTACTGCGATTGCAAGTTCATCCATTCGGACCATCAAGCCAAAGCAGGCTGAACCTGTTCCGCTGAAGTTATTCCAGTCGTTTCAGACTGCTACTTAAAAAAAGGCGCCCAAACCGGGCGCCCTTTCTTTCAAGCGATATGCTCGATCAGTTCTTGGCCTTGTCGACCATCTTGCCTGCGGAAATCCACGGCATCATGGCCCGCAGCTTTTCGCCGATCTGTTCGATCTGGTGTTCGTCATTCAGGCGGCGCGTCGCCTTGAACATGGGCTGACCGACAGCGTTTTCCTGCATAAAATCACGGACGAATTTGCCGTTCTGAATGTCGGTCAGAACCGCTTTCATGCGTGCTTTTGTTTCGTCGTAAGGAAGAATACGCGGACCCGAGACATATTCGCCGTATTCGGCAGTATTCGAGATCGAGTAGTTCATGTTGGCGATGCCACCTTCGTAGATCAGGTCGACGATTAGCTTCACTTCGTGCAGACACTCGAAATAGGCCATTTCTGGCTCGTACCCGGCTTCGACCAGAGTTTCGAAGCCCATGCGGATCAGCTCAACCAGACCACCGCAGAGAACGGCCTGCTCGCCGAACAGGTCGGTTTCACATTCCTGGCGGAAATTGGTTTCGATGATACCGGAACGACCACCGCCAATGGCGGAGCAGTAGGACAGGCCCAGCTCCAGCGCCTTGCCGGAGGCATCGTTGTGTACGGCCACGAGACAGGGAACACCGCCGCCTTTGGTGTATTCGCCGCGCACCGTATGACCCGGGCCCTTTGGTGCCATCATGATGACATCCACACCGGGCTTGGGCTCGATGAGACCGAAATGCACGTTCAGACCATGTGCAAACGCGATTGCCGAACCTTCCTTGAGGTTGTCATGCACGTATTTCTTGTAAGTCTCGGCCTGCAGTTCATCGGGCATGGTAAACATGATCAGGTCGCACCATGCCGCTGCTTCGGCGATCCCCATAACCGTAAGACCTTCGCCCTCAGCCTTCTTTGCCGAAGGCGAACCTTCGCGGAGAGCGACGACAAGATTCTTGGCGCCAGAGTCGCGCAGGTTCAGCGCATGGGCGTGGCCCTGCGACCCGTAACCCAGAATGGCAACTTTCTTGTCCTTGATCAGGTTAATATCGCAATCGCGATCATAATACACACGCATCGGTAGCTCCTTTTCCGCAGCGTCTCAGATGTCGCCCTGTCTACTCCGCCGATATCGTTGTTGCGATATCAGTTTCCTTGAGTATTTAGGAGCAAGAGGAAGTATCATTCGTAGATCATTAGATTTTCGGTATATTCATGTTAGATGACATTGACCGCCGCATTCTCCGCCAGTTCCAGGCTGAACCGAGTCTTTCTGTCTCCGAACTGGCAGACAGGGCGCGAGTAACGCCTGCAATGTGTTGGCGACGGCTCGAAAAGATGGAAAGCAACGGGGTCATCCTTGGCCAGGAAGCAATCATCGACTGGGCGGCTCTTGACTATACCGTCGAAGTAAGCCTTCGATTCACCTTGGAAAAAGCGGAACCTCGCGCTTTTGACGAATTTCTTGCAGAGGCACGGAAGGTACCGGAAGTTCTCGAGATCCAGACTTTTCTGGGTCGGGTCGACGTCAGACTCTCTGTGATCGCAAAAGATCTGGCTCATTATCAGTCGTTGTATCGTGACAGGATTCTCACCCTGCCCCATATCGCCGACATAGAAGCCCTTATGCATATCGCGCGGATCAAATCCGACAAGGTTCTGCCAGTATGACGGAAATTGACGATATCGATCGCAAACTGCTGAGTGCGCTGGTTCAGGACGCCACGCAAAGCGCGAGCGCGTTGGGTCGCAAATTCGGCCTTTCGCAACCGGCAACGTGGCGGCGCATTCGCCGGCTGGAAGACGCTGGCATCCTGAAAGGGCGCCAGCTTCGCCTCAACGCCGAGGCTCTTGGTTTTGGCGTCACTGTTTTCGTGGGCATCAAACTCGCCCGCAAGGCACAGCCAAGTCTTGCCGATTTCGAAAGAGCGGTCAGCGCGATCCCCGAGGTGCAGACAGTCGAGCACGTGCTCGGTCTCTACGATTTCCGTCTTCGGGTCGTGGCCCGCGATCTGTCTGACTTCGAGCGCATCCTCAGGCGCAGGATAATGACGCTTCCAGGTGCCGGCGATCTTGAGGCGAATGTTCTGCTGAGCGAAGAAAGGCTGCCCGGCCCCCTCGGGTGATCACAGAGGTTTTGCCAATCGTCTCGCTGATCGCTATCAGGTTAGGCAGGTTCAGAAAGGACATCCCATGCCAGCTTTGCTTGAGACTGTAGATCCTGACGGATTGGAAGAATTCTCGGTCGTGTTTACGGACCGATCGCTGAACCACATGTCCATGAAATTCCAGAAAGTCATGCGTGATCTTTCCGATGGGCTGAAGGAAGTCTATCGGGCCGACGGCGTGGCCATTGTCCCCGGTGGCGGTACGTATGCAATGGAAGCCGTAGCGCGTCAGTTCGCCCAGGGGCAGGATGTACTGGTGGTCCGCAATGGATGGTTTTCCTATCGCTGGAGCCAGATCATTGAAACAGGCAGCCTGACGTCTTCGGCCACCGTCATGAAAGCGCGCCCGGTTGGCAACAGTTCTCCCTCGCCTTTCGCTCCAGCCCCGATCGATGAGGTTGTTGAGACGATACGCCGAGAAAAGCCATCAGTTGTCTTCGCGCCTCATGTAGAAACTTCGGCAGGTGTTATTCTGCCCGACGACTATATCGCGTCGCTTGCAGAGGCGGCGCATGACGTCGGTGCATTGATGGTGCTGGATTGCATCGCGTCCGGCTGTGCGTGGGTAGACATGAAATCCACGGGCGTCGATGTATTGATCAGCGCACCGCAAAAAGGGTGGAGCTCATCTCCTTCGGCGGGTCTCGTGATGATGTCGGCAGAAGCTCTGGCCCGTCTGGAAGAGACACAATCCGACAGCTTTGCCATAGATCTCAAAAAGTGGCAGCAGATCATGGCCGCCTATGAAAGCGGCGGGCACGCCTATCACGCCACAATGCCGACCGACGCGCTCTGCGATTTCCGGGACACCATGATGGAATCGCGTGACTATGGTTTCGACCGTCTGCGGGAAGCGCAGTGGAAACTGGGCGAGGGCGTTCGCGCTATGCTCGCTGACAAAGGCATTGTCTCTGTGGCAGCCGATGGATTTGGCGCGCCGGGTGTCGTCGTCAGCTACACCGACTCGCCCGACATACAATCCGGACGCGCCTTCGCCGCGAAGGGAATGCAGATCGCCGCCGGTGTGCCGCTTCAGTGCGACGAGCCCGAAAACTTCCAGACCTTCAGACTTGGCCTCTTTGGTCTCGACAAGCTTTACGATGTCGACGCTACTCTGGCCCGGCTCAAGAAGGTTCTCGACCAGGTGATCTAAGCAACGCCAAGCCCCATGCGCATAAGCATGTGCCGGATCTGGGGGAGTGCATAAAGGGCGCTTAACCCGGCGGCCCTGACATCCCGCAGAGCTCGGGCATCCGCCATTGATGCCCGGTTCAGCAGATCGATCCCTTGAACGCGCAACCGGATATCGCTCATGCGTGCCTTGTCGTAGGCCGTTAGCATGTCGGCACATCCAAGATCGTCCGGGTATTTCTCGGCCAGTTCCGTCAGGCAGCGCAAATCGGCAAGTGACATGTTAAGTCCCTGAGCGCCGATGGGCGGAACGACATGGGCGGCCTCGGCCATCAGAGCGACTCGTTCTGCCTGCATGGATTCTGCATGCTGACTCGTAATTGGCCAAAGCGCCCGGCCGGTGGCCAGATGAATTTCACCCATCAGACCGCAGGCTCTTTCATTCACGGCAACTTCAAAGGCATCGTCAGAAAGCGCATGCAGTTCCTGCGCCTTTGGTCCGGTCTCCATCCAGACGACAGCAGAGGATGGTTTTCCTTCGTGATCCGGCAGTGGGACCAGTGTAAAAGGTCCGCCGCTTCGATGGATTTCGGTCGAAACGTTTTCGTGTGGCAGAGTGTGCGTCACAGCAAAGGCCAGCGCCTTCTGGCCATAGTGCCTTTTAGTAATAGCAATTCCCGCGGCCTCACGGGTAAACGAATTTCGTCCATCCGCAGCAATGACAAGACGCGTGGAAACCTTTGAACCGTCGCTTAATCCGACACGCGCTTCGCCCATTCGGGTAAAGAGCGAATTCGTACTCACTCCGGGTCGGAAACTGACGGAAGGCAGATCCGTAAACTGGGAAAGGAATTCTCGCCGCAGCAACCAGTTCGGCAGATTCCATCCGAATGGCTGATCAGAAATCTCGTCAGCTCGAAATTCCCGGACCACTCTCGGCTCGGAAGTCTCACCGCCGGCATCGACAATTCGCATGACGCGCAGTGGCATGGCATGAGGGGCCAAACACTGCCACAGCCCGAATTTCTCAAGCAAAGCTTTGGCAGGTTGCAGGATCGCCGTGGTGCGAAGGTCTGAGCCCGACGCATCGCGCGACGTTATCGGTGGAGCCGGATCCACGCATGTCACGTCATAGCCCATTGCCCCGAAAACGGCTGCCGCGGTCAGGCCAGCGATACCTCCACCCGAAACGAGAACGTCGCTTTGTTCCGGCATGGCTATCCTCTCTCCATGTTATCGAGACGGCTTTCACCGTTGCTATGTCACATTAGATAAGTCTGGCAACGAATGATGCCAGATCGTCGGTATGGTGATGTATGTGGTCCGCCTCCAGACGATCAGGTGCAACGTGAACAGTCTGCATGCCCATCGCATGCGGCGCCACAAGATTGCGGGCATCATCTTCGAACATCGCCGCCCGCCCTGGGTTCAGACCGTCGAGCGCAAACACCATTTCAAAGGCCTCGCGTTCAGGTTTTGGAAGAAACTGCGCATGCTCGACGCCATAGATACCATCGAATACCTCGCTCAGGCCGCGCGCCTTTAGTACGTTTTCCGCGTATGGCCGTGTACCGTTTGTGTACACGATACGCCTTCCGGGTAATGCGGCAATTGCTGCTGCTAAGGCTAGGTCTTCTTCGAGATGATCAAAGGAGATTTCATGCACCTTGGTCAGATACGGCCCTGGATCGACTCCGTGAACCCTCATAAGCCCTGCAAGAGTGGTTCCGTAGGTGCGCCAATACTCCGAGCGCAACTTGTCAGCCTCCTCAGCGTCCACGGAAAGCGTATCCATGACATATTTGGTCATGTGGACTTCGATCTGATCAAAGAGGCGCACAGAGGGCGGATAAAGAGTGTTGTCGAGGTCAAAGACCCAAGTCTCGACATGGCTGAATGATGTTTTGATCATTGGGAGGCTCTAGCTCAGCACCAACGGGTTTTCAACGGCGGGCTTGATCCGGTCACGGCGCCGCGAGTAGACACTAGGGATGAAATCTTCCGGTGGCCATATGAAAGAAACCAAACCGGCGCAGACGGATGCGTACAGCCTGATCCTCGAAGCGATTGACATGGGTGATTACAAGCCCGGCGACCGGTTGGTCGAGAGCGATCTTGCAGAGCGGCTGGGCGTCTCGCGCACACCCGTGCGCGAAGCCTTGCAGCGGCTCGAAACACAATCACTCTTGGCCCGAGACGGCCGTTCGCTCATCGTGGCTTCACTGGATCACAACCAGATGGCCGAACTCTATGTCGTGCGCCGCGAATTGGAAGGCTTGGCCGCCCGTCTTGCTGCCCGCCACGCGAACGAAGAAGAGATTACAGTTCTGCGTGAGATGGTAGAGGCGGACGACGCCCTGATCCACGACCCGCCTGCGCTTGCACGGTCCAACCGGCGCTTTCACAAGCAGATACAGCTTGCCTCGCACAACAGATATTTGGTGCAACAACTGGATCTGGTGCACCGGACGATGGCCTTGATGGCGACAACTTCCTTGGCAGCGGAAGGTCGCGGTGAAATCGCTCAGGCCGAACATCGCAAAATTGTAGCGGCAATAGAAAAACGCGATGAGGATTCCGCGGAACATGCCTTACAGAACCATATCTCGGTCGCCTTCAAAACAAGATTGAAACAGGATGCCGACAGGCGCGGTTGACGATCAGACACATTCGTCAGCCAAGACAACGCCGTGCTGGGTCTTGTCCCAATAATACGGCGCCACCATCAGCTCTACCAATGCCTTGATCGCGGCGACTGTACCTAACGGAAAATACAACAGCATCGCTGGCACCCATATCATCAGAAAACGCCTGTCGGATTTCGATACAGCAAGCATTGCGATGATGAACCCCATCAACTCGATGCAGAAAAAGAACAGCATCACGCCTAGGAGATACTCATAGGGTGCGAATCCCTCCAACGGGTGCGGAATGCCAAATAGAAAGAGCCAGAAGGTCCAGATGAAAGGGGCCAACAGGAACTGGCTGAGAGTGCCGAGAAAGAACGCCTGAAAGCTTAGGAACTTGAGGGGACCAATGTCGCGGTAGAGCTTCAAGGGACGCCGCATGTGAACGACATATGTGACCATGAATCCCTTTAGCCATCGCGATCTCTGTTTTATCCATGGCCAGACCCGACAGTTCGCTTCCTCATAGGTCACGGTATCGATCATTTCCGTGCGGTAACCCCACCGGGAAAGCCGTACGCCAAGATCAGCATCTTCGGTCACGTTGTGAGCGTCCCATCCTCCAAGCTCTTCCAGCTTGTCCCTGCGAAAAAAAAGTGTTGTACCGCCGAGCGGAACGATCAGACCGAGGCGTGCGAGTCCCGGCAGGATGACACGAAACCAGGCGGCGTATTCGATGGTAAAGCAGCGTGAAATCCAGTTGGTCCGTGGATTGTAATAATCCAGCACGCCCTGAAGACAGACAACATCATCGGGCGCCGATGCAAACCTTTCGACGACGCGCTCGATTTGGTCAAAAGCCGGTGCATCCTCGGCATCCCAAACTCCCACGATTTCGCCCCCGCAGAAGTCCAGCGCATAGTTCATCGCGCGTGGCTTCGTTTTGATGCCTCCGATTGCGGGAACCTCCACGACACGCATCCATCTGGGCAAGGTTGTTTCGGCAAGTGTACGGCGGGTCACATCATCCCGTTCTTCCAGGACCAAAAGCACCTCAAGAACCGCCTTTGGGTACGTCAGACGACTAAGCCGGGCCACCAGCGTTTTTACGATCTCTTTTTCCCGATAAAGGGGAACAAGGACTGAGACTTTTGGTTTGCGCAGGTTCTCTGCCGGCACCACGGCCCGACCACGCGGTACGGCAAGAAGGTCGTTGTCAGTCATATGAGCTATGAACGCCGTGAACCTGAGACAAGCAAACAGAACAAGAGCAGAAAGCGCGACAAGAGTGGCAAAGAAGTACCCGAGTGTCGGAAAGTTGTAAAAGCCTGTTCCGCTAGCCACGAGGAGAAGAGGTAAAATCAGGCGCGCGCTCCAATGCCAGCTCCGGCAACTGAATTCAGCCGCAACCCGTTCATTGGCTTCGAGGGCCAGCTGGCGCCCGAACAACAAGCCGATAGATCTTGTCATATCGTCGGATTCGCCAAGCGCCGGTGCGAGAGATCCGAAATTCGCTTCAAGACTGCCGCGAAAGTCATCAAAGCGATCAGGGCGTTCCGTGGCAATCAGGACGCGTTCGCCGTCATTCTTCCAAGGCAGAAGGCGGTTTCGAACCCAGAAACGCGGCGGTCGAGATTTGCACAGTTCCGTGTCTATTGGTTCTTTATCAAAGTCCGCTTTAGGCAGGGGGAACTGCTGCGCAAGGACTTTTTCGACATCCTGCTTCTTCGCGATTCCTTCGGCAACAAGGATTTCACCCAAGGGAGCGTTGATTGTTGTCTGAAGCTGAAGCGCGGCTACCAGTTGCGAAGAGGTGATCGATCCGTTGTCAACCAAGTGACGGCCGATTGGCATCCGCTCGGCAGTATTGGCACCACCATCGTGAACCAAGGGACCTCTTTCCATGGGTAACCTGCCTCCCGAGCCGGATAGGGCAGAGTTGGCTGGTTAACCTTAAAGAGAGGTAAATTTTTCCTTGGTTGTCCTTCGGTAATTCTCTCAGGCGGACGCGCGTTCTTTCATTGCCTCCGCGAACCTTTCGAAAAGATAGAAGCTGTCCTGCGGCCCCGGACTTGCCTCGGGGTGGTATTGAACGGACCAGACCGGTCGATCAGTCATGCGAATACCGCAGTTGGAACCATCGAACAGCGAACGATGAGTCTCACGAACGCCATTCGGTAGCGTCTGGGCATCAACAGCAAAACCATGGTTCATGGAGGTGATTTCCACCTTACCGGTTTCAAGATCTTTTACGGGGTGGTTGGCACCATGATGACCGTGGTTCATTTTGACCGTCTTGGCACCGAGTGCGAGGGCCAGCATCTGGTGCCCAAGGCAAATGCCGAACACTGGAAGTTCCGTTTTTCCGATCACTTCCTGAATCATGGGTACGGCGTACTCACCGGTCGCCGCAGGATCCCCGGGCCCATTGGACAGGAACAATCCATCAGGATTGTGCGCAAGCACGTCTTCCGCTGTCGCCGAAGCCGGGAGAACCGTCACATCACAGCCGACACTGGCAAGGCAGCGCAGGATGTTGCGTTTTGCGCCGTAGTCGACGGCAACGACTTTGTATTTCGGGTCTGTTTGCGCGGTGTAGCCTTCCGGCCATGCCCAACGCATTTCATTCCAACGATAGGACTGCGCGCAGGTCACATCCTTCGCCAGATCCATGCCCTCCAGCCCGCGGAAAGCGCGCGCGGCAGCAACAAGTGCCTCAATGTCGAAGTTGCCTTCGGGATTGTGCGCCAGTGCAACGTGCGGTGCTCCTTGCTGGCGGATCGCCCGGGTCAGACGTCTCGTGTCGACGCCTCCCATTGCAATCCGACCGCGTCTTTCAAGCCAGACTTTCAGTTCGTCAGCGCTTCTCCAGTTGCTAGCGACTGTCGGGTCCCACTTGACGATCATGCCTGCGGCGACCGGATCGCCGGTTTCGTCATCATCCGGGTTCACGCCCACATTGCCGATATGCGGGAAGGTAAAAGTCACGATCTGACCTGCATAGGAAGGGTCAGTCATGATTTCCTGGTACCCGGTCATCGCCGTGTTAAAGCAAAGCTCGGCCACTGTCTGACCGATTGCTCCGAAACCGACACCGTAAAAGATTGTCCCATCGGCAAGTGCGAGACATGCAGTAGGCTTCGCGGGGGCTGTGGCGACCATGATACGACTCCGATTTCGGCAAATTCATGGAGTACTATGAGGCGGCGCAGCCTTGGTCAACCCGCAGTCGCCGTGCCGGGTTAAAGTTAAGGAAAAAGTTACGTCGCGAAAGCGATATTGTCAGAACTACACGCTTTTAGTAAAGTGAGAGACTTCATGATCCATGGGGATGGGACAAAAGATGGACTTGCGGTCTAGGGTGAATGATGCCCTGAAACAGGCAATGCGGGACAAGGCAGCGACCCGGCTTTCTACGCTCCGACTCATTAACGCGGCGATCAAAGATCAAGACATTGCCGCGCGGAGCGATGACAGCGAAGCTAATGGGGTCGGCGACGCGGAAGTGCTTTCAATCCTTGGAAAGATGATGAAGCAACGCCATGAAAGCGCGATTGCTTACGAGGAAGGCGGCCGCCTCGATCTGTCCGACCGTGAACTGGCAGAGATGAAGGTTATCGAAGAATTCCTGCCACCGCAGCTTGACGAAGGTCAGATGACCCAGGCCGTGGATAAGGCCATTGATAGCACCGGAGCCGAAAGCATCCGGGACATGGGTAAGGTCATGGCGGAATTGAAATCCCGCTACACGGGTCAGATGGATTTCGGAAAAGTAGGTCCGTTGGTAAAGGACCGGCTGTGCTCGGGGTGAGATAAACCCAAACAAGCGCTATATATCTAGGTTCTGCTTGGCAGGATCCGGCATAAGTCATCGAAAAGCGCCCGACGTTCGTCTTCGGACAGAAACGCACCGATTTCCACTTCCCGGCCCGCTCCCTTTAGCGTCACGTAGTAGGGGACTGGGCCGTCGTTTCCATGCATCTGCGGGCGGGCCCAGTACCGGTTGCATTCCCACTGTTTAACGTCCTTTTTGGGCGTGTGTCTTTCGAGGCGTACCAAGTCATCTGTGAGCGTCAGGATTTCCAGAATCCGCGCGTTCTTTCGGTTCTTGCCGATCGCGAACCATATTCCGAAAACGGCTGCCGCAAGGAATGGAAGCAATAGCCACAGCAGTACGCTTCCTAACAATGCTAGAAGCGGCAAAAGAAGCATCCCGCAGGTCGCGCCGATGAATATGACGAACCCCCTTGGCTGCAGGCTTTGATGCGGCCAAAGCTTGAGGGTCCGGACGGGTTCTTCCTGACTTTCCCATTGGTATGGCATCGAGAGCGCCTTGTCTGAATGGATAGGGCCAGTTTAGCTCTCTTGGCCGATAAAACCTGAACTTTCGATGGCCGAATACGAAAAGAGCCCCGGCAAATGCCGGGGCTCCTTATTTTCTATGCGTCCCCAGCGCTTAGTGCGCGTGATGCTTGTCCCAGTCTTCCTGCTTCGGAAGAATCTCGAACGTATGCTCGGGCGGCGGGCTCGGCAGAGTCCATTCCAGCGTATCCGCATATTCGTTCCACGGGTTGGCTTCGGTCACCTTGGCGCCTGCGCGCAGGCTGTAGATGATGACGCCGAAGAAAAAGAGGAACGACGCGAAGGACAGGAAGGCACCCCAGCTCGACCAAGCGTTCCAGTAGGCAAACGCCTCGGGATAGTCGATATAGCGGCGTGGCATGCCCTGACGGCCAAGGAAGTGCTGCGGGAAAAAAGTCAGGTTGGCACCGATGAACATCGTCCAGAAGTGTACCTTACCTGCCCATTCCGGGTACATGCGTCCGGTCATCTTTGGGAAGTAGAAGTAGATACCCGCAAAGATCGCGAACACGGCACCAAGGCTCATGACGTAGTGGAAGTGCGCCACGACATAGTAGGTGTCGTGATAATAACGGTCGACAGCAGCCTGGCTGAGCACGATCCCGGTTACACCGCCAACGGTGAAGAGGAACAGGAAGCCAAACGCCCAGAGCATTGGAGTCTTGAACTCGATGGAACCGCCCCACATGGTGGCAATCCAGCTGAACACCTTGACCCCTGTTGGCACCGCAATGACCATCGTCGCAAGCATGAAATAGGCCTGCTGGTGAAGCGACATACCGACAGTGTACATGTGGTGCGCCCAGACAACGAAACCCAGCGCGCCGATCGCGATCAGAGCCCAGACCATCGGCAGGTAACCGAACACCGGCTTCCGGCTGAACGTTGCGATCACGTGGCTGATGATACCAAATCCGGGAAGGATGATGATGTACACCTCGGGGTGACCGAAGAACCAGAGAATGTGCTGGTACAGAATCGGGTCACCGCCACCGGCCGGATCGAAGAAGGTGAAGCCAAAGTTACGATCCATCAGCAGCATGGTGATCGCGCCCGCCAGAACCGGCAGCGACAGAAGGATCAGCCAAGCCGTGACAAAGATCGACCAGGCGAACAGCGGCACCTTGAACAGGGTCATGCCTGGGGCACGCATGTTCAGGAAGGTGGTGATGATGTTGATCGCACCAAGGATCGACGACGCACCGGAAAGGTGAACCGCGAAGATGGCGAAGTCCATCGCCATACCGCCTTCACGGACAGAGAGCGGGGGATAAAGCACCCAGCCCACGCCAGCACCAAGCTGATCGTTGCCACCCGGCGACAGAACCGAACAGACCGCAAGGCTTGTACCGGCAACATACATCCAGAAGGAGAGATTGTTCATCCGCGGGAATGCCATGTCCGGCGCGCCGATTTGCAGCGGCATGAAGTAATTGCCGAATCCGCCGAAGAGCGCAGGAATCACCACGAAGAACATCATCAGGATGCCGTGGCCCGTAATCAGAACGTTCCAGAGGTGACCGTTCGGCGTACATTCGCGCGCCGCATCACTGAACAGACGTGCGCCTTCGAGACACATGTGCTGAACGCCGGGCTCCAAAAGCTCGAGCCGCATGAAAACGGTAAAGCCTACTGAAATGAAACCAACAATTGCGGCCACTATGAGGTAGAGTACCCCGATGTCCTTGTGGTTTGTGGACATGAACCAGCGCGTGAAAAACCCGCGTGTGTCCTCGTGTTCGTGGCCGTGAATGGCTGCGTCTGCCATCGGGCACCTCCTGGTTAGCTATGGGCTATGGGCGCGCAGCCCTGTTGCGGCCGCTTGCATATTCATGCAGGTTTTAGAATGACCTGACTGGTGCTTCAATGGCGTAAATCGTCCCAGAGTAAGATATATTGACGCGCCCCCTTGATGGGTTTTGCCGCTTGACCCGCTCGTCACGACCAATAGAAACAGATTGAAACACGTGATTTCTTGCAGGGAAAACGAGATGGCCGAGTATCAGGACGACAATATCTTTGCAAAAATCCTGCGGGACGAGCTGCCGGCGACACGCGTTTTCGAAGATGACGACACGCTTGTTTTCATGGATATCATGCCAAGGGCCGATGGTCATTGTCTTGTCATACCAAAGACCCCCTGCCGGAATGTTCTCGACGCCAGCCCTGAACAACTGGCCAGCGTTATGAACACCGTTCAAAAAGTCAGCAAGGCCGTGATGAAGGGATTGGATGCCGAAGGCGTGACCATTCAGCAGTTCAATGAGGCGCCCGGCGGACAGGAAGTATTTCATCTCCACTTTCATATCCTGCCCCGCCGTCAGGGCGACGTACTGCGTCCTCCGGGCCAGATGGGAGATCTGGATCAGATTGCGGCGGTTGCAGACAAGATCCGCAAGGCTCTGGACTAGCCCGTCTTTCTGGGCAGATTTCTTCCGACCGGGCAGCTCCTGTGCGCATGCTCGCACGAACCGTGATCCGAGAAGCCGTTTAGGACGGCACATTCCCCCGCATGCTCCGCTTCGAGATGAGGATGCGTGCACGCATTCGAAATCCGCTCAAGTTCCGCCTCCAGCTTCTGCAGCTCTTCAATACGCTCACGCAGAAGATCGCGCTGGCGCAATGCGATTTCATGGGCCTTTGAAAGCGCCGGTCCACTCTGTTCCTGCAAGGAAATCAATTCAGATACATCTTCCAGCGGCAAACCCAGCTGACGGGTATGCCTGATGAACTTCAGCAGCTTCAGCGTATGTTCATCATAGCGCCGCTGGTTGCCGGATGAACGCTCGGGCTGCGGGAGAAGACCCCGATCTTCGTAATATCTGATCGTCGGAACCTTCACCCCTGTTCGGCGGGAAAGCTGGCCTATCGAAAACATTCAGATCACCTCTTGAACCTCTAGTTACTAGAGCAATTACCTTGAGCCTGCACAAGTACCAGGACCCGAAATGCCACACGATCATTCTGACCATCACCACCACCACATCGATCCCGATGCGGGCGACGCCAAGGTCGCTTGGGCCATCGCGGTGAATATGCTTCTGACGCTCGCTCAGGTAGTCGGCGGGATACTTTCCGGCTCCCTCGCGCTGATCGCAGACGCGTTGCACAACTTCTCGGATGCGATCTCGCTCATCATCGCATTCGTGGCCCGCAAGATTGCGCGCCGTCCGGCAGACACGAATATGAGCTTTGGCTACGGACGCGCCGAAGTCGTGGCCGCTCTCATCAATTATACAACGCTTGTCGTTATCGCGCTTTACCTCGGGTACGAGGGGGTCATGCGTGCGTTGGACCCGCAGCCTATAGCTGGTTGGATGGTCGTGTCGATTGCGTCCATTGCACTTGTCATCGATCTGGTGACCGCTGCGCTAACTTACAGGTTGTCAAAGGAAAGCATGAACATCAGAGCGGCTTTCCTCCATAACCTTGCGGATGCTCTGGGCTCGGTCGCAGTCATCATCGCCGGTTTTGCTGTTATCGTGTTGGGCTGGGACTGGGTTGACCCCGTCGTAACGCTGATGATCGCGGGATACATCCTATGGCATGTCTACGCGGAAATCGGTGGTGTCATCAGGGTGCTGATGCTGGGTAGCCCGCCCGGCATCCATACTGAAGAAGTCATTGAAGCAATTTTGAAGACGCCCGGCGTCCAAGGTATCCATCACCTGCATCTCTGGCAGATGGAGGAGTCCGAAACCGCGCTTCAAGCCCATGTGCTCATCGCCGAGTCCGATCTGATCAAGCAAACCCGGATCAAGCAGGACATCAAGCAACTCTTACTCGACACGTTTAGCATCAGCCATACGACTCTTGAGTTCGAATACGGTGACCTGATCTGCGAGAATCCGAAACTCATCGGTCACTGAGACACTTCGGAAGTTGACATCTCCATACTTTGACACAAGTTCTCAGTAATATAGAGAGCTAAAAACCGCTCCGGTTACCCGGAGCGGTAGAAGGTATTGAAATGGGTACGGGCGGAAAAAATAGCCCTGAAATTGTCACTGAAATGATCGCCACTCACGAAAGGAACGATAAAATATTGTTAACCTGACGGCATATTTTTGCCATGACCCAAATGGGTCAAAAGCCGTATACCAAAGTTGTTTCGATCAAGTTTAAGCCGCAGCCCGCAACTCATAGGGATATTGCATCATTCGGGACTCACCCAAAAGTTACCAACCAGAGGCCACGACGCGGGAACGAGTCGTCGCTGCGATCTATGAGTCTGTCATAAGGCCGGACTTTTATGATTCGTTCATGGATGCTTGGGGAGATCATATTCAGGCAGTGCTTGAGGGTCAGGAAGCACTCAAGGACGGCAGCGAACCACCGGGGACGATCGATCTTGACGTCGATCCAGAACTCGAAGCGCACTTCGCCCGCGCTTACAATATTCTCGAACAGCTTGGCCGGGTCGCGCCCCCCAAGGCTACCGTCAGTGATCAAGTTGCCGCGTCTCCAGTATTCTCCCTCCTTTTCGATTCAGAAGGCAAGACGGTGGCGGCGAGTCATGTTGCACAGCAGCTGCTGGGCCGGGCCATTGATCTGGACGATATGCTCGCCGAGCTGACCCCTGTTTCCGTGGAACTTGTGCAACAACTTTTCGCTTCTGCGCGACTGAAGCGCGCCGCTGTTCCTCCCGTTGTTCTATCGAGCGCATTGACACCGCGGCATCTCATGGCGCGTATCGTGCCCGTTCCGACCGAGCACGGTTCACCCACATTGCTTGTTGCAATCGAGGGCCTCGAATTTCAGTGGAGCGACTCGGCAGGCAATATGCTCGTCAGTTCCTTTGGCCTATCCCGGGCAGAAGTGGAACTTGTCAGAAATCTCTTGGGCGGCAACAACCTTAAGCAGATCGCCGAACAAACCGGCAGGTCTGAACACACGGTTCGCAATCAAGCCAAATCCGTCCTTTCAAAGACCGGGGCTCCCAGTCAGGTGGATCTCATTCGCCTTGTCGTCTTCCTGATCAATACGAACGACGCTCAGGGAAAGAACAAAAGCAGCAACATTGATCTGCCCTTCGAACTCCTGCAGATGGAATCCACCGGCATGACGATGCAGCTCTTCCGGATCGGAAGCAGCTCTGCTCGCCCGGTGATCTTCTTTCACGGCATGATAGACGGACCGGCCCCGCTCAAACGGCATGCGGCGGAATTCATCGACCGGAACTTCCAGGTTCTAATGCCGGTGCGCGCGGGTTTCGGAAAATCGACGCCCGTCGATCGTATCGATCAGGCCGTCGATATCGCCTACCTTCATACCAAGGAACTTATCGAAAGGTTCGAACTGGACCGGCCCGTCGTTATTAGCCACCTGGGTGGCAGTCTATATGCACATACTGTTGCCACTCGGCTGGGCGACCTCGTTGCCGGCACGCTAAGCGTTTCCGGCAATGCTCCCATCACTCGTCTGAGCCAGTTCCGCAGCATGCCACCAAGGCAGCGCGTCGTCGCCTACACCGCGCGTTTTGCTCCCGCACTACTGCCGACAGTCCTGCGTGCGGGTATTGCGCAGATCGACGGGAAAGAGGTGACAGAGTTCATGAACTCCCTTTTTGCTCCCGGCACATGGGACAATGGTATTATTCAAAAATACCAACTTGCCGACCTGCTGCAATCTGGCTTTAGGTTCACAGTTGAACAGGGACAGGCTGGTTTTGAAACCGACAGTTATTTTGTCGTTCGGGACTGGGGCGGCCAGCTCGGTAAAAATAAGACCCGCAGCATCTTTCTGAATGGCGAAATCGACCCCGTAGTATCCGCACAAAGCGTGGTTGATACCATGAAAGGACGGGAAAACGTCGAGGTTCGTATCGTTCCCGGCGCCGGGCAGCTCATGTTTTACGATCAGCCTAATCTTGTGCTCGACGTACTCGATGAGCTTTTCGACGGCCGCTGACTATTCAGCGTCGCGTCAAACCCCGGCGTCATAAGTTTCAAAAACGTCCTTGAAACTCCGCATAAGCGCAACATCGAGATCCTCTATCGTCACTGGCATACCCAGATCAACAAGACTGGTAACCCCGTGCTCTGCGATTCCACAGGGCACGATCCCCGAGAAATGCGAAAGATCGGGGTCTACATTGATCGAGATGCCATGGAAACTGACCCATTTCCTTAACCGTATCCCGATGGCCGCAATCTTGTCTTCCTGCACCGATCCGTCGAAACCCTTAGGCCTGTCGGGCCTTTCGACCCAGACGCCAACACGTCCTTCGCGGATATGCCCTGTGATATTGAACTCCTGAAGGGCCCGGATAACCCAGTCCTCGAGCTGCTGAACAAAGCGCCGCACATCCCGGCCGCGCCGTCCGACATCCAGCATCACGTAAATTACGCGCTGGCCGGGTCCGTGATATGTGTATTGCCCGCCGCGTCGCGTCGGAATCACAGGAAATCGGTCCGGCTCCTTGAGATCCTTCGGGTTCGCACTTGTTCCTGCTGTGTAGAGCGGCGGATGCTCAAGCAGCCAGATACACTCCCCAGCGGTCCCCGAGGCGATGGCACCCGCCCGCGCCTCCATAAAGTCCAGCGCATCCTGATAAGGGACAAGCTCTTCTGAGATGATCCATTCCATCGCTAGAATGTATACCGAGGGAATGATCGCGAAAAGAGCAGTTCGCCTTTCGAGAACGATCTCACGCGCTGGAAAAAATCATGGTCACAAAGTGCAGCATGAGCTGCGCATACTTGCTCAATCAGGGTCTAATAATCAAAAAAGTGATCCACGTAGTCTCCGCTCAGACCAAACTTCATAGTGCTATCGACACACGTTGATCTTGGAAAAGACTTTTACACAGCAAATCGTCTGTCCCAAGCGGAACAGCATAGTTGTCGGTCACATCAAGCACTGCGGTCGCAATCCCAGGCGTATAGGTACCAAAAAGCTTGGACCTCTTCGCGTGTTACGCCGGTCGCAGTTACGGACCAGCCCTCCTAAACAAGGGTCGCCGCGACTCCAATGGCGCGAGAACCGCCGATAACGGCTACCAACTTCATTCAGCACTCCGATAAAAATTCAAGCACGGCCTCTCGACGCGGCATGGGTACGACGGCCCCATAACCCTGTGTCGACAAGGCTGCGGCGGCATTGGCATAGTTTGCAGCTTCGAAAGGGTCGTCGCCTGCAAGAATGCGTGCAAGGAATGCGCCGTCAAACGTATCACCCGCCGCCGTGGCGTCGACCGCCTTTACCCGACGACCAATGATACGGCGCCGTTCTTCTGTGGTCGCAACAAGAGTGCCCTCCTCGCCAAGGGTCAGGGCAACGGTTTCCGCGCCGAGATCAAGGTAGAAATCCGTAATTGCGTCGGGGTCATCCAGTCCTGTCAGCTGCCGCGCATCATCTAGACCGGGCAATGCTATTTCGCACATCGCCATAGCTGCATGGGTAACTGCCCGCGCGCGGGCAATCGGCCAGAGCTTGAGCCGCAGGTTGGTATCGTAGGACACCCTCCCCCCTACAGATCTCACGATATCGATCGCTTCGAAAACCGCGTCCGCCGCCGTCTGCGAAATCGCCTGACTAATACCCGAGACATGCAGGATCTTTGCCGATTTGAGAGCAGAAACAGGTAAGTCCGTTGGTCCCATACGGGAACTGGCAGAGCCCTCACGGAAATAACTGAACTGGTGTCCGTCGGGGCCGTGGGTCACGAAATAGACACCTGTATGCGCATCTTTAACCTGCCGAACCGTCTTGGTGTCGACTCCCTCTTCGGCCCACAGATTTATGAAACTTTCCCCAAAGGTATCCGCACCGACTTGGGTCACATAACCGACGCTGGCGCCTTGCCGGGCAGCAGCGATGGCACAGTTGGATGTGTCACCGCCATGTCCAGGCAGATAGGTGCCATCCTTCTGTTGGTTGAACTCCAGCAGCGGCTCTCCAAGACATAGTAATTCTGGTGCCATATCGCCTTCTCTATGGTTGGCCACGCCCGAAAAGCGAAGCGCGGGTTCGTTTCTATTAATGGCGCAGGGCTGGTCTGCGATCGGAGTTTACGGTTGCTGAACCTGCGATTGCCAACGCACCCGACAGCTGAATCAGCTCTAAGCTACCGGATGAGATACGCCAGTATTTCTCAAGACCTTTCTTCGTGGATCCCGTTTCGGTGATCAGCCGGCCTGCTCCGCCTCGCGCTCATCTATCTCTCGCGCCGCCTCCAGCACCGCTTCGGCATGCACGATGGGAACAAGAACACAGCCATCGATATCCCCCACAATCAGATCACCGGGGCGCAAAATACGCTTTAGTCCACTTTTCCAACATCCGGCATTTTGTATGCCGTCAGGTGTGGACTAAAGTCTCGGAGAGACGACCCGTATGAGATCCATTTCGCGGCTTAAATTTTAGAAAGAAATGGTCTCCGAAGCCCTACGGAACTTGATCATCTCGGATGACTTGGACCTCGGAAGCCAACTTTCCGAAGCGCGAATCGCCTCGAAACTTCAGGTCAGCTGCCCGCCTGTACGCAAAGCGATAAACCGTCGCGAGATGGAAGGCCTGCTTGTTATCGAACCGCAGCTCGGCAGCTTTGTTTTTTTTCCCTCGATCCAATGGAACTTTCCAAACTCTGCGACGCGCAGCGCTCCCTCGAATCCGCCGCCGTTGCCGACAAAATGTTGATAAAGCACTCTCAATCCTGACGGCAAATATCGGCCAGAACGAAGCTTCGTAATGGAAATTGGCCACCGGCGACCCGACGTGACCAGCCTGTAACGGTTATCTTGCTCTGCTGTCAGAACAAGTTTCGGCTGATCGTTCTGATATGTCGGCGCATCTCACTCGCAGCGCGCGCAGGATCACGGGATTCGATTGCGGCGTAGATGGCAGCATGTTCATCGCAATAGATAATGCGCTGCTCGGGATCAAAGGTACGGCGTTTAATCTCCACCCAGTTTTCCCGCATCCGGATCGCATTCAGAATATCGTGCAATGTCGTCAGGAAATCATTCCGGGTGCTTTCGAAAATGCGTTTATGGAACTCCCCGTCCCATGCCTCGAAGGTCCCGGATTCCATCGACGCTACCGCCAGATCATGCGCGTTTCGTATCGCCACAAGGTCGGCGGGCCGAGCGTTGGCTGCCGATACAGCGGCAGCCTTCGGCTCGACGATCATACGCACTTCCATGATGTCCCGCGGGCTTGTCCCGGCAATCCGCCGAAGGACGGTCATCAATTCCTGATCGTCATCATGTTCCGGAACGACCGCGATCTCCGGCCCGTTCATAGAACCTGACCAATCGGCATGTGGTCGGGTGTATCGCCACCAAAAATGTTCCGGCTGCGCACAGCCAAATGCAACTTCATGGCTTCTGCCGCTGCTTCGGGATTTCTGGCTTTGAGCGCATCAAGGATCGACCGATGCTGCGCGATACTCTCGATTCTCCGCGCTTCGCTGAACCCATTCTTGCGAATTGCCGCCACGGTCGACCGCCGCCGAACGATACACGAAATTTCGTTCAGGTTCCTGAGCAGGTCATTCCGTGTAGCTGCAAAGATGGCTTCGTGAAACGCCATGTCCAATTTCTCGAACTTCTCCCGATCCTCCATCTCGATCGACTTTTGATGTATCTCTTCCATCGCCTCGAGCTCGCTGTCGGAACCCATCGTCGCGGCACTGGCCGCAGCCTGAGGTTCGATTATCAGACGCATATTCATGATATCGAAGGGGCTGATTTCATTGAGACTGCGGATGATATCAGACAGATCGCTGCTACCCAGTACGGCTGTTTCGTTGATGACGGTGCTCCGGCCGACATGCCGCGTCAGTATGCCTTGTTCGGAAAGCTCGGAGATCGCCCGGCGCACCGTATTCCGCGCAACTCCATACTCCTGAGCCAGCTCTCTCTCGTTCGGTAATTTCTGATCTGCACCCCACTCTGCCTCTGCAATACGCGCCCGCAGCGACTGGGTAATATCTTTGGACTTCACACGCGACATTCAGGTCCTCTTCTAGGTTCTGAACCAATGGCGTGTCCGGCTCAGATTCTGGAACTTTTCAAGGCTGATAACATTCTGGCCGACAACAGGAACAGGTACTGTCCTGACCGAAAAAGCGAAAATCGTTGCAGTCGAGTTCAAAAACTTCCTGATCCAATACTTACTAAATTTCACCAAGGCAACAAAATAGGGTTTACAGAACAAAAATATTGAACCAATAAATGGATCGGTTCACTTTGGGAGGAGTGCCGGATGAAATTCGCCACATTTGAAATTCAATCCGAAAGGCGAGTTGGGCTTGTCGATCCTGATGGCAGTACAGTGCGCCCGTTTGACCTCACCCTTGAGGAATCCGCGCAAGGTGTGGCTGTTCTCATCGGTAGGAGCGAGATGCCCCGGCAGATGGAGCCAATCCCATTAAGCCAGGTGAAACTTTGCGCTCCTATCCCGCGTCCATCACGCAACATCTTCTGCGTCGGCAAGAACTACCACGCGCATGCAGAGGAATTCGCCAGCAGCGGTTTCGACTCAAGCGCCGCCAATTCTGTGGTCCCAAAAGACCCGATTATCTTCTCCAAGGTGCCGGAAACAGTTGTCGGACCGGGTGCCGAGGTGCGGCTTGACCCAAACGTATCTACCTCCATCGACTACGAGGCCGAACTTGGCGTAATTATTGGCAAAGGCGGGCGTGGCATTTCCGCTAATGAGGCGATGGGCCACGTTTGGGGCTATACCATCATCAACGATGTCACCGCACGCGATCTGCAGGGCAAATACAGCCAATGGCTGATCGGCAAGTCGCAGGACACGTTCTGCCCGATGGGACCGTGGGTCGTGACGGCAGATGAGGTTGATCTCGACTCCATGCGAGTGCGTTGCGCCATCAACGGAGAAATGCGACAGGACGCTTCCGTCAGAGATCTAATTTTCGACATCCCGACGCTGATTGAAACCATCTCGGCTGGCGTGAGCCTGAAACCGGGCGATGTCATCGCAACAGGAACACCCGAAGGCGTGGGCATCGGCTTCAAACCACCGAAGTATCTCGTGGACGGAGACCTCATCCGAGTCGAAATCGACCAGATCGGCTATCTCGAAAACCCGGTACGGGCATCATGAACAACCGCTTCACCCTTGTTTCGGACGATGCTGGCGACGGGGATCCAGTCGTGATGATTCACGGGTTGGGCGGATCGTCGAACACATTCGAAGCTCTGATGCCTGAGCTGACAACATACCGCTGCGTCAGACCGGACATGCCGGGGGCTGCTCGAACCGGGCTTCCGCACGCCCGGCTGACCCTCGACGTGATTGTCGATCTCGTAGCCGACTGGATTCAAGCCACCGGCTTGGAACGCTGCCACCTGCTTGGACATTCCATGGGAACACTCGTCTGTCAGAAACTGGCCGAAACCTGTTCTGAACTAGTCGCCTCGATGGTGCTCTTCGGCGCGTTGACGGAACCTCCGGATGCGGCCCGAAAGGGGCTGCTCGACCGGGCCGCTGGTGTTCGGAAGAACGGGATGGATGGGGTCGCCGATCAGATTTCCAAAGCAACACTGGCGCCCGAAACCCACCGCAATAACCCGGTCGCCGCTGCATTCGTGCGTGAATCCCTGATGCGGCAGCCGCCCGAGGGATATGCACAGAACTGCGAGGCCCTCTCCGGCGCGAAAGCAGCACTCTGGCGCAAGATCAAAACGCCGGTTCTGCTGATTACCGGAGAACATGATCCGGTCGCTCCGGTCAGCATGGCCCGGTTGCTTAACGAAAATATCGAGGGCTCCGAAATTCGCATCGTACCAGGATGCGGCCACTGGACCCCGATTGAACGGCCAACTGATTGTGCGAACGCAACGCGAGAGTTCCTGCAACGTCACAGGATCTGACGCGCGCGACACAAGGGAGGCGGCCAGTTTTGGGAGGAACATATGGCTGAAACGGATTGGAACGGAAACAGCGAGACTGTTTTCACGAATGTGCGCGTACTCGATGCGACGGGCGAAAATCCTTATACTGGCGAAGTCGTCGTAAAAGGTAATCGTATCTCGCGCATTTCCCGAGGCGGCGCCCGGTTTGGCGGTTCTTCCTACGGGGGTGCCAAGGTAATCGACGGGATGGGCGCGACGCTGATGCCCGGCATGATCGATGCACACCTTCACCTGAGCTGGAACAACGCGCCGGGCATCGACCCGATCCAAATGATGGAACTGGAAGAACACATGCTGGTCACCATGGAAATGGCCAAGCTCGTTCTTGACGCTGGTTTCACCGCAGGCAGGGGGGCCGCCGCTGCAAAACCGCGTCTCGATGTTGTCGCCAAACGCTTTATCAACGAAGGCCGTTTTCCCGGGCCACGCTACCTGTCGGCGGGCCCCGAGATCACCACAGTCGGCGGCCTCGGCGATGCCGCGCCAAGCCACATTCCGCACGAAGGATTAAACCTTGGACTGGTTGTCTCAGGTCCGGAAGAAGTTCGCCGGACCGTCCGGACGCTGATCAAATACGGTGTCGACAGCATCAAGCTGAACCTCAGCGGTGAAGCGATCACCGGAATGGGCGCTGAAGAAACGCCCATGTCCGAGGAGGAAGTCGCAATGGCCGTGCAGGAAGCCCGCTGTCGCAACAAGACACTATCGGCCCATGCCCGTTCCTCGGGGTCGGTCAAGCAATGCATCCGCCACGGGATCACGAACATCTACCATGCTTCCTTCGCCGACGAGGAAAGCCTCGACATGCTCGAAGCAGCCAAGGACAAGCACTTTGTCGCGCCGGGCATCGTATGGCTGATCAATACCGCACGCTATGCCGAAGAATGGGGGATCAAACCCGGATCGCCGATCGCGATGGAATACGAACGCGAATTGGAGATGTGCATCGATACGATGAAAAAAATGCACCGCCGCGGCATCCGCATCTGCATCGGCGGGGATTACGGCTTTGCCTGGACCCCCCAGGGCACCAACGCCAAGGACATCGAGACCTTCGTCGATATGCTGGGCTTCAGTCCCATGGAAGCGATTCAGGCCGGCACCAAGTACGGCGGCCAGATCATGCAGATGGGAGATGAGCTTGGCTTGATCAAGGAAGGCTACCTTGCCGATCTCATCCTCGTCGACGGAGATCCAATTTCCGACGTCCGCATCCTTCAGGATCAGAAACGCATCCTTGCGATTATGAAAGACGGCAAGTTTCACAAGGCGCCTCAGGCACAGGAACAAAGGCGTCGACTGATCGCATGAGCGAAACCGGCAATCTCCGCGACGACCTGTCCAGCTCGCCAAAGGGGCCAACCCGGAACCAGATCTGGTTCGGTTTCGGCATTCTTGTCGGACTGGTGCTCATATGGATGATCGTCGCACAATGGCCGGATTGGCTTGACGCGATACTTATTTCTAAAAAGGCCTTTCTCAGCGCAATTCTTAACGGGCTGACACTCGCGGGCCTCTACTTCCTCGTCGCAAGCGGCTTTACACTAATCTTCGGACTGATGCGCAATGTGAATCTCGCGCATGGTTCGCTCTACCTGCTTGGGGCCTATGTCGGATATGAGATCGCGACCCGGACGGGCAACTGGTTTATCGGGGTCGGCGGCGCCTTTATTGCCATCGCCCTTGTGGGTCTGATCATGCAGATACTTGTGTTTCGCCGTCTAGAAGGCGACGATCTGCGCCAGACACTGGTCAGCATCGGCATTTCCATCGTGGCAGCCGATCTCATGCTGGCTGTCTGGTCTGGCGGCACCTATCAAATTCTGACGCCCGAATGGATAAGCGGTGCGATCAGCCTGCCTGTTGCCACGGCAGAGCGGTCGAACGGCACGCTCGTCTTCCTTAAATATCCTCTCTACCGGCTGATCGTCCTCGGGGTGGCTGTGGCAGTCGGCGTGGCGCTCTGGCTGACTCTTAACAAGACCCGCATAGGCATGATGATCCGCGCCGGTGTCGATGACCGCGAGATGCTCTCGGCCTCGGGCGTAAACGTCCACTATGTCTTTGCAGGCGTTTTCGCACTTGGCGCCGGACTGGCTGGGCTGGCAGGCGTTATCGGCGGATCTGCTCTCTCTGTCGCGCCCGGCGAAGACATCCGTTACCTGCTGGCAAGCCTTGTGGTCGTCATCGTCGGCGGCATGGGATCTATTACCGGCGCCGCGATCGGCGCACTGCTCATCGGGCTCGCGGAACAGATCGGCCTCGTATATTTCCCGACATACGGCGTCGTCCTGACCTTCGTGATCATGGTCGTTACACTGGCAATCCGCCCCGAAGGCATTATGGGGAAACGGCTGTGAGTTCGATCGAAACCCTTCGCGATGCAAGCCCGTCCGGGCCCGCCTTTATCCGGCATATCGGCGCGGGCAACATCATACTGGCCGTCCTTCTGATCATATACCCGGCCGTCGCCTCTGACTTTTTCCTGACCCAGATCGGCGGCTATACCCTGATTTTTGGGATGATCGCGCTCTCGCTGATGCTGCTGGCGGGATATGGCGGCATGGTCAGCCTCGCGCAGATCACGGTTGTCGGGGTCGCCGGGTACAGCGTCGCGATTTTCGGTGAAAATAGTTCTGACGTCATGGGTTTTGGCTGGCCATGGTGGATCTATGTTCCAGTCGCAGTTCTTTTCGCAGCCACAGCGTCTGCCCTGATCGGGCTGATCGCCGTCAGAACCGAGGGCATCTATACGATCATGATCACCCTCGCCGTTGCCACGGCGGCTTTCTACTTTGCCCAGCAAAACTATACTCTATTCAACGGCTTTCCGGGCTACGCGGGTCTACGCGCCCCCGAGGTATTCGGCGTCAACTGGCGCGATCCATTGCCCTTCTATTACCTCTGCCTTGGCACGGCTTCACTCTGCTACGCGGCAGTTCTCTATGGCGCTCAATCGACCTTTGGTCTCACGCTTCAGGCGACTCGCGACAACCAGCGCAGGATGCGCGCCATCGGCTATAACACGACAGCGCACAAGGTCTTTGCCTGGTTTCTCTCCGGCGCGATTGCTGGGTTAGCCGGAGTGTTGCTCGTCTGGTTCCAGGGTCGTATCAGCCCCGGCACTATCGGGGTCGGCGCGGCGGTCAACATTCTCATCATCGCCGTCATCGGGGGATTGCGACATCCCATCGGGCCGTTCCTCGGCGCGATCCTTGTCGTTATGATGCAGACCTTTGCCATCGATATCGTGGGTGCGGAACGCTTCAACACCCTGATCGGCCTCGTTTTCCTGGGCGTAGTCTTTGTATCGCCTGACGGCATGCTCGGCCTCTGGGAGAAGACGAAACCCTATTTGAAACAGAACTCATTACGACCGGACTCCTGAGGAGAGGGTTCCGGAAAGACGATCCAATTCAAACTTCCAGGGAGGAAAAAGACATGAGGATCACAAAACGCAACCTGCTCGCGCTGACCCTGTCCACGGCGCTCACGCTTCCGGGCATCGCGCTTGCACAGGACGGCCCGATCAAGATCGGCCTGCTGGCTACCTTCGAAGGCGCGTTCACCGTGCTTGGCGAAGACGGCGAGCGCGGCGCAATGACCGCCGTCAACGAATTCGGCGGCGAAGTTGCCGGACATGAGATCGAGATCATTCGCGGCTCTTCGGATGCCTCTCCCGACAGTGCGGTCCGTGCCGCACGCAAGCTGGTCGAACAAGACGGGGTAAAGGTGCTCGTCGGACCTCTTTCCGGGGACGAAGGCATCGCCGTCAAGGACTACGCCAAGACGCAACCCGATGTGACATTCATCAACGGGTCGTCCGCCGCGCAGGACACGACGTTCCGGGATCCGGCCGACAACTTTTTCCGCTTCTCGACAGACGGCGCGCAGTGGATGGCCGGCTTGGGCACCTATGTCTACAATGAAAAGGGCTACCAGTCCGTCGCAACCGTAGCCGAGGATTATTCCTTCCCTTACACGCAGGTCTTTGGCTTTATGGCTGAATTCTGCAATGCAGGCGGCACGGTTCCCTCAAAGTCGTGGGTGCCAATCGGGAACAAGGACTACTCGTCGGTCATTGCCGCTATTCCTGATGATGTAGATGCGATCTATGTCGCGCTGGGCGGTGCCGATGCGGTGAACTTCCTCAGCCAGTACCAGCAGGCCGGGGGCGAGGCTCCGCTAATCGGCGGGTCCATTACCGTCGACCAGACTGTGCTGACCTCCGAAGGACGCCTGCGTGACATCCTGATTGGAACGCCGGCGGCCGGCCCCACAGCCGATACCAATGACAGCGAAGCGTGGCTTTCCTTCGTCGAAGAGTACAAGAAAACAGATGGTGCGTTCCCGTCGCCCTCGCTCTTTGCCCATGGGTACTACATCGGGATGAAAGCAGCCCTTCTGGCGCTCGAGGAAACGGGCGGTGATCTCTCGGACCCGACAGCCTACCGCGAAGCCCTTGCCAATCTCGAATTCGAGACTCCGACCGGCAAGGTTTCACTCGATGAAAATCGCAACGCGATTGCCGACATCTACCTGACCGAAGTGGTCGAGGGACCGGATGGCAACCTCGTGAACAAGCTCATCCAGACCACGCCGCAGGTCAATCAGACCCTCGGCATCGACAAGGAAGAGTTCAAGGCGCTCGGCGCGGTCAGCCGCGAAAACCCTAGCTGCCCCTGATGTTTCGGACTGGCGCCTGATATGGCATTGCTACGTGAAAACACCCCTCTATCCAGCACCGGCTCTTACGCGCTTGAGCTGGATGGCGTGGCACGTCATTTCGGTGCCCTCGTGGCGCTGTCCGATATCAATATGAAGATCGCCGCAGGTGAACGCCGCGCGGTTCTGGGATCGAATGGAGCCGGAAAAACGACTCTGTTCAACGCGATCACAGGGGATTTTGACTGTACTTTCGGTCGGATCCGGTTTTTTGGCGAAGACATCACAACGATCCCCGCACATGACAGGATCCGGCGCGGTTTGCGCCGGACCTACCAGATTTCACAGCTCTTCGACGGGCTGACCATTCTCCAAAGCGTTTATCTCGCTTGTCGCGGCGTCTCGCGTCGCCGGTTCTCGTTGCTCCGGCCCCGCGATATGGACGCCAATATGGAACAGGCTCGGTCGATCCTCATGGCCGTTCATCTATACGACGACGCCGATCTTCAGGTCGCGACACTATCGCATGGTCGGAAGCGGCAGCTTGAAATCGCCTTTGCTCTGGCAGGCGCGCCCCGTTTCATCCTGTTCGATGAACCGGCGGCCGGTCTTTCGCCAACCGAAAGGCGTGATCTCGTCGCCATACTCGGCGCCCTCCCATCGCATATCGGATACGTCATCATCGAACACGATCTCGACGTGGCGCTGCGCGTCTCGAAATATGTTTCGATGATGCATAACGGCCGCATCTTCAAGGAAGGCACGCCGCAAGAAATCGAAAATGACGCCGAAGTTCAGGCTATCTACCTAGGAGACGGCCATGGCTGAACGTCGAGGTAAGGCCGTTCTTCAGGTGGAAGATCTTCAAGTCTATTATGGCGAAAGCCATGCGCTGCAAGGTGTCGGATTTACGCTCGAAACCGGCGTTCTTTCCATCGTCGGGCGTAATGGCATGGGCAAAACGACCCTGTGCAACACAATCACAGGGCTGAAAAAAGCCCAAAGCGGATCGATCCGCGCGATGGGCCGTGAAATTTCCCACCTCGAACCGCACGAAATTCACCGGCTCGGCATCGGATATGTTCCGCAGGGACGCCGGGTATGGCCAAGCCTGACCGTCGACGAACATCTACGCCTTGCGGCCAAAACAACGCGCGACGCCAGCTGGAGCCCGGAGCGGATTTACCAGACGTTTCCCCGGCTGGCCGAACGGCGCAACAATGGCGGCGCCCAGCTTTCGGGCGGGGAACAGCAGATGCTTGCGATCTCCCGCGCATTGCTGTCCGACCCGAAACTGATGATCATGGATGAACCGACCGAAGGTCTGGCCCCGGTGATCGTGGGTCAGGTGCGTGACATGCTGGTCCGCCTCGCCGCCGAAGATGAAATGGCGATCCTCGTCATCGAACAGAACATCGGCGTTGCCACGTCCGTTTCGGACCGGGTCGGGATCATGGTGAACGGTCGGATAAACCGTATCATGGATGCAAAAGCACTGGCTGCGGATCGCGATTTGCAACAACGCCTGCTTGGCGTGGGACGCCACAGCGAAGATGAAATGCCCGAGCCGTCTCCCGGCGAACAGGCTGTCGTCGCCGAGCAGATCGCCGAGGTCTACAGGGTCAATCGCAGCGGAGACCAGAAGGTCTCTGACTTCCACCCGGTGACTCAAATGCCGAACCGTTGGAATGTGCCCAACGCGACCGTGGTGCAAAGCAAACCTGCTCCCGAGCCAACACCCGAGAACGTGTTTCACATCCCCTATGCGGAACGGGTTGGCCGGACAGTACTTGTAGTGGGTACATTCGACACTAAGGCGCGCGAACTGAACTACATGGCGGATCGGATCAAGGCGCTTGGCTTACCGGTCAAGACAGTCGACCTGTCGACATCCGGCAAGCCGTCCCGCGCGGACGTCACCCCTGCGCAGATCGCCATCATGGCACGTGGCGGCACCCAATCCGTGATGACAGGAGATCGCGGGCAGTCGGTCAGCGCCATGGCTAAGGCATTCGAAACCTGGATCGCGCGGGAACGCGGTATCGGCGGCATTCTTTCAGCGGGCGGTTCGGGGGGTACAAGCCTGGCCACCGCCGGTATGCGGGCGCTGCCCTTTGGAATCCCCAAGATCATGGTTTCCACGGTCGCAGCCGGCGACGTCGCGCAATATGTCGGATCCTCCGATATCATGATGATGCATTCCGTCGCAGACGTTCAGGGGCTGAACCGTATTACGCAAAAGGTTCTGGGCAATGCAGCGCGCGCGATGGCAGGAATGGCGACCGATCTGCCGTCGTCCCGCACTGATAAAACCCCCGCTTCAGAGGCGAAGCGAACCGTTGGGCTAACGATGTTTGGCGTCACGACTCCTCTAATACAGAGGCTAACAAGCCAGTTAGAGCCTGATTATGATTGCCTGACCTTCCACGCAACTGGCATCGGCGGGCGCTCCATGGAATCCCTCGTCGACAACGGCGACATAGAAACCGTACTCGATCTAACCACAACCGAGGTTGCCGACATGCTGGTTGGCGGCGTGTTCCGAGCCACCGAGGATCGTTTCGGCGCGATCATCCGCACCAGTGTTCCCTATGTCGGATCCGTCGGCGCCCTCGACATGGTGAACTTCGGGCCGCGCAACACGGTGCCGGACAGGTTCTCCTCGCGGAAATTCGTGATCCACAATGATAGCGTCACCCTGATGCGCACGACCGCCCAGGAATGCAGGCAAATCGGGGAGTGGATCGCCCAGCGCCTCAACCAGATGCAGGGACCAATGACATTCCTGCTACCCGAAGGCGGCATTTCCGCGCTCGACGCGCCGGGTCAGCCATTCCACGACCCCGAGGCCCGCGAAGCCTTGTTCAATGCGATTGAGAGCAACGTGAATCAGGGCAGCAACCGTCGGGTCACCCGCATCAACGCTCACATCAACTCCGAAGAATTCGCAAACGCGGTTCTGGACGCCATGCCTGTTCTTCAATCTTCCAGAAAAAGGAATGCCTGATGTCGCATCATGATCGAGCGGCGCTTGTCGCCAAATTCCAAGAAATGCGGAACGCAGGTATTCCAATCGTCGGTGGCGGGGCGGGAACCGGACTCTCCGCAAAATGCGAAGAAGAAGGCGGCATTGACCTGATCGTCATCTACAACTCCGGAAGGTATCGCATGGCCGGGCGCGGTTCGCTGGCCGGGATGATGGCCTATGGCAACGCGAATGACATTGTCGTGGAAATGGCGAGCGAGGTTCTGCCCGTGGTCAAGCACACCCCGGTGCTTGCTGGCGTGAACGGGACCGACCCATTCTGTCTTTTCTCAAGTTTTCTAGACGACCTCAAGCGCGTCGGGTTCGCGGGGGTTCAGAACTTTCCGACCGTCGGGCTGATCGACGGGATGTTCCGCGCAAACCTCGAGGAAACCGGCATGTCCTACCAGCTCGAAGTCGACATGATCGCAGCGGCACATGAAAAGGGTCTGTTCACCACCCCCTACGTGTTCTCCGAGGAAGACGCCCGCGCCATGACCCACGCCGGGGCGGACATCATTGTCTGCCATCTCGGCCTGACCACGGGGGGCAGCATCGGCGCGGAAACTGCCACGACACTCAAACAGGTGCCCGAAATCGTCGATCGCTGGGCCAAGGCCGCGATGGAAATCCGCGAGGACGTGCTGGTGCTGGTACACGGCGGCCCAGTCGCCGAACCCGACGACGCGGCCTACGTGCTACGCCACGCCGAACACTGCCACGGCTTCTACGGCGCGTCTTCGATGGAGAGGCTCCCGACAGAACGCGCGCTCACCGAACAGACCCGCAAATTCAAATCAATCAGGTTCTCGTAACTCGACCGCATAGGAGAAATCGAAATGTCCTCGGATCTAATTGGCGCACTCCTGCTGTGGATCATCGTCGCCGCGATCGTGATAACGGTTGCGGTCTACATCCTCCGATGGCTCTATCGGCGGTCGACCAAGGATACGGCCTTTGTTCGCACGGGTTTCATGGGCGAAAAGGTCGTGGTGAACGGCGGCGCCTTTGTCATACCGGTCCTTCATGAGATTACGCCTGTGAACATGGGGGTCCTGCGCATCAGCGTGGTTCGCGAAAACGATCACGCCCTGATCACCAAGAACCGGATGCGTGTCGATCTGAATGCGGAATTCTTCGTTCGCGTCGGCGCATCGAAAGACCAGGTCGCCGCCGCCGCCCAGACGCTTGGTCGTAGAACGCTGGACCGTGGCGGACTTACCGAACTTCTCGAAGGCAAATTTTCCGCCGCCATGCGTTCTGTCGCGGCGCAACGCTCGCTCGAAGAGCTGCATGAAAACCGCCATGACTATGCCGAAGCCGTGCGAGCCCTTGCCGAAGGCACCGTTTCGGCCAACGGGCTTGAACTTGAAAACGTGTCCATCGTCGATCTCGACCAGACCGGGCTGGAATACTTCGATCCGTCCAACAGCTTTGACGCCGAGGGCCTGACCCAACTGACCGAAACCATCGAGACCCGCCGCAAGCTCCGGAACGAGATCGAACAGCGCACCCTTGTCGAAATCCGGAACCAGAATCTCGACACCCAGCGCAAGGTTCTCGAAATCGACCGCGAGACCGAATACGCCCAGCTTGCGCAAGAGCAGGAAATCGAAACCCGCCGCGCTGCACAGAAAACCGAACTGGTGCGCGAACGGGCCATGCGCGATCAGGAAGCGGAACAGGCAAGGCTGCAATCCAGCGAAGCTGTCGAAATCGCCCGCGTTATGCAGGAACGCCGTCTTACACAGGAACGGATAGAGAAAGAGGAAGAAGCCCAGAAGCTCGATCTAAAACGCCGCCGCGCGCTGGACGAGGCCGATCTCAAGATGCGCGAACTGACGGAGAAGGAAGCCATCGCGCTGGAACTTGCCCTCGAAGAGGCACGCATCGCCCGCGCGGAAACGCAGGAACGGCTCAATATCGCACGGCAAAGTGCGCTTGAACTCGCCGAACAGGACCGCAAGATCGCCCTGACGATCAAGGCGCAGGAACTGGCCAAGGCGGAAAGCGCCCGCCGTCGCGCAGAAATTGTCGCCAATCAGGGTGCCGAGGCCGAAAAACTTGCCCAGGATCGCGCGCTAGACGAATTGCGCATCGCCCGCGAACGGCATCTTGAATCCCTTCAGGTCGCCAAGCGTCAGGCCGTGCAAGAGGCGGAGATTGCCTCGGACGAAGAAATCGAACGCGCCCGTCTGACCGCAGAACGCGGGGTGAAAGAGGCGCAGCTTCTTACCGATCAGGAGTTGCGCCAGATCGCGGTTGAACTCGATCTCAAGGTCGATCTCGCCCGTGAGGACCGGGCCATCGCACTGGCCAAGAAAAGCGAGGAACGCAGCATCGCCGTCGCCGCCGCCGAGACCCAGCGCGGCAAAGCCATCCAGGCCGAGGAACAGGCCTTCACCATGCGCGAACGCGAGATCGCCGAGCGCCGCAAGATGACCGACATGATCGCCGCCCATCGCGAAGCTGAACGCGAAGCTCTGGCCCTTACCGCCAAGGCGCAGGCCGAGATGGAAGCCGCCAAGTCGACAGCCGAAGCCCGCCGCATCGCCGCTGCGGCTACTGCTGAGTCCGAAAAGATCCTCGCCGCTGCTGCTGCCGAGAAATTCGGCGTGGATGCCGAAGGCGCGCGTCAACTCAACGAGGCCGAAAACGTTCTGTCCGAAGACGCCCGCGCCGGCCGCCTCCGCGCGGCCCTGCTGGACCGTCTCGAAGGCATCGTTCGCGAAAGCGTCCGGCCGATGGAAAAGATCGACGGGATCAAGATCCTGCATGTGGACGGCATGAACGGCGGCGGCGCTTCAGGCGGCAAGAACGTTACCGACGAGGTGATCGACAGCGCCCTGCGCTACCGCGTGCAGGCTCCGATGATCGACAACCTGATGAAGGAAATCGGCATCGAAGGCAGCTCCATGGGTCGGATGACGGACGTCCTTCGTAACGCCAAGGACATCGCCAGCCTTTCCAAGGGCGACAAGTCCTCGGTCGAAACCGTTGAAAAAGAGGATCGCGACGATGACTAGAGTCTATATCTCGACCGTGGTGCCAGCACCCGTAACCTCGGTCTGGCGGGTCGTGCGCAATTTCAACGGTTTGCCGGATTGGACACCTTTCGTCACCGCAAGCCGCATCGAAGGCGGCATGCATCCGGATCAGATCGGCTGCATCCGGAACTTTCAGCTTGGAAACGGCGACACCATACGCGAGCAGCTTCTGGCCCTTTCTGATTACGATATGAGCTGCACCTATTCCATTCTCGAGAGCGGCATGGGCGTGCGCGACTATATCGCGACTCTTGCCCTCATCCCCGTGACCGACGGCAACCGGACCTTTGCCTCGTGGGAGGCGAATTTCGATTGTGATCCACAGGCCGAATCCGGTCTGATCGACCAGATCGGGCAGGGCGTCTTCCAGACCGCCTTCGACGCACTGAAGAAACGTTTCAGTTGAAACGGAAACCGCACGCCTGATGGATACGGTCCGCGAAAGCACGGTCATCGACGCACCGGTCGGTGCGGTCTGGGCGTTATTACGCGATTTCAACAGCCACGACCGCTGGCATCCGGCAATCGCCAGCAGCCGGATCGAGGATGGCCTGGCATCGCAAACCGTCGGTGGCGTCCGCTATTTCTCCCTCACCGATGGAAGCATCCTGCGTGAACAACTGATTTCCTGTTCCGACCGCGACATGTCGCTGCGCTACTGCCTTCTCGATTCACCATTGCCGCTCATGGGCTATGTCGCGGAAATGCGCCTGCGGCCTGTCACCGACGGCGACAGGACACTGCTTGAATGGTCAAGCGCCTTCAACCCGCCGGCACCTGAAAGAAATCGCCTTATTGCCTTGGTAAGAGATGACATTTACCGGGCCGGGTTCTCCGCTTTGCACGACTGGTTCTCGGGTGCGCCGCAGCCTGTCAAACCAGTGGCCCCGTCGAATCCCGCCTCGGCCCCGCCAAAAAACAGCAGCCAAACACCAATGGGAATCGTCATTCAAAGACACGGCGGACCTGATGTACTATCGTTTCAACCAATCGAACTTCCGCCTGTTGGTCCAAACGAAGTCCGTCTGCATCAAACATTTGTAGGTGTCAATTTCATCGACATCCACTGTCGAACCGGCCATTTCAACCTGATCGACCCGCCCGGCATTCCCGGCATGGAAGCCGTCGGCACTATTACGGACGTAGGGTCAGAGGTCTCTGCTTTGCGTCCCGGAGACCGTGTCGGCTATGCCTGTGCACCGGTGGGCGCCTATTGTACGGACCGGGTCATGCCGGAATCGATGCTCGTCAGACTGCCCGACAGGCTGAGCGACGATCGGGCAGCCGGAACGCTCCTAAAAGGCATGACCGCGAGTTTTCTTTTGTGTGACGTGCAGCCTGTCGGTACTGATGACATAGTCCTCATCCACGCTGCGTCGGGGGGTGTTGGTCAACTGCTGGTTCAATGGGCAAAAGCGCTGGGCGCGCGGGTAATCGCAACAGCTTCTTCCGGGGAAAAGCTCGAGATGGCCCTGTCCAACGGGGCCGACCACGCCATCAATTACCGGCAAGAAGACTTCGTCGCAGCCACGCTTGACCTGACCGACGGTTTAGGTGCCAGCGTTATCTTTGACGGTGTCGGGCAAAGCACGCTTCAAGGCTCGTTAGAGGCAGCGGCAATCCGGGGCCACGTCGTCAGCTTTGGCGAAGCCTCCGGTCCTCCCGGACGCCATGACCTCGGGCGCATGTCTGCCAAATCACTTCGCTTTTCCAGACCCAATTACGGGCATTACGTGGGAAGCGCTGCGCAGGTGGAAAGATACTCTCGGCTGCTCTTCGACGCGATCTCAAGCGGAAAGCTCCGCATTCCTTCACTCGAGATCTATCCGTTGTCCAAAGCGGCCGATGCGCAAAGCGCGCTCGAATCGCGCAGCCTTAGTTGGTCTGCTGTTCTGGACACGAGCAGTTAAACCGCCGCAGCCAAGGCAAGTCATCCTTTTCGAGAGGCCGAGGTCGTGAGGTCTGCACGAATCTTGCACGAACAGTATATTATGTGAGCGCTCAAATAAATTCACTCTTGTCGTACACCTGTTCAGGGGTCTACGCTCTGTTCCAACCGCCCTCCCGATTGTCTCGAGATCGGACATGCGAAACCAATTGCCCGAGCCAACGGAAATCCGCCAATGACAATTCAGTCGCCGACCCCCTCGCCTCTGCTCGACCACTGCCCCGAGACGCTGTCCAAGGCGGCCTATACGGATATTGACTGGTACAACAAGGAACTTGCGACAATCTGGTCGAACAACTGGGTCATGGTCGGCCGCAAAGCGGATTTCCCGGCGGGCAGTGTCACCCGGCGGTCCCTTGGCGGCGCCGATGTGCTCGTGGTCTCGAATTCCAATGACGAACTGAGCGCTTTCCACAACGCCTGCCGTCACCGCGGCGCAGCGCTGTGTACGGCCCAGCAAGAGTCATTTGGCGGCAAGCTAATCAGATGCCCCTATCACGCGTGGTCCTACGCCACAGACGGCCGCCTGATCTCGACGGGCTTTGGCCAACCCACTGCTGATTTCGACAAATCGGAACACAGCTTGTTCCCCGTCTCCCTCATGGAATGGAACGGTTTTGTCTTCCTGTCCCTCTCGAAAGATCCAGGACCGCTCTCTCCGGACATGGGACTGAACGCGCTCGACAACTGGCCAATGAATGACCTCGTCTGCGGCCACGTTTTTGAAAAGGAACTGGACTGCAACTGGAAGATTTTCTGGGAAAACTACAACGAATGCCTCCATTGTCCGGGCATCCACCCCGAGCTGAGCGATCTTGTTCCCGTCTACCGCGAAGGCGTGATGTCCGAAGCCGAACGCAAAAACAAACCGGGCGGGGCCGAACTGTCTCCCCTCAAGGAAGGCGCGCAGACATGGACGGCAAACGGCCAGCCCTGCGGCCCCGAATTCCCCAACCTCACTGCGACGGAACGCAGAACGGCGCATAACTTCGTGACGCTCTATCCCTCGGCCTTTATCGTCGCCCATGTGGATTACGTGCGCTCGGTAAACCTTACTCCGTTAGGGCCCGAAAAGACGAAACTTCGCGCGGAATGGCTATTCCTGCCCGAAGCCATGGCCGCACCCGGTTTCGATCTGAAAAACGTCACAGAATTTGCGACGCTGGTCATGGATCAGGATGGGGCGGCCTGTGAATTGAACCAGAAAGGCATCGCCTCGCCCGCCTACGAGAGAGGGCGGCTCATGCCCGAAGAATTTGACATTCACAACTTCCACAAATGGGTGCTTGCGGAAATGGGTGACTGACCTCTCAGGCAGTTGCGATTTCCAGCGCATACTCGGGCAGCAAAGCTTTCAAACATTCCAGCGATGCCGCCAGCGATTTTTCATTATCGGTATTGGCCGGAAACAGGTGCAGGTTCTGCCAATACCCGTCTGTGAGCGTGTCGATCCAGTCGGCGACATTTGCCGCGCGGACCGGGTCATCCGGCAGCAGGTCCATACAGGCCACCCGGATCGCCCCGCCCCGGTTCTCATCGTATTCCCGGGTGATCTCACTATATTGCGGAACAAAAGCCTGCTCGCCCCAAAACGCGTACCAGATCGAAAGCGTCTGCTGGTTGCAGATCTTTGGATCGAAATCGGCCCGTATCAGCGCGACCAGCCGGGAAACCGGATCTTCCGGGGCCGCATCGACAGCCGCGCTCCAATGCGCCTCGTAAGACTGGTAAAGGTCCCGCAGGGCCTCGGTCAGCAACCCGCTCTTTGATTTGAAATAGAACACCGCGACGCCCTGCGACAGGCCAGCTTCTTTCGCAACCGTCGCCAGCGTCGTCTTGACCAACCCGTTCGTCACGATTGAGCGACAGGTCGCATCCAGCACCTGCCGGCGCCGTTTGTCGGCGTTTTCCTTGCGTTCCTTGCGCGGCCGCAATGTGTCGTCGGGCTGCATCGTCATGGGCGGGCCTCAACCTCTGTTCGTTCAACGTGTTTTCCACATCTTCTCGATGAAGTCAGTAGCACATTGCGGCATCCTGTGCAGAAAATATTTGTTTGAGCGCTCAAAAAACTTTACCTACGCCTCCCGAGCGCCTAACCTCGCCGCAACCAACAGGAGAGGCCAATGGGGCAGTACGACAGATATGACGCCATCGTTGCAGGGGCCGGACACAACGGCCTGACAACCGCCTGTTATCTTGCCAAGGCCGGGATGAAAGTCCTTGTCGTCGAGAAAAACGACTGGATCGGCGGTGCTGCTGTAAGCCGCTCTCTCCACGAGGGCTGGACCTATTCCAACTGCTCTTATGTCTGTTCTCTGCTTCGCCGCGAAATCGTGCGCGACCTCGAACTCCCCCGTTTCGGGCTTCAGGTGATCCCTTACGAGGGGGGTGCCAGTTTTACGCGCGACGGAGACTATTTCGCCTATCATTCCGATCATGACGCGCTGCGCCGGGAAATCGCCCGCCACGAACCGCGTGATGTCGATGCCTATGACCGGTTCAGCCAGACCGTCATCCGGCAGTGCCGGTTCATCCGGCCCTTTCTGCTTCGTTCCGCCCCCGATCCGACCTCTTTCAAGGTCCGCGACCTGCAGGAGCTGCTTTATCTGGTCAAACGCGCCCATGGGCTGGGGGCAAAGGAACTGGCCGAGACCCTCCGTTTCTGGACCATGTCTATCGGCGACTTTCTCGACGAACACTTTGAAAACGACCTGATCAAGGCGCATCTTGCCGGATCGGGCATTATCGGCACCGGTCTTGGAGTCTACTCGCCCGGTACCGCCTATGTTCTTTTGCATCATTACATGGGGGATGTTGACGGTGCGATCGGCGCCTGGGGTTTTGCACGGGGCGGGATGGGCGCGATCAGCAAGGCCCTAGGCGACTGTTTCGAAGAGGCGGGCGGCAAGATTGTCACCGGCTCGGGTGTAGACCGTTTTCTGGTCGAAGGCGGCAAGATCATTGGGGTGGCGCTGGAAAACGGCGATGAATTCCGCGCACCGATCGTCGCCTCGAACATGGATGTGAAACGCACTTTCCTTGAACACACCGACGCCAAGGACCTGCCCGAGGATTTCACCCGCGCCGTCAAACGCTTTAAGATCCGCGGCTCAAGCGGCAAGCTGAACATCGCGCTGGACGCGCTGCCGGAATTTCCCGCCGCGCCCAAGAATGCCAGTTTCCTGCGCGGCGACCTGCACTGCTCGACCTCGCTTGAAGAGCTCGAACGCGCCTATGACGACTGGAAAGAGGGCCAGTGGTCGTCCAATCCCTATTTCGACATGCTGATCCCCAGCCAGATCGACCCGACGATGGCCCCACCGGGCAAGCACATGATGACCGTCTTCGTGCAATACGCGCCTTATGACCTTCTGGCCGACGGCACGCGCAGCGCCGAAAACTGGACCGAAGAGCGCAAGAAGGCCTTCGCCGACTGTGTCTTTGACAAGATCGAAGAGGCCTGCCCCGACATTCGCCAGCGCGTGGTCCACGCCGAGATCAGGACACCAAGAGACATCGAGAGGGAGGTCGGCTTGACCGAAGGCAATATCTTTCAGGGCGAACTCACCTTTGATCAGCTGCTGTTCAACCGGCCGGTGCCCGGCTATGCGAATTACGCGACACCGATCGACGGCATGTACCTCGTCGGATCTTCCGCTCACCCCGGTGGCGGCGTAATGGCAGCGCCCGGCGCCAATGCCGCGCGTGAAATCCTGCGCAAGCTTGGCAAGACCACCTCGAACGTGGCGGCTGCGGCATGAGTGAAAAGTTCGATGCAATCGTGATCGGTGCGGGTCACAACGGGCTTTCCGCCGCGGCTTCTCTTGCAGCGCGTGGCAAGTCGGTCTGCGTTCTTGAACGTGCCGATCATATCGGCGGCATGGCTTCCGACCGGATGGCGCACCTGCTCTACAATCCGCTGCCGCGCGGTGTTCAGGCTCAAACCCGCGAAATAGACACTGTTTCCATGTCCCCCGACGGCAAGCATGTCGTTCTGCGCAATGGCATTGCCAGCTACGCCTCCGGCGAGGCTCACCCCGATGCCACCGCCTTCAAAACCCTGCATGACCGTCTGGTTACCTATGCGGCCCTGCTCAACACGCTCGCCGAATCCGCCCCGCCGGGTCTCGATCAAGGACTGACCTCGCTTGCCGGCCTCCGCGAAATGTCACGTCTGGCCAAGCTTGGGATCGGCGTGAAACGTCTGGGCAAACCCGAGATGCGAGAGTTCCTTCGTATCCTCCTGACCAATGTCTATGACCTGCTGCTTGACGAAATGCCCGATGGCCCCCTGCCCGGCGCGTTGGCATCTGACGCGGTGCGCGGTGCCTTTGCCGGTCCCAGATCGCCCGGTACCGTGCTGACGCTGATGTACCGGTTGCGCAACGGCGGGTCTGTCTCGCTCCCCACCGGCGGGATGGGGACCATCGCCGATGCCTATGCAGATGCCGCCCGTAAGGCAGGGGCCGACATACGCTGTGGCGTCGGCGTCACGGGCGTCATTATCGAAGACGATATCGTGCTTGGTGTGACCACCTCTGACGGAGGACGGCTGCTCGCCCCGGCGGTGCTGTCAAGCGCAGGTCCAATGCAGACGATGCAGATGGCCGGTATACCCTCTTTTGATATCGAGGCCGTGCGCCGGGCCCGGAACCTCCGCGCCAAGGGGACAACGGCCAAGCTCAATATAGCGTTGAAAGGTCGCCCGGAATTCACCGGTCTTACCAAGGAACAGGCAAAATCGAGACTTTTGATCGCCCCCTCAGTCGCGGAGGTCGAACGCGCCTTCAACCCGGCAAAATACGGCGAACTGCCCAGCGCACCGTCTCTTGAGATAGTGATGCCGGATGGGCAGGACCGCCTCTCTGTGATCGTCAGCCATGTGCCCCTAGATCTCAAATCCGGTTGGACCGAAAAGGCACGCGGCACGCTCACCGAAACCGTGATTGCCACCATCGAAGCCTATGCCCCGGGCCTGCGTGATCAGATCGCCTCGACCGACCTGCTCACGCCTCCCGATATCGCCCGACTGACCGGCGCGCCGGGCGGCCACTGGCACCACGCTGAAATGGGACTCGACCAGATGCTCACGACAAGACCGACGGTTGGAATGGCCCGTTACCGCTTTGGCGTGCGGGGCCTCTATCTCTGCGGCGCCTCGGCCCATCCGGGCGGCGATGTCACCGGCATGCCGGGGCGCAACAGCGCCGCGCAGGTACTTCTCGACGGGGTGGCATGATGGACGGACGCATAGATACCGACAGCATCGCCGCCGTCCCGACGGGGCTTATCCCGGGGCCGGTACAATCGCGCCTCGAAAAGATCAGCACGGCGAAAAGCTGGGGCAACTGGGCCGGGTATGTCTCGCCGCTGGTGCTGGACACGGTGGAATTCGAATATTTCGCGATCCGTAATCAAACGACGCTTTTCGATGTCTCTCCGATGCACAAGTATCGCATCACCGGACCCGAAGCCGAGGCGATGCTGAACCGCATGGTCACCCGTGACATTCGCAAGATCAAACCGGGCCGCGTCGGGTATGCGCTCTGGTGCGATGAAGAGGGCATGGTGATCGACGATGGCACCCTCTTCCGCTTTTCCGAAACCGATTTTCGGCTTTGCTGCCAGGAATCCATGCATGGCTGGCTGCTCGATGCCGCATGGGGGTTCGACGTCACCATCGAAGACGAAAGCCATTCCATCGGTGGCCTATCGCTTCAGGGTCCGACATCTTTTTCCCTGCTCGATGCCGCCGGTCTTTCCGCCGTCGCTGACATGAAGCCTTTCGATCTGAGAGAGATCGAACCCGGTCTCTGGATCTCCCGGACCGGTTTTACCGGCGATCTTGGGTATGAACTCTGGACCGACTGGCAAAAGACCGGTGCGCTCTGGGACCGTCTCTGGGAACAAAAGCAACCCTGGGGCCTGCGCGCCATCGGCTCCCAAGCGCTCGACATGGTCCGGATCGAGGCGGGCTTCATGGCGGCCAAGGTCGATTTCCAACCGGTGCTGACGGCCTCGCGGCTCGGTCGCGGGCGCTCGCCACTCGAACTTGGTTTCGACAGGCTGGTCGATTTCACCAAGGGACACTTCAACGGCCGCCGCGCCCTTTTGAAACAAAAGGAATGCGGCCTGCGTCACCATTTGATCAAGCTTGAGATCGGCGGTTTCAAACCCGCCGACGGCTCATTGATCTATCACCGAAAGAAACGCGAGGTCGGACATGTGACCTCAGCTATCTGGTCCCCCACCGCCAAGCGCAACATTGCGCTGGCAGAGTTGAAAGCCCCCTATGGCGGTGAAAAAATCAACGATCTCTGGGCCGAGGTCTATGTAAACGAAGAAGGCATCTGGGACAAACGTCTTGTCCCCGTGACCGTGGTCACCGATCCCTTTTTCAGGAACGACCGGGCGCGGGCCACCCCGCCCCGGCCTTTCTGAACGAACCAAAGGAATATGAACGTGAGCGATACGATTGCACCCCAACTGAGTAACGAACCGAACATGGAAACGCTCCATGAATGGGACCGTCTGCACCAGATCCACCCCTGGGCGGCCATGGACGACTATCAGGGATATGACAACATGTTCGTCGACACGGCCGACGGCATTTATCTCTGGGACGGGAACGGCAAACGCTTTATCGACGGCCCCGGCGGCATGTGGTGCGTCCAGATCGGCTATGGCCGTGACGAAATGGCGGATGCCATCGCGCAGCAGGTCAAGAAACTGCCCTATACCTCGCCCTTTACCAATACGACGGAACCCTCGGCCATCCTATCAAAGCGGCTCGCCGAAATGGCGCCCGGCGATCTCAACAACGTGTTCTTTACCACCGGCGGCTCGACAGCAGTGGATACCGCGCTGCGCACCATGCATTTCATGAACAACCGCCTCGGGCGGCACGACAAGAAGATCGTGATCGCGCGGGAAAAGGGCTATCACGGCTCGACCTACCTTGCGCATTCCGTTACCGGCAAGGAACGCGACAAGAACCGTTTCGACGTTGAAAGCCGCCTTGTCCGCTTCCTCCCCGATGTGAACCCCTATCGCCGCCCCGATGGGATGAGCGTCGAGGAATGGTGCGATGAAAAAGTCGATGATCTTGAAAAGATGATCGCCGAAGTCGGACCCGAGAATGTCGGTGCCTTCATCGCCGAACCGATCCTGTCCTCGGGTGGGGTCATCGTCCCGCCGCCCGGTTACCACAAGCGCACCTTCGACATCTGCCGCGAACACGACATCCTCTATATCTCGGATGAGGTCGTGACCGGTTTCGGACGTCTCGGTCACTGGTTCTGCTCCGAGGAAGTTTTCGGCATCCAGCCCGACATGATTACCTGCGCCAAGGGCCTGACCTCGGGCTATCTGCCGCTCGGTGCCTGTATCATCTCGGATCGCGTCATGGAGCGCTGCGCCTCTCCCGACGATCCGGCGCTTTTCTCCAACGGTTACACCTATTCTGCGCACCCGGTCAGCTGCGTCGCGGCGCTGACAAACATCGAAATCATGGAACG
The DNA here is from genome assembly GCA_018223035.1 of Paracoccaceae bacterium. Classification (GTDB taxonomy): domain Bacteria; phylum Pseudomonadota; class Alphaproteobacteria; order Rhodobacterales; family Rhodobacteraceae; genus Heliomarina. The sequence goes on from JAAEZD010000003.1 coordinate 95,467, forward strand.
AGAAAACATCCTCGAGCACGTGCGCGAGATCACGCCCTATTTTCAGGAACGCCTCCGCGCACTCAAGAAATTCCCGATCGTCGGCGATGCACGGGGCATGGGTCTTCTTGGCTGTATCGAAGGCAAGGGAAAGACGCTCGAGGAAGAGCGCGAACTTGGCAATATGATTGACGCCGCCTGCGAGGAACTGGGGCTTCTGGTCCGTCCGCTGATCAACATGGCGGTGTTTTCTCCGCCCCTCGTGATCACCCGGGCGCAAATCGACGAAATGTTCGACCTGCTGGAAAAGGCGCTCGAAAAGGTGACCCGCGATCTCGCGTAGGATCCACCCCGACCTCATAGCGATTGCGCGACTCTCTGTTGGGGTGTTCTCATCCTGCTTACTGCCGCGCCAAGGGGGGGATAAAATTTGTTTGAGCGCTCAGTAAAACGTTGAGTCACGACACGATAGCCCATAGCCTGAAAGCCATGGAAAAGGCGCGCGCGGTCCGCCGCGCGGGTCAAAAATAACAAATCAACAGGGAGCTACCCATGAACATCCTAACCAAGACGGCAACGTCCGTTGCAGCGGTTCTGGCACTCACGGCAGGAACTGTTCACGCTGCCGATCCGGATCTCGTTGTTTTTGACTGGGCCGGATACGAAGACCCGGAATTCTACACCAGCTACAACGAGGCGCACGGCGACGCGCCGACCTTCTCCTTCTTCGGAGACGAGGAAGAAGCCTTTCAGAAACTGCGGTCTGGCTTTCAGGCCGATGCGGCACACCCCTGTGCGCAGTCCGTACCAAAGTGGATCGAAGCCGGCCTTCTCCAGCCGCTCGACACTTCCAAGATCACCTACTGGGACGATCTTGATCCGGCCTTCCGCGATCTCGAAGCCTTTCAGAAAGACGGTGAGTACTACTTTGTCCCGATCGACTGGGGCAACACCGGCCTGACCTACAACACCGAATTGCAGAGCGAAGAGGACGTTTCCTCGCTACAGGCCTTCGCCGATCCCGCGAACCAGGGCCGCGTGTCCATCGGTGATAACGTCGACGATGCCTATGCGCTGGGCTTCCTCGCAACCGGCGTAAAGGACTGGGCAAACGCCACCGACGAAGAGTTTCAGGCGGCGTCCGACTTCCTGCGGAAGGTCCACCAGAACGTGCGTTCCTACTGGGACTCCGGCTCATCCCTCGCGCAGTTAATGCAAAGCGGCGAGGTCTATCTTGCATGGGCCTGGAACGAAACCTTCTCGACCATGTCCGGCGAAGGCCACCCCATCGCCATGAAGCGGGACACCAAGGAAGGCGCTTCAAGCTGGGTCTGCGGCTATGTTCACCTCAAGGACGCGCCCGGCTCTGATGAAAAGTTTTATGATTTCATCAACGCATGGCTCGAACCCAAGACCGCCGATTATATCGTCAACGCCTGGGGCTATGGCCATTCCAACATGGTTGAAATGGGCAAGATGAGCGAAGAGGACCTCTCTGCCGTTGGTCTCAACACCAGCGAAAAGCTGCGTGACAATACGCTTTGGCAGGGTCCGGTTCCGGCAGAACTGCGAGAAAAGATGATCGCGGAATTCGAACTGATCAAGGCCGGCTTCTAAGCAAACCCCGGCCTCGAAACTCGGGCCATCGAGACACTTTTCGCCAGCCCCGGCTCAACCCGCCGGGGCTGGATTTTTTTAGCCTGACTGATTTCGGTTCCGCGTCGCGCGTGAAACTAGTCGCTTCCGTACACCAACGTAAAACCGGTATCATCCCTGCAAGCCTTCGACGGGAGAAAGAGATGCTGGAATTACGACCCAACTGCGAATGGTGCAACAAGTCACTGCCGCCCGACGCCACCGATGCGCGGATTTGCAGTTACGAATGCACCTACTGCGCCGAATGCGTCGAAACCGTACTGTTCAACGTCTGCGCGACCTGCGGCGGCGGGCTCGTCCCCCGTCCGATCCGGCCCCGACATGCCCATCGCGAACAACCAAAACTCGGCCTCGGTGTTCATCCCGCCAGCACGAAACGCGTTCACTCGAAATGGCGCGAACAAGACGTCAGCGAAATCAGCCTCAAACTCAGGGATATCCCGCCAGCCGAACGCTGAACTATCCCGGTCGACGGGCGCGCAGATGGTGCGGACAATGCTCACCGCTCGCCAGCACCTTGTTCATTGCCGTCCAGGTATCGATCTGGCCAGCGATGAACTCGGCACCGAAGCGCGACTCTAATCGCGCCCGCTCCGGCCCGGTGAGATAGGCATATTCCTCTTCCGCCACTTCCTTGTACCACGGGTTCCGGTTCAGCAGGGAAATCTCCTCGAACCCCGCTGCCTGAAGCGCCTTGTCGTAGCGGTCGGGCGAGGCCATCGCGAAGTCCAGATCTTCGGCGATGATATATGCCTTCATCTCTGCCGACGGTTCCCCTTCGTGCGATATCAGCCAGTCCGACGCGGCAAACCAGCCGCCCGGGCGCAGAATGCGGAACACCTCGGCTGAAAGCGCCTCCTTGTCCGGTATATGGATGATCGAATCCTTTGAATAGACCACGTCGAAACTCTCGTCGGCAAAATCGAACGGCCCCGGCGTGACCTCTCGGATCGTGACCCGGTCAGCGACTCCTGCCGCATCGACACGGCGCTGCGCCGCCGCACAGACATCGCGCTCCACGTCGATCCCGACAACCTCTGCCGCGCCACATTCCTTGGCTAAAAGAACGGATATCGCGCCCGAGCCACAGCCGATATCCAGCACACGCTTGCCTTTCAGTTCCAAGCCCTGAACCACGCGCAGCGCCTCCTCCGCACCGCCCGGCGAAAGGTATCCCTCTCCCCAAAGGTCTTCGAGGAAATCGATATGGAGATCGTCGTAAAGAAGCTCGCTGTCGCTCATGCTTTCCTGCCCATCCGTTCGAGATAAAGATCGAGAAACCGCTTGGTAAAGGCTTCCATCCCGGCCAGCGGACCGGGTTCGTAATAGCGGGAGTTCACCCCCTGCTGGTTCTTTTCGATGATGAATTTGTCGGCTTTGGTGGTGACGTCCCACAACCATGTCAGCCGCTCGCGGTCATAATCGCGCCCCTCTTCCGCATCCTCATGAACCAGCCAGATAATTTCCTGTATCGAATTCTGGGTATCGACCGGGATGAACCGGTAAAGCACGGCATGATCGTTGTAGATCAGAACGGGATTGAAGATACCGACATACAGATCGCATGCGGCCTGGTCGAACCCCATGATATCCCCCAACAGCGGCGCAACCTGTTTGCCATCTTCGCTGCCGGTATCCGTCCCCTCGTAAAGCGAATGACGGCTGACCGTGTAGTCGACCGACCCCGGCGGGCACAGCGGACCAACTCGATCCACCGTATCCGTCGGAATGCGCAAGGCGTCCGATCGCGGGATCATCGCCTCGTTCAGCGGTTCCATCCGGTCGAAGTCCATATGCGTCGGATGCGCCCGCGCAAATTCCGGATGGGCCGGCGCGCAATGGTAGCACTCGTTGTAATTCTCGACGAGCAGCTTCCAGTTCGCCTTGACCGGATAGCTTTCCCGATGCGCGATCCGGGTCTTCTCAAGCTGGAAAGGCGCAAGGATATGATCCAGCTCGGCCCGGGCCGCCTCAAAACTGGCAGGCTCTTCGGCAAAGGACACAAAGATCAGACCGTGAAAGATCTCGAAGGGAACAGGTTTCAGCCCAAGCGCAGACCGGTCCAGCCCCGCATCCATCAGCCGGGCAGAGAACAGACTGCCATCCAGATTATAAGTCCAGGCGTGATACGGACAGGAAAACCGCCGCGCGTTGCCACGCTGCTCAAGACAGACGCGTGATCCCCGATGACGGCAGACATTCGCCAGCGCGTGAATCTCCCCATCTCCGTCCCTCGCGATAATGACGGATTCCTCCATCATCTCGAACAGCAGGAAATCCCCCGGCGCGCGCAGCTCGCTGATGTGACCGGCGAAATGCCAGTCCGACATGAATACCCGTTCCATATCCTCCCTAAAGATTTCGGGAGAGGTGTAGAACCCCTGCTCAAGCGCATTCCCATCGCGATGACGCGAAAGCATCTCGGGCAGACTTACCTCGGTTTTGCTCTTGGTATGGGCGGTCATGGCCTCACTCGAACAGAACGATGGATTCAGCACCCCATCCCACACGCACCTCGCTCCCGGCCGGAAGAACAGAGCGGCCGGCGGTATTGCGCATCGACAGGGTCACCGGCGCCTTCGTCTCGTTCAGCGCCACGCTGTAATAGGTCATATCGCCGTAATACGATGTCGAGGTCACGACCCCCTTGGCCACAGCCTCGGCCGTTTGCCGTTCGTCGAACAGGATGGTGAGCATTTCGGGCCTGACCCCCACGGATTCAACCGAATCCGCATCCAACCCGTCCGGCACATGGCTTGCCGGTACCGTGACCTTGCCCAGCGCCGGAATATCCAGACTGACGCCCGCATCGCTCTGACCCGTGGCCCGCGCATCGAGGAAATTCATGACCCCGATAAAGGACGCGACCCGCTTGCTGACCGGGTGCCGGTAAAGCCCCTCGGGGCTGTCGATTTGCGCGATGTCGCCTTCGAACATCACTGCGATCCGGTCCGACATGATCAGCGCTTCCTCCTGATCGTGGGTCACGAGGATGAACGTAATTCCGATGGATTGCTGCAACTGGCGCAGTTCGACCTGCATCTGCTCGCGCAGCTTCTTGTCCAGTGCCGACAGCGGTTCGTCCAATAGAACCACCTTGGGCCGCATCACCAGCGCCCGCGCCAACGCCACCCGCTGGCGCTGCCCTCCCGAAAGCTCATGCGCCGCGCGGCCGCCGTAACCGGACAGATCGACCATCGACAGCGCCTTGTTGACCTCGTCGGTCACCTCGCTTTTCGGCAGTTTTTTCCGCTTCAGCCCATAAGCCACGTTTTCAGCCACGCTTAGATGCGGAAAGATCGCATAGGACTGGAACACCATGTTGGTGGGCCGCCGGTTTGCGGGAATGCCCCGCATCGACTTGCCGTCAATCACGATTTCTCCGCCACTCGGGTCTTCGAACCCGGCGATCATCCGCAGCAGCGTGGTTTTGCCACACCCCGACGGCCCAAGCAGCGAAAAGAACTCGCCTTCGCGGATATTCGCATTGATGCCGTTCAGCGCTTTGACGGTGCCGAATGACTTGGCCACGTCCCTGAGTTCGATGATCGGCTTTTCTGACATATTATATGAAACCTCCGGCGGCAGCTTCGACGCCCTGTCGTTTGGCCGAACGCTGACGGAACCACTCGGCAAGAATAAGAAGGATAATGGACAGAACCAGAAGGATTGTCCCAAGCGCCATGATCGACGGCAGTTTGCTCGGGAAACGCAGCTGGCTCCAGATATAGACGGGTAGAGTCGCATCGGTGCCCGTCAGGAAGAACGCAATGATGAATTCATCGAGTGAGATCGTGAAAGTGATGAGAAGGCTCGAAATCACCCCCGGCAGGACCAGCGGAAAGATCACGCGCTTGAACGTGCCCCAGTTGGTTTCGCCCAGATCGAAAGACGCTTCTTCAAGGTTTCGGTCCAGACCCTGAAAGGCCGAACTCAGGATCGCGATGGAATAGGGCATGCAGATCAGGATATGGCCTGCGATCACCGTCCAGAGCGACAGGCTGAACCCAAGCTGCATCAACACGACCAGCAGCGCGACGGCGACGATGATTTCCGGCAGGACCAGCGGCAACATAATGAAACCGATCACGCCCTTCTGTCCCGGGAACCTGTAGCGCGCGGCCGCCCGCGCCGCACAGGCGCCAAGCAATGTAGAGACCACCGCCGTGGTGACGGCAACGAAAAGGCTGTTCTCAACCGAACGTGCCAAGGCATCGTTGTTGACGAGCACAGTGAACCATTCGGTCGTGAACCCGCTCAGCGGAAAAGCGATGATGGTCGATTCATTGAAGGCGAACAGCGGCAGCAGGATCACCGGCGCATAAAGGAACACCATGTAGAGAAAGGCATATACCGCTAGCCAGTTCCAAAGCTTCTTGGCGCGTCCCGGTCTCATTGCACGCGCCCTCCGAATTTTTTGCCGACAAGGAAGATCACAAGGCTGATCGAGGATACGATCACCATCGAAGACACGGCCAGCGCGGCCCCCAGCGGCGCGTTATTTGCCTTGCCGAACTGGATCTGGATCATGTTCGAAATCATGAGACCGTCCGTTCCCCCGACAAGGCGCGGCGTCACAAAATCGCCGACAGTCGGGATCAGGACAATCAGGGTCGAGGCAATCACGCCCGGCATCGCCAGCGGCAGCGTCACGCGAAAGAACCGGCGCACGGCCCCGTCGCCAAGATCCTCCGCCGCTTCCAGCAGCGATCGGTCGATCTTTTCCAGCGCCACGAAAATCGGAAGGATCGCAAACGGCGCCCAGGCATGGGCCAGCGTAATCACCACCGCATTCACGTTATAAAGCAGAAAGGTCAGAGGCTCATCGATGATCCCCAGACCGGTCAGCGCCGAATTCAGCACGCCGTTATAGCCGAGGATGACCTTCCACAGGAATACCCGCAGCAGGTAGCTGGTCCAGAACGGAATGGTGATCAGGAACAGCCACAGCGCCTTGCGCCGCGTGACATGAAAACTGAGGTAGTATGCAATGGGAAAGGCCAGAACCACTGTTACCAGCGTGACAACCAGCGAGACCCAGAGCGACCGAAAGATAAGTGTCCGATAGATCGGCTGCGTCCACGCCTCGCGATAGTTGTTCAGGGTGATCGTGGTGTCGATATCCAGATAGTCCTGCGTCCAGAAGCTGAACGTGACCACCGTCAACAGTGGCGCCGCCAGCAGCAACAGTGCGTAAACCAGTGTGGGACTTATAAGCGTCAGCCCCTGTCGCGCTTCCCGGTTCAAAATCATGCGCGAAACCGACGGTCGCGCAGGTCTAAAGTCACTGCCATTCTCAGCTTTCCGCCTCGACCAATGCCGCGTTCTGTTCGGCCAGAGTTCCCGGTGCGGGCTCCTCCTCATTCAGGACAGGATACAGCTTGCGCAACTCATCGTGATAGCTTTTCACCCCGGCCTCCAGATCCGACAGGATCACGCCATCATAAGCACTCGACTTGGCCGCTTCCCAGCTCCATTCGATCAGCTGCTCGTCTTCCTTGCTGGTAATCCTGTCGATCCGCCCGCTGAGGTACCGGGCGATCCGCATGCGCCGGTCCTCGTCAGGCCGACGATAGCAGGCGGCGCGCTGAACCGTCTTGCCGAAATCGACCGGAAATTCATGATAGAAGATCACTGAATCCGGGTAGATTCCAAAGACCAGATTGGGGAACACCCCCACGTAGAGCCATGCGCGCTGATGGTCGGCATCCAGCGTATTCACCTGCGGCAGGATCTTCTTGTAGTGCCGTACGCTCCAAAGCTTGCTGTCCGCCTCGCGAAAGGACGAAAACGACCGGCTTGTACCATCCTGAAACGGTTCATCGAAATAGTTCTTGCCAAAAAGGTCATCCAGACCGGGATGGGCCATCGGAACGTGATAGCCTTCGTTGTCGACGTCACGCACGCATTTCCAGTTCGCCCGCATTTCTTCGTGCGAGACACCGTTCCCGTCGGGGACGAGGCTTGCCAGATCATACTGGGCCAGTTCATCGTCGAACCGCGCCATGATCTTGCTCATCGGCTCCTGCGGGCCGGGTTTGAAACGGACAAAGACAAACCCGTTCCAGATGTCCATCTCAAGCGGTTTCAAACCCCATTTCACCGGGTCCAGCTTGGGCAGCGTGTCTGGGCGGGAGGCCCCGCGCAGCGTTCCATCGAGGTTAAAGACCCAGCCGTGAAAAGGACAGATAATTGCGGACCGGCAATGGCCTTTGTCGTCCCCGACCACGCGCGAGCCCCTGTGGCGGCATAGGTTATGAAAGGCACGAACTTCACCATCCTTGCCTCGGACGACCAGCGCACGTTCATCGACGAAATCCATCGCCATGTAGTCGCCGCTTTCCGGGATATCGTTGACGTGACAGACCAGTTGCCAATGCCGTCGGAAAAGCAGCTCCTTTTCCTCCTCCAGCATTTCCTCGCTGAAGTAGCTCCATGCGGGCAATCCGGATCGATCTCCGATGATTTTTGCGTCTCCCGTCGTCCTCGTGGCCATTTCCGGCTCCTTTTCCCTGAGGTCCCGGCGACCCTAGCAAGAATTATTTGAGCGCTCAATCAAAATTAAAAGGTTTTGTGGAGACACCCGTGATCCAGCCATTATCTTGTGCAACATAGCCGTTGCAGCGCATGCCTAGCGCCGACCGGATACGGAAATTCCCCTACTCAAAAAGAAAAAGCCCTGCCCAACGGGCAAGGCTTGGCTCTCTCAATATCCGCCTAAACCGGCGAAACCGCAGGTTTGGGTTCTTTCTCGTCCGTTTCCTCGAACTCGGTCTCGGGCGTTTCCGGGTCCGGCGCACTTGCCGGTTCCTGCGGGGTGGCGATCAGCTCCGCCTCTGCCATGCCCGATGCGTCATCCTGTGCCTCGCCCTCGGTGTCACCGACGATCAGCGGCAACATATGCGCCCCGGTGGCTCCGACGTATTCAGCACGCGGCGGTGATTTCCAGCTCAACGTGTCGAGCCCTTCGCAATTGCTGCACACCGGCATCCACTCTGTGTGCACCTGATGGCAATTCTCGCAGACCCATTGCGGGCCGCGCGGCGCATTAAGAGCTTTTGCCAGCCAGCCATGAACCACAGCATTCGAGGCACCTTCGCCCCGCTCGACCGCGGCCATAAGCGTCAGCGCCCGCGCATCCGCCGTATCCGACGCCGCAAGTTCGCCCAGCGCACGGCGCGCCTCGGGGAAATCCTCGGCCACGATGTTGAGTTCAGCCAAAAGCAGACGGGTCTCCGGGTGATCCGGATGAATCTTGGTCAACACCGAAAACCGCTTCAGGCGCTCTGTCGGTGTCTCGTCAGGCTCCAGCGCCGCAAACGCCGCCGCGAGATCGGGATGAGGCTGTGCGTCCCAAGCCTTTCGCAGGATACGCACCGCTTTCTTGGGCTGGCCCTTGGAAAGATAGGATTTCGCTGCCAGCGCCGCCGCCGGCACAAGATCGGGCGACAGGCGATTGGCCTCGATCACCTGTTCGCGCGCTTCGATGCTACTGGTATCGTCCAAAAGCTCCTTGGCTTCGGAAAGCGCCAGCACAGCTTCGCGTCGCGTGTAGATGTCACGCGGCAGGGCACCGGATTTCAACTTGGCCGTCAGGGTGCTTCGGGCACCCGCCCAGTCATGCGCCTGCGCCTGAAGCCGCAGCAGAACGTCCTGCGTTTCCTCGTGCTTTGGCTTCAGCTCGAACGCTTTCTCTGCCAGCTTGCGCGCGGTTTCAGTATCGCCCTCAGCCAGCTTCTGTTTCATGATCCCGCGTACACCGACAAACCGTGTCGCGTCATGCGTGATCAGCTTCTTGTAGGTCTCGGTCGCCTTGCGCGTATCGCCCGTCATTTCGGCGGCCTGCGCCGTAATAAGGTTGGTCAGCTCCGGCTTCTGCAAATAACGCTCGGCCTTTGCCGCCTTTGACATGGCAAGCCGACCCTCGCCCGAGGCCAGCGCCATCAGCCCGTCGGCTAGCGCCTGATACCCCTTGCGCTCGCGACCCTTGTCGAAATAGCGCGAAATCGCGGTTTCATCGCCGTTCAGGAACCGCAGCGTCGCCACCAAGAGAGACAGAATCTTCAGCAATACCCACACGGCTACGATAAGAACGATAGCCGCGATCACCGATTGAAGTGGCCCCAGCGTATATTCCATGCCGGCAACCGTGATCTGAAGACCGCCACTGGTTTCCAACAACATTGCCGCGCCCCAAGCAAGAACGGCAACCAGGGCAACAAAAAACAGGATCTTGATCAATGACCAAATCATAACGGGTCCTTCAATTCGATGTTGCGCTGACAGTAAGCCCGTCTGCGGCGGTCATGGCATCTGCACGAGCGCGCGCATCGGCGGTCCACTGGGACATGGCGCCTTTGGCCTCTTCGGGCAGCGTTTCAATTTCTTCGATTGCGGTTTGCAGGTTGCCGTCCATTACAGCGGCCTCGGCCCGCGACAGGATCGCATCCGGATCACTGCCCTCACGCGGTTCCACCGACCTTGCACCAAGCTGTCGTTGCAGGAATGCACCCAGCCCCGTTTCCGTACCGACCTGACTTGAACGCACATCGGCAAGCGCGTTGCGGGCAGCGCCCGGGAATGCGGCCTGCAACTCAGAGAGCGTAGGTACACCGGTCTCGGCTGACGAGGTCAATGCCTCAGGCAGCTCCACACCAGCATCGGAAACCTCCTGCGCCACATCCGCATAAGACAGCCCGTTGCTCACCGCCGATTGAAGCCGCGCAATCGCTGCCAGCGCATTAGCCTGACGTGCCTGCTCGGCGGATTGAGCATCCATTTCGCGCGCCTCGGCAACAAGGGCCTCGACCTCTTCGCGCTGAGTGGCCATCGCCTGCTGGAGGCGGTTCAGCTCATCTTCATAGGCCGCAATCGCGCTTTCAGATACGGCATCATTGATCGGCGCTTTTTCAATTTCCGTCACACGCGACTGCAACCCGTCAATCGTTGAACTCAACTCGTCGATACGGCTAGATATCGCGCCCAGGTCATCGCCAATACCCGCAACCTGCGCGTCCAATGCCGACGTATCCGGCGGCGGCAGATTGGTTACGTCTTGGCGCAAGGCTTCGATGTCGCTCTGCTGGCCATCGACACGAGCGCTAAGATCTTCGACCGCCACGGTGTCACGGCTGCTCTGCAGAGACGGCGGCAGGATTGGGTCAAGCAGGTCCGCACGCGCCGCAAGGAAACCAAGAATGGCGGCCACAATCCCACCCAGCAACGCCGGGAAAAACCCTCCGCGCCGTTCCACCACCGTCTGCGTCGGTGCGGGAGCAACAGGCTCACGCGTCGGTTCGCTATGAGCCGGCCCTTCGGTATCCGGGACGAGAGGCTCGGGCTCCGCTTCGGTTTTTTCCGGCGCGAATTCTGTATCCGCAACCGGCGCTTCCTCCTGCTCGGTATCCTGTTCGCCGGCATCGATAGGGTCGTCGTCGCCAAGCGGAACAGGTTCCGCATCCGCATCGGACTCTGGATCAAACGCGGTATCAGCCACCGGTGCGTCAGGTTTTCCTGGCTCGGTATCCACCTTTTCCTTGGGTTCAGGCATATCGACCGGAGACCCTTCATCCGAAGTCAGGGCATCAACGTCCTGATCCTTGGCGCCCTGTTTGTCTTCATCCGAAATTTTCTTGTCGACCAACGTGCCCCACCCTTTCGAATCTTACCCAATGTCGCAAAGCGCAGAAAAACCCTACTGCGCAAGCATCTAACCCTCAACCCGCATCAAGCGTTCCACCAAACCCGCCACGGACTCGGCAACTTCTTCGGCGTTAGGCCTTTCAACTACGTCCATTGACCCAAAAGCCAAGCCCTTAAAGGGTTCCGCCACGGCCGCGCTCATCGCAACAAGGTGCAGGTTGACCGAAAAACAGGCGGTTTCGACAAATTGTCGCGCAACACGTGGCGAAAAGACAGGCGCGATAACCGGCCGCTCCCCCTTCAACAACCTTATGGCTTCGTCGCCAAGGGGCAACAACTTTTGATTGTATACGATTACTTCCCGCGTCGGCAGGAAATATTGGCTCAAACGCTCGGCTATGTTGCCCCGGGTATGGCGCCCTCTCAGATGCAACAACGGCGATTCAGGCTGCGATCGGCATAGGTCGGCAACAAGCGAGTCTGCATCCTGCCCGGCCTGGCGCGCATTCCACCCGGCCATAGCCGCCTTTTTCGTTGTCGCCTTGCCGATACAGAACGCGGGCAGATCATGTGCCTCGACACTGTCGACCGCATTGGAAGAGGTGAATATCACGCCCTTCACTCCATCAAGATCGAGCGAGACTGGCAGGCTTTCGATCTCAAGCAGCGGAGCATGGCAGATATCGACCCGGCCACGCACCTCCGACGGCAACATCGCTACAAAGCGCTCGGCGCCCTCCTTCGGGCGCGTCATCAGCAAGACAGGGTTCGGCATGATGATCCGAGGCCTCGGGATTGTGAGCGGCGTGGTTGAGTGTTACCTCCGGTCAGGCAATCATGCAACGGAACCTGCGGCATGTCTCAAGACCTCACCGTTCTCGGACTGGAAAGCAGCTGTGACGATACGGCCGCCGCCATCGTGCGCCACTCGACCGATAAAGGAACCGAAATCCTTGCGTCTGTAGTCTATGGTCAGACCGACCTTCACTCGGCCTTTGGCGGGGTCGTCCCCGAAATCGCCGCACGCGCGCACACCGAAAAGCTGGATATCTCGGTTAGCGAAGCGATGCGGCAGGCGGGTCTTGGCTTTGATGAACTCGACGCCATAGCCGTTACAGCCGGTCCCGGTCTGATCGGCGGTGTTCTGTCCGGTGTCATGTGCGCCAAGGGCCTCAGCGTCTCGACAGGGCTGCCGCTGATCGGAGTCAACCACCTTGTCGGACACGCGCTTACCCCCCGGATGACAGATGGAATCGCTTATCCCTACCTGATGCTGCTGGTATCCGGCGGGCACTGCCAGTTCCTCATCGCTCATAGTGCGACCGAATTCTCTCGCCTCGGCGGCACGATCGACGATGCACCGGGCGAGGCTTTCGACAAGGTCGCGCGGCTTCTTGGCCTGCCCCAGCCCGGCGGTCCCTCGGTCGAGGCCGAGGCCGCAAAGGGCGACCCCAAGCGTTTTAGAATGCCGCGTCCCCTGCTGGACCGCGACGACTGCAACCTGTCTTTCTCCGGCCTGAAGACAGCTCTCCTGCGCACCCGCGACCAGATCGTCGCGGAGAAAGGCGGGCTGACAAGACAGGACCGCGCCGATCTCTGCGCCGGTTTCCAGCAGGCGGTGGTCGATGTTCTTTCCGCCAAGCTGGAGCGCGCGCTGGGTGAGTACATGTCCCGCACGAGGACCAAGTCACCGACAGTGGCCGTTGCCGGAGGTGTCGCTGCGAACAAGCAGATCCGGGAAGGATTAGAGACTGTTTGCGCCAAGTTAGGGAGTGTTTTCCTCGCGCCCCCGCTCAGATATTGCACCGACAATGCCGCGATGATCGCTTATGCTGGTATCGAACTCTTCGACAGCGGACATCGCGACGACATGACACTCGCCGCGCGACCCCGCTGGCCATTGGACAAAAGCAGCCCCGCCCTTCTTGGAAGCGGACGCAAAGGAGCCAAGGCATGACTGTCGCGGTGATGGGATCGGGTGCATTCGGCACCGCCCTCGCCATCGCGCAATCGCATGAAGGCCCTGTCCTCCTGTGGTCACGCTCCGCGGAACAGACAGCGGGCATGCGCAAGACGCGTGAAAACGCCGCCCGCTTGCCGGGACACCTGCTGCCCGACACGATCACACCGACATCAGAAATTTCGGACCTGTCCTCGGCAGATCCCGTTCTGATCGCCGTTCCCATGCAAAAACTGCGGGACGTATTGTCCGAACACCGCTCAGCGCTGGACGGAAAGAACCTTGTCATCTGCTGCAAGGGGATCGAACTATCCACCGGGCTCGGTCCGATCGCCGTCACGCAGGAGGTCATGGAAAAAGGGTCTCCTGCGCTTCTGACCGGGCCAAGCTTTGCCGCAGACATTGCCCGGGGCCTGCCGACGGCCCTGACGCTCGCCTGCGAAAACGCCACGCTCTGCAAGAACCTCCAGACCAGACTGTCGACCGGAAGCCTCAGGCTGTATCGCACGGCAGACACGATGGGCGCGGAAATTGGCGGTGCCCTCAAGAACGTCATGGCCATCGCCTGTGGCGCCGTCATTGGCGCACAGCTTGGCGACAGCGCCCGCGCCGCCCTGATGACCCGCGGCTATGCCGAGATGGTCCGTTTCGCCGTGGCGCGCGGCGGGCAGGCGGATACCCTGGCCGGTCTCTCGGGCTTCGGCGATCTTGCCCTCACCTGCAGTTCCGATCTGTCGCGGAATTATCGGCTTGGCCTCTCAATCGGTCGCGGTGAAGAGTTCGACCCCTCGATCACCGTCGAAGGTGCGGCAACCGCCCGCGCCATCCTTGCCAACATGCCCGATATCGACATGCCGATCACACGCGCAGTGGTGACACTGATCGACCAGAAACAGACCCTAAACCAAGTGATTTCAGAACTTTTGTCCCGCTCGCTCAAGGAAGAATAGACGGGCAATGCCACATAACCGGAGGTCTCATGGCATACTGGCTTTTCAAATCGGAACCATCGACATGGAGCTGGCAAGACCAGCAGGACAAGGGCGAGGAAGGCGAGGAATGGGATGGCGTGCGCAACTACCAGGCCCGCAATTTCATGCGAGAGATGAAACTTGGCGACAGGGGGTTCTTTTACCACTCTCAAACGGAAAAGGCAGTTGTCGGCATTGTCGAAGTCTGCGCCGAAAGCCATCCGGACAGCACGACGGATGACGAACGTTGGGAATGCGTGGACATAAAGGCTGTTCGATCGTTTAAAGAACCGGTCACACTGGATCAGATAAAGGCCGAAGAGTCACTCGCCGAGATGATCCTCGTGAAAAACTCACGCCTCTCGGTTCAGCCGGTGACCGATACGGAATGGAAACGCGTCTGCGAAATGGGCAAAACCGATCCGTGAACCAGAATTGAAAAGAGGGCCCGGCCACAGCCGGAACCCTCTGTCACCCACGTGCTCCCTACGCACCACACGTGTAACTTGAAACTGGTTCCGACCGTCCTGGTCTGTGATCGTAGTACCCCAACCGGTGCCACATGGCAAAACAATTGCCCGTAGGATAAGACGCAAATTGTATCGGTTAGGGCCGTAATTTGCTCAGGCGTAGACGGATTCTTTTCCGAAATGCTTGGTCAGCATGTAATAAACTACGGCCCGATACTTGTTGCGTTCGGATTGGCCATAGGTTTCGATCACCGAATTCATGCCTGCATCCAATTCCGGGCCGTCGGAAAGTCCCAGCTTCTTGATCAGGAAATTGTTCTTTACCGTTTCCAGCTCACCCGGCTGGCTTACTGCAACGGTCGAGGAATCGTCATTGTAAATTGCCGGACCGCAGCCGATCACAACCTTGGTCAAAAGATCCATATCCGGGTCCATGCCACATTTCTCTTTGAGATCAGCGGCGTATTTTTCAATCAGCTCGTCTCTTTTTCCCATCGGTCTTGGCCTTTCCAAATTGTTAATACGCGCGAAATCCGGGAAGAGCTCCCGGTTTCGCTAACAGACTAACCGGCGAATTCCCGCATAAGAAGCTAAAACTTTAACGTCTACTCCAGCGGGTATTAACTTTTTGTAAATATGTCATGACAGACCGAGTATCAGAGTCCATCCTTAACAAATGCGGGTCTAACCGCTGAATTCGTGCTCCGTCATTGAATTCCAATCGACGGGTCGCGCAACCGGAGGGATGAAATGACATCTGAAACCTATGTCGTCGCCTATGAATGCGTCGAAGATGACGATAGCGTTCTGGATTACGCTATCGCCAGCGCCAAGAAAACAGGGGCCGGACTTCACATTGTGCATATCCTTGAATGGTCGCCCTACACTTTCCTGACTCCCCAAGAGATCGAAGAACGTCACGGGCGGCGGAAGGAAGAACTGACACGCGCCAAAGAAGCCCTGCTTGACCCGGCGATGGCGCGCGTCAAGGCGGCGGGTGTGCCCGTCGACGGCGAAATCCGGTACGGGTCGATTGCCGAACTGGTCGTTGCCATAACCAAGGAAGTCAACGGTACCATGATCTACGTGGGCCGCTCGGGTATGCATTCGATCAGTGCCCGCGTGTTCGGCTCTGTCCCGCTGGGGCTGGCCCAGATCGCCCACGTCCCCACCGTCATTGTCCCCTGACCACAGGAGCAGTCTTTCATGCGTTTCAATAAATTATTCCCCGCTCTTGTCGCATCGCTGACGCCAGCGCCGCTGATGGCTCAGAGCCTGGACGAAACCATTAACACGATATTTGCCGACTATACCGGCTGGTACGTATCTTTCATCTTTGCGCCGCTTCCCGGCACCACCTTTTCATGGATCGCCCTCTGGCTCGTCGTCGGCGCCCTGATCTTCACGGGCTACTTCGGGTTCATCCAGCTTCGCGGCTTTACTCACTCCATCCAGCTCGTAAGGGGCGACTATTCCGATCCCCACGACGCTGGGGAGGTCAGCCATTTTCAAGCCCTTGCCACCGCTCTCTCTGGGACCGTCGGCCTCGGTAACATCGCCGGCGTGGCGGTCGCCGTTGGCATCGGCGGACCTGGCGCAACATTCTGGATGGTCATCGCCGGCATCTTCGGCATGGCGACGAAATTCACCGAATGTACGCTGGGCGTGAAGTACCGCAACGAATACCCGGACGGACGGGTTTCAGGCGGCCCGATGTACTATATCACCAAAGGTTTCGCGGAACGCGGGCTTCCCGGCGGCAGGATCCTCGCGATCATTTTCTGCATCTTCACCATCCTCGGCGCTCTCGGCGGCGGCAACATGTTCCAGGCCAACCAGGCACACGCGCAGCTATCGGGCGTCCTCGGGGACTACCCCGGCTGGATCACCGGCATCATCATCGCCATCGTGACTTTCATGGTCATCGTCGGCGGCATCAAATCCATTGCCAGCGTCACCGAAAAAGTCGTGCCTTTCATGGGGATCTTCTATGTTGCCGTGTCGCTTATCATCCTGTTGATGAATTTCGACATGATCGGCTGGGCCTTTGGCCAGATCTTCATGGGTGCCTTTACAGGGCTAGGTGTTGTCGGCGGCTTCACCGGCGCGCTGATCCAGGGTTTCCGCCGCGCGGCATTCTCGAACGAGGCCGGGATCGGTTCGGCCGCCATCGCCCACTCTGCGGTGAAAACCAAGGAACCGGTCACCGAAGGTTACGTCGCCCTGCTTGAACCCTTTATCGATACGGTTGTGATCTGCACCATGACCGCGCTGGTCATCGTGATCACCGGTGTCCTCAACGTAGACCCCGAAACCGGCCTCTACGTCTGGAACGCCGAAGCGGGCCGCATCTCAACCCAAGGCGAAGTCGCAGGGGTCGAACTCACCTCGGCCGCCTTTGCATCGGTCTTCTCATGGTTCCCGGCATTGCTGGCCATCGCGGTGGTCCTCTTTGCCTTCTCCACCATGATCTCGTGGAGCTATTATGGCCTCAAGGCATGGACCTACCTGTTCGGCGAAGGTGCCGCGAAAGAAATCGTGTTCAAGGTGATCTTCTGCATTTTCATCGTGATCGGCTCGGCCGCCAATCTCGGGCCGGTGATCGACTTCTCGGACGCCATGCTGTTCTCCATGGCGATCGTGAACATCATCGCGCTCTACCTGCTGATGCCGATCGTGAAACGCGAGCTCAGCAGCTATATCACCCGGCTCCATTCCGGCGAGATCAAACGGTTCAAGGGCTGATCCAGACCCTGTAAAAGAAAGCCCCGCCGAGATTTCGGCGGGGCTCGTCATTTCAGCACTCAGGCCGAAATCAGTAACGATAGTGTTCCGGCTTGAAGGGACCTTCCGGCGTAACGCCGATATACGCGGCCTGCTCCGAGCTCAGCTCGCTTAAGCGGACACCGATCCGTTCCAGATGCAGACGGGCAACTTTCTCGTCCAGATGCTTGGGCAGGATGTAGACCTCGTTCTTGTATTCCTCGCCGCGCGTCCACAGCTCGATCTGAGCCAGAACCTGGTTGGTAAAGGATGCCGACATCACGAAGGATGGGTGACCGGTCGCGTTACCAAGGTTCAGCAGACGACCTTCGGACAAGAGGATGATCTTGTTGCCCGAGGGCATCTCGATCATGTCCACCTGTTCCTTGATGTTGGTCCACTTGTGGTTCTTCAGGCTGGCAACCTGGATTTCATTGTCAAAGTGGCCGATGTTGCCGACGATGGCCATGTTCTTCATCTCGCGCATATGCTCGATGCGGATCACGTCCTTGTTGCCGGTCGTGGTGATAAAGATGTCGGCGCTGTCGATCACGTCCTCAAGACGAACAACCTCGAAACCATCCATCGCAGCCTGAAGCGCACAGATCGGATCGATCTCGGTCACTTTAACGCGGGCACCGGCACCGGCCAGCGACGCCGCCGACCCTTTGCCCACATCGCCGTAACCGCAGACGACGGCAACCTTGCCGGCCATCATCACGTCGGTCGCGCGGCGGATACCGTCAACCAGCGATTCCTTGCAGCCGTACTTGTTGTCGAACTTCGACTTGGTCACGCTGTCGTTCACGTTGATCGCCGGGAAAGGCAGCTGGCCTTTCTTGTGCAGATCGTAAAGACGGTGAACGCCGGTGGTGGTTTCCTCGGAAACGCCCTTGATCGCATCGCGCGTCTTGGTGAACCAGCCGGGGCTTTCCTTCATGCGCTTCTTGATCTGCGCAAAGATCGCCTCTTCCTCTTCCGAGGTCGGCACTTCGATCAGGTTGGTTTCACCCGCTTCGACACGTGCGCCAAGCAGAACGTAAAGCGTTGCGTCACCGCCATCGTCGAGGATCATGTTCGCACCTTCCGGGAACTGGAAGGATTTGTCGAGGTAATCCCAATGCTCGACCAGACTCTGCCCCTTGACCGCAAAGACCGGCGTACCACCGGCAGCGATTGCCGCGGCCGCGTGGTCCTGCGTGGAAAAGATGTTGCACGACGCCCAGCGCACATCGGCGCCCAGCGCGGTCAGTGTTTCGATCAGAACCGCCGTCTGGATGGTCATGTGCAGCGAACCGACGATCCGCGCGCCTTTCAGCGGTTTGCTCTCGCCGTATTCTTCACGCAGCGCCATCAGGCCCGGCATTTCGGTTTCGGCGATATCAAGCTCTTTGCGCCCGTAATCGGCGAGGTTGATGTCCTTGACGGCATAATCTTGGGTCACGATGGGAAACTCCTATGATTTTGAGCGCATTTACCATCACCACCCAAAAGGCGCAACGCGACAGGGTGATCACCTTTAACGAAGACCTAATCAATCCGGGTTTCACGCGCTTCGGACTAGACGAGCGCATTGGTTTTGGGCAGTAAACCGGGACTCCCCTTGTCTGACCGAGAGCCATGATGAAACCTCCCCGCGCCTGGCAACGCATGCTGTCCGGCCGTCGCCTTGATCTGCTTGATCCGACGCCCGTGGACATCGAAATCGAAGACATCGCCCATGGTCTGGCCTTTGTCGCGCGCTGGAACGGACAGACAAATGGCGATTTCGCCTATTCCGTTGCGGAACATTCGCTTCTGGTCGAAGTGCTGTTTCGCCGCATTGCGCCCAAGGCGCCTCCGAAATGGCAACTGGCCGCACTTTTACACGACGCGCCCGAATACGTGATCGGCGACATGATCTCTCCGGTGAAAGCAGCTGTCGGTCCCGGTTACAAAGATCTCGATATCCGTCTGACCTCGGCCATCCACATCCGTTTCGGCCTGCCTGCGGCCATCCCCGCCAGCGTGAAACGTCAGATCAAGAAGGCCGACAACATCAGCGCATGGATGGAGGCAACAAGCATCGCAGGCTTTACCGAGGCCGAGGCGAACAAGTTCTTTGGCAAGCCGGATCAGGCTCTAATAGGCGATTTGACTATAGTTTTGCGACCCCCCGTCGAAACCCGTCGGGATTTTACGCAGAGATACGAGGAACTCTCGCAACAGCTTGGCTAGGTCGCTTTCCTCGCGCGGCGCGCCGCGCGTATCCGGTTACGCTTGTACTTCGGCAATTCCTCAAGGGCGTTCTTACCGGTCAGCTTCTTGGCGGCGAAAAGCGCCTGCCGCTCCTCGTCGCTCAGCGCCTCCCATCCCGCCGCATCGCGGATAAAACCGCCCTCGGCCAGCATGGCGCCGATCCTCTGCAAATCCAGCTCACCAAAGGACAGCCGATTGGACTTCTTCTTGTCGGTCGCCTTGACCCATTCGCTGCGCAGCGCCTCGATCATCATCGGTTCGCGCCCGCAAAAATGCATGACATTCGACTGCAGCAGGTTATTTGCCGAGGATTTGCGCCGCAAGACAATGGCCAGAGACTGATCCGAGCGCCCGACCATCGCAAAAAGGTGAATGGCCGAACCATCCGCCGCCACGATCTGCTTTGCCGCCTTGTAGCGCGCGATCTGCGTTGCCATGTCATGCCGTTGCGGATGAAAGATCTCGTAGCCTTCGCTTGCCAAAAGCTCTTCCATACGCTCTTCGCCCAGCAAACCGCCTTTGCCGACGCCCAGCGCAGAGCGTGAAATATAGATCTTTTCCGGCCCCTCGGCCGCGATATCCGCCGCAAACCGATTATGAATCGCCTGCCGGAAAGCCTCCGTCCCCGCCGTGATCCGGCCAAGGCCAAACCCCTGCCCCGGCACCACCAGTTCTTCGACGCGGGCCGGGTCCGTCACAACCCGGATCGGCATCTCCGGGGCCATCAGTTGGATGAAATCGTTGTGAAATCCCCGGACCGCATCGCCCGCGCGTGGCCGTCTTGGCATGAACAGGATGCCATCAACAGGCTGTTCCAACTGATCGAGTGCCCACAATCGAGCGCTGCTTTCCACAAGGAAATGTCCGAAATGCGCCCAGAGCACTCCGCCCCATAGCCAGCGCCCGGGCAGCGGCTTGGCCCGCTCCGGCATTTCCGGTGCAACGGTCAGGGCGCGAAATTTCCGCCACAGCGCCCCATGGGCGCAATAGGCACCATCCTCGGACAAAATTCCCGCAGGTTGGATGAAGTCGCCCTTGAGCGGCGGCACCACAATGGCACGTTTCAAAGTCACGATCTCTTCTGACCATCCGCCCGTTGGCTCAGGCTGGCTGCCCAGCGCGCCCAAAGGCAGATCGCCCCCGGACACAGGCTCTAACGTGGGCTTCTTTTGGCAAGTATGCGTTGCAGGGTCCGGCGGTGCATGTTCAACCGCCGCGCCGTTTCGCTCACGTTGCGATCGCAAAGCTCATAGACACGCTGAATATGTTCCCAGCGCACCCGGTCCGCGCTCATCGGGTTTTCCGGCGGCGGCGGCAGTTCATCCGTCTTCGCCAGAAGCGCATTGGTGATGTCGGTCGCGTCCGCCGGTTTCGACAGGTAATCTGTCGCTCCGATCTTGACCGCCGCCACAGCTGTGGCAATCGCGCCGTATCCGGTCAGCACCACGACCCGGCTGTCGGGCCGCTTTTCCCGCAGAACCTCGACCACATCCAGCCCGTTGCCATCCTCAAGCCGCAAATCAACGACCGCATAGGCTGGGGGACGGGCTGTCGCGATGGCACGCCCGGCAGCAACAGAACCCGCCATTTCGACTTCAAAGCCACGCTTTTCCATCGCCTTGGCCAGCCTGCGCAGGAAAGGCTCGTCATCGTCGAGCAAAAGCAAAGACCGGTCAGGACCAAGCTCATGCGGATCAACGGTTGCCATGCGGGTTCCTCCGGCATTTGTTCTTTATTTTACATACTATGAAGACCGGCATCGAAAAGGTCAAACCAGCGATTCGCCTAGAGGTTGTCTATGATGCAGGCGGTCTTTTCGGCCATATCCTCGGCGCTCAGATCCCGGCGAAAGAATTCGATGAACCCGTTCTCTGGCGTCATCAGGTAGGTAAAGGTCGAATGATCGACGAGGTAGAATTCGCCCTCGTCCTTGTGCGCGTTGTAATAGGCCTTGTAGGTCTGGCTGACATTCTTGATCTGCTCCGCCGAACCGGTCAGGCCAATCATCCGTTCATGCAGGTTGTCGGCAAAGTCACCAACGACCTCGGGCGTATCCCGATCCGGATCGACGGTGATGAAAACCGGCGTCACGCCATAACCGGCGTTCTGTAGCAGATCGACTGCATCTGCGTTGCGCGCCATGTCCATCGGGCAGACATCCGGACAGAAAGTATAGCCGAAATAGACCAGCGACGGTTCGGTGATCACCTCCGTATCGGTCACCGTCTCACCCGATGCATTCACCAGCTCGAAAGGACCGCCAATCTGGGCCGAGCCACCCGCGACCTGACCAACCCCGCAAGATGCCAGCGGATTGTCGTTGCGCGCATACACGGTATAGAGCCAGGTACCGCCCACGACGGCAACCAGAACGGCCGCTCCGAGAAATGCAAAATAGCGGCGCATCGTGATTATCCTCTGGCTCATGATTGTTGATCGTTCCGTCGTGGACACCTATCAACATATTTAGCCGCCGCAACAGACGTAAGGTCACGCATGTTCAATTCTTCCGGCGCCATTCTCCACGGGCAGGAACGCAGCAACTGGATCCGTCTGCGCACGCTGATCTTTCTGCGCTGGGTCGCCATCGTTGGGCAGCTTGCCGCGATCACCGTGTCGCAGCAGATGTACAACCTGCAACTCGAATTCGGTCTGTGCTACCTCGCCATCGGGGTCTCGGTCGTTGGCAACCTGATTGCGATTTTCGTCTTTCCGGAAAACAAGCGCCTGAATGAGACAGAGAACTTCATGATGGTTCTCTTCGACCTGCTTCAGCTTTCCTTCCTGCTTTACCTGACCGGCGGGCTGAACAACCCCTTTGCCATGCTGATGCTGGGCCCGGTTACGATTTCCGCCAGCGTTCTGGGCCTGCGCTCGACGATATTGATCGGCGGTTGCGCGATCATGCTGGTGACGATGCTGGCGGTCAATCACCTCCCCCTCGTCACCGAAAGCGGCGAGGTACTGCGCCTGCCGGACATGTTCGTCTTTGGCAACTGGGCCGCGATCACCATCGCAACACTCTTCATGGGCGCTTATTCCCGTCGCGTCAGTTCAGAGATGCATTCCATGTCCGATGCGCTTACCGCGACGCAAATGGCCCTCGCCCGTGAACAAAAGCTGACTGACCTTGGCGGTGTGGTTGCGGCCGCGGCGCATGAACTGGGCACACCACTTGCCACAATAAAACTCACCAGCGCCGAACTCTTCGAGGAACTGGATGACCGCCCCGACCTGCGCGAGGATGCCCAGCTTATCCGCGAACAGGCCGACCGGTGTCGTGACATCCTGCGCAACATGGGCCGGGCCGGTAAGGATGACCTGCACCTGCGTCAGGCACCTCTCAGCGCCGTGCTCAATGAAGCCGCCGAACCGCATATGGATCGCGGCAAGGAAATCATCTTCGAAGAACACCCCGGTTCGGGCGCCGCCTTTCAACAGCCTTCGATCCTGCGCAAACCCGAGGTTATCCACGGCTTGCGCAACCTCGTGCAGAACGCCGTCGATTTCGCCCGGACCACCGTCTGGTTGGAATCCAGCTGGAACGAGAATTTCATCTCGATCCGTATCATGGACGACGGCCGTGGTTTTCCGCCGCAGACCATCGGCCGCATCGGCGATCCCTTCATGCGCCGCAGACGTCAGGAAACCGACCGGCCCTCCCGCCCAGGGTACGAAGGCATGGGCCTTGGCCTCTTCATCGCAAAGACACTTCTGGAACGTTCCGGCGCCGAGCTTCGCTTTGCAAACGGGCCGGAATGGACGGGCGACGTTCCCGTAATGGCAAACCGAACCGGTGCCATTGTCGAAGTCCGCTGGCCACGCCGCAGCATCGACGCCCGCGCCGGCGATAATATCGTACCTTTGGGAAAGAACCGGCCTATCGAAACGTGACCGCCAGATAATCTTGGCCGGTTAAGGTCGTGTTAACCATTTCTCGGAACTGTAGCTAAGGTCCTTGGCTGGAGAAACGGTAATACTTTTCCCATGAGTGAGTGGATAGCCCTTGTAATCGTTTCCTTACTATCGGCAATTCTGACGGTAGCAATCCTTTCTCCCGGTTCCCGGTCCCCCCGATCATGGAGAAGCAAGTACGTCGCGGAAACGAACGATGACGCGGTCTGGATATTCGATGGCAACCGTTTGCTCGATGCGTCCTCTCCAGCAAGTGGGTATATAGAGGCCAGCGAGGAAAATTTTGACTGGAATACTCTGTGTGAGGTGCTGAAAACGCGCTTTCGCGATCTGCCGTCCTCGCAAAGCGAGCTGCGGCTGGCAGGGCGCGTACGGCGTCGCGCCATCGGGAAGGAAGACCCCGCAATTCTAACGATGGAATGGCTCGACGGGATTACCCGGGTCCGCATCGGCGAAAACAGTGCCGTTCAGAATGACCCGTCTCTTCTGCTCGGCCCCTCGGCAAGGGAAGAGCTCTTGCAGCTTCGGCTTGCGGTCAACAAAACGCCCTACCCGATCTGGCAGCTCTCTGAATCGGGCGACGTGGTATGGAGCAATGCCGCCTATCAGTCTCTGGCCGCAAAGATCAGTTCGAAACCCGAATCCGAAACTTCCTGCCTGTTCCCGATCCTGCCCAGCGATGTGGAACAGTCCCGCTCACGCCGCGTGCCCGTCACCATGCTCGGCACCGGTGACCGGATCTGGTACGATGTTTCTGTTATCGCCAATGACGAAGGTCCGCTTTGCTGCGCCGTAAACGTGAACGCAGTGGTCGAGGCGGAAAACGCACAGCGGAAATTCGTGCAGACGCTGGCCAAGACCTTCGCGCAGCTTTCCATCGGGCTGGCGATTTTCGACCGCAACCGGCAGCTCGCACTTTTCAATCCAGCGCTGATCGACCTGACCGCCCTGCCCGCCGAATTCCTCTCGGCCCGCCCCAATCTGCTCACCTTCTTCGACCGGCTGCGCGACCAGCGCATGATGCCGGAGCCCAAGAATTACAGTGGCTGGCGCCACCAGATGGCCGAGCTTGTCGCCGCCGCCTCCGATGGCCGCTATCAGGAAACATGGTCGCTTCCGTCGGGTTCGGTCTATTCGGTCAACGGACGCCCGCACCCGGATGGCGCTATCGCCTTTTTGTTTGAGGATATCACGGCCGAGATCACGCTGACCCGCCGTTTCCGGTCGGATCTGGAAATGGGTCAGGCTGTGCTCGATGAAATCGGTGATGCCTTTGTCGTCTTTGTTCCCGATGGCACGCTGGCCCTGTGCAACAAGGCCTATCGCGATCTCTGGAATGTCGATCCAGACAGCAGCTTTACCCAAAGCACCGTCATCGACGCGACCCGGATCTGGCAACAGAATTGCAAGGCAACGCCGATCTGGGGAGAAATCCGCGATTTCGTAAGCGCCAGCGAAAATCGTACCAACTGGGAAGCCGAGATCACGCTCCAGAACGGTGAACGCATGCTGTGTCGCGTCCGCCCCATCCTGAACGGCACCAGTCTCATCACCTTTTCGAACCTGTCGCCCGCCAACATGGTTCAGATCAACGGGAAACCGCAGCTCGAAGTGCATAACTGACCGCTTGCGGCTGCCGGTCCGGCTCGCCATTGTGCGGCTCATGACCGCCGAACGCACTTTCACCCTGACCTCGCCCGAAGACAGCGCAGCCTTCGCCACCCAGCTGGGCAAAACGCTCGCGCCGGGCGATACGGTGCTGTTCTTTGGCCCCGTCGGCGCGGGCAAGACCCATATCTGCCGACATCTGGTGCAGTCGCTTCAGGATATCCCCGAAGACGTGCCCTCTCCCACCTTCACCCTTGTTCAGGTCTACGACGGTTGCACCGGCACGATTTGGCACGCCGATCTCTACCGGCTGTCCGGCCCGGACGAGATCGAGGAACTTGGCCTGACGGATGCCTTCACCGATGCCATCTGCCTGATCGAATGGCCTGAACGCCTGGGCGATTTGACCCCGCCCGATGCCCTGACCCTTGAACTCTTGCCCGACAAGGTGAACGAAGACAGCCGCCAACTGAACCTCAGCTGGACCGACCCGAAATGGGAAAAGAAACTGGAAATGCTCACATGACCGACCGCGCCGATCTCGCAAAAGCATTCATCGCCGGAACCGATTGGAAGAATGCCGACCGCAGCCTTTTGGCCGGTGATGCGTCGAACCGCAGGTATGATCGGCTGACCAGAACGGAGACCGGCGGAACCGCTGTTTTCATGGACGCGCCGCCGGAAAAGGGCGAAGACATCCGCCCCTTCGTCAAGATAGCCCGACACCTTAAGGAAACCGGCTTAAGCGCCCCTGAAATCATCGCCGCGGACGAGGAAAACGGATTTCTCATCCTCGAGGATCTGGGCGACGATCTTTATTCCCGCGTCATTGCTAATGACCCCGCGCTCGAAGAGGAACTCTACAGCGCGGCGGTCGATGTGCTGATCGAACTGCACAAGGCGCCGCTCCCACCTCTTGAAGCTTACGACGCGGCGCTGATGACAGATCTGGCCGGTCTGGCGTTTTCTGAATATGCCGACCGCATAAATGGCGCGCCCGATCCGCAGGTGGCCGAGCGTTTCGCGGGGCAGTTCAATACGATCCTGCGCGATATCGAACCCGAAAATCCCGTCCTCATTCAGCGCGACTACCACGCCGACAACCTGCTCTGGCTGCCGGACAGATCCGGCGTCGCGCGTGTAGGCCTGCTGGATTTTCAGGACGCCATGTCGGGCCACCCGGCCTATGATCTCGTCTCCCTGCTTCAGGACATTCGCCGCGATGTCTCCCCCGGGGTCGAGGCGAAGATGATCGCCCATTACATCAACGAAACCGGCGTGCAGGACCACGCTTTCCGCAAGGCTTACGCGGTACTCGGCGCCCAGCGCAATCTGCGGATTCTCGGTGTATTCGCACGGCTCGGAACGACCTATGGCAAACCCCGCTATGTCGAGATGATCCCGAAAGTCTGGGAGGTTCTCACCCGCGATCTCGAACACCCGGCTCTGGCTCCGGTCGCGGATCTTCTGCTGACCAACCTGCCCCAGCCGACGCCTGAAAACCTCGCGCTTCTTCGGGCCGAATAATGAATGCGCCAAAAGCCATCATGCTCTTTGCCGCCGGGTTCGGCACGCGTATGGGCGAACTGACCGCTGATAGGCCCAAACCTCTTGTCAATGTACTGAAAAAGCCGCTGATCGACCACACGCTTGAAATCGTGGATAATTTCGGCCCGCTGCGCAAAGTGGTCAACACCCATTACAAGGCTCCAATGCTGGCCGATTACCTCGCCGGTCGCGATATCCTCATCTCGGACGAACAGCCGGATATCCTCGATACCGGCGGCGGGTTGAAAGCCGCCCTGCCCCTGCTGGCGGCCGATCCTGTCTTTACCATGAACACGGATGCGATCTGGGCCGGTCCCAACCCGCTGTCCTGCCTTGCCAAGGCCTGGGATCCTAATCGCATGGACGCGCTGCTGATCTGTGTGCCGGTCGAAAACACCGTCGGTCGCGTGGGCGGCGGTGATTTCTCGCTCGACCCCGATGGCAGGCTCTCGCGCCAGGGAAATTATGTTTATGGCGGCGTTCAGATCCTCAAAACCGGCGCGCTTAAGCACATAGATCAAAAGGTCTTCTCCCTGAACCGCGTCTGGGATGACCAAAGCCAGTCCGGACGGATCTTTGGATGTGCCTATCCCGGCCGGTGGTGCGACGTCGGCCATTCTCAAGGTATCGGGCTCGCTGAACAGTTGCTAAAGAATGCATGATGTTCGAACCCAGTGACAAACCCCGCCTCTTTGCCCTGCCCCCCGGCGTCGATTTCCCGGCCGAGCTGATCAAGGGGCTGGATGCCCGTCTCGCCGGCCAATCGCCCGAAGCGCTGGCCCGCGTTCAATTGATCGTGAACACCCGCCGCATGGAACGCCGCATCCGGGATATTTACGATATGGGGCCCGCCCGGCTGTTGCCCCGGCTCTCGCTTGTCACCGATACGGTGTACAGGGGGTGTACAGATGCTGTACGGGTTGTGACCCCCGTTTTGCGCCGTCGTCTCGAACTCGCGCAACTCATTTCCGTGCTGCTCAAGGCCCAGCCGGATCTTGCCGCGCAGTCGTCTCTCTACCATCTCGCCGATAGCCTCGCCGCGCTCATGGATGAGATGCAGGGCGAAGGTGTAAGCACCCAGACGATCCGGGATCTAGACGTTTCGGACATGTCCGGACATTGGGCCCGCGCACAGCAATTCATTGGAATCGTTGACAGTTATCTGGGCGACGGTGAGGACAGGATCGACCCGCAGGCACAGCAGCGGGCGCAGGCCGAAGCACTTGTAAAGGAATGGGCCGTAAACCCGCCGTCGCACCCTGTGATCCTTGCCGGTTCGACCGGATCGCGCGGCACCACGCTGATGCTGATCGACGCGATTGCCCGGCTGCCGCAGGGGGCGGTGATCCTGCCGGGCTTCGATTTCGATCAACCGCAATCGGTCTGGGACGACATGGCCGACGCGCTGGTTTCCGAAGACCATCCGCAGTTCCGTTTCTACCGGATGATGGAAACGCTGGGACTGAACCACGAGGATGTCCAGTCTTGGACCGAGGGCAAACCCCCTTCAAAGGCGCGCAACAGGCTGGTTTCGCTTGCACTAAGACCGGCACCGTACACACACGCCTGGCTTGAGGAAGGCCCGCATCTTCAGGACATAGCGGGCGCGACGGAAAACCTGACCCTTGTTGAGGCCCCCGGCCCCCGCGCCGAAGCGCTGGCCATCGCGATGCGGTTGCGGCAGGCCGTCGAAGATGGTCAGACGGCGGCATTGATCACGCCCGACCGGATGCTGACCCGGCGGGTCAGCGCAGCGCTCGATCAATGGCGTATCCTGCCCGATGACAGCGCGGGCCTGCCCCTGCAACTCTCCCCACCGGGGCGGTTCGTGCGCCATGTGGCGCAGCTTTTTACGCAGCGGTTGAACAACGAAAAGCTGATGGCCCTGCTGAAGCAT
Source organism: Paracoccaceae bacterium (assembly GCA_018223035.1). Classification (GTDB taxonomy): domain Bacteria; phylum Pseudomonadota; class Alphaproteobacteria; order Rhodobacterales; family Rhodobacteraceae; genus Heliomarina. The sequence continues at coordinate 124,114 of JAAEZD010000003.1, forward strand.
CCGCTTTGTCACAGCGGCGCGGAACGTGGGGAACATCTGCTTCTGACGCGGGATCTTGAACTGTTCCTGCGGAAAAACGGGCCACCGTTTCCCGATGCGGAAAGCCTTGGCGCCTACCAGACACGGGAAACTGGCGATGTACCCCCACACTGGATCGACTGGCTCGTCGAGACGGTCACGGATCGCTGCGTCGAAAATCCCCTGCCGCTTGGCGAATGGATCGAGACACTTGTAACTCTCGCGGAAAAACTGGCCGCAGGCAGCCGGGCCGAGGGTAGCGGCGGGCTTTGGGAGAAGAACGCAGGCCAAAAGGCGCTCTCTGTCATCGCCGCCCTTCGGGACGAAGCGGAATACGGGGGCGAGATGACCGCCCGCGAATTCACCGACCTGCTGGGCGCGGTTCTCAGTGGTGAAGAGGTCCGCGACCGGGACGCCCCGCATCCTCAGGTGCTCATCTGGGGCACGCTGGAGGCGCGGGTTCAGGGGGCGGATCTGCTCATCCTCGGCGGTCTGAACGAAGGCACATGGCCCGAAGCACCGTCGCCAGACCCGTGGCTGAACCGCAAGCTCAGGCATCAGGCCGGATTGTTACTGCCCGAACGGCGGATCGGGCTTTCTGCTCATGACTTCCAGCTTGCCGTGGCGGCACCGGAAGTCTGGCTGACGCGGTCGGAACGATCCGAGGATTCCGAAACGATCCCCTCGCGCTGGCTGAACCGCATCACCAACCTGTTGCAGGGTTTGCCGGAACAAGGCCGCCCAGCGCTCGAAGCTATGCGAAACAGGGGCCGCAAATGGGTCGACTGGGCCGAAGCGATGGAAGAGGCGGAACCAATTGAACCCGCCAAACGGCCCTCTCCGCGGCCGCCGGTCGCCGCGCGTCCTCGCAAGCTGTCAGTGACGGAAATCAAGCGGCTGATCCGGGACCCTTACGCGGTCTATGCCAAGCATGTCCTGCGACTGCGGCCGTTGGATCCTCTGGTACGCGAACCGGATGCACTGCTGCGCGGCATCGTCGTGCACGAGATTCTCGAACATTTCGTCAAGGAAACACGGGACGACCCCTCCAAGCTCAGCCTCAATGCCTTCTTGGAAAAATGCAACGCGATCCTCGAAGAAAAAGTGTCGTGGCCCGTCGCCAAACGCCTGTGGCAGGCCAGAATGAAAAAAGTGGCCGAGCCATTCGTCGAAAGCGAGATTCAGCGCCAGTCGCGGGCGATACCGTTGAAATTCGAGGTCAGCGGCGGCATTTCCCTCGCGCCGCTCGACTTTCGTCTGACCGGGCAGGCGGACAGGATCGACCAGAACGAAGCGGGTGAGCTGATTATTTATGACTACAAGACTGGAACGCCGCCCAGCGCCTCGGTTCAGGCCAAGTTCGACAAGCAGCTTCTGATCGAAGCGGCGATGGCCGAGCAGGGCGCCTTTGAAAACGTGCCGATGGGCAAGGTGATCGCGGCCACCTTTATCGGCCTCGGCAGCAAGTATAACGAGGTCGACGCCCCCCTTGTCGAGGAACCACCGGAAAAGGTGCTGGCCGAACTGCGCGAATTGATCGGCGCCTATTTCGAGCAGGATCAGGGGTTTACCTCGCGACGTGCCCTGCAAAAGGACTCCGATGCCGGAGATTACGACCAATTGGCGCGGTTTGGCGAATGGGACCGCAGCGCCCCTTCCAATCCCGAGGATCTCACATGACCCCGCGCGATGAAGCGACCGAACGTCAGGTTCAAGCGGCGCGGCCCGATGCCTCCACATGGCTTGCCGCAAATGCGGGTTCGGGCAAGACCCGCGTTCTGACCGACCGCGTGGCGCGGCTCTTGATGGCGGGGGTTCAGCCGCAGAATATTCTTTGCCTGACCTATACCAAGGCCGCCGCCAGCGAGATGCAGAACCGGCTGTTCAAGCGGCTGGGTGAATGGGCGATGCTGGACGACACCCGACTGGCTTCCGCTCTTACGGTTCTGGGCGTCGACGGCGCGATCACCAAGGAGCGGATGCGCCATGCGCGCACCCTGTTCGCACGGGCAATCGAAGCGCCGGGCGGACTCAAGATCCAGACGATCCATTCCTTCTGTTCATCGCTTCTGCGTCGCTTCCCGCTGGAAGCTGGAGTCAGCCCGCAATTCACCGAGGTCGAAGACCGCGCTGCTCGGCTCTTGCAGCAGGAAATCGTCGAGGATTTCGCAAACGGAGACCAAGCCACGCTGTTGGACGGAGTCGCGCAATACATCAGCGACAACGGTTTCGACGGGCTGACCGCGATGGTGCTGGGCAAGCGCGCCGCATTTTCGGGGCAACCGGACCGAGGCGCGATTATGCGACTGTTCGGTTTGCCCGAAGATCTTGACGAAAGCGCCATTCTCGAGCGCGTGTTTCTTGGAGATGAAACGGCTTTGCTGGCGCGCTTAATAGCCGCGCTGAAAGGCGGCGGCAAAACAGATCAATGGAACGCAGACAAGCTTGCCTCGATCAAGGAGTTCGACCTTAAAGCCTTACCAGTGCTCGAAAATGTGTTTTTGACAGGGGCTGGAGCCAAAGAACCCTTTACAGCCAAAATCGGTTCTTTCCCCACGAAGTCGGTGCAAAAGGTCAACCCTGCGCTGATGGATGAAGTCGAGGATTTCATGCGCCGGGTGGAAGATACCCGCACAGCACGGCTGGGTCTTGCCACTGTCGAAAAGTCGCTCGCGCTGCATCGTTTCGCCGCCGCTTTCCTGCCTGAATACGAGCGGCGCAAACAGGTGAGGGGCTGGCTGGATTTCGACGATCTGATCCTTAAGGCACGCCAATTGCTGAACGATCCCGGCGTCGCGGCCTGGGTTCTTTACAGGCTTGATGGTGGTATCGACCACATCCTTGTCGATGAGGCACAGGATACCAGCCCGGAACAATGGGACGTGGTGGAAAAGCTGGCGCAGGAATTCACCAGCGGTATGGGTGCGCGCGAGGATGTCGAACGCACCATTTTCGTGGTCGGTGACAAAAAGCAGTCCATCTATTCCTTTCAGGGCGCCGATCCGGATGCCTTTGACCGCATGCAGGCAGAGTTCGGCGCGCGGCTAGAGGCCAAGGGCTCGCGGCTTTTCGATCTTGAACTGGAATTCTCGTTCCGTTCGGCCGAGACCATTCTTAGACTTGTCGATCTTGTCTTTGACGGGCGGGGCGAGGCGGGCTTTTCCCCGGATTCCAAGCACCGGGCGTTCAAATCCGATCTGCCCGGACGTGTCGATCTCTGGCCCTGCGTCGAAAAGGTCTCTGATGACGAGGATCAGCCATGGACCGACCCGCTGGACCGGCCAAGCCCGCGTCATCACACGGTCATTTTAGCCGAACAGATCGCCGCCGAAATCAAAAGGCAAATCGAAACCGGCGAGACGATTCCGGACGAGGATTCAGAAGGGCTGCATCGACGGCCGGTGAAAGCAGGCGACTTCCTGATCCTCGTACAACGCCGGTCGGATCTTTTCGCCGAGATTATCCGTGCCTGCAAATCTGCAGGGCTTCCCATTGCCGGGGCCGACCGGCTGAAAGTCGGGGCCGAACTTGCCGTCAAGGATCTTGGCGCGCTGCTAAGGTTTCTCGCGACACCCGAGGACAATCTGTCGCTTGCCACGGTGCTGAAATCGCCCCTCTTCGGCTGGAGCGAACAACAGCTGTTCGATCTCGCGCATCGCCGTAAAAGCAAATTTCTTTGGCAGAGCCTGCGAGATCGGGCAGGGGAGTTCCCTGCGACACTGTCGGTTCTCTACGATCTTCGCAATCAGGCGGATTTCCTCCGGCCCTTCGATCTGATCGAGCGGATTTTGACACGTCACGACGGCCGTCAAACCCTGCTCGGGCGGTTGGGGGCCGAGGCCGAGGACGGGATAAATGCACTGCTGTCTCAGGCACTGGCTTATGAGAGGGTTGAGATACCCAATCTCACCGGGTTCCTCGCATGGATGGAAACCGACGATCTCGAGATCAAACGCCAGATGGGCAACGCCGGTAACATGATCCGGGTAATGACGGTTCACGGGTCAAAAGGGTTGGAATCGCCTATCGTCATCCTTCCGGACACGGCGAAGCGACAGGTCGGGGGGCGCGGAGATCTCTCCATTCTTGAAGGACAGCCCGTTTGGCGTCCGGCCGCTGCGGATCTGCCGCGCGTCCTGCAGCCCTCCATCGACAGCGCGAAGCAGGGGGAGATCAACGAAAGACAGCGCCTGCTTTATGTGGCGCTGACCCGTGCGGAAAAACGGCTTATCGTCGCTTCTGCCGGGGATTTGGACAAGAATGGCGACAGCTGGTACCAGATTATCGAGGCCGCGATGCGCCACGCGGGGGCGACCGACCGCGATTTCCCGGGCGGTCCCGGCCTTGAGCTTGTGGATGACGCGTGGAACGATTTGCCGATCCGCAGTCCGGAGTCGATCGTGTTCGAAAAGCAGCACGTTCCCGACGTGTTTTCCAAGGACATTCCGGATGTTGTGGTATTACCGGAGACCCTGAGCCCGTCCGGCCTTGGCGGGGCGAAGGCACTTGCCGGTGCGGAAGGAGAAACCGAAGAGATCGCAAAGCTACGCGGGACACGTATTCATACCTTGCTTGAACACCTGCCTGCCGCAATGCCGGAAGACCATGAGCTTTTCGCTGATCGCCTTGTCCCCGGCCTGAGCCCGGAAGAGCGCGCGGATATCCTGGGCGAAGCGCAGGCCGTCTTGGCGAACCCGGATTTGACCTACCTGCTTGGCACGGATGCGCTTGCCGAGGTGCCGATCACCGCAAATATCGGATCGCGTCGCATTCACGGTGTCATTGACCGGCTGGTAGTGACGGAAACGGATGTGCTGGCGGTGGATTTTAAGACAAACGCGACTGTTCCCGCCACGCCCGAACTCTGCCCTGAGGGATTGCTGCGCCAGATGGGCGCGTATCTGCTGGCGTTGAAACAGATCTACCCCGATCGAAGCTGCCGCGTCGCGATCCTCTGGACGCGAAAAGGGGCGCTCATGGAACTTTCCCACGATCTCGTGACCGATGCGCTTGCGCGAACCCCGGAGCTTGACCTTGGCGCCAGCCGTTCATAGGTTCCCTAACCTGACGCATCTCTTTAGGAGTATCCCCATGTCCACCGTCGCCGTAACAGACGCCACGTTTGACGCCGAAGTGAAAAATTCCGATGTCCCCGTTGTGGTGGATTTCTGGGCCGAGTGGTGCGGTCCGTGCAAACAGATCGGGCCCGCGCTTGAAGAACTGTCCGAAGAATACGGTGATCGCATCAAGGTCGCCAAGGTCGACGTAGACAGCAACCCGAATTCTGCCGCCGCCATGGGTGTGCGGGGCATTCCGGCCCTGTTCATCTTCAAGAATGGCGAAGTCGTATCCAACCGTGCCGGCGCCGCGCCCAAAGCCGCGCTTCAGAGCTGGATCGACGACGCGCTCTGATCGAAGCGACATAATCGCGATCCAGAGGCGCTCCCTTGGGAGCGCCTTTGTTTTTACTGGGAAAATTCCTGCCCCTTGTCACTCATGAACGCGGGTTACATATAGGGCGCATGAACCAGGAGGCAGTATGAGCAAAGAAGATTTCCCCGGTTGGCACGGCACGACGATCATCGGCGTGAAAAAGGGCGGCGAGGTTGTCATTGCCGGTGATGGTCAGGTTTCGCTTGGTCAGACAGTGATCAAGGGGACCGCGCGCAAGGTGCGCCGTCTTTCGCCCGGAGGGTATGATATTGTTGCCGGGTTCGCCGGATCGACAGCCGATGCTTTTGCGCTGCTGGAGCGCCTCGAAGCCAAGCTTGAAGGTCTGCCGGGCCAACTTGCGCGGGCAAGCGTGGAACTGGCCAAGGATTGGCGCACGGACAAGTATCTGCAGAAACTCGAGGCTATGCTGATCGTCTCGGACGGGGCGGATATCTTTGTCATCACGGGTGCCGGTGATGTTCTGGAACCCGAGCATGACGTGACTGCAATCGGGTCCGGCGGAAACTATGCGCTGGCCGCGGCCCGCGGCATGATGGATAGCGACCGCGACGCCGAGCAGATCGCGCGTGATGCGATGAAGATCGCGGCCGACATTTGCGTATATACGAATGGCAACCTGACCGTTGAAAAAATCACCAAGTAAGAAAATTGGAATTTTCTTGGCAAATTTCTTTCAGAAATTTGGGTGAAGAAGGAAAAGAGATGACAGACCTCACTCCCCGGGAAATCGTCAGCGAGTTGGATCGCTATATCATTGGCCAGAAGGACGCCAAGCGCGCAGTCGCCGTCGCGTTGCGCAACCGATGGCGCCGCAAATTGCTTTCGGATGATCTCCGCGATGAGGTTTATCCGAAGAATATCCTGATGATCGGACCCACCGGGGTGGGCAAGACCGAAATCAGCCGCCGTCTGGCCAAGCTTGCCCGCGCGCCTTTCATTAAGGTCGAAGCGACAAAATTCACTGAGGTCGGATATGTCGGACGGGACGTGGAGCAGATCATTCGCGATCTCATCGACAGTTCGATCGCCATGACGCGCGAGTACATGCGCGAAGACGTCAAGGCCAACGCCCAGAAATCTGCCGAAGAGCGCGTGATCACTGCAATTGCGGGCGAAGATGCACGTGAAGGCACGCGCGAGATGTTCCGCAAGAAATTGAAAGCCGGAGAGCTCGACGATACGGAAATCGAGCTGGAACTGGCTGACAATTCAAACCCGATGGCAATGTTCGATGTTCCCGGCCAGCCCGGCGCGAACATGGGGATGATGAATATCGGGGACCTCTTCGGAAAAGCCCTTGGCGGACGTACCCAGAAACGAAAGATGACCGTAGCGGATAGCTACGACGTTCTGATCGGTGAAGAAGCTGACAAGTTACTGGATGATGAAACCGTCAACCGTGCGGCTGTCGAGGCGGTGGAACAGAACGGCATAGTTTTTTTGGATGAGATCGACAAGGTCTGCGCGCGCTCCGACGCACGGGGCGGCGATGTAAGCCGCGAGGGGGTTCAGCGCGATCTCTTGCCCTTGATCGAGGGCACGACCGTCAGCACGAAATACGGCCCGGTCAAGACTGATCATATCCTGTTCATTGCCTCCGGGGCGTTCCATATTGCGAAACCTTCAGATCTGCTGCCGGAACTTCAGGGTCGTCTGCCCATCCGGGTCGAGCTGCGCGCACTCACCGAAGAAGATTTCGTGCGGATCCTGACGGAAACCGACAATGCACTGACCTTGCAATATACCGCGCTCATGGGGACCGAAAGCGTAAAGGTATCCTTTACGCCGGAAGGCATCGCTGCGCTGGCCAAGATCGCAGCCGACGTGAACAAGTCAGTCGAAAACATCGGGGCCCGGCGGCTTTACACGGTGATGGAGCGGGTCTTCGAGGAGCTGTCCTTTACCGCACCCGACAGGGCGGGTGAGGAAATCACGGTCGACGCTGATTTCGTAGAGAAAAACCTCGGCGAACTTACGCGTTCCGCAGATATCAGTCGCTACGTCCTTTAATGGACAGGGCAGGGGACATCCCCCTGTCCAAGAATTCGCTTGCCTGAAGGCGACACCTCGGTCACTTCATCCGGATGGTGTTTTCGGCGTTCTTTCGACAAAATTTGCTCTGGCTCGGGGCAGGGGGGCTTCTGACCTTGCTGTCCAGCTTCGGGCAGACGTTTTTCATCTCGATTTTCTCCGGTGAGATCCGCGATGAATTCGGGTTGAGCCATGGGCAGTGGGGCGGGATCTATACGCTCGGGACGTCGATTTCCGCGATTGTGATGATCTGGGCAGGCGGGCTTACGGACCTGTTCAGAGTTCGCGTTCTCGGCCCGCTTATTCTTTCGGGTCTTGCCTCGGCCTGCCTGTTGATGGCTTTCAACCCGTTTGCTGCTTGCCTGCCGATCGTGATTTTCGGCCTGCGTTTTTTCGGTCAAGGCATGACAAGCCATCTGGCGGTCGTCGCCATGAGCCGCTGGTTCCTCGCGCGGCGTGGCCGCGCGCTCTCCATCGCTTCGCTTGGGTTTTCCATTGGCGAAGCCTGTTTGCCGGTGATCTTCGTGAGTTTGATGAGCGTGATGAACTGGCATCATCTCTGGATCGTCGCAGCCCTGATCTGTCTGATATCGATCCCGGTGCTGATGGCGGCCCTGCAAAATGAGCGAACGCCGCAAAGTATGCTTCAATCTGAATCCTCGCTCGGCATGGATGGACGCCACTGGACCCGCAATCAGGCGCTGAAGCATTCCCTGTTCTGGTTCATGGTACCGGCCTTGCTGGGTCCGTCCGCCTTCAATACGGCGTTCTTTTTTCATCAGGTCCATTTCGCCGAGATCAATGGATGGGACCACGTGGAGCTTGTTGCTCTCTTTCCGTTCTACACAGCCTTCGGTGTCGGCTCGATGATCATATCGGGCTGGCTGCTGGACCGTCTGGGAACGGCCCGTATCATTCCGTTCTTTCAATTGCCGATGGTGGCTGCATTTGCCGTTTTCGGTGTGTCTGAAAGTCTTCCCGTCGTGCTCCTCGGGCTGTTCTTCATGGCGATGACAACAGGCGCGAACACGACAGTTCCAAATGCTTTCTGGGCAGAGTTCTACGGCACGGCCAATATTGGATCGATCAAGGCAATGGCCGCTGCCGTCATGGTGCTTGGATCTGCTATTGGACCCGGCATTACAGGGGGCATGATCGATCAGGGTATCGAGTTAGAGACACAATTCCTCGGCGTATCGGCCTATTTCCTACTTACGACATTGTGCATGAACATCGGCGTCCGAAGAAACAAAGCCAGGCTAAGCAGCGCTTAGCGTTGCCGGCGCAGATAGACGTACAGGGCGCCGTCGCCGCCGTGGCGAATATGCGCCGGGCTGACCTGTTGCACTGCCTGAGACAGGGGTGACATCTGGAGCCAGTGAGGAACCTGTCGTTTCAGAACCCCTCTTTGCCGGGAAACAAGAAAGTTATCTTCTCCTATCTTGCCCTTGCCGGTGATGACCAGAACAAGACGCTTGCCAGAGGACTGAGCGCCAAGAATGAAACGCGTAAGAGCCGGATGGGCCTGATCGAGCGTCATGCCATGCAGGTCGATCCGCGCCTCGGGGACCAGTTTGCCTCGTTTCATGCGCCCGAAAGCCTTTCGGTCCATGTTCATCGGCGCGACTGGGGGCGGGGAAGGTGGTTTTGGCTGGGTTGCGAGACGCGGCGGGGCAGGCCGCGAGGGTGATTGGTTCGATGGGGCTTTCTTCACCACAGGCTTCGTTTCGGCGGGTTTGAAAACCGTCTGCTCGGGATGCATTTTTTGAGCCTTTGAAACCACTTTGTTCCATAGCTCGATTTCTTCCTGGCTGAGCCGACGGCGTTTCATCAGACGCCATCCGTGGCCAGCGCATAGGCGCGTTGAATGGGAAGCAAAACGAGCATGCGGCCTGGGTCGCGGAGCCTGCCGGCGGCTTCTCCCGCCGCATCGCCGGTGCCAAAGAAAACATCTGCGCGCTGGGCGCCCTTTATCGCTGAGCCGGTGTCTTGCGCCACCATCAAGCGCCGGATCGGATTTTCCCCATCCTTTTCAAGCCATACCGGCGCACCGAGCGGCGTGAACTGTGGATCTACCGCGAGACTGCGCATGGCCGTAACCGATCTGTTCATCGCGCCAAGCGGCCCGAGGTGGGCGGCTACCTTGCTGATCTCCCGAAAGAAAACATAAGACGGGTTATGGTAGAGCAGATCTCGTCCAGCCTCGGGATTCCGTTTCACCCAGTTCTTGATGACCTGGGCGCTGACTTGGTGGGCATCATAGATACCGCGACGGACCAATTCGACACCGATGGACCGATATGGGTGACCATTGGCGCCGCCATATCCGACGCGCAGGGATTCTCCGTTCTCGAGGCGGATACGGCCCGACCCCTGAATCTGGAGAAAGAAGAGTTCTACGGGATCATCGACCCACGCAATCTCAAGCCCACGATTGTCGAGCACGCCGGACGAAAAAATCTCTTCCCGTGACAACCAAGGGTTCGCGTTTTTCGCTTCGGGCGGCATTTTGTAGAGCGGATACCGAAACCGTGGCGTCGGGTGACGCGACCCCTCTAGTTCGGGTTCGAAGTACCCGGTAAACAGCGAATTGCCGCCGTCTTCGATCAGGACAGGACGAAAGAAGAGCTCGAAGAACGATTTTGGATTGCCGTCCGTGTTGCTTTGGGCGACGGCGCAAAGAGATAGCCAGTCCGGATCTTTCAGATCGGTACAGGTGTTCAGGAAAGCGGCGAACGCATCCCTGTGATTATCCGCAGACCATCCATCAAGCTCTTCAAAAGGAACAATTTTATGGGTGATCTCAGCCTGCGCGCCGGTGGCGGCCATCATCGTGACCGCCATGCATATCGCGCGCAGGATCGCAATCATGCGTCCGTGGCGACCAGCAACCAGTTCGGATCGTCTTCACCCATGGTGCGGGCAAAGGTCCAACTGTCTTTCTGCCGCTTGGCGGTGGTTTCGCTGCCCTCGATGATATCGCCACCCTCGTCGCGCACGACCGAGGTCAGTTCGCCAACAAAACGCATGGTGATTTCTGCCCGATTGGTGGCGCGGTCAAAGTTGACCTCCTGAACCCGGGTTTCGCGGATCCCGATGAATTCAGCGGTGATCTTGAGACCCTTGTCTTCACGGTCGGACACGACACCGACGAAGGTTTCAAACACGTCTTCGGCCAGATAGGGCTGGATTTCGTCAAGGTTGCCGCGTTCGAAACCCATCACGATCATTTCATAAGCGCCACGAGCGCCCTGAATGAAATCGGTCAGTGAAAAGCCCGGTTCGACCCGTTTCATCGCCGCCAACTCCTTGGCCGCTTCGCTGTCCGGATCCACATGATCGGTAATATCGTGGTCAGGACCACCTTCGATTACCTCGAAATCCGGCCGCGACGATTTGGCCGACTGGTTGGTTACGGGAGGTTTTTCAAAGCCCTCACGTGTCCCGAGAACGCTTTTGAGGCGCAAAATCAGGAATATGGCAATGCCGGCCAGGACCAGAAGCTGGATCAGGGGCGAATTCATTTGTACCTCGTTTCAGGCGTCGGGCTTTGTAAGCTGCGGTCAAAGCCCTATGTAGGGGTTGGCTAGGTCCAAGTCCACCGCCGAGCATAATAAGGAACGAGTCTATGTATCTGTTTCTGGCCTTCTTGATGGTCCCGATTATTGAAATCGCCCTGTTTATTCAGGTTGGCGGTCTGATCGGGCTGTGGCCAACTCTTGGGATCGTGATCATAACAGCTATTCTGGGTACATGGCTGGTCAAGACCCAGGGACGGATGGCGCTTGCTCAGCTGAGCCGTTCTTTTTCAGAACTGGATGACCCGACTGAGCCCTTGGCGCATGGCGCGATGATCCTGTTTTCGGGCGCGCTGCTACTGACCCCCGGCTTTTTCACCGACGCGGTTGGATTTGCCCTGCTCGTCCCTTCGGTGCGGGTCGCCGTTTTCCGCTTTCTCAGAAAACGCGTAAATGTTCAGACGTTTCAGATGGGATCGCAGACCAGGAGCGCGCACCAGCGCGAGTATCCCGGCAGGGGCGACGTCATTGACGGGGAATACGAAGAGGTTTCCCCGACCAGCAACAAGCCTAAAGGTAACTCGGGATGGGTCGAGCACGGCAGCGACAGACATTCGGAGCAGCATTGAGATAAGAGTCTCAAGCTGGTAAGCAGCGGCAAAGTTTTGTTTCAGGAGCTCGCAATATGGCCGAGAACGGTGCAGCCGATACCGCGCAACAACCCGCAGTACAGATGAATATCCTTGGGCAGTTCATCCGCGATCTGTCCTTTGAAAACGTCATGGCCCAGAAAGGCGCAACGGGTCAGGTCAATCCGGACATCAGCGTTCAGGTTAATCTGGATGCGAAAAAGCGTCCGACCGATAATCAGTACGAAGTCATGATCAAGCTGAATATCGAATCCAAGGCCAAGGACGGCGGCGAGCAGCTGTTTCTGCTGGAAATCGACTATGTTGGCGTATTCCGCATTCAGGGCGTTCCGGAGGAACAGCTTCACCCGTTCCTACTGATCGAATGCCCCCGTATGCTGTTCCCGTTCTTGCGCCGCATCGTCAGTGATGTGACACGTGACGGTGGATACCCGCCGCTGAACCTCGAAAATATCGACTTCGTTCAGATCTATCGTTCCGAGCTGGCCCGTCGTCAGGCTGCTCAGGGCGAAGGCGCAGCGCCAGCCGCTGACGCATAAAGTCTTATCCGCGTAACCAAAGCGGGTTTTCGCCCAGTTGGGCGATGAATTCATTATGAGCAACCTTTTCCGCCTCGGTCAGCCGGGGTGGGAGAGGCTCGGGGCGTGGAACCGGGCGCCAATTTTCGGACACCTGCGTCGCAGAAACGGATTGTGCCGTTGCGAGCGCAAAATCAGGCTGCCGGCCACCAATCAATTCAAGATAAACTTCGGCAAGGATTTCGGAGTCGAGCAAAGCGCCGTGCAGAGTACGGGCGTCGTTGTTGATACCGAAACGGCGACAAAGGGCATCGAGAGAGGCGGGCGAGCCGGGAAACTTCTTGCGCGCGATGGCCAGCGTATCAATGGCCTGATCGAGCGGCAACAATGGCAGGTTCATCCACTTCAACTCGGCATTCAGAAACTTCATGTCGAAGGACGCATTGTGGATGATAAGCTTGGCATCTCCGACAAAATTAAGAAATGCCTGACCGATTTCGGCGAACTTCGGTTTATCCGCAAGGAACTCATTGCCAAGTCCGTGAACCTTGAAGGCGTCTTCGGGCATGTCGCGTTCAGGGTTGATGTACTGGTGATAGGTACGGCCCGTCGCCACGTGGTTATAGAGTTCGACGCCGCCAATTTCGACAATCCGGTCGCCGCCTTCGGGGTCAAATCCCGTGGTTTCGGTATCGAGCACGATTTCACGCATGGCTCACCTTGCTTCTGATGTCGTTTATGATGGCTTCAACCTGCGCAAGAGCATGTTCGGGCGTGTCCGTTTCAATCACGTAATCTGCAAGCTTTCTCTTTTCCGCATCCGGCATTTGCTTTTCTCGGATCATCAGGAACTGATCGCGCGTCATTGTGCCGCGTTCCAGAACCCGTTTTTCCTGAGTCTCCGCATCTACGGACACACAAGCAACTGCGTCCAGCTTGCTTTGCCCTCCGGTTTCGAAAATCAGGGGAATATCGAATACGACAATATCGGACGTGGCCGTTTTCTTGAACTCTTCGCGGTCTTTTGCAACCAAAGGATGGACGATTTTTTCGATCTCTTTGATGGCTAACGCATTCTTTTCAATGATCGCCTTTAGCTGTCCGCGGTCGACAGCACCATCGATGATCGCCTCGGGAAACACGCGGGACATCGGTTCAACAGCCGCACCGTCACGCGCATATAAACGGTGAACAGCCGCATCCGCGTCCCAGACATCGCAGCCCAACTGCCGGAACAGCTTGGCAGTCGATGTTTTGCCCATACCGATGGAGCCAGTCAGACCAAGTAGGAAACTCATGCCAGAATGGCCGCCCTTGTCGTTTCATCTATGACCGGTCTTTGGCCGAACCAGCGTTCAAACCCCGGGAGACCCTGGTAAATCAACATGCCGAGCCCGTCGACCGTGGTACAGCCGATTTGTTTCGCCTGCTGAAGCAAAGGTGTTTCCAGAGGATTATAAACGATATCCGTCACGACCGTGTCCGATCTCAACCTATCAAGGGAAATGCGTAGCTCCGGTTTGCCGGTCATCCCAAGCACAGTTGTATTCACCAGCAAATTCGGCTCATCCATGTAATTTCCGACCTGAACCCAATCGACTACCCTAATCCGCTGGCCGAAATCATCACGCAGCTTTTCGGCACGGACGCGGGTTCGGTTCGCAAGAATGATTTCCGGAACGCCTGCATCGGCCAAAGCCGCAACAATGGCACGCGCTGCGCCACCAGCGCCAAGAACCAACGTTGGAGCTTCCCTAGGCGCCCAATCAGGTGCGCCATGCTTCAGGTTTTCGATGAATCCATAGCCATCGGTGTTATCTGCGTGGATGATGCCATCCTTGCGGAAGATGAGAGTGTTGGCGGCACCTATTACCGTGGCCCTGTCGGTGATCTGGTCGGCGATGCGCATCACCGTTTCCTTGTGAGGCAGGGTAATGTTCACCCCGACAAACCCTATCTTTGGCAGGGTGCGTACCACGGTTTCCAGATCTGCTTGCGCCACGTCCATGGGGATATAGTGACCCTTGATACCAAGCGCCCTGAGCCAGTGGTGGTGGAGCAACGGAGAACGCGAATGGGCAATCGGCGACCCGATCACGCCCGCCAGCGGTATCTTTTCCTGCGTCATGTTTCCAACATTCCCCTCACTGTCAGAAAATTCAGGAGTTCCAGCAACGGCAACCCAAGCACATTGAAGTAATCGCCCTCAATCGACCTGAACAGCCTAACACCTTCTTCTTCCAGCTTATAGGACCCTACGGAAAACCGAATGCTTTCCCAGTTTCGTTCGACATAACTTGTCATATAATCCGGTGAAAGCTCGCGCATGAAAAGCCGGACCTGTCCCACATGCCGCCAGATCGGTTTGCCATCTTCAACGATTACAGCTGCAGAAAGAATGCTATGCCTTTTACCGCTTAAGGATTCGAGCTGGCTATATGCCTGCTCTGGGGTTTCAGGTTTGGACAGAATCCTTCCGTCCAGATCCAGCACCTGATCGCAGCCCAGCACAAAACGTCCAGGCATCTTACCACTGATCTTCCTTGCCTTCAGTTCTGCGAGAGCATCGGCAATGTCTCGCGGTTTGGCCTGCTCCACCTGCAGCGCCATTTTTACCGATTCTTCATCGATCCGGGCAACCATGACTTCAAATGGAACCCGTGCATTCTGCAGCAGTTCTGAGCGGATTTTTGATCCCGAAGCCAGAACGATGGGGACAGACATGTGCATAACCTGCTGGAGAAATCTTGTTTCAGTCGGGACCGTTTTTATGTTTCTCGGCGATTTTCGCAACCCGGGCGTTTTCATCCATTTTCCCCAAGTCTCTCACCCCGAGTCTTACAGGGTGGAGGGGGATAAAATCTAAACGTGGACGAAACCATCCGTCCGAACCCAATACAGTTTTTATCCACATATACCGGGACACAATTTTCAGTCTAAGGCGATGTTTTACATTGTAAAATTTTAACGTTGTCGGTTTGTGTAAGACTCGGATAAACTTTGATCCCCCGTGGGATAACCCATGGCACATCTGAATAATCCACTGGCATGGGCCCTGCCTACCAAACCATAAACCTTTCTTCTTATATTTATTATATTTAAGAGAGACCGAGCATGACCCCGAGGCCGAAATGACCGACTTTCTGATTTCCATCTATCCCTGGACGAAAGCCTTTCACATCATCTCGGTCATTGCCTGGATGGCAGGCTTGTTCTACCTTCCACGTCTTTTCGTCTATCACGTTGAAAAAAAAGAGTTATCGGGACTTCCCGAGGTATTCGAAGTGATGGAACACAGGCTGTTGAAGGCCATCATGAACCCGGCAATGGTTGCCACTTGGGTTTTTGGGCTGTGTCTTGTCTTTACACCCGGCATTGTGGACTGGAGTATGATCTGGCCTTGGACAAAGGCCATCTCGGTGCTCGGGATGACCTGGTTTCATCACTGGCTGGCATTGCGGCGCAAGGACTTCGTGAAAGGCCGTAACTCGGTCACCAGTCGCCAGTATCGGTTGATGAATGAGGTACCTACGGTTTTAATGGTCGTCATCGTGATCTCTGTGGTCGTTCGGTTTTGAACTTGTTTGACATAAGCGCAAACCGAACATAGATACGGCTGAACTGTCCCGTCCGGGACACGTGTTTCCCCATGACGAATTCTTGACGTAGGCGGCTTGCGCTCTCGTTTCCAAAGGCTTGAACCATGACATTAGAATCCCTTAACCTCGCTGATCTTAAGGCAAAAAGTCCCAAGGACCTTCTTGCCATGGCCGAAGAGCTGGAGATTGAAAACGCGTCCACGATGCGTAAGGGCGAGATGATGTTCCAGATTCTGCGCGAGCGTGCGGATGAGGGTTGGGAAATCTCCGGTGACGGCGTTCTGGAAGTGCTCCAAGACGGTTTTGGATTCCTGAGATCGCCGGAGGCGAATTACTTGCCGGGTCCGGACGATATCTATGTATCGCCCGACATGATCCGTCAGTACTCCCTGAGAACGGGCGACACGATTGATGGGGTCATAAAGGCGCCTGACGATAACGAACGTTATTTCGCCCTGACGAACGTGACCCAGATCAACTTTGAAGATCCGGAGCGGGCAAAACACAAGATTGCCTTCGATAACCTGACACCGCTGTATCCGGATGAGCGGCTGAACATGGAACTTGATGACCCGACCGTCAAAGACCGGACGGCGCGGATCATCGATCTCGTGGCGCCAATCGGGAAAGGTCAGCGTTCGCTGATCGTTGCGCCGCCGCGGACTGGTAAAACGGTGATCCTGCAGAACATCGCTAACTCGATCGAAAAGAACCATCCGGAATGCTACCTGATTGTTCTGCTGATTGATGAACGTCCCGAAGAGGTGACTGACATGCAGCGATCGGTCAAAGGAGAAGTCGTTTCGTCGACTTTCGATGAGCCCGCTACTCGTCACGTTGCGGTCAGCGAAATGGTGATCGAAAAGGCCAAACGTCTCGTAGAACATAAACGAGATGTTGTTATCCTTCTAGATTCTATAACAAGACTCGGTAGAGCGTTTAACACCGTTGTCCCATCTTCGGGGAAGGTTCTGACAGGTGGCGTGGACGCAAATGCCCTACAACGTCCCAAGCGGTTTTTTGGCGCGGCTCGGAATATCGAAGAGGGTGGTTCGCTGACCATCATCGCTACGGCCCTGATCGACACCGGTAGCCGTATGGACGAAGTCATCTTCGAAGAATTTAAGGGTACGGGTAACTCTGAACTGGTTCTGGATCGTAAGATTGCAGACAAGCGTGTATTCCCGGCGATCGACATCCTTAAGTCCGGGACCCGTAAAGAAGATCTACTAGTCGATAAAATCGATCTTCAGAAGACCTTTGTGCTTCGCCGTATTCTAAACCCGATGGGTACGACAGATGCCATTGAGTTCCTGATTTCGAAGCTGAAGCAGACGAAGACCAACAGTGATTTCTTTGATTCAATGAATACCTGACGCTGGTCGGGAAATTCGGAGATCGTCATGGATACTATTTTTGCCCTGGCCTCTGCGCCGGGTAAAGCAGGTGTGGCTGTTATACGTGTTTCCGGTCCTCAGGCCAGAAATGCCGCGGAAATCCTGTGCGACGGTCAATTGCCCCTCCGTGGAATGACATTCCGGTCTTTGAAGACGGCAGAGGGTGATATTCTTGACCAGGGGATGATTCTTACGTTCGAAGCGCCGAAGAGTTTCACTGGCGAGGATGTTTCGGAATTGCAGGTCCACGGTAGTAACGCAGTCGTTTCCGCGGTCTTGGGATCGCTGGGACGAATTGATGGGTTGCGCCTTGCCGAACCCGGGGAGTTCACGCGCCGTGCCTTGATGAATGGTCGGATGGACCTTGCGCAGGTAGAGGGGCTTGCTGATCTCATCGACGCGGAAACAGAAGCGCAACGCACGCAAGCCGTAAAAGTTATGTCCGGTGTCTTTAGTAAACGGGCTGAAGATTGGCGGAAGGATCTGATCCGTGCGGGTGCGTTGCTTGAAGCGACAATTGATTTTGCTGACGAAGAAGTACCGGTGGATGTGACACCGGAGGTCAATGAGCTGCTCGGTAGAGTTCACGATGATCTCAAGGTTGTAAGTTCGGGGATTTCGACGGCCGAGCGGATTCGCGTGGGTTTCGAGGTTGCCATCGTTGGGCGTCCGAACGTCGGAAAATCTACGCTTTTAAATGCTCTGGCAGGAAGGGAAGCTGCAATAACTTCTGAGTTTGAGGGTACCACGCGCGATGTTATCGAAGTTCGTATGGATTTCGACGGCTTACCTGTAACCTTGATGGACACCGCAGGCTTGCGAACAACTGATGACGCGGTCGAAAACATCGGGATTTCGAGAGCGAAGGACCGCGCAAGATCTGCAGACGTCAGGGTTTTCCTTGTGGAATCTGACGAAGATATCGACATTGAGATTATGCCTGACGACATTGTGTTGAGATCTAAGGTTGATTTGTCATCTTATAAGGAAAACGGAATATCAGGGCTATCTGGTGAAGGTGTTGACTCCTTAGTATCTCGCTTGACAGCAAAGCTTAAGGGCCGCGCGCTTAAGGCGGAACTCGCGAGTCGGGAGCGTCATCGGGTTGCGATAGCCAGAGCAATGAACTCGTTGTCATCTGCGATGAAATTTCTGGATAGCGGCCCGAGTGCGTATGATATAGTTGCCGAAGAATTGCGTGATGCTTCTCAGGCCTTGGGTATGCTGGTTGGAAGAATCGGTGTAGAAGACCTGCTTGATGAGATTTTCGCGAGTTTTTGTCTTGGAAAATAGGAGTGTTTCACGTGAAACATCTTAATGCAGATGTGGTAGTGGTAGGCGGCGGTCATGCTGGGACCGAAGCCGCATCCGCCGCTGCCAGGATGGGTGCGAAGACAGTTCTGGTCACGCTGAAAATTGATAAAATCGGCGTTATGTCTTGCAACCCTGCAATTGGGGGGCTGGGCAAAGGACATTTAGTTCGAGAAATTGACGCTCTTGATGGCGTCATGGGACGAGCAGCGGATGCGGCGGGAATTCAATTTCGTCTGTTAAATCGCAGAAAAGGTCCCGCCGTTCAGGGGCCTCGAGCACAAGCCGATCGTGAACTTTACCGGCAGGCCGTTCTTAGTAATCTCGAAACTCAAGAAAATCTTTCGATAGTCGAAGGCGAGGTTGCCCAATTCTTATTGAGTGGGAAAAAAGTTGACGGCGTCAAGTTGGCCGATGGCCGGGAGATATCCGCAAAGTCAGTTATCCTGACCACGGGAACCTTTTTGCGCGGTGTCATCCATATCGGAGAGACTTCGACCCCGGGTGGCCGAATGGGTGATGCCCCGTCAGTTAAACTGGCTGAACAAATCGACGGTTTCGATCTACCTATGGGTCGCTTGAAGACTGGGACACCGCCTAGGCTGGACGGTTCCACCATTGATTGGTCGATTCTGGATCAGCAGCCCGGCGATGACGAACCGACGATGTTCTCCTTTTTGTCCAAACATCCAGTCGCCCGTCAGATCTCTTGTGGGATCACGCATACCAATGTCCGTACTCATGAGATTATCTCCAAAAACCTGAAGAAATCAGCAATGTACGGAGGTCGGATTGACGGAGTAGGACCGAGGTATTGCCCGTCGATAGAGGATAAAATAGTTCGGTTCGCTGATAAAGAATCTCACCAAGTATTTCTGGAACCAGAAAGCCTTTCCAACAACACTGTGTACCCCAACGGTGTTTCTACCTCGCTGCCTGAAGATGTGCAGTGGGCTTATATTAATTCCATGGTGGGGCTTGAAGATGCGGTTATTCTTCAGCCTGGATATGCCATCGAATACGATTACGTGGATCCTAGAGCGCTCAATGCGAATTTAAGTTTGAAGTCTGTGCAGGGCTTGTACTTAGCTGGTCAGATTAACGGAACCACGGGCTATGAAGAGGCCGGTGCGCAGGGTTTGGTTGCTGGTTTGAATGCAGCGTTGGAGGCGAGGGGATTGGCTCCTCTCTATTTCAGCCGAGCTGAAAGTTATATTGGCGTTATGATCGATGATCTTGTCACTAGAGGTGTCAGTGAGCCTTACCGAATGTTCACCTCGAGGGCAGAGTTCAGGCTTTCGCTCCGCGCGGATAACGCTGACCAAAGGCTTACACCGCTTGGTTTGGAGCTTGGTTGCGTTGGCTCTAATCGAAAAGATGTTTTTTTAGATAAACGCGAGCGTTTGAACGTTGGTATGAATTTACTGATGGGTTCCAGGTTTACACCCAAAGAAATAGAGAGCTCTGGCATCTCGATAAAGCAGGACGGGAAAAAGCGGTCGGGATTGGACATCCTAGCATTACCGGATGTTGAATTTAACCACCTTAATATTCTAATTCCCGGGTCTGAGAAGTTGGATACTGACGTTAAGCTTCAACTGTCACGCGATGCGCTATACGCCAATTACATCACTCGCCAGCAGCGTGACATCGATGCAATTCAAAAAGAAGAACGCGTTGAATTCCCAAAGGACTTCAATTTTCGAGACATTGGCGGGTTGTCGAATGAACTTCGAATGAAATTGGAGCGTTACAAGCCAGAGAATATGGCTCAGGCCGCTAAAATCGATGGTATGACACCTTCTGCTTTGACGCTTTTGCTTTATCACGTCAAAAAACGAGCATCGGAAACCAAGGCGACTGCAACGTGACTGAACTTAATGTTTCACGTGAAACACTTGAACGTCTAGAGATATATGCAACTTTGCTCCGAAAGTGGAACCAAAAGATAAACCTGGTTTCCCCTAGGAGCTTAGATGATCTTTGGACGCGTCACATCGTCGATTCAGTTCAGATTTTTGAACAAGCCGACTGTTTCTCAACATGGTCCGATATCGGAAGTGGGGGAGGTTTCCCGGGTTTGGTTTGCGCTATCCTTGATCACGAGAGAAAAAAGGGTGGCAAATTCATATTAATAGAAAGCGACACCCGAAAATGTATTTTCATGAAAGAGGTTATCCGTAACACGGGTATTCAATGCGCAGTGATCAATGAAAGGATTGAAAGTGTTACACCTTTGGAAACAGATGTTCTTTCAGCGAGGGCCCTCACAGGATTGAAAGGACTACTGTCTTACGCAAATCGTCATCTTTCGAAGCAAGGTGTTGCTCTTTTTCCGAAGGGAAAAAATTGGGAAGAAGAGGTCCGTGAAGCTCGCGAACAATGGCAGTTCGATATAAATGTGATAAAAAGCGTTACCGACAGTCAGGCTGTCATCTTGCGAGTAGAAGGAATTCAGCGTGTCTGACATATCCAGATCAACCGAACCCAAGATAATAGCAATTGCCAACCAGAAAGGTGGCGTCGGGAAAACGACTACGGCAATCAATCTCGCGGCAGCCTTGGTTGAGCAGGGTCATCGAGTTCTGGTCATCGATCTCGACCCTCAGGGTAACGCGTCTACTGGCTTTGGGATCGAGGCGACGGAGCGGACCTACACGACTTATGATCTCCTGCTCGACGAAGCGCCCCTTTCGGACGTGATTCAAGCCACAAGTATGGATGGTCTTGGCATCGTTCCGGCAACAGTGGACTTGAGTTCAGCCGATATCGAGCTGATCTCAAATGAAAAGCGCAGCTTCCTTTTGCACGATGCGCTGCGACAGGTTGCGATGGATCAGTATGTCTGGGACTATATATTGATCGACTGTCCCCCTTCTCTGAATATCCTGACGGTAAATGCGATGGTCGCGGCTCATTCCGTTCTCGTACCGTTGCAGAGCGAGTTCTTTGCACTTGAAGGCCTTTCCCAACTGATGCTGACGATCCGGGAAATTAGGCAGTCCGCCAATCCCGGCCTTCGCATCGAGGGAATTGTACTGACGATGTATGATCGTCGGAACAATCTGTCGCAGCAGGTCGAGCAGGATGCCCGTGATAATCTCGGCGATCTCGTATTCCAAACAGTCATTCCGCGTAATGTTCGCGTGAGTGAGGCACCTTCATTCGCGATGCCAGTGCTCAGCTACGATCCCAAATCGCTGGGTGCCGAGGCTTATCGGGCATTGGCAGCGGAATTGGTCAGAAATAACAGCGCGGTTGCAGCGTAAAGCGGGAGAAGAAGGTGACGGATAAAAAAGCAAAACCAAGGGGTCTTGGTCGTGGGCTTTCTGCTTTGATGGCGGATGTTTCTGCTCCGGAAGTTCAGGATGCTGCAACTGACAGTCCCGTGCGTCATGCGGATCAGATGCTTCCTATAGAGAAGCTGGTCGCGAATCCCGACCAGCCGCGCCGCGTCTTCACCGAAGAGGCGCTTGATGATCTTACGAATTCAATTCGTGAAAAGGGAATTATCCAGCCTCTTATTGTTCGAGAGATAGCTGGCGGCAAATTTGAGATTGTAGCTGGTGAACGTCGGTGGCGAGCCGCGCAGAGGGCGCAGCTCCACGAAGTTCCGGTTCTTGTCCGCGAATTCTCGGATACTGAGGTTCTGGAAGTCGCGATCATCGAAAACGTCCAGCGTTCGGACCTGAATGCCGTAGAAGAAGCTGCGGGCTATCGGCAATTGATGGATCGCTTTGGCCATACTCAAGAGAAAATCGCCGAGGCACTTGGTAAAAGTCGGAGCCATATTGCCAACTTGCTACGATTGCTGTCTCTCCCGAAAGATGTTCAGGATCTTCTGCAGGGGGGAGAGCTGTCAGCAGGTCATGCCAGGGCACTTATTCCGGCCGAAAATCCTTCGGATCTGGCGCGTAAGGTCGTAAAGGGCGGCTTGTCCGTTCGAGCGACCGAAGCGCTCGTTAAGAAGTCGCTAAATGGACAAAACGATAACAAGCGGTCAAAGGCGACCAAGGCTGCAACTGAGAAAGATGCAGATACCCGCGCCTTAGAAGGGGATCTCGCCGCAAACCTCGGCATGCGGGTGTCCCTTGATCATTCCCCAGACAGCGAAAAAGGCAAGATCACTATCGAATACGATACATTGGACCAGCTGGACTCATTGTGCCGTATGCTTAGCGGTGAATAGGTGATCTAAACAGTGTTCGGGTTTAAAGATCAGAACGCGAGTTCGGAAATGATCGCGTTCAGCACATTAAACCCTTGATTAGTAACAACTAATCTGGATCCGATCTCTTCAATCATCCCAAGTTCCTTCAGATGATTTCGGGCCGGAACGGATAAAGTTTCACCACCTAGGGCTTCGATGCGATCAAGATCTATGCCTTCTTTTACTCGCAACCCCATCATGAGGTACTCGTTGGCCTGATCCTTACTTGGAAGACTCTCCCGGGGCTTTTCCCCGGATCCGCCTTTGACCTTCGAAAGCCACTCCGCCGGATTTCGATATGTTTCAGTTGCGTATTTCTGGCCGTCGAGCGTTACCCGACCATGGGCACCCGGACCTACACCGATATAGTCACCGTAGTTCCAATAGATCAGGTTATGTCGGGACCCCAATCCCGGACGCGCATGGTTGGAAACCTCGTACCGGGGCAGCCCGTGCGCATTACAGACCTCTTGGGTAAGGTCGTACATATCGGCCGAAAGATCGTCCTTGGGCAGACCTTTCAGCTTACCCGCCTTGTAACGATCTCCGAATGCTGTCCCGGATTCGATCGTTAGCTGGTAGAGAGAAAGATGATCGGTTGCAAAGGTTAGAGCCAAATTTAGCTCGTCTTCCCAGGCGGACAGGGACTGGTTCTGCCGCGCGTAAATGAGATCAAAACTGACCCTATCAAAGTTTTTCTGTGCAATTGCCAAGGCTGCTTCGGCCTCGGCGACTGTATGAATCCTGCCAAGACGTCGAAGATCGACGTCATTGATAGCCTGCATTCCCATAGAAACGCGGTTCACGCCGGCACTGCGAAAATCTGAAAACTTTTGCGCTTCGATCGAACCGGGGTTTGCTTCAAGCGTGATTTCGATGTCGTTTGCCGGCGTCCAGTAGCCGACTGCTTCTGCGATTATGGCTTCGACAGTGCTTGGCAGCATCAAACTGGGCGTGCCGCCACCGAAGTAGATTGAATTCAGAATGCGGCCGGGCGTTTCCTGTGCGACACGAGCAAGTTCACGACGATAGGATTCAAGCCAGTCTTGATGAACGATGTTTCGGGAAACATGGCTGTTAAAGTCGCAATAGGGGCATTTTGCCTCGCAAAATGGCCAGTGAATGTACAGGCCAAAGCCCCCGTTGCGCCAATCCTCAGACAAAACAGCCCTTCACGAGTTTCGAAACAGCATCTGCGCGGTGGCTGATGCTATTTTTCAGGTCTGTCGGCATTTCAGCAAAGGTCACGTCGTGACCGTCCGGAACGAATATTGGATCGTAACCATGGCCGTTGTTACCACGCATGGGCCACACGACTTGCCCGGGCATGACGCCTTCAAAGATCTCTTCATGCCCGTCCGGCCACGCCAGAACCAGCGTGCAACAAAATCGCGCAGTGCGCGGATGCGGTTCGTTCTTGGCTTCGAGTTCGCGATTAACTCGCTCCATTGCCATAACGAAATCTCGGCCATTCTCGGTTTCCGCCCAATCGGCTGTGTAAACACCGGGGGCTCCGCCGAGACCATCAACCTCAATGCCGGAATCATCTGCCAGAGCGGGGAGACCGGTCGCCTCGACGGCGGCACGTGCCTTGATACGTGCGTTTCCAATGAACGTGCTTTCGGTTTCTTCCGGTTCGTCGAGGTTCAGCTCAGCCGCCCCGCGGACCGTGATTCCGAACGGCCCGAGCAGGTCGACCATCTCGGCCAATTTGCCCGAGTTGTGCGTCGCAACGATGAGCTCTTTCTCGACGAACTTGCGCGTCATTTCGCGGCCTGCAGTTGTTTTTCTACAAGTTCGGATACGCCTTTTTCTGCAAGATCCAGCAAGTTGTTCATCTGGTCACGCGAGAAAACAGAGCCTTCCGCAGACATCTGGACCTCGATGAGTTTACCTGAACCTGTCATGATGAAGTTACCGTCAACGCCTGCTTCACTATCCTCGGGGTAGTCAAGATCGACGACAGGCTGTCCGGCGTAAATCCCGCAGCTGACCGCAGCAACCGGATCCACCAATGGATCGCTGACCACTTCTCCGATCTTCATCAGCTTATTCACCGCAAGGCGTAGGGCAACCCAGCCGCCGGTGATTGACGCACAGCGCGTTCCGCCATCGGCTTGCAATACGTCGCAATCGACGGTGATCTGTCGTTCGCCAAGGGCGGAACGATCAACACCTGCGCGGAGAGCGCGGCCGATCAACCGTTGAATTTCTACCGTTCTGCCACCCTGTTTGCCCGAAGCAGCCTCGCGGCGCATGCGCGTGTTCGTTGCGCGGGGCAGCATGCCATATTCGGCAGTCACCCAGCCGAGTCCAGAACCCTTGATAAACGGCGGCACCCGGTCTTCGATGGTCGCCGTGCAGAGAACATGCGTGTCGCCCATCTTGATTAGACAGGAACCTTCCGCGTGCTTCGTAAATCCCGTTTCGATTGAAACAGGCCGCATTTCGTTCAACTCTCGTCCTGACGGTCGCATTGCAAATCCCTCTCTATCAGGGCTACGGGATAACGCTCGCTCGATACCCGATGCAACCCCGATTGACCTTTCGCGGGAGAGCACTTTTATTACAGTCTGGTAAGGGATCAGCGATGAATAACGCTTCGAAGATACTAGAAGAACTGAACGACCGCTCGCGAGAAGTTTTCCGATCGGTCGTAGAGTCGTATCTAACGACGGGCGAGCCTGTTGGCAGCCGGACGCTTACTCGGACTCTTAGTGAGAAAGTCAGCGCTGCGACGGTTCGTAACGTGATGCAGGACTTGGAATTTTTAGGTTTGCTGGATAGTCCGCATGTGTCTGCCGGGCGGATTCCCACTCAGATGGGGCTGCGAATGTTCGTGGATGGTTTGCTGGAAATCGGCGACCTTGATGAATCCGATCGCCAGAAAATCGACGCGACCATGAGCGGCACAAGCCAGGATGTCGAAACGGCGCTGGATCGCATCGGTGCAGCCCTGTCTGGGGTCACACAAGGTGCCTCGCTCGTGCTTACACCGAAACGTGAAGCGGCGATCAAGCATATCGAATTCGTTTCGTTGAACCAGAACAAAGCGCTGGTTGTGCTGGTTTTCTCGGACGGGCATGTCGAGAACCGCTTGTTCACGCCGCCTCCGGGTCAGACGCCAAGCTCGATGAGAGAAGCGACCAACTTTCTGAACTCGCTGATCGAAGGGAAGACCCTGGCCGAAGCACGTAAGTTGATACAGACCGAGATCGTCGGACGTCGGCAGGAAATCGATCAGCTTGCTCGGGATCTGGTCGATAGCGGTCTGGCGATCTGGGAGGGGAATTCCGAGGAAACGACACGATTGATCGTTCGCGGCCGCTCAAACCTGTTGGCGGGAGACGACCCCGATCAGGAACTCGAACGGATTCGAATCTTGTTTGACGATCTCGAGCGGAAACGGGACATCGCTGAATTCCTCGAATTAGCCGAAGACGGGGACGGTGTGCGCATTTTTATTGGCTCGGAGAACAAACTTTTCTCACTTTCGGGTTCCTCTCTGGTCGTGTCTCCTTATATGAACGCTGACCGAAAGATCATTGGAGCGGTTGGGGTCATTGGACCGACTCGCCTGAATTATGGCCGAATCGTTCCTATTGTGGACTATACCGCCCAGTTGCTTGGGCGGGTGGTTTCCGATCGCAGTTAGAGGTGAAGAATGGCTGAGCCAAAGAACGAAGATTTCCTTGATAGCCTGGCGAATGCCGAGGCAGAAGAACTTGCGGACGAGATGAGCGAGATCAGCAGCGAAGATGCTGAACTGGATTCTCTTCGTGCCGAACGTGACATGTTGAAAGATCGATTCATGCGGGCTTTGGCGGATGCCGAAAACGCCCGGAAACGCTCGGAAAAGGATCGCCGCGAGGCTGAGAATTACGGCGGCTCAAAGCTTGCCCGCGATTTATTGCCCGTGTTCGACAACATGAAGCGTGCGCTCGAGGCCGCGACCGAAGAGCAGAAAACGGTTTCTGCCGCGCTGATCGAAGGCGTCGAGCTGACGATGCGCGAGATGCAGAACGTATTTGCCAAGCACGGTATCGAGATCATCGCTCCGCAGGTTGGCGACAAGTTTGACCCACAACTCCATCAGGCGATGTTCGAAGCGCCGGTGCCCGGTACCAAATCGGGCGAGATCATCCAGGTCGCGGCAGAAGGTTTCCTGCTGCATGACCGGCTTTTGCGTCCTGCTCAGGTTGGCGTTTCGTCGATGCCAGCGAGCTGACCGACAGCCGCTTCGATTGAAAGAACGCGGTCAGGTTTTGGCCGCTTCTTTCAATTTATAGAGAACGTCCAGCGCCGCTTTTGGCGTTAGCTCGTCCGGGTGAATCTCTTCCAGAAGATCCGTAACTGGCGATTTCGCGGGCTTGGCTTCCTGAGGAGCGGGGACGGTCGCAAAAAGTGGCAGGTCGTCGATCAATGTCTTCTGCTTTCCACCGCCTTCACGTTCACCTTTTTCGAGAGCTTCCAGAACAACCCGCGCACGCGCGACGACTGACTTTGGAAGGCCGGCGAGCTGCGCAACCTGCACACCATAAGACCGGTCGGCGGCGCCTTTTCGAACCTCGTGAAGGAAGATGACCTCGCCTTCCCATTCCTTGACTGAAACTGTGGCGTTATCAACGCCTTCGAGTTTACCGGCGAGCGCAGTCAGTTCATGGTAATGGGTGGCGAACAGCGCGCGTGACCGGTTGGTCTGGTGCAGGTGTTCCAGCGTAGCCCATGCGATGGACAAGCCGTCATATGTCGCGGTTCCACGGCCGATTTCGTCAAGAATGACGAGAGCACGATCGTCGGCTTGATTGAGGATCGTCGCGGTTTCCACCATTTCCACCATGAATGTCGAACGCCCACGGGCGAGATCATCCGACGCACCAACGCGGCTGAACAACTGGCTGATGATGCCGATATGCGCGGATTCCGCCGGAACGTAGCTGCCCATTTGCGCCAGAAGGCCGATCAGCGCGTTCTGGCGAAGGAAGGTCGACTTACCTGCCATGTTAGGGCCGGTCAGGAGCCATATCGCCGCGCCTGTCTCTGCTGAAAGATCGCAGTCATTCGCAATGAAGTTTCCGCCTGCTTTTCTAAGCGCCCGTTCGACCACTGGGTGACGACCCCCCGCAATTTCAAATGCGCGGGAATTGTCGACAGCAGGGCGGCACCAGTTCTCGGAAACAGCGAGATCCGACAGAGCGGTCATCAAATCGATTTCCGAAAGAGCCCGCGCGGCGGAGCTGATCTGCGCCGCGTAGGACAAAACAGACTCTTTCAGGCTTTTATAAAGCCGCTTTTCCGTTTCTAACGCATTGTTACCAGCGTTAAGAATCTTGGTTTCCATCTCCGATAGTTCCACGGTCGTAAAGCGCACCTGATTGGCGGTGGTCTGGCGATGAATGAAGGATTCCGAAAGCGGCGCAGAGAGCATTTTCTCTGCATGGGTCGCGGTGGTTTCGATAAAATAGCCAAGCACGTTGTTGTGCTTGATCTTAAGGGAGGAGATCTTTGTCTGCTCTGCGTATCTTTGCTGCATCGCTGCGATGACCGAACGGCCTTCGTCCCTTAAAGCGCGAGATTCATCGAGGGTCTCATCGTAGCCACTGGCGATGAATCCACCATCCCGGACCAAAAGCGGCGGGTCGGCGACCAATGCGTCATCTAGAAGCTGGGTCAGATCGTCGAAACCGGCCAACTGCTTTACAGTTTCGTTTATCAAGTTCGGCAGACCCGAGACTGACAAAATGTCGGAGATGGTTTTTGCCTGTTCAAGTGCGTTCCGTATCGAAGCCAAGTCACGAGGGCCGCCGCGGTCTAGCGAAAGCCTCGATAAAGCCCGGTCGAGGTCGGGCGTTTTGCGCAGGCAGGCGCGCAGATCACTCGATATCGCAGAATTCTCGATGCAGTACTGCACCGCGTCCAGCCGATCTTGGATGACGTCGAGCCGTCTGGACGGATTGGAGACCCTCTGATCCAGCAAACGGGCTCCGCCCGGTGTCACGGTGCGGTCAATGGAACCAAGCAGTGATCCCTCGCGCCCTCCGTTCAAGGATCTAGTCAGTTCAAGGTTTCGCCGGGTTGCAGAGTCGATCTGTACGACATGTGCCTCTGAGTTCTGAACCGGAGGGGACAACAGGGGGAGTTTGCCCTTTTGTGTTATCTCAAGGTAGTCGATCAGGGCACCCATCGCCGAGGTCTCGGCCCGGTCGAAATTGCCGAAGGGTTCGAGCGTGGCAACGCCAAACAGGTCGCAGAGGCGTTTCTCGGCTGCAGTACTGTCGAAACTTGATCGTCCCAGCGGGGTCAGAGAAATCCCCATTTCATCGGCCAGATCATAGGGCGCGTCGTCATCTTCCTGAACGACAAGCTCTGACGGGCTTAGCCTGGCAAGTTCAGGTCCAAGCCGGACACTGTTCAGCTTCATCACGTGAAATGAGCCGGTCGAAATATCGGCCCAAGCAAGTGCAGATTCGTCTCTAACACGGGCGAATGCGGCAAGAAAGTTATGCTTGCGCGCTTCAAGCAACGCGTCCTCGGTGAGGGTACCCGGGGTGACCAGACGGACGACCTCCCGCTTTACGACTGCCTTGTAGCCGCGTTTCTTGGCTTCGGCGGGGCTTTCCATCTGCTCGCAAACGGCGACGCGGAACCCTTTCCGGATCAAGGTCAGCAGATATCCTTCGGCCGCGTGGATCGGAACGCCGCACATGGGGATTTCTTTCCCGTCATGCTTTCCGCGTTTGGTCAGCGCAATATCCAACGCTTCGGCGGCCGCAACCGCGTCCTCGAAAAACATCTCGTAGAAATCGCCCATTCGATAAAACAGCAAGGCACCGTCATATGCTGCTTTGATCTCGAGATATTGCGCCATCATTGGCGTGACGTTGGACACCTGTTTCCCCTGCGAACCACCCGGATTGAAGCGGACCTTACAAATCGTTTCCGGGCGGTTAAAGGCGAAAACGTAATGCCCGTTGAGACCTCCCTTCAGCTCCTGTAAGACCACTTCGACCTGCGAGGAGGGGCCGTCATGTCCAACACGAAAATAACCGACGAAGAGGCGCTGGCCTTTCACCTGGAACCGTCGCCCGGAAAGTTCGAAATTCGAGCAACCGTGCCGATGACGACCCAGCGCGATCTTAGTTTGGCGTATTCTCCCGGTGTTGCGGTGCCGTGCGAGGCCATCGCCGAGAATCCGGAGCTCGCCTATGACTATACGAATAAGGGCAATCTCGTCGCGGTGGTGACAAACGGCACGGCGGTCCTTGGGTTGGGCAATCTTGGCGCACTGGGGTCCAAACCAGTCATGGAAGGTAAGTCAGTGCTGTTCAAACGTTTTGCCGACGTGAACAGTATTGATATCGAATTGGATACCGAAGATCCGGACGCCTTCTGCAACGCGGTAAAACTGATGGCTCCGACTTTTGGGGGCATCAACCTTGAAGATATCAAGGCGCCAGAGTGCTTTATTATCGAGCAAAGGCTCAAGGAAGAGCTGGATATCCCGGTCTTTCACGACGACCAGCATGGCACAGCGGTGATTTGCGCGGCTGGCCTGATCAACGCGCTGCATATCTCGGAGAAAAAGATCGAGGATGTGCGCATCGTGCTGAACGGGGCAGGGGCGGCGGGAATTGCCTGCCTTGAATTACTCAAGTCGATGGGTGCTCGCCAAGAACACTGCATCATGTGCGATACCAAAGGCGTCATCTATCAGGGCCGAACCGAGGGGATGAACCAGTGGAAGTCTGCTCATGCCGTGAAAACGGATCTTCGGACTCTCGAAGAAGCGATGAAGGGCGCGGATGTGTTCCTTGGGGTATCGGTCAGGGGCGCGGTGACAGCTGCCATGGTCGAAAGCATGGCGGACAACCCGGTCATCTTCGCCATGGCGAACCCTC
Organism: Paracoccaceae bacterium; assembly: GCA_018223035.1. Lineage (GTDB taxonomy): Bacteria > Pseudomonadota > Alphaproteobacteria > Rhodobacterales > Rhodobacteraceae > Heliomarina. Next base: position 154,718 of record JAAEZD010000003.1, read on the forward strand.
ATCCCGAAATCACGCCCGAAGAAGCGCGCCAGGTTCGTGCCGATGCAATCGTCGCAACGGGTCGGAGCGACTATCCGAACCAGGTTAATAACGTCCTTGGTTTTCCGTATCTGTTTCGCGGCGCGCTCGACATTCACGCGCGTGCAATCAACGATGAGATGAAGATCGCCTGCGCCCGCGCGCTGGCTGAGCTGGCGCGCGAGGATGTGCCGGATGAGGTTGCTCTAGCCTATGGCAAAAACCTCAGCTTTGGTCGGGACTATATCATTCCGACGCCGTTTGACCCGCGTCTGATCCACCGGATCCCGCCCGCTGTCGCAAAAGCCGGGATGGATACCGGAGCTGCTCGGCGGCCGATCATCGATATGGACGCGTATGAGCTAAATCTGAAATCGCGGATGGATCCGACGGCGAGCATCCTGCGCGGTATGAATGCCCGTGCGCGGGCTGCCCAGTCTCGCATGATCTTTGCTGAGGGCGACGACCCGCGCGTTTTGCGCGCCGCCGTTATGTATCAGCGATCCGGTATGGGAAAGGCGCTTGTTGTTGGGCGAAAGGAAGACGTGCGCGAAAAACTTGAGGCAGCGGGTCTTGGCGATGCCGCGCGAGAGCTTGAAGTCGTGAATGCGGCCAATACGCATCACCTTTCGACTTACAAGCAATTCCTCTACGACCGTCTTAATCGCAAAGGTTTCGATGCGCAGGACATTCATCGGCTTGCAGCACGCGACAGGCATGTTTTTTCGGCGCTCATGCTGGCGCATGGGCATGGCGATGGTCTGGTAACAGGGGCAACCCGCAAGTCCGCGCATGTTCTTGAGCGGATCGGTCACGTGTTCGATGCCGACGCCCAGCATGGCGCAGTTGGAATTACGGCGGTCCTTTACAAGGGCCGGATCGTCCTGATCGGCGACACTTTGGTTCACGAATGGCCTGATGCCGAAGACCTCGCGACGATTGCGCAAAGGGGTGCTGATGTGGCTCGACACATGGGTTTAGAGCCGCGAGCGGCCTTTGTAAGCTTCTCGACGTTCGGTTATCCCATTTCGGAACGGGCCGAGAAAATGCACAAAGCGCCGGACGTTCTTGAAGCACGCGGTGTCGATTTCGAATTCGAAGGCGAAATGACCGTGGATGTCGCGATGAACGCCAAGGCGCAGGCCGCTTACCCGTTTTCGCGTCTGACGGGGCCCGCGAATATTTTGATCGTGCCTGCCCGGCATTCAGCCAGTATTTCTGTCAAACTGATGCAGGAAATGGCCGGGGCGACCGTGATCGGGCCTATCCTGACAGGGGTCGATAAGCCAATTCAGATTTGCTCGACCGTTTCGACCGCGAATGACATCCTGAATATGGCGGTGCTGGCGGCCTGCGATCTCGGTTAATTACCGACAAAAGGCGCGGCCTCGCCCCAGAGGTCGCGCACTCGATCATCCCGTCCACAGGCCGCGCGGTAGGCTTTGTAGGCTGAAGCCTGGCTCTTCGGTCCAAACCGGGTAAGCACCAGTTTCCGTCCTTTGTAGTAATCCTGATGGTATGAATCCGCAGGATAGAAGGCGTCTTTATCCAGAATCGGCGTCACGATTTCTTTCCCGAGTTCGTTTTCGGCCGCCTCTATCTTTTGTTCCGCAATAGACCGTTCTTCCTGATTAGAGACGAAGATCGCGGTATGATAGCTATCGCCACGATCGCAGAATTGTCCCCCTGCGTCGGTCGGATCGATTGAGCGCAGAAACATCGACAGCAGCTGAGACCGGGAAACGACAGAAGGGTCGAAGCTGATTTCGACTGCTTCGTAATGACCTGTCCCGCCTTTGGTTACCTGATTATAGGTCGGGTTTTCGACATCCCCGCCCGTAAACCCAGACACTCCTTCGGTTACGCCTTCGACCTTTTCAAAGTCGGCTTCGACGCACCAGAAACATCCGCCAGCCACTGTCAGCGTTTCGAGGGTTTGAGCAGAAGCAGGGTTGCAGCGGATAACAAGTGCAAAGGCGATGAGCAGGGTTAAAGCGAGCGGTTTCAGGTTCTGAAGACGGTTCATGGATTCACCTCCGTTGAGACCATGCTGGGCATAGAGGCGTGGATGTAACAAGGCTGGGACATCGAACCTCACGGTGAGTTGAGTGATCTTTACCGACGGTCTTGAAAAAAAATCGCTCATCGCGTTTTGCTGGCGTCGAAAGATGGGGACGTACCGTCAGTACTGAAAGGGACAATGAATGCGAATTGCCATGTGGTCGGGGCCGCGCAACTTAAGTACAGCAATGATGTACTCGTTCGGTAACAGGCCCGATTTCGCCGTCGTGGATGAGCCCTTTTATGCAGTATATTTAACTGAAACCGGTCTGAATCATCCGATGCGAGCGGACATTCTGACGTCACAGTCGACGGATGCATATGCGGTCGCGCAGTCGATGATCGGACCCGTACCCGAGAATAAGCTGCATTATTACCAGAAGCATATGACACAGCATATGCTGCCCAACGTGCCGGTGGACTGGTTAAGAGAGGTCAAGAATGTTTTCCTGCTGCGGCACCCGGCCCGGGTTGTCGCCAGTTTTGCCGCGAAATACGAAGGTCTGACCCTTAAAGACATCGGATTTACTCAACAAAGCGATTTATTCGGCAAGGTTCTGGCGCAGGGAGGCAATCCTGTCGTCATTGATAGTCACGACATTCGCAAAGATCCCGAGAAAATGCTGCGTCTCTTGTGCAGTTCACTTGATCTGGAATGGGACGATGCGATGTTGCACTGGCCAGCGGGCGGGCATGCGTCTGATGGTGTCTGGGCCGCCCACTGGTATGAAAACGTTCACCGGTCGACCGGCTTCGCTGGACCGGAAGGGGATCTACCGGATTTGGACGCCTTCGAACAGGGTTTGGTAGAACAGGCAATGCCGCATTATGAGCGGTTACAGTCATTCAAACTTGGCTGAATTACCTCGAATTGAAACTTTTTCCCGAAAAGTTTCGTATCGAGCGAACGAGAGCCCGGAAGAGGCTCTTTCGAGTTTGGTTATGAGTATGACGGCTCCGAACAAAACGGAGCCGTCGTTTTTATTATTTGCTCAGGCGGCGGTTTCGCGCAGCCAGAAGTTTGAGGCGAAGCGCGTTCAGCTGGATGAACCCTGCGGCATCCTTTTGATCGTATGCCCCAGCGTCGTCTTCAAAAGTCACATGCGCTTCGGAATAAAGCGAATGATCCGACCAGCGGCCAACTGTCGTCACCGAACCCTTGTACAGTTTGAGTCGGACCGTCCCTGTAACGTGTTGCTGGCTGGAATCGATAAGCGCCTGAAGCATCTCGCGTTCCGGGCTGAACCAGAACCCGTTATAGATCAGTTCCGCATAGCGCGGCATGATCGAATCTTTCAGATGGCCTGATCCTGCATCAAGGGTGATCTGTTCGATGCCGCGATGGGCCTCGAGCAGAATGGTACCGCCGGGGGTTTCGTAGATGCCCCGCGATTTCATACCGACAAACCGGTTCTCCACGAAATCGAGCCGGCCGATGCCGTGTTTTCCGCCAAGTTCGTTCAGTTTGGTCAGGATGGTCGCGGGGCTCATCGCTTCGCCGTTGATCGCAACAGCGTCGCCGTTTTCAAAGCTGATTTCCACGAACTCGGGCGTATCCGGCGCTTTTTCGGGATCGACGGTACGCTGGTAGACGTAATCTGGCGCCGCTTCGGCAGGATCCTCAAGAACTTTACCCTCAGAAGAGGTGTGCAACAGGTTTGCATCGACCGAAAAGGGCGCTTCGCCGCGCTTGTCCTTTGCAATCGGGATCTGGTTCTCTTCCGCAAAGGCCAAGAGTTTGGTCCGGCTGGAAAGATCCCATTCGCGCCACGGTGCGATCACCTTGATGTCCGGATTCAGCGCATAGGCGGCAAGTTCAAAGCGAACCTGATCATTGCCCTTGCCCGTCGCGCCGTGGGCAACGGCGTCGGCACCGCTTTCCGCCGCGATCTCAACCAGTCGCTTGGAAATCAGCGGGCGCGCGATAGAGGTGCCAAGCAGATACTGGCCCTCGTAAAGTGCGTTTGCCCGGAACATCGGAAAGACAAAGTCGCGGACGAATTCTTCGCGAACATCCTCGATATGGATGTTCTCGGGTTTGATGCCCAGCAGTTCGGCTTTCTTGCGGGCCGGTTCAAGCTCTTCGCCCTGACCAAGGTCGGCAGTGAAAGTGACGACCTCGCAACCGTATTCGGTTTGGAGCCATTTCAGGATGATCGACGTATCGAGACCGCCGGAGTAGGCCAGCACGACTTTCTTGGGCGCGGACATGAGTATTCCTCTTGATTGAGACCGGCTGGGGCCTAGCCGTTTTTGTCAAGAGGAGCAAGAGTAGCGGAAATGCCGGTTGAGAGATAAAACTGGCTATGACGTGTCCAATCCTTCGAAAAAGTCGGTTTTGGAGGACGAGAAGCAGGCAAAGACTGACGGCAGATCGATGCTGGATTCCTGTCCCTTTGCGGCCAACTTTTCTCCGTTTTGGCAGACTTGGGCAAAACTCTCGAAACCTAAATTCAAGGCACAACCTTTGAGAGCATGAAAATCCGCCTCATAACTGCTGGTATCGGAAAACTGGATACGTTCGATGATGCCTTCCACTTCTTCAAGGAACATCTCGACGACTTCGTTGAAATCCTCGTGCCCGATTTCGTCCCGTAATTCGTTCACCCGGGTCCAGTCGATCATCATTTGCCTTATGATTTTACCTCGCGCTAAGCCTACCGGCTCCGTCATGAAAGTGCCGTTAACGACTAATTCAATTTGAGCAATTTTAAGGTTCACGGCGTGTTAATGTGGAGCATCAATAGTCGGGGCCGCGCGAGTCTTTCGACAACAAAAAGGAATGCCGCAGCGTGTTGTCGAATGAAAACAACCGTATCCGAAACCCTGTTGAACCACAGTCGATCAGAAACGTTCTGATCGTCGATGACAGTCGTTTGCAGCGCGAAATTCTTGCCAGATCGCTACGGAAATGGGGCTATCGGGTGGTTGAGGCTGAAAGCGCCGAACAGGCTCTGCTGCTATGTGCCAGCGCGAGTTTTGATCTGGTGCTCAGCGACTGGATGATGCCGGGGATGAACGGGCTCGATTTCTGTCGCGCCTACCGGAATCTGCCGAATGAGGACTACGGGTACTTCATTCTTCTCACGTCCAAGAGCGAAAAGGTTGAAATCGCACGTGGTCTGGACGCTGGCGCCGATGATTTCCTGACCAAACCGGTAAATCAGAGCGAGTTGCGGGCCCGCATTTCTGCGGGCGACCGTATCATCGCTATGCAGCGGGAGCTATCCGACAAAAACCGGATGATCGGTGAAACGCTGGACAAGCTTCAGGTCGCGTATGATTCGATAGATGCGGATCTGGTTCAGGCTCGCAAGATACAGCAATCGATGATACCTGACCGGACCCGCAAGTTTGGCAATTCTCAAGTCAGTCTGCTTTTAAAGCCTTGTGGGCACATCGGCGGTGACATGGTCGGGATGTTTGCACCGAACCCCGATCAGGTCGGTTTCTATTCGCTCGACGTATCCGGTCACGGGATAACCTCCGCTATGATGACCGCTCGACTGGGCGGATATTTCAGCCCGCGCTATTTCGACCAGAACTTGGGCGTAGAACATTTGGCGGATCAGACCCGCGCACTGCGCGACCCCGAAGACGTCGCAAAGGCGCTGAACGAACGACAGGTGGCCGATACCGGTATCGACGAATACTTTACCCTTGCCTACGGGACGATCGATTTGCCGTCTGGTCGGTTGAAACTGCTACAGGCGGGGCATCCGCATCCGCTTGTTTTGCGTCGCGATGGCAGTGTCGAGTTCGTCGGTCAGGGTGGGATACCCATCGGTCTTATCGAAAATGTCGATTACACGATTTACGAGACTGTCTTTGAACCGGGCGACCGACTGTTGCTTTACTCGGATGGCTTTACTGAATGCCGCCTGAGCAATGGTGAGATGCTCGATGCAGACGGGCTTTTGAAGCTCGTCGATGAATGCAGCGCTGGCCATTCCGGCAACGGTGTTTTCGGTCCAGAGTTTCTGGACGATCTGTTCTGGAACCTCGTTCAGGTCATGAACACGTCGAAAGGGATGGAGGATGACGTTTCAGCGGCCTTGATCGAATACGATGTTTCCTGCGGTTAACCGTAGCTTCTTGCGAATTCCGCGGCGAAATGCCGGTCTCCATCATTGGCAAGCAGATCAATGGTTTCGTTAAACGGCAACCAAACTGCTTCGTGCGCCGGTTCCGAGGGCATACCCATGCGAACGACCGGGCGCGCAATGAAGATGTGGCAGATCTTTTCCGCCCAGATGTCATATTCGGGCATGAACACAAACCGCCTGAAAATTCCCATTTTCTGCGGAGTTGCGATGTGCCACCCGGTTTCCTCAAGCACTTCGCGGTGTAATGCCGTGATCACCGATTCACCCGGATCGATGCCGCCACCTGGCAACTGTATTTCCGGGAGCGGCTCGCTCTGATGCGTGACGAGGAATTGACCCGCACGGGGCAACAAGGCATAGGCGCCAGGACGTCTTGTATACTTTCTGCCCCTCTCTGGCGGTTGTCCGAAACGTCTGATCACTGGCTTGCCCTTTCTAACCCGGCAAGTTGTGCCTATATTCCGGCCGTATGCCAAGACAAGGCGTTTAAGGAAACCCCATGACCATTGGACCAAAACTCGCGTGGGACGATACAGTCCTACCCTTTCAGCTTGATGTTTCGAACATGCGCGGTCGGGTTGCCCGGCTTGACGGCGTGCTCGACGGCATCCTGAAACAGCACGATTATCCAAGGCAGGTAGAAGCACTTGTCGCAGAGATGGCGTTGCTTACAGCCCTGATCGGGCAGACGATCAAACTGCGTTGGAAACTGTCCCTGCAGGTACAGTCCAAGGGAGCGATCCGGATGATCGCCACCGATTACTTTGCGCCCCAAAAAGAGGGTGAGGCCGCCCGAATCCGTGCCTATGCAAGCTTTGACTCTGAACTTATCGATCAGACCGATACGAAAGATCTTCTTAGTGAAGGGTATTTTGCCATCCTGATCGACCAAGGCAAGGGATCGGCGCCCTATCAGGGGATAACGCCGCTGACCGGGAATAGTCTGCGTGAATGCGCCGAGGCATATTTCGCACAGTCAGAGCAATTGCCGACTCGGTTTTCTCTCAGCTTCGGTCTCTCGTCCGAGCCCGGCGTAGATGAGCATTGGCGTGCTGGCGGTATCATGCTGCAACATATGCCTAAAGCATCGCCCTTTGTCGCGGATCAGGCTGGGTCTGGCGATGTGCTGAGTGCGGATGATCTCGTCGACGGTGAAGAAGGTGAACACTGGAACCGTGTGAACATTCTTCTGGATACCGTCGAAGAGCTTGAACTAATCGGCCCGACCATTCCGCCGACAGATCTGCTGGTGCGCCTGTTCCACGAAGAAGCGCCGCGTGTTTACGATGCACAGGCCGTACGCTTCGGGTGCACCTGTTCGGAGGATCGGGTGCGTCAGAGCCTGTCGATCTATTCGGCGCGCGACATCGAGAAGATGACGACGGATGAGGGACGGGTAACGGCTGATTGCCAATTCTGTGGTGCTCATTACGATTTGGACCCGGCCACAGTTGGCTTTGAGGCAGGTCAGGACGATGGCAACTGATATCGTTGCGCGGCTGCGCCGTGCTCTTGAGCATGAGGGCGAGTCGTCATCCGATTTTGACCTGAATCCCGGTACAGTTCTTCCCGAAGGACGGAAACTGCGGTCAGCTGGCGTGCTAATAGCAGTTTCCGTTTTCGGTGATCGCCCCGAAATCCTCCTGACGAAACGCTCCTCCGTTCTGAAGCACCATCCGGGCCAGATTGCATTTCCCGGCGGTAAACAGGAAGAAAGCGACGCCAATGTCACAGCTGCGGCCCTGCGAGAGGCCTCGGAAGAGGTTGGTTTGCCGGTCGATGTGCCACGGGTCATCGGGCATATGCCGGCGCATGAAACGGTAACCGGGTTCATGGTTACGCCGGTCGTGGCGGTGCTGGAGCAACCCTTTGATGCCATAGCGGAGCCCGGCGAAGTCGAGGAAGTATTTTCTGTACCGTTCGAGCATCTGATGACTCCGGCAAATTACCTTGTTGAGTCTAGACGTTGGCGAGGCAGCCGCCGGCATTATTACACGGTGCCTTACGGACCTTATTACATCTGGGGTGCGACAGCCCGGATGCTGCGTGCCCTCGCCGCGAGGTTCGAGCAGTGATGCGGCTGACCGCCGACTGGCTGACAAGACCGGCCACTCAGGCGGTCTGTACGGCACTGTCTGCCGGCGGCGCCAAGGCCTATTTTGTCGGCGGCTGCGTCCGGAATACTATCATCAATGCCGGTGTCAGTGACATTGATATCGCCACGGATGCGCGCCCCGAAAAAATCATCGAATTCGCTCGATCTGCGGGACTGAAAGCAATTCCCACTGGCATCGATCATGGAACGGTAACCCTTGTGTCCGGCGGCATCCCGCACGAAGTCACCACATTTCGGCGCGATGTGAAAACGGACGGCCGACACGCGGTGGTCTCCTTTTCGAACGATATCGCCGAAGACGCCGCGCGGCGAGATTTTACGATGAATGCGCTTTACGCCACTCCCGAAGGAACGCTGGTCGATCCGATGAACGGATTGCCGGACTTGCAGGATCGCCGGGTGCGGTTTATTGGCGATGCCATATCCCGAATTCGCGAGGACTATCTGCGCTCCCTTCGGTACTTCCGGTTCCACGCATGGTACGGCGCCCCGGGGAACGGTATGGATTCCGATGCGCTTGCAGCCATCGCGCAAGAGGTCGATGGTCTTGGACGCATATCACGCGAACGCATAGGGGCTGAGCTTTTGAAATTACTGGCTGCGCTCGACCCCGCTGCGTCGGTCGCTGCAATGCGCGCCACCGGCGTACTGGCACAGGTTCTTCCCGGTGCCGATGACACCGCGCTGGGCCCATTGATCCATTGCGAGGATCAGGCGAACGCTGCACCGGATGCCATCCGCCGACTTTCAGCGTTGGGCGGCAATCACGCCGGGGATGCGCTGCGGCTGAGCAAGGCGCAGTCGGCCCGATTGGCCACGCTGGCCGACAACATCGGATCCACTTGCGATGCGGCTGAACTTGGATACCGGCTGGGTTATGATTTGGCGAAAGACGTAATGCTGCTTCGTTCTGCGGTCACGGGAAACCCTTGGGCGTCTGCAACCGATGAGCAATTGAAAATCGGGAGCAAAGCGGATTTTCCTGTTTCTGCAAAGGACCTTATGCCCGAATTTTCAGGTCCCGACCTTGGGCGCAAACTGGCGGAACTTGAAGGAAAGTGGATCGCCAGCGGATTTTTGGCGACACGGTCGGACCTGCTCGCGTCATGAAAACTTCACCACACGCCGTCAGAAAATGCACCCGGATGGGGTGACAAAACGATTCCGCTCGGCTATCGCTACGTCAATCGATATCGGAGGAATGCAAATGTATTACGGGCTCTGGTTTATTTAAGCTGACCGCCCCGTAACGGGTGCGCAGTTGACGGCACCCCACACTACATTTGCGCCTACTCGCTCGCCAAGGAGCACCTCCGATATGTTTCGTTTCTTTGAAAATCTTGTTGATCCCTATGTTTCCTACGAGGAAAAGGATCGCCCTCCGACAAGGCTCTGGCCGTTCATGCGGGATCTTTGCGGACCGTTCTGGAGGGTGTTCCTCTGGACCGCGCTCCTGTCCGTAATCGTTGCTGCGATAGAGGTCGGCCTGATCTGGTACATGGGCCGTCTCGTCGACATTCTTGGCGGCGATCCGGCCGACGTATGGCAGCGCTACGGGCTTGAAATCACTCTGGTCGGCTTGTTCCTGCTGACGCTGCGTCCGCTTATTTCCGCGCTGGACGTGGTTTTGCTGAACAATACGATCCTGCCCAATTTCACGACGGTTTTCCGCTGGCGGGCGCACCGGCATGTTCTTCGGCAATCGGTCGGCTGGTTCGAGAACGATTTCGCCGGACGTATCGCGAACCGTATCGTTCAGGCTCCGCCGGCAGCGGGCGAGGTGGTGTTTCAGGTCTTCGATGCGATTTCCTTTTCGCTGGCCTATCTGGTGGGCGCTGCCGTTCTTTTGATCACCGCCGATGTTCGGCTGATCCTGCCGCTGCTGGCATGGTTCGTACTTTACGGATTCCTGATCCGCTGGACTGTTGCAAACGTCGGGCCTGCCTCCAAGGCCGCGGCCGATGCCCGGTCAACCTTCACTGGCCGGGTTGTCGACAGCTACACCAATATCAGCTCGGTGAAGATGTTTGCGCATGATGACCGTGAACTGGATTATGCCAAGGAAGCCATCGAGGCCGCGCGCGCCTCGTTTCAGGTCGAAATGCGTATCTTTACCAAGATGGACCTCGCACTTGTCACGCTCAACGGTCTGCTGATCGTTGGCGTGGTCGGCTGGGCCATCGTGTTGTGGTATCAGGGCTTGGCGAGTGTGGGTGTTGTCGCAGCCGCGACCGCTCTGACTCTGCGTCTGAACGCCATGACTGGATGGATCATGTGGGCGCTGACGTCGTTTTTCCGTGAACTCGGCGTTGTGGCCGAGGGTATGGAAACGATCGCGCAGCCGATTGATCTGGTCGATGCGCCAGGGGCCAAGCCTTTGCAACTCGATCGCGAACGTGTGGAGCTGCAGGACCTGTCGCACCACTATGGCCGTGGGACTGGTGGATTGGACAAGCTAAACCTGACCATCGAGCCGGGTGAAAAGGTCGGGCTGATCGGGCGGTCTGGTGCCGGAAAGTCGACTTTGGTCAAGCTGCTCCTGCGTTTCTATGATCCGGATTCTGGTCGGGTTCTGATGGATGGTCAGGATATCGCGCGCGTTCAGCAGGAAAGTCTGCGCAGTCATATCGGTATGGTCCAGCAGGACAGTGCCCTTTTGCACCGTTCGGTCCGTGAGAATATTCTCTATGGTCGGCCAGAGGCTACTGAGGAAGAGATCATCGCCGCGGCCCGGCAGGCGCAGGCCCATGATTTCATTATGGATCTAGTCGATCCACAGGGTCGTCGTGGCTATGATGCGCAGGTAGGTGAACGGGGTATCAAGCTGTCTGGCGGGCAGCGCCAGCGGGTGACCTTGGCGCGGGTGATTCTAAAGGACGCGCCGATCCTATTGCTTGACGAGGCTACCAGCGCGCTGGACTCCGAGGTCGAAGCCGAAATCCAGAAGACGCTCTATGGCATGATGGAAGGCAAAACGGTCATTGCCATCGCCCACCGCCTGTCCACCATTGCTCAGATGGACCGCATTCTTGTTCTAGATCAGGGACATATCGTCGAGCAAGGCAGCCATGACGTGCTTTTAGCCTCGGGCGGGCTATATGCCGAGTTCTGGGCACGCCAGTCTGGCGGGTTCCTGAATACCGAGGCAGCTGAATGAAAACAGGCTCAAGGCTTGGCGATATGATCGATTCCTTCCGTCCTGCGGAAGGACCGCCGCCCCAGACCTTGGGCGCGTTTATGCGCTGGTGTCTTTCGGGCGCTTGGCCAGCGCTCTGGCTGGCGGCCGCCCTTTCAGCGGCGGCCGGGGCGGTAGAAGCGGGCACGGCATGGATCCTCGGGCTTGTCATTGATGCCGCCACGGCTTCGGGGCAGGGAAACTTCTTTGATGGGTCCAACCTTGGCATCATCGTCATGGCGGTCGCCTTCTTCCTCGTGGCGAGGCCAATTCTCTTTGGCCTTTCCTCTGCCTCGAATTCGATCATCGTGCAGCCCAATGTGAACCCTCTGGTGCTCTCGCGTCTGCATCGTTGGACGCTTGGGCAGGCGGTCAAGTTCTTCGACGACGATTTCGCGGGTCGCATCGCGCAAAAGCAAATGCAATGTGCGCGCGCTGTGACGGATGTCGCCTCGGAAACGATCAACGTCATCGCATTCGCGCTGGCCTCATTGGCCGGGGCAATGGTGCTTTTGTCGAGTATTGGCGGCTGGATCACTGTCATCTTCACCGTTTGGCTGGTCGGTTATTTTTCTTTGATCATGTGGTTTCTGCCGCGCATCCGGCGCTTGGCGGCCGGTCGGGCCAGCGCGCGTGCGATGGTGTCGGGACAGGTGGTCGACACGATTACGAACATCAAGACGGTCAAGCTTTTCGCCCATGCAGATCACGAAGACCGCGCCGCGCTGGGCGCGATGAGCACTTTCCGAAGCAGGGCGCTTGAATTCGGATATCTCTCGGCAGCCTTCCGGTTCTGCCTGATGTCTCTTGCCGGGCTGTTACCCGTGCTGCTGATCGGCGGAACCCTCTTGCTTTGGCAAAATGGTGTCGCCAGCGAAGGTGATATCGTCGCTGCCGGAGCGGTGTCGATTCGTATCGCTCAGATGACCGGCTGGGTGAGCTTTACCCTTATGGCCATCTATTCCAACCTTGGCGAAGTCGAAGACGGAATGCGGACCCTTACCCCGCGCATCCGACTGCAGGACCCGGAAGATACGCCACATCTTGCGGTATCGAACGGCGAAATCGTTTTCGACAATGTGAACTTTGCCTACGGCAGGGATCATGGCGGCGTCGAAAATATCAATCTCACCATCCAGCCGGGTGAGAAACTGGGCATCGTCGGTGCCTCGGGGGCTGGCAAATCCACGCTCGTTTCGCTGTTGCTCAAGCTCTACAAAGGCGAATCCGGCGAAATCCGGATCGACGGTCAGAATATCGAAAATATCACTCAGGAAAGTCTGCGCCGCCAGATCGGCATGGTTACGCAGGAAACCGCGATGTTCAATCGCTCTGCCAAGGACAACATCCTTTATGGTCGTCCCGAGGCAAGCTGGGAAGACTTGCTCGCCGCGACGGAAAAAGCCGAAGCGCACGATTTCATCTTGGACCTGGAAGATCACAAGGGGCGCAAAGGATATGACGCTCATCTGGGTGAACGCGGCGTAAAGCTTTCCGGCGGCCAGAGGCAGCGCATCGCGCTGGCCCGCGCCATCCTGAAAGACGCGCCGATTCTGGTCTTGGACGAAGCGACAAGCGCGCTAGATTCCGAAGTCGAGGCCGCTATTCAGTCGGCGCTGGAGCGGGTGATGGAGGGTAAGACCGTTCTGGCCATTGCGCACCGTCTTTCAACCCTGTCTGAAATGGACCGGATCATGGTCATGGATAACGGTCGGATCGCGGAAATCGGGACACACGAAAGCTTGTTGGCCAAAGGGGGACTCTATGCTCAGTTCTGGAACAGGCAATCTGGCGGTTTTATCGGTGCCGAGGCCGCTGAATGACATTGTCTAACCGGTCGACTAGCCGATAAGACAACTTTCATGCAGACAGAAATCACCATTGAACGACTGGGCCATCAGGGCGATGGGATTGCGCCCGGTCCCGTGTTCGCAGCCCGCACGCTGCCCGGCGAAACCGTTACCGGTGAACTGGACGGATCGCATTTACGCGCTATTCGCATTGTCACCCCTTCTGTCGACCGCGTTCAGCCTCCCTGTCGCCATTACAAGAGCTGCGGTGGCTGCCAGCTTCAGCACGCGTCCGAAGAGTTCACGGCCAGGTGGAAGCTTGAATTCGCGCGATCAGCTTTGACTGCGCAGGGTCTGGAAACCGAATTCCGCCCGGTCCTGACATCGCCACCTAGCACGCGACGCCGGGCCACGCTTGCGGCACGCCGGACAAAAAAGGGCGCACTTGCCGGGTTTCACGGCAAAGCATCCGGTACGATCACCGAGATTCCCGACTGCCATCTTCTCGATCCCGCGCTCATCGCGGCCCTGCCGATGGTAGAGGCTCTGACAAGCCAGTTCGGAAGCCGAAAAGGCGAACTTGCCGTGACTTTGACCGTCTCACTGTCAGGGCTCGACGTCTCGGTTTCGAGCGGCAGAGAGCTGGATGGTCCATTGCGCATGGAGCTCGCGCAGTTTGCGGGAACAAGCGGAATTGCTCGTCTGGCCTGGGATCACGAAATGATCGCCATGCGAGAACCCCCGGTGCAGAAATTCGGACCGGCTTCGGTCGTGCCTCCGCCCGGCGCTTTCTTGCAAGCAACGCCCGAAGGCGAAGCTGCGCTTTTGACTGCGGTACTTGAGATCGTCGGGTCGGCTGACAAGGCTGTAGATCTCTTCGCCGGCTGCGGCACGTTTGCCTTGCCACTATCGAAAACCGCCGAGGTACATGCCGTCGAAGGCGACTCGGAGATGACTGATGCGCTGGTTAAAGGCTGGCGTGCGGTGGGCGGGCTGAAAAAACTGACAAGCGAAGCGCGTGATCTTTTTCGCCGCCCCCTGCAAGCCGATGAATTCAAACGGGTGGACGCTGTCGTTATTGATCCGCCAAGGGCAGGGGCCGAAGCACAGATTCGCGAACTGGCCCAAAGTGGCGTGCCGGTCATTGCTCATGTGTCCTGCAACCCTGTAACTTTTGCCCGCGATGCGCGTGCCCTGGTGGATGCAGGATACGACCTGGAATGGGTGCAGGTCGTCGATCAATTTCGATGGTCGGTGCATACCGAACTGGTAGGGTCCTTTCGGCTGGGCAAGCGGTAAGGAAAATGTAACCGCGTCTTTCCAATATTTGATTTCTCAAAATCAACCGGTAACGATATGGGTCATAAAAAAAACTATTGGGACAGTACGCATCATGAAACGCAGGTCGTTTGGTCTTGGATTGCTTGCTCTGCTGGCGATTCCGGGCTGCAGCAGCAAATTCAAACGGTATAACGGGCCCGAAGTCACATCCGTCGTGGTGAACAAGTCATCCGGGCAGATGTATCTTCTTCACCATACCGAAATTCTCAAAGCCTATGATATCGATCTGGGCTTTGCACCGGCCGGGCCGAAGCAGTTCGAAGGCGACGGGAAAACGCCGGAGGGCACGTACCTGATCGACAAGCGCAACCCGAACAGCAAATTTCACCTGTCCGTCGGGATCTCATACCCGAATGCCGAGGATATCGCTTATGCGCAGTCGCAGGGGAAAAGCCCGGGGGGTGATATCTTCATCCACGGCGAGCCCAACAAGAACCGTAAGCTTGCGAAGCGCAAGAACTGGACTGCTGGCTGCATAGCGGTAAAAAATCGTGAGATCGAACAGATTTATGCGATGGTCCGGGATGGCACGGTGATCACCATCCGCGCCTGATGAATGGGCAGCTTAGCTGCCCATCAACAATGTCCACCAGATCTTGCCGTTGCTTTCCTGATACCAGGAGAATCCAAGGTTCCGGGCATCCGGCGAAAGGATAACTTCGCGGGTGCCTTCTTCCTCCATCCAGGCGGCAAGGGTCTCAAGCTCGGTTTCGTAGGTTTCCGAGATGTTTTCGCCCAGCATCCTTCCGGCATACCCGGTGCGCGCCACGCGTTCGATTGGAGAAGATCCGTCCGAGCCAAAGTGCCAGGGACGGTTCTGAACCGACATATCGCGCGAGTGAGTCGCAGCCGCTGCATTAAGTTGCGCGTTCAATTCTACCGGCGAAACGCCTCGAGCCTGTCGCAAAGAATTGATCGAATCGAGCATGCGGTATTCGATCTTGGACGAATCCGAAGCACGGATGCGGTACAATTTCGGCAATGGCTGACCATCCGCACCAAGTCTTGTCTCCGGCTGTGAAACGCAACCGGACAGTGCAATTGCAGCAGCTATTACCAAAGAAATTATGCGTATCATTCCGCACTCCGCTCGTGGAATCCAAACTTGCGTCTAGCTCAAGAGCAGATGCAACGATACTGTACATAAGTCAAATCTGACCGATGAACAGCGGATTGATTTGCGACTGCGTCATTCGCGCCATATCATCAAGGCCAGAACTAGTACCTTAGGCGAACGGGATGATCCAATGACCAATTCAAGCAATAGCGAGCCGACCCGGCGCGGCTTTCTGGCTGGCGCGGCAACAATGCTCGCAACGCCGGCGCTGGCACAGACGGGTTCGGTTACGGACACCGCCGCGACCACCGAAATTGAACGCGATCTTTCGCAGACTGTGCGTCGCAATATCTCGAGCTTCCGGTCGCTCGAGTGGCAGCCTTACTTCAGCAACTTGCGCAAAGGCGCGATCCTTGTCGATGTCACCTCGCGGGCGCTGCATTTCTGGAGCGAGGACGGGCTGACCTACAAGCTCTACCCCTCCAGCGTTCCGCTGACCGAGGACCTGACCCGCCGAGGTCGCACTTCGGTCGTGCGTAAAGTTGAAGGTCCAGATTGGCGGCCGACGCCGAACATGCTCAAGCGCAATCCCGAGTGGCCAAAGCACATTCCGCCCGGTCCGGATAACCCGCTTGGCACCCATGCGTTGTACCTCGGCTGGCAGTATTATCGTATCCATGGAACGCACGATACACGCAAGATCGGGCGTCGGTCTTCGAACGGTTGTATCGGGCTCTACAACGAACATATCGCCGAGCTCTTTTCGATGACCCAGAACGGCACGCAAGTGTTGCTAATTTGACGACATTCCCGCTTGGCAACACGAACCGATACCAACAACCATTTGCAATCTATCTGTTTTGCTGGTTAGAAAAATGCACGAGGTAAGTCTTGGGCGCACGATTCATTGTTCTGAATTGTGCTTATTCTGGAGGTTAATATGAAGAAACTCGTTCTCGCCGCTGCACTGACCGCAGCAGCTTCGACCGCTTCCGCAGGTACGCTGGAAGAGCCGATCATCGAAGCACCGGTCATCGTAGAAGAAGCTGGTAGCTCCTCGAGCGGCATCATCCTGCCGCTGGTTCTGCTGGTTCTGGTTGCGGCCGCTGTCGCAGCTAACTAAGCGCGATACGGTACCAAAAGAAAAGGCGGTGGTTCTCCACCGCCTTTTTTTGTGTCTGAAGATTAGTTAGTCGATCCAGCCTTTTAGGTTCTCTTCGATTACCGATGACAGGCAGCTTATGTGCGCCTCGTCGTCGTTCAGGCAGGGGATATAGGTAAAGGTTTCGCCACCCGCATGGATAAAGCTTTCACGGATCTCCTCGTTGATCTCTTCCAGCGTTTCGACACAGTCGGCTGAAAAGGCCGGGGCGATGACTGCGATGTTCTTTTTGCCCTCTTCGCTGGCCATCTTGGCCACTTCCTTCACCGTGTAGGGCTTGAG
Source organism: Paracoccaceae bacterium (assembly GCA_018223035.1). Lineage (GTDB taxonomy): Bacteria > Pseudomonadota > Alphaproteobacteria > Rhodobacterales > Rhodobacteraceae > Heliomarina. The sequence continues at coordinate 171,826 of JAAEZD010000003.1, forward strand.
CCATTCCTCCGGTCCGAAGACCGACTGGAACGTCGTGCGGATGTCCGTATCGGCCCAGCCAAGACGTTCCTTCAAGAGGCGCGTCGCCTTCTGGCACTGGCAATGATAGGGGTCGCCATCCGTGAGATAGCGCAGCGGCATCCCGTGGTAGGAAACAACCAGACAATCCGGCTTTGTTTCCAAATTGGCATAGGCGCGCTCTACCGATTGGGCCAGCGCGTCGATGTAATCGGACCTGTCGAAATAGGCCGGGACAGTGCGGCTCGCGGGTTGCCATTTCTCTTTCATCAAGGCGCGAAAGAAAGCGTCGTTCGCCGTGGCAAGTGTTGCGCCCGCGTAATGCGGGTAGAGCGGAAAGAAGAGGATCTTCTGGCAGCCCGCCTCGACCATCTGGCGCACCCTGTCAGGTGTGGACGGGTTCCCGTAGCGCATGCAGAAATCGACCATGACCCGGTCGCCATAGCGCGCCTTCATGGTTTCGGTGATCTTGGCCGACTGCTTTTTCGTTATGGTCAAAAGCGGGCTTTCGTCGTCCTCTTCATTCCAGATCGATTTATAGGCCGCGCCGCTCGAAAAAGGCCGCTTGGTCAGAATGATAAGCTGCAACAGTGGCTGCCACTTCCACTTGGGATAGTCGATGACCCGCTGATCGGACAGGAACTCGTTCAGATATCGCCGCATTGACCAGTAATCGTAATGATCCGGCGTGCCGAGATTTGCCAGCAGCACGCCGATCTTTTCCTCGGGGACTTTCGGATGGTCTTTTGGAGCATGGACAGGACAGGCGGCTGCCTTGGTCATCTCTTGCATGTGGATCTGTCCCTTGATGTACTTGTGACAGTGCAGATAACCGCTATCCGCACTTCGTCAATCTTTGAGTGGCACCTCTGAGGTCTTCAGCGCATCCGCAAGTCTTGCCTTGGCCGAACCGGGTCGAAGCGGCTTTTGCTGGCTCTCATCTGGTGCCCAGCCTGTCAGGCAGGCCAATTCGAACGTGGCTCGCAGCCGTCCTGAATCCGTCGCGAAATGCTTGAGGTAAAGCTCTTCAGCGCGTTCGAATACCGCCTTGCGAGTGGGCCGCTTAATCCTGTTCGTCATGGCGTTCGTCTCGCCCATATCTCGCAGATCGTGCAGCAGGTGGTGGAGGTCACGATACTCTGCGGTAAGAGGCACGGTGTCTGCCACTGGCAGTGCCAGCCCGGCCCGTTGCAAGAGCGCGCCAAGATCGCGAATTTCAGACATTGGCGCGATGCGCGGGGATAACCCGCCGGTTACCTCGGTCTCGGCCTGACCAAGCGATGAGCGCAATTCGTTCAGCGTGCCACCACCCAGCAGGACACCAAGGAAAAGCCCGTCCGGCTGCAACGCCCGGCGCGACTGGATTAGCTGTCCGACCGGATCGTTCGCCCAGTGCAATGCCATGGCATGAACGACGAGGTCATGCGAACCCGGTTCCAGCGCAAGCACGTCGCTGTCGTCCACAATCCGGGCATCGGGAAAGACGGGCCGCCAGATTTCCGGAAACGGCGTGACGATCGCTGGTTTGGTTAGGGTTTTGTTAACCATGGACAGCCGATCCTGAACCTCCTCTTGAGCTGCGAGGTGCAGAAACAGCGCTTCCTGACGGGCCCTTGCCCTGTGCAGGCGCAGGGCGTCGCGGTCAAAGAGTTGGGGTGTGGCGTTCATAAAGCGCTATGTAATCGGAGGCGAAAGATGTTTCAAACGACAGTTCAGCTTTTGTATCCCCCGCGCTGCCTTGGCTGCGGAACAATGGTGAACAGCGATTTCGGTCTTTGCGGCACATGCTGGCGCGATACGCCATTCATTGACGGAACGGTATGCGACTCTTGTGGCATTCCGCTGCAGGGCCAAGAAGACAATCACCGGACGGAATGCGACGATTGCATGAAGAACCCGCGCCCCTGGGTCCAAGGGAGGGCAACGCTTCTCTACAAGGATCAGGCACGTAAGATCATTCTCGGGTTGAAACATGGCGACCGTCCCGAAGTTGTGCGTCCGACGGCTCTCTGGATGGCAAAATCGGCAAGGCCGCTCATTCGCGACAATATGCTGATCGCCCCAGTACCTTTACACCGAAGCCGCTTGTTAAAGCGTCGATACAACCAATCCGCGTTGCTGGTGCAGGCATTGGCCCGGGAAACGGGGCTGCCTTACTGTCCGGATCTGCTTGTGCGCACGTCGCAGACACCATCGCTCGATGGAAAGACCGCGCAGGAAAGACAGGCGATTCTGCAGGGTGCGATCACGGTGCATTCAAAGCGGCAGCATCGTCTGACAGGTCGGCCCGTTCTTATCGTCGATGACGTGATGACCTCGGGTGCCACGCTTTCCGCATGTGCCGAAGCCTGCACCGAGGCGGGCTCGGGTGACGTTTACGTGCTGGTACTGGCGCGCGTGCCAAAGGATGATTAGGTTCTGCGTTAACAAGTGACACAACGCGGAAACCAAGCGATGAAACAAGTCGAAATCTATACCTCACCCCTGTGCGGCTTTTGCCACGCGGCAAAACGGTTGCTGAACGAAAAAGGCGTCAACTTTTCCGAGATCGATGTTCTGGCCCAGCCGGACCGCAAGCCCGAGATGATCCAGCGTGCCAACGGCGGGCGTACGGTCCCGCAGATTTTCATCGGTGATACCCATGTTGGCGGTTGCGACGATCTTTACGCGCTCGACCGGGCAGGCAAACTCGACTCCCTGCTGGCGGCCTGATGAAGACCGCGCTGATCCAGCTGACATCATCCGATGATCCACGTGAAAATCTCGCAACCGTCAGCGAGTATATCGATCAGGCAGTCGATGTCGGCGCGCGGTTTCTGCTGACGCCTGAGGTCACCAATTGCGTTTCGTCCAGCCGCGATCATCAACGTTCCGTTCTCAGAACCGAAGAAGAGGACGAAACGCTCCCTGGGTTGCGGGAAAAGGCGAAAGCGCACGGCGTTTGGCTGCTGATCGGTTCGCTCGGCCTCAAGACCAACGACCCCGACGGTCGCTTTGCCAACCGGTCCTTCATGATCGGACCCGATGGAGAAATCCGCGCGCGGTACGACAAGATTCACATGTTCGATGTGAATGTCTCTGCCGAAGAGACCTACCGTGAATCCGCAGGCTACAGGCCCGGCGATCAGGCCGTGGTGGTCGACACCGATTTCATGCCTGTTGGCATGACGGTTTGCTACGATGTCCGGTTTCCGATGCTCTACCAAAAACTGGCGCTGGCGGGGGCAAAGGTGCTGACGGTTCCCGCTGCCTTTTCCTATGTCACCGGCGCGGCGCATTGGGAATCACTCCTGCGCGCGCGGGCCATTGAAACCGGCTGTTTTGTTCTGGCACCCGCTCAAACGGGGACGCATTCCGCAAGCGTGGGTAACACGCGCAAGACCCACGGCCACAGTCTTGCGGTTTCGCCGTGGGGAGAGGTCTTGCTGGATGCCGGAACGGAACCGGGCATTCACATTTTTGACATGGATGATAAATCAGTGGAACTTGCACGACAGAAAGTGCCGTCGCTGCAGCATATCCGCGCGTTCGACGGCCCTTGAAGACATTAGTCACTGGGAACTCAACGGCCATGTCCGAGGAAACAAATGCGCTCGCCGTGACCCTGTTCAGCGAGATTTTGGCCGCCGATCAGCTTATGCGTAACAGGCTGTCGAAAGTTTTGCCCAAAGGCATGGAGATTTCGCATTTCTCGGTTTTAAACCAGCTTGTCTTTGTGGGAGGGGAGCGTTCTCCCGCGCAACTGGCCCAGACCTTTCACGTGACGCGCGGTGCGATGACCAATACCCTTTCGAAACTGGAATGGGCCGGTTACGTGCATATCCGCCCGGATTGGGACGATGCGCGCCGCAAGATGGTTGCGATCAGTCCAGCGGGTAGGCAAGCGCGCGATCACGCGGTCGCCTCGATTGCACCGCTCATCAACGAAGTTGTGGGGGATATGGGAGCGGACAAGGTGCGCACTGTTCTCCCCGTTCTGCGTGAATTGCGCGCTCGTCTGGAACCGCGCGGCTGACCCTCAGAAAGCGAGCACCTGTAGGGCGATCGCGCCGAGGTAAATGCCAAGCAGAGATAGACTGTCAAATCCTATCCCCGCCGGTCCGCTGCGTTCGCGCACGACGAGCCCGGCCAAGAGGCAGGTGGTCATCAGCGCGGCGGTAACAACCCAGAAGTAATCCTGGTTGGTGGCCGCGTGGTAAAGCGACCCTTCTCGATATGACACGTCGGCCGCGGTCAGGAACAGCGTGTCAAACGTATTGCCCCCGATGATCCCGCCGACAGCAAGTTGCAGCGCGCCGCGCCGAACGGCTGCCAAGGTCGTCACAAGCTCGGGCAGAGAGGTGACAGTTGCCGTCAAAAGCGCCCCGACCAGCGATGCCGAAATGCCAAGCCTGTCAGTAAGCGCCGAACCGCTCTGTGCGATCAGCCATCCGGAAAGGCCCATGACCGCCATGAGACCTCCAAATTCGAGCCCTAGCCGCAAGGTCGTCTTCGCCGCGGTCTGCTCGTCTTCATCATCGGGCGTGTCTTCGCGGGTTTCCTTTGTCTTGACCGGACGCCACATCGGTTCTTCTTGAACGGAACGGCAGACGAACAGGCCCGCGATATAGACCACCGGGATAAGGAAGGATGCCGGGTGGATGGCAAGTATCGTGAATTCAGGCGTTACGAGAGCCGCCATGGGGATCAGCAGCAGCAAGACCAGCAGAATCCCCTGGACGATATTCGTGACCTCTGCCGCCGCATGTTCGAGGTTCGCACGCCGGAACATCAGATCGGCGAAAGCCAGAAAAGCGGTCTGTGCCGCGATACCGCCGACGGAATTGGAGAATGCCAACGACGCCCGCCCATCCAATGCGGCGGTAACCGAAACAACAGCACCGGACAAAGACGTCGCCGCGCCAAGAATGACACCACCGACAATTGCCTCGCCAAGACCGGTTCGGTCGGCAAGCTTGTCGGCCAAGCCAGTCATGAAAACGCCGGATACGCAGATCACGCCACCCGCGCAGGCAAAAACCAGCAGGATAATGGCAATGGGCAAGTCTGCCATCATGCGGGATGGCTCTCGGTCGGGTCGGTCAGGTACGCGCGGCGACGGGTCATGCGTTGCGAACGTCTGTCAGAAGATACGGTTCCGACATCAGGTTTCCTGTTTCAGGGACGCGGTCACGTAGTTAACCGAAAGATCGCGCGGAGAAATGCTCCAGCTCCACAACACCGGGTTAAAGACGAATCCCTTGCGATCTACCGGTTCAAGCCCGGCTTTCGTCAACAGGTCGAACAACTCGTCCGGGGTGATGAATTTCGACCAATCATGCGTTCCCCGTGGAAGCCAGCGCATGACGACCTCGGCTCCGAAAATCGCCATAGCATAGGATTTCGGGTTCCGATTGATCGTCGAGCAGATATGCAGCCCGCCGGGTTTCAACAGTTCGCGGCAGGCCGTCAGATAGGCCAGCGGATCGGCGACGTGTTCGACGACTTCCATGTTGAGCACGACATCGAACTGCTCTCCCGAAGCGGCAAGTGCTTCGGCCGTGGTGTTGCGATAGTCGATATCCAGACCTGATTGTTCGGCGTGCACCTGCGCGACCGGGATGTTGCGCTCGGCCGCGTCTGCTCCAACAACCTCGGCCCCCAGCCGCGCCATCGGTTCGGACAGCAGTCCACCGCCGCAGCCGATGTCCAGGATGCGCAAACCGTTAAAGGGATTCGGCGTTTTCACGTCACGTTCGAATTCCCCCGCGATCTGAGTCGTGATGTAATCCAGTCGACAGGGATTCATCATGTGGAGAGGCTTGAACTTTCCGTTCGGATCCCACCATTCTGCAGCCATGGCTTCGAATTTTGCGACTTCATCTGGGTCTATTGTCGATTGCGACACTTGCATTCCAATCTCTGAATGACCTTTTGTATTCCGGGCAGTATATAGGTCAGTAATGGACAAAAACCCGGATCAAAAGCGTGCAGTTCAATATCTGCACCCCCCGATCGACCCTTTCGATCAGCGGATGCTCGATGTCGGGCAGGGCCACCGGATCTATGTCGAGCAATGTGGTAATCCCAACGGCCTGCCCGTGGTCGTTCTCCATGGCGGCCCCGGCGGCGGATGCAGCCCCGCGATGCGCCGGTATTTCGACCCCGAGGTTTATCGTATCATCCTTTTCGACCAGCGCGGGTGCGGGCGATCAAGACCGCACGCCTCGGTGACGGATAATACCACATGGCACCTCGTCGCGGATATCGAAGCTATCCGCGAAGTTCTTGGTATCGATAAATGGGTTGCTTTTGGCGGTAGCTGGGGTGCGACCCTCGCGCTGATCTATTCCCAGACGCATCCCTCCCGCGTCTGCAATATCGTCCTTCGCGGCGTGTTCCTGATGACAAAGGCAGAACTCGACTGGTTCTACGGCGGCGGCGCTGGGCGTTTCTGGCCGGAAACATGGGCAAGATTCGTCGAGAAAATCCCGCCCGCAGAACGCCATGACATGATCGGCGCCTATCACAAACGCTTGTTCTCCGGCGACGTGAATGAAGAGGTTCGCTTTGGTCGGGCCTGGTCCGCATGGGAAAATGCGCTGGCCTCAATTCAGTCGACAGGCGCGTCGGGGGAAAGCCCCGGCGAATACGCCCGCGCCTTTGCCCGGCTTGAGAATCACTATTTCATCAACGGTGGTTTCCTTGAATATGACGGGCAGATTCTGTCCCAGATGGACAGGATCGCCGAAATTCCGGGCGTTATCGTTCAGGGCCGGTATGACATGATCTGTCCGCCGCATTCCGCATGGACCTTGTCGGAACTTTGGCCCAACTGTCAGCTCAAGATGGTGCGCAATGCTGGCCATGCCCTTTCGGAACCGGGGATAAGCGCCGAGCTCGTGCGCATCATGGACGACATCGCAAGGAAGGCCCGCTCCAAATGACCCGTATCGACCGTCGTGCCCTGTTTGCATCCGGTGCCGCCGCAGCGCTGCTGGCAGCGACGGGCCTGTCGCCGGACGCGAAACCGACACGCGGGGGACGGCTGCGCGTGGCTGTTTCGCGCGAACACGACCAAGTCACGGAACTGGCGCGCGGCGCGGTTTTCGATACACTTACCGAAGTTGCACCGGATGGCGTTCTGCGCGGTGAGCTCGCCGTTTCATGGCAAAGCGCGAATGACGCGCGTAACTGGGAATTCAAGCTTCGTGACGGAGTCGATTTTCACGATGGATCGCGCTTTGACGCTTCCGATGCAGTTGCGTCTCTCCTGTCGCAGGAATGGTTCGCTGACCGCCATATCGCGGCAGTCGAAGCGACCGGTTCTTCGACGCTCCGGATCGAATTGCACGAGGCAAATCCACAACTGCCCTTCCTACTGGCGAATCAGTCTCTTTCGATCTTCCCCGCCGATTGCGTCGACTCGGCTATGGCGACAGGGATCGGTACTGGGCTTTATGCAGCGCGGCGCATCGACGAGAACCGGCATTTCCTCGGCGAACGTGTCCCGTCGCATTACAAGGACGGGCAGGCTGGGTGGCTGGACGCAATTGATGTGATCGCGATATCCGACCCGTCGGTTCGTGCCGAGGCGCTGCGTGACGGTTTTGTCGATGTGGCCGAGCTTCCGGCCCCGGACGGTGTCTTGAATCGGGGCGACTTCGCTTATCATCCATCGTCGCAGCACATTGCCATCGCGGCGCGACGAGGCGTCGGAATGCCCCGCGTGATCGGCGCCCGTGGCGCTCTGGATGACGGTCGGCTGGCCGAACGCTGGTGGATCGCCTAGGCGCTTTCCGTTTTCACCCTTGCAGACTCGGGCCATCCTGCGTATATCCCCTCTCAACAGCGGCGCGGCAGGCTCTGGCCTGACGCTCCACCGGAGAAGTGTAACGGGCCGCGCGCCCGTTTTTTTTGTTTTTGGACACGTATGACCAACGATCTCATCGCAAAGGCCGCCATCGACCGACGCATGGCGGAAATCATCACACCGGTGATCGAGGACCTTGGCTTCGAACTGGTCCGGGTGCGCCTGATGTCGGGCAAGACGACTGTCTTGCAGATCATGGCGGACAAGCCCGGCGGCGGTATCGAGGTCGACGACTGCGCCGAAATATCGAATTCGGTCAGCGCGATCCTTGATGTCGAAGACCCGATCCTCGACGAATATACGCTGGAAGTTTCCAGCCCCGGAATTGACAGACCGTTGACGCGTCTTAAGGATTTCGATGCCTATGAAGGCTACGAAGCCAAGATCGAGACGGCAGAACTGATCGATGGCCGCCGCCGCTTCAAAGGCATGCTTGCCGGCGTCGACGGGGACGAGGTGCTGATCAACGTGGACGAAGGCACCATAGGCCTGAAATTTGACTGGCTCAGCGACGCAAAGCTGGTGCTCAGCGATGACCTGATCAAGGAAATGCTGCGCCAGCGCAAGGCGGCTGGCACGCTTCCCGAAGATCTGGACCAGGACGCATTTGACGAAATCGAGACTGAGAGCTCACCCGAGGAGAACAGATAAATGGCTATCACCTCTGCAAACCAGCTGGAGCTGTTGCAAACCGCCGAGGCCGTCGCCCGCGAAAAGATGATCGATCCCGGTCTGGTGATCGAAGCGATGGAAGAAAGCCTCGCCCGCGCCGCCAAGAGCCGTTACGGCGCAGAGATGGACATTCGGGTTTCGATTGACCGTAAGACCGGTCGTGCGACCTTTACCCGTGTGCGCACCGTGGTCGAGGATGAAGAGCTTGAAAACTACCAGTCCGAATTCACGGTCGCGCAGGCCAAGCAATACATGGCCGATCCGCAGATCGGCGACACTTTCGTAGAAGAAGTGCCCCCGGTCGAAATGGGCCGGATCGCGGCGCAATCCGCCAAGCAGGTGATTCTTCAGAAAGTGCGCGAAGCCGAGCGTGACCGTCAGTACGAAGAATTCAAGGATCGCGCGGGTACCATCATCAACGGTCTCGTCAAGCGCGAGGAATACGGCAACGTCATCGTCGATGTGGGCGCGGGCGAAGGCATTCTGCGCCGCAACGAAAAGATCGGTCGCGAAAGCTACCGTCCGAACGACCGCATCCGCTGCTACGTCAAGGATGTGCGGCGCGAACCGCGTGGCCCGCAGATCTTCCTGAGCCGAACCGCGCCGGAATTCATGGCTGAGCTGTTCAAGATGGAAGTGCCGGAAATCTACGACGGCATCATTGAAATAAAGGCCGTGGCCCGTGACCCGGGTTCGCGCGCAAAAATCGCAGTGATCTCTTACGACGGTTCCATCGACCCGGTTGGCGCCTGCGTCGGTATGCGCGGCAGCCGTGTTCAGGCCGTTGTGAACGAGCTTCAGGGCGAAAAGATCGACATCATTCCGTGGAATGAGGACCAGCCGACCTTCCTCGTCAACGCGCTCCAGCCCGCCGAGGTCTCCAAGGTGGTTCTCGATGAAGAAGCCGAGCGTATCGAGGTTGTCGTGCCGGAAGAGCAGCTTTCGCTTGCCATCGGTCGTCGCGGTCAGAACGTGCGTCTGGCCAGCCAGCTGACTGGTCTCGACATCGACATCATGACCGAGGAAGAAGAATCCGCCCGTCGTCAGGCCGAATTCGAACAGCGTACCAAACTGTTCATGGATACGCTGGATCTCGACGAATTCTTCGCCCAGCTTCTGGTCTCCGAAGGTTTCACCAACCTCGAAGAAGTCGCCTATGTGGAACTGGATGAACTTCTCGTCATCGATGGCGTGGACGAAGATACGGCTGCCGAGCTTCAGGCACGTGCGGCGGAATACCTCGATGCGCAGAACAAAGCGGCGCTTGAAAACGCCCGTGCACTGGGAGTTGAGGACAGCCTGGTTGAATTCGAGGGTCTGACACCCCAAATGATCGAAGCACTGGCCAAGGACGGTGTGAAGACGCTTGAAGATTTTGCCACCTGTGCTGACTGGGAACTGGCCGGTGGCTGGACCACGGTCGACGGCGAGCGAACCAAGGACGACGGTATTCTGGAACCCTTCGAGGTTTCGCTCGAAGAAGCGCAGAACATGGTGATGACAGCCCGTATCCAGCTTGGCTGGGTCGATCCGGCGGAACTCGAATCCGATGAGGAAGAGGTCTCCGACGAATCCGAAGAAGAAGTCACCACGGAGGCCGGGGCCTGATAGGGGCCCGGAGGTCGCTGGATGAGCCGCGGAGGCATCTCTAAAGATCGCGATGGCGATCCCGAACGCAAATGCATTGCGACCGGAGAGGTGCAGCCAAAGAACGGTCTGATCCGGTTCGTTGCTGGTCCCGAAGGCCAGCTCGTGCCGGATATTCTGGGTAAATTGCCCGGCCGCGGAACTTATGTTGCGGCTGACCGGGCGGCTTTGGAAAAGGCCGTGAACAAGAAATTGTTCGCCCGCAGTCTGAAAGGGCCGGTCACGGTTCCCGACGGGCTCGTGGACGATGTCGAAAGCCAGCTTGCGCGCCGGGTGATCGATTTGATCAGCCTTGCTCGCAAATCCGGCCACGCTGTGGCCGGATATGAAAAGGTCAAGGATTGGCTGGCAAAAGAAGAAGCAGAAATCCTGATCCAGGCCGTTGATGGCTCGGGTCGGGGAAAGTCGAAACTCAGCACGCCGCATTTCGGCCGATACATCGGCTGGCTTACGTCGAATGAGCTGGGGATGGCTTTTGGACGTGAAACTGTGATACATGCGGCCCTCGCCTCTGGTGGACTCAGCCATCGTGTTGTAGAGGATGCGCAAAGACTGCGCGGAGTGCGCGAAGCGGAGAGCGGCAAGGGCCGCTCGGAAGGAAAAAGAGCTTAATGAGCGATACTGACGGCAAAAAGACATTGGGTCTGCGTGGGGGGTCCCGTCCGGGGAACGTGAAACAGAGTTTCAGCCACGGTCGGACCAAGAATGTCGTTGTGGAAACCAAGCGCAAGCGCGTTGTGGTTCCCAAGCCGGGCGCCGCCAATAAGGCGACTGGCGCGGCGACGTCTCCCTCGGCAGATCCTTCCCGCCGTCCGGCGGGTATCTCTGATGCAGAGATGGAACGCCGGATGAAAGCGTTGCAGGCTGCCAAGGCCCGCGAAGCAGAAGAAGAAGCGCAGCGGATCGCCGAGGAAAAGGCGCGCGAAGAAGAACGCGATCGCCGCCGCGCCGAAGCGGAAGCGAAAGAGCGCGAAGAGCGTGAACGCGAAGAGGCGCTGAAAGCCAAGGCCGAGGAAGAAGAACGTGCCAAGCGCGAGGCTGAAGAGGCTGCGCGCCGTGCCGCCGCACCGCAGGAAGCGCCCGAAGCGCCGGCTGCTGCCGATGCGCCGCGTTCGTCCAAATCCGCGCCCGCAGCTTCGCCGCGCAAGGCAGACGCCGACCGCGACCGCGAACAGCGTTCAAATCGCGGCAAGGGTCGCGACGACAACCGCCGTTCTGGCAAGCTCACGCTGAATCAGGCGCTGACCGGCGGCGAAGGTGGTCGCCAGCGGTCGATGGCCGCGATGAAGCGCAAGCAGGAACGCGCCCGTCAGAAAGCGATGGGTGGCAATGTCGAGCGTGAAAAGGTCGTACGTGACGTTCAGGTGCCTGAAGCGATTGTCGTTTCGGAACTAGCCAACCGTATGGCTGAACGCGTCGGCGAAGTCGTCAAGGCGCTGATGCAGAACGGTATGATGGTCACGCAGAACCAGACCATCGACGCAGATACGGCGGAATTGATCGTCGAGGAATTCGGCCACAAGGTCGTCCGTGTTTCCGACTCCGACGTCGAGCAGGTTATCGCACAGGTCGAGGATGACGAAAGTGCGTTCCAGTCGCGTCCCCCGGTCATTACCATCATGGGCCACGTCGACCACGGCAAGACCTCGCTGCTGGACGCAATCCGTAACGCTAAGGTTGTTGCCGGCGAAGCAGGCGGGATCACCCAGCACATCGGCGCCTACCAGGTGAAGACCGATGGCGGTCAGCTGTTGACCTTCCTCGACACGCCCGGCCACGCCGCCTTTACCTCGATGCGCTCCCGCGGTGCTCAGGTGACTGATATCGTTGTGCTTGTTGTGGCTGCGGACGACGCTGTGATGCCCCAGACGATCGAAGCGATCAACCACGCCAAGGCGGCCAAGGTGCCGATGATCGTGGCGATCAACAAGATCGACAAACCCTCTGCGGACCCGGACAAGGTACGTACGGACCTGCTCCATCACGAAGTCATTGTAGAAAAGATGTCCGGTGATGTTCAGGACGTCGAAGTCTCGGCGATTTCCGGTCAGGGTCTCGACGATCTGCTCGAAGCCATCGCGCTTCAGGCGGAACTGCTCGAACTCAAGGCGAACCCCGATCGTGCTGCCCAAGGCGCCGTAATCGAGGCGCAGCTTGACGTTGGCCGTGGTCCCGTTGCCACCGTTCTCGTCCAGACCGGTACCCTGCGCCAAGGCGACATTTTCGTCGTCGGCGAGCAATGGGGTAAGGTCCGCGCGATGGAGAACGACAAGGGCGAGCGCGTCAAGGAAGCCGGTCCTTCGGTTCCGGTGGAGGTGCTTGGTCTTAACGGTACTCCCGAAGCGGGCGACGTTCTGAACGTGGTGGAAACCGAAGCGCAGGCGCGTGAAATCGCCGAATACCGTGAGAAAGCCGCCAAGGACAAACGGGCCGCTGCCGGTGCTGCCACGACGCTGGAACAGCTGATGGCGAACGCCAAGGCGAACGAAAACGTGTCCGAGCTGCCCATCCTCGTCAAAGCAGATGTGCAGGGTTCTGCCGAAGCCATCGTTCAGGCGATGGAAAAGATCGGCAACGACGAAGTACGCGTTCGTGTTCTGCACTCCGGTGTCGGCGCGATTACGGAAACCGATGTTGGCCTTGCCGAAGCATCAGGTGCGCCGATCATGGGTTTCAACGTGCGTGCAAACGCCTCTGCGCGTAACACCGCGAACCAGAAGGGCGTCGAGATCCGCTACTATTCGGTGATCTACGACCTTGTGGACGATGTGAAAAAGGCGGCAAGCGGTCTGCTTTCTGCAGAGATCCGCGAAAAGTTCATCGGTTATGCCGAGATCAAAGAAGTCTTCAAGGTTACCGGCATCGGCAAGGTTGCCGGGTGTCTGGTTACCGAGGGTGTCGCGCGTCGCTCTGCTGGCGTTCGCCTGCTGCGCGACAACGTGGTTATCCACGAAGGTACGCTCAAGACGCTCAAGCGCTTCAAGGACGAAGTGTCCGAAGTACAATCTGGTCAGGAATGTGGTATGGCCTTTGAAAATTACGACGATATTCGCCCCGCGGATGTGATCGAAATTTTCGAGCGCGAGGAAGTCACGCGGGTGCTGGATTAATCCGGCACCTCGCTCACGCGAAGCATCTGAACATAGAAAAAAGGCACGGTTTTCCCCAAACCGTGCCTTTTTCGTCTTTCGTGAGTAGCGAAATTACGCGGCGGTGCTCACCGGTTTACCGGTATAAATCGTCTTTCCGTCGCGAACGACAATTTTGCCGTTCGGAAGTGTGCGGACGAACATGCCCTGAATAGATATGGACGTCCCGATCGTGATAGTACGCAACATGTGATGTTCTCCCCAAAAGAAACATGCCCCGAAATGTAACAAAATTGTATTGTCAAACGATTATGTAAGCGAGTGATTTCTTGGGGTGTTTTTGTGGAAATATTAGGCTAACAAGATTAATATTGTCCTAAAATCGTGCACGATGTCTTCTTTGCCACGGATAATCGTACGCTTCCCTAAAGTAAGTCTCTCAAAACGGGAATCAGTGGCAGGTCCGCTTCCGGCATCGGATAGCTTTTTAGATCCTGCGCCCGGACCCATTTAAGTGCCTGATTTTCCCGGGACCGGGGTATTCCCTGCCACTTTCGACACACGAAAAGCGGCATAAGGAGATGAAAATCATCATATTTATGGCTCGCAAAGGTCAGCGGAGCGAGGCAGGAGGCCCAGGTATCGATGCCCAGTTCCTCTTGCATCTCACGAATCAGGGCTTCTTCGGGGGTTTCTCCGGGTTCGACCTTGCCACCGGGAAACTCCCACAGTCCGGCCATCGCCTTGCCCTCTGGTCTCTGAGCGATAAGAACGCGCCCATCGGGGTCAACAAGAGCGACGGCGGAAACCAGAACAGATTTCATCTGTCAGGATCGGTAATCGGCGTTGATGTCGATGTAGCCGTGCGTCAGGTCGCAGGTCCAGACTGTCGACGTGCCGTCGCCGATACCCAGATCCACGCGTATTAGCAGTTCCTGCTGTTTCATGTGGGCGGCTGCGTCGGCCTCGACATAGTCAGGATTGACCCAGCCGTTTTCCGCCACCAGCACGTCGCCGAACCAGATGCTAAGCTTGTCCCGGTCGGCGGCGGCGCCGGATTTGCCAATCGCCATCACGACGCGCCCCCAGTTCGGGTCTTCCCCGGCGATCGCCGTCTTGACCAGTGGCGAATTGGCAATTGCCATGGCATGCGTTTTGGCGTCGCCATCGTTGGCCGCGCCCGAAATCTGGATCTCGACGAACTTGGTCGCCCCCTCGCCGTCGCGAACCACTTGATGCGATAGATCCAGCATGACCTCGTGCAACGCTGTTTGGAATTCCCCATTCCCGGTGGCATCAACCCCCGATGCACCGGTCGCGCAGAGCATCAAGCTGTCCGAGGTCGAGGTATCGCTGTCGACGGTAATGCAATTGAATGTTCGGTCGGTCAGCTTGGAAAGCATGCCCTGCAAGGCACCTTGTTCAACCTTTGCATCGGTAAATATGTACACAAGCATCGTCGCCATATCGGGCGCGATCATGCCCGAACCCTTGGCGATTCCCGCGATACTCACGGTTTTGCCGTCAATTTCGACCTGACGACTGCACCCTTTTGGGAAAGTATCCGTTGTCATGATCGCCCGCGCCGCGTCGGAAATGCCTTCGGGAATCAGTGCGGTCTTGAGAGCGTCGAGCTTGGCGATGATCCGGTCGTGCGGCAAAGGCTCGCCAATCACGCCTGTCGAGGCTGTAAAGACGCGGGCCTCGGGCACACCAGCGATCTCGCCTGTCGCTCTCGTGAGCTCTGCAACAGACATTTGCCCGCGCTGCCCGGTGAACGCGTTGGAATTGCCTGAGTTCACAAGGATGGCGGCACCCGGTTCCGGATCGCCGCCCAGTTTCGACTGACAGTCCAGAACCGGCGCCGAGCGCGTGGCCGACCGGGTAAAAACGCCGGCGACCGACGTGCCGGGATCCAGCACCGCCAGCATGACGTCTGTACGTCCCTGATAGCGGACCCCCGCCGCAACCGATGCAAAACGAACCCCGTCAATGACGGGAAGATCGGGGAAAGCAGCCGGTGCCAGCGGCGATACGGCAAGGGTCTTGGCCATAGGGTCAGTTCCGAATCATCTCGAGGTCAGTAATCATCTGCGGATCGAACCCTTCGACTTCGGGCCTTTCCACGTTGGCTGCATTGGTAATCTCTTCGATGCGTTTCTCAACCGCTTTCTGACGCAGCTCGGTCGCGATCTCGACCTGTACCTCTTCCAGCGGCGGTGCATCGGCCTGACGGGTCTCGTTCAGCTTGATGACGTGCCAGCCGAACTGGGTCTGCACCGGTTCCGATACATCGCCAGCTTCAAGCGCGACCACGGCCGCTTCGAACTCGGGCACCATCGCTCCTTCACCAAACCAGCCCAGCGATCCCCCGTTCGGGCCGGATGGGCCGGTGGATTTTTCTTCGGCAGTTTTGGCAAAGTCCGCGCCGCCCATGATTTCTTCACGGACCGCGTTCGCTTCTTCCTCGGTTTCCACGAGAATATGCGATGCGTTGTATTCAGTGCCGCCGACACCATCGCTATAACGGGAATCGTATTCTGCCTGAATATCGGCATCGCTCACCGCGTCGCGCATGATGCTTTCGATCTTGTCTCCCGCCAAAAGCGAGCGACGCTCATTGTCGAGCGACAGGGCGACATGTCTCGGCAGGTCGCCCTCGTGTTCTTGTTCCAGTGCGGATTGCTGGATGAGCTGGTTGATGATCGCCGGGTAAAGCTGCTCGGGCGGCACCTGTTGGTACTGCTGCGGTAGGCTGGCAAAAGCGATGATGACATGACCCAGAGTGATTTCCTGATCGTTCACCCGCGCCACGACTGTATCCGCCGATGGTTCGGCGCTGGATACCGTTGGCAGTGCCAGGCTGACGGCGAAAGCCGCTGCAGGCAGAAATGTGAGACGTTTAAGCATTGAAATCATCCTATTCGCGTTGACGCGACGGGGCGCGCCGTTGACACTGTATGGCCTGCCCCTTACATCGCCTTGTGGCCTTGGCAGGACCTGCGTCCCTTTTACCTATGGGTTGCGCGAAGGGCGGACAAGCCTGCGAAAATTACGAATATGTCAGATCGGCTGGAGAGCAAATGCTGGGTATCGGAACTATCGCCAAAAAGGTGTTCGGAACACCGAACGACCGAAAGATCAAGGCGACGCGCCCACTGGTCGCACAGATCAACGCTCTCGAACCTGAATTCGAGAAGCTCACCGATGACGGTCTGAAGGAAAAAACGCAGGAGCTGGCGGAAAAGGCCCGCAACGGCACCTCGCTTGACGACCTGCTGCCCGAAGCATTCGCCAACTGCCGCGAAGCCGCCCGCCGCTCGCTGGGCTTGCGCGCCTTCGACACCCAGCTCATGGGCGCGATCTTTCTGCATCAGGGCAATATCGCTGAACAGAAGACGGGTGAAGGCAAGACGCTGACCGCCACCTTTGCTGCCTATCTCAACGCGCTTGTCGGCAAGGGCGTGCACGTGGTGACGGTCAACGAATACCTCGCCAAGCGTGACTCCGAATGGATGGGCAAGGTCTTTGCGGCGCTGGGCATGACCACGGGCGTGATCTGGTCCGACATGCCGAACGATGCCAAGCTGGCGGCCTACCAGTCGGACATCACCTACGGCACCAATAACGAATTCGGCTTCGACTACCTCCGCGACAACATGAAATCCGAACTGTCGCAGGTTTTCCAAAAGCAGCACTACTACGCGATCGTTGACGAAGTCGACAGTATCCTGATCGACGAGGCACGGACTCCGCTGATCATTTCCGGCCCCTCGCAGGACCGGTCCGAGCTTTACAAGACCATCGACGCCTTCATCCCTATGCTGACGGATGAGCATTTCACGCTCGACGAAAAGACGCGGAACGTCACCTTCACCGACGAAGGCAACGAATTCCTCGAGGAACAGCTGACCGCCCGTGGCCTGCTTGAAGAGGGCCATTCGCTCTATGACCCGGAAAGCACGACCATCGTGCACCACGTCAACCAGGGTCTTCGGGCGCACAAGCTGTTCCAGAAAGACAAGGACTACATGGTGCGCGACGGTCAGGTCGTGCTGGTGGATGAATTCACCGGCCGCATGATGGCCGGACGCCGTCTTTCCGATGGTCTGCACCAGGCCATCGAAGCCAAGGAAGACGTCCAGATCCAGCCGGAAAACGTGACCATGGCATCGGTCACCTTCCAGAATTACTTCCGTCTTTATGACAAGCTGTCCGGCATGACCGGTACGGCAACCACCGAAGCTGAAGAGTTCATGGAAATCTACCGGCTTGGCGTGGTCGAAGTGCCGACCAACCTGCCGATTGCGCGTGTTGATGAAGACGATCAGGTCTATCGCACGGTGCGCGAAAAATACGACGCGATCATCAAAGAAGCCAAGAAGGCTCATGAAAAAGGTCAGCCGGTTCTGATCGGGACAACCTCGATCGAGAAATCCGAGGTGCTGAGCCAGCTCCTCACCAAGGAAGGCATCAAGCATAACGTCTTGAACGCGCGTCAGCACGAACAGGAAGCCCAGATCGTTGGAGACGCGGGCAAGCTTGGCGCGGTGACGATCGCTACGAACATGGCCGGACGCGGCACCGACATTCAGCTTGGCGGCAACATCGACATCAAGGTGCTTGAGGCGATGGAGGCCAACCCCGATGCCGACCCGGAAGCGCTCCGCAAGGCCGAGGAAGCCAAGCACGCCGAGGAAAAGAAGAAGGTGCTGGAGGCGGGCGGTCTTTACGTCATGGCCTCCGAACGGCACGAAAGCCGCCGGATCGACAACCAGCTGCGCGGCCGTTCGGGCCGTCAGGGTGACCCGGGCCGTACCTCTTTCTATCTTTCGCTCGAAGATGACCTGATGCGGATTTTCGGCTCAGAGCGGCTTGAGAAAGTGCTGACCACCCTCGGCCTGAAAGAGGGCGAGGCGATCATCCATCCCTGGGTCAATAAATCGCTCGAACGGGCGCAGGCCAAGGTCGAAGGCCGCAACTTTGATATCCGAAAGCAGCTGCTGAAATTCGATGACGTCATGAACGAGCAGCGCAAGGTCATCTTTGGCCAGCGTCGCGAGATCATGGAAGCCGCCGATCTGTCCGAGATCGCGCAGGATATGCGCCACGAAGTCATCGACGATCTGGTCGATGTGCATATGCCGCCCAAGACCTACGCGGATCAGTGGGACATGCAGGGTCTGTATGCGCAGGTCATCGAGAAGCTGGGAATTGACGTTCCGGTCATCGAATGGGCCGAAGAAGACGGTGTCGACGACGAGCAGATACGCGAGCGGCTTCAGAAAGCCTCGGACGAAAACATGGCCAAGAAGGCCGTGGAATTCGGTCCCGAGAACATGCGCAATATCGAAAAGCAGATCCTGCTTCAGACCATCGACGCCAAGTGGCGCGAGCATCTGCTGACGCTTGAACACCTGCGGTCGGTCGTCGGTTTCCGTGGCTATGCGCAGCGTGATCCGCTCAACGAATACAAAAACGAGAGCTTCCAGCTTTTCGAGAACATGCTCGACAGCCTGCGCGAAACCGTCACGCAGAACCTGTCGAACCTCAAGATGCCGACTGAGGACGAGCAGCGCCAGATGATGGCGCAGTTCCTCGCTCAGAACCCGGAGATGCGTCAGCGCGCCGAAGCCGAAGGTCAGGTCGCGGCCCAGCCGCAGCAGGCCGAAACCGAGGTCGCCGAGGCTAAACCGGGTTTCGATGAAAATGACCCCACAACATGGGGCAATCCCGGTCGTAACGAAAAATGCCCCTGCGGCAGCGGGCTCAAGTTCAAGCACTGCCACGGCAAGATCACCTGACTTTGCGCCAGAATGACTCCTAAACGCGGCCACAAGTTGGCCGCGTTTTGCGTTCAGACAGCTCTGTAACCACTGGTTCGGAGACTCGAATGAGCAAGCTACGACTGATCGCAACGACGGCGGGCACACTCGGCTGCGCCTTTGCCATTGGCCTTTTCATGCAGTCCGCCGGACCCGTGAAACAAAAGGCTCTCGGTCTCAAGTCACCGGAAATCAAGCAGGCCGAATTGTCGTCCACCGACCCGAGGCTCACTTGGGATATCTGCACAACTGATGATCCGGTGATCGTGGATGGCATGCCGCTCGAGGTTACGGGGATTGAGCTCACGTCAATGAGCATGGATCACGATGAGATGGGAGAAGAACTTCTCTCTCATCCGGAGAGTTTCAATATTTCAAAGCCTCCTTCGCTGGTCGAACTGGCTGAGGCCGACACCCCGTTTCGCGGATGTGAAATTCAGGTCAGCGCAACGCCAGTAGAACCGGCAAGCGTTGCGCTCGACATTGCCGCGCCCTGCAATCCCAACGAACGGATCAGCCTGCACCACATGGGCATGATCGTGACCGAGAGCACCTCGGACGAGGGGCGGCTTCAGGTGACGATCCCCGCCCTATCCCAAAAGGCGGTTTTCATGATCGTGCCGGACGCCAATGGCGCGGTGGTAGCGACAGCGGATGTGCCGAGCCTTGCGGAATACGACCGGGTCGCGCTGCAATGGGTAGGCAACGGCGGTTTCCAGATCCACGCCCGCGAATTCGGTGCTGATTATGGTTCGGCTGGGCATGTCTGGGCCGAAAGCACCTCTCCGGCTGGCGAGGATGGCGGTCAGGTCGCGCGCCTTGGCGATCCGACGCTTGCCGATGCCAATCTCGCGGAAATCTATACCTTCCCCAAGTCGCGTTCGAAAAAAGTCGGGACCATTGCCCTGACCGTCGAAGCAGAGGTGACCGAGAAAAACTGTGGCCGTGACATTGCTGCCCAGTCCATCGAGTTGAGGGATGCCGATTTGCCACGAACCCAAGATCTTGTGCTTTCCGTACCTGAATGTTCGTCGGTGGGGGATTTTCTGGTGTTGAATAATCTCATTGATGACCTGAAAATCGCGGCCAGATAAGCCGCGCAACAGACAGGTATCAATCGATGGCATTGCTTCGTGCGGCGTTCTGCGCCGCACTTGTCCTTTTGGGAACGACCCTTGCGGCTCAGGACATCACCCTGACGTCGCGCGACGGCGAGATCGAAATCTCCGGCAGGTTCCTTGGCTATGATGGCGAATTCTATCGCATCGATAGCAAGTTCGGCGAACTGACGCTGGACGGCTCCGGCGTGCTTTGCGAGGGGCCGGCTTGTCCGAACCTGTCTGATTATGTCGCTAGTATTTCGTTCTCCGGTGCGTCTGCGATGGCTTCGGTTCTGATGCCGTCGCTGGTCGAAGGCTTTGCGCTGCGTAATGGCTATTCGGTGGAACGGCGCGATGTCGATTCGCACCATCTGGTTGTGGAACTGTCCGAGCAGGGCAAGCTGGCCGCCCGCTTCCTGTTTCGCAGCACCAACACAGACGAAGGCTTTGCCGATCTTCTTGCCAACGAGGCCGATATCGTCATGGCTCTGCGAGAGGTGCGGCCGGATGAAAGCCGTCGTGCGTTTGAGGCAGGTTTGGGCGATCTTGGCACACCTGCCCGTAATCGGGTCCTGGCGCTGGATGCAATGGTGCCCGTCGTGGCTGCAGATAACCCGCTTGGCGTGATCTCGACGCCGGCGCTGGCGCAGGTCTTTGCCGGAGAGATCACTAACTGGGTCGAACTCGGTGGTCCTGATGCACCGATTTCTGCACATCTGGTGGTTCCCGGTTCCGGAGTGGCGCAGGCTGCCGAGGACTATCTGCTTGGACCGGCCGGGCTGACGCTTGCGCCCGATGTGACGCTCCACGACAGCGGAAGCGATATGGTCGATGCGGTGACTGTTGATCCGTTCTCTATTGGCCTTGCCAGCCACGCAGAGACAGGTACGGCGCGCGTATTGACCCTGACCGGTGGTTGTGGGTACCGTCTGGCTGCCTCGCGCCAGACGATAAAGACCGAGGACTATCCTCTTACGACACCGATGTTTCTGTACCTCCCGGCGCGTCGTCTGCCCAAGATCGGGCGCGAGTTCATGGGATACCTGCGGTCGAACATGGCGCAGAACGTGATCCGTCGAGTGGGGCTTGTGGATCAGGCGCCAGAAACCATCGGGTTGCAGGCGCAGGGTGATCGGTTTGCCAATGCGATACTGGCTGCCGGTGACGAGGTGCCGCTTGCCGAATTGCAGCGGATGGTGGGGTTTTTCATGCCGATGCAACGCCTGACACATTCCTTCCGGTTCGAAACAGGATCGACGCGCCCGGATGCCCAGTCGCGCACAAACATCGATCTGCTGGCACAGGCCATCGAGGCGGGGGAGTTCGACGGACGCAGGCTTGTCTTTGTCGGTTTCAGTGATGGTGACGGCCCGGCCTCGGCCAATCTGCGGATCGCCCGTGCGCGGGCCAAGGCCATTCAGGGCGCTGTCCTTCGCAAGGCGCAGGCAGCCGATCCCGGTCGCGTCGAGGTGCATATCGAAGCTTTTGGCGAGGCGCTGCCGATGGCCTGCGACGACAGCGAATGGGGGCGCAAGGTCAATCGCCGCGTCGAGGTCTGGGTGCAATAAGCGACTGGCAACGCTCGCAGATACCCTCAGATCAGCGCTTCGCTTCGAAAGCTCAACTCGCGCGATTTCCCGATGATCAGGTGGTCGTGCAGCGTCAGTCCAAGCGCCTCACAGGCCAGCTTGATCTGGTTGGTCATGGCAATATCCGCCTCGGAAGGGGTCGGGTCGCCGGAGGGGTGGTTATGTACAAGGATAAGCGCGGCGGCGTTTAGTTCAAGCGCGCGCTTGGCGACCTCGCGCGGGTAGACCGGCACGTGATCGACCGTGCCCTTTGCCTGTTCCTCATCCGCGATCAGAACGTTCTTACGGTCGAGAAACAGCACCCGGAACTGTTCGGTTTCGCGGTGGGCCATGGTCGTATGGCAATAGTCCAGCACCGCGTCCCAGCTTGAAATAACATGCTGTTGCAAGACCTTGGAGCGGGCCATGCGTTGGGCGGCGGCCTCGACGACCTTGAGATCGGTGATGACCTGCTCACCGACACCGTCCACCTGCAAAAGCCGCTCGGGCGGGGCAGCAAGGACGCGATTGAAGTCGCCGAAAGTATCCAGCAGCGCCCGTGCGAGCGGTTTGGTGTCCTTGCGCGGGATCGATCTGAACAGCAGCAGTTCGAGCAGTTCGTAATCGGGCATCGCGGTGGCGCCGCCGCTGCGAAAACGTTCCCGCAGGCGTGTACGGTGATCGGCGATATATGAAGGCAGCCTGCCAATTGGCAAAGGCGTCGTTGGCGCTTCATCCGCGTCGAACAATGACGGCGCAACTTCGTTGAAGAAACGTTCTCGGGCCATGCTGCGAGGGTGCGTCTACTTGGTTAAAGAACTATTAAAAGAGAGTTTTACAACCAAAGGTAGATTGCTGCAATGGGGGGTGATACCCGTACACAACCCGTGCACCTCCTGTACACCGCCGCAGCGCAGCATCGGCAGGTCAAAAAAAAGGGGCCGGTGTCGAACCGGCCCCTGTTGTTTCAGCCCTTCATTCCGTCCCAGAAAGATTTCACGGAGGAGAAGAAGGATTTCGATTCCGGGTTGTTGTCCTCACTCAGCTCATCGAATTCGCGCAAGAGATCCTTTTGCTTGGTCGTGAGGTTGACCGGGGTTTCGACGGCGAGTTCGATGAACATGTCGCCCGCGCCACCGCCGCGCAGGGCCGGCATGCCCTTGCCACGCAGACGCATCTGGCGACCCGACTGGCTACCGGCAGGGATCTGCACCCGGCCACGGCCGCCGTCGATGGTCGGCACTTCGATAGCGCCGCCAAGCGCGGCCTTGGTCATGCTGACGGGCACCCGGCAATGCAGATTCATGCCGTCGCGTTCGAACAGGTCATGGGCCGCGACCTCGACAAAGATATAGAGATCGCCCGGAGGACCACCGCGCATCCCGGCCTCACCCTCTCCGGCAAGGCGGATGCGGGTGCCGGTTTCGACACCGGCAGGGATGTTCACGTTGAGCGCGCGGTTCTTTTCGACCCGGCCGGCACCGCCGCAGGCTTTACAGGGATTCTTGATGATCTGGCCCAGACCCGAGCAGGTCGGGCAGGTGCGTTCGACGGTGAAAAAGCCCTGCTGCGCGCGGACCTTGCCCATGCCCGAGCAGGTGGGACAGGTGGTCGGTTCGACACCGCCCTCGGCGCCGGAGCCCTCGCAGGAACCGCAGGGAACGGCCGTGGGGACGTTGATCGTCTTTTGCATGCCAGAGTAGGCATCGTCGAGCGAGACACGTAGGTTGTAGCGCAGGTCGGATCCGCGCGCCGCGCGACGTCCGCCGCCACCGGCGCGTCCGCCGCCCATGAAGTCACCAAAGAGGTCGTCGAACACGTCGGAGAATGCCGAGGAGAAATCCCCTCCGTGTCCGGGACGTGCACCGCCCCGTCCGGCACCCATGCCGCCTTCGAAGGCCGCGTGGCCGAAACGGTCATAGGCCGCTTTTTTCTCGGCGTCTTTCAGGATTTCATAAGCTTCGTTCGCCTCTTTGAACTTGGCTTCGGAATCCGGATTGTCGGCGTTGCGGTCCGGGTGAAATTCCTTGGCCTTCTTGCGATAGGCCTTTTTGATCTCGTCCGCGGAAGCGCCTTTGGCAACGCCAAGTACGTCATAGAAATCACGTTTTGACATCGTTTATCACCTCTCTCCCGGAACGTGTTGGGCCGGCCCGGAGACCGGACCGGCCCAATATTGGTTCCGGATTTATGCCTTAGGCACGCTTGTCGTCATCCAGATCTTCGAAGTCCGCATCGACGATGTCGTCGTCGCCACCCATGTCGGCCGCCTTGGGTTCTTCACCCTCGGTTTCCTGGCTGGCCTTGTAGATCGCTTCGCCGAGTTTCATTGCGGCTTCGGTCACGTTCTGGATGCCGGACTTGATCTTGTCGGCATTGTCGGTTTCCAGCTCGTCCTTGAGCGCTGCGATGGCAAGTTCGATCGCCTCGATCGTGGTCGGGTCGACCTTGTCGGAATGCTCTTCCATCGACTTTTCGGTCGAGTGGATAAGGCTTTCCGCCTGGTTCTTGGCATCGACCAGCTCGCGCCGGGTCTTGTCCGCTTCGGCGTTTTCCTCGGCGTCCTTGACCATCTTTTCGATGTCCTCCTCGGACAGACCACCGGAAGCCTGGATCGTGATCTTCTGCTCTTTGCCGGTGCCTTTATCCATGGCGCCGACCGACACGATACCGTTGGCGTCAATGTCAAAGGTCACTTCGATCTGCGGCATGCCGCGCGGTGCCGGGGGGATGTTTTCAAGGTTGAACTGGCCGAGGATCTTGTTGTCGGCTGCCATTTCACGTTCACCCTGGAAAACCCGGATGGTCACGGCGTTCTGGTTGTCTTCCGCGGTCGAGAAGATCTGGCTCTTCTTCGTCGGGATCGTGGTGTTGCGGTCGATCAGGCGGGTGAACACGCCACCCAACGTTTCGATACCGAGCGACAGCGGGGTCACGTCGAGCAGGACAACGTCCTTGACGTCACCTTGCAGAACACCGGCCTGAATGGCGGCACCAAGAGCAACGACCTCGTCCGGGTTCACGCCCTTGTGGGGCTCTTTCCCGAAGAACTTGGTCACTTCCTCGATCACCTTGGGCATACGGGTCATACCGCCGACGAGAACGACTTCGTCCACGTCCGAGGTCGACAGACCGGCATCCTTCAGCGCGGCCTGGCAGGGCTTCATTGACGCCTTGATCAGGTCGGCAACGAGGCTTTCCAGCTTGGCGCGGGTCAGCTTCATAACCATGTGCAGCGGCTGACCGTTGGAACCCATCGAGATGAACGGCTGGTTGATCTCGGTCTGGGAGGAACTGGACAGTTCGATCTTGGCCTTTTCAGCCGCCTCTTTCAGACGCTGAAGCGCCATCTTGTCCTTGGTCAGGTCGACGTTGTTCTCTTTCTTGAACTCGTCCGCGAGGTAGTTGACGATGCGCATGTCAAAGTCTTCACCGCCGAGGAACGTGTCGCCGTTGGTGGATTTCACTTCGAACAGGCCGTCGTCGATTTCGAGGATGGTCACGTCGAACGTACCACCACCAAGGTCATAGACCGCGATGGTCTGGGTGTTTTCCTTGTCGAGACCATAGGCCAGTGCAGCAGCTGTCGGTTCGTTGATGATCCGCAGCACTTCGAGCCCGGCGATCTTGCCCGCATCCTTGGTGGCCTGACGCTGGGCGTCGTTGAAATAGGCCGGAACGGTGATGACTGCCTGAGTCACTTCCTCGCCGAGATAGGATTCGGCGGTTTCTTTCATTTTGCCGAGGATGAAGGCCGAAATCTGGCTCGGCGAATACTTGTCGCCCTTGGCTTCGACCCATGCGTCGCCATTGCCGCCGTCGATGACGTTGAACGGCATGTTCTTGCGGTCCTTGGCGAGATCGGTGTCGTCGTTACGGCGACCGATCAGGCGCTTGACGCCAAAAATGGTGTTTTCAGGGTTGGTGACGGCCTGACGCTTGGCCGGCTGGCCGACAAGGCGCTCGTCATCCGTGAATGCTACGATAGACGGGGTCGTGCGTGCCCCTTCGGAGTTTTCGATCACACGCGGCTGGCTGCCATCCATGATGGCGACGCAGCTGTTGGTGGTCCCGAGGTCAATCCCGATTACTTTACCCATAGTCTTTGATCCCTTCATTATTCAAGGCGATAACCCGAAGCCCGAACCCGTTTCGGCATCCCGGCTCCGATATGATATGCGCCTTGCAGAGCCTGTCTGTTCGGCGCGTCCCGGCGTATATAGGGACCGCAAAAAGCCCGTGCAACCGGTCATGACAGGAGGAGTTCGCGAATTTGTGACCTTTTTTACACGGCAAATGCGAATGCAAAGGATGTAGGCGATGCGATTGACGGTCCGGGGTGTGGAGGTTGTGAAATCCTGTCTCGACGAGGCGCGGCAGGCTCGGCTGGTCGAGGTCGTGCGTGATGTCTGGCGTCAGGCCCCGCCCTATGCGCCCGAAACGCCCTATGGCAAGGCGATGTCGGTTAGGATGACCTCGGCCGGGGCGTTCGGCTGGTACTCGGACCGGTCCGGCTATCGCTATGTGAGCGAACACCCCAATGGTGCCGCTTGGCCGGGCATTCCCGAGGAGATACTCGACATCTGGCGCGAGGTGACCGGACATCAACGGTTGCCGGACTGCTGCCTTGTCAACTTCTACGGCGAGGGCGCGCGCATGGGGATGCATCAGGACAAGGACGAGGCGGATTTCTCATGGCCGGTCGTGTCGATCTCGCTTGGCGATGACGGGCTGTTCCGGATCGGCAACCTGACCCGGGGTGGCAAGACGGAGTCCGTCTGGCTGAATTCTGGCGACGTGGTGGTGATGGGGGGCGAGGCTCGGCTGGTCTATCACGGCGTGGACCGGATCAGGTACGGGTCGTCCCGGTTGCTAGAAAACGGCGGGCGGATCAACCTGACGTTGCGGGTGGTGACCTGAGCGTGCCTAGCGCCGAGCGCCCCAGCTCGCCGAGACGCGGCGGCGGGTATAGAATTCTCCCATCAGGCCCAGCATCGTCAGCCCGACGCCGACCCAGAGCGCGTAGTGCCAGTTGGAGAAATGCGGATTGTAGTTGATGAAGACGAATCCGCGCGACTGGTCGATCGTGTGAAACAGCGGATTCCAGTCGAAGATGGGCAGCATGAAACCGGGCAGGGTGTTGGCAAGAAACATTTTACCCGAAGCGATCATATTGGCCCTTTGATAAAGGCTCGACGCGATTCCCACGGCGGCGGGTGCCCATGGCTTGGCCGAGAGAAAGATCATGCCCACCGCGCAGCCGGTGAACCATGACAGCATCACCATGCCGAACGCCGCGCCGGGCTGGTAGATTTCGATGGGCGTGAAGGCGACGTGATAGATAAAGAGGATGACGAACATCGACAGCAGTTGCGTGTAAAGCGCACCAAGCGCGGCCGCCGTTATCGTTATCGCGGTGTTCAGCGGCGCGTGCTGCATCATAGAACTGTTCGGGCCTTCGGCCCCGGTCACGGCGGATATCGCCTTGATATGACACATGAACAGAAAGATGCCGGACATCACGTACAGCAGGAAATCGCCGCGTACCGCCGAGCTGCGCATCTTGAGAACGGTGAACATGAAATAGAACACGATCACGAACATCACGACCTGAAGCATGTTCAGCCCAATGGCGATAAAGGCGTTGTTGTGCCGGGCGCGGACGCTGCGGACGACAGAGTGAAAGATCAGCTCAAGTGTCGTCAGGGCACGCGCAAAGCTGGACTGATGCCGCCTGTACCTGAACATGAAAACTGCTGTCCTGTGTCGCTGTGCCGTCGAGAGGCAGGGAATTCTTGCTGTTCCCGTGAGACCGGACCATAAGGGAGCGAAGGTAAATATTCAACAAATCGACGAAGAACGGAGCAGTTTACGTGGATTATGAGACATTGATGCCATTGTTGCGCAAACTGGCCATCGAGGCCGGCGCAAAGATCATGGAAATCTACAACTCCGACGATTTCGAGGTGAAGCAGAAATCGGACGAAAGCCCGGTGACCGAAGCGGACGAAGCTGCCGATGCGCTGATCTCGGCAGGTTTGCGTGCCGCTTATCCCGATGTGATGCTCGTCACCGAAGAGCAGGCCGAGTCTCATACTGCCAAGGGCGATACCTTTCTTATCGTCGATCCGCTGGACGGGACCAAGGAATTCGTCCACCGCCGCGGCGATTTCACGGTGAATATCGCGCTTGTCGAAAACGGTTCTCCGACACGGGGCGTGGTCTACGCTCCGGCCAAGAACCGCATGTTTTTTACGATGGCCGATGGTCAGTCGGTCGAGGAAACCGGCGATTTCGCGCCGGATCAGATGGGCGCGACGACCCCGATCAAGGTCGCGCAGAGCGATAACTCCGCGCTGATGGTCGTGGCGAGCAAGTCGCACCGGGATCAGGCCACCGACGATTACATCGGCAAGTACAGCGTCAAGGACATGAAGAGCGCGGGTTCTTCGCTGAAATTCTGTCTTGTGGCGACGGGCGAGGCTGATCTTTACCCGCGGCTTGGCCGCACGATGGAATGGGATACGGCCGCCGGGCACGCTGTGCTGGCAGGCGCGGGCGGCAGCGTCGTGCGTTTCGATGACCTGACGCCGCTGACCTACGGCAAGGAAGGGTTCGCGAACCCGTTCTTTATCGCCCATGCACCGGGCGTCACGCTCAAGGCGGGCTGATGTCAGTCCTTATCGTCATTCCGGCCCGGTTCGCGTCCTCGCGCTATCCGGGCAAGCCGCTTGTCGGGCTTAAGGGGGCGAGCGGGCAGACCCAGTCGCTGATCGAACGGTCGTGGCGCGCGGCCTCGGCAGTTGGCGGGGTCGACCGGGTTGTGGTCGCCACGGATGACGACCGGATCCGAGAGGCCGCCGAAGGGTTCGGGGCCGAGGTGGTGATGACCTCGGAATCCTGCCGCAACGGGACCGAACGCTGTGCCGAGGCCCATGCGGCGCTGGGCGGTGGGTTCGATATCGTTGTCAACCTTCAGGGCGACGCGCCGCTGACCCCGCACTGGTTCGTCGAAGACCTTGTCGCCGGGCTGAACGCAGCGCCCGAGGCGGAGATTGCGACTCCGGTTCTGCGCTGTGACGGCGAAATGCTGAACGGCTTGCTGGCCGACCGGAGTCAGGGGCGGGTCGGCGGCACCACCGCCGTTTTCGCCACGGATCACTCGGCGATGTATTTCTCGAAAGAGGTGGTCCCGTTCACCGCGCGGTCCTATGCGGATGACGAACAGAGTCCGGTGTTTCACCACGTGGGTGTCTATGCCTATCGCCCGGATGCGCTGGCCGCCTATCCGGCGTGGCCAACCGGGCCGCTGGAAGAATTGGAAGGACTTGAACAGCTTCGTTTCATGGAAAACGGGCGCAAGGTGCTCTGCGTCGAGGTTTCCGCGCGGGGGCGTCAATTCTGGGAACTGAACAACCCGGAGGACGTTCCTAAACTGGAGGCCATGATGAAAGCCATGAATCTGGATTGATCCCATATCGGGATCAATTTCTCACTGGTCGGCGGGATTGACACGCCTGCTACATAAAGCGACGTTAAATGCTGTGTTTGCGTTGAAAATAAAAGCAACGCAGGGCATGGACGCGCCATCTGATGGACTCAGGCAGGAACATCATTACTAATACCGGATGCAACCTGCGGGTATTTTCGAATTAACTGGTTAAACAAAAACTGAGGAAGCGTATGCGTAAGAAAGTCACAAAAGCAATTTTCCCCGTTGCCGGACTGGGTACGCGATTTCTCCCGGCAACCAAATCGGTTCCAAAAGAGATCATGACATTGGTAGACCGCCCGTTGGTGCAATATGCCATCGACGAAGCGCGTGCTGCCGGGATCAAGGAATTCATTTTCGTCACCTCGCGCGGCAAGAGCGCGCTGGAAGATTATTTCGACCACTCGCCCGTGCTGGAGCAGGAACTGCGCCGCAAGGGCAAGAAGGACCTGATGAAGGTGCTGAAGTCCACGAACATGGACAGCGGTGCCATTGCCTATATCCGCCAGCACAAGGCGCTGGGCCTTGGCCACGCGGTCTGGTGTGCACGACGACTCATCGGTAACGAGCCCTTTGCGGTTATCCTGCCCGATGACGTGATCGCGGCGGAAACGCCCTGCCTTCAGCAGATGGTCGAAGCCTATGCCGAAACCGGCGGCAACATGGTGGCGGCAATGGAAGTCGCGCCTGAGAAAGCCTCGTCTTACGGGGTGCTCGACGTGAAGGAAGATATGGGTTCCATCGTCGAGGTCAAAGGCATGGTCGAAAAGCCACCGGCGGGCCAAGCGCCGTCGAACCTTGCGGTGATCGGGCGTTACGTGCTCGGGCCGTCGGTGCTGCAAAACCTGAACAAGCTGAAAACAGGCGCGGGCGGCGAGATCCAGCTGACCGATGCCATCGCGGCGGATATCGGTACGGAGAATGGGGTTTACGGCTATCGCTTCCGCGGACAGCGGTTCGATTGCGGGTCAAAGTCTGGTTTCTTGCAGGCCACCGTGGCTTTTGCATTGGCGCGTGACGATCTGCGTGACGATCTGAGCCGTTACCTGCGCGACGTGGTTCAGCTTGAAAACGCTGCCGAGTAATCGGCAGCCAGACAACGTAAATACCGGGGGCAAGACTTGAAGACCATACTCGTGACCGGCGGCGCCGGCTATATTGGCTCGCACGCGTGCAAGGCCTTGAAACAGGCGGGATATACGCCGGTCACATACGACAATCTTGTCACCGGATGGCGTGACGCGGTCAAGTTCGGCCCCTTTGAACAGGGAGATCTGAGCGACCGCGCGCGTCTGGACGACGTCTTTGCCAGGCACAAGCCCGATGCGGTCATGCATTTCGCCTCGCTCAGCCAGGTTGGCGAGGCGATGTCGCAGCCCGGTCTTTATTGGCGCAACAACGTGGTCGGGGCGCTGACCTTGATCGAGGCGGCTGTTGCGGCGGGCTGTCTCGACTTTGTTTTCTCCTCGACCTGCGCGACCTACGGCGAGCATGACAACGTCGTGCTGGACGAAACCACCGCACAGGAACCGCTGAACGCCTATGGCGCGTCAAAGCTGGCGATCGAGGGTATCCTACGTGATTTCGGGGCGGCGCACGGGCTGCGTCACGTGATATTCCGCTACTTCAACGTGGCCGGTGCCGACCCGGAGGCCGAGGTGGGCGAGTTCCACCGGCCCGAGACGCACCTTATTCCATTGATGCTGGACGCGATCGACGGCAAGCGCGACGCGTTGACGGTTTTTGGCACTGATTACGACACGCCCGACGGCACCTGTATCCGTGATTACGTGCATGTCTGCGATCTGGTCGATGCGCACGTGCTGGGTCTGGAATGGCTCAAGGATGGTAAGGAAAACCGGGTGTTCAATCTTGGCACCGGGACGGGTTTTTCGGTGCGCGAGGTGATTGACCAGTCGCGCGCGGTGACGAACCGCGAGGTGCCTTATGAAATCGGGCCGCGCCGTGCCGGGGATTGCACCCGGCTGGTGTCCGGATCGACACGCGCCGAGACCGATCTTGGCTGGACGCCAGAGCGCTCGACCATGGGACGGATGATCGAGGACGCCTGGCGGTGGCACCAGACCGGTCACTATGACGGCTGACCGGCCCTTATGACAGGGGCTGCGGATCGAACCGCAGCAAGGATAGGGCTGCTCGCCGCCTATCGAATGCGTTGGAAAAGACGCCGTCTTTTGTGGCCGGCCTTTCGAAGTCGCCATGACCTGAAATCGGTGATGGACCGAACCGGCCGGATCGGTGCCGGTGATATTCTCGTTTTCATGGTTCTGCGCAACGAAGCTGCCCGGCTGCCGCATTTCCTAAAATACTATCGCGGCCTGGGTGTCGGGCATTTCCTGGTGGTCGACAACGACAGCACCGATGATACGGCGGCTCTCTTGCAGGATCAGGAGGATCTTTCTCTCTGGCGGACCAAGGCGAGTTACCGCAAGGCGCGGTTCGGGGTAGACTGGACCAACTGGCTCTTGGCGCGCTACGGGCATGGACGCTGGTGTCTGGTGTTGGATGCGGATGAGCTGCTGGTCTATCCGCGCATGGATGAACTTGACCTTCCGGGGCTGACCAGGGCTTTGGAGGCGAGAGGGCAAAACCTTTTTGGTGCCCTGATGCTGGACATGTATGCCAAGGGGCCGCTGGGTACGACAGAGCCCGGATCAGAGACGGAAACAGACCCTATAAAGGCCCTGCCGTGGTTTGACGCGGGCCCCTACCGCTGTCGGCGCCAGACCCCGATACGCAATCTCTGGGTGCAGGGGGGCGTGCGCGAGAGGGTGTTCTTCGCCGATGAACCCCGGCGCGCGCCGACGCTGAACAAGCTGCCGCTGATCCGGTGGAACAGGCGCTGGGCGCTGGTCAATTCCTGCCACGCGCTGCTGCCGCCCGATCTTAACATGGCTTATGACGGTCCGGGCGGGACGCAGCCTTCGGGCGTTTTGCTGCACAGCAAGTTCCTGCCAGACATCATTGAGCGCGCGCGTGAGGATGCCACGCGTAAACAGCATTTCAAAGAACCGCAAAAATTCAGAGACTATTACGCTAAAATCGAGACGGCGCCGGTGCTTTGGCATGAGGACTCCGTGCGCTATCAAGGCTGGAAGCAACTGGTCGAACTGGGTCTTATGCGGGATCTGGATAAGAAATAGGCCCGTATTGAAAAGGTCCGGGCT
Organism: Paracoccaceae bacterium; assembly: GCA_018223035.1. Taxonomy (GTDB): domain Bacteria; phylum Pseudomonadota; class Alphaproteobacteria; order Rhodobacterales; family Rhodobacteraceae; genus Heliomarina. The sequence goes on from JAAEZD010000003.1 coordinate 204,277, forward strand.
TTCCCATCCGGGGCGCAACGGTTACAGGGGTCTTAAATTCGGCGGTTATTCTCCTTGTAATGAATTGTAAATTAATCGACCTTTTACACTAGGGGTATGGGCGCGAACACGCCGTGACGCACACAACCGGGTGGCCGGGCGCGTGTGAATATGGGGTTGGGCAGAAAGATTGGGCCTTTGGGACTCTTATAAGATGAGGGTACGGCGGCGCCGTCGTATTCTCAGGTCGATGCGCAAGTCGCTGGAGCTGAGGCTGTTCCAGGACAATACATCGGCTATCCGGCCGGACGATATCCTGCTGGTCTCCACCATGCGCAATGAATCCGTGCGGCTTCCCTATTTCCTTGAATATTACCGCAACCTTGGCGTCGGGCATTTTCTCTTTATCGATAACGATAGCACGGACGACACGCTTGAGCTGCTGGGCGGGCAGGCGGATATCTCGGTCTGGACGACATCGGGAAGCTATCTGAAATCCAGTTTCGGCGTCGACTGGGTGAACCGGCTGTGCCGGAAATACGCCCATGGTCATTGGACGCTGGTCGTCGATCCGGACGAGCTTTTTGTATATCCGTTCTGCGATACACGCCCCATTCCTGCGCTGACCGACTGGCTTGATAGTTCGTCAATCCGCAGTTTCTCGGCGATGCTGATCGATGTCTATCCCAAGGGTCCGCTGGATGCGCAGCCCTATGCGGCCGGGCAGGATCCGCTTGAGATCGCCTGCTGGTTCGACTCGGGCAATTACACGATCCGGCCCAACCCGACCTATGGCAATCTCTGGATCCAGGGCGGGCCGCGCAGCCGCATGTTCTTTGCGGAGAAACCATGGGAAGCACCCGCGCTGAACAAGATCCCGCTTGTGAAATGGGACCGCAAGTTCACCTATGTCAGTTCGACCCATATGCTGCTGCCGCGCGGGCTGAACCATGTCTATGACGAATGGGGCGGAGAGAAAGCGTCGGGCGCGCTGCTGCACACCAAGTTCCTTGATACCTTTCGCGGGAAGGCGCGCGAAGAGATGGAGCGGGGCCAGCATTACGCGGATTCTGCGGAATACAGAGCCTATGCAAAGGGATTGAAGGAGAGTCCGGACCTTTGGTGTCCGAGCAGCGAGAAGTACATCAACTGGCGCCAGCTTGATATCCTGGGACTGATGTCCAAGGGGAACTGGGCATGAGCATCGGTATCGTCATGTTGGTGCACAACTCGCTTGAGCGCGCGGCGCAGGTCGCGCGGCACTGGACGGCGTCGGGGTGCCCGGTGGTTCTGCATGTTGACAAGAGCGTGTCGCGCAGGGATTTCCGCACGCTGCGTGACCGGCTGCGACCGGACCCGCTGATCCGTTTCAGCAAGCGGCATCGCTGCGAATGGGGGACTTGGGGGATCGTGGCTGCCTCGCAGGCTGCATCCGAAACCATGCTGGCAAGTTTTCCGGACGTGAGCCATGTCTTTCTTTCCTCGGGGTCCTGCCTGCCTCTGCGCCCGGTCGCGGAACTGGTCGATTATCTTGCGGCGCGGCCCCAGACCGATTTCATCGAAAGCGCGACGACCTCGGATGTGCCATGGATCGTAGGCGGGCTGGGTGAAGAGCGTTTCACGCTCCGCTTTCCGTTTTCGTGGAAACGACAGCGGCGGCTGTTCGACAAATGGGTGGACGTGCAGCGTCGGTTCAAGCTCAAACGTCGTATTCCCCGAGGGTTAGTGCCACATATGGGCAGCCAGTGGTGGTGCCTCAGCCGCGACACCCTGTCGCGTATCCTCAAGTCACCAGAACGCGCCATGAATGACAGGTATTTCCGGCGGGTCTGGATCCCGGATGAAAGCTATTACCAGACCTTGGCGCGGCTTTACTCGCGCAATATCGAAAGCCGGTCGCTGACGCTTTCCAAGTTCGACTACCAAGGCAAGCCGCATGTGTTCTACGATGACCACCTGCAATTGCTGCGGCGCTCGGACTGTTTCGTCGCCCGCAAAATCTGGCCGGGCGCAGAGCGGCTTTATCGGGGGTTCCTGACGGACGATGCGGACGCGATGAAAAAAGCAGAGCCTAATCCTGCTAAAATCGACAGGATATTCGCCAAGGCGGTGGAGCGGCGCACCCGCGGCAGGCCGGGTCTTTACATGCAAAGCCGGATGCCTCGTAACGGGCACGAGAACGGGATCACTGCCCACCCCTATTCGGTCTTTCAGGGTTTTTCCGAGCTTTTCGTGGATTTTGAAGACTGGCTGGCGAATGCCTCTGGCACGCGGGTACACGGGCATCTTTTTGCACCGAAACGGGTCGAGTTCGCGGGCGGGGAAAGCATCATCGATGGCGCGCTGACCGACAATGCCGCGACGCGGGATCATGCGCCCGAGCGGTTCCTGACCAACCTGATCTGGAACACGCGGGGCGAACGGCAATGTTTCCAGTTCAGCCCGCGCGACAATCAGGACGTCAACTGGATCATGGCGCTGGATCCGAACGCGCAGATCTCGGTTGTAACCGGAGCCTGGGCGGTGCCTCTGTTCCGCTCGAAAAAGAACTTTGCGACCCTGCGCAGCGAAGCGGCGCGGCTTCAGCGCGTGGAAAGCGAACAGCTGGCAATCCTGCGGTCAAACCATGCGAATGCACAGATCCGGATCTGGTCGATGGCGGAATTCATTGAATCTCCGATGGAGCCGTTGCAGACCGTCCTGGACGAAATCGCGCCGAAGAAATCGCGCTGGATCGGCGAGGCACCGCGATTGGAGGATCTTGCCGGCTTTGGACAATTTCTTCAGAAGCTGAAGAACGAAGGCATGCATCCCTATCTCATGGGAGATTTTCCTGTTGAGCAGGAATCGCAGGAGATGCCAGCCATAAAACAAAGACCGTACCTAGTGCGGTAATAATAACCAGAGGGACTATGTTCGACTATTTTGTGGTGTTTGCAGAGATGCGAACCGGATCGAACCTGCTTGAAACCAACTTGAACGCCTTTGATGGGATGAGTTGTCTGGGAGAGGCGTTCAATCCACATTTCATCGGGTATCCGAACAAGTCCGAGATTCTTGGGATCGAAAAGGACACGCGGGATGCCGATCCGTCCCTCCTGATCGATGCGGTGAAGTCGGCGCCGGGGCTTTCAGGGTTCCGGTATTTCCACGATCACGATCCGCGCGTTCTGAATGTCATGCTCGACGACCCACGATGCGCCAAGATCATCCTGACCCGTAATCCGCTGGAAAGTTACGTGTCGTGGAAGATCGCCAAGGCCACGAACCAATGGAAGCTGACCGATGTCAAACGCCGGAAGGAGGCGCTGGCCGATTTCGACGGGGTGGAGTTTGCGGGCTACGTCGGAGAGCTGCAGAATTTTCAGGTCAAGCTGCTCAACCGGATGCAGGTGTCCGGACAGACCGGGTTTTACATCGCTTACGAGGACCTGCGCGATCTCGATGTGATGAACGGGCTGGCGCAATGGCTGGGCTGCGGTGAAAAGCTCGAGGCGCTGGATACGAGCCTCAAGATTCAGAACCCCGGGCCCGTGGCCGAGAAAGTCTCTAACCCGAGAGAAATGAAACGCGCGCTGGCCGATCTGGACGCGTTCAATCTGACACGTACACCCAATTTCGAGCCGCGCCGTGGACCTGCGGTGCCAAGTTACATTGCGGGTAACAGCCTGCCGTTGCTCTTTATGCCTATTCCAGGCGGGCCTGTCGAAACGATTGCGAACTGGATGGGTGAGCTGGAAGGCGTGCCGGCGTCGGCGTTGAAGCGGAAGATGACACAGAAAGATTTACGCCAGTGGTTGCGCAAGCAGGAAGTTCACCGGAGTTTCACGGTACTGCGGCATCCGGCCGATCGGGTGCACGAGGTCTTTTGCAGGAAAATCCTCAACACGGGCGCCGGGAGCTATGCGCAGATTCGCGACACCCTGCGGCGGCAGTTCAAGCTGCGCCTGCCGGAGGGGGCGCCCGACGACAGCTATTCGATGGAAGATCACCGGGCCACGTTCAAGGGATTTCTTGGATTCGTCAGATCCAACCTTGCCGGTCAGACGGGGATTCGAGTGGATGCGTCATGGGCGACGCAGGCGCAGATCGTCGCCGGTTTTGCCGAATTCAAATCGCCCGATATCATGGTTCGGGAGAACGATACCATGTTGCTGAGCATGTTGGCTTCACATGTGGGAATCACCTATCCGCGCGATATTCAACGCGATGAGCCCTGTGGCCCCTATGTGCTGGCGGATGTGTACGACAACGAGATCGCCGACATGATCGGGTCAATCTACCAGCGGGATTTCATGATGTTCGCAATGCGGCCTTGGACACCGCCCGGTCTGCCTAGGCGGCCTTGACCGAGGTAGGCGAGGTGAGCAGAGCGTAAAGCTTGCTGGGGTCGTGGTTTGCCCGCAGCTTGGCGCAGAGTGTGGGTTCGCGCAGGGTGCGCGATACCAGCGCGAGCGCCTTGAGATGCTCGACGCCCGATTCCTCGGGCGCCAGCAATGCAAAGGCGATATCCACCGACTGACGGTCTATCGCACTGAAATCCAGCGGCTTTTCCAGCAACACAAAGACTCCGACAACGGAGTCGAGCCCCGGTAGTCGCGCATGAGGTAGCGCGACACCGTGGCCGACGCCGGTTGGTCCCAGGCTTTCCCGTTCAAGCAATGCCTCGACAGTATCCGGGGCGTTGATACCATGGCAGGCATGGGCAACGTCGCCGATTTCCTGAAAAAGGCGTTTCTTGCTTGAAACGGCGGCATAGACGCGAACGGCTTCGGGTTTCAGGATGCTCGAAAGCTCCATATGGTGTCGTGCTCCGTGGGCTGCGCCCCTGTTCTGGGGCTAGTCCTGATTGCGCGGGTCGATCCAGCCGATGTTACCATCGTCGCGGCGATAAACCACGTTCAAACCCTGTTTACCTTCGTTACGGAAGATCAGCACGGGGGCTCCTGCCAATTCCATTTGCATAACGGCCTCGCCTACAGACAATGAAGGTATCTGCATTTCCATCTCAGCAACGATAATTGGTTGAAGCGAATCCGGCTCGGCATCTTCCGATTGCTCTTCTGCGGCGAGGATATAGGAGGATGCGCCCAAGAGTTCAACCGGTTCCGACCGATCACGATGATGGTCCTTGAGACGGCGTTTATAGCGGCGTAACTGCTTGTCCATCTTCTCGCCACAGCTGTCGAATGCCGAGTAGATCTCGGTCGCTTTAGCCTTGGCGGCAGCAGTCAGACCAGTCGAGAGATGGATGGTGGCCTCGCACACATACTCATGTGCGGACTTTGAGAAAATCACGTTCGCATCCGTCGGACGGCCGGCATATTTACTCACGATCTCGTTCAGCTCGGTCTGCACATGGGTTTGAAGAGCCTCGCCGATGTCGATCTGTTTGCCACTGATTTGGTACCGCATTTGTGCTCCTTCAGATTGGCATCCTCAGACGCTCCGCTTGGAAAGCGGGCGTTAACTTTATCGGATGACTGGAAATAGGTAAAAAATGGGTCCAGCGGTCCGGCCCGTATTCCGGGCGGTAACAAGAAGCCGCGTGAGCCATGCATTCACCATATCTCAATTGAGGCACCACGCAGGCTTGCTGTCAACGAAAAGCGGATGAAACGGCTTGCCATTTTGCGCGCAAATTGCCGCAACTTGCCGATTTCCTTAGGAAATACGAAAATTTTCGCCGAGATAGACGCGTCTGACATTTTCGTTTTCGACAACTTCTTCGGGCGTGCCGGACATCAGAACCTGACCATCGTGCAAGATATAGGCGCGATCGACGATTTCGAGCGTCTCGCGGACGTTGTGGTCGGTGATCAGCACGCCGATTCCCCGATTCTTGAGGTCGGAGACGAGATGGCGGATTTCGTTGACCGAGATCGGGTCGACCCCGGCGAAGGGTTCGTCGAGCAGCAGGTATTTCGGTTCGGCCGCAAGGCAGCGCGCGATTTCGACACGACGCCGTTCACCGCCCGAAAGGGCAAGCGCGGGGGCGCGGCGCAGATGTTCGATGGAGAAATCCGAAAGGAGTTCTTCAAGCCGTTCGCGGCGCTTGCTTTTGTCATCGTAGGTGATGTCGAGCACGGCCGAGATATTGTCTTCGACGCTGAGGCCGCGAAAGATCGACATTTCCTGCGGCAGATAGCCGATTCCCAGACGTGCGCGGCGGTACATCGGCAGGGTTGTGACGGTCGTGCCGTCAATCGTGACCGAACCGGCCTCGGGGAACACCAGCCCGGCGATCGCGTAAAAGGACGTGGTCTTGCCCGACCCGTTGGGCCCGAGCAGCGCGACGACCTCACCCCGGTGCAGGGACATGGTGACATCACGGATCACCATTTTCTTGCGGTAGGATTTCCGCAGATGAGAGATCTGGAGTCCGGTTGTATTCGAACTCGTCACAAGCGTCGGGCGGGCCATATCAGTTGCCGCCGTCGTTCTGAAGGATGGTGCGCACACGCCCGTTCATCTGGGCCGTGCCAGTAGTAAGATTCACCGTCATGTTGTTGGAAGAAAGCGCGTTTGCGCCCTGCGTCAACAGGACGTTGCCGGTCATCACGATCACGCCTGTATCGATGCTGTAATCGGCGCGATCAGCCTCGGCCGCGTCGGGGCCGCTGACGAGAACCACATCGCCAACTGCCTCCATCCGCTGGATGGTGCTTTGATCCTGATTGTAGATAACGAGGACGCGCTGGGCCGAGATCCGCATCTCACCCTGTCCGATGCGCACGTTGCCTTTGAATTCCGCCGATCCGTCCGCCTGATTCACGTCGAGCGAATCTGCCGTGACCTCGACAGGGAGAGTCGGGTCGGCCTTGATACCCCCGAAGGCGACATTCGTCTGGGCTGTCGCGGGCATGGCTGCGAGGGCAAAAAACAGCGGGAAAATGAGGAAACGATAAAGGAACAAGTGAGTTAATCCGATTTTTTCGGCAGGTATATCAGCTTTACACCTTGGTTGAAAAGAACATGCAGAGGCCCGTCGTCATTTTCGGGACCAAAGGTCATCCGGCCGGCTGTGATATCGCCGAACGGAGAGGTGCCGGAGATGGCGCCGTTAGTCTGGCCCGACAGATATTGAAGAGTGGCTTCCAGCTCTTCGGTTTCGATCTCGATCCCGGTCGAGGTGGTCATGCGCACACCTCCCTGAAAGGTCGCGACGTCGCTTTGCATGTTCACGCGCATCATCTCGGAATCCAGCGTCAGTTCGACTCCGTCGGTGGCGGTCAGCTTTGCATTGACCTCGGTTGCCTCGGCCGGCGTATTCTCATCGCCGGGGCGGGCAAGGGCTGCGCGTACAACGATTTCTTCGCCCTTCTGGTTGGTGCCGGAATAGAACGGCGCGGTAATCTGCTGACCCCGGGTCCGTTCGGCGACTTCGCTGTCGGCAAAGGGAATCGTCGCCTCGAAATTACTGCCTCGGGACAGCAGGAAAAGCGTCGCGAGGATACCAAGCGCGATGAGGGGCAACAGCACCTTGAAGATGGCAACCAGCCGGGAATAGAGATCCATCGCCCATGCCTCCCCTTAGCCGAGACCGGCGCGGAGGCAGTCGTGAATATGCAGCAAGCCAAGGGCCGGAGCGGGCGCGTCATGTTCGGTCACGAAGAGACAGGTGATGCCGCGCTTGTTCATGACGGCGGCACCTTCCTCGGCAAGCGCATCGGGTCGGACTGTTTGCGGGTTTCGGGTCATCACGTCCCCGGCGGTGCGGGTCATCAGCCCGTCGAGCTGGCGGCGCAGGTCACCATCGGTGATGATGCCGACGAGATTGCCACCTTCGATAACGCCCACCATGCCAAAGGATTTGCGCCCAATTTCGGCGATTGTGTCCCGCATCGGCGTCTGCGGCGTGACCAGCGGCAGTTCCTCGGCGGCATGCATGAGGTCGCGTACCTTGGTAAGCTGCGCCCCCAGTTTGCCCCCTGGGTGAAAGTCGCGGAAATTCTCGGCCTGGAAATCGCGGTATTTCATCAGGGCGATGGCCAGCGCGTCGCCCATTGCAAGCGTCAGCGTGGTTGAGATCGACGGTACGATGCCGAACCCGCAAGCCTCGCCCATCGACGGAATCAGCAGGTGCGCGTCGGCCTGCATCATGAGCGAACTTTCCGGCTTGCTGGAAAGCCCGATCAGCGGAATTCCGAACCGGCGGGTATAGGCGACGAGGTTGGCCAGTTCGGGTGCCTCGCCCGAATTCGAGATCGCTAGCACGACGTCGCCCTTGGAGACCATGCCGAGATCGCCGTGGCTCGCTTCGGCCGGGTGGACGAAATGCGCGGGCGTGCCGGTGCTTGCCAGCGTCGCGGCGATCTTGCGCCCGATATGGCCGGATTTCCCGATGCCGCTGACGATGATGCGGCCGGTCGCATCCAGCATCAGGCGCAGGGTGTCGACAAATCCCTGATCCAGCTGTCCGGCCAGCACGTCGAGCGCGCGCGCCTCGTCCGTGATGACCTGGCGCGCCGTGGCGAGGAATGACTCCGACTGGGTCATGAGTGGGCGAAGATGTCGATTTCGGGCCAGCCTTCGAGATCGAGGAGTGACCGCGTGGGCAGGAAATCGAAACAGCTTTGGGCAAGCTCGGTGCGGCCTTCGCGGGCGAGCCGCTCGTCGAGCTTTTCCTTGAGCTGGTGCAGGTACAGAACGTCCGAAGCGGCATATTCAAGCTGCGCTTCGGTCAGCTTTTCCGCGCCCCAGTCGCTCATTTGTTGCTGCTTGGAGATATCGACGCCGATGAGTTCCTGCGTGAGGTTCTTGAGCCCGTGACGATCCGTATAGGTGCGGATAAGGCGGCTGGCGATCTTGGTGCAATAGACCGGCGCGGCCAAGGCGCCAAAGGCGTGATACATGGCGGCGATATCGAAACGCCCGAAATGAAAGAGTTTCAGCGTGTTCGGGTCGGTGAGCATCTTGCAGAGATTAGGCGCCTCGGTTTGGCCTTTGGCGACCTGCAAGATGTGGGAATTGCCGTCTCCGTCGGACATCTGGATCACGCAAAGTCGGTCGCGATGCGGGTTGAGCCCCATGGTTTCGCAGTCGATCGCGACGATGGGGCCAAGGGTCAGCCCGTCGGGCAGGTCGTTCTGATAGAGGTGATTTGCCACGCGGGTCGTTCCTTGCAAGTGCCGCTTGGGCGGCTGTCCCCGCCGAGATAGGTCTTTTTCGGCGCAAACTCAACGGGCGCGCGCGGCGAGGGCCGTTCGCCCCGGCGGGAAGACGCGACAGGTGGCAAAAATCTGTTTGTGGGGCAGGGAGCTTGTCGTAGCGTTGAACGACAGCGAAACAGGGGTGTGTGATGGATGATGCTTCGGAAAAGGCGGCGCGCAAAGCGGTGATCGCGCTTGGGCGCGATGAAGGTCGGCGCTATGAGATGGGTAAGCTGACCGCCCTGTTCAAAGCGGATGAAGGCGAGACCGGCGCGGGCTATTCAGTTTCGGAATGGCGGATGGCGCCGGGGCAGGAGGGCGTAGGTGCACATCACCACGACGCCAATGACGAGATTTTCTATGTGCTGGAAGGCACGCCCGAATTGCTGACCGGCGAGGAGTGGCGCACCTACGACGAGGGGAGCTTTATCCGGATTCCCGCCGGTGTCACCCATGATTTTCGCAATCCCGGGGCCGGGCCTGCGCGGCTGTTGAACCTGTTCATTCCAGGCGGGTTCGAGCGGAACATGCCCGAGATCGTCGCATGGTTCGCCGAAAACGCCTGATTAGACACTAATAAGGGGCGCGAACTCATTTCGCGCCCCTGATCGCGATGTTTTAGCCGCCGTGCTTTTCAATCAGGGCGCGGGCCTTTTCGATCAGCGCTTCGCCGTCGATGTCTTTCGCCGCCATTTCCTCTTTCCAGCGTTCGATAACCGGCTGGGCCTTTTCCTTCCAGCGGGCGATTTCAGTCTCGTCGAGCTGGATGATCTCGGATCCGTTCGACAGCGCGAGTTCACGGCCCGGGTTGTCGCGTTCATACATGACCTGCGCGGCGAATTCGGACAGTTTTTGCCCGGATTCCGCATCGAGGATCGCTTTGAGATCGTCAGGCATTGCGTCGTACCTGGCTTTGTTCATCGCAAGCACGATGGTCGCGGTATAAAGTGCTTCTTTCGAGTTGGTGAATTCAGTGCCGTGACCGATCAGTTCCGACAGCTTGATCGCGGGGGTGACTTCCCACGGGATTACTGTGCCGTCGATGACGCCCTTGGACAGTGCCTCGGGGATGGCGGGGAGCGGCATGCCAACCGGGGTTGCGCCCAGTTCGCGCAGCATGTCGGTGATCACGCGGGTCGGACCTCGCATCTTAAGCCCTTCCATATCCTCGAGCTTCGTGACGCCATTGCGCGAATGTACCACTCCGGGACCATGCACCCATGCGCCGAGAATCTTGACGTCCTTGTACTCCTCTCCCTGCAAATCAGTCTCTACAAGGTCCATGAAAGCCTTGGAGGTCGCAATCGGGTCGGTCATCATGAAGGGCAGTTCAAAGACCTCGGTCTTGGGGAAACGGCCCGGCGTATAGCCCACGACAGTCATGATGAGATCGGCGGAACCGTCGATGGCCTGATCCATCAGGCTGGGAGGTGTGCCGCCAAGCGCCATTGCATCGAAATGGTCGATCTTGATGCGCCCGTCCGAGGCCTCTTCGACCCGTTCGGCCCAAGGTTTCAGGATCAGCTTTGGCACTGTCGCCGGTGCCGGCAGGAACTGGTGCAGCTTCAGTGTCACCTCTTGGGCGGTCGTTGCGGCCGGCCAAAGCGTCGACGCCAGAACAGCGGAGAATGCTGCCCCGAGCAGAGTGCGTTTCTTCATGGTTCTCCTCCCGAGAAAATGCGCGGGTTTGTCCCGGCGCTGTTGGTATTCGAGTTATTAGGGTCTAATTCAGGGTCACGGGTAACGACAGCGGCCCGCGGAAACCGAACCCGTAGAACTGGACCGCACCGGGATCGGGCAGGGTCATATCCGGGAAGCGGTCAAACAGCATCGGCAGCATGATATTGGCCAGCATGCGCCGTGCGATATGAGTGCCCTGACAGAAATGCGGCCCGTTGCCAAAGGCCTGATGCGGGACCTTGGGACGGAAAATGTTGTATTCCTCGGGCTTGTCATAAAGCGCCTCGTCATGGCAGGCCGAGGCCTGCGAGGTCATCACCACATCGCCCTTTGGGATATGGTACCCCCGGATCACCGTGTCCTCCATCACCAGACGCGAACTGGCCTGGATCGGGGCGACCCAGCGCACACCTTCCTCGAATGCCTGCCCCCAGAGGGCGTCTTTCTTGCAGGCTTCCATCTGGTCCGGGTTGGTCATCAGCCCGTAGAGAATAGTCAGCAGGGCATCGCGCGGTTCATTGATGCCCCCGCCGATGGCGATCTTGATATTCGCGAATATCTGACTGAGCGGAATCGGATCTTCGGCGTTTACCATGACAGACAGCGCCGAGGCGTTCGGTTCGGCCTTGTGACGCGGGATCGTGGCGTGAAACAGCGCGTCCATTTCATCATTCGCGGTATCGCAAAGATCAAAGAGATCCTGCTGGTAGCCAAAGTTGCCCGCCCCGTCGATCAGGGTCTGGCTCCATCGCTCCATGTCGGCATCGCTCGCTTCTTCGATGCCAAGGAGATGTTTCAGGCAGCGGGCGGCATAGGGTGCGGCAAGATGTTTGAACAGGTCCACGGTTTCGCCGCGCGGGAGGGAGGCGACGAAATCCTCGGCGATCTTTGTATAGATCGGTTCCCAGCAGCCCTTGATGTTCTTGCCTGCAAAGGTCGGCGCCATCGCGTTACGCTCGGTCAGATGTTCCTCGGCATCCTTGCGCATGAGCGTATGGGCGCGAAAGGCACGCTCCATCGGGGTGCTCGGGTCGTCCGAGCTGAACAGCGCCGGGTTTTCCTTGACGTATTTGGTGTCTTCGGCGCGCGTCAGCAGGGTGCGGTTGATCGATTTGATCTTGAGCACCGGGTTTTCGGCCCGCAGGCGCTTGAAAATCGAATAGGGATCGAGCGTGAGCTGCTCGATTGTAATCTCGGTATCGACGGGTGCGACAGGCGCGAGAGTCGTTGTCACGGCAGGCTCCTCCCCAGAACTGCGTGAATACAGCCTAGCGAGGGGGGGTTGATCCAGCAACCCTTTCGGTGCGCGTCAGTTACTTGATGCCCGAGGTTATGAAGGCTTGCAGGAATTGGCGCTGAAAAATCAGGAAAGCGAGTAAAAGTGGGGCAATGGTCATCAGGGTCGCGGCGCTGATCATTGAAATGTCCACGCCGCTTTCCGGCGCCCCAAAGAGTGAGAGCCCAATCGTCAACGGGCGGGTGTCGGTCGAATTGGTGATGATCAGCGGCCAGAGGAAGTTGTTCCAGTGGGTCGCGACAGAAACCAGCGCATAGGCAAGGTAGGTTGGCCGTGCGACGGGTACATAGACCTTGAGCAGCACGCCCATCCATGTCGCACCTTCCACTCGTGCGGCGTCCTCAAGTTCGCGTGGCACGGATTTGAAAGCCTGACGCAATAGAAAAATACCGAAGGCGCTGGCCATGTACGGCATGGCCATGCCCAAAGTGGTGTCGAAAAGTCCAATGTTAGAGACGATTGCGTAGTTTTCGACGATCAGCACCTCGGGCAGGATAAAGAGTTGCAGGAGCACCATGAGGAAGAGCACCTCGCGCCCGCGAAATTCGAACCGGGCAAAGGCAAAACCGGCGAGGGTGCAGAGGAGGAATTGCCCGGCGAGGACAAGCGTCACGAGAAAGATCGTATTCGTCAGGTAGTTCAGCCACGGCGCTTGCGACCAGACCGCGCGGATATTGTCGAGCGTCCAGGGCGCGGCAAGGTCGAAATCAATCGCATGTGTCGGATCGTGGAATGCGGCCCAGATCGCGAAAAGCAGCGGAGAGATCCAAGCGAGCGCAAGGAACAGGGCACCGATGGAATCGAGACTGAATATGGGATTATTGCCAAGTTTCATCGGTAATGCGCCCTTTTGTCTATAAGCCGGAACTGGATCGTGGCGACGATCCCCAGCGCGATCAGCACCAGAACTGTCATCGCGGCAGCGTGCGGCGCGTCGAGATAGGAAAAGGCGAGCTCCCAGATGTAATAGAGGATCAGCTTGGTCGCGTTATCCGGCCCTCCCTTGGTCAGGATGAACAGGTGATCGATCAGCCGAACAGAGTTGATCAGCGCATTGACCAGAACGAACAAGGTTGTGGGCATCAGCAGTGGCAGGATAACCCGGCGCAGATAGGTCCAACGCGAGGTACCCTCGATAATCGCGGCCTCTTTCAACTCGGGCGGGATGGTTTGCAGCGCGGCGAGGTAGAAGATCATGAAAAACCCGGATTCTTTCCAGATCGTCACAAGAATAATCGACCAGAGTGCGGTTTCCGGCTGCCCCAGCCAGTTGATCGAATCAATTCCGAAAACACCGATGATGCGGTCGAACAGGCCAATCCCGGGTGTGTAGAAGAACAGCCAGAGGTTCGCGGCGGCGATCATCGGCAGCATGGTCGGCGTGAAATAGGCCGTGCGTACAAAGCTCTTCGCGGGCATCCGGGAATCGGCCCACAGCGCCATCAGCAGGGCGATGGCGATAGATACGGGGATTGTCACACCAGCATAGATCAGGTTGTTGCCGATGACTTTCCACGTGACCGGATCGGCAAAGAGATCGGCGTAATTTCCAAGCTCGTTAAACTTGGCCGGACGGCGGGCGGAGCCGCGGGTGAACAGGCTTGACCAGAGCGTGGCGATGCTGGGGTAGAAAGCAAATGTACTGAGCAGGACAAGCGCCGGAAACAAGAGCATCCACGCGTATAGAGACTGGTTTCTGGGCTTCATCGCGGCTTTCCGTGAGGGAGGTCGGACGGCCCCGGGAAAGGACCGTCCGCTGTGCAGCAGGTGGCGATGGGGGCGCCACGCGGGGCCGGTTTGGCCCGGCTGCGGTAGTTACTGATAAGGCTTCAGCAGACGTTCGGCGGTGGACTGTGCCTCGTCCAGCGCGTCCTGCGGCGACTTGGTGCCAGTCAGGACAGCCTGGATCGCGTTGTTCAGTGCCTCACGCACCCGCGCGGTTTCAAAGGTGGAGAGCTCTGGAACTGCCACTTCGAGTTGATCGCGGGCGACGAGGGCTGCCGGGAAATCGGCGCTATAGTCCTGCAGCGCCTCGGTCTCATAGGCGGCCGGGCTGATGCCGACGTAACCCGTGGCCATCGACCATTTCGCGGCGCGTTCGGGAGCGGTCATGTACTGGATCAGCTTGAGCGAGGCGGCTTGCTCTTCGGGGGTGGAGTCCTTGAAGAGATAGAAATTGCCGCCGCCGGTGGGCGAACCGGCACGCTTGTGCGCGGGCAGCATCGCCACGCCAAAGTCGAAATCGGCCCCGTCACGCACAGCGGTCAGGTTGCCGGTGGAGTGCCACATCATCGCGGTCTGACCCTGAAGGAAGGCCTGACGCAGCGTGCCCCATTCAATCACACCGTCCGGCATGACGCCTTCTTCCTGGGTGAGCGAGCGCCAGAAATCCAGAGCTTCGACCACGGCGGGATCGTTGAAATACGTCTCTGTACCGGCGGAATTCATCAGCTCCTTGTCGTTCTGAATCGCAAAGCACTGGAACATCCAATAGGGGTAACCGGTCGAGGGGATCATGATGCCCCACTGGTCTTCCTTGGTCAGCGCCTTGGCGTCGGCGACCAGCTCTTCCCAGGTGGCGGGGGGCTGTTCCGGGTCCAGTCCGGCCTCGGCAAAGAGTTCCCTGTTGTAATACATGACAATTGTTGAGCGCTGGAACGGGACGCCATAGGTCTTGCCATCGATCTGCCCGTTTCGCATCAGCGCGGGGTAAAAGCTGTTCAGCCATTCCTTGTCTTCATCACTTTCGACCACATCGTCGAAGGCAACGATCAGATCACGGTCGACGAGGTCGATTGCGTCGATGGAGAACATGACCGAAAGTTGGGGCGCATCGCCGGAATTGATCGCCGAGAGCGCGCGGACGCGGGTGTCGTCATAATTACCGGCATAGATCGCTTCGACACTGATATCGGGGTTTTCGGCCTCGAACCCTTCGATCAGCCCATCGACCACCTCGGTCAGGGCACCGCCCACAGCGACCGGGTAATACATGGTGAGGTTGGTTTCCGCCCAGCCGGGAAGGGCCGTGGCGGCAAGCGTGCCTGCGGCGGCAAGCGCATTCAGGATCGGTTTCATGAGAGCTCCTTGAGCATTTCCGTTTGTGGAGGGGTTATTCTGCGGGGACGAGCGTCTTGCGATGGCGCGCGAGACGATTGCCTTTCTGGTCAAACCGGTGCGCGGCTTCGGGCTGCCAGTCGAGATCGAAGGATGTGCCGGGCGCGGGTTCGACACGCCCGGGGGCGCGTACGATGATATCGTCGCCCTCCTTGGCGCGGACATAGATGTAAGTTTCGGCACCAAGGAATTCGGTCGAGATTACCGACACGGTCAAAAGGCCCTTTTTAGGATCTACCAAATGCAACTCCTCTGCCCGGATACCGACCCGCGGCGCTTGCTCGCCTGACAGCGGCGGCATCATCTGGATTGGCGGGGACCCGACGAAGGTGGCCGCGAATTCGGTGGTCGGATTTGCATAGATTTCAGCCGGGCTGGCGGCCTGTTCGATCTGACCGTCGCGCATCAATACAACGGTATCGGCCATCGACATCGCTTCGGTCTGGTCGTGGGTGACGTAGATGACAGTCATGCCGAGGCGGCGCTGCAGGCGGCGGATGTCCTGACGCACGGAATGGCGTAGTTTAGCGTCGAGATTAGAGAGCGGTTCATCCATCAGGCAAAGGGGATGGCCGGCAACGACGGCGCGGGCGAGCGCGACTCGCTGGCGCTGGCCGCCCGACAGTTGCGAAGGTTTGCGGGCCTCGAATTCTCGGAGATCGGTTAAGTCGAGCGCCTCGTTCAGACGGGCGCGACGCTCGCCAGCCGGGACACGGCGCACGCGCAGGCCGAATTCAATGTTATCTTTCACCGACAGATGCGGGAACAGCGCGTAGGACTGGAACACCATGGAGAGTCCGCGTTCGGAGGGGGCAAGCGCAGTTACATCGCGCCCGTCGATCCGGATCGAGCCGCTGTCAGGCGTCTCTAACCCGGCCAAAAGGCGCAATGTCGTGGATTTTCCGCAGCCGGAAGGGCCGAGCAACGTGGTGAAAGACCCGCGCTGGATGTCCAGAGACAGGTCATGCACGCCAGCCCCACCGGCGAAATGGCGGTTCAGCCCGTCGATACGGATGAACGGTTCGGCGTGGGACGTGCCCGGTATGGCTGCGGCTGCATACGCCATGAAAACCTCTTGTGCGTGACGTCCTGTGGGGGACGTGAGCTTGGGTTTAGGGGGCGGATGTGAACTGCGCTTAACAACCGTGTGACATTCATATGAACGTTCATTTCTCTGGTTTTGAAAGAGGACAGGTTACCGGTTTTACATCAGAAGTCGGGCAATTGAGCTTTTAGGGCCTAATTGCAGAGAGCTTTCGGGCCAATGGAGTTATGACCTGTCATGGAGATGCAATAATTGCCGCTTAGATCTGCTCGAGCGAATGATAAGTGGTTTTCATATGAACATGACCGATTCCGCGCCGAACCAAAGGCAGAATGAGATCACCGATCTTTTGCGCGCGCAGGACTTTCTGTCGGTCGAAGAGCTGGCGGCTAGGTTCGAGGTTACGACGCAGACCATTCGGCGCGATATCAATCAGCTTTGCGAGATGGGCGCGGCGCGTCGGCTGCACGGGGGAATTGTCCGGATGGCCGGACATTCCGGGTCGGGCAGCGGTAACATGAGCTTTCGTGACCGCGAAGTGCTTAACCGCGCAGCCAAGATGCAGATCGCCGCGACGGTGGCGAAACATATACCCAACGGGGCTTCGGTGTCTTTCGGGATCGGTACGACTCCACGGATGGTGGCCGAGCATCTGGGTCAGCATCGGAACCTGAAGATCGTCACGAATAATCTTTCGATCGCGCTCACAATGGCGATGCAAGGCGATTTCGAAGTGACAATGGCCGGTGGGCAGTTACGCAATAGCGATCTGGATGTCTGTTCCGTCGCCGCCGAGGAGATGTTTGCGGGCTTTCGTGTCGATATCGCGGTTTTTGGAGTGGGCGGGATTGATCCGGATGGCACGCTGCTCGACTTTTCCGGCGCCGAGGTGCGCATACGCGAGGCGATGCGGACCCATGCAAGGCGGTCGTTTCTTGTGCTGGACGCGACAAAGTTCGGTCGCGTGGCTCATGTGCGGGGTGGGCGTATCGAAGAAGCCTCGGCTATCTTTTGCGACGCGCCCTTGCCCGAGGACATGCACGATTTCCTTGCGCAGAGTGGCGCGGAATTCGTGATCTGCCCGCCGGTTTCATAATTCCCGTCTTTTCAGGCGAAACGATTTCCCCTGATTGCAGTTGTCTCTCGTCATGCCTCGTCGAAGTGTAACATGAGGCTCCCTCATGATTATCCCGCCAAACATGAATTTGCTCACCGATGCTGTGGGCACTATGTCAGAGGTTCACCATAAACGAGTTTGATATGCACAGCTTTCGCCTGCCGAAAACCGAAACCTATGACGCGCTTATCCGGGCTGCGCAGGAACGGATTCTTGTTCTTGACGGGGCGATGGGGACTCAGATCCAGTCGCTTGGACTGGATGAGGAGGCGTATCGCGGACATGGTGGGCATGCCTGCGCCTATCACACGGATCACCCGCAGAAGGGCAATAACGATCTGCTGATCCTGACGCAGCCACAGGCAGTTGAGGACATTCATTTCGATTTCGCGATGGCGGGGGCTGATATCGTGGAAACCAACACGTTTTCCTCGACGACCATCGCACAGGCCGATTATGCGCTGGAAGACGCGGTCCATGATCTCAATGCAGAAGGCGCGCGGATCGCGCGTCGCGCGGTGGATCGCGCCACGGCCAAGGACGGCAAGCCGCGCTGGGTCGCGGGGGCCGTTGGGCCAACCAACCGGACAGCCTCGATCAGCCCGGATGTGAACGACCCCGGTTATCGTGCGGTGACTTTCGACCATCTGCGCCGGGCTTACGGCCAGCAAATTCGCGGGCTGATCGCGGGAGGGTCGGACCTGATCCTGATTGAGACAATCTTTGATACGCTGAATGCAAAGGCCGCGATTTTTGCCTGCTTCGAAGCCTTTGCCGAGCACGGCAAGCGACTGCCAATCATGATTTCCGGCACGATCACCGATGCTTCGGGTCGGACGCTTTCGGGGCAGACGCCCACGGCCTTCTGGCATTCGGTGCGCCATGCGCAGCCCTTTACCGTTGGGCTGAATTGCGCGCTGGGCGCGGATGCCATGCGCCCGCACCTGACGGAACTGGCCGGTGTGGCTGAAACCTTTACCTGCGCCTATCCGAACGCGGGCCTGCCGAACGCCTTTGGTCAGTATGACGAAGAGGCCGAGGACACGGCCGGCAAAGTGGAAATCTTTGCAAAAGAGGGGCTGGTGAACGTGGTCGGGGGGTGTTGCGGCACGACGCCGGATCATATCCGCGCCATTGCCGCGCATGTTGCCGGTTATGCGCCGCGCAAGGTCGGGGAGAAAGCGGATGCGTGAACCTTTGCTGCGCCTGTCCGGCCTTGAGCCTTTTGTTCTGACAAAGGAAATCCCTTTCGTGAACGTGGGGGAGCGGACCAATGTCACCGGGTCCGCCCGTTTTCGCAAATTGATCACCAACCGCGATTATGCCGCCGCGCTCGACGTGGCGCGGGATCAGGTCGAGAACGGCGCCCAGATCATCGACATCAACATGGACGAGGGTCTGATCGACAGCAAACAGGCGATGATCGAATTCCTCAATCTGGTCGCTGCAGAGCCTGATATAGCCCGGGTGCCGATCATGATCGACAGTTCCAAATGGGAAGTGATCGAGGCCGGCCTGCAATGCGTGCAGGGTAAGCCCGTGGTCAATTCGATCTCGCTCAAGGAAGGCGAGGAAGCGTTCCTGCATCACGCGGGGCTGTGTCTGGCCTACGGCGCGGCGGTCGTGGTTATGGCTTTTGACGAAGACGGTCAGGCCGACACCTTTGAACGCAAGACTGAAATCTGCGCGCGGGCCTACAAGGTTCTGACGGAGGAGGTCGGCTTTCCGCCCGAGGACATCATTTTCGATCCGAACGTCTTTGCCGTGGCGACGGGGATTGAAGAGCACGACAATTATGGTGTCGATTTCATTGAGGCCACCCGCTGGATTCGCGGGAATCTGCCGCACTGTCACATCTCGGGCGGGGTTTCGAACCTGTCGTTCAGCTTCCGCGGCAATGAACCGGTCCGTGAAGCGATGCACGCGGTGTTCCTCTATCATGCCATCAAGGCGGGTATGGATATGGGCATCGTGAACGCTGGGCAGCTTGCGGTTTACGACCAGATCGACGCGGATCTTCGCGAGGCCTGCGAGGATGTGGTGCTGAACCGCGAACCGGCCAACGGCGGGAACGCGACGGAGAACCTGCTGGAGATCGCCGAGCGATTCCGCGGCGACAAGCGCGAAGAAAAGAAACGCGATCTTGCATGGCGCGAATGGCCTGTCGAAAAGCGGCTGGAACATGCACTGGTCAATGGAATTACGGAATTTGTCGACGAAGATACCGAGGCCGCACGGGTAGCTGCGGATAAGCCGCTCGAGGTAATCGAAGGACCGCTGATGGCGGGTATGAATGTTGTCGGTGACCTGTTCGGCGCGGGCAAGATGTTTCTGCCGCAGGTGGTCAAGTCGGCGCGCGTGATGAAACAGGCGGTTGCCGTTCTCTTGCCTTATATGGAGGAGGAAAAACGTCTGAATGGTGGCGGGGGCAAAGACACTGCCGGAACCGTCCTGATGGCAACCGTGAAAGGCGACGTGCATGATATCGGTAAGAATATCGTCGGCGTCGTGCTGGCCTGCAACAATTACGAAATCATTGATCTGGGCGTGATGGTTCCGCCGCAGAAGATCCTTGAGGAAGCGAAAGCGCATGATGTGGATGTGATCGGCCTGTCAGGTCTTATCACGCCGTCGCTGGATGAAATGGTGCATATGGCGAACGAGCTCGAGCGCGAAGGGTTCGATATCCCGCTGCTGATCGGCGGGGCGACCACATCAAAAGTGCATACCGCTGTAAAGATAGCGCCGCAGTATACGCGGAATCAGGCGATTTACGTGACCGATGCCAGTCGTGCGGTCGGGGTGGTGTCGTCCCTACTGAGCAAGACAGCGTGCGAGCCGTATATCCAGGGCATCCGCGAGGAATATTCCGAGGTCGCGGAACGGCACGAACGCGCCGAGCGGGCCAAATCGCGCCTGCCACTTGAAAAGGCCCGTGCCAATGCGATGCAGATCGACTGGTCGGATTATAGGGTGGCCGCGCCCTCCTTTACCGGGTCGAAGGTGATCGACGACTGGGATCTGACCGAAATCGCGCAATATATCGACTGGACGCCGTTCTTTCAGACTTGGGAGCTGAAAGGCGTTTATCCGCGTATTCTTGACGACGAAAAATACGGCGAGGCCGCGCGAGGGCTGCTCAAGGACGCGCAGGCGATGCTGCAAAGGATCATCGGGGAAAGCTGGTTTGGTCCGCGCGCTGTGGTCGGCTTTTGGCCTGCGAACCGGCACGGAGATGACATCCGGCTTTTCAAGGATGCGGAGCGAAAGGAACGGCTCGCCACATTCCACACGCTGCGTCAACAGACGAGCAAGCGCCGGGACAGCCCAAACCTTGCTCTCGCCGATTTTGTGGCGCCTGAGGGCGTCGAGGACTGGGTTGGCGGGTTTACCGTGACGGCCGGGCCGGAAGAGATCGCAATTGCGAAAGAGTTCGAAAAGAAGGGCGACGATTACTCGGCAATCATGGTCAAGGCGCTGGCGGACCGGTTTGCCGAGGCAATGGCTGAGATGCTGCATCAGCGGGTCCGTCGCGACTATTGGGGCTATGCCAATGGCGAGACTTATGCGCCGGAGGAGCTGGTTGGCGAGCCCTATGACGGTATCCGTCCTGCGCCGGGCTATCCCGCACAGCCGGATCACACCGAGAAACGGACGCTTTTCGATCTGCTGCAGACCGAAGAGGCAACGGGTGTTGAACTGACCGAGAGCATGGCGATGTGGCCGGGATCTTCGGTTTCGGGTATCTATATCGGCCATCCCGACGCCTATTACTTTGGCGTGGCCAAGGTCGAACGGGATCAGGTCGAGGATTATGCCGCCCGCAAGGGGATGGAGATCGAGGAAGTGGAACGCTGGCTGGCGCCGATCCTCAACTACCGTCCCGGCGAAGTACGGACGATCGCCGCAGAATAGAATCTGTTTCGGCGATTATCAGGGGGTCAGAATGCCGGGTAGGCGAGGCTTGCCCGGCGAATTCACTCTTTGGAATGTTCGACGGAGCTTGATGACGGTGCCGCGTCCGGATCAAGGGCGCGGAGGCGATAAGCCGGCGCCTTTGGCAGCCATTCCACGAGCAGGGCCGCGAGATCGGAAATAGGATCGTCCGAGGAGTCGATTCGAAGATCGACATCCTTCAGATCATTGCTGCCCAGAACCACGACGGCTGCCGATTGCAACGGATCGCGCTCGCTTCCGGCATTCTCACCTGCCTTCAGACCGGCGATGAGGCGAACGGCGAGAGAGCCCGTCGCGGTTTCGAAACCCCGGATCGTTTCGGGAAGGACCTGATCGCTGCCCAGAAAATTACCAAGCGCGAGGCAATCATTGCCGATTAGCCCGCCGCAATGGTCAAGGCAGCTTTCGCCAGTGAAATGCAGCGGTTTGCCTTGTGCTGGAACAACGCCGAGTTGCCGCCAGTGGAGAGCGGTTGCGGCGTCCTGCATGGCGAAAAGCGTGGTTTCGGTGTCTTCCGAGAGTTTCCATGCTTCGATCCCGATCGCGTGCAGCCGCGGATCGGTGCGAGCCTGCGAGAAGACGACGCAGCCATCGGTTACGGCTCCAACGCGGGCCCCGACGCAGACAGATGACGTGGTCACGGCAAAGCCGATGTCGCCGGTTTCCGCGCATCTGCCCGCGAGAGAGAAAGTCATTTATCGAGCTCGATGCCGGTCTGCGCGGTGATAGGCCCGTAGTGTTCGATGCGGCGGTGCCGGGCGAAATCAAAGACCGAACGGCGAATATAGGCCCCGAGGTCGAGATCGCAGTCGTAGGTGATGACTTCGTCATCTTCGGTCGAGGCGCGGGCCACGACCTCGCCGGTGGGAGAGACAATGGCCGAGCCGCCGATCATCGCGAATCCGTCTTCCGAGCCGCATTTCGCGGCGGCCATAACCCATGCGGCGTTCTGATAGGCCGCCGATTCAAGGCTGAGACGGTGGTGGAATTCGCGCAGATGCGCCGGTTCGGGGTGGTGAATATTGCGGGTCGGTGTGTTGTAGCCCAGCATGAACACCTCGGCCCCGCGCAGGGCCATGACACGGAAGGTTTCCGGCCAGCGACGGTCGTTGCAGATGCACATGCCGAAACGGCCCGAGGGTGTCTCGAAAACCGGGAAACCCATGTCGCCGACTTCGAAGTAACGTTTCTCGAGATGTTCGAATTCCAGGTCGCCGATGGGGTCCTTGGTGCCGGGCAGGTGGATCTTGCGATATTTGCCAAGGACTTTGCCATCGGGAGCGACGAGCACCGAGGTGTTGTAACGATGCGTTTCGCCGCCTTCGGTGATCTTTTCCGCATAGCCGAGATAGAAACCGACGCCCAGCTTTTCGGCCTCTTCGAACAGCGGTTTCATCGCCGGAGAAGGCAGACCCTCTTCGAAGAAGACGTCGTATTCTTCGGGCGTGTCGTAGATGTAGCGAGGGAAAAAGGTCGTCAGGGCGAGCTCGGGAAAGGTGACCCACCGCGCGCCGCGGGCATTGGCCTGACGCAGCATGTCGATCAGCCGAGCGAGGACCTGTGCCTTGGTGTCCGCCAGATGAACTGGTCCCATTTGCGCAACCGCATAGACTTCTTTCCGGCTCATCCGTGTCTCCTCTGCCTGTATATTTCCGGTGTAGACAGGGGCCATATCAGTGTGAAATAAATTTGTACCCCTATCGAATAATGAAAAGTTATATGCATGATAAACGCCCGCCAGCTTGAGGTTCTTTCTACCGTCATCGAAGTTGGCACGACCGCGCGGGCGGCGGAATTGCTGAACGTGAGCCAACCCGCGATAAGCAACATGATCCGCCATACCGAGGATCTTGTCGGTTTCCCATTGTTTCAAAGGGAGCACGGGCGGCTGGTGCCGACGCGCGAAGCGCTTCATATCGCGCAGGAGGCACAGCATTTGTTCATGCAGCAAAAGCGTGTTGCCAATATCATCGAAGAATTGCGCGGTGGCACAATCGGGCGTTTGAATATTGTCGCCTCGCCCTCGATCGGCCACGGGATTCTGCCACTGGTCTTGGCAGAATTCATGCGGACCCGCCCAAAACTTCAGCTTTCCATTGAATTGGGCAGCGTCGATGAGATCATCCGACGGCTGGTGAGCGGTCGGGCAGATCTCGCGCTTTCGGTGACGCGGCCACGCCACTCGGCACTTTCCGTACGCGAAGTGGGAGAGGGACGGTTGATGTGTGTTTGCCCGGAGAATCACGAAATGGCGCTGTCGGACCAGATCAAGGTGACCGACCTGAACCACGTACCGCACATTTCTTATGCAGCGAGCACGCCGCTGGGGCAGGCCATCGATACGGTGTTTTCGCAACAGGGGCTTGAGCGTCGTTATTTCTGCGAGGTGCGGCACACGGCGACGGCGCTTGAAATGGTACGTAACGGGCTGGGCGTTGCGCTGGTAGACAGTTTCGCCCTGATCGGGCCGGATATCAGCGGAATCGCCATAAAGCCAACGCAACCGGTACTGCATCTCAACATGCACGCTGTGACGTCGAACCTGTTTCCGACCTCGCATCTTTCGGTTCAGTTCCAACAGTTTCTGGCTGAGTTTCTCAAGGATGGCGCGGAGAATATCGCGCGGAAGGCCGAGAGCGTATAATCTGAAATTATTTATAGAGGGCTTTTTTTAATTTCATTGTTTTAGTTCTTCATGCTCCCCTGACGTAGCGATACCGGCCCGCAGCAAGGGGCCTCTCACTCAAGCGTGGAACATAAAAACAGCATGAGCACTCCTATCCTTTCTATTCGTCAGGGGATCAAACGGTACGGGAGCGTGCATGCGCTTGACGATGTGACGCTGGATGTGGCGGATGGCGAATTCCTCACGCTGCTTGGGCCTTCGGGGTCGGGCAAGACTACGCTTCTGAGCGCAATTGCGGGCTTTATCCGGCTTGACGAAGGGTCGATCAGCCTTCGGTCCAAGGATATCACCAAGCAACCGCCGGAAGCGCGCGATTTTGGCATGGTTTTCCAGGGCTATGCGTTGTTTCCGACGATGACCGTGGCTGAAAACGTGGCCTTTCCGCTGAAAGTGCGCAAGAAACCGGCCAAGGAAATTGCCGATCGCGTAGCGGAATGTCTCGACCTTGTTCAGATGGGCGATTTCGCCGACCGGTTGCCGATTCAGCTTTCCGGCGGACAGCAGCAGCGGGTCGCGCTGGCGCGGGCGCTGTCGTTTCATCCGCAGGTTCTGTTGCTGGACGAACCGCTTTCGGCGCTCGACAAGAAGCTGCGCGCGGACCTGCAATGGGAGCTCAAGGCACTGCACGACCGGCTGGGCGTGACCTTTATCTACGTGACCCACGATCAGGAAGAAGCGCTGTCCATGTCGGACCGGATTGTCATTCTGAAGGACGGCAAGATCCAGCAGGAAGGCGCGCCGGGAGATTTGTACAACAAGCCTCGGAACGCCTTTGTGGCTGACTTCCTTGGCAAATCGAATTTCATCGATGTGATGGTGACTGGCCGAGAAGGCGACGTGCTGAGTTGTGCCGCCGATGGGGCCAAGTTCCAGGTAGAAACCGATGCTCCGCTTGAGGTTGGCACCAAGACCAAGGTTGCCCTGCGCCCCGAACGGCTGCGGTTGGCGGGGCCGGGCGAAGAGTTCCTGTCGGCCAAGGTCAAACAGGTCAGCTATCTTGGCGAGCGTTGCCAAGTCATCGTGACCCATGACTCGCTGGGTGAACTGCTTTTGTCCTGCGCGACGTGGAAAACCGGCATCACGCCAAAGCCCGATCTTCCCGTGAGCATCGGCTGGGACAAGGACGCCTGTGTGCTACTGGCGCCCGAGTAACGTTTTAACGGCAAGGGCCCGGTGAAAAGGGCCTGAAATCAATAAGCATTACGATCCAACAAGGAGAAGTGACATGACTGACACAACCGATTTCGAGGCAAAACGCGACATCGCGGATATTGCCGTCGAACGTTACAAGCAGGGCCGTCTGACCCGCCGTGGCTTCATCGCTGCGATGGGTGCGCTTGGTATTCTGCCCGCGCTGGGCAGCAAGGTTTCCGCGCAGGCGAAAGAGATCGTCGTCGTGAACTGGGGCGGCACCGCCAAGGACGTGCTCGAAGAAGTTCTGGCCGAAACATACACCGCCGAAACCGGTATTCCGGTCGTCATCGACGGTTCTGGCCCGTCGGCAGGCAAGATCCGCGCCATGGTCGAAAGCGGGGCGGTGGTCTGGGACCTTTGCGACAGTGGCGCGGGTTCGGCGATCATTCTGGAACAGCAGGGCGTTACGCAGCCCATCGACTATTCCATTGTCGACAAGTCGAAAGTTCTGGAAGGGACGGCCTATAACAACGGTGTCGGCAACTACATCTATTCCTACGTTCTTGCGACGAACCCCAAGATGCTCGGCGGAAACGTGCCGCAGAACTGGGCAGATGTCTGGAACACCAAGGATTTCCCCGGTATGCGGACCTTCCGCAAATCGGTGCGTGGTATGCTTGAAAGCGCGACCATGGCGCAGGGTATCGCGCCGGAAGAAGTCTATGCCGTGCTGGACACGGAGGACGGCATTGCCGCTGCCATCGCCAAGTTCCGCGAACTGCGTGAAAACATTATCGTCTGGGGCTCGGGCAGCGACAGCCAGAACCTGTTCCTGCAGGAAGAAGTTGCCATCGGCAACATCTGGTCGACCCGCGCGCACCTGCTGAAAGACCAGATGGATGAAGGCAGCTTTCAGGTCACATTTAATGGCGGCGTGATGGCGCCGGGCATCTGGGTGGTTCCGAAAGACAACCCGGCCGGCACCGAAGAAGTGATGAAATTCATCGCCCACGCCCAGAAGCCCGAGCTTCAGGTGAAATGGCTGGAACTGCTCGGCTCTGGTCCGATCAATCCTGCAGCCGCGTCGATGGTGCCTGCCGAGCTGGAAAAGTGGAACCCGACCAGCCCCGAAAACCTCGCAACGCAGATCCTCTACAACGATGAATGGTACGCCAAGCACCAGATCGCTGCAGAAGAGATGTACGTGGACGCTCTGATTAACTGATCCCTCCCCTGCGGGGCTGTCGTGCGATGCCGATGGCCCCGTTTTTTCCGAATTTCGACTGCCGGAGCTTGCATGGGTCGTCTCAACGAAAAAGTCAGCTACTGGATGCTGGTGGCGCCTGCCCTGACGATAATGATCGTCTTTTACATCCTGCCGGTGCTGGGCATCTGGGAGATCGCCTTTACCGAGCCGACGACCGGAGTCGACAATTTTGTCAAAATGGCCGAATCCAGTGCGGTCAAAACCAGTTTCGTGCTGACTTTCCGGGTCGCCGCGATCACCACCATCGGTTGCCTGCTGCTGGGCTATATCGTGGCCTATTCTATCAGCAACTTTGCCAACAAGTTCACGCCGCTTATGCTGGCGCTTGTCATCCTGCCGTTCTGGGTATCGGTTCTGATCCGGTCGTTCAGCTGGATCGTTCTGCTGGGCCGTTCAGGCCTTGTGAATGACACCCTGCGCGATGCCGGGATCATCGAGTCTCCGCTGCGGCTCATGCATAATGAATTCGGCGTTCTGATCGCGATGATCCACGTCATGCTGCCCTTTGCGATCCTGCCGATGATGACCAATATGCGCGGCATTTCCGACGCTTATGTCAAGGCGGCGCGCGGGCTTGGAGCCAGTGAATGGACAGCGTTCTGGAACGTCTACTTTCCGCAGACCATTCCCGGTGTGATGTCCGGCGCGCTGCTTGTGTTCGTGCTGTCTCTGGGGTTCTACGTGACGCCTGCGCTGCTTGGTGGCGGGCGTGTTCTGATGATCTCGGAATACATCACCTACCAGATCCAGGAGTTCCTGAACTGGGGACTTGGCTCGGCTCTGTCCGTCGGGTTGCTGATAGCGACCGCCCTTGTTCTTTTGATTGCATCCCGCTTTATCAATCTGCGGTCTGCCCTGCTGGAGCGTAAATGATGCCGGTATCCGCGTTTCGCATCTTTTTTCAGACTGGCGCCTGGCTGATCCTTGCCTTTTTGGTGCTGCCGCTGCTGGTCGTCATTCCGGTGTCCCTGACCGACACAAGCTATATCGGCCTGCCGAAAGAGCATCTGTCGATGCAGCACTACGTCAATTATTTCAGCGATACCGAATGGTTGCACGCGACGTGGTCGAGCATCTGGATCGGTCTGGTTGTGGCGACCTGTGCTGCCGTTTTGGGGACCGCCTTTGCCATCGGGTGCTGGTTCCTTTCGGATCGTGCCTCGGCCATCGCGCGGTGGGTTTTGATCACGCCGATCCTGGTGCCGCCGGTCGTGCAGTCGCTTGGGTTCTACCGGTTCTGGGTGCATCTTGGGCTGATCGACACGAGCTTTGGCGTCATCCTTGCGCACACGCTTCTGGCGCTGCCCTATGTGTCGATCTCGGTATTTGCGGCGCTGGTTAACCTTGACCGCAATATTCCGCGGGCGGCGCGGAGTCTTGGTGCCTCGGTCTGGCAGACAGTACTGGCGGTGGTCGTGCCTGCGGCCAAGCCGGGTATCCTGACCGGTTTCGTCTTTGCTTTCATCGTCAGCTTTGACGAGATTGTCGGTGTGCTGTTCATTACCGTGCGCCGGGTGACGACACTGCCCAAGAAGATCTGGGAAGGTATTCAGGACAATATCGACCCGACCATCGCGGCGGTTGCAACCCTGCTGGTTTTGCTGACCCTGTTGATTACCGCGATCACGGCGCTGCGGCGGACGTCATGAGCAAGTATCTCTTCAAGAACGCCCGCTATATCAGTCACGAAAGCGGGATGCCCGAGGTTCGCGCGGGGCATATCGCGGTCGAAGGCAAAAAGATCGTCGCGATCCCCGAGACGCTGAACGGCAGCGATTTCGAGTCTTTTGAGGTGGTCGATGCCTCGGACAAGCTGGTGTCGCCGGGCCTGATTAATTCGCACACCCATTCGGTTCTGCTGGTGCTCAAAGGTACGGTCGAGGATATCGAGGGCAACCTTGTCTACCAATACATGGTGCCGGCCTCTTACCTGCTGGAACCGCAGGAACGGGCGGCGATTGCGCGGCTAGCCTGCGCCGAGGCTATCCGGTCGGGGACCACGACCATGGTTGATCCGTTGCGTCACGTTGCCGATTACGCCCCGGCGATGATCGACTCCGGCGTACGGCTCTGGCTGGCGGAAAGCTGCGCCGATGCGGTGACGACCGAGGTTGGCGCGGGCACTTATCGCTTTGATCGCGAATTCGGCGAAACATTCCTGACCCGGACCCGAGCCCTGATCGACGAGTTCCACGGGGCCGAGGACGACCGGGTGCGCGTCATGATCGCAGCCCACGGACCGGACAATTGCAGTCCTTGGATGCTGGGTGAGTTGAAGAAACTTGCACGCGAACACGGGCTGCGCCGCACGGTGCATCTTAGCCAGATCATCAGCGAAAAGGAGCAGGTCGAGAAACTGCACGGCTGCACCTCGACCGAGTATCTGGATCAGAACGATTTCCTCGGCGACGATCTGATCGCGGTGCATTGGACTTTCTGCAATGACTCCGATGTGGCGCGACTGGCCGAGACGGGCACGTGGCTGGGCCATTGTCCGGCGTCGATGTCGGCCAAAGGGCCGCACCCGCTGCCGATGCGGTCGATCCTCGACCATGGTGTCAAGATCGTGCTGGGCACGGACAACATGACCGAGGATATGTTCCACGCGATGAAGATGGCGATGACGCTGCACCGCGGGGCCTATGGGCGGTCGGTCACGCCATCGCCGCAGACGGTGTTCAATTATGCGACGGTCAATGCGGCCAAGGCGCTGGATCATCCGGAAATCGGCTCTATTGCGGTGGGAATGAAGGCCGATCTTGCGCTATTCAATCTGATGACCCCGGCGATGATGCCGCGCCTTTCGGCGGTGTCTAACCTGCTTCATTACGGACACCCGGGTGTCGTGACCGACACGATGGTCGATGGCAGGTTCTTGATGCGCGATGGGCAGTTGACCACCATCGATGAACGCGCTGCAATCGTCGAAGCGCAGGCGGCGACGGACGCGATGTGGGAAAGATTCAGCGCCGAGGATCGTGGCGTGCCGCTGCCCGCCACCGACCCCGCGTAGAACAGCAAGAAAAGAGGAGATCTGCTGTGACATTTTCAATGGTTGGCCGCTGTGCGCGGACCGGTGCCTTTGGCGGCGTCATCACGACGTCGGATCTGGCGGTAGGCGGTCGTTGTCTGCGGCTTGCCCACGGCAAGGGTGCGATGCTGTCGCAGCACCGCACCGACAGCCGTCTTGGCGATCTCGGTATCTCGCTGTTGAAAGCCGGAGAGTCGGCTGATGCGACGGTGTCCAAGGTCAGCGTATCGTCAGAAAATATCGAATGGCGGCAGATCGGCGCGCTGGATGCCAAGGGGCAGGCGGCGGTGTATCACGGTCGCCGGATGTATTCGATCTATACCCATTGCATCGACAAGGACTGTCTTGCGCTGGGGAATATCCTTGCCAATGACAAGGTGACCGATGCGATGGCGGAGGCCTTTGTGCGCAACCCGGAGCTGCCGCTGGGCGAACGTCTGATGCGCGGTCTCGAAGCCGGGCGTGATGCGGGTGGCGAGGTTCTTGGGCCTTTGCGCTCGGCCGCGCTGCGCGTGTCGGGCGAATTGGGGATGGATACGCTCGACCTGCGGGTCGACATGTCAGAAAAGACCGCCGTCGAGGATTTGCGTGCGCTGTTTGACGCCTATGCGGGTCGGGCAGATGACCTGCGGCGCGTGGCGCTTGAGCCCGATACCATTCCGGTGATGCGCAGCCTGTTCGAAGCAAGTATAGAGCAGATTGCCGAACTGGGGCTGGAAGCACGGTTTCCCACGGCGCGGCATCGGGATAGTTGGGCATTGAGGGACTGAAAATGACGGATCAGCGTATCTACTGGGACGAGGAAGTGCCGGAACCAACGCTGGTCCATCCTGCAAAACTGCCACGCCATGCCGATGTGGTGGTGATCGGGGCGGGTTACACAGGACTGTCGACCGCTTTTCACCTTGCGCAATCCGGACGCAGGGTTGTCGTGCTTGAAGCGGGTCGTATCGGCGCGGGCTGTTCGTCGCGCAACGGCGGCATGGTCGGCCCAAGTTTTCACAAGCTGGGCACCTCGGGCCTTATTGCGAAATACGGCGATGAAAAAACCCTTGGGATCATGCGCGAGGGTATCCTTGCGCTCGATTACTTCGAGGCATTCGTCAAAGAGAACAAGCTGGCCTGCGATTACCAGCCGGTCGGGCGGTTTCGCGGAGCGCGGACCGCGGCGGATTATGAATCGACGGCGAGGGAGTGCGACTGGCTGGGCAAGAACCTTGGCCTGCCAACCGAGATGGTGCCGCAAAGCGATCAGCGTGCCCAGATCGGGACCGATTTCTACCGTGGCGGCGTGATCTATCACCGTGACGGCGGTATCCACCCGCGCAAACTGGTGCTGGAACTGGCGCGGGTCGCGCAAGAGGCCGGGGCGGCGATCCTCCTCGAATGCGCCGTTTCCGGTTGGGACAACGACGCGACCGGGCTGAACGTGAAGTGCGCCCGGGGAGTGATCCACGCGACCGAAATTGTCGTGGCGACAAACGCCTATGCCGACAAGCGTACACAGGTCATGTCGAGCCGGATGGTGCCGATCGAGACCGCTGCGGTGGCGACCGAAGAACTGAGCGCCGATGTCATGGCAGAGCTGACGCCGCTGAACCGGATGCATGGTGAATCGGGGCGCGTGTTCATGTGGTATCGTCCGACCCCCGATCGAAAACGATTCATTTTTGGAGGTCGCATGGGGGTACCCGGCGCGTCTGAGGCATCACGAAAGGCGGCGTTCCGCAAGGCCATGCTGCGCGTGTTTCCGCAGCTCGATACTGTCAGCTTCAGCCATTTCTGGGCCGGGTATGTCGCCTACACGACCGATCACAGTCCCCATATCGGCCATCATGACGGGGTCTGGGTCGCGGGCGGGTATTGTGGATCGGGCGTGACTCGCAGTCTCTATTTCGGGATGAAACTGGCGCGCAAGATCCTGCGCCAGCCTGATCGCGACACGGCCTTTGACGATCTGCCGTTCGAAGCCGTTCCGTTCCGCCGTTTTGCCCCGCACGGTGCGCTCGCGATGACCCAGTGGTACGCCTATCAGGATGCCCGCGAGTTGCGGCAGCGCGATAAAGTCTAATAAAAGGAGCCCGGCCATGGAATTCGATACGGTGATCCACGGGGGGACGCTTGTCACCGCAAGCGAAACCAGCAAGGGCGATATCGGGATTCGGGACGGCCGGATCGTTGCCCTGGCCGAATCCTTGCCGGGGGGAGAGCGCCGGATCGACGCAGCCGGGCGGCTGGTCATGCCCGGCGGGATCGAGGCGCATGCCCATATCGCGCAGGAAAGCTCATCGGGGATCATGGGGGCCGATGACTATTTATCAGGCTCTATTTCAGCGGCTTTCGGGGGAAACTCATCTTTCATCCCCTTCGCCGCCCAGCATCGCGGGCAATCGATTGACGATGTGATTGCTACTTACGACCAGCGTGCGGCGCGGTCGGTAATTGACTACAGCTACCATCTGATCGTGACCGACCCGACTGCCGAGGTGCTCGAGGATCAGCTGCCGCGCGCGTTCAAGCGGGGGATCACCTCGTTCAAGGTCTTCATGACCTATGACATGATGAATATCGGTGACGGCGGGATGCTGGACATCCTGACCGTGGCGCGGGCGCATGGCGCTATCACCATGGTTCATGCCGAAAACAACGACATGATCAAATGGATGAACAAACGGTTGGCCGCCGCCGAACTGACAGAACCGAAGTACCACGCGATTTCGCGTCCGGAACTGGCCGAGGAAGAGGCGATAAACCGCGCGGTTTCGCTTGCCAAGCTGGTCGATGCGCCGCTGTTCATCGTGCATGTATCAACCGCCGGCGGCGCAGCCATCGTGCAGCGCGAAAAGCTGGCGGGAACGCGGCTGTTTGCTGAGACCTGTCCGCAATATCTGGCCCTAACAAGGGAAAAACTGGATCAGCCGGGGATGGAAGGGGCGAAATTTGTCTGCTCGCCGCCGCTGCGTGATGCGGAAACGCAAGAGGCCCTGTGGCGCCATGTCCAAAGCGGGACGTTTGAATCCGTAAGTTCGGATCACGCGCCGTACAGGTTTGACGATACGGGCAAGTTCATGAACGGGCGCGATATCCCTTATCCCAAAATCGCGAATGGCATGCCGGGGATTGCCGCGCGTCTTCCCTATCTGTTTTCGGAAGGCGTGGTGAAAGGGCGTATCTCGCTGAACGAATTCGTGGCGCTGTCATCGACGAATGCGGCCAAGACCTTTGGGGTGACCAAAAAAGGTGGACTGGCACCGGGCATGGACGCGGATATCGCGATCTGGAACCCGGAGGTTACGCGTAAGGCAACACTTGCCGATCAGCACGACAACATGGATTACACGCCCTTCGAAGGAATGGAATTGACCGGCGTGCCCGAGATCGTTCTGAACCGGGGCGCCATCATCGTTGAACATGGCGAGTTGAAAGGCCAGGAGGGGCAGGGCCGGTTCGTGCCGCGTGCGCCCGTGGATCTGGGTAAGGGGCGTGGATACCTTGCCAAGGAATTGGATCCGGTCCGCAACTTTGGTGCGAGGATTGCACCGTGAGCGCGGGTCCGATCCTTGTTATCAACCCCAACTCTTCGATTGCTGTCACAGAAGCGATTTCTACAGCAATAGAGCCACTTTCGATGCGCCAAGGCCCGGTTTTCGAGACGGTGAGAATCGAAAAAGGTCCCTCAACGATTGCAACGGCGGAACATGCGGCCAAGGCGGGTTTGGACGTGGCGGAAGTGATCCGGTCGCGGCCGGATGCGAGCGCATTCGTGATCGCCTGTTTTTCAGATCCGGGGCTCGACCTCTGCCGGACATTGGTGCCGCAACCTGTGATCGGGATACAGGAGGCAGGCATTCTGACCGCGATGGCGCGGGCGGACCTGTTTGGCATTGTCGCGCTTGGACCGGCGTCGATCGCGCGCCACCGGTTGCGCATTCGCCAGATGGGTGTCGAGTCGCGGATGGTGGCGGAATTACCGCTGGATAACGCCTCGGCAGAAGATGCCGGTCATTCGGACGATGTCTATGAACAGACCCTAAAAATCGGCTTCCGCCTCAAGGAAATGGGCGCGGGGGCGATGGTTCTGGGCTGTGCTGGTTTCTCACCGCGCCGCGCCGCGTTGGAAAAGGAACTCGGGATCGCGGTGATCGATCCCGTTCAGGCAGCCGTGGCAATGGCGCTGGGCACGGTGATGCCCTAGCGGCTGCTGCGGCGCTTGCGGCTGACCTTTTTCCGGGTCTTGTCTGCCTTGCGCTTGTAGGACGATGCCTTGCGCCGTGTTGCGGTACGTCCTGCCGGCGAGGGTGCGCGGGGAAGGCTGCTTCCATCCAGCGACAAAAGCTCCAGTTCAAGCCCGCCCGTTACGGGTGTTGCTTGAGACAGCTTCACCGTAACGCGCTGGCCGATACCGATGATCATGCCGGTGTCCGACCCCATCAGGGTGTTCGCCTCGGCATCGTAGTGGAAATATTCGCGGCCCAGCGATCGGATCGGGATCAGCCCGTCCGCACCGGTTTCGTCCAGTTTCACAAAGACGCCGAAACGCGCGATGCCGCTGATGCGCCCTTCGAATTCATCACCGACCCGCTCGCTGAGATAGGCCGCAAGGTAGCGGTCTGTGGTGTCGCGCTCGGCCAGCATCGACCGGCGTTCAGTGTCCGAGATATGCTGCGCGGTTTGGTCCAGCCTCTCTGTCTCTTCAAGCGACAGCCCGTCCTTGCCCCAACCATGTGCGGATATCAGCGCGCGGTGCACAATGAGGTCTGCGTAACGGCGGATTGGTGAGGTGAAATGCGCATAGTGTTGCAGCGCAAGGCCGAAATGCCCGAAATTCTGCGGGCTGTAATAGGCTTGGGTCATCGACCGGAGGGTGGAGATATTGATCAACTCGGCGTCGTCGCGGCCCGAGGCTTGATTGAGGAGCTGGTTCAGGTGCCGGGGTTGCAGAACCTGCCCCTTGGCCAGCGTGTACCCGGCAGCGCTGGCCGTGTCGCGCAGGCTTTCCAGCTTGTCCGGTGAGGGTTCTTCATGCACGCGGAACAGCAGCGGCGATTTCTTGGCGATCAGGGTTTCGGCGGCGCAGACATTGGCAAGCACCATGAATTCCTCGATCAGGCGGTGCGCGTCGAGGCGATCCCGGAATTTGACCGAGCTGACCTTGCCATCATCGCTTAGTTCAATCTTGCGTTCCGGCAGGTCGAGTTCCAGCGGCTGACGTTTTTCTCGGGCGCGTGTCAGGGCGTCATAGGCAGCATACAGCGGCTCTATAACAGGCTCTAACAAGGGTCCGGCCTTGTCATTCGGGCGGCCATCCATTGCGGCCTGAACCTCTTCATAGTTCAGGGATGCGGCCGAGCGCATCAACCCGCGGATAAACTTGTGGCCGATCTTATGGCCGTCCTTATCGATCTGCATCCTGACGGCGATGACCGCACGCGGGACACCTTCGTGCAAAGAGCAGAGATCGCCCGATAGCCGGTCTGGCAGCATCGGCACGACACGGTCGGGGAAATAGCTGGAATTGCCGCGCTTGCGGGCCTCGATATCGAGCGGAGAGCCGGGCCGCACATAGGCGGCGACATCGGCGATGGCAACCCAGATGACATGGCCCTCGGCGTTTTTGGGGTCCTCATCGGGTTCGGCAAAACACGCATCGTCGTGGTCGCGGGCATCCCACGGATCAATGGTGACGAGAGGTATGTCGCGCAGATTTTCGCGCCCTGATAGTCCGACGGGCTTGGCGCGATCCGCTTCATCGATCACCGCATCGGGGAAATGATCGGGGATTCCGTGCTGGTGGATCGCGATGAGCGAAACCGCTTTCGGCGCGGTCGGGTCGCCGATCCGGTTGATCACCCGCGCGCGGGGAAGCCCCATGCGGCCCTTTGGTCCGGCCTGCTCGGCCTCGACCAGTTCGCCCTCTTTCGCGCCGTGGCGATTATCTTCGCTGACGGTCCATTCGGAGCTGCCGGATTTATCGATGGGAACGATCCGTCCGCCTTCGCTCCCCTTGCGGAAGATACCGAGGATACGTTTCGGGTTTGTGCCGATGCGCCGGATCAGGCGCGCTTCGTAGTTGTGATCCTCGGCGTGAACCACGGTCAGCTTGGCAAGAATCCTGTCGCCAGCACCCAGAGCCGGGTCCGACGCCCGGAGAAGCATAAGAACCACGGGTTCGACGCCTTCGCCATGCCATTCCAGCGGACGGGCAAAAAGATCACCGTTTTCGTCCGGCTCTTTGATCTGCAATACGCTGACGGGAGGCAGGCGATCAGGGTCGCGATAGCTGCGTTTTCGCTTTTCCAGATGACCTTCTGCTTCAAGCTCTTTTAGCTGACGTTTGAGGTCGATCCGCGCGGCACCCTTGATGCCAAATGCCTTGGCAATGTCGCGTTTGGAATTGAGGGTCGGGTTGGCAGCGATCCAGTCAAGGATTTCAGCCTTGGTAGGGATATGGCTCATGATTTCGCGTTTATCACGGGCAGTGGACAACGTCATCGTCAAAAGCGACGTGGCGCAGGCGTGGCTGCAAGATCCTTTGCCGTGTCGACATCGCGCAACGTATCGGCAAAAGCGATCCGGTGATCGGGCAGGGCGGACGTACTGTCGGAAAGCGCGTGTGGCGAAGACCAGCGGACGCCTTTGAACATGTCAGGTCGCGCGCGTGAGCCGCGCTGCATTCCCACCAGCCAATAGCCGCCATCGATGGCCGGACTGAACACGGCTGTATGTGAGCCTAACAAGGCAAAAGCATTCGAAATGTGCCGCGGACGGATTTCGGGGATGTCGCCACCGATGACACAGACTTGGTGTCGCGGAAATCGCATCATGGCGCGGGACATTCGGTGGCCGAGATCGCCACCGCCCTGAGGAATGCGCGGGAAGTGGTCGGGCCAAACCCGGCTAACCAGCCCTTCGCGGTCTGGGCTGACAGCCAGAACAACCTCCCAATGAGGGTCCTCTACACGGCGGAGCAGGTCAGCAACCTGATGCCGGAACCACCATTTCGCCTGTATAGAGCCTATTTCCTTCGCCAGACGGGTCTTGACCCGACCGGGGCGCGGCTGTTTCACCATGACGATCAGGGTGCGCCCCGGTCGCATGGCTTAGGCGAAATAGTCGGACAGAATGCGGGAATAGATCCGCTTGAGCTGGTGGATTTGCTCGATCGGTACGTTTTCATCAACTTGGTGCATGGTCTTGCCAACCAGTCCGAATTCGACCACGGGGCAGTGATCCTTGACGAAACGCGCGTCCGAGGTGCCGCCTGTTGTCGACAGCACCGGTGTCACGCCGGTTTCAGCCTGAACGGCAGCGGCAACAAGTTCGGACAGATCGCCCGGCGGAGTCAGAAAGCTTTCGCCGGACACCTTGATCTCGACACCGATCTCCACGCCAAACTCGGTCGCGACTTTCGCCGCCTCGTCCCTCAGCCAGCTGCTCAGGCTCTCACCGCTATGGGTGTCATTGAAACGGATGTTCACCGTCCCCTTGCATTCGGCGGGGATTACGTTGGTGGCTGGGTTACCGGTATCGATGGTGACAATGGCGAGCGTGGAAGGGTCGAAATGGTCGGTTCCCTTATCCAGTTCATGGCTGGCGAGCCGGTCCATCAGCCGTGCGATTGCCGGCAACGGGTTCTTGGCGCGATGCGGATAGGCCGAGTGGCCCTGCACGCCGCGCACTGTGAACCATGCGCTCATCGATCCGCGCCGGCCGATCTTGATCATATCGCCCAAATTTTCGGGGCAGGTGGGTTCGCCGACAAGGCAGACGTTCATCTTTTCACCGGCTTCATCCATGTAGTCGAGGAGGGCGGTGGTGCCATCAAGCGCATCGCCTTCCTCATCGCCGGTGATCGCGAGGATCACAGAACCCTCGGGCGGCGTACTCTGCACGAAATCGACGGCTGCCGCGGCAAAGGCGGCAACGCCGGATTTCATGTCCGTCGCGCCCCGGCCATATAGGATGCCGTCAAGCTCCTCGGCGCCGAAAGGGGCGTGCGTCCAGGCGGATTCGTCGCCGACCGGCACCACGTCGGTATGCCCATTGAAGCCGAATGTCCGGGCATGTCCCTTGTCGCCCCATCGCGCGAACAGGTTGTTGATTCCTCCCCGATTGACCCGTGTGCAGGTGAAGCCCGCACCGCTTAGCAGAGAGTCCAGCACATCCAGCGCACCGCCATCTTCCGGCGTAACAGAGGGGCACCGGATAAGATCGGCTGTAAGTTTGGCGGCGTCGGTATCGGACATGAGACGTTTTCCTTGGTCGTGATTTTGAGGGCGTGGGAAGCCCTGTTTGCCTGACAGTTGGGACGAAATAATCGCAAAGCCAAGCCCTTGATGTGGAAAACTTCTTAACAGATACAGCTAAACGGTGCTAACATGCTGAAAGAAAACAAATGACCCCAGAGGCGGGGCACCCGAGCAGAAAGCGGTAAAAGCCGCCAGACAGATGATATTCGCGATTCAGGCTCGTGAATAAGCTTTTGTTTACCGGGATGTCCTGTCCAACCGGGCGAGAAACAAGAGCAGATCATGATCTATACCGCGACAGAATTCAAAAGTGTCCCGGCATTGCGGGAAGGCTTTCAATGAGCTGGTTTGCCATCTGTGAAAGCGACGAAAACTGGATCGCACCCGAGGCGCTGGAACAGGCCGAGAGCCTTCTGACACGGGGTTCGATCCTTGTCGAAACCCGCTATCCCCAATCCAACAATGCCCGCCCGATAGTTTTGTTCGACGCTGATGACGACTGGCCGTTCCAGCTTGCGATTCACGCCCTGCCCGGCGGCGCCATCAGTTTTTCGTTGGATCAGGGAAGCGAGGTTCTGCACAAGGTCTTCAACTGTCCCGAGATCGGGCGCGGCGATATTCTGCGTCTCACTTATACTTGGGACGGTCCGCTGCGACAGGGACGCCTTGCCTTCGAAAAGCCGGACCATGGTCAGACGGTGGTGATGCCGTTTGACAGCCCGAGCCCCATTCCGCTCTGGCACATGCACCGGCTGATGCAGGGTGGAGAGGGACGCTATCTTTCGCCGGAAGTCATTTTCATGGCGGCTTCGAGCGAAATAGAGCCGGTCGGGCCGTTGCCGACGCTGATGGCAGATACGCCTGTCGCAACCCCATATGGGTATCGTCCCGTGCAGGATCTCAAGCGCGGTGATCTGGTGATCAGCGGTTCTGGCGACAGCGTGCCGGTTCTTCACAACCTGACCCGGATTTTGCCGGCTCGCGGCAGTTTTGCACCGATCAGGCTTTGCGCGCCCTACTTCGGGCTTGGTCAGGATATCGACGTTTCGCCGATGCAGAGGCTGGTGCTTTCAGGGGCTGAGGTCGAATACCTTTTCGGACATGAATCGGTGCTGGTGCAGGCCGGTCACCTTGCGGGCGGGCCTGCAGTTCAGAGACCGGCGCTGCCGCGATTTGTTTCTTATGCGCAACCGATCCTGCCGCAGCAGGAAACGCTGAATGTTGCCGGAACCATCGCCGAAAGTCTTTATGTCGGCCGGTTGCGCCGGAAGCCCCTGAATTTGGCCGCAAGCGCCTTGGCTACGTTTGACCGGAGCACCTTGCCCGAGCATCCGCCGTCGTCGCGCCCGGTTTTGAAATCGCTCGACGCGATCACCTTGGCTGCCTATCGCGCAGCCTGAGAATGTAAAATGGGCGCCGCATAAATGCGACGCCCGACACTGTTTAACTAACGTTACTCTAGATACTGGTTATTACAAAATTTCTGGGTTGATCAGGCGCGTTTGATGGCCCGATATCCTCCGATCAACAGACACGCTCCGACGACGCCGATGATAAGCTGGCCGATCCAGCCACCCAGCGTGCCACCGACCACAGCGACAAGGATAAAGTTCAGAACAAGCGCCCCGACGATCCCGAGAATGATGTTGGTGAGCAGGCCATGATCGGCCTTCATGATCTTTTCAGCGATCCAGCCAGCAAGTGCGCCGACTATAACCGCCGCGAACCATCCGATACCTTCCATCTTGCGCGTCCTTGTGTTCCCTTTTCTGGGCACTCAACGATGCAGAGCAAGAATAGGTTCCAAGGTTTTATACAAAAATCGAAAGATATTTTCTAATTCGCACTGACGGTTAATCCTTGGCGTCTTCTTCGCCAAAAAAGGGTGTCATCTGAGCGATGATGACGGAGTTTTCGTCCAATGCACGTTGCATGAGCGCGCGTTCTTCGTCGTCGATGTCGTGACCAGCGGCCTCGCGTTCGTCAAGCGTCCCATACCCCGTCACATCGAGCGGTGCGGTGTCGGCCTGCTTTAGAATCGCGACAGTTTCGCGCACTGCTTCGGCTTCGTCGATGCCGGAGGCAAAACACATGAGCGCGGCGCCGGTCGAGCCTTCTGGCAGGCCGTCACCGGCCTTGCGGCCAATTTGCACCAAAAGCGTATAGACGCTCTGTCTCGACTTTTTTTTGGGTGAATCGCTCATGCGCCCGCCTTATCCCCTTGGTCCAGAAGCGGTCAATAGCCTGACGTTTACTATATGTTAGGCCCGGTTAAGCAAATTCCGCTAAAT
The DNA here is from genome assembly GCA_018223035.1 of Paracoccaceae bacterium. GTDB lineage: Bacteria > Pseudomonadota > Alphaproteobacteria > Rhodobacterales > Rhodobacteraceae > Heliomarina. The sequence goes on from JAAEZD010000003.1 coordinate 244,279, forward strand.
TTACATAATCATGCCGGAATCGTCTTGTAGTTCCACATGATCAACCTGCGGTGTAAGGCGGGGCGGATCAGAAATGAGGTATAGTTAATGGCAAAGGCTTCCGAACTTCCCATCGATACATCTGCGTCAGCGATGGATATGGCCGATGCCATGTTCGGCTCGGGGATCAATATTCTATCCGCCAACTACACCGGCGCTACGCATGCCTCGGGGATCTATTCGAATGGTGATACCGTTGCAGCGGAACTGACGCCTTCGGATACGGGTGTCATCCTGTCGACCGGTAAGGCCACGGATATCACTAACAGCAAAGGTGACGTGAATACGTCGGACCGGACCACGACTGAAAACAAAACCGCGGGCGACAGCGATCTGAACGATGTGTCGGGTGTGAAAACCTACGACGCCGCAGTATTCGAGGCGAGTTTCGTGCCTGAGGGTGAAACACTAACCATGCAGGTGGTGTTTTCTTCCGAAGAATATCTCGAATATGTCGGGACGGGGTTCAACGATGCCATGGGCATCTGGGTCAACGGCGTGCAGGCGGAACTGACCGTTGGCAACGGTGACATCACCATCAACAACATCAACGATGAGAGTAACGAAAACCTCTATATCGACAACTCGGACAAGGATGATTCCTACAATACCGAGATGGACGGATTCACCGTTACGCTGACGCTCAAGGCGCCGGTTACGCCGGGTGAGGTGAATACGATCAAGATCGCCATCGCCGATGGTGGTGATGCGAAATATGACAGTAACCTGCTGATCGCCGGGGATTCGATCCAGACCGCGCTGGTCGCGGGCGACGATACGATCGAGGTGAACGGCGAAAGCGAAACCTTCGATCTACTTGCGAATGACCAGACCAGCGCTGACGGTCAGCTGATTATCACGCATATCAACAACCAGCCGGTTGTGGCTGGCGATATCGTCACCCTGCCGAGCGGCGAGCAGATTCAGCTCAATGCCGACGGGACGGTCACCATCTTCACGGATGAGGACTCGGAAACCAATACCTTTACCTACCAGGTACAGGACGGCAGCGGGAATACCGATACAGCCTTTGTCGAGATGACCACAGTGCCTTGTCTGGTACAGGGAACGTTAATCGACACGCCGGACGGTCAGGTTCCGGTCGAGGAATTGCGCGTCGGCGATCTGGTGATGACCCGCGATGATGGACCCCAGCCCGTCCGCTGGGCCGGCCGGTCGACACGCGTCGGTACGGGGCGCGATGTCCCCGTCGTATTCCGAGCCGGGGCGCTGGGCGACCACGAACAGGTCGAGATGTCGCAGAACCATCGCGTGCTGATCAAATCCGGCCGAGCGCAACTGTTGTTCGGAGAGGATGAGATTCTGGTGAAGGCCAAGGATCTAGTGAACGACGATTCGATCCGGATGGGGACGGTGGGCAAGCCGGTCACCTATGTTCACCTGCTGTTCGACAAACACCAGATCATTCGCGGCAACGGGCTGGAAAGCGAAAGCTATCATCCCGGCCGCGAAACGATGGACAGCTTTGACGCGGAAACCCGGGAAGAGATCCTCCGGCTGATGCCGGAAATCTCGGAGGAAGCGGGGGGGGGCTATGGCCGTGCCGCACGTCGCTCTCTGAAAAGTTACGAAAGCCGCGCGCTGCTCGACGCCTGAGATCGGACTGTCCGTTCTGAATAGCGCCCGCCCCCCGCAAGGAGGCGGGCGTTTTGCATCAGTCGCGCAGAAGCTCGTTGATGCCGGTCTTGGAGCGTGTCTTTTCGTCGACACGCTTGACGATCACCGCGCAATAGAGATTGACGTTGTTCTTCGACGGCATCGTACCGGCAACCACAACAGAGTATGGCGGGACTTCGCCATAGAATACGTCGCCGGTTTCACGGTCGACGATCTTGGTGGACTGGCCAAGGAAGACCCCCATGCCAAGCACCGATCCTTCGCGGACGATCACGCCTTCGACCACTTCGGAGCGCGCACCGATAAAGCAGTTGTCTTCGATGATGGTCGGGCCGGCCTGCATCGGCTCAAGCACGCCGCCGATACCGACACCGCCCGACAGGTGCACGCCCTTGCCGATCTGCGCGCAGGACCCAACGGTGGCCCATGTATCGACCATGGTGCCTTCATCGACATAAGCGCCGAGGTTCACAAAGGACGGCATAAGAACGACGCCGGGGGCGATATAGGCCGATTTGCGTACGACGCAGTTCGGAACCGCGCGGAAACCTGCGGCTTTCCACTGATTGTCGCCCCAGCCTTTGAACTTGCTGTCGACCTTGTCCCACCAGCCGCCGCCCTGTGGGCCACCGTCCTGCAGTTCCATGTCCTTGATGCGAAAGCCCAGCAGAACGGCTTTCTTCGCCCACTGGTTCACGTGCCAGTCGCCGTTGTCCTGACGCTCGGCAACGCGCAGCTTGCCCGAGTCGAGCGCGCTCAGCGTGTCCTCGATGGCATCCCGCGTTTCGCCAGTGGTGGCAGAGGTGATCTGGTCGCGGTTTTCCCACGCGGATTCGATGGCGGTTTCAAGCTGGGCGTTGGACATCGGGTTTTTCCTAAACAGTGGATTTGGTGCCCTATAGCGGGCGTACCGGTTTCAGACAATCTCAGATGGGATCATCCCGCAAATGGATCGGGCGCGATATTGGCGCCGCAGATCAATACGGCAACGCGTTCGCCGGGTTCCGGGGTGTAGGCGCCACTCATGAGGGCGGCGAGCGCCGTGGCGCCGGCGGGTTCGACCAGTTGCCGCGCTTCGTGCCAAAGGGCCTGCTGGGCGTCGGTGATAGCTTCGTCCTCGACCAGAACCGACTGCACACCGGTCGAACGGGCAAGATCGAAACAGATCGACCCGATACGACGCGCCCCAAGGGCATTCGCTGCCACGCCCGATACCTCGACATCTACCGGCTCCCCCGCCGCCAGCGCGGCGTTCAAAGCGCAAGAGGTCGAAGGTTCGACGGCCACAACCTTGCGTGCCCCCTGAAGCCATCCCATCGCTCCGGCAATCAGTCCGCCGCCGCCCACAGCGATCAGGATCGTATCGGCCTGTAACCCCTGTTCTTCCCACTCGCGCATGCATGTGCCTTGCCCGGCAACGGTGGCGTGGGCATCATAGGCGTGGATCTGCATCGCGCCGGTCTTCGCCTCGTGTTCGCGCGCAAGATCCAGAGCATTGGCATATTCGCCGGGAACCACGCTTAGTTCTGCGCCGGTCGCCCTGATCAGGTTAATTTTCGACGGGCCGGCCATTTCCGGCACGAAAATATGGGCAGGGTGGCCCAGCGACTTGGCAGCATAGGCTGCCGCTGCCCCGTGATTGCCGCCGCTCGCCGCGACGACGCCGGCGGTCGGCACGTCCATCGAGAGCAGCGTATTGAAAGCGCCCCGCGCCTTGAACGTGCCGGTATGCTGCATCTGCTCTAGCTTGACGTCGATCGGATACGGCAGGCCAAAGCCGTCAAGCGTTGCAACCGGGGTCCTGATGACATGGTCTTCGATCCGCGCGGCGGCGGCAGATATTTCTGTTTTCCAATCGGTCATCGGCGGCCTCTCTCTGGTCTTGTTGCGGCGAACCCTATAGGGCTGAAATACAGGCGCAACCAAGGAATTGACCGGCATGAACGACGAACACCGCAGCCCCTTTCGCGATGCGCAGATCGACCGCAGGACCGCGCGCGAGGTGCCCGATACGCCCCAGACCCGCGCACCTGCCTATCGGCTGGCCTTTGCGGATGACGACTTTCTGTGCCGGGACGAGTTGAGGCCGGTTCGGTTGCAACTTGAGCTGTTGAAGCCGCAGATGCTGCTGGACGAAAACGGGATTGAATCCACGGTTGTTCTTTTCGGCGGGGCGCGCATTCCCGAGCCTGCTGAAAAGTCCTCCGCGCGAACCGAGACGCTTGCCGATCTGTCGCGTTTCTATGAAGAGGCGCGTCTCTTCGCCCAGAAGATGACGGAAAAATCGTTGGCTTCAGGCGGGCATACCTGCGTGATCGCAACGGGTGGTGGGCCGGGTGTTATGAAGGCGGGCAATCAGGGCGCGGCCGAGGCCGGTGGCAAGTCGATCGGTCTGAACATCGTTCTCCCGCATGAGCAGGCGCCTAACGAATATGTCACGCCGGACCTTTGCTTTAACTTCCACTATTTCGCGATCCGCAAGATGCATTTCCTGATGCGAGCCGAAGCGGTTTGCGTTTTCCCCGGCGGGTTCGGCACGCTCGACGAAATGTTCGAGGCGCTGACGCTGATCCAGACGGGTCGTATGAAGCGGGTGCCGTTCCTGCTGTTTGGCCGGGAATTCTGGGAGAATATCATCAATTGGAAGGCACTGGCTGACGCGGGCACCATATCCGATGCCGATCTCGATCTTTTCCAGTTCGTGGAAAGCGCCGACGAAGCGGTGGACATCATCGAAAACTGGGAACCAGCACCGGCGCGCGATCATATCCCCGGTCGCTAGGCCGGATCCTGCGCCCAAAGCGACTGCGGGCCTGATCCGTCAGGCCTGCACTGCGCTGATTGAAGCTCAGTGCAGGTCGGTTGGGAGCGTGCCCAGATCGGAGCCGTTACGAAGTTGAACGACAAAGCTGCGGCCGTTGTCTTCCTTGATGCCGTAACCAAATCCGGCCAGCCTGAATTTCCACTCGCGGGCCGACAGGCATTTCTTGCGCTCTTCGGTGATGAATTCGAGCAGCGGCGCTTCCAGCGTGTTCTCAATAATCATTTTCCCAATCCTTTGGTTTTGTACCGGAGTCAGGATATGAAAAGGTTCCGGGCCGAATTGGTCCGGCAGCGGGGTCATTTTGCGGCGAGGAGCGGGGCTTTGAGGCATTGTTGCGGCGATGGCAACAAATTAGCCTCAATTGTACTAAGGCAAACCGTTCTGGCCGCAGGAATCGCGAAATTCGCCTGAATTGTACTCTAATTCGATTAAATCTAGAAATGATTGTTTCGACGTTCGGCCAATCAGCACGCTGCGCCCTACCACGATAGAGGGTGTGCCGATCATCCCGAAGACGGCCCGCGCGGCATGCGCTGTCTCCAGCTTCAGGTCCGTTTGCGGTGCCTGCATGTCCCGCCGAAGCTTCTCGACGTCCAAATCAAAACGTCCAGCAAGCTCGTTAATGGCGACTGGCCCGGGGCGCAGAGGTTTGTGCATGAGATGCTGGTGAACCGGCAGGTACTGCTCCTGATTCCCGGCGGCGATGGCAACCCGCGCGGCATATTCCGATCGCGGTCCGAGCAGCGGCAGGTCCCACCAGACGGGCGTAACTGGCGCGGCACCCTCGGACAGTTCGATCACAAGATCACTCATCTCGGGGCAGTAGGGGCAATAGTAATCCGTGAAAACCGCCAGCGGCAGTTTTTCCGAGTTTCGGGCGCCGTCAAAAATCGAACACGGATTGCTTCGCAGGTCAGCGCGCAGATTGCGCTGCGCATCCGTTACCCTGTCGACCGCAAGCAGGGCGATATCGGTCGCGCCGCTTACCGAGCCGCTGTTGACGATGCGAAAGCCATCCAGCCCCGGAATCGGATCGAATTGGAGCGGCTCAGTGAAGGCCTGGTAAAGCCGTGGCACGCCCCAGACCCAGGCGGCAATGCCACCAAGCAGCAAGAGGTTCCTTCGCTTCAAGGGCTACAGGCCCGCGTCGGCCTCGATCTGGCGGCGCGACTTGCGTTCACGTTCGGTTGCAGATTTCAGCTGGCCACAGGCGGCCATGATATCCTCGCCACGCGGGGTGCGAATTGGCGAGGCATATCCGGCCTTGTAGATGATATCCGCGAAAGCACGGATGCGGTTGTTCGAGGACCGCTTGTAGGGCGCGCCGGGCCATTCGTTGAACGGGATCAGGTTGATCTTGGCGGGAATGCCCTCGATCAGCTTGATCAGCCGGCGCGCGTCCTCATCCGTGTCGTTCACCCCGTTCAGCATCACGTATTCAAAGGTGATGCGTTCGGAGTTGCTGACCTTGGGGTAGCTCTTGAGCGCGGCAAGCAGTTCCTCGATGTTCCAGCGTTTGTTGATCGGCACCAGCATGTTGCGGGTTTCGTTCGTCGTGGCGTGGAAGGATACGGCCAACTGGCAGCCGATTTCCTGCGCGGTACGGGCGATTTCCGGCACCACGCCGGATGTCGACAGGGTGATGCGGCGGCGCGATAACTGGATACCTTCGGCATCCATTGCGATCTTCATCGCGTCACGCACGTTTTCGAAATTGTAGAGCGGTTCGCCCATCCCCATCAGCACGATGTTCGACAAGAGCCGCGTCTCATCCTTGGGCGCGCCTTGCTTGGGCCATTCGGCCAGATCGTCGCGCGCCATCATCACTTGTCCGATGATCTCACCCGCTGTCAGGTTACGGACAAGCTTTTGCGTACCGGTGTGGCAGAAGGAACATGTCAGGGTGCAGCCGACCTGTGACGAAATGCAAAGCGTGCCGCGCCCCTCTTCGGGGATATAGACCACTTCGACCTCGTGACCGCCGGCGATTCGCACGAGGTATTTGCGCGTACCGTCTTCGCTCACCTGTTTGGAGACCACCTCGGGAATTTCGATCACGAAATTCTCCGCCAGCTTGGCGCGGTAATCCTTGGCCAGATTGGTCATCTCGGCGAAATCGCGCACGCCCCACTGGTAGATCCATTGCCAGATCTGGCCGACGCGCATCTTGGCCTGCTTTTCCGGCGTGCCAATTGCGATCAGCGCATCGCGCATGGCATCGCGGGTAAGGCCGACAAGGTTCACCGTTCCCTCCGGCATCTTGCGGGGGATCGTGACAACATCCTGAGTGATCGGCGCCGTAGCGGTCATGGGGTCGGCCTTCATTTCGGGTACAGACCGCCCCTATATAGCATTTGCCGCAGGTTTCAAAACAAACCTGCGCGCGAATGTCTCAGTCGTTCACTTGGAGCAGCGTTTGTCGGCGTCTTCCGCGGCGGCGGTAAACCCGAGGAGCGAGAATGTGTCCTTGGTCTGCGTTCCCCGCGAAGACCGCGCAGTCAGCACGGCATCGGTGCCGCGCTTCATCGCGGTGATGATCTGCTTGTCTTCGTCCGCGCTCGCTGGCCATGCCCATTCGCCCTCGGTGAACAGCTCGAACTCGTTGCCCGAAATGTTGAGGTTCACGGTCGAGCCCTCGGCAAACGGATAGCCGCCGGTAAAGGTTACCTGACCTTTGACGTTCGCATCAGGGCGGTAGAAGACCATGAGGAGGATATCGCTACGCTTGACCGCGACAACCCGGCCGTCGCGGGTGTTGACGGTTTCCTTGGGTGCCGACACGCTCCAGCACTCACGAGGCTGGCTTTCCTCGAAGACGCTCCAGTCGGTTTCCGTGGCGACGCGGTTAGTGCTCTGTTCCTGTGCGAATGTTGCGTTTGCGGCCATTGCCGCGATGCTCAAGCCTGCAATTGCGCAGACGAGTTTCGATCCCATTGTCCAGCCTCCGACTGTCCTTCACCTCAATACACTTCGTCGGTACGCTCCTGCTCTTGACGAGCCATCTTGGTTGCGTATCCGGTCGCCGGGCGACATACACACCATTAGCGCAATCTTCGCCACTGACGAAAGGGCGATTGGCGGGAAATCGCCAAGAATTGAGGTGTTTCATGGATAGATCGGTTCCTCTGGTTGAAATCTGGCGTGGTGAGCTTCTGGAAAGCCTGCATCGCGGCCATGCGGTCGTCTGTGATGGACGCGGCGATATCGTTGCGTCATGGGGCGATCCCGAGACCGTGATCTATCCGCGGTCGTCAGCGAAAATGATTCAGGGGCTGCCGCTCTTGAGTTCCGGCGCGGCGGATCGCTATGGCCTGAACACCGAGCAACTGGCCCTGGCCTGCGCGTCTCATAATGGTGCCGCGATCCACACCGACAGGGTATCTGCATGGCTCGATCAGCTTGGACTGGGCGAAAGCGATTTTCGCTGCGGACCGCAGGAACCGGCCGATATACCCGCGCGCAACGGTCTGATCCTTGCCGGAGAGGAACCCTGCCAGATCCACAACAACTGCTCGGGCAAGCATTGTGGTTTCCTCACGTTGGCACAGTACATGGGCGCAGGTCCGGAATACGTCGAGATCGACCACCCGGTGCAGCAGGCGGCGCTTGCGGCGTTCGAGGAAACCACAGGCGAATCCAGCCCCGGCTATGGCATCGATGGGTGCTCGGCTCCGAATTTCGCGACGTCGCTGCATGGCTTGGCGCGCAGCATGGCGTGGTTCGCAACGGCATCGACCCGCAGCGATCAGCAAAGCCAGGGTGCGGTAAGACTGGTCGAGGCGATGATGAAACACCCTGACCTCGTTGCGGGTGAGGGGCGCGTCTGCACATCGCTGATGCGGGCGATGGGGGGCAAGGTAGCCATCAAGACCGGCGCCGAGGCCGTGTTCATAGCGATCCTGCCGGAACTGCAGCTTGGTGTGGCGCTCAAGATCACCGACGGGGCGACGCGCGCCAGCGAATGTGCCATTGCGGCCATTCTCGTCGGACTCGGTGTGCTTGAGGCAGATCATCCGGCGACACGCAGCTATCTTAATGCGCCGATCCTGAACCGGCGTGGCATCGACACGGGGGTAGTCCGCGCGACAGAGGCTCTGACGCACGGATTCTGAGACTGGCGGGGCCTACATCTGGATGATTTCGGCGATTTCCACCGAACCGCTACCGTCCATCACCATCGGATTCGACTTTGCGATGGCGCAGGCGGCGTCGATGTCGGCGGCATCCACGATGGTGTAGCCTGAAAGCGGGTTAGGCCCGCCATCGTCGCGGATTTCCTTGTCGGTGACCGTTCTGGACGTACCGACAGGGTTGCCCGGGTCGAGCAGCGCCTTTTGGTTGTCGGTCATCCACTTTTCCCATGCTGCCATGGTGGATTTGATTTCTTCCTCGGATTCCGGGCGTTTCCCGCCGTGATAGGCAAACATGAACTTGGGCATTGAATTCTCCTTTTCTGTTGAAATTTGGGCTCAGTCTAAATTTCGGGGTCCTGCTCCAGCAGTCGGTCGAGTTTCGGCAATGTCGCCAGCCAGCCGCGGCTGTGGCTCTGAGCCGTTTCCATATCGGACAGGTCACGGTGTACGATCCTGAGACGCGAACCCATCTCTGTCGCGCTGACCATGAACATGACATGGCTTTCGGTTCCGCGCTGGTCTTCGCCGTCGTGCCAGCCCCATGTGAAACCGACCGAACCTTTGCCGCCGGCATCGGGAGGCAGAACGTGGGTGACCTGACCGCTCAGCTTGTAACGGTCGCCGCTTTCGCGCCCATACATGGTACAGGTCCAGGGGCCGGTGCGGGTAAAGTCCATCTGGCAATCTTCCATCCTCAGCCCTTCCGGGCCGAACCACTGCGTCAGTTGAAAAGGATCGGTGACCGCACGCCAGACGCGGTCGACGCTGACGGGGTAGTCGCGGACAAGTTCGAGATCCTGAAGGTCTTTCATGACTGTGTGTCCTCTTCGGGATTAAGCGCTAGAAGGTCATCGAGCCGGTCGAGACTTTGTTGCCAGAAGGCACGGTGGTCTATCGTCCAGTTTGCGATCCGGCGCATCGATTCGGGCCGCACCGAATAGTACCGGTGAGTGCCCTCGCTCCGCTGTTCGACAAGCCCGGCCTTGCGCAGGACTTTGAGGTGCCGGGAAACAGCGGGTGCGGAAATGTCAAAGCCGTCGACAAGTGTGCCGGCAGGCAGTTCACCCTGTTCCATGAGGCGTTCCACCATGCTCAGGCGGGTCGCATCCGACAGGGCGGCAAAGGTTTTTGTCAGGTCTGTCATGACCTAATAATTAACGAAATTGTTAATTAACGCAAGCGTTATGTATTTGGTTTGGCAAATTCCGACCGTGCGTAGCCTTGGATAAACAAAAGCGCGCTCAGATCGCCGTGGTTGATCCGAACGTCGCATTCGGCGGCGACAACCGGCTTTGCGTGCAGCGCGACACCGGTTCCGGCCCGGTTCAGCATGCCCAGATCATTGGCCCCGTCACCCACGGCCAGCACATCGGCTTCAGCGATGCCTAGTCGAGCGGTGATATCCTCCAACGCGTCGACCTTGGCCTGCCGCCCAAGAATCGGATACCCCACGGTCCCGGTCAGCGCGCCGTTTTCGACAATCAGCGTATTGGCGCGGTTTTCGTCGAAGCCCAGCCTTTTCGCGACCGAGGCGGTGAAGGCGGTAAAGCCACCGGACACCAGCGCCGCATAGGCTCCGTTTGTGCGCATCGTCGCGACAAGTTCTGGCCCCCCCGGCATCAGCCTGATCCGATGATCAAGCACATCCGCGATGATCCCTTCCGGCAGCCCTTTCATCAGGCTGACCCGTTCGGTCAGCGCCCCTTCGAAATCAAGCTCGCCATTCATCGCGCGGGCGGTGATCTCTTTCACCCGATCCCCGACACCCGCGACATCCGCAAGCTCGTCGATACATTCCTGCTGGATCATCGTGCTGTCCATATCGGCCAGCAGCATCTTTTTACGACGCCCTTCGGCAGGTTGCACGACAAGATCGACGCCCATGCCCTGAAGCTCCTGCCACACGTCCCAGAGGTTCGCCGGTTTCTCCGTGACCTGAAATTCTGCCGCTTCATCAGGGGCCAGCCATTGCGCATCGCCGCCGCCCCACGCATTGCGCAGCGAATCCACCAGAGCGGGATCAAGAGAGGGGGCGGCAGGATTGGTCAAAAGCGTGACGGCGTACATGTGGCGGTTTCCTATCGGCAACAGAGAAGTCGCTTTTCGGCGATTTAGCGGCGCTTTATCCGCATTTTCCGACTTGTGCCAGCAAAGATACCGCTCTACATGCGGCGGTGGGACACCCCTCCCCAACGAGGGGCGCTTATCTGGAAGGGTAGCTGAAAATGGCTATTGCACAACCGGCAACGCGGCCGGCTAATCCGCGTTTTTCTTCTGGCCCCTGTGCCAAAATCCCCACATTCGAGCTGAATAAGCTGGCCGATGCCGCGCTGGGCCGATCGCACCGTGCCGCGGTCGGCAAGGACAAGCTTAAAGCCGCGATCGAAGAGACGCGCGACCTGCTTGGCGTACCGGCTGACTACAAGATCGGTATCGTACCGGCCTCCGACACCGGCGCTTTCGAGATGGCCATGTGGAGCCTGCTGGGCGAGCGCCCCTGCGAGATGCTCGCATGGGAAAGCTTTGGCGCCGGCTGGGTCACCGATGTCGTGAAGCAGCTGAAGCTCGATGCCGAGGTCAAGACCGCCGAATATGGCGAGATCGTTGATCTGAGCACCGTCGATTTCAACAAGGACGTCTGTTTCACCTGGAACGGCACCACCTCGGGCGTGCGTGTTCCCAACGGCGATGTGATACCCGCCGACCGTGACGGTCTGACCCTTTGTGACGCGACATCGGCCGCATTCGCGATGGATCTGCCTTGGGACAAGCTCGACGTAACGACTTTCTCCTGGCAGAAAGTGCTGGGTGGCGAAGCGGCGCATGGCATGTTGATCCTCAGCCCCCGCGCCGTCGAACGTCTTGAAAGCTATACGCCCGCATGGCCGCTGCCCAAGATTTTCCGCCTGACCAAGGGCGGCAAGCTGATCGAAGGCATCTTCAAGGGCGAAACCATCAATACGCCGTCCATGCTCGCGGTCGAGGATTACCTCGTAGCGCTTGACTGGGCGCGTTCGGTAGGTGGGCTCAAGGGCATGATCGCCCGCGCCGATGCCAATACCGCCGCGATCACCGGTTTCGTCGAAACCCATGACTGGATCGACTTCCTCGCGACCGATCCGGCCACGCGGTCGAATACCTCGGTCTGCCTGAAGTTCACCGATGACCGGATCGCCGATGGCGCGGCTTTTGCCAAGGCCGTGGCCAAGCGTCTCGCCGATGAGAACATCGCGCTCGACATCGGGGCTTATCGCGATGCGCCCGCCGGTCTGCGGATCTGGTGCGGCTCGACCGTCGAAACCTCGGATATCGAGGCGATGCTGCCTTGGCTCGAATGGGCCTTTGACGCCGAAATCGAAGCGCAAAAGGCCGCTGCCTAAGCGACCGGACCGATCATCCTGCCACGGCAGGGTGAGCTCCCACTCCCCAATTTTCAAAGGACCAGACCCATGGCCCCCCGTGTACTCATCTCTGACAAACTCTCTGCGGCTGCCGTTCAGATCTTTAAGGATCGCGGCATTGACGTGGATTTCCAGCCCGATCTGGGCAAGGACAAGGACAAGCTGGCCGAAGTTATCGGACAGTATGATGGCCTTGCGATCCGTTCCGCGACCAAGGTGACCGAAAAAATCCTTGAGAACGCCAGCAATCTCAAGGTGATCGGTCGCGCCGGTATCGGTACCGACAACATCGATAAGGACGCCGCCTCCAAGAAAGGCGTGATCGTCATGAACACGCCCTATGGAAACATGATCACGACGGCGGAACACGCCATCGCGATGATGTTCGCCGTGGCGCGCCAGATCCCCGAGGCCAGCGCCTCGACCCATGCGGGCAAGTGGGAAAAGTCGAAGTTCATGGGTGTCGAACTGACCGGCAAGACGCTTGGCGTCATCGGTGCGGGCAACATCGGCGGTATCGTCTGCGCCCGTGCGCTGGGGCTGCGGATGAAGGTTGTGGCATACGACCCCTTCCTCGGAGAAGAAAAGGCCAAACAGCTTGGTGTCGAAAAGGTCGAGCTGGAAGAGCTGCTGGCACGCGCCGATTTCATCACCCTGCACGTGCCGCTGACAGATCAGACCCGCAACATCCTTTCCAAGGAAAACCTTCAAAAGACCAAAAAAGGAGTCCGTATCATCAACTGCGCCCGTGGCGGTCTGGTGGATGAAGCGGCCCTTGCCGAACTACTGAAGTCCGGCCATGTCGCCGGTGCAGCCTTTGACGTGTTCAGCGAAGAACCCGCCAAGGAGAACCCGCTGTTCAACCTGCCGAACGTGGTCTGCACTCCGCACCTTGGCGCAGCGACCACGGAAGCACAGGAGAATGTCGCGCTTCAGGTGGCCGAGCAGATGTCGAACTACTTGCTTGAAGGCGCCGTTGAAAACGCACTGAACATGCCGTCGATGACCGCCGAGGAAGCCAAGGTGATGGGGCCGTGGGTCACGCTTGCGGGCCATCTGGGCAACTTCATCGGCCAGCTGACCGATGAACCGATCAAGGCCATCAATATCCTCTATGACGGTTCGGTTTCCAAGATGAACCTTGCCGCGCTGAACTGCGGCGTGGTGGCTGGCATCATGAAAAAAGCCAATCCGGACGTTAACATGGTTTCGGCACCCGTCGTTGCCAAGGAACGTGGCATCAAGATCAGCACGACCAATCAGGACAAGTCCGGCGCATTCGACGGCTACATGAAGGTTACCGTCGTCACCGAAAAACGCGAGCGTTCGATCGCTGGCACCGTGTTCTCGGACGGCAAGCCGCGCTTCATCCAGATCAAAGGCATCAATATCGACGCCGAAATCGGGTCGCACATGCTCTACACGACCAACAAGGACGTTCCCGGCATCATTGGTACGCTTGGTCTTACCATGGGCGAAGGCGGCGTAAACATTGCCAACTTTACTCTGGGCCGTTCGGCTGAGAAGGGCGAAGCGATTGCCCTTCTTTACGTTGATGCCCCAGTTCCGGGCGAGGTGCTGAAAAAGCTCGAAGAGACCGGGAAATTCCAGCAGGTCAAACCGCTGGCGTTCGACGTCGCCTGACGTCGTCAGAGCTCAGTAACGGAAATGGCCCCGCTGATCCCGGGGCCATTTTTTTATGCGGTTACGGCAATGGCATTTCGGTTGCGTATCACAACCGCCGCGAACACCAGCATATTCAGAACGGACAGGATCGAGCCGAGCTTGGCCAGTGTTTCGCCGTGGCCCTGGATGGCCATCGCGATACCCGGCACGATGAGAACAAGCCCACTAACGGCAAGCGCGAAATGCACCTGCGGAAGCATCCCTTCGGCCGCGTCCGGCACGAGATGGTAGTAGAAGGCGAAAATCGAAAAGCTGACCCATCCCAGAAGGTTCAGATGCGCATGGGCTGGCGACAAGAGATGGTCATGCGTAGCGCTCATCTGAATGCCCCAAACCATCCCGATCAGGACCGAGGCGACGCCGAGAATAAAGAACCAGAATGAAATCGACTTCATAAGTATTTCCTTACATAGAATATGGACCCTGCAAAGCGGCATCCATGATGTTCTTAAAAAGCCTTGCGCCATAGTGCGTTACGGCAAGGAGAAGGTAGATTCGATATTAGGTGAGATCCGCTGAGGCTGTGAAATCGATATTTAATATGATATTTATTGATATCATGAATTTATATGCGTTCGACCTTAACCTGCTGCGCGTCCTTGATGCGCTTTTGCTCGAAGGATCCACCGTCAGGGCGGGGGAACGCATCGGGCTGAGCCAGCCAGCCGTTTCTTCGGCACTGGGGCGTCTGAGAGCGGCCTTGGATGATCCGCTTTTTGTTCGTAACGGGCAGCGGCTCGAGCCGACGGTCTACGCGCTTTCTCTCGCCCGGCCCCTGCGTGACACGCTGGACAATATCGAGACCATGATTGCCGGTCCTGAAAGCTTCGATCCTGCCACGGCCAGCGAGACCTTCAAGATTTCCGGCAGCGACTTCTTTGCCGAAATGCTGATGCCTGCGCTGGGCGAACGTCTGTCCCGCGTCGGTCCCGACATCCGGGTTCAGCTTGTCGATCTGGTGCCCGACAATTTCGTCGGCAAGCTGGAAAGCCACGAAGTGGACATGGCGCTGATCCCGGCGCTGGACCACCCCGGCTGGGTCGATTGGGAACCGATGTTCCGGTCGTGCTTTGTCTTGATCGCACGGCAAGATCACTCGGTCCTGCGCGCGCATGGGGTGCAACCGGGCGACAAGGTGCCGATGGACCTCTTCTGCGACCTCGGCCATATCCTGTTTTCGCCCGAGGGGAACCTGAAGGCGATGGGGGACGCAGCGCTAGCCAAAGTCGGCCGGGAGAGGCGCGTGGTCATGACGATGCCGGTATTCTACGGAGTTTGCCGGGCCGTGTCCGCCAGCGATCATGTGGCGCTGATGCCGGCGCAGATGGCCTACAAGCTGCGGGATACCCTCGGGATCGACGCCTATATTCCGCCCATGCCGATACCGGCGGCGCAGATCGGGATGATTTGGCACAAACGGGCGACAAACGCGCCCGCGCATCGCTGGATGCGGGCACAGATCGCAGATCTGCTGAAACCGCTGGATGATGCCGAGGCTTTCGAGGCCAGAGGCTGATCCCGGCCCGCCCGTGGTGGACCTTGCCCGCCTGCTGTGAAACAGTTCGCGAAAGATAAAAGAGACAGGTGTTTGGGTGAACGATCCACTTTACGCGATTGGCGATATCCACGGGCAGATCGAGCTGCTGGAACAGGCTCTGGAATGGGTCAACGCAGACGGCGGGCCTAATGCACCCATCGTTTTTCTTGGCGATCTCGTCGATCGGGGCCCGGATTCCAAGGGCGTGATCGACAGGTTGATGGCCGGGCAGGCGGACGGGATGCCATGGCAGGTGCTGATGGGCAATCATGACCGCATGTTCGCCCGGTTCCTGAGCGACGGCACCGTGCATGATCCTAGGATCAAATCCGGTATCGGCTGGCTGAATCCGCGCCTTGGCGGACCCGCGACGCTTTTGTCCTACGGCGTCAAGGGTGCCGAGCGTCGCCCGCGTGAGGCGCTGGTTGAAGAGGCCCGTGAATTGGTGCCGGAAACTCATCTCGGTTTTCTGCAGGGTCTGCCGAAGTATATCGAGCGAGAGGGGAAACTTTTCGTCCATGCGGGGCTTCGTCCCGGAGTCGCGCTGAGCGATCAGGATCCCGATGATCTGCTCTGGATCCGCGAAGGGTTTCTCGAAGAAAAAGCGCCTTGTCCCTGGCTGGTGGTGCATGGTCATACGGCGCTGGACATGCCGTTTCATTATGGCAACCGGGTTAATCTCGACGGTGGCGGCGGCTACGGGCGGACGATTTATCCTGCGGTTTTCGAAGGCGAGGATTGTTGGCTGCTGGACGAACAGGGGCGGCTGCCGCTGGTGGCCTGAGGCAAACCGGCTGCGGGGCTCTGCCCCATCCGCGCGGGCGCGCGGATTCCCCGGGATATTTTTTAACCCAAAGAAGCAGGATCAGTCCCAGAGATCGGTGGAGAGATATTTCAGCCCGCTGTCGCAGATGATGACGCCGATGGTGCCGCCTTTTTCCGGGCCTCTGAGCAGGTCGAGCGCGGCGGCAACATTGGCTCCGGCGGAGAAACCAGCGAAGATGCCGAGACTTTGTGCGAGGGTTCTGGCGGTATCGCGTGCGGTTGAGCCATTGACAGTGAGGTAACCATCGACGGGGGTGTCAATGAGTTGCTGCAATTCGTGCATGGCGTAACCGCCGCCCTGAATCGGGTGGGCGGGATGACTGATTTTTCCGCCGGAAAGTGCGGCCGCCCCTTCTGGTTCGCAGAGGTAGCCGCGCAGGTTCGGATTCAGGTCTTTAAGCGCTGTGATGGTGCCGGCGTAGGTGCCCCCGGACCCGGCGAAATCGACAAAGGCGGTCAGCGTTTTGTCTGAGTCGCGCCAGAGCTCTGGTCCCGTGGTCTGGCAGTGCGCTTCGGCGTTGCCGGGGTGGTTGAACTGATCGGCGCGGAAGGCCGAGCGGGCTTCGGTCACCTCTTGGGCGCGGGTTTCCACAAGGGCGAGGTCGTCGCCCGAGACCTGACCCGGCTGGCTGCCGGGGGCCTGATCGACGAAGATGACCTCGGCCCCGAGGGCCTTCATCATCCGCGCCCGTTCGGGAGAGTTGCCCCGGCTCATCACGGCGATGAACGGGTGGCCCAGCTGGCCGCAGACGATGGCCAGACCGGTCCCCATATTGCCGGAGGTGAGTTCCACCACTGTTTGGCCCGGGCGGAGGCTCCCGTCGGCGCGGGCGGCCCGGATGATGCCCAGCGCGGCGCGGTCCTTTTTGGAAAAGCCGGGGTTCAAGTAGTCGAGCTTGGCGAGGATCCGTCCCTCGACCCGCTTTTCCGTGGTCAGCCGGTCGAGCCAGAGGGAGGGGGTGTTGCCGATGAGATCAAGGATCGAGGTTGCCGTCATGTCCAGTCGAGCACCACCTTGCCGCTTTGTCCGGATTTCATCGCGGCAAAACCCTCTTCGAAATCATCGACCCTGAAGTGATGGGTGATGACGCCCGAGACATCGAGTCCGTTCTGGAGCATCGCGATCATCTTGTACCATGTCTCGAATATTTCGCGGCCATAGACGCCTTTGATCGTGATCGCCTTGAAGACGATGCGCGACCAGTCGACGGGGGATTTTCCCGGCGGGATGCCCAGCATCGCGATGCGACCGCCCATGGTCATCGCCTCGACCATCTGGTCCAGCGCGGTCTGGTTGCCGGACATTTCGAGGCCCACGTCAAAGCCCTGTTTCATCTTGAGATCCGAGATCGTTTTTGCAAGGTCTTGCTCGGCGACATTGACGGGGGTGACATCGGCGACCTTGGCAGCCAGTTCCAACCGCGCGGGGTTAACATCTGTGATTACCACGTGGCGCGCACCCACGTGCCGCGCGACCGCTGCTGCCATGATGCCGATTGGGCCTGCGCCGGTGATCAACACGTCCTCGCCCACGAGATCGAAGGAAAGCGCGGTGTGGACTGCGTTGCCGAGCGGGTCGAGAATTGCGCCGATTTCATCCGGGATATCGTCGGGCAGGGGCACCACGTTGAAGGCAGGCAGGCGCAGGTATTGGGCGAAGGCGCCCTGTTCGTTGACGCCAATGCCGCGCGTGGCTGGGTCGAGGTGAAACTTGCCCGCCCGGCTCTGGCGCGAGGATTTCCCGATAAGGTGGCCTTCGCCAGAGCAGCGCTGGCCGATTTCGAGACCTTCGACATTACGCCCGATCTCGACTATTTCGCCAGCGAACTCGTGGCCGGTTATCAGAGGGACGGGAACGGTGTTCTGCGCCCATTCATCCCAGTTCCAGATATGGATGTCCGTGCCGCAGATGCCGGTGGCGTTGATGCGGATCAGCACGTCTTCGGGGCCAATTTCCGGCACCGGGGCGTGGGTCATCCAGAGACCCTCGCGGGCGTGAAGTTTCGACAGGGCTTTCATTTCGTTTTTCATGAGATGTCTCTTTGTTCCAGTGCGAGCCAGGTCCAGATCACATTGGCCTGCCGGTTATGTTCCTGCCGCGAATCGGTTTCGATACGTTGGATCAGCTCAAAGCCTGCGCGCTCGGCGCGGTCGATTTCCTGTTCTGTCGACAGAGGCTCGACAGGTTGACCTTTTGGCAGCGGCCCGTGTCGTAGCGAAATCAGGACACGTCCGCCCGCGCAGGTGAGTTCGGCCAGTCGCTTCATGGCCGTTTCCCGCGAGGTCTCATCGAGATGATGCCAGACGGCGTTTACGAAGATGAGGTCGAATGTGCGGTTATCAAGCGTCGTTAGATCCGGCAGGGTGTCCGACACCCATTCCACCCGGTCGCCATGCCGGGCAATTCCGGCCTCACGCAAACCCTGCGTCGGCTCGATGGCGGTTACGCTGTGTCCCCGCGCTGCCAGCCAAGCCGCGTCTCGACCGGTCCCCGCACCGATATCGGCGATGCGGGCAGGCGCATCGGCAAGCAGCCGGGCGAGCGGCGCAAAAACCGCATCCGCATCGACGGATTCATAGCGCTCGGCAAGCTGTTCGGCATTCTCTGCGTAGATCCGAAGGGCTTCGTTCCCTGTGTCCATCAGATCACCCCGGTCGCCTTCCCGGCAGTGCCAAAGGCATCAAGCGCACGGTCGAGTTCTTCGCGGGTGAGGGCCGCGTTCATCTGGGTTCTGATCCGGGCCTGTCCGCGCGGCACCACGGGGAAGAAAAAGCCCGAGACATAGACTCCTTCTTCAAACAGCCGGTTCGCCATCTCCTGCGCCAGTTGCGCTTCGCCAAGCATCACCGGGATGATCGGGTGTTCGCCGGGCAAAAGGTCGAACCCGAGATCGGTCAGCCCCTCGCGCCAGTATTTAGCGTTTTCGAACAGTCGGGCGCGCAGGTCGTCGCCCTCTTGAACGAGACGCAGCGCCTCGAGCCCGGCCGCGACGATGGCAGGGGGCAGCGAATTGGAAAACAGGTAAGGCCGCGCACGCTGGCGCAGCAGGTCGATGACCGGTTGCGGACCGGCGATATAGCCGCCGATTGCCCCGCCCAGCGCCTTGCCGAGCGTGCCGGTCAGGATATCGACACTAACGCCCGCATGGGCCGGGGTGCCTTCGCCTTTCGGCCCCATGAATCCGGTCGCATGGCAATCGTCCACCATGACAATGGCGTTGTATTTATCTGCCAGCGCGCGGATTTCGCCAAGCTTGGCAAGGTAGCCGTCCATCGAGAAAACGCCGTCGGTGGCGATCATGATATGGCGCGCACCGTCGGCTTTCGCGGCCTTTAGCTGTGCTTCGAGATCGTCCATGTCGGAATTGGCGTAGCGGTATCTTTTCGCTTTGCAGAGCCTGATACCGTCGATGATCGAGGCATGGTTCAGTGCGTCAGAGATCACCGCGTCCTCGGCGCCAAGCAATGGTTCGAACAGGCCGCCATTGGCATCGAAGCAGGCCGCGAAAAGGATCGAATCCTCCATGCCGAGGAATTTCGCCAGCGCCTGTTCAAGCTCGCGGTGGATATCCTGCGTGCCACAGATGAACCGGACCGAGGCCATGCCGAACCCCTTGGGCTCCATCGCCGCGCGGGCCGCCGCGATGAGGTCCGGATGATCGGCCAGACCAAGGTAGTTATTGGCGCAGAGGTTGATGACATTGCGCCCGTTCACGGTGATCTCGCCACCTTGGGGTGAGGTGATCAGACGTTCGCGCTTGGTCAGCCCCTCGGCTTCGATCTCGTCAAGCGTGTTCGAAATATGGGACAGAAATTCGCTGGGCATCGGGCAGGTCTCCTTTGCCCGACCCTTACCATGGCCCAAGTGATTCCTGAAAGAAGGATTTCCGATTTAACGGAAAAATTCCTGTAAGACGGATTTTCAGGCGTTCTTGACGATTAGTAATGCCCTTGCCGTTAATCCGGCGGATTGGATACGATGGGGGACATCTGCTGCGTAACGGGCCGTATCGCCCTGTGACAGGGTCGATTCCGCATTGCCCGAGGTCACGAGAACTTCGCCGCTGATCACTGTAAGTTGTTCGGTGGCGCCGCGGGTGTGTGGCTGGCTCTTGAGGGCGCCGCCCTCCGTAAAGATCAGCTCATACACTTCGTGATGGCCGGCCTCTTCGGGTGGAGAGAGGATACGAATCCGGCAGCCCTCTCCCATGTTTTCGATGGTCGGGGCCTCTTCGGCGCGAATGACGTCGATCCGGTCGCGGGTCTTTTCCGAGTCAAGCAGACCGGCGAAGTCCACCTGAAGGGCGCGGGTTAGGTTCCAAAGCGTCGATATGGTCGGGCTGCTTTCGCCACGTTCGATCTGGCTCACCATTGAACGGGAAACGCCGGACAAGTTCGCCACGGCCTCAAGCGACAGGCCTTTGGCGCGGCGCGCTTCTTTAAGCCGGGCTGGCAAGCGGTTCAGGATATCGTCGGTGTTTTCCGTCATGACGGATTGATGAAAGCGAAAGTGACGTATTGTCAATTCAACAATCACCGGATTGCGCTGGAATGCTAAAACTTCTGCGCGCATATTCCCCGCGAGGATTTTGAAAGGGAGTAAAGCTATGACTGATGTCGTTATTCTGGACGGTGCCCGCACCGCGATCGGGACCTTCGGAGGCGCCCTGTCCAGCGTGGCCCCGATTGATCTGGCCACCGTCGTGACCGAAGCCGCGCTTGAACGCTCGGGCGTCGAGGGCGGGCAGATCGGCCATGTCGTCTTTGGCCACGTGATCAACACCGAACCGCGCGACATGTACCTGAGCCGCGTTGCCGCGATGCAGGCCGGTATCCCTGAAACCACCCCGGCGATGAACGTCAACCGTCTGTGTGGTTCTGGCGCGCAGGCGATTGTGTCGGCCATTCAGAACCTGATGCTGGGCGATGCGGACTTCGCTCTCGCCGGTGGGGCCGAGGCGATGTCCCGTAGCCCCTATATCGTGCCCTCGGCTCGCTGGGGTCAGAAGATGGGTGATGTGAAATCGCTCGACATGATGCTGGGTGCGCTCAACTGCCCCTTTGGCACCGGCCACATGGGCGTCACGGCGGAGAACGTCGCATCGGAACACCAGATCACGCGTGAAGATCAGGACGCCTTTGCGCTGACCTCGCAGACCCGCGCGGCCAAGGCAATCGAGGCGGGCTACTTCGAAAGCCAGATCGCGCCGGTCGAGGTGATGGTCAAGCGCGAGAAAGTGCCTTTCAACGTTGATGAACACCCCAAAAAGACCAGCGCCGAAGCGCTTGCCGGGCTGCGCCCCGCCTTCCAAAAGGACGGCACCGTCACGGCGGGCAACGCAAGCGGCATCAATGACGGCGCCGGGGCCATCGTCCTCGCCAGCGCGTCCGCTGCCGAAAAGGCTGGTCTGAAACCACGCGCCCGCGTGCTGGGCTATGCGCATTCCGGTGTGCGTCCCGAAGTCATGGGCGTCGGTCCGATCCCGGCCGTTCAGAACCTGCTCAAGAAAACCGGGCTGAGCGTCGAGGACTTCGACGTGATCGAAAGCAACGAGGCCTTTGCCGCGCAGGCAATCGCGGTGAACCGCGAACTGGGTCTGGATACCGACAAGGTGAACCCCAATGGTGGTGCCATCTCGCTGGGCCACCCGGTGGGCGCGACCGGTGCCCTGATCACGATCAAGGCGCTTTACGAGCTTGAGCGGATCGGTGGCTCGAAAGCGATCATTACCATGTGCATCGGCGGCGGCCAGGGCATTGCCCTTGCCATCGAGCGTATCTGATGTCGGAAGCGGGGGCTGCGCCCCCGTTTTCATTCCAGCGACAGCAGCACGGCCTCGACGCGCCTGTTATCCTCGCGGCCTTGCGGGTCGAGATTGCTGGCCGCCGGGGCTAGATAGCCCACGCCATCGGCCTCAAGCCGACCCGCGTCGATATCATAGGTTTCGATCAGCCTGTCACGCACCGCCTGCGCACGGCGGCGGGACAGGTCTATATTCCCGGCCAGACCGCCAACCGAATCCGTATGCCCGACAAGCGCGATCCGCACGCCCGGATTCTCGGTCAGATAGGCGGCAAGATTGACCAGTGAGTCATAGGGCCCCGGACCAAGAGCAACGGCGCCGGTTTCAAACTCAAGGTCGCGCAGCACGATATGGCCGTCACGCTCGAATTGGTTCACCGTCTGCCGGGGCTGACCTGCCTCCAGCGTTGGTTCGATTTCGGCCACGGGTTCGGTTGGAACCTCTTCGACCTCATCTGGTGAGACTTCGATAATCTGGATGTAGGCGGATGCCCGGCTCTTGCTGACCAAGACGCTCAGGGCTCCGCCGTTTGTCTTCTGCGCGGCCACGTAGCGGAAGTTCCTGATGTCGACATACATGTCCGGGGCCGGGGTGATCTCGGTCCGGAAACGAAAATCGAAGCCGCCGCATTCGATATCCTTGCAGGCGTACAGCACCTCGTACCCGGCCTGCTCAAGCTGCGTCCGGATCGGTTCAAGCACCTGAAGCGTCGTCAGGTCGGAACTGTTGATGCGCCAGGTGTGGCGCGCGACCTCTCCGGTGAAAGTTTCCGTTGGCAGAATACCGTCACGATAGTCGCCCACCGGCATCGCGTAGTCATCAAGCGGGATCACCCGCTCGGACAACATGCGCGCGCCGACCGGCAGGGACAGCTCGATCGCCGCGACCGGCGTTGCCGCCAGTATCAATGCGGCGATCAGGCGGATCATCTTGCCTGCGCGTGATAGGCGTCGTTCGGGCGCATATCCGTGGCACTTGCCACGCGGTTGGACATGTTGAAAAAGCCGGTGACATTGGCGATGTCCCAGATATCGCGGTCGCTAAAGCCGACCTCGCGCAGGGCCTGCCGGTCGTCTTCCTCGACCTTGTGGCTTGAGATCGTAACCTTTTCCGCGAATTCCAGCATCGCCCGCTGGCGCGCGTCCAGATCGGCCACCCGGAAATTCATCACCAGCATCTCGCCAAGCACCGGATCGCCGGACAACTGGCGCACGGCGGCACCATGGGCGGTGAGGCAGTAAAAGCACTTGTTGATCGAGGACACCACGACCGCGATCATCTCGCGTTCAAGCTTGGAAAGCCCGCTGTCGGCCAGCATCAGGTCATTATACATGCCGGTAAAGGCGTTGAGCTTGTCGATGTCGAACGCGTTCGCCTTGAGCACATTGGGCACCATGCCAAGCTTTTCCATGCAGATGTCGAAATACTTCTGCGTCGCTTCAGGCAACGGATCGACCATCGGCAGGTCCAAGGCGGTCGGCTTGTCTTTTTCAGTCACGTGTCACTCTCCCTGTAGTGCTGTGTCGGTAATGATAGTGCCCTGTCACGGTCATGCCCAGCGAACGGTACAAACCATTGGCCGGGCTATTGGCATCCGTACACATCACCGATAGGGTGTGGGCGCCGTTGTCGCGCGCCCAGAATGCCGCCGCGCGCATGAACCAGCGGCCCATGCCCAGGCGGCGTTGTCCCGGGCAAACCTCGACCGCGTGGACCATCGCGACACCATCATGGATCGCGACAAAGGCAACGCCGCCCGGCTTGTCGTTGAGCCGCCCAAGCAGGCTGACTCTTGGGCCCTTGGTGCGTTTCATGACCTCGATCCGTTCCGGGCCGATGCCGCCTGCTGCCCAGATTTCCCGCATGATAGCGAGCGGCTCCCAGACCTGAAGAACCGTCACGCGCGGAATCGCCACATTGCAGAGCATCTCTGGCGTACAGGCATAGATCGTGACCGGATCGAGAATGGCATAGCCGCGCGCCGCCAGCATCCCGTCCAGATGCTCCTGACCTTCGCGGATCTGGAAGATCAGCTTTTGATCCATCGCCAGCATTGCTTCTTCGGCGCGGTCGATATCGGCATCGGTTACCGGGCCATCCGCGGTTGTCGCCGACACCCGGCTACCGCCGCCCCGTCCTTCGCGAAAGGTCCAAGGGTCCTCTTTTCGATAAGTGGCCGCTGGCCATGTGCCGTCGATGACGGCATACCAATCGGGCGGTGTCATGCCAGCGCCTCCAGCGCGCGCACCAAAGCCGTCCGCGCGGCAGTAACCCGCGCCGGATCGCTGCCGCGCAACACGACATTCGCGCCGTAGCGACCGTTTTCCTGAAACGGGTAACAGCCGATGGACAGGTCGTTGTAGGTGGTTGAAATCGAGGTGAGCGTTTCCGCGATATCGCCTTCGCCCCTGTCGACACGCAGGGATTCAGAGATCAGCGGCGCACCGCCGGTGAGACCGGGCAGAACGCTGGCCACCATCGCCTCGAAAACCGAGGGCACACCCGCCATCACATGCACGTTGCCAATGGTAAAGCCCGGCGCAACCGACACCGGGTTCTCGATCAGCGCTGCCCCATCCGGGATGCGCGCCATCCGCAGCCGGGCTGCGTTCAGTTCGCGCCCGGTCCGTTCGTAATGCGCGGCAAGCAGGGCGCGGGCGTCGTCGCGGATGCCGATCGGCGTGTCGAAGGCCTCCGCAATGCAATCGGCGGTGATGTCATCATGGGTCGGCCCGATGCCGCCGCTGGTAAAGACATGATCGAACCCCGCCGAGAGCGCCTTGACCGCCGCGACGATGGCAGGCGCGTCGTCGCTCACCACGCGCACTTCTTTCAGGTCGATCCCCCGCGCCGTCAGTTGTCCGGCAAGATGATACATATTCGCATCGCGAGTCCGCCCGGACAGGATTTCATCCCCGATCACAAGCATGGCGGCAGTCGGATTGGGCATGGGCGGAACTCCTTGAACGGTTATTGATCTGGGTATAGGCCGCGTCTCATGCGCTTTCAAACCCCTCTTGTTCCGGCCCGGCTGATCCGGCGATACAAACGCTTTCTTGCAGATTGCCAGCTGGAAGACGGGCGCGAGATCACGACCCATTGCGCCAACCCCGGCTCGATGATGGGGCTGGCCGAACCGGGCGTGAAAATCTGGCTCGAACCCAATGACGATCCGAAGAAGAAGCTGAAGTACGGCTGGCGTCTGGTCGATCACGAGGATGGGAACTTCACCGGCGTCGATACATCCGTGCCGAACCGCGCCCTACGCCACGCACTCGAGGCGCGCGAAATCCCGGAACTGGCCGACTACGAAACCGTCCGCCCCGAGGTGAAATACGGCAAATCCAGTCGCATCGATTTCCTGTTATCTGGCGCCGACCTTCCCGATGCCTATGTCGAAGTGAAATCCGTAACCCTGTCGCGCCAGCCGGGACTTGCCGAATTCCCCGACAGCGTGACCGCGCGGGGCGCCAAACATCTGGCCGAACTTGCGGATATGGCGGCTGAGGGGCATCGCGCAATCATGTTCTACCTGATCCAGCGCACGGACTGCACGTCTTTCGATCTTGCCCGCGATATCGACCCTGCTTATGCAGCCGCCTTCACCGCTGCGCGTGCCTCGGGTGTTGAAATTCTTTGCTACGATTGCGATATCACGCCTCAACATGTGTCGCTTGGTCGCTCTGTGGCCGCCGTGACCTGACGGCCATTGGATTTTAAGGACGGGTCGTTATAATCGAAACTATCCAAAAGGATGGAGAGCCCTTGTTGAAGAATGAACATCGTGGCCGCCTGACCAAGGACGGGATCCGGATCTACGAAACCGCCGATTTCGCCGGAATGCATACGGCTGGCGCGCTTGCCGCGCAGATCCTTGACGACGTTGCCGAGCATGTGAGCGTTGGCCAGACGACCGAAGAGCTTGACCGCCTGATCACCAAGATGGTCGAGGATGCGGGCGCGACCTCGGCGACCATCGGCTACAAGGGCTATCAGCATGCAAGCTGCATTTCAGTAAACCACGTGGTCTGCCACGGTATCCCCGGCCCAAAGACACTGAAGGATGGCGATGTTCTCAACATCGACGTGACAGTGATCGTCGATGGCTGGTACGGCGACACTAGCCGCATGTACGTGGCGGGCAAACTGCCGCGCAAGGCGGAACGTTTGATCGACGTCACCTACGAGGCGCTGATGCGCGGAATCGAGGTGGTCAAGCCGGGCAATACCTTTGGCGATATTGGTCACGCTATCCAGACCTTTGTCGAAGCCAACCGCATGAGCGTCGTTCGCGATTTCTGCGGTCACGGGCTTGGCCGCGTGTTCCACGCGCCGCCGAACGTGCTGCACTATGGCCGTCCCGGCAATGGCGCGGTTCTGGAACCCGGCATGTTCTTTACCATCGAACCGATGGTCAACTTGGGCCGCCCGGAAACCAAAACCCTGGCCGATGACTGGACTGCCGTAACTCGCGACAAATCGCTGTCGGCGCAGTTCGAGCATTCGATTGGCGTCACCGAGGACGGTTGTGAGATCTTCACCAACTCGCCGGGCAACAAGTTCCACCCGACCTACGGTTAAACCGCTGACGGCGCGTCCGGTTCAGCCCGCGCCGTACCATAACAACGTGACATGCGTATCGCCGTATTTACGTCGGTCATGCAGATCGAACCCGTCAGGGGCCTCCTGCGGGCTACTTTCTTCCCAGACAATCAGCGCGCCGTTGGCGATCCATCCACCGGCGCTCGCCGACGCCAGCGCCTTTTCTCCCAGCCCCTGCCCATAAGGCGGATCGAGAAAAATCAGATCGCAAGGTGCATTGGCATCGGGCAGCCGCGTTGCATCCTGCCGGATCAGCCGCGTCTCTTCCCCGGCGCCGAGCAGGGCAATGTTCTTGCCAATCAACCCCTGACCGACCCGGCCTTTCTCTGCGAAAGTCACATGCTCCGCCCCCCGCGACAAGGCCTCAAGCCCCAACGCCCCGGTCCCGGCAAAAAGGTCCAGCACCCGGGCACCGTCGAGCACGTCCAGCGAGGTCAGCACCGAGAACAGGCTTTCGCGCACCCGGTCGGTGGTCGGTCGCAGATGCGCCCCGGCATCGCCCTTGCCCACCGGCGTCAGCGCGCGGCCGCGATACCTGCCCGCGATGATCCTCACGCTTTCAACAGGGCCTTCATGTCGGTTGCCGGGTCGGCGATGACATCGGGCGAGGGCGATTTGCCCGCGTCGATCAACCGCTTGCCGATCATGTAATTGCGCGCATCGTTCATCGCGTCCACGGCCAGCAATTCATCGCCATTGTAATACCAGAAGGACACGGTTTTACCCTCGCCTTTGCGCGTGATGATCCGATCATAGCCCGTATTCAGCCCGGCAATCTGCAATTTGACGTCGTACTGGTCCGACCAGAACCACGGCTGCGGCACGTATTCGACCGTATTGCCCAAAAGGTTGCCCGCAACGCATTCCGCCTGATCGATGGCATTGGGCACACTTTCCAACCGGATGCGCCCGCCTTTATAGGGAAAGGACGCGCAATCCCCAGCGGCCCAGATGCTTTCATCCGAGGTCCGCCCAAACGCATCGGTCTTTATCCCGTTGTCAAGGATCACGCCGGCCATCTCGGCAAGCTGGGTCGAGGGCGCGATACCGACACCCACAACTACGAAATCCACCTCGAGCGTGGTGCCGTCGGCCAGCACCGCCCCGGTAACCGTGCCATTCTCACCGGTCAGTTTTTCCAGCCCGACACCCTCGAGGATCTTAACGCCGTGTCCGGTGTGGAGATCGCGAAAGAAATTGCTCGTCTCGGGTGCGGCAACCCGTTGCAGGATGCGGTCGGCCATCTCGACCAGCGTGACCTGCACACCGAGCTTGGTCGCGACCGCCGCCGCCTCAAGCCCGATATAGCCGCCACCGACGATCAACGCGCGTTTGCCCTCGCTCACCATCGGCGCCGTCGCATCGACATCGGCCAGCGTCCGCACGACAAAGACCCCGTCCAAGTCGCCGCCAATGGATGAGGGCAGGCGGCGCGGGTCCGATCCGGTGGTCAGCACCAACTGGTCATAGGGGATGACCTCGTCACCCAGATGCACGGTCTTCCCGTGTCGGTCGATGGCGGTCACCGGCTGACCCAGCTTCAGCGTCACCTTCTGATCTTCGTAGAAACTCTCGGGTCGCAGAAACAGCCGCTCAAGCGCCATGTCGCCCAGCAGATAGGCCTTGGAAAGTGGCGGGCGCTGATAGGGAACAACCGGTTCCGCCCCGATCAGGGTGATATCGCCGTCAAACCCGTCCTTGCGCAGCTTGGCCACCAGAGAGGACCCGGCCTGACCGGCTCCGATAACAACGATATGGGTCATGCGCCCGACCTTTCGATACTGCTTCGTCATCTTGTCGGCGCACCCTATATGGGCCACAAGGTAAATAGCAAATCCAACAGGGGAAACATCATGACCATTTCCAAAGGCGACAAACTTCCCGATGCAACGCTGACCCGGATCGGTGCCGAAGGCCCGGAGCAGATCCCGCTGGCCGACAAGGTAAAGGGGCGCAAGGTCGTGATCTTTGCGGTGCCCGGCGCGTTCACCCCGACCTGCCATTCCGCCCACGTGCCCAGCTTTATCCGCACCAAGGAACAGTTCGATTCCAAGGGTGTTGACGAGATCATCTGTGTCTCCGTCAACGACCCCTTCGTGATGAAAGCATGGGACGACGCCACTGGCGCAGGCTCGGCCGGGATCACCATGCTCGCCGACGGAACCGGTGAATTCACCAAGGCCATCGGGATGAGCTTTGACGTCGCCGCGGTAGGTCTTATGGGCCGCTCAAAGCGTTACGCCATGCTGGTCGAAGACGGCACGGTCAGCATCCTGAACGAGGAACTCGGCACCGGATGCGAGATTTCAGCGGGTGAAGGTCTGCTGGATTCGATGCAGTAAGCTACCAATGAAAAAGGCGCGTCCCTAAGGGCGCGCCTTTCTTTATTCGGACAGGGACTCTCAGCTTTCCTGAATGATCGTTCTCGTCGGGAACGGTATATCGACCCCGGCAGCATCCAGCGCCTCTTTGACCTTGCGCTTGATATCGGCCTGATACTGGAAATACACCGCGCTGTCGCACCAGGCCCGGGCCAGGAAATCGACCGAGGAATCGCCAAGGTTGTTCACTTGCAGGAACATCTCGGGCGAGTCATGGGTGCGTTCATCGCCCATGATGGTCTCGCGGATCACGGCTTCGGCCTGTTTCAGATCTGCGCCATAACCCACACCAAACGTCCATTCGGCCCGGCGGGTCGGGTAGATCGAATAGTTGACGATGGTGCTGCCCCAGACCTCGGAGTTCGGCACGATGATCTGGACGTTTCCAAGGCTGGCCAGTTCCGTATAGTTCAGGGTGATCGTCTTGACCGTCCCCATCTGACCGTTGATCTCGACGAAGTCGCCAGTCTTGATCGGGCGGAAAAAGATCAGCATCACACCCGCCGCCACGTTCGACAGGGTGCCCTGCAAGGCCAGACCAATGGCAAGACCGGCGGCACCGACTGCGGCCACGATAGAGGTGGTCTGCACACCGAATGTGTTCAGCACGAAAATGAACGTAAAGGCGAGGATCGTGTAACGCAGGATCGACCCGAAGAAATCGAACAGGGTTACATCAAGATGCGCATAGCGTTCGCCGATCTTGCGGATGCGGGTATGCGCCCACGAGGCAATGAACCAGCCAATGATCAGGATCACGATGGCAGATAGCACCGATCCCGCAATTGACGCCAGAAATTCAAGCGTCAGAACGTCCCCTACACTGGTGCCGTTCCAGATTTCAGTTCCAAGTACTTCTTCCATCAAACCTCTGCCAAGCTGTCCATTTTCCGCGCCAATTTCACGTCGAGCGAGCTTAGTCCCTCGACATCATGCGTGGTTAGTACAACTTCCACGGTCTTGTAAACATTGTGCCATTCCGGGTGGTGGTTCCACTTTTCCGCCCAGAAGGCGGCCTGGGTCATCCAGCCAAAAGCCCCGACAAAGTCATCGAAAGTGAATGTTTTCTCGATGGCGTCTCGGTCTTCGCACATGGCCCAGCCCGTCTCGAACAAGGGGGTCAGCAGGGTTTTGCGGGTTTCTTCCGAAAGCTTTTCGGTCATTCCTGTTCTTCCACTTCTATCTTCCTGAACGGTCCGTAATCCGTCAGGATTTCGATCTCTTCGGCCACCGCTTCACGCTCGGCGTCGAGATAGTCCTTGATGGCGCGGGCAAAGCCCGGATTGCCGACCCAGTGCAGCGAATGGGTCTCACAGGGCAGATACCCCCGCGCCAGTTTATGTTCGCCCTGCGCGCCCGCCTCGACACGTGGCAGCCCGTTTTCAAGGGCAAAGTCGATGGCGCGATAATAGCACAGTTCGAAATGCAAGCAGGGGTGATGCTCGACGCAGCCCCAGTAGCGGCCGAACAACGTCTTGCGCCCGATAAAGTTCAGCGCTCCCGCGACGTAATTTCCGTCACGCTCGGCCAGCACAAGGGCGATGTCGTCGCGCAGGCTCTCCTGCGCGAGGGTGAAAAAGCGCCGCGTGAGGTAGGGAGAGCCCCATTTTCGCGCCCCAGTGTCCTGATAGAACTCCCAGAACGCGTCCCAATGCTCGGGTTGGATCTCGTCGCCGGTATAGGTTCGGATCGTCCCGCCAAAGGCATTGGCCTGCGCGCGTTCCTTGCGGATATTCTTGCGCTTGCGCGACGACAGGCTGGCAAGGAAACCATCGAAATCGCCGAACCCCTGATCCAGCCAGTGGAACTGCTGGGTGCTCCGAGGCATCAGCCCCATCTGCTCACCGGCGTTGGCTTCGTCTGCGGTACAAAAGGTGACATGCAGCGACGACACCTCGTTATTGTCGGCTAGCTGCACCGCGCCCTGCACAAGGGCGGAGAAGCCGACCTCGCGGTATTCGGGCCGCACCAGAAACCGCCGCCCGGTTGCCGGGGTAAAGGGCACCGCGATCTGCAGCTTGGGGTAATACCGCCCGCCAGCGCGCTCATAGGCATGCGCCCAATTGTGATCGAAGATATATTCGCCCTGGCTGTGTGACTTCAAATACATCGGGGCGACCGCGATCAGCTGCCCATCCAGATAGGCGGCAAGGTAATGCGGCTGCCACCCCGTTCCGGTCCCGACCGAGCCGCTATCTTCCAGCGCCTTCAGGAATCGATAAGTCGTGAACGGATCATCCGGCGCGCCGCCATCCGCCGCCTCGGGGCAGGCACAAGCATCCCAGTCCTCTGGCGCGATCTGCGCAAGGGAGTTCAGGACATGAATTTCGATTTGCGCCTGGTCCATGGTCTTTCCGTCGTTCCCCAGCTCCTAATGTGTAGCAGCGGCGCGGGGGATCAAGACGGCATCGGGGCCGCGTAGCTTTCAAAGGTGATGTTATCGGCACGCTTGCGCGCTTCTGCCTCCGCTTCGGGCGATCTGATCGTCCAGCACAGCACCGGCACCCCGGAGTCGTGCAGCTCGCCCACGCGAGGACGGGACAGATCCTTGGCCTCGTGGCTGATGAAACAGGCCCCAACCCGATCAAAATCCGGGATCTCGCGCAAATGCGCGCAGGTTTCCGCCGTCAACGGCCAGTCCTCCGGGTCATAGCCCGAGGTCGTCAGCCCGCGCGGTACATCCGGCGCCAGCCGCGCCATTTCGGCCATGCTGTGCGGGTTGAACGACATCACTGCCAGCGGACCTTTATAACCCTGCAACGCCTTGGCAGTCGCCGCTTCAAGGGCGCCGGTATCCGGCCCCATCGCGCCATCCTGATCTTTCAACTCGACCAGAAGCGGCACCTTGCCTGCGACGATCTCAAGCACCTCGGCAAAACCGGGAACTGTCTCACCGTCGCCATTGCTTAGGGCGATCTGAGACAGTTCCTGCGCAGAGTGCTGGCGCACGGTGCCGGTCGCATCGGTCAGGCGCTTCAACTCGTAGTCGTGAAAGACAACAGCCTGCCCATCGGCGGTCAGTTGCAGGTCGATCTCGATCCCATAACCTGCGTCGATTGCAGCGCGAATGGCCGCACGGCTGTTTTCGGGCCGTCCCTGCGTCTTGTCGTGATAGGCGCGGTGGGCAATGGGCAGGCGCAGGAACGCCTCTGGCAAGGTTGTCATTTGATCTGGAAGATGCCTTCGATTTCAACAGCCACGCCCAGCGGCAGGGAAGCGGCGGATACGGCGGAACGGGCATGTCGCCCGGGATCGCCCAGCGCTTCGACCATGAAATCGGAACAGCCGTTGATCACTTTGGGCTGATCGGTGAAATCCGCGGTGGAATTGACGAAACCGGTCAGTTTCACCACCCGAACCAGCCGGTCCAGATCACCGCCACAGGCCGCGCGAACCTGCGCCAAAAGACTGATCGCGCAGAGTTTTGCCGCCGCGGCCCCTTCTTCGGCACCAAGATCCGCGCCCAGCTTGCCCTTCACCGGCCCGTTTGCATCCTGAGAGATCTGTCCCGAGACATAGACGATGTCACCGGTCTGAACGTAGGGCACGTAATTCGCTGCCGGGGCAGGGGCGTCGGGCAGGGTCACGCCCAGTTCTGCAAGTCTGCTTTCAATGCTCATCTCGGGTTCCTTTCAGGCGGTATTCGTCGCGCACGCTAACCGCAGCCCTGCGCGACGAAAAGCCTATTCTCGGAACGCCTTGATGAAATAATCCGCCAGCGGTTTGATGAAATACCACATGGGCGACCGTTCCTCGGTACGGATAAAGGCCTCGACCGGCATGCCCGGCAAAAGGACCGTCCCGACCGGCAGCCGTTCCTGCTCGCCCTCGTTCAGCGCGATCTCTGTCCGGTAGAATGAAAACTGGCCGTTCTGATCCTCAAAGGCGTCGGCGGAAATCTTGGTGACCGTTCCAAAAACTTCGGGGGTTTCGCGTTGATCCAGCGCCGAAAAGCGCAGCGCCACTTCCTGCCCGACCGAAATCTTGTCGATATGGATCGGCTCTACCCGGGTTGCGATGACAAGGGGCCGGTCCTGTGGCACGAGGTACAGCACCGGGTCGGCAGGCCGGATCACCGAACGTGGCGTGTGCACCTGAAGCCCATAGACGATACCGGAAACCGGGGCGGTAATATCCAGCCGCGCCAGCCGTTCCTTGAGCGAGCGGCGTTTCTCGGCCAATTCCAGTTCCTGATACTGCAGGTCGCGCAGACGGGTAATCGCCTCTTCGCGCTGCTGCGAGCCCAGTTTGAGCACCTCGATGTCGATCTCGGTGATACGGCCTTCGGCCTGTGCCTCGGAGGCTTTCAGCTCACCCAGTGTACCGTCGAGGTTCGCGGCGGTCCGCTGCAGGTTCAGTACTGTGCCTGCCTGCGCCAACCCGCGATCCAGCAGCGATTGCTGGTTGGTCAGCTCGGTATCGATCAGCTCTAGCTGGCGACCAAGTGAAACCTGCTGCGCGTCGATCCCCTCGATCTGGTTCTGGATCTGGCCACGACGCTTTTCAAGCTGGTCGGTTTCGTTCGCGACGGATTCGCGACGCGCCTGAAACAGGCGCTGCTGGCCGTCGATCAGTTCTGCCACTGTCGGACGGTGTTTCGCCATCTCCAGCAGTTCTTCGTCAAAATCAATCTCGGTTGCATCGTCCCGCTCGGCTTCAAGCCGACCCCGGCGGGCCATCAGCTCGAACAGCTGGCCCTCGGTAATCAAAAGTTCAGAGGCAAGGAATTCGGCATCGAGACGGATCAACGTCTCGCCCATTTCGACAGTATCGCCTTCCTCGACAAGGATTTCGGTCACAACCCCGCCGTCAGGGTGCTGCACCACCTGCCGGTTGCTTTCGACTTCGATCCGGCCCGGCGCGATGACGGCGCCGGCGATATTGCTGACCACCGCCCATGTGCCGAACCCGCCGACCAGCGTCAGCAGGCCAATGAAACCGATGATCAGCGGCGTACGGGCAGACCATGAATTATCGCTCATCGGACACCTCCCATAGCGGCGGTCTTGGTCAGTTCTTCATGGTTGGATACCATTTCCTTGAGCACCTGCGCCTTGGGACCGAATGCCGCGCGTGTGCCCTGATCCAGCACCAGCAGCATATCGCATTCCTGGATCGCCGCGGGGCGGTGGGCCATGATCAGACAAGACCGGCCCTCGGCCTTGAGCGACCGGATCGCCTGGTTCAGCGCCATCGAGCCTTCGTTGTCGAGGTTCGAGTTCGGCTCGTCCAGAATGACGATCACCGGATCATCGTAAAGTGCGCGGGCCAGCGCGATACGCTGCATCTGTCCGCCGGACAGGCGCCCGCCCCCGGCCGCAACCCGCGTATCGTAGCCATCGGGCAGGTGGACGATCATGTCATGCGCATCGGCCTTCTTGGCCGCCGCAACGACTTTATCCGCGTCGGGTTCGGTGCCCAGACGGGCGATATTCTCGGCGATGGTGCCGTCGAATAGTTGCACGCGCTGCGGCAGATACCCGATATGGAGGCCCAGCACATCCGCGTCGTACTGGTCGAGCCCGGCCCCGTCGAGCCGGATCGTCCCGCCCGCCGGTTTCCAGACTCCGGTGAGCGCCCGGGCCAGCGTCGATTTACCAGCGCCCGAAGGTCCGATGACGCCAATCGCCTGACCCGGTTCAACCTTGAAGCTTATGGTGCGCAATGAGGCACGGGAATCACCCGGCGGTACCAGCGTCAGCGATTGCACGTCCAGCTTGGCGCGGGGCTTGGGCAGGGCGGTGCGCTCATGCTCCGGCGGTACCTTGTCGAGCAGTTCCGCAAGGCTGTTCCAGCCTTTCTGTGCCCGCTGCACCGCACTCCACTGACCGATGATCATCTCGATCGGGGCCAGCGCACGGCCCATCAGGATCGACCCGGCGATCATCGCCCCGGCGGTCATTTCGTTCTGCAACACGAGATAGGCGCCCAGACCCAGCATGGCGGATTGCAGGAACAGCCGCAGGGTCTTGGTCATGGTGGTAAAGGTCCCGCCAACATCATTGGCCGAGATCGATTCCTTCAGCGAGGCATCGCGCGCAACGCGCCAGCGCCGGAATGCGGCACCGCGCATCCCCATGCTCTGGATCATTTCGGATTCGTTGCGGATTTCTTCGGAGAGCAGACCGGCCCGGTGGGACGAGCGGTTCGCCTGCATCATCGGCCCGCGCGAAAACAGTTGGTTCAGCAGGGTGATGCCGATCAAAACCGCGCCGCCGCCCATGGCAAGGAAGCCCAGCCATGGGTGGAACAGCATGATCCCGGCAAGGAACACGGGCGTCCACGGCAGGTCGAAAAGGCTCATGAGCACTGGCGAGGAAATCAGGCGCTGAATCGATTCAAGATCCGACAACCCGGTCTGCGCCGCCGGATCGGGCGCGACGGCGGATCTGCGGATCATCGCATCAAAGACCCGTTGGTCCAGCGCGGCCTGAAATCGGGCGCCGACGCGTGCCATGATACGGCCGCGCGTGTAATCGAGAATACCCATCACGCCATAAAGAAAGACCACCAGCAGCGACAGCGCCACCAGCGTCGCTTCGGACCGGCTGCCAAGCACGCGGTCATAGACCTGCAGCATGTAGAGCGGCCCCGTCAGCATCAGCATATTCGCAAAAAAGCTGAAAAGACCGACGGCCCAGTATAGCCCACGACTTTGTCGCCGCGCCTCGCGTAGTTCCTCGCGGCCTGATTTGTGTCTCACTTGGTGCTCCGTCCTGCCCACCGTTTGGGGGTTATTGACAATTGCTGTGTGTATATTGGCCTTACATCACCAATATGCGAACAGCCTGTTTCTTCTCGGCCACATATTGTTTAAGTGAACACCGATGATCTGTGAACTGCGCCTCATTATACTAAATAGTCGCATGAATACCGCTTCGCCTTTATAGATGGACTTCTGATCGAATGAACGCGCCGTTTCAAGCTGCCCGCCTCCTTATTCTGCTTGTTTTTGTCAGCTTCGTGTCTGCCTGTGCCGTTCCGAAGAATTCCGGTTCCTCCGGTGAGGTCGTAGATCCGTATGAAAAGACCAATAGGAGCATTCATCAGCTCAACCTCGGGTTGGACAGGGCCTTTTTCCGTCCGGCGTCCAAGGGATATGTCGCCATCGTGCCGCCGCCGATCGTGGACAGCTTCAGCTATTTCGCCGACAACGCGTCCGAGCCTAGCAACATGGTTAATGGCCTTTTGCAGGGCAACCCGAAACGTGCCGGGACGGCGCTTGCCCGCTTTTTGTTGAATTCAACCATCGGTTTTGCCGGTCTCGCCGACCCCGCAACCGAATTCGGGCTTCCCGCGGATGAAACAGATTTCGGTGAAACCCTGCACATCTGGGGCGCGCCCGAAGGCGCCTATGTCGAACTGCCCGCTTTCGGGCCGTCGAACCAGCGTGATGCAGTCGGCCTCGTTGTCGATTTCTTTACCAATCCGATTGGCTATTCCCGGTCCAACCGCGTGGCCAACGTGACGCTGGTTTCCAAGGTCGTTCAGCAGCTCGGTAACCGTGGCCGCTACTCTGACACCATTGATTCGATTCTTTACGAAAGTGCCGACAGCTACGCTCAATCACGTATTATCTATCTCCAGAATCGCCGATTCGAACTGGCCGGGGCTGGCGGTGAAACCTATTCTGACCCATATGCAGAAGGAACCGACCCCTATGCGGTACCCGGTGCCGCGCCTGAATTGTACGCAGACCCTTATGAGGATCCCTATGAATAGTACCGTTTTCTCACGCCGCGGCTTCCTCGCCACCGCTTGCAGCTTTGCCGCGCTCGCCGCTCTTCCTTCCCAGCTTCTCGCTCTGACCGAGGCTGGCGCGCGTCAGCTCGTTGACCGTGTCGTTGCCGACATCAACCGGGTCATCGCCAGTGGCGGTTCGGATGCGTCAAAGATCCGGGAATTCGAAAAGATCTTTTCGACCTATGCCGACACGGCGATCATGGCCCGCTATGCGCTGGGCGCCGACGCCCGCAGCGCAAGTGCCGGCCAGATGCGCGCCTTCACCGACGCGTTTGAGGTCTATATCGCCAACAAGTACGGTCGCCGTTTCCGGGAATTCGTCGGTGGCACCGTGACCGTGAAATCGGCGCGCCCGATCAAGGCCGGTTATGAAATTCGCGCTCAGGCCGACCTCCAGGGGCAGTCCCCGTTCGACGTGACCTTCCTCGTCTCGGACAAATCGGGCCGCGACAAGTTCTTCAACATGTTCATCGAAGGTGTGAACCTGCTGCTGACCGAACGCACCGAAATCGGCGCGATGCTGGACCGTCGCAAGGGTAACATCGATCAGCTGATCGCCGATCTCAAGGCCATGGGCTGATCCGGCCACAAGCCATTTAGATAGAGAGACGGGCGGCCCTTGCGGCCGCCCGTTTTCGTTTCACCGGGTGCCGCCGCTTGCCGGTTCCTGGCTGCTGCCTTCGCCGCTGAAGATTCCGCGCAAGAGCCGTTCAATCGCCGAACCGGATCCCGAAACCGTGGTGGGCGCCAGCCCGTCCCGGTTACGCGAACCGTCCTGCGGCGGCAGCGCGGGCAGGGGACGCGGCTCAAGCCCCTCATGGACCCGCACCATCGTCTCGCGCCAGATCTCGGCGGGTAACCCGCTGCCGGTGACACCCTTGAGCGGCGTGTTGTCATCATAGCCCATCCAGACCCCTGCGACATATTCGGATGTAAAGCCAACGAACCACGCATCCCGATAGCTCGAGGTCGTGCCGGTCTTGCCCGCTGCCTCCCATCCGGGGATCGCCGCGCGCCGCCCGGTGCCTTCGCTGATGACCTTTTCCATCATCCAGATCAGTTGCTGCGCCGCCTCGGCACGGATAACCCTTTCGCCAATCCCGCCATCCGCATCCATCAGTGACTGGTCATCGCCCAGAAGCCTCAGGTCAATCAGGCCATAGGGTTTGACCGAGGAGCCGCCGTTCAGGATACCTGCATAAGCGCCTGTCATTTCGAGCAGCGTGCTTTCCGACGCGCCCAGCGCCAGCGACGGTCCTGCAGCCAGATCGCTTTTGATGCCGAAATCGTCCGCCACTTTGCGCACAAGGTCACGCCCCACCATTTCCGACACTTTGACCGCCGGGACGTTAAGCGAATCGCGCAGCGACCTCGCCAGTGTCACCTCGCCGTAATGCTTGTGGGTATAGTTCTCGGGGCACCACTGGCCCGAGCCGACTACGTTCATGCAGAACGGCTCGTCCATCACCGTATCCAACGGCGAATACCCAGCCTCAAGCGCGGTCGCATAGACAAAGGGTTTGAACGAAGACCCGGTCTGTCGCTTGGCCTGAATCGCGCGGTTGAACGCGCCCGAGACCTTAGTGTTACGCCCGCCGACCATGGCGCGCACGGCCCCATCGGCTGACATAACAACAATCGCGGCCTGCGCCTTGGAGCCTTCGCTCACCTTTTCATCGAACACGATCCGCATCGCGTCCTCGGCCGCCTGCTGCAAACGCCGGTCAAGCGTGGTGCGGATAATCACGTCTTCGGTTGTTTTGCGGGTAAAGAACTCGGGGCCGCTCGACATTACCCAGTCGGCGAAATAGCCGCCCGCCTTGGCCTCGGCCGCCTCGGACAGCTGCGCCGGGTTGTTCTGCGCATATTGGGCCTCTTCTGCGGTCAGGTAATCCTGCTCTTCCATGAGACGTACGATGGTCGCCGCCCGCCCCTGCGAGCGTTCAAGATTGTTGGTCGGGGCATAGCGCGTCGGCGCCTTGAGCAACCCGGCCAGCATCGCCGCCTCGGCGGGGCTGACCTCGGCTGCCGATTTGCCAAAATACCGCTGGCTCGCCGCTTCAAACCCACGCGCCCCCGCGCCAAGGAAGGCCCGGTTCATGTAGATCGTCAGGATCTCGTCCTTGGTGTACTTGGCCTCCATCGCGAGGGCATAGATCGCCTCCTTGCCCTTGCGCCACAGCGATCCCTGACGGCAATCGTCCTCGTATTCGGTCTCATTCTTCCACTGGGTCGGGTCGTATTCGACACCAAGGCAGAGCAGCTTTGCGGTCTGCTGCGTGATCGTCGACCCGCCGTTACCGGAGAGCGGACCTCGCCCGGCACGCAGGTTGATCGCCACGGCGCTCGCGATGCCGCGCGGGCTAAGGCCGAAATGCCGATAGAATCGCCGGTCTTCGGTCGCGATGATCGCATTGCGCAGGTTGGGAGAGACGGATTCGGCCGTCACCACACCGGCAAACTGATCGCCCCGCCAGGCAAAGACGTCGCCCTGATAGTCCTGCAACGTCACCGATCCCCGGGCGCGCCCGTCAAGCAGCGCGGACATCTCGGGCAGACCGGAATACACAAAGGCAACGGCGATCCCGACCAGAAGCGCCACGACCATCGCAAGGCGCGAGGTCACGCGCCAGATCAGGCGCATGATCCAGCCGAACACCGCGCGGAAAAAGCCGCCGATGCCACCGCCGCCCTTGCGCCGCGTGGTTTTGCGCGCCGGTTTGCGGCTGCTCTTGCGGGTCGATTTCGCGGCTTTCGGTTTGGCGGTTCCCGGCTTGGGCGGCACTTTCAGTCCCGCCTTCGGCGGCTGCCCGTTCGCAGCCCTTTTCCGGTCCGCCACCATTGGCGGTTTACGTTTGTTACCTGATGCCATGTTCAGCCCTGCCCGGCCTCTGTTGTTGCGCCCATGATACGCGGTGCTGGCGGGATTGTAGAGACCCTCCCTGCACCGAGCCGCTTAACAATGAGATCAAAAATTGGGCACACTCTGAATTTTCGGCGAATTTTGCTCGTTTTTTGTGCAATTGCGTGCAGCCTTGGGCCCGCAATATTGGAATTTCAAGTGCCTCGCCGCCTTGTTGGACGCGTATTCGCAGGGAGGCCTGCCAATTTTAAGGGGACAGAGGTGAAACTCATCATTGCTACAATCAAGCCGTTCAAGCTGGAAGAGGTCCGCGAAGCGCTGACCGCAGCCGGCGTGCGCGGCATGATGGTGACTGAAATAAAAGGCTTCGGATCGCAGTCCGGACATACCGAAATCTATCGCGGTGCGGAATACGAAGTGAATTTCGTGCCCAAGATCAAGCTCGAGATCGTCGTTTCGGCGGCGATGGTCGACCAGGTGGTCGAGACCATCACCAAGACTGCCCAGACCGGCAAGATCGGCGACGGCAAGATCTTTGTACTGGACGTGCTGCAGGCAATCCGCGTGCGTACCGGCGAAACCAACGAAGACGCGCTGTAAAGCGGCCAATTCAAGGGACACTATCCGAAATGAAAAATCTGAAACTCATTCCTGTGGCCGCGGCGCTTATCGCGCTGCCGACACTGGGTCTGGCGCAAGAAACCGAGGCCGCGCCCGGCTTTGACGAAATCGGCCCCTATATCATGACCACGCTGCTGTTCTTGATGGCAGGCTTCCTCGTTTTCTTCATGGCAGCCGGTTTTGCCATGCTCGAAGGCGGGCTTGTGCGCTCCAAGAACGTTGCGATGCAGATGACCAAGAACATCGCGCTCTATTCGGTCGCGGCGATCATGTACTGGCTCATCGGCTTCAACCTGATGTACCCCGGCGATGGCTGGATCATGGCAGGCTGGGTCGGTCCGTTCTTCAGCCAGACCGTTCTTGACCCGGTTGGCATTTCCGCAGCCGACGCTGCGCTCGACTATGCGTCGATCGGTTCGGACTTCTTCTTCCAGCTCGTCTTTGTTGCCGCGACCGCCTCGATCGTGTCCGGTGCGCTGGCCGAGCGGATCAAGCTGTGGCCCTTCCTGTTCTTTGTCGTTGTTCTCACCGGTGTCATGTACCCGATCTCGGGTTCCTGGCAGTGGGGCGGCGGCTGGCTGTCCGAGATGGGCTTCTCCGACTTCGCCGGTTCGACCATCGTGCACTCCGTCGGTGGCTGGGCCGCTCTTGCCGGTGCCATCGTTCTGGGTCCGCGTATCGGCAAGTACTCTGCCGATGGCAAAGTGATCCCGATGCCGGGTTCGAACCTTGCCCTTGCTACGCTGGGTACGTTCATCCTGTGGCTCGGCTGGTTCGGCTTCAACGGCGGTTCGCAGTTGGCAATGGGGACGGTCGGTGACGTGTCCGACGTGTCGCGCATCTTTGCGAACACCAACATGGCTGCCGCAGCCGGCGCCGTGACCGCATTGATCCTGACGCAGATCATGTACAAGAAGCCTGACCTGACCATGGTGCTGAACGGCGCGCTGGCCGGTCTCGTGTCGATCACTGCCGAACCGCTGGCGCCCACGCTCTTTGGCGCGCTCTGGATCGGTGCCATCGGCGGTGTGATCGTGGTCTTCGCTGTCCCGATGCTCGACAAGTTCAAGATCGACGACGTTGTCGGTGCGATCCCGGTTCACCTTTGTGCCGGTATCTGGGGCACCATCGCCGTGATCTTCTACGGTGAGGCAAGCCTCGGCACCCAGCTGACCGGTATCGTCGCCTACGGTGTGTTCACCTTCGTGGTCTCGCTCATCGTGTGGTTCATCCTCAAGGCTGTCATGGGCATCCGGGTTTCCGAAGAAGACGAGATCACCGGTCTCGACATGGCGGAACTTGGCATGGAAGCCTATCCTGAATTTTCCAAAGGCTAACTCCTCCGGCTTTTGAGAAAGCAGGGCCCCGGTGCGGTCGCACCGGGGCCCTATCTTTTTTTTGGAGAGGTCGCATTCGTCGCGACAGTTACATCGGGATATCTGCAAGAATTCGGAGTTATCTTGCGTGTATCGCGCGCGGATAGGGCGCGGGGGGCTCTGCCCCCGACCGAAATCTGGCGATTTCGCTCTCCCCCGGGATATTTGCGACCCAAAGAAGGGCTCAGATGCCGGTGTCGATGATCGCTTTTGCGAGGAGCGGAACGGTTTTCGCGTTCAGGCCAGCAATGTTCATGCGGCTGTCGCCGACCATGTAGACCCCGTGCTTTTCGCGCAGTGTCTTGACCTGATCCGGCGTGGCGCCGAGGCGCGAGAACATGCCCCGGTGCTGGCCGAGAAAGGCGAAACGATCCGATCCGGAGAGCTTTTGAAGCTCGGCCGCGAGCTGCTGGCGCAGATCGAGCATGGAAAGGCGCGTTGCCTCAAGCTCGGCCTGCCAGTCGGCACGCAAGGCCGGGTCGTCGAGGATCATTGTGACGACCCTTGCCCCGTGATCCGGCGGGAAGGAATAGTTCTGCCGGTTGAGAAACGCGAGCGTGTCGCGCGCCAGCGGCGTGTTCGACGCATCCTGTGAAACCGTGATGAGCAGACCTGCGCGTTCGCGGTAGATGCCGAAGTTCTTGGAGCAGCTTGCGGCGATCAGGCATTCGGGCAGGGCGGCGGCCACCGCCCGGGTCGGCGCGGCGTCTTCGTCAAGCCCATCCCCGAACCCCTGGTAGGCGAGGTCGATCATCGGCAGGGCGCCGGTTTTCCGCATCACTTCGATGACTTCATGCCACTGTGGCAGGGTCAGATTGGCGCCCGTCGGGTTGTGACAGCAGCCGTGTAGCAGGATCACGTCACCGGGGCGCGCCTGTTCGAGGTCGGCCAGCATGCCTGGAAAATCGACGCCGCCCGTGTTCGCGTCGAAATACCGGTAGGTGACGGTTTCGATGCCGAGGTAGTTCAGGATCGAGATGTGGTTGGGCCATGTCGGGTCCGAGACAAAGACCCGGACATCCGGGTTGCCATAGCGCACCATTTCAAAGCCCTGACGGACCGCGCCGGTTCCGCCCGGCGTGGCAGCGGCGGCAATCGAGTCCTGCGAAACGGCATCACCCAGCACGAGGCCGCACATGGCCGTGGCATAAGCGGGATCGCCCAGCAGCCCGGTATAGGCCTTGGTTTCCTGTTCGGACCAGAGCCGCTGCTCGGCGGATTTGACCGCGCGCATTACCGGCGTCACGCCCTCGGCATTACGGTAGACGCCGACGCCGAGGTCGATCTTGCCCTGGCGCGGATCGTCACGGAAAAGCTGCATCAATTCGAGGATCTTGTCGGCGGGCTGGGCTTTGAAGTCGGCAAACATCAGGCATCACCCGTCGCGACGGGCAGGGTTGGGAAGGCGCCCCATTCGGCCCAGGAGCCGTCATAGAGCGAATGGTCGGTTTTGCCGATCCTCTCGAGCGCAAGGCTCAGCACCGCGGCCGTCACGCCGGATCCGCAGGTGGTGATGGCGGGCTTGGAGAGATCGACTCCTGCCCCCTCGAAAACGCTGCGCAATTCGGCGACCGGCTTCATGGTCTGGTCATCCCTGAGCAGGCTGTTGAACGGCACATTGCGCGCGCCGGGAATATGCCCGCTGCGCAGCCCCTGCCGGGGTTCTGCGGCCTCGCCCCGGAAACGGGAGGCAGAGCGTGCGTCGATGATTTCGTGGTCGTTCAGCTTGGCGGCGGCTGACACCTGTGTCACGTCGCGCACCAACTGGTTCTGAACCCGTACCGTCATGTGACGGTCGCGCACCACCGGCGCCATATCCTCGACTTCGCGGCCCTCGGCCTGCCATTTCGGAAACCCACCATCCAGCACGGCGATATCCTGATGCCCCATCAGGCGGAACAGCCACCAGACACGGGCCGCAGACATCAGCCCGGCCCCGTCATAAACGACGATCTGGTGCCCGTCGCCCACGCCCATCGCCCGCACGCGGCTCATGAATTTCTCGACCGGCGGCGCCATATGCGGCAGATCCGAGCGGTGATCCGAAATCTCGTCGATATCGAAGAAGCGAGCGCCGGGGATGTGTCCGGCCTCGTATTCGGCACGCGGATCGCGGCCAGCATCCGGCAGGTACCACGATCCGTCAAGCACCCGCAGGTCGGGATCTTTCATATGGGCTGCCAGCCATTCGGTGGAAACAAGGGTCTTGGGGTCGTCCTGTGCCATTGCGCCTGCCTCTTTCAGATCAATCCTGACCTACAACCGCTTAGGGGGCGAAGCAAGACCGCCGGGCCCCACCGGCCTGTCGACAGCCTGAAAGGCAGGCCTTTCGCGGAACCATCCCCACCAGCGCGACAGGGCCTTGTGCCGCGCCAGCATCTCCTGCCCCTCGGGAGCCTGATGGAAATAGCCGACCATCGGCCCAAGATGCAGATCCGCAAGGGTCACACTGCCACCGTTCAGAACAAGCCCCTCACCCGCGATCCGCTCCAGCGCCTGCAATACAGGGGCAACCCGACGCAGCCCCTCCGCGATCATCTCTTCACTGACCGGTTCGCCATGAAGCGGCGCAAAGATCCGCTGGGCGAATACCTGCCGCACCATCGGCCAGTAGCCATGCGAATCGACGATTGAAATCACCTGAGCCATCCGCGCGAGCGGTTTCGCCCCATTCGGCACCATCGGCACGCCATCAAAGGCCGTTTCAAGATAGCGCAGGATCGCCGATGTCTCGTGCAGGATAAAACCGTCATGGTTCAGCACCGGTACCGTATGCAGCGGATTCAGATCCAGAAGCGTCGCATCGGTCCCGGCAAAAGGATCGATCTCGACAAATTCGTAATCGATCCCCCGCTCCGCCAGCATCAGCCGCGCGATCCGCGTGTAAACGCTGACACTCAGCCCCGTCAGCCGGACCGCCACTCAGCCGTGATCTTTCAGCAGGCGCTGTTTCTGCCGCGACCAATCCCGCTTGGCCTGGGTCTCGCGCTTGTCATGCAGTTTTTTGCCCTTGGCGATGCCGATCTTGATCTTGGCAATGCCCCGGTGATTGAAATAGGCCACCATCGGTACAAGCGTCATGCCCTTGCGCTGGGTCTCGTTCCAGAGCCGTGACAGCTCTTTCCGGCTCACAAGCAACTTCCGAGGACGCCGCTCTTCGTGCCGAAACGTCTTCGCCTGTTCATAGGGCGCGACATAGGAATTGATCAGCCAAAGCTCGCCATCTTCCACCGCCGCATAGCTCTCGGCGATATTCGC
Source organism: Paracoccaceae bacterium (assembly GCA_018223035.1). Classification (GTDB taxonomy): domain Bacteria; phylum Pseudomonadota; class Alphaproteobacteria; order Rhodobacterales; family Rhodobacteraceae; genus Heliomarina. The sequence continues at coordinate 289,010 of JAAEZD010000003.1, forward strand.
ACCGCCCTGCCGCAGTGACTTCACCTCGGACCCTTCGAGCAGGATCCCGCATTCGAGATCTTCCTCGATGGCATAGTCAAACCGTGCCCGCCGGTTCTCGGCGATCACCTTGTAATTCGAATTTTCTTTATCCTTGGCCATGACAAGCGGATGTAGGCGCGCGACACCGTCATGGCAAGTCACCTCGGTGGCCTATATCCCTTCTTTGGGTCATCAAATATCCCGGGGGAGAGCGAAATCCCCGGATTTCGGTCGGGGGCAGAGCCCCCATGCGCCCATAGCGCCGCTCGTGACGCCGTTACTGGCCCAGTTTCGCATGCACCTCGTCGAGGTCGATCTCGCCCAGCGGCTTCTTGTTGCCGGGATTCTCGAAATCGTAGCGGAACAGCTCGAAATCCTTCTTGTAGATCTCGTAGACCAAGTGCATCGACAGGTCGTCGAAATAGTCCTCGACGGGGTGCGCGCGTTTCGGACCGTGGCCTTCGCTTTCGTTGAAACGCGGGATCGCGTTCAGGTCTACCGGGACCGGAGTCTCGATGGCATCCAGCACCTCGCCCATGCCTTCGTTGAACGCCTCGGTCCAGATGATCTTGTCATAACGCCCGCCGTTCACGACAAAGGTGCTCACATGGCCCGACATGGCCGACCAGTGAATGTCCGGCTCCATCGGTTTGCGCCAGCGGATGGTATCGCGTGCAAACAGCAGGAACCGGCGAAAACTTCGGATCTGGTCGAACTCTTCCTTGCCGTCGTCGCCGCCGACCTCGATCCCGTAGTTATAGATCAGCGAGGGCACCAGGTTGCCGCGGTAGCGATTACCGTTGCGCTGGATGCCGCAGATCTTGTCGAAAAACGATGACAGGATCCGCGCATAAGGGTTTCGCACACAGGTAAAGGCATAGGTTTCGTGGCCCTGCACATTGCGGGTGATCGGTTCCTGGCTATGCTCCTGCGCCCATTTGTGCAGCCCGGTCTGGGCGTCATGAATATCGCCGTCGTAGAACCGACCGTGATCCGAATAATACATGATCTGGCCGATGGTCGAGCAGGCGCATTTCGGCACCACGCGATAAATCACGCTTTCACTTTCCGTCATCCAGGTCCCAGGGAACCCCATGCCTGCTGCCTCCGGTTCTTTTCTTCGCTCTTATATCAACGCGAATTTCTTAAATAAAAGATATTTCTGCATGTAATTCCGAAGGTTAATTCATGGTTAAATCTTCGTTACTCATCAGCCACCTATAAACATCATGCAAAGCAACATGGTTCCAAAAGACAGACAGACAGTGTTTATTCAAATTTGATTCACCTTTACCACGTTATGAATCCGGAACGCGAACAGGTAGCTTGACCGCCAGATGGCACAAATCGCCTATATTCTCCTGTGCCACAAGGACCCGGATGCCGTGGTTCAGCAGGCGCGCCGTTTGACGGCGGCGGGCGACTGCATGTCGATCCATTTTGATGCCCGCGCCCGTCAGCAGGATTTCGACGCGATCTCCAGCGCGCTGCGCGACAATCCGAACGTCACCATCGTCGCGAAACGGGTGAAATGCGGCTGGGGGGAATGGTCGCTGGTGCAGGCCACGCTCAACGCGATCCGCGCCGCGCTCGATGCCTTTCCGCGCGCCACCCATTTCTACATGCTCTCCGGCGATTGCATGGCGATCAAGACGGCGGAATACGCCCACCGCTTCCTTGACGAACATGACAAGGACTTCATCGAAAGCTTCGATTTCTTCGACAGCAACTGGATTAAGACCGGGATGAAGGAAGACCGGCTGGTCTATCGGCACTGGTTCAACGAACGCCGTCACAAGCAGCTTTTCGACCTCTCGCACAGCCTGCAGAAACGGCTTGGCCTGACCCGCAAGATCCCCACAGACCTTCAGATCCAGATCGGCAGCCAGTGGTGGTGCCTGCGCCGCCGCACCATCGAATGGATCATGGATATGACCCGCACCCGCCGCGACGTCATGCGGTTCTTCCGAACCACCTGGATTCCCGATGAAACCTTCTTTCAGACCCTTGTGCGCCATCTCGTGCCGGAATCCGAAATCGAAAGCCGCACACTGACCTTCCTGATGTTTACCGACTACGGCATGCCGGTGAATTTCTACAACGACCACTACGATCTGCTGCTCTCGCAGAACGCTCTTTTCGCGCGCAAGATCAGCCCCGAGGCGACCGAGCTCAAGACCCGGCTGGGTGAGATGTATGCTGAAACCGGCGTCACCTTCCAGATCTCGGACGAAGGTCGCAACCTGCATGCCTTCCTCACCGGCAAGGGCCGCGTCGGTCGTCGCTTCGGTCGCCGCTTCTGGGAAACCGAAAGCTCGCTTGGCCGCGACCGCGAGCTGATGATCGTGATCTGCAAGAAATGGCACGTGGCCAAACGTCTGCTGGCGCGGATCCGGCAGGTTACCAACATGCCCGCCATCGAATATCTCTTCAACGAAGAGAACACCGACCTCCCCGATCTCGGCGGTATCGAGGGCAGCGTCGAAAAGCGCGCCCGCCACCGCCGCGCCATGATGCGGATGCTGTTCGACCATTACGATACCGAGCGGCTGATCGTCTGTATCGACCCGGCCAATATCGACTTGCTGCATGATTTCGTGTCCGACCGCTCGACCACTCGCCTGCTCAAGATCGATTGCCGGTTCAGCGACGATTACCTGATGGGCCATGCGCGTCGCGTCGGCCTTGCCGGGGAACAGACCAGCACGGCGATGCTGGCAGGGCTTCTGCCGACGCTGCGCAACGAAATTGCCTATGAAACAGACCGCATCCGCGATGCGGAATTCCCCGGCTATTCCTGTATCGCCGAAACCGCCTCGGTCGACCGCAATGCCGCGGAACTGGCCACCTTCCTTACAATCTCCGGCGAAGCGGCCCGCGAAATCGCAGGCTCCCGCAACTTGTTTGCCGACTGACCGGCGCTTGTTTCAGAACTCGCGCCGATACCCGATGGTCAGCTTCTCTTCCTCGCCAAAGGTGTTGTCGACATAGGTTGCAAAGGCCGAAACCGTGTCCCTTTCCGTCAGGTGATAGGACAGCCCCGCGCCTACCGAATAGCCTGAATAGTCGTCTGACCCCTTGGTCCCCAGACCCACGGTCATGAAGGTCAGCCTTTCATTCAGCGGTTTGATTGCGAAAAGCCCCAGATAACCGCTGTTCGAACTGATTGGCACCAGCACGTATTCCGAAAGATCGAGGTCAAAGGACGCGACATTGCCCTCGGTGTAGCCATAACCAAAGGCGGTAAAAACCTGCCATGTCCCGGTCTTCAGCCCCAGCGCGCTCAGCGGAACGAAGCTGCCGATGGAATAACGCGTCTGCACCGATCCGTTGTCGAATTCGTTCTTCCCCGCCGCGACATTCACGATGCCAAAAGAAAACAGGTAAGATCCGCCCAGCGACCATTGCCCGCTCTCCGACACCCGCGCGTTGATCTTGGTTGCCGGGCCGAAGGCGAGCGAGCCGGAAATCGTCAACTCATCGGAATACTGCGCGCCGATCCGGGTGACGACCTTTGTCGGATCCTCTGCCAGCTTATCCTGTGCGACGGCAGGCAGGGCCAGGGCAAGCCCTCCAAACAGAACGATTTTGCCAATATAATTACCATGCCCGAAAAAATTTCGCGTTTTCGCGTGGTTGAGCGTTTCTGTCGGCATAACGGTTGGCTCCGGGATTCTCTCCATGATTGTTAACCAAGTATTAACTCAACTCAAAGGAAAGCGCAGGCTTTCACCAAAATACCCCGAATTGCGCCCAAACATGCGCGCGCAGGGACCGCCAAGGCAGACATATCGACGTTCCTTCGTTAACCTCCGGGCAGGAACCCCAAGATGGAGGCGCGTGATGTGGCGGGACAGACGTCTGTTGGACCTCTTTGGAATTGAGCATCCAATCGTACAAGCACCGATGGTGGGGAGCTGTACGCCCCACCTCGCGGGTGCCGTCGCCAATGCCGGGGCGCTGGGTTCAATCGGCTGCGGGGGCAAGCCCGTCGATCTCGTGCGCCAAGAGGCCGAGGCGATCCGGGCGCGCACCAACCGCCCCTTCAACATGAATTTCTTCATCACCACCGGTGAAACCACCGAAGTTTCGGTGCTCGATAGTGCACGGGAAAGGCTGAAGCCCTGGTATCAAAACCTCGGATTGGGCGAACCGCCGGTCGACCTGCCAGACCCCGCCATCGGCTTTGATAAAGACCGGCTGGAGCTTGTCCTGTCGCTCAGACCCAAGGTCGTAAGTTTCCATTTCGGTGTCCCCGAAGCGCCTTTTATCGAGGCGATGAAGAGCGCCGGTATTCTTCTTATCAGTTCCGCCACCAATGTGGACGAAGCGCGGGCGCTGGAAAACGCTGGCATGGATGCGATCATCGCGCAGGGGTGGGAGGCAGGCGGTCATCGCGGCTCGCATGTTCCGACCGCGCCATTCGACGGCGTGGGCACCATGGCGCTTGTCCCGCAGATTGTTGATGCGGTGTCCGTCCCGGTGATTGCCGCAGGCGGCATTGGCGATGGAAGGGGCATCGCGGCGGCGTTGGCGCTAGGTGCGTCTGGTGTCCAGATGGGCACGGCCTTTCTCAATTGTCCCGAGGCCGCAACCGAACCCGCCCGCCGCGAAAGGCTGCGGCACGCGACCGAGCGCGACACCATGGTGACAGATGCCTTTTCCGGCCGGTCGGCACGTGCCGTCCGGTCGCGTTACGCCGAAGAGATGGAGAGCACTCGTGGGGAACTGCCCAAGTTCCCGCAGATGTACGCGCTGAGCGCGCCAATAAAGGACGCGGCCGACGACGATGAGGCATCTTTCATGCTCTACGGTCAGGCCGCTGCTCTGTCGCAGGAAATTCCGGCAGCCGATCTTGTCGCTCAGCTTGCGGGGGACGCGTATAGGGTCATGAAAAGAATGGCCTCCCGCTAGGTCCAGCACGCTAATTCGAACGCGTTCTTCTGCCGCTACCGGAACGAACGTCGTACAAGATGGGCTATCCCGGAAAAATTTGCGCCTGCTCCCTGAAATAAGGGGGCAGGCGCGTCCGGGTTGGGGGGCCCGGAAGGGACGGATGAAGAACTGGGCAGGGACATGCCGTCTTCACATCATCATAACTCCCGTCAAAAGATCGGGTTCCCGACAAGTGAACATTTTTTTGAATTTATCTGCTGCGCCATGAATCAACCCAACGGCTGAACCGGTTCCGGCGCTGGGTCATCCCGTCACCGACCGCATCCCATGTGTCCTCTGCGCTCTCCAGCGCAGGGTCCACCGTCCGCTGGCGAAACTGCCGCCAGACCGCGCGCATAAAGCCGAAACAGAACAGCAGAAAGGCGAAAAAGACGATGTTGAACCACGGAATAACCGTCACGTCCGGCCCCTCGACAGGGCGGATACCGACGGCATTGGGATAGATCGACAGGTACTTGTTGCGCCAGCCGTAGTGGGTCACCACCACCCAGCGATCCTGCCCCGGCGCGATATTCGCCGCCGCCTCGGCCTGAAGATCGGCGCTGTCGAACTTGAAGTAGGGCGGCCAGATCCAGCCCGTATCCTCGTTGCGGTAAACCATCACCCCGATCTTGTCGCGCGGGTAGAACCCCAGCAGCCATGTCTTTTTCTTCTGCGTGTTGATCAGCCGCAGGTCACGCGTTTCCGAGGCCGCCGACCCGCTGTCCGCCTGCGCGTAAAAGATCCGGTTCAGCGACGAGAAATCGGTGCGGATGATCTCGGTAGAGGTGATCTTGACGATGTCATGCTGCGGCAGAACGTAATGCAGCAGCGCCCCGAACAGGATCAGGACCAGCGTGATGAAGATCTGTTTGATACGGCGCATGGGCGCTCCTCAGTAATAGGTCGTGACGATATGGATGGTGGCGATCAGCACCACGGGGACAATGTACACCAGCAGGATCAGTTTCGGACGCAGGCTGGAGTTATAGGCTGCCATGCCGCGCTCGATAAAAATCTCGCGCTGTCGGCCGTCTCCCCCGTCGGGATGTTTCTCGGCCCAGCGGTTTTCAAGCTTCTCCCGTCGCACAGAGCGCGAGTAGATGGAAATCACGAAATAGGCAATCGTCATGGCGATAAAGCCAAAGATGATGAGCCGGATCAATCCCATCACGACCTCCTGACCGCGCCCCATGGGCCGACCCGGTCCACGATATCGCGCACCGGTTCCGGCTGCAGTTCGTTCTTCATATCCGGTTCATGCCCGAACAAGGCCTCGCGCGCGCCGACCTTGTCGACCATGTATTCACGCGCAAGGAAATCGGCCACATAGGCGCGTTTCGTGTCCGACCAGCCGGTATAGCTGCGATAGAACAGCTCCTTATGGCAGATGAACATCTGCCGCACATCCATCGGGCACAGTTCGGCCAGCAGCATGTTGACCAGGTCCTTCCACTCGGTATCCGCTGCCCGCAGGCTATAGAAATATCCCTCGTCGTCGGACACGATCCGCGGCCATTTCCCGCCCTCTTCGGCCCAGCGCCATTGCGCGCGCAGCTCGTGAGAGGCGCGGGGCAGGGCATCGCTGTGCTGGCGCGCCAACCGCCGCATGTCCGAGCGCGTCAGACCGGTCAGGTCGATCCCCTGATCCGCCGCCGCGTCGATCACGATGAAATCCATCTTTTGCTGAAGGATCGCCGCCCCGTCCACGCCGCGCGCCTTGACCACCGGTTCGACCAGCTCGTTCAGCGACAGGAACTTGGCAATCCGATTGCGCTCTTCCAGCCCAAAGACGAACTGGATCGGCACCTCGCCAACCTGCCGCTTGTCGGCACAGATGAGCGCCGGATGCGGTACCGAGCGGAACAGGTAACAGCCGCCGAAATGCGCGGTCCAGAAATCCGGCTGCTCATAGACCTTCTGGTTCAGCTTCACCGGGTTGCGCGAAATATCCCCCGATTTCCCGGCAAGCTCGATCATATCCGCGATCAGCACATCATCGAACCAGCCGTCTTCCTCGGTGCGGAACCGGTCCGCCAGTTCATGCAACTTGCCCGCATGGCGCAAGGTCCCGCTTGTCGTATCCGCCTCGATCGTCACCCGTGCCACGTCGAACAGCCGCGCGGGCGATGAGATATCGAACACGGAATTCACCAGCTCTCCCGCCACCGCATCCCGCGCGGTCAGCGCAAACAGCTGCGCCTCGTTATCCGCGATAAAGCTCTTGAGGATCTCGCGGCTGGTCGAGAATTTCACGTTCAAAAGCGGGCAGCGTTTCTGCTCGGTGCTGAGCAGGATAAACTGCCGGTTCACGCCCCGGTGGTTGAGATAGAGATGATCCTCGAACTCATCCCCGATTTCGGGGCTGTAGCCGGAAATATCTACGTGAAAATCCGTCAGCCCCGAGCGCTTCCCCGTCAGATGCGCCAACGCCCGGTTATACCGCTCTACCATCGCCGAGCCGGAGACATGGTAGAGATTGCCAAACATCAGGCCGGATTGGATGAGGCGTTTCATGAAAATGTCGATCCGTTTCCGCCCCACGAACAGCGATGCGCCCGGCCCGAGGGTGGGGGCAGAATGCGCCCGCCCTGGGGGGCGGGTCGGGCGCATCGCGGCGTTGCCGCGAGGAAGGCTTTAGGCGTACATCGAAAACAGTGCTTCAAGGAACTTTTCATCACGAGTTTACATTCATAAGAAAGACAGGGAGCTGCTGTTCTCGACCGCAATCAGCTACAAGAGACCTGGGGAAATACACTTGACGCGAGATTACTTCGGTTGATGGAAGTCTATCCAATACCAACCGTTCCTGTAAGCTTACATGGAAAATGAGAAGTGCACTCGACGCATTTTTTGCCCAATCTAACCAGCACTCCAGAAGGTCAGAGCTTGAGTGGAAATCGTCCTCGAGTGCCCGAATTTGTGCAAAAATGAGAACTTCTTCGCCCAAGGAATAAAATGAGTTGATGCTTTCTCTATTTGCTGCCGATAATATTTCAGCCTCTGCATTAATATTCTTCAGAGCTTTCTTTACGTCCTTTAGGCTTGTGTGAGCTATAGCTTTGTCTCGTAAAGTTTCCGCAACTTCGTATCCGATTGAGTTTTTTATCCAGAAAAATTTTTCCAAAACCATTCTTGCAGTTTCGCCTACTTCACCGTTTTGATTTCGACATTTTTCCACGAACGACCAAAATTCAAACAGCCTTATAGTGAGGGCTCGAAGAATGGAGATTTCTTGGCTGAGTTTCAGCCAGTCGGCGACTCCCTCGCTGGTCACTTGCCAGTTCGACATTCTAGCGAGCTTGGTGAAGTTATTTACGTCGTTTGCACAGTACGAAGAGATAGAGAGTGCTGCTAGCTCACTTGAAGTTAGCACTTCGCGAAGCTTCGAAAATTCGATTTTTACTTCAAAATACTCAAAGGTTGCATCTTCCAAGTGTTTACCCTCTCCCCTCCAAATACCGCTTCTTCGCCACCTCCGTGCGCTCAAACTCCCGCACCATCGCGTCAATCGCCGCCTCATCCGATTTATCCGCATAGCGGAACTCGGAATCCGCATAGCGGTTGATCTCCTGAAGCACCATTTCCGCGGTCACCGGCACCCGCAACTCTTCGATCATCGCTTTCTTTTCGTCGTAGCCCTTGAATAGAAACAGCGCCGGGTTCTCCATCCATTCATCGGGCAGCTCGAAATCCATCGCGCGCACCTTCACCGCATCGGTGATGTTCTTGATCGCCCGCCCGGTAAACCGCGCATCCGCCTGCTGGATCGCCTTGAGATAGCGGCCCATCTTGGCAATCGTATCCAGCTCGCCGACTTCGCTACGAACCCGGTCGAACACCTCAAGCAAACCGGCCTCTCGCGGTCGCGCATGTTGCGCGAAACTTGCGCTCACCGCTTTCCGGATCTCTTGCGCGGCAAAGGCTTCGTGATCCCCGAGCGGAATCTCATGCCCGCGCCCAAGCAGAAGGTGCAGAATATCCACGTAATCCTCACGCGTCTGCGGCCCGTCGACCAAGAACCGCGCCCCGGCCCGCTGGCGCAGCGCATCGTCGACGTTCTCGGGAAAGTTCGAGAACATGCCAAAGGTGCAATTGCCCCGTACCACCGTATTTGCGCCGGCAAAGCTCTCCATCAGCACGGCGGTGATTTCCAGCTGCCCGGCCGAGCTCTGCCGGTCGCCCCGTTTCCCCGCCAGCTGGTCGATATCGTCGATGGTGCCGAAACCGATGACGCCCGGATCAAGGATGCCGTTCACGAAATCCTTGGCATTCTGCCCCGACTTGCCCTGATAGCTGTCGATATTCTCGGTCGACAGGTTCTGGTAGCGGAACGGATACCCCGCGACAGCGCAATACTCGTTGATCAGCCCGGCCATCATCTGGATTAGCGTGGTCTTGCCGGTCCCCGGCATCCCGTCGCCCATGAAGGTAAAGATGAACCCGCCCAATTCGGCAAAGGGGTTGAGCCGCCGGTCGAAATCATAGGCCATCAGCATCTTGGCCAGCTTCATCGCCTGGTACTTGGCGATATGGTTGCCGATCACCTCTTGGGGTTTCTTGAAACTCATGGAAAGGCTGGTCGAGCGCGCCTTGCTTGCGGGCGTAAACCCGCGGATCACCAGATCGTCGGCCTCCACCTTCCACGCCGCTCCGGTAAAGGCACCAAGATGGGCGGCACTCTGCGCGCGAAGCGCCACCTTCTCCATCAACTGCTCCGCATAGGCGGACATAACGGCGACCATCCGCGTTTCATCCTGCGCCATTGCCGCCAGCTTCTGGTCCAGCTCCCACAAGGCGCCATGCAGCGCCAGCTGACCATTGTCGCTCAGCACTTCCTCCACATCGCCAACCTCGACGGACACCTCGCTCCCATGCGAGGACAAAAGATAGGCCAGTGCATTCCCGAAAACATGCAGCGAGATCAGCGCCTCCGCCGCCAGCAACTCGGAAAACTCTCCCTTGCGTCCGGCCGGCAGATCCCCGGCCAGATTGGCCCGTTTCAGCCCGGCCAGCGCCGTCGCCTCGCCAAACCCTTCTACCAGCGCCAGCGATATCGCCAGCGCCCGCCGCACCGCATTCATCGCCACCGCCTGCAAGGGCGACACCAGCGCCTCGCCCTCATCCGCCGCCTCGATCCGCTCCAGCAATCGCACCCCTTCGGGCCGCACCGTCGATCGCGTCACCAGCCCCGGCGTGGTTGACCGGAACCGCCGCCGCGTCCCCACGCCAGAAGACCGCTCCACAGCCACCGGCTCACCCGCCCGCGCGATACGCGGCGCATGATCGAACCCTTCCAGCATAGCCAGCGCGGCCGGGTAATGCTTGCGGATATCCTCTTCCCGCAGCTCCATCTGATCGCCGGTCAGGCTCATGCCCACCCCCTGCTTCTTCTCGTTTCAAATACGGCCGCCGGAGGCGGTCCCGTCCTCTACGCAGGCGTGCCCCTCAGTACCGAAGCACCCGGCCACCCGCGCCCACCACGTATTTCCGCACCCCGTCGAACCCCGGCGGCGCCTGCTCGCTCAGCACCTGGAAAGGGCGTTGCGGCAATATGATCGACCGCTCGCTCGCGGTGGTTCCTGTTTCCGCTCCGCGCCCCGCGAATGGGTCCAGCGCGAACACCTCCCGCTCCACGGTCGAAAACCACCCGGCCCGTTCCTCGATGACCCGCTCGCTCTCCAGATCCTCGCGGCTCCAGACCAGCGCCCAGTCCTGACCCTCGGGCGCCTCCGCATCCGCCAGAACCTGCCGCAACGGCCCGTGCTGATGGGTATAGGCATGTGAATACATCGGCCCGATATGGAACCGCTTCAGCCGCTTGGGATGCAGATCGTCGAAATCCGTGTCGAATCCCTTGGCAATGGTCAGCAGTTTCAACCCACCCAGCGACTGCGCCATCAGATGCGTCTGCACCTCGGGCCAGCGATACTGGTCCTTCGGCAAAGCCACCTTCCCGGTATCCTCAACCTCCATCAGGTAGACCACCGGCAGGTTGGTCTCGCTGTCATAAACCGCCCAGTGCAGCAGGAACCGCCGCCGTGTCTCGCCCAGATTGCGCAGCCAGAGGCTTTCCGGATCGTTGCGCAGCCAGAACAGGTGTCCGCGCAGCAGTTCCTCGTAGTAATTCCGCTGCGACAGCGCGAATTGCAGCTTCGTCGGCACCGACCGCTCGCCAATGATCTCGCGCAGCATCTGGTCCTTCAGCGCCGCCTCCGAGGGCATGTTCGCCAGATGCGCCTGCGCCTGCTGGGCATCGTTTGCCATGGTCATCAATTCGGTCGCCACCGGAAAGCCGCTATCGGTGGTGTCGATGGTCAGCGAGCCAAAGAACCGCCCCGTATCGCGCCCCACCATCAGGTACTTCATCGACAGCGCCCGAAAGGTATAGGTCAGCGCCGTCACATAGCCGGTGAGCACCTTCACCTCTTCCCGGCTCAGCTCACCCTCGGCGGCCATCACACCGGCAACCCGTCCAAGATGCGCGGTGATCTCGGAAAACTTGCGGAAATAGCGGCGCGAGGCAAACCCATCAGAGATCCCGAACCGCTCCGCCGTGGTCTCAGACATGCTCATGCCCGCCACCCTGTCAGCCCGACCCGCATCGCTCAGCCGCCATAGAGGTTCTTGTCATGCTTTTCGACGATCTTCTGGAACCGCCGGGCAAAGCGTTCATCGGCGCGGGCCTTGGCCTCCTGCACCTTGCGCGCGAAAACCATGTGGTCCTCGTGGGCTTCCAGCATATCGGCCATCTTCTGGTTCGTCGCCGTCCCGATGGACGCCATGGCGGTCTGCGCTTCCTGGTCGGTTTTCACGCCGATCTCGTTGATCCGATGCGCCACATCCTGCTGCTGCGCCGTCTTCAGCGATTTGGACAGGGCATCGTAAAGCACCACGCGCTGTTGCGTGTCGGTCTCCAGCTTGTTGATCAGCACCATCTGCGTTGCCGCCTGGTTCTGAAGCGAATCTACCCAGGTCTTGCCCTTCTCTATGTATCGCTCCAGCGTCTGCGACCTCGCCAGCTTGACCTGCTCTTCCTGCACCATCGCGTTATACTGCTTGTTCAGATCGGCCAGCTCGGTTTCCAGCTTGGTGCGCGCGGCGGCATCCTGCTCCACGCTGATCTTGTTCTCAAGCGCGATGATCTTGGGATCCATCGCCAGAATATCGGCCCGCACCGTCTCAAGTTCCTGAACCGTGAATTCGCGGTCATCCAGCGTCTGGCTCAAGTTGGCTTCCACCTTGGTCTTCTGTTCCTCCAGCAGCGAAAGCTGGTTCTGGAGTAGTTTCACGATAGTATCGGACTTGGAAATCAGATCCTGCAGCTTGTCGTCGATATTGGCGGCCCGGACCCGTTCCTGCCGCATCGAATCTGATTTTCCGCGCGAGAAGATGCCGACAAAGCTCTCCCAGCCGGTTTTGTTGCGCATCTCGTCGAAGTCACGCGAAAACCCCGAGGTCACATCGTCCAGTCCCATGATCAGCTCAGCGATATTGGCGTTCATCACCTCGGTATGGGCGTGCACATCCTCCAGCGTCGCATTCTCGATATCGATGCCCGAGGCCTCGCCTGCCTCGATCTTGGCGCGGGCGGCCTCGATCCGTCCGGTCACCGCCTGGATCTCGGCCTGGCTCTTCGCCACCTTCTCCTGGGATTCGCGCACCAGCGCGTCAAAATCGGCCATCGAAAGCTCCTGCTGAATGAATGGTTTCAACGTATCTAGGTAATGTTACGGGAATTTACATCCCCAGACATCGAATTCCCGTCAACAGTTGCAAATCCGGCCCGCCAAGCAAAGCCTTAACCGTCGTCGGCTGCCCGCCTCACATTGCCGATCAGCCCGCGCAGATCCTCCTGAAAGCGCAGCAGCTCTGCCTCGCTGCGCCCGGTCGCCTCCATCAGACAGCGCTGTATCTCTCCCGCCGCGGCGCGCATCTCGTCGCCTTCTGGTGTCAGCGAAATGTTCACCCGCCGCTCGTCGCCCGGATCCCGCCGCCGTGTGATCAACCCGGCAGCTTCCATCCGTTTCAGCATCGGCGTCAGCGTATTGCTCTCCAGCCCCAGCCGCGCCCCGATCTCGCTCACGCTCAGCGGGTCTTTTTCCCACAGCCCCACCATCACGAGGTACTGCAGATAGGTAAGCCCAAGGGGCGCCAGCAGAGGCTTGTATACCCGGTGCACGGCCTGGTTCGCGGCGTAGAGATCCAGGCAGAGCATGTGCTGCAAAAGAGGCTGCATCGTTTTGTCATCCATCCCGCAAATCTATCCGAGGCCAGGGTTTCACGCAAGTTTGACTTTATAATCTTACGATTATATCGTACACGATTTAAAGACTGATCCAAGAAAGGAACCAGCCATGCCCGATAAGATTCTCTACAAGACAGCCGCAACCGCGTCCGGCGATGGCCGCAACGGCAAGGTCGCACTTGACGATTCGTCCTTCACCGCCGATCTCGCCACGCCTAAAGAACTCGGCGGCGCCGGCGGCGACCAGCTCAATCCAGAAAAAATGTTCGCGATGGGATACGCGGCCTGTTTCCTGAGCGCCCTGCGCCATGTCGCCAGCGCCAAGAAGATCAAAGTTCCGGATGAGGCCACCGTAAACACCGAGGTCGGCATTGGGCCGAACGGTTCCGGCGGCTTCGGCCTGGATGTCTCGATCAGCGTCTCCCTCCCGGGGCTGGACGCGGATGTCGCGCAGGATCTGGTCGATACCGCCCACGCGGTCTGCCCCTATTCCAACGCGACCCGCAACAATCTCGACATCAAACCGGTCCTCGCCTGAAACCGGTCAGGGTGGCGCAATAATCCGCGTCACCCCCGATGCTGCACCGCGGCGGTGTACAGGGGGTGTACAGCCTGTGTATGCATATCACCCCCCGAATTCTGTCGCACGCCCCGCTTCTTCTCGGTTCAAATACGGCCGCCGGAGGCATGGCCGCAAAGCGGCCATTTCGCTCACCCCACCACGTTGGACTCCGGCCCATAGGGAAAGCCGGTGATGTCCTCATTGCCGTCTTCGGTGATGACGAGAATATCGTGCTCGCGGTACCCGCCTGCGCCGGGCTGGCCCTCGGGAATGGTTAGCATCGGCTCCATGGAAATCACCATGCCCGGTTCGAGCACCGTGTCGATATCCTCGCGTAACTCCAGACCCGCCTCGCGTCCGTAGAAATGGCTCAGCACGCCAAAGGAATGGCCATAGCCAAAGGTCCGGTATTGCAGCAGGTCGCGCTCGGCGAGAAACGCGTTGATCTCGCCAGTGACCGCGGCGCAGCTTACCCCCGGCTTCAAAAGGCTCATCCCGTATTCATGGGCCGCCACGTTGGCCTCCCAGACTTTGAGAGAGGCTTCGTCGACCTCGCCAAGGAACAGCGTACGTTCCAGCGCCGTGTAATAGCCCGAGATCATCGGGAAAGTATTCAGCGACAGGATATCGCCCCGCTGCAAGACCCGCCCGGTTACGGGGTTATGGGCGCCATCCGTGTTCAGCCCCGACTGGAACCAGACCCATGTATCGCGATATTCCGCATCGGGAAACCGGCTTGCGATCTCAAGCTCCATCGCGTCTCGTCCGGCCATTGCCACGTCGATCTCACGAACGCCTTCCCGGATCGCATCACGGACGGCATAGCCGCCCACATCCGCCACCGCCGCCCCGGCGCGGATCAACTCGATCTCCGCCGGAGACTTGTACATCCGCTGGTTCATCGTCGTATAGCTAAGGTCAAGCATGGTCAGCGGCTGCAGGAAATCCTCGAGCTTGTCGCGCTGCATCAGCGTCAGGTGATCGCCCTCATACCCCACGATCGCGCCGGTCCCGGTGACCGACAGCACCGCGCGCCAGAAATTGTCGCGGGTCCAGTCCGTATAGGTGATGTTATCGCAGAAAGAGCGCCGCCACGGCTGGCCCGCATCGATTCCGGCGCTGATCGTGACACAGTCGGTCTCGGTCACGATCAGCCCGTATGGCCGCCCGAAGGAGCAATAGAGAAACCCCGAATAATAGGCGATGTTATGCATCGAGGTGAAAACCGCGACCGTGGCCCCGGCGCTTTCCATGCGCTCGCGCAGCTCTTCAAGACGGTCTTCGTATTCTTCCACGGCAAACGGCAGCGCAGCCTTTTCGCCATTGTGAAAGCGGTGAAATTCCGGACGTGTGGTCACAGCGACCCTCCTTTTCAGAAAGGTCCCGGCGTGCAGGACAGGGAAAACCGGGCCCATCGTTTAGATGTGGCGACGCCATCGCCTTGCCCGGTCAAGCTATAGCCACGCGCGGCCCCGGCAGGCAAGCCCGGATGCCGGGGCCGACGCATTTTCAGATCGTTCTACCGGGGCTTTGCACGGGATCAGGCCGGTGTCGTCAGCGTCTTGACCAGCGCATCCTGCGGATCGGCCAGCGCGTCGATCACGTCAAAATGATGTTTGCCCGGTACGATGACATTACCGCAGGCCCACGCCTCGGCAAGCCAGCGGGCCTGATCGAGAAAGGCAGGCCGTTCGTCAGCCCCGACCCAGACGGTCGCGGGCACGTCGGGCACGGGTTGGGCAATCGTGCTTTCCGCCCAGGCCTCGGCCTCGTCCAGACGCAGGTTTTCATTCATCGACGTCCTGAGCAGTGGTCTCAGGTCGGTCAACGGTGAAATCGGCACCACATGGGTGATGCGCTCGGCGACCTCCGGTGGCAGCATTTCTGGGGCCAGCATCCGCGCGACAAGGTGTCCGCCGGCGGAATGCCCCGTCAGCGCAATCGGCCCCGGAACCATTTCCGCAATCTTCTGAACGGCTTGGGCGATCTGAAGAGTAATCTCTGAAATCCGGACCGACGGGCACAGATCGTAGGAGGGCAGGGCGACCGCCCATCCCTTTTCCAGCGGACCGGCTGCCAGATGCGACCAGGTGGAGGCGTCGAAATTCAGCCAGTACCCGCCGTGCACGAAGATCACGATGCCCTTAGGTGTGCCCTCTGGCAGGAACAGATCGAACCGGTGTCGGTCACCCGGGCCGTAAGGCTGGCCCAGCCGCGCGCGGCCTTGCGCCTCCATCTTGTCGCGAAACGCTTGCGCGGCCTCGTTCCAGCGCGGCGGATAGGTTTCCGCCCCCGCGATATGAGCGCCATTTGCATAGGCGTCGTCGAGTTCCATCTGTACTTCCTTTGCTGTTCGTCTGGACAATTCATGCCGCAGATGCTTCAGCTTCGCGAGTAATTATTGTCTGATGGAGGCTCTCATGCTCGACACGACCACTGATCTCAAATCCCTCTTGAAAGACCCCGACCTGCTGGTGACCAAGGCTTATGTCGGCGGCAAGTGGATCGATGGCGCCGATGGCACGTTCGACGTGTACAATCCGGCGCGTGGGGATGTCATTGCGCAAGTCGCCGACCTGAGCCGGGAACAGGTCGCCGAAGCCATCGATACCGCCTATGCCGCGCAAAAGGAATGGGCTGCGATGACCGGCAAGGAACGCGCCGGTATCCTGCGCAAATGGTTCGACCTGATGATGGAGAACCAGGACGATCTGGGCACCATCCTGACCGCCGAGCAGGGCAAACCGCTGGCCGAGGCCAAGGGTGAAATCGCCTACGGCGCATCCTTCATTGAATTCTTCGGCGAAGAGGCCAAGCGGGTTTACGGGGAGACCATCCCCGGCCACCAGCGCGACAAGCGCATCACCGTGATCAAGCAGCCCATTGGCGTGGCCGCCTCGATCACGCCGTGGAACTTTCCGAACGCGATGATCACCCGAAAGGCTGCACCGGCGCTGGCTGCGGGTTGTTCCTTTGTCGCCCGTCCTGCGGCGGAAACCCCGCTGAGCGCGCTGGTCATGGGTGTGCTGGCCGAACGGGCCGGTATCCCGGCGGGCGTGTTCAACGTGGTGCCGTCGTCGTCTTCCTCGGCCGTTGGCAAGGAATTCTGCGAGAACGGCAAGGTGCGCAAGCTGACCTTTACCGGTTCGACCGAGGTGGGTCGTATCCTGCTGAAGCAGGCGGCGGACAACGTGATGAAATGCTCGATGGAACTGGGCGGCAATGCGCCCTTTATCGTGTTCGACGACGCCGATCTGGATGCGGCGGTCGAAGGCGCGATCATGTGCAAGTTCCGCAACAACGGCCAGACCTGCGTCTGCGCCAACCGGATCTATGTGCAGTCGGGAATTTACGATGCTTTTGCCGCCAAGCTGAAAGAACGTGTCAGCCAGATGAAAGTTGGCGACGGTCTTGAGGATGGGACGGACCTTGGTCCGCTGATCACCCCGGCAGCCGGTGAAAAGGTGCAGGAGCACATCAAGGATGCGCTGGCCAAAGGCGCGCAGATCCTGCTCGGCAGCGAGGAAAAGAACATGGACGGCAACTTCCTCGCGCCGACAATCGTTACCGGCGTCACGCAACAGATGAAGGTTGCAACCGAGGAAACCTTTGGCCCGCTCGCACCACTCTTCAAGTTCGATGATGTGGATGACGTGATCGAGATGGCGAATGACACGATCTTTGGTCTGGCGAGCTATTTCTACGCCAAGGATCTGAGCCGCGTGTATAAGGTCGCCGAGGCGCTGGAATACGGGATCGTCGGTGTGAATACGGGCATCATCTCGACCGAGGTCGCGCCGTTTGGCGGGGTCAAGCAATCGGGTCTTGGCCGCGAAGGCAGCCATCATGGGATCGAGGATTACCTCGAGATGAAATACATCTGCATGAGCGTCTGAGCACGCACAAAAAAAGGGGCCGAAAGGCCCCTTTTTTCTTAGGAGTAGCTTGGGAGAGTTAGTCCCAGAAGCCTTCGTCAACTTCGGGCAGCTCTTCCAGTTGCTCTTCGTTCAGACGCGTCACGAAAGCATAGGTTTTGTCGTCGACAGGGACGAGGTTCACGTCGTCGATCGAGATCAGGACGTGCTTGTCGCCGATGTCGAGGAAACCGCCCACTTCGCCGACGATGCCAATCATCTGGCCGTCTTTGGAGAGAATGATGTCTTCGATTTCACCGATTTCATTCCAGTCAGCGCCAACTTCGTTGTAACGCATGTCGGGATCCCAGCCTTCATCATCGGCTTCGTTCATCGTGTAGATGTTGCCGCCAGTGATATCGCGGGTACGGATCAGGTTGCCCTTCATCGAGTCCAGATCGACATTCTGCATCGAATCGCGGTGCATCGGGCTGTTGGACATTTCCGTTTCAGCGGCATTCGGTTCCGCTTCGTTCATCGTGCTCGTGCTGGTCGTCGTGGTTTCGGCGATGGCGCCGGCGGCAGCCAGAGTCAGAGCAAGCGTGCTGGCGGTAAGGGTTTTGTAATTGAAGTTCATTTTAAACTCCTCCTTTGTATTTCCATTGGGGTAACAACGTGACCCACCCGCAAGTGTTCCAAAATTAAAGCTATTTTATTGAACCTGCCTCCTCGCAATCCTGAAAGGGTTTCGGAAAAGCTTTCGAAAACGAAAAGCGCCCGCCCGGTTTCTGAGCCGATAGTGGCGGACAGAAACCGAACGGGCGCCGAGGAATCTACGGGCTAGATCAGCCCGATATTCAGTTCACCGATTTGGATTCGATGACGTCTGTTTTCTTTTCCGTCGAGGACGCGATCTGGATGCGGCGCGGTTTCAGCGCCTCGGGCACTTCGCGTTCCAGGTCGATATGCAGCATGCCGTTGGCATGGGTCGCGCCAGTGACGCGTACATGATCGGCGAGGTGGAACCGGCGTTCGAACGCGCGGGTGGCGATGCCGCGATGCAGGTAGGTGCGGTTCTCGCCGTCTTCATCGGCTTTCTTGGCCGAGACGACCAGCGCGTTTTCCTTGACCTCGACCATCAGGTCCTCGTCGGTGAAACCGGCAACGGCGATCGAGATGCGATAGGCGTCGTCAGCGGTTTTTTCAATGTTGTAAGGGGGGTAGGTGGACTGGCCTACGTCATTGGTGACGAGACGGTCCATCAGGTCGGCCAGTTGGTCAAAGCCGACGGTTGCACGGTGAAGCGGTGCAAAATCAAACGTACGCATAGGTATAATCCTCATCTTTGAGCGATTTCTTCATTGCCCTCCACAGGGGACGGGCGATTGGACTTTTGTCGGAACCCTTTTAGGCATCCCGACAAGGCTCAGATGGGAATTGAGGAATTTTCTGTCAAGACCTCTGCTGGGCAGATTTCTTCAGCGCGTTCCCTTGCGTGTCCTGTCCTTGTCCGACCGGTCGCTGTGCGTTTGCGCGTTGAGTTCATTCAACCGGCGCATATCCACGTGGATGTAATACCCGGCATTAGTGTCTGCCTCTTCGAAGGAAAACAGGTCGGATACGCCGGATTCGCCGAACTTGGCGTAATCGAATGACTTTGCGGGTAGGCAGTTTGCGCCCGGCCGCGATCCCTGACCGACCTGAATACAGGGACTGCCCATGCGTGACGGCAAAGCTTTGCCCGCGCCGGAAATCGCGCTTAGCCCGCCCCACGCGCCCTCGACCGGCGAACTCACCGGTATGGCCCGGCGGATATCGATTGGGTTCATGTCCTCGGCCAGCGAGGGGATCGCGAATGAAACGGCAAGGGCGAAGGCGGCTAGCAGGGGATTTTTCATGGTTTGACGAATTTCGCTCCGGTCTGGTTTTTATCATCGCCCACGCGGATCCGGCCGATCCCGGGCGCATTCGGGACATCGAAGCCTGCACCGGCGGCCAGATCGGCCAACAAAACGGTCAGGGGACCTTCGAGGTCAGTCCCCAGTGCGACGCGCTGATCGCCGACTTCGGCCTTGGCCGAGACGACCGAAACAATGCGCGGCGTGCCATCGGAAAAGGAAAAGATCGGCGCGCCGGAAGACCCGTAGTCGACGTCGCAGGACATGATCAGCATCCCCTGCTGACGCGCCATGACATGGCAGACATCCTGCAGGGACGGCGCTTCGGAGCGGTCATGGGCGTAGGACACGATCCCGATCTCTTCGCCGGTGCGCGGCCGGGTGGCGGTGCGAAATGGCGTTACCGTCGTGTTCCTGATCGGGTGCTGCAGTTCGAGCAGGGCCAGATCGTTCCGAACCCGTTCCGGCGACACATCGCCGGCGAATACGTAATCCGGATGGACGATGGCGCGGCGCACATGCCGGTAGGCCGAGGCCCGCCCGTTGCGCCAGCCTGCCATGAATTCGATGGTTTCCGCAGCAATCCGGTTGCGCGAGGTCTTGTCGAACAGGCAGTGAGCGGCGGTCAGCACAAGATCGGGCGCGATCAGCGCACCGGTACAAAAGCCCGCGCCATTGACGTCAAGCCGTCCGACCGCTTCCCAAGCGCGTCCATCCTCGGTCGTGTCGAGCCGGTGCAGGGCGGAATCCTCGGCCGTGGCGGCCAGCGGCAGTGAAATCGCAAATAGAAATCCGATCCAGCGGCGCACGCGGTACTCCCATACTCGTCAGTGATTCCGATTACCCGTGTCTTAAGGCGAAAATACGGCGCATCAACGAAGTATCGGCGGGCCCGATGGGGCTGTTGCATTTCTGCTGAGCGCGGGCGGTTTCGGCCCACCGCTTGCCCAGTCCAAAAGCTCTACCGTATGCACGACCGGAATCCCCGTGCCCGACCCGATCTGCATCATGCAGCCAATGTTGCCAGCCGCGACGATGTCGGGGTTTCGCGCCTCAAGCGTGCGGATCTTGCGCTCTTTCAACTGACCCGAAATCTCCGGCTGCATCAGGTTGTAGGTGCCTGCGGACCCGCAGCACAGGTGACTGTCGGCAGGTTCGACCACGGTAAAGCCGGCGTTCTTCAGCAGGGTCTTGGGGTGGGTCTTGATCTTTTGCCCATGCTGGAGAGAGCAGGCCGCGTGATAGGCCACGACCATACCGTGATGCGGGGCTTCCGGTTTGTCCGGGCGATCGGTTCCGGCAATCAGCGACTTGGCGGTCGAGTGCTTTTCGCCTTGGTCTTCATCCAGCAGCCGGACCAGTAGCTCGCTGATGTCACAGGCGAGATCCGATACCTGCGCGGCGCAGACGGCAAGGTCGTCATTTTCGCGGAACATATGGCCGTAATCTTTTACGGTCGTGCCGCAGCCCGAAGTGTTGATGACGATGGCATCAAGCCCGCCGTTATGAATCTCGTTATGCCAAGCCCGGATATTGCGCGCGGCAGAGGCGTGGCTTTCATCGGTTTTGCCCATGTGGTGTGTCAGCGCCCCGCAGCAGCCCGCGCCTTCGGCGACGACAACCTCGCATCCCAGCCGCGTCAGCAGCCGGATGGTGGCGTCGTTGATATCGGTGTTCAGCGCCTTTTGCGCACAGCCGGTCATAAGTGCGACCCGTTTGCGCCGCTTGCCCTCCGGCGCAAAGCTCTGCGGATCGTCGTTGCGGCTGACCGGCGGGATATCGCGCGGTGCCATGTCCAGCATCGCCCTGAGCCGCGCATCGGGCAGCAGCCGCTTGAACGGTCTGCCGATCTTGGCCGCAAGAAGCGCTAGGCGAAAGCGATTGGGATAGGGCAGAATACGCGCCAGCACCCAGCGTAACGCCCGGTCGGACGGCGGACGCTGGTAGTTTTCCTCGATATAGCTGCGGGCATGATCCACCAGATGCATGTAATGCACGCCTGAAGGGCAGGTCGTCATGCAGGCAAGGCAGGACAGGCAACGGTCGATATGCCGGACTGTCTTTTCATCCGGCACCCGGTTGTTTTCCAGCATGTCCTTGATCAGGTAGATCCGGCCGCGGGGACTGTCGAGCTCATCCCCCAGTACCTGGTAGGTCGGACAGGTCGCCGTGCAGAAACCGCAATGGACACAGGCCCGCAGGATCTCGTTCGACCGCTTGACCTCGGGGTCGGCAAGCTGTGCATCGGTAAAATGGGTCTGCATCAGCGTCTCTCTCTTTCGCACCATGTGCCATCGCTGCCTGCCGGGTTGCGACCGGGCTCGGTTTGTTCGCAGTCAAGCATGGGCAGGGGTCTTCATCAGGCCGGGGTTTAGAATGCCGCGCGGATCGAACCTCTCGCGCAATCCGGCGCTTATCGCGGCAAGCGGCGCGGGTTCCGGCTCGAACATGCCAAACCGCGTGCGGGTGTCTGTGGTCGCTCGCACGAGTGTCGCATGACCGCTGAATGGGCCGATCCGCTGGCGCAGATCGGAGCCTTCGCCGACCAGCGCCCAGATCAGCCCGCCGCCCCAGTCAAAGGACAGCGCCTCCGCCTCGAGCCGCGACGAAACTTCCGCTGCATCGCTCGGTTTGACGGAAAGGCGCCAGACATCTCCGGTGGTCCCGTGAAAAGCCGAAACATCGCGGATCTCCCGCCATATCCGCCGCGATACATCTCGATCCGACACCAGAGATACATTGCCAAGCTGATCCGCCAGACGCTGGGCGCGATAGGCGACGGACTCTTCGAACCCCTCCAGCCGGAGCATCACCGTAAGCGTCCCCTCGCGGGGCGCATAGGCCGCCCCGGTCACCTCAAAGGGCGATCCCAGCGCGGCGGACATGCGCGAAACAGCCGTCGCCACATCGGGGCAGGGCAGCAAAAGCGTTGCCTCGGTCTCGCTTTCGGGCAAGACCTTGAGCGAGACTTGGCTCAACACGCCCAGCGTCCCCCAGCTCCCCGCCATCAGCTTGACCAGATCATAACCGGTCACGTTCTTCATAACGCGCCCGCCGTTCTTGATGATGCTGCCGCTGCCATCAATAAAGCGCACCCCGAGCAGATGATCCCGGCAGGCCCCGACCTGTATCCGGCGCGGCCCCGAGATATTGGCGGCCACGATCCCGCCGATGGTCGGCTCTCCCTCACTCCCTAAAAGGCCGCGATGATCCATCGGCTCGAATGCCAGCCGTTGATTGCCATCGGCCAGCGCTTTCTCGATCTCTGCCAGCGGCGTGCCCGCCCCGGCAACCAGCGTCAGCGCGCCAGGTTCATAAAGTTCGATGCCGCTCAGACGCCCGGTTTCCAGTACGGATGCCTCCATGCCGATTCCGCGCGTGCCGCCGCCCCGGATCAAAACGGGATCCCGGCGTTCGGCCAGCACTGCCGACAGTTCCTCTTCGTTTTCTGGAGTCATCCTGACCTTCTTTGGGTTTTAAATATCCCGGGGAGTCGCCCGCAAGGGCGACGGGGCTGGCCCCGAAAAGGCCATCTCACGCCACATTCGCCAGATCTCCCCGCCGTGCCTCGGAAACCGACAGCGGAAAGACCTTGGCCGGATTAAGCAGCCAGCTTGGATCAAACACATCCTTCACCCGCATCTGCGCCTCAAGGTCCGCCTCGGCATACTGATAGAGCATCAGGTCACGCTTCTCGATCCCGACACCATGTTCCCCGGTCAGGCAACCGCCCACATCGACACATAGCTTGAGGATATCGGCCCCGAAGTTCTCGCAGAGTTCAAGGTCGCCAGGCTTGTTCGCATCGAACAGGATCAGAGGGTGCATGTTGCCATCTCCGGCGTGAAACACATTCGCCACGTCCAGCCCGTATTCTTTCGACATCTCTCCGATCCGGCGCAGCACCTGCGGGAGGGCCGAGACCGGGATCGTGCCGTCGAGGCACATGTAATCGTTGATCTGGCCCATCGCGCCAAAGGCGCTCTTTCGGCCAAGCCAGATTCGCCCGGCCTCATCCGCATCCTTCGCCTCGCGCAGTTCAACAGGATCATGCCGCCGTGCGATCTCGGTGATCAGACCCAGCTGGTGGTCGATCTCGGCCTCCGAGCCTTCGACCTCGACGATCAACAGCGCCTCGCACATGGGATACCCGGCCTTGGCAAATGCCTCACAAGCCTGAATACAGGGGCGGTCCATGAATTCGATGGCCACTGGCAGTACCCCGGCCTGGATGATGTCGCTGACACAGGCCCCGGCGACTTCATTACTGTCAAACCCCATGAGCACCGGGCGCGCGCCCTCCGGTTTGCGCAGGATCCGCAGGGTCGCTTCCGTGACCACGCCAAGCTGCCCTTCCGAGCCGCAGATCACTCCCAAAAGGTCCAGCCCTCCGGAATCGAGGTAACCGCCGCCGATCTCGACAACCGTGCCATCCATCATCACAAGCGTGACGCCCAGCAGGTTGTTGGTTGTCACCCCGTATTTCAGGCAGTGCGCTCCGCCCGAATTCATTGCGATATTGCCGGCGATGGCACAGGCAAGCTGGCTCGACGGGTCCGGCGCGTAAAAGAATTCTTCCTCTTCGACAGCCCCTGTCACGCTCAAATTGGTGCGTCCCGTCTGAATCCGGATCAGGCGGTTGTCGTAATCGGTTTCGAGAACATCGTTCATCCGCGCCACCCCAAGAATGACGCAATCCGCCGTCGGCAGCGCGCCCCCGGCAAGCGACGTGCCCGATCCGCGCGGCACCACCGGCACGCCCATCTCGTGGCAGATCGCCAGTATGTCGGAAACCTCCTGCGTCGAGCCCGGCAAAACGGCCAGCATCGGCGGGCAGGCATAGGCGGTCAGCGCGTCACATTCATAGGCGCGTGTCTCGGCGGGGTCGGAAATCAGCGCTTCTTCCGGCAAAACCGCGCGCAGACGCTCGACCAAAGCCGCCTTTCGGGCCAGAATGGCCGGGTTGGCAACAGGCATGTCCATGATAACTCTCCGATCTGGTAAAGAAATATTTCCAATTCTCGACCCGGGCAAGGTTTTTCCCGCCCGGAACGGAATTCCGGCATGAGCTGGCAGGATCGCATCGCCCTGTTTTCCTATCTGGACGGGGCCGCCGTGCTCTGCCTGCTCATCTGCTGGCTCGGCATCGGCTGGCGGATCGAGAACCCGGCCAACTCGCGGATTTCCGTTAGCCTCCTGATGCAGGGGTTCCGCCGTGACTGGATGGTGCATATGCTCACCCGTCAACCCCGTCTCTTCGACGGTCAGGTGCTAAGCAGCCTTCGTCAGGGCACCACCTTCTTTGCCTCCGCCTCGATGATCGCAATCGGGGGCGGGCTTGCCCTGATCGGCAATGCCGACCAGCTCGCCGGTCTCGCCCGCGACCTGACGCTCGACAGCGCGCCGACCGTGGTCTGGGAGGTGAAAATCCTTGCGGTGCTTCTGTTTCAGGCCAATGCCTTCCTGAAATATGTCTGGGCGCACCGGCTCTTCGGCTATTGCGCCGTGCTGATGGCTGCGGTGCCCAATGACCCCGAGGACCCCATCGCGCAACCCCGCGCCCGGCAGGCCGCCGAAATCAACATCACCGCTGCCCGCAGCTTCAACCAGGGCATGCGCTCCACCTATTTCGCCCTTGCGGCGCTGGCCTGGCTGCTGGGTCCCATTGCGCTGATCGTCGCCGCCCTGCTCACTACCGGAATCCTCTGGCGCAGGGAGTTCGCCTCCCGCTCGCGCCGCTACCTGTTGCAGACGCCGCCCTCCTCACAGCAATAACCCGAACGTCCAATCCGGGAGACTGCCCATGACATTGATACACCTGCTGCCGCTGATCTGTCTTGCGGCAGCCCCTCTACAAGCTGAAGAACCCGTCGTCGAAAACATCACTGCGACGAAACAGGCATCCGGCTGGCAAATATCGGTGACCCTCTCGCATCCCGATACCGGCTGGGAGCACTATGCCGATGGCTGGCGCGTTCTGGACGCAAACGGGACCGAACTGGCTCGCCGTGGTCTCCTTCATCCGCATGTGAACGAACAGCCGTTCACCCGCAGCCTGTCCGGCGTCAAAATACCCGAGGGGCTAGATACGATCCATATCCAGTCCAGATGCCTCGTCGACGGCTGGTCCGAAACGATAGTGGCCTACAGCCTGCCCTGATCCCTTCTTTGGGTCATTAAATATCCCGGGGTTTGGGGCAGCGCCCCAATCCGGCGCTATCGCCGTTCAAACCCGGTGATAAGGACTTCCCGCGAGGATCGTCGCCGCACGGTAAAGCTGTTCGCTCAGCATGACCCGCGCCAGCATGTGTGGCCAGACCATCGCACCCAGCGAGAGAAGCATATCCGACTCACCTCGCAGGGCTGGATCGATTCCGTCTGCGCCCCCGATTACCAGCGCAAGATCGGAGCGGCCATTATCACGCCACCCGGCAAGCCGTTCCGAGAAGTCAGGAGAGGAAAGCGTCTTGCCGCGCTCGTCCATGCAGCACAGGACCGCGCCCTTGGGAATTGCCCGCCGCAGCAACTCGGCCTCGGCTGCCATGCCGCCGCCCTTGCGGTCTTCGACCTCGACCACCTGCGCCGGGCCAAGCCCAAGCGCACGCCCGGTCCGGTCGAACCGGGTGAGGTAATCGTCGATCAGGGTCTTCTCGGGCCCGGACCGTAACCGACCGACCGCGCAGATATGCACGCGCATATTCGTTCCGTTCCTGCCGCGCCCGGTGGGCGATCAGTTGGCGGCGCCGCTCGGCATCCACATCTTCTCGAGCTGATAGAACTCTCGGACTTCGGGGCGGAAGATATGAACGATCACGTCGCCCGTATCGATCAGCACCCAGTCGCCCGTGTCCTTGCCCTCGATCCGGGCAAGCCGTCCGAAATCATGCTTGAGACGGTCGATGAGCTTTTCCGCCATCGCCGAAACCTGCCGGGTCGACCGGCCGCTGGCAATGACCATGTAATCGCCCATGGCTGTCTTGCCGCGCAGATCGATCTGCACGACATCCTCGGCCTTGTCGTCTTCGAGCGAAGTCAGGATACGCGCCAGCAGCTCTTCGCTGTCCGGCTGGGGTTGGGCCATCATCATACTAGCCCGGTCATCAGCGGAAGTTTCCGCTTCTGCAAAGGTTGTCAGGACGTCGTCCTCCGTTTTGCGCGCCGACAGCCCCCGGCGCATGGGGTAGCCCTAATTTAACAGCGCCTTAATGACTTTTCAATGAAAGCGGCGCATTCGGCGGCTGATGGCCGAAATCGCGCCCGCCTGCAATGGCTCAGCTGCCTATCCCAGGATCGTCGGATTCCTTAATGACACGCGTGCGCGCGTTCATTTCCACCGTGGATCCGTCGAGCAGGCGGACCTCGCGCTGCGGGAAGGGGAAGGAAATATCGTTCTCCTTGAAGGCATCCCACAGGGCCAGCAGAACCTGGCCCTTGATGTTGGTCAGCCCGCCGGCAGGGTCTGTGATCCAGAAGCGCAGGATATAATCCACGCTGCTGTCGCCGAACCCGACCATATGACAGACGGGCCGGTTGGGATGCGTCAGCACCCGCTCGACGCTTTCGCTGGCCTCGACGGCCACCTTGCGCACCTTGTGTGGATCATCCCCGTAGGACACGCCGAAGAAGATATCGAGCCGGACGAACTTGTTGGTATGGGACCAGTTGACCACCTGGCTGGTGATCAGGTCCTCGTTCGGGATCAGGTATTCCTTGCCATCCCGGGTGACGACGGAAACATATCGCGCGCCCAGACTGTCGATCCAGCCAAAGGTCTCGCCGAGCGAGATCACGTCGCCGGGCTTGATGGATTTGTCGAGTAGGATGATCAGGCCGGAGATCAGGTTGGACACCACCTTTTGAAGGCCGAACCCGATCCCGACGCCAATCGCGCCGGACACGACGGCAAGGCCGGTCAGATCGAAGCCCAGCGAGCGGATGGCGACGATGAAGACGATCCCGTAGGCGAGCAATTGCACTGCCTTGGTGCCGAGAACCCGCATCGACGGCGACATGTCCTCGTTCCGGGACAGCGCTATTCCCGCTTTTTGTGTCGCCAGCCGGGCCAGCGTCAGCATCAGCGTGATGATCACCAAGGCCTTGATCACGGTCAGCATGGAAAGCCGGACGTTGCCTAGGCTGAAGGCGAGTTCGTCCAAGAGCGCTTCTGTCTCGTCGATGAGACCTAGCGCGAGCAGCGTACCGTATATCCAAAGGAACCACGCAACCAGCCGTCGCAGGGTCGGGTTTCGGATCAGCCGCGTTGTAAAGCCTATGACGACCCAGACCGTGACAAGCGTGGCCACGACGCCGATCAGGTAACTGCGCGACGGCCATGTCAGCTGCTGCATCAACCCGTAAACCGCCGAGGCCAGTACCGCATAGCAGATCAGGCCAAGGTTCTTGCGAACATGCACAAGCTGACGCAGCTGCCATTTTTCCCAGCCAGACCGCTTGCGCGACCAGTTGTCGAGCGGCCCTTCCAGCAGTTTCCGCAGGGCGTAGGCCACGAAGATAAGGCCCAGAACGATCAGAATCTGGTTCTGCCGCCAGCCGGGTTCTATGACCATCTGAAGATAGCGCAGCGCATCTGCCCAGATCGATTGACCCGTTTCCGCCAGCGTGTTCAGCGTTTCAAATTCTTCCATGACACCTCTTCTGCAAGCAAGATGCACGAATTTTCGGGCGTGTCACAGACGATGTAGAACAAATCATGCCCGGGGCGTCCCAAGCGGCCCTTCGAATTTGCCGGGTTTGTCGCGAGACGCTGGCGCCAAGTCCCTATGATTCGGACGATTTATCGTTGAAATGAAAGAAGGATTCCTTTCGCGAGGAGTGAAAATCCAAGGATGATTGTTTCGATCTGCAACCCCGAATTGAAAAGGGACAAAATTGTGGCAAATTTGGGGTTTATGTTTGAATCCGGTAGGTTGAGCCGATAGCCGTGTAGAGCCAATTCAAGCTCAATAGGGGTAAATATGAACTTCAAGACAATTCTGGGCGCCATCGCATTGATCGGCGGGATTGCAACTCAATCGAGTGCCTCCATCGTCAGTGTGTCCAAAGAGAACTACGGCGCGACGGATGCCAACATCAATTTTACGAGCGCCTCCACAGCGACCTTTTCCTGGGATAGCACGCCGGTAAACCTGAGCGTGGATTTCAAAAGCGACACCGCTTTTTCGCTTTCCCTGCTGGATTACACAGGCTTGGCGCGCAATGACGATGTCACCGGTATTACGCTTGACCTGATTGATGGAATGGGCGGCGCCGCGCTTCAGCGTTTCTCGTTGGACACCGACTTTTGCTTTACTGCCGTCGCCGAGATCGCAGGCAAATGCAACCTGATCGCCCAAACCGGCGCGTCGGGTGGAAATGCGACCAACGCATCCAAACCGGGTGATGTGCTGTTCGCCAATTTGGCTGCCGGTACTTACCGCCTGGGCCTGAAGGACAGCGCGACGCCGGTTTCGGCCGAAGTAAGCTTTGGCTATTCGGAAGTTGCCCCCGTACCGCTGCCGGCGGGCGGTCTTCTGCTGCTGTCGGGCCTTGGTGTCATGGCGCTGCGTCGTCGTCGCGGCTGATACTGTCCAATTCGGATCGACTTTGATGAGGGCGCCTGATCGGGCGCCCTTTTTCGTGAGGCATCGCTGGTATGCTGCCTCTTGCGGGACTCGGGGCTAAGTAGTATCTGCCCAGAATGACACGCGTATTCGACATGGATGACCGCGCCCGCCTGCCGTGGCGCTTTTTCGGGGCAACCCGCACCATTCTCGCGCGCCTATAAGCCATCCGCGCCCGAACTCCATTCGCTGACAGCTACTTAATACGGGAGAGGACCGATGTCCCCCAAGACACTCTACGACAAGATCTGGGATGCTCACCTGGCCGATGAGGCCGACGACGGCACCTGCCTGCTTTATATCGACCGTCACCTCGTTCACGAGGTTACCAGCCCGCAAGCTTTCGAAGGGCTGCGGATGACGGGCCGCAAAGTGCGTGCGCCGGAAAAGACCATCGCCGTACCCGACCATAACGTGCCGACCACGCTGGACCGCGCCAATGCCGCGACCATGACCGAGGACAGCCGTATTCAGGTCGAGGCGCTCGACACCAACGCCAAGGAATTCGGTCTGAACTATTACCCTGTGTCGGATGTCCGTCAGGGCATCGTCCATATCGTCGGTCCCGAACAGGGCTGGACTTTGCCGGGCATGACCGTCGTCTGTGGTGACAGCCATACAGCGACACACGGTGCCTTTGGGGCGCTTGCGCATGGGATCGGCACCTCCGAGGTCGAGCATGTTCTGGCCACGCAGACGCTGATCCAGAAGAAATCCAAGAACATGAAGGTCGAAATCACCGGCAAGCTGCGTCCGGGAGTGACGGCCAAGGACATCACCCTCTCGGTGATCGGCGCGACCGGTACCGCCGGCGGCACGGGCTATGTCATCGAATATTGCGGCGAAGCTATCCGCGAGCTTTCGATGGAAGGCCGCATGACCGTTTGCAACATGGCGATCGAAGGCGGTGCCCGCGCCGGTCTGATCGCGCCGGACGAAAAGACCTTTGAATATTGCAAGGGCCGTCCCCACGCGCCGAAGGGTGCCCAGTGGGAGGCCGCGCTTGACTGGTGGAAAACGCTTTATTCCGATGACGACGCGCATTGGGACAAGGTCATCACACTCAAGGCCGAGGATATCGCGCCGGTCGTAACATGGGGCACGTCGCCCGAGGATGTGCTGCCGATCACCGCCAATGTGCCGGACCCTTCGGATTTCAAAGGCGGCAAGGTCGGCGCGGTCGAACGCTCGCTCGATTACATGGGTCTCAAGCCGGGCATGCCGCTTTCGGACGTCGAGATCGATACGGTCTTTATCGGTTCCTGTACGAATGGCCGGATCGAGGATCTGCGCGCCGCTGCTGCGATCCTGAAGGGCAAGAAGATCAAGTCCGGCCTTCGCGCGATGATCGTGCCGGGTTCCGGTCTCGTCCGGGCGCAGGCCGAGGAAGAAGGGCTTGCGGACATCTTCAAGGATGCCGGTTTCGAATGGCGCATGGCCGGTTGTTCCATGTGTCTTGCGATGAACCCCGACCAGCTGAGCCCCGGCGAACGCTGTGCGGCAACCTCGAACCGCAACTTCGAGGGGCGTCAGGGCTACAAGGGCCGGACGCACCTGATGTCGCCTGCAATGGCGGCTGCGGCGGCGATCACGGGAAAGCTGACAGACGTGCGGGAGATGATGTAGGCTCCCAAAGAATCGTTTAGATTGAGGGGGAAGCCTGATGAAGACGTGGACCAAATGGTTGATCGTAGGGATCTTGTCGATTGTTTTCGGCCTTTTTGTTCTGGCCAATCCGGTCGCGGCATCGCTCGCTGTCACAACCCTCGCGGGTATCCTCTTTGCCGTAACGGGCGTATTTCAGGTTATCGCCGGGTTCAGTGAACCCGGCGGTTTCGGCAAGTTCGCGGGGATCGCGCTGGGTGTTCTTCTCGTACTTCTCGGGTTGTCGCTGCTGTTCAATCCGTTCGAGGGCGTTATCTCTCTGACCCTGATGGTATTGATCCTCTTTGCCGCAAACGGCGTGATGCGCCTGATCGCGGCCTTCCAGATGAAGCAGACGGCGTTCTTCTGGCCGATGCTCATTTCCGGCGCGCTTTCGGTGCTCTTGGCCGGTTACGTCTTTGCCAATTTCGCCGAGGTAGCGCCAAGCCTGCTTGGTATTCTGCTCGGGATCGAACTGTTGTTTAACGGCGCGGGTCTGATCGTTCTTGCCTTTTTCCTCAAGACGGTCCGGAACAAGATCACCAAGTGAGATCCCGGGTGGCCCGGTCATTTCCGCCGAGTCGGCTGTCTCTCGCTCTGATAATATAGGCGAATCCTGGAGGAATTTGCGGGCTTCCTCTGACTTGATCCGAGGGGCGGATGAGGTCGAATCCGGGTAGATTCCCTTCGCTGCTTTCAACGAAATGCTCAAATTGTAGTCGGCTTTGACTGAAAAATGTGCTGTCTATCTGCCCTGTTGTTCGTGCTCATCGGCGCTGGAATGGCGATTTTCTATCGTCATTAACCTTTTCCTTGATTTCGAAACAATGGGGAGGGATGATATCCGTATTTTAAAATTTAGAGGTCTATTATGTTAAAAAACCTTATTCTGGCTTCGGCCGTGGCATTGGCAACGACATCAGCGGTAGACGCCGCACCGGTCGACGTCGATATCGTATTCGTCATCGACCAGTCCGGATCGATGAGCAACGAATTCTCGACTCTGGGTGCTAATATTTCGACGTTCGTCAGCGGTCTGGCTGGCGATGCGAATGTGTCTTCCGTTCAGGCAGGGCTCGTGACCTATGAACAGGCGCGTCTTGGGCCAACGGGCAACTGCGGCGCTGGCAATTCTTGCCTCAATGTCAGCCAGGCGCTGACCTCGAACGTTGCGACTCTTGGTAATGCATTGGCAGCTGAAGCGTCGCAAACGTTCGGTGGCACTGAAGATGCGCTTGCCGCCGTGGATTCGGTCCTGCCGGGCGGTTCACTGTTCACGTCCGTTGGTTGGCGCAGCAACACGGTGAAATCGATTGTCCTTATCACCGATGAGGACGCAGATGATGAAAATTCCTATACCAACAGCTTTGGTACCGGTTATGCGGCGCTTGGGCAAAAACTGGATAGCGTGAACTATCTCAACAATATCATCACCATTACCAACCTGTTCTCTGAGTTCGAACCTGCGTCGCGTCCGAATGACTCGCTGAATCAAGCCCTGTTCGATCTGAACAGCTTTACCGGCGCCGGTGCTGACCCTGCGGCCTTCCTTGCGCAGTTCGCTGCTGCCAAGCTTCAGGAGATCACAACCGGCGGTGTCCCGACCGGTGGCTCGACCAACGTGGTCCCGCTGCCTGCTTCGGGTTGGCTGGTTATGGCGGGTCTTGGCGCCCTGTTTGCAGCGCGTCGCCGCAAAACAGCGTCCTGACCGAGCCTTCTTACTGAAACCAAGGCGGTCCCAACAGGGGCCGCCTTTTTCTATGCAACCCGAGCGCCCGCCATAGATTGCAACCGCCATGAAAATAGGGCATCACGCCGTTGTATTTATGGCCGCGCCGCAAGGCGTTGCCAAGGTCGCCCCCAGGGCTCTTGCCGTTCAAGGAAACCGACGATGGATAAATTCGAAAAACTCACGGGAATTGCTGCGCCCATGCCGATGGTCAACATCGACACGGACATGATCATTCCGAAACAGTTCCTCAAGACGATCAAGCGTTCCGGGCTGGGTGTGAACCTGTTCGACGAAATGCGCTATGACCGTGAGGGCAACGAGGTTGAAGATTTCGTCCTGAACAAGCCCGCCTATCGCGAGGCCGAGATCCTTGTCGCTGGTGACAACTTTGGCTGCGGCTCTTCCCGCGAGCACGCACCTTGGGCGATCAAGGATTTTGGCATTCGCTGCGTCATCGCGCCAAGCTTTGCCGACATCTTCTACAACAACTGTTTCAAGAACGGCATCCTGCCCATCGCGCTGCCACAAGAGCAGGTCGACGTTTTGATGAAGGACGCGGAGAAGGGAGCGAACGCACGGATGACCGTGGATCTCGAAGCCCAGACCGTCACGACATCGGATGGCGAAAGCTTTTCATTCGAAGTTGATTCGTTCAAAAAGCACTGCCTGATGGAAGGACTCGACGATATCGGGCTCACAATGGCTAAAGAAGCATCAATTGACGCCTTCGAGGCAAAAGCCGCCCAAGCGCGTCCTTGGGTCTGATCGCTGCCTTAAAAAATCCAGATTTTTGAAAGGGGTCGGTCATTTCCGGCCCCTTTTTCGTTACAAGGATAGAGGGGTTTACCTTGGGGAAGTGTAACCAACTAGAAGTTTAGCAAATGAATTATTTTCAGCCCATGAGTGCATTATTGTTTGTGTTGACGTGACAATTAAGCCATATATGGATTTGTATTTAAGGGACGTTTAACTGACTTTAACCGCCTATTCGTAACGAGGAAGCCACGGTTCGGCCGCGTAATTTTAACGCCGCTAGATCTTGTGTGACGTGTCGACTGTTGCCCCGTGGGCAACAGATTTGATGCAAAGTCGCACCAGTTTCTTCATGATTTTGCCGCAAATCTTCGCTCTCGTGCTTGCACGGCTTGAGCGGCATGACGAATTGCGGCACGAATATGGCAAAAATGGGGCGCGCCACTCGGATCGGGTGGACTCAAGTTGGGCAATCGGCGGCAATCCACCGAATCTGTCCAAGTTGAAAGGATCGGACAGTGATTGCACGCATAGCGGGCGCAGTAACACGCGGGACATTGGTGGCTTTGGTCGTGGCGATGCCATCGCTGCTGCTGGCGGGCTACATGTCGGATACCAGCGAGATGGTCGTGTTGATCGCAATCCTCGCAGGCGTGCTTACCTTCGCTGAATACAACACAGACTTTCCAAGCTTCATCGAATTTCGCGACGCGCCGCCGGTAAACCGGATCAGGTTCATAGCATTGTTCGTGATGTTTGCCTCGCTCTCGCTGGCCGCCAAACACCAGTTTGAACCGACAGCGATCACCGGGCTGGTGCACCATATCGGCGGTCTCATAGGGCGCTTTGCCGATTTCCCCTTCTCGCCTGTGCGCCTCGTACTGTTGCTGTTGCCCGAGGGAACAGCTGAGCAGACCATCAATTCGGTCCGTATCGCTGCCGGTGTCACCTATACAACCGCGGTTGTCTCCGTCCTTATCTTCCTGTTCAGCGTTCGGGTGCTGGGATGGCCGATCAGCAGTGGTGCCTTTAACGTTTGGGTCAACCTGCCGCTTTTCGACCCGACCACCGGCGGCGATGTCGTGCATCGCCTGCAGCGAGATGGGCGTATCAACATCATAGTGGGCTTTCTCTTGCCCTTTATCTTTCCCGCTCTCATCAAGATCGCGTCCGAAATCGTCGATCCGATTTCGCTCGACAGCCCGTTGACGGTGATCTGGTGTCTGAGCGCATGGGCGTTTCTGCCCGCCAGCATGGTCATGCGTGGCATTGCGATTTCGAGGATATCTGACCTGATCCGGGAAAAGCGCCGCCGCGTCTATGCCAGCGCCGAGTCCATGCAGGCCGCCTGATGCTCCGGTCGTCACTGACCGCAATTCTCATATTCTGTGCGACACAACTGGCAGCGGACACGATCCGCGTCGCCAGTTTCAATACCGAGCTTGAACGCAAAAGCCCCGGTTTGCTGCTGCGCGATATTGCGTCTGGCAAGGACCAGCAGGTCGCCGCCGCAGTTAAGGTCATCGCGCTTGGTGATGCCGATATCATTGCCCTGCAAAGCATCGACTGGGATCTTGAAGCCGCGGCGCTGCGGGCATTGATGGTCGAGCTGGAAAAGGCTGGCGCGCCTTATCCCTACTTCTATGCGGCGCAGCCCAATTCGGGCCGGGCGAGCGGGTATGATCTGGACGGCGACGGCAGGCTCGGAGAGCCGGAGGATTCATGGGGGTTTGGCGCTTTTACCGGGCAGGCTGGGATTGCGGTATTGTCTCGATTTCCCATCCGCATCGAAGAGGTCAGAGATTTCTCTGGGTTGCTCTGGCGCGATCTGCCCGACGCCCTTCTGCCGGTGAATGACGATGGTACCCTGTTCCCCTCAGATCAGGTGTATCTCGAGCAGCCGCTGTCGAGCACTGCCCATTGGGCGGTTCCCATCGAACTGCCCAATGGCGAAACGCTTACGCTTTTCACGTTCAAGGCAACACCTCCGGTGTTCGACGGGCCGGAAGACCGCAATGGGCGTCGCAACCACGACGAGATCGTCTTTTGGCAGGCCTATCTCGACGGCGACTTTGGCCCGGTGCCAGACTCCCGCTTTGTCATAGCCGGGGACAGCAATCTTGATCCCCATGACAGCGAGGGGCGGCGCGAGGCGATGCGGGCGCTTCTTTCGGATGCACGGATCGTCGATCCGGCGCCGACAAGCGAAGGTGGCGCGGCGGCTGGGGGGCAGGGACACACTGGGCCCGATGCGCTGGACACTGTGGACTGGGACGGTCCGGGACGTTTGCGGGTAGATTATGTCCTGCCTTCGCGCGATTGGACGGTGATGGACGCCGGGGTGCTCTGGCCCGGAAAGGACGCGCCAGAGCATGATGCAGTGATCTCAGCCAGTCGCCATCGCCTTGTTTGGGTTGATCTGGCCCTCGACTGAATGCGGCGGAATTGCCGATGCCAGAGCGATTTCAACCGGGGTATCCCTGAAACCTGGCAGGATTTCGTGCAAACGCTCGCCTGTCAGCCAGTGCGGCGTCGACCAGAGATAGCGCATTTCCAGCAGCTTTGCCCCGAGGGGCCAGAAGGGGCGCGCCAGATGCAGCGGCAAATATGAGAAACGCCGCATTTTCAACGATCTGCACGTCACACGCTCAAGCGCTTGGCGCATCTCATGGCCGGTCAGCGTGTAACCCGGGAAATGAACATTGGCAAAGGTTGGCAGATGGTCGCCCTGTTCCGCAAGGCCTACAGCCACACGGGCCAAGTCTGGCAAATAAGCCCATGCATGTGGGATGTCGGGGTTGCCAGGGTAGGTGAAAATGCCCTTGTCCAGTTTATTGATCAGCGCCAGATCGAACCAGTTGCCGGATGGCTGCGTGTCGATGAAATCGCCCGCTCTGAGGATGATCGTGCGCACGCCGCTGTCCTTGTAGGCGCGTTCCATGTCGATCCGGATACGGCCCAGCGGATTTCTGGCCATCTGTCTGGACTCCTCACCCCATGGCGGCGGGGCGTCTGCGCCAAAGTTATAGACGTTTCCCGGGATCAACACGGTTGCACCGGTCTTGCGGGCGACATCTATTACCTGCCGCGTCAGACGCGGCACATCTTTCGACCAGTCGGGGTAGAGCGGGTTCCAAGCGTTCACGATCAGCTGCGTGCCCCAGGCCGCCTGAGTAAGATCCTGCGATTTCCGGTCGAACCGGCGGACGCTCCAGCCCGCTTTTTCGAAAGCATCGGCGCTATTATGGCCAAAACGGCCGCTGGCACCGAGTATGAGAACCGTCTTTTTCATCCTAATCTCCTGCGTTTTGATCTGTTGCAGGCATTATATGGGATGCCATAATATTATGGATATTGCCGGCATTTGTACATCATGTATTCATGAATGAATGGATGCGCATAGCAAAACTCCGGACTGGTCTTTGATTCAGGCGTTTCTGGCGGTGGCGGATTCCGGATCGCTGTCTGGCGCCGCGCGCGAATTGGGGCGGAGCCAGCCGACCCTTGGCCGCCAGATACAGCTATTGGAGGAAGACCTCGGCACCCGGCTTTTCGACAGGCATGCGCGGGGACTTCGGCTATCGGATGCGGGGGCCGAACTCATGCCGATGGCGCGGCAGATGCGTGACGCGATGAATGCGCTGACCCTGAGCGCCGCCGGTCATGCTGAACGGCTGGAGGGTACGGTTCGCATCACCGCAAGCGTTTATGCTTCGCACTTCGTTTTGCCCTCGATCATCGCGGATCTGCGCAGGCACGAGCCGAGCATCGATATCGTTCTGATACCCTCCGACCGGGCCGAGAACCTGCTGTTCCGCGAGGCCGATATTGCGGTGCGCATGTACAGACCGACCCAGCTCGACATCATTACGCGCCATGTCGCCGATCTCGAGCTGGGTGTCTTTGCCGCCAAGACATACGTCGCCCGAAATGGGCGTCCCGAGCAGGCTGCGGATCTCTTTGATTTCGACGTCATAGGTTACGAAACGACGGACCTGATACTCCGCGTGATGCGCGAAATGGGCTATGCGGTGACGCGGGAAAGCTTTGCCGTGCGGTGCGACGATCAGGCCGCCTGCTGGCAATTGATGCGCGGTGGCTGCGGGATCGGCTTTGGTCAGGCCAAGACTGGGCGGGCCGATCCCTTGCTTGAAGAGCTGCAGCTGGGCATCGAAATCCCGCCGCTCGAAGTCTGGCTGGCCGCGCATGAGGCCATGCGTCAGACGCCCCGGATTCGTCGCGTTTGGGATATTCTCGCGCAGGGTCTTCAATCTGTCTCCAGCTAAGCCAGCGCCGCAAAGAATGATCCGGAACGGCGCGGGGCGCGTATTCCCCACGAACGCAAAGCAAAGGGGGATGCCATGCCACCTGTAAGACGCTTCAATATCTCACTATTCGCGGCGGCTGCGATTGCAGCTTCTCCCGCCATTGCCGGAAACCAGTCTCGGGTCGAAAGCTATGCCTATGGCGACGGGCTGGTCGAAGTCGTTGCCGATTTTTCCGAAGACGCGATTTACTGGTGCGGCGCGGCCGAATACGCACGCAACAGCGCGGATGTACCAGGAAACAGCAATATATTCGTCTGGCAGGGGCCATCGGCCAGCGCTGCGCGGCCGGGCGAAAAATCGGTAAAGTTCGGCTTTGCACCGCCCCCCTCGGGCCAAACCGACAGCCTGACGGGCGATGTGGAAACAGTTGGTAATTTCATGTCGATCAACCAGGCCCGGCAAACCTGTAACGAACGTACGGCGAGCGGCTGAATAAGGCCCCGCCGGGCCAATACGCCGTCCCGACACATTGACGCCCCCCGGACTCCGCGCTACGCCCACGGCGAAGCATTTTCAGGAGTCCGCACATGTCCAATCCTTCCCTTTTGATCCTGCCCGGCGATGGTATCGGCCCCGAGGTCATGGCCGAGGTCAGCCGCATCATCGAGTGGTTCGGCGACAAGCGCGGTCTCAAGTTCGACGTGAGCGAAGATCTTGTCGGCGGCTGTGCCTATGACAAGCACGGCACGCCGCTTCATGACGACACGATGGCCAAGGCTCAGGAAGTCGATGCGGTGCTGCTTGGCGCGGTCGGTGGTCCCAAATACGACAACCTCGATTTCAGCGTCAAACCCGAGCGAGGCCTGCTGCGCCTGCGCAAGGAAATGGACCTGTTTTCCAACCTGCGCCCGGCCCAGTGTTTCGACGCGCTGGCGGATTTCTCCTCGTTGAAGAAAGACGTCGTTGCAGGGCTCGACATCATGATCGTGCGCGAGCTGACCAGCGGTGTTTATTTCGGCGAGCCGCGCGGCATCTTTAAGGAAGGTAACGAACGGGTCGGCATCAACACCCAGCGCTACACGGAAAGCGAAATTGCACGCGTCGCGCGTTCTGCATTCGAACTGGCCCGAAAGCGTGACAACAAGGTCTGCTCGATGGAGAAGGCCAACGTGATGGAATCCGGTATCCTGTGGCGCGACGTGGTGAACGAAGTGCATCAGGCCGAATACAGCGACGTCGAACTGTCGCACATGTACGCCGATGCCGGTGCCATGCAGCTGACCCGCTGGCCCAAGCAGTTCGACGTGATCGTTACCGACAACCTGTTCGGCGACCTGCTGTCCGACCTCGCGGCCATGCTGACCGGTTCGCTTGGCATGCTGCCCTCGGCCAGCCTTGGCGCGCCGATGGAAAACGGCCGGCCCAAGGCGCTTTACGAACCGGTGCACGGCTCGGCACCCGATATCGCCGGTCAGGGCAAGGCCAATCCGATTGCCTGCATCCTCTCCTTTGCGATGGCCCTGCGCTATTCCTTCGACAAGGGTGACGAAGCCACACGTCTCGAGAAAGCCGTCGAACAGGTTCTGGCCGATGGCAAGCGGACTGCCGATCTTTTGGGCGAAGAAGGCGTAACCCCCGTCAGCACAAGCGAAATGGGCGACGCGATCCTTGCCGCATTGGACGCCACACTCTGATCAAATCGGGCCGGGCAGCAGCTAAATGCCCGGTCCAACTTGATTTTCGGTCGCGATTGCCTGAGATTCCTGCATCAGGGGAGGAATAACAGGACTACAGGAGTCAGCTTTGACCTCCCAGACACGCGGCATTCTGCTCGCGTTGATGGCATTCGCTGTTTACGCGTTTCACGATACGATCATTAAGTTTCTCGGCGGCGGCTATTCACCTTTTCAGGTGGTGTTCTTCACCATGCTCTATTCCTTTCCGCTGGG
Source organism: Paracoccaceae bacterium (assembly GCA_018223035.1). Taxonomy (GTDB): domain Bacteria; phylum Pseudomonadota; class Alphaproteobacteria; order Rhodobacterales; family Rhodobacteraceae; genus Heliomarina. The sequence continues at coordinate 328,494 of JAAEZD010000003.1, forward strand.
TACGGTGATGATGATGAGCGACCGCACGCCCGGCACGCTCAGACCCGTACACCCGTGGTGGACGATCATACGGGCCATCTCGATGGTCATCGCTTCGGGCGCCTGCTTTTACGCTTTCTCGGTGCTGCCACTGGCGGACACCTATGCGATTCTCTTCGCGACACCGATCCTGATCACCCTGCTGGCAATTCCGATCCTTGGAGAGCAAGTGCGGCTGCGTCGGGGGCTGGCCATCTTCGTCGGTCTGGTCGGCGTCGTGATCGTGCTCCAGCCGGGACAGTCCCCGCTCACGCTCGGCCATGGTGCGGCGCTGTTGGCCTCGGTCTGTGCAGCGTTGGTGGCGACGATCGTGCGCAAGATCGGCCGTGAGGAACGCAGCGTCGTCATGCTGATCTACCCCTGGATTGCGACCCTTGTCGTGATGGGGGCGGCTATGCCTTTCGTTTATAACCCGATGGAGGGTATCGACATGGGGATGAACGCGGGTATTGCCGTTCTGGCCTTTATCGCGTTGCTTTTGATAATCGAGGCCTACAAGCGTGCCGAGGCGGCCCTCATCGCGCCGATGCAGTATTCCCAAATGCTCTGGGCGATATTCTACGGCTGGCTTTTCTTCGACGAATGGCCGGGGCAGACGACATTTATTGGCGTGGCGCTGATCATCGCTTCGGGCCTCTATATCGTCTTCCGGGAAGCCAGTAGCGATGCCTCTGAAAACACGCCTGTCCTGCGGTCGAGATCGCGCCCGGGTGTCTCGGGCTCACCGGGGGTCGGTACCGCATTACGTACGCTCAGATTGATACGCTGAATCTGCAGACCCCTATTGCCAAAGCGCGCGGATCGCTGTAACCCGCGCGCTACGGTCGGAGTGTAGCTCAGCCTGGTAGAGCACTGTCTTCGGGAGGCAGGGGCCGGAGGTTCGAATCCTCTCACTCCGACCAGAACTTCAAGGTAAATTGTAGCTAACTTTGCTTTGCAGATTTCCCCGTTTCTGTGAGGGATCACAGTTACATCGATTCCAGTAACCTTATCTGTGACGCTTTGAATCTGTGGAAAGTCTGACGCGCAAGGTCCATTTGGAAACCGCCTTCGTGTGGACCGCTGTTTGGCAGTGAAACGGCAAATGTGACTCTCGGAAAGCTTCATCTGGCTTCGGACCAGATCGGTGCGAGCACGGCGACGAGAGGGTTCACAAGTTGTGCCGGGCAGCATTCGACAAGATCGACTTCTGCAACGTCCACGCCGAAACCGCTCGGCGAAGCAACTCTTGAGGCGCTTACTCCTGAAGACGCGACTGGGACTGTGTTACGGGGCCAGATGACCGTCTTGAGAGGCTTGTTTTAGCCGACTTTGAAAGGGATCGCGACCATAGCCCGCTGCGTTTCAGCCGGAATCACATCCATATGTCGACGAGGTCTGTGGCGGCGCCCGATGGGCGCTGAAGGATTCAGCTTTCTCGATGGTGCATCTTAAAATAGTGCGGTTTGAACGGCCTGTAACCTCAGAGCAACAGTGTAGACAGCAAAGTCGTTAAGACGCTGCGCAGGGGGGGTCTATCTTGTGCGGCGAGGCGCGGATGAATAAGACAACGAAAGGTTGTTTGATCGTGATGCGGACCGTTAGTTGATAGACGAAACCTATACTAGAAAATATAGTTCTTCCGCCGACCGAAGGGCCGCTGCAGCGCTCGTGATCATCGTCATGGTCCTGCTTTTGCTGGGTGGCCGTCACTTCGAAAAACTAAGCAATCACAGTTATCTTCAGGACCTCAGGCTTTCAGAGACTCTCGAACTGATCGAAATTCGGGAAAAGCTTGAACTGTATATCTTTGGGCATCTCCTTCAGGTTGAGAAACTAGCGTCCTTCATCAAAAGCAATCCGGACATGACGCAGGAAGAATTCGCGGTCGTCGCAGCACGATTGCAAGAGTCTATGCCTGACATAATCAATTTCGAAGCAGCACAGGGCCTGACGGTTAGCCATGTCTATCCATATGCCGAAAACAAACACCTGATCGGGCTCAATTTCGCAGAATATCCAACGCTCCTGGAATATGCAGATCGGGTCAGTGCAAAAAAATCCGCTCTCTTGACCGGACCTGTCAAAGCGCCTTCTGGTGAGTATCTTATGTTCTTCAAGACGCCGATTTTCCTTCCATCTTCCGATGGCGGAGCGACAGAAGAATTCTGGGGTTTTGCAACCGTCGTCGTACGGCTGGATGACATGTTGGGGCAAACCGGCTTTCGGGAACTGGCAGAAACCGTCGATTACGTAATTCTGTCCGAGAACGACGACCTTTCCGAACCACAAGTGGTTGCCGGAAACCCCGGCGTTCAGGGAAGGGATCCCGTCCGCCTGGATGTCGATTTTCCCAACGGAGCTTGGGAGGTTCAGACAACTCCGAAAGGGGGGTGGCCTGAAACGGCTCCGACACTTGTCCGCGATCGATTGATACTTTTGATGATAAGCCTCGTCTGTCTGTCGATACTTGGCTACATCCTTTACATTTCGAGAGCGAACCGTCTTGCCCGCGCGCGGCTGGCCGGCGCGATCAATGCAATGGATGATGGTTTCGCCCAATTCGATTCCGAACAACGTTTGGTGAAATACAATAAGAGATACGCAAGCTTCCTGAGCGGCGTATCAGACATCCTGCGCCCCGGCGTGACCCTCACTGAACTTCTCGCAGAAGGCTTGAAACGGGGCAATTTCGTTGATGCTTTTGGCCAGGAAGAGGCCTGGTACAAGGAGCGTAAAAAAGAGATCGATAGCGCGCAGGCGAAAAAGGAAATGCGGTTTTCGAACGGATTGACCGTGCATGCCGCGATCCACAAGACATCCGATGGCGGCAGCGTCGTGATCCTCAGCGATGTGACACAGCTCAAAAATGCCCTGGAACGATCACAGGCCGCGAGCGAGGCGAAATCCCAGTTCATTAGCGTCTTGTCCCACGAATTGCGCACGCCACTGACCGTGGTGCTTGGGCTGGCCAAACTGACACATGAAATAGAACGCCAGCCTGCCTATGTCGCGCTTGAAACCGCGCTTCACAAGGACCCGGTTGATGTTGAAGATTGCCTCAAGGCCATGCGCGGGCTGGCGGATCACATCAAGTCGGTGACAGGCAAGCAGACGAACTCGGCTAGCTACCTGCTGGAATTGATCAACGAGATGCTCGATTTCTCCAAGATCGAATCCGGTAATCCGGATATCGACATGACGGAATGTGAAATCGGCGATCTCGTGACCACGGTTGAACAGCAGATGCGCCGCCTCATTGAAGACAAGCATCTGGCTTTTGTCGTTGAATATGAGGACGGCAAAGTGCTTGCAGACTGCAAGCGAACCAGACAGATCCTGACCAATCTGCTGGGAAATGCGGTGAAATTCACGGAACGCGGATTTATTGCGCTGACCGTGACCCACAAAGAGGGCGAAGTCCATTTCAACGTCGAAGATTCCGGGCCGGGGATCGAAGAAGCCGACCGGCAGCGCATCTTCGAACCATTCGAGCAGGTAGATTCCTCTCTCACACGTTCGAAAACGGGCACCGGGCTTGGTCTGGCGATTTCCCGCAAGCTTGCGCGCGCTCAATCCGGCGATCTGCTTGTGGAAAGCACACCGGGGAAGGGCAGCCTCTTTACCCTTGTTCTTAAGGCCGTCGAAATCCGCGAAGAACAGGCAAGCCTGTCGGCCTAGGCGCTGGCTGCCACGGCCAGCGCGCCGAGCTTGGGCCTGCCAGCTCTACACGATGAGGACTTGTTCAAGCGGACGCAAAGAGCATCACGGTTTCACGTAAGTATATCCCATCTGTTGCAGGCGAGAGAGCTCGGCCACCCCGGACGGCACGATGTCGGTATCCCAGACATCGTAAAGGTCCTTTTCATAATCGATATTCCGCCCCTTGAGCGTATTCGCACAGACCAGGAACTTGACTCCCTGTCCTTTCAGGCTCGCGACAGCTCCTTGAAGGTCGGTGTCTTTCATCGCCTCGGACAACATGCCGAGACCGTTGCCATGCATGACCACGGCGGCTTCCAGATGTTCCGCTCCGACGGCGTTGATGTGGTTCTGCAGGTTCTGCAGGCCACTCTTGTAGGCCTTGTTGCCCTCACCGCCATTCCCGTTGAAATGGTAGACGACTTTCTGGTCGCCGAAATATTCCGCTGCATCGACCGACTGCGCCTGTGTCATAGCGGGTGACACAACGGCAGCGCATGCTGCGATCATCGCGGCCTTCATAAACGTCTTCATCGGTTCTCCTCCCTTATTTCGCAGGGCTTCCACTCCCCGCTCTTTGTCACTGGCCGGTGGCTTCGGTGACAATCTCCTCAAGCATCGCCTCAACCTTCTTCATCGGGCCATCGGGATAGCTGCGATACCCCACTGTCACGCCATCAGCCGTTTCGGCCACGAAGATATTGTAGGGGCAATGGACGATATTCATCGGGTCGGCTTCCATCACTTCGCGAGACACCACGGCAGAGCAGAACAGGAAAACATCGGCTGCCTTGAAAATCTCGATGTCACTGCCGACATCCGCACCGGTACGGTTCAGCATCTCGCCGACATGGCTGACGTAGTCGACCACCAGACCCTTGCCTACAATCGCGCTTTCAACGGCAAAGGTTGCGTCGTCAAAACTGCCGTCGAAAGGCGTGGTAACTGCGTCCTGCGCGACAACAGGCGCCGCGCAAAGCGTCAGGAGTGCGATCAGGTGTTTCATGCAATGTCCTCCAAGCTGAACCTCCCAGTGAGCTTCGTGTAAGTGATGGCCGGGAGGCGGGCCACCGCGCTTAGATAGACGCCAAAGCCGTCGTCATTCTCCGTGCTGCTGAAGGTAAGCGAGCAGCGCCGCCACGTCTGCTTCTTTCTTGAGCCCGGCAAAAGACATTTTCGTACCCTTCATGAAAGCTCTTGGTTTGGCGAGAAATTCAACCAGTGCAGCCTCGTCCCAGACGCGACCTTCGTCATGCGCATCCTGAAATCCCTTGGAGTACCGGAAGTCTTCGGCAGATCCCATCACCCTGCCAAAGATGCCGTTAAGCTGTGGGCCGGACTTGTTCTTGGCATCTGCTCCGATATCATGGCAGGCCTTGCATTTCCGGAAGACCTTTTCGCCCGCAGCGATCAGTGCGGGATCGACGCTTGCTGTCTCCGTTTTTGCCTCGACCTCTGCCGGTGCTTTATCGGCTGCCGCTTCCTCTGCCTTGGCTTCCACCTCTGTTTCCACGCCGGGCGTCACGTCAAGGTTCGACGCTTGCATGGTGATCTTTACCTCGTCCTTGCAGTTTTCCATGCAGGGTTCGCCGGTCCATTTCGCATATTCCGTCTCGGGCCGGTCGTCGATCACGAACCCGTCGGCATTGGGCATCTCGACTTCAAGGAAGTTGTCCTTCGTCAGAACAAAGTCGTCTTCTACGAGGTAGTTTGAATAGAGGATATAGGCGACGATCGCGTAGACATCGTCGTTGGAAAGCGTCTGGGCGTTCCCATAAGGCATTGAGCGGTGGACATAGTCCCATGCCGTCGAGAGGTAGGGCCAGTAACTGCCCACCGTCTTGACCGGGTCGTCATCCGCCAGTGTCCCTTCACCCCCGGCCAGCTCGGGCCAGTTGTCGATACCTTCGGCAAATTCGCCGTGGCACACAGCGCAATTTTCGGAAAACAGCACTTCGCCATCTTCGACCGAGCCCGACCCTTCGGGCAGGCCACTGCCATCCGGATGCACGTCGACATTCCAGGCCGCCAGTTCCTCGGGCAGTGCGGGCCGCCCAAGGCCAAGTCGCGTTCCGGTTGCTTCGTCTGCGCGTGCGGCTGAGATGAACCAGCCGCTCGTCCCTTCCCGGGAAGCTGCCGCTCCCGCGCCATTCATATGCACATCCGAAGCGCCAAGGTAGGCCATACCAAGCAGGCCGATGGTCCCCAGCCCAACGGCCACGCCAAAATCAGGAAACTTCGACATTTTCTGCCTCCCCGCTCGGTTTCACCCACCAGGTCTGGATGCAATTGTTGTGATAGACAGAATTCAGCCCGCGCACCTCGCGCAGCTGTGTCTTCGTCGGCTGGACATAGCCGGTTTCATCCATGGCGCGGGATTGCAGGAACATCTCTTCTCCGTTCCATTCCGTGTCGAGGTAGAACCGGGTCAGCGCCCGGTTGCCGGGTTCACCGGCCAGCCTTGCGGTCTCCCATGTCATGCCGCCGTCCTTGGATACATCGACCCGCGCGATCCTGCCGTGACCGCTCCACGCGAGCCCGGTGATGACCAGCGGACCCGGACCATGCGTGATCGGCGATTGAGGGGAGGGGGAGGTGACGACAGATTTCGTGTCCATCACCCATGTCCACTTGCGGGCTGTGCCATCCGCCAATGTGTCGGTGTATTTCGAGGTTTCTTCGCGGCTTTCCACAGGGCCATCGCTCACCTCGATCCGGCGCAGCCATTTGACCCACATGTTGCCTTCCCAGCCGGGCACGACAAGCCGGACAGGGTAGCCATGTTCCTTTCTCAGCGCCTCACCATTCGCTTTGAAGGCCACAAGCACATCGTCGAGCGCCTTTTCCATCGGAATGGAACGTCCATTGGACGAGGCATCGGCCCCCTCGACATAGATCCACTTGTCTTTCAGGTCGCCCGCCGCGCTTAGCCCGGCCTCTTGCAGGATGGTGCGCAGCGGCACCCCGGAATATTCCATGTTGTGGATCATCCCATGGGTGAACTGCGCCCCGTTCAGCTGTGCCCCCGCCCATTCCATACCGGTATTCGCGGCGCATTCGCAGAAATAGACGTGGTTTTCGCGGGGAAAGCGTTCGAGGTCTTCGTAGGTAAAGATCAGTTCGCGGTCGACAAGGCCGTTCACCATCAGCCGGTAATCCGGCTTGGCAAGCTCGATGGCACCCGAATGGTGCCGTTCAAAGGCGCAGCCCTGCGGGGTAATGGTTCCGTCCAGCGCGTGGATCGGCGTGAAGTTGATCGAACTCGTCACATCCGCTGTCAGCCACGGCACGTTGCGCCGGATGACATCATCCTCGAACCGGATCGGCAGACCATAGGGGGTGGCGTCGACGCCGTCGCCAAACTGTTGCGCCCATGGCTGAATTTCGGTGATCAACGGGTCGGGCGTCTGGGCCCGGGCCATACTCGCGGCAACGCTCCCGGCGCCAAGCGCCGCGGCGCTGGTCAGGAACTGTCGGCGTGAGGGGCCTGTTCTGTTCTCTTCGCTCATGGTTCTTCCTCTTCGGTCGGCGGGCTAGAGCCCCACCACGTCGACGGTTTCGCGGGTGGTGGTGGTCACTGTCCCCAGTTTGCGGATATGCGCTTCGACCACGTCCCAGATCGGCGGTCCTTCCGTGCCCTCGTTGACGCTTGCCCATCCGGCGACCTGATAGCTGCGGGCAGGGTCGATCTTTTCACCGGTTTTCAACAGCGTCATCTCAGATATCCGCTCACCCTGCGGCTTTGAGATGTCGATACGGTAGCCAAGGCCGCCGGTCCGCACCATGTCACCGCCCTGCTGGTAATAGGGATCGGGATTAAAGATGTTATCCGCCACATCCTCCAGCACGACTTTCAAAAACTCGCCGGTCATCTCGGTGCGGTAGGCCTCGGGGTAGGTCATCGAGGTGACGTTCCAGATGTCTTCCCGGGTGATCTCGGCCCCGGGCGTCAGGCTTGGCCCCCAGCGCACACCGGGGCTCAGCGCAATTTCCGCGTCGCGCTCAGAAAGCAACGCATCGCAGATCAGATCATCCCAGGAGCCATTGAAATTGCCGCGTCGGTACAAAAGCGAGTCGGTCGTACCGATCACTTCCTCCAGTTCCGCCTTGAATGGCGCGCGTTCACTGTCGATCAGCGCAGCCATTTCGGCATCGGGTTCGATGACATCCGAAAAGATCGGGATCAGCTTGTGACGGAACCCCATCATCTGACCGTCCCGCACATCCAGATCGACACGGCTGACAAACTTTCCGTTCGACCCCGACGCGATGATGATCGTGTCGCCGACCAGCACCGGTTCGGGCAGCGCGTCATGGGTATGGCCCGAAAGGATGACGTCGATACCTGTCACGACCGAGGCCATTTTCTTGTCCACGTCGAACCCGTTGTGCGAAAGGCAAACGACCAGTTCGGCCCCCTGTCCGCGCACCTCGTCGACCATCTCCTGCATATGCTGGTCCCGGATGCCAAACGAGTATTCTGGGAACATCCAGCCGGGATTGGCGATCGGCATATAGGGGAACGCCTGTCCGATCACCGCAATCCTGACACCACCGCTCTCGAAGAACTTGTAAGGCGGGAAGAGTTCCGCTGGTTCGTCCCACTCCGCGTCAAAGATGTTCTGTCCCAGCGCGGCAAAGGGCAGCGCCTCGACAAGCTCGGCCACGCGGTCCGATCCAAGGGTGAATTCCCAGTGAAAGGTCATCGCGTCGGGTTTCAGGGCCGCCATGACATTGAACATGTCCTGCGCCTGCGTCTGGTAGCAGGTATAGGACCCATGCCATGTATCGCCGCCATCCAGCAAAAGAGCGTCCGGTCGCGCGGCGCGGATCGCCTTGACCACGGTCGCAACCCGGTCAAGCCCGCCAACCTTGCCGTATGTCTGCGCCAGCGCCGAAAAGTCCCCCGATGACAAGGCGTAATGCGACGGGCTACCATCCTCGATGCCATAGAGCCGGCGGAAATCGGCACCGGTGACATGTGGCACCTCACCCTTGTTGGGGCCCACGCCGATGTTGACCGATGGTTCGCGAAACCAGATCGGCTTCAGCTGTGCGTGAATATCAGTGATGTGGATGAGCGAGACATTTCCGAAGGTTTCGAATTCCAACAGTTGGTCCTGGGTCAGGCGCTGCTGAGCCGCCAGCCGCGCCCATGATCCAAAGCCCGACGCTCCGGTCAGAGACGCAGCGGCCATGGAAACCTGCAAAAAATCGCGTCGAGAGATCATGTGCACTGCCTTCTTCATCGGTTCACATATAAACATTCATTATTATGAATGTTTTGGTGTGGTTATCCCCGCCCGGATTTTCCGCGCGGGGTTTTGACTCAGTTTCGGACCGATGGTGCGGACACCGAAAGCCCATTGCCGCGCGAGGCGACGTAAAGCTCCAGCGCGATGAACTCGGGGCTGCCGGGGCTGAATGTCTCGGCTCGGGTGTCACGGATGCACCCCTTGAAACGAGCCTGCACCTGGTTCAGCTTGGTGTTCTTGAGCCGGTAGGTCGGGAAGCCGTTGATCTGGCCCTGGCTGAGGTGATCGGCCCGGATGTGATTGCCATAGTTTTCCTCGTGGCAATTCGCGCAGCTCAGTTCAAGCTGACCATACCGGGTGTAGTAGATCTCTTTGCCTTTTTCCCAGGTCTCCCGGGCCGGGCCGTCGATGGCCACGTTCACCGGAAGCCCCCGCGACTGGACGGAAATAAGAGCCTCCATCGCCGTCATCTTGGCGCTGGTATAGCCATAGGGTTCCGCGCCCATCCGGTTCTCGCGGCAATCGTTGATCTGCATCGCAAGGGTGCGGACCTCACCGGCATCGTCGTTCCATTTAGGATAGACCGCGCGAACGCCGGCCATGCTTTCGGCCGGGTCGTCACCGTGACAGGATGCGCAGGACTTGTTCTTGTCGCCCTCTACCGTCGACCAGCGATCCATGGCCTGATCCACCGCGATCATGCCGGGGTTGTCGAAATCATCCGCTTCCAGCGCCTGCGTCTCTTCCGACCGGAAACGCCAGCCGGAATAGATGGTGTCGATGTTTTCCATATGATCCGGCGCGGCCGCTTCGGTAACGATCTCGGTTTCGCCATTGATGACAAGCTGATTGTCATCGGCGTCCGCAAAGGCGGCTGTACCAAACGCCGCGAACGTGACGGCCATGGCCGTCATCGATTTGTACTTCATGTCACTCCTCCCAAAGCTGCCTGCCCCGGACGGGTCCGGAGCAGGTGGCGCGTTCAGCCGATCTCGACCGCCTTGCTTTCCTCGTAGACAGAGCCGTCATCGTCGTACCAGATGAATTTGAACTCACCGGCTTCGGGCACCTTGGCCACGAATTCGAAATACGGGTTGGTCGAAATCGCCGGTTCCAGCGTGACGTCGATCACGTTCTGGCCGTTGAAATCGCAGGTAAAGCGATTGATGATCGAGCGCGGTATCTTGTTGCCATCGCTGTCTTTCCGCTGGCCGCTCTCCATCGGGTGGCTGATCAGCGTCTTGATGACGATATCCTCGCCCGCCGCCGCCGATTTCGGTACTTTCACGCGGGCTTTTACACCTTCTGCCATTTCTTGAGCTCCTCTCTCAGCCGCCGCAGCCGCCAATGGTGACCTTCACGGTCTTCGATGCCTTGGCGAAACTGCCGTCGGCAAGTTTTGCCACCGCCACCACGTCCTGCGTCCCGGCCAGCCGGATACGCGTCGAGGCACGCTGTTCAGAGGCAAGCGGACCAAAGTTGAAGGTCGCGACCGGCGGGGTGGGGTTTCCTGTTGCCAGAACCATAATGGCCGTGGCGCCCGGGGCGCTGACATCGATTGGAACCGTGTTGCCGTTTTCCGCGATCTCTGGCGCGGTCAGGTCGACCCCGCCCTCCGTCAGATCCGCACCGCCGGTAAACTCCGCGATCAGATCGTCTGCTGTCGCCGCGTTCACGCGGAACGGCAGGAATGTCATGGCCGCAGCGCCAATCCCAAGGGCCAGGGTTTCGCGTCTCGTCAGTTGCATTGCACTCTCCTCATCATGCGGGTCATCCCTCCTTCAGCGTTTGGAGAAAGGCGACGACGTCCTCGATCTCCTGCGCCGACAGGATCGGTGGCAGGTCAGCCGGTGCGGCCTTGCCCGTATAGGCATCGCCGGGGCGGACAAAGCCGGTGGTCTTGTAAAAGGCTGGCATCACCGTCCCTTCAAAGGTCTGTTTCGCGTTGGCCACGATCCCGCGCAGCTCGGCTGCGCTGCGATACTCGCCAACAAAGTCGAGCGGCGGGCCCACTTCGCCATGAAACGGTGCGTCTTTCAGCGCCGCCACATCATGGCAGGCGACGCAGTTGCCCTTGCCACGCGATATCATGATCTCCCTGCCGCGCGCCGGATCGCCCGGCGCATCGGTGAGCGGCGTTTCGATCGCTCCCTCGTTGAACTCGATGTTCGCAGGCAGCACTGTCTCAGCCACCGCAGCGGTCGCGCAGAGCGCGAGCGCAGACGGAATCAGAACCGTGATCCTCATGTCTCCTCCCGAATTGTAACGTAACGTTAGCAACGATATGCCGCAGAACGCAACATCAAATTCATCTAATTGAATATTATGATGTGATTCGCTCGCGATTCAGTTCCCGCGCTCTTTGATTTTCCGGGCATGGTATTTCTGAAACGGCTCCTCCCCATCATAGCCTTTTTCCAGCACCCAGTTCAGCAGGTCGAAGGTAGTCTGCTTGCCAAAGGCACCCGGCATGACGGCAGCGGCTGCCTGCGTGGCCATCGCGTCCTTTGGCACCTGTTCCTGCATGAAGATCATCGTCGGGGTGAACAGCAGGCCCCAGCGGCGCACCATCTCTTTTTCGGGCAGTGCAGTGCCATCAAAATCGGTGACTTCTACGTCGCCGAACATATTGATCTGGATGACAAAATACTTGTCGTTCAGCAGGGTCTCGATTTCAGGCTGGATAAAGACTTCCTCGTGCATCTTGCTGCAGTAAATGCAGCCCCTTTGCTCGATCAGCAGCATCAGCCGCTTGCCTTCCGCCTGTGCTTCGCCAAGGTCTTCGCGCAGGTCTTTAAAGGTGTCGTGCATCCACGGTGCCTTGTGTAGTCCGTCATCACCCAACCCGGTCGCATGAACCGGCGCTGCCATCGTCAGCGCGACGGCCAGTGTTCCTAAGAGTTGCTTCATTTTCTCCTCCCGGGGGCCTCACCCCACATTCTGGAACCACGGCACGTGTTCCAGCATCCATTGCGCAATAAGGTTCACCGAATCCGTTGCGATCAGCACCGCGAACAGGATGAGCAGCACGCCCATGGCCTTTTCGACCAGGCCAAGATGCTTTCGGAATCGCTTCATCCACCGCATGAACGGGCCGACGAACAGCGCCGCGACCACGAATGGCGCGGTCATCCCGACCCCGTAGATGAATAGGAGGAGCCCGCCCCGCAGGGCCGATTCCTCTCCGGCGGCGGTGAACAGGATCGCGGCCAATACTGGACCCACACAGGGTGTCCAACCAAAGGCAAAAGCCAGACCGATCACATAGGCGCCCGCAAGGCTGACGTTCTGTACATCGCCCGCATCGGCCCGCCATTCGCGGTAGAGCAGGGGGATTTTTACAACCCCCAGAAAATGCAGCCCCATGGCAAAGATGATCGCAGCCGCCGCCCAATTGAGGATATCGAAATAGTCCCGCACCATCTGGCCAAAGAAGGAGGCCGATGCTCCCAGAGCGACAAAGATCGTGATCACGCCAAGCGCGAACAGGGCCGAGGCCAGAACCGCCCGTCGCCGGACCGCCGCTGTGACGGCGCCGTCTTCCGCAAGGTTCTGCACCCCCGTCCCCGCCAGGTAGCCAAGGTAGAATGGCACCATGGGCAGGATGCAGGGCGACACAAAGGACAGCAGCCCCGCGACCAAAGCGCCCAGAAAAGTGACATTCAGCATCGGAACCGTCCATTCATCTTGATAAATTCAAATATTACATTATGATGTTGAATGACCTTGGGTCAATCTGGCAAAGTGAAGATTACAAAACGAATATCTCTCGTCGTCTTGGCATTGGCCCCGCAATTCTGTTGGGCCGATACCCGCGTCCTCAATGGCGTCGGGTCCAAACGGTTTGCCTGCCGACCGGGTAAAGACTTTTTTCGCATCCCATTGAGCCCTATGCTAACAACCGACGACATGGGCTTGAGCGAAACAGGACGGATGAACGATGACGCTTGAAAGCGGCAATACTGAAAATCAAAACGCCGAACCTGTCGTCACGCGCCTTCCGGTCTTTGACGCGGATACAAGCCCCGAGGAAATGGACCGGATGATGCGCAATGCCACGCGCGCGTCGAATTTCCTCAAGACGATCGGACACGAAGGCCGGATGATGATCCTGTGCCATCTCGTCTCGGGCGAAAAGTCGGTGATGGAACTCGAAGAACTGTTGTCGGCACGACAAGCGGCGGTCTCTCAGCAGCTGTCGCGGCTCAGGCTTGAAGGGCTGGTGACGCCGCGCCGCGAGGGCAAGACGATCTACTACGCCTTGACAGATGACCGTCCGCGCAAAATCATGGAAGTTGTCTACGACCTGTTCTGTCGGGAGGAGTGACCGCGCGGCCCGCCGCACGGTTAAGGCACAGGACGATGAAATGCTTGACTATCTGTCCGAGGCGCAGGCTATTGCGCTGATCGGCCTATTGGGCGGTATCGCCCTTGGCCTTGCCGCGCGTGTCGGTCGTTTCTGCACGCTTGGCGCCATCGAGGATGCGCTCTATGGCGGGGATGAACGACGCTTGCGTATGTGGGGAATCGCCATCGGCACGGCCGTGATCGCGGCTCATCTCGCTATGCATTTCAACCTGATCGCCGCCGAAGACACCGCTTATGTCGCCCTGACCTGGAACCCGGTCGGCGCGGTACTCGGCGGGCTGACTTTCGGTTACGGCATGGCGCTCAGCGGCAACTGTGGCTACGGCGCGCTGGCGCGTCTGGGTGGAGGCGACCTCCGTTCCCTGATGATCGTACTGGTAATGGGCATTTCGGCATATATCGTGATGTCCGGTCCGCTCGCGACTCTGCGCCTGACGCTCTTTCCGGTCGATACGGCCCCTGATCCGCAAAGCATGTCCCTCGCCATCGAGGCTTTGACAGGCGTCCCACGCTGGATCACCGGTGTCGCCATCGGCGCGATCATCCTTGGCGCGACCTTTGCCCATCAGTGGGAACCCATGACTGTCCGGCATATATTCTGGGGCGCGGTGGTCGGCCTTGCCGTGGTTTCGGGCTGGATGGGCACAGAGTGGGTTTCTGTCCATGGCTTCTCGGCCGAGATCCCCCGCACCCATACTTTTGCCGCACCGATCGGAGAAACCACGCTCTTTCTCATGACAGCCTCGGGCACGCCGCTGACCTTCGGTGTCGGTTCTATCGCGGGCGTGCTCGCCGGATCATGGATCGGCTCTTGCCTGCGGGGTGAATTCCGCTGGGAAGCCTGCGACGATTCCCGCGAATTAAAACGCCAGATTGTTGGCGCCTCGCTCATGGGCGGCGGTGCGATACTGGCGGTCGGCTGCAGCATCGGGCAGGGCGTTTCGGCATTCTCGCTGCTGGCCTATTCCGCCGTGCCGACACTGCTGTCGATCTTTGCCGGCGCGGCGCTGGGCCTGCGTCACCTGCTCTTGGGTTACTCCCAGTAAACAGTCACGCCTCGTTCGCCGGTTCCGTCTCTCTCGTCGCGCGGTAGACGGCCACGATGTCCCGCCGAACCTCATCGGGCTGTTTTTCCACCGCCTTGGCAAGGCATTTCAACTCCCGCCGCGCGCTGTGAAGGTTGTCGAGCAAGGACAGGACGACCGGGATCGCATCGGTGGGCAGAGACATCTCCTTGCGCAGATCGCACACCAGCCGGATTCGCGCGATGTCCAGATCATCGAAAACCGGGCCGCTGGCGCCCTGCGCGGGGCGCACCCAGCCTTCTCCAACCCAGATCCGCAGATCCCTGAGACTCAGGCGCCGGATACGGGCAACGACAGCACGTTCGTCATAGCTCATGTTTTCCTCCGCAGTTCCTCGCGCGGGTCGAAATTCACATGATCCCGCCAGCGCTTTGCGATCTCTTCCATTTGCGCATCTGTATGCTTGGGTATGTCTATCCTCAGCCGCACGATCTGGTCGCCCGCACCGCCGCCGCTCTTGGCGATGCCTTTTCCCTTCAGCCGCAGCCGTCGGCCCGAGGACGCGCCCTTGGGTATCGACATGGAAACCGGCCCGTCAATCGTCGGCACCTCGACCTTTGCGCCCAGAACTGCTTCGTCGAAGCTGATCGGCAGTTCGACCTCGATATCATCGCCTTCCCGCTGGAATACAGGGTGGGGTCGAATCGAAATCGTGACCAGCGCATCGCCTGCCGGTCCCTTGCCATGACCCGGCCCGCCCTTGCCACGAAGCCTCAGGGTCTGGCCCTCGCGCAGCCCTTTGGGGATCGATATGTCGAGCCTTTTGCCGTCTGGCATCGTCACCGCATGTTTCCCGCCACGGGCCACATCCAGAAAATCGACCTCGAGATTATAGCGCAGATCTTGCCCGCGGGCATCGAAGCTCTGCCGATAGCCGCCTGACCCGCGCCGACCGAAGAGATCGGAAAACAGGTCTGACATGTTCTCGAACCCTTCCTGACCGGTGCCGGGATCATATCGCCTGCCTTCATTGCCACCCGCATACTGGTGATAAAAGTTCCGCTCCGGGCGTTCCTGTCCCGAGGCGTCTATCTCGCCCGCGTCGAACTGCCGGCGTTTTTCCGGGTCGCCAAGCAGATCATAGGCCGCCGAAACCGCCTGAAACTCGGCCTGCTTGCCGCTGTCGCCGGGATGCAGGTCGGGGTGCAGCTTCTTGGCCAGCTTGCGATAGGCCTTCTTGATTTCGTCCTGCGTTGCCGTCTTGGCCACACCCAGAACCTTGTAAGGATCATCACTCATAGGTCGGTGTCTCGTGTCAGTTAATGACGTATGTTATTGTTACATATATGATCGATTTTTCGAGATCCGAGATTGAATATCAAATCAGTCCACCGCTTCGGGTATTTCGCAGATACTTTCCGACCTTGACGAACCGCCGTCAATTCGGTGGGGTCATCAGCTTGTTGCCCAGTTCCACCAGTCTGCCGGTCTTTTCGGCGTAATCGTCCATCGCCTTTTGCACATATTCGGCCTGAATATGCTTCAGCTCACCCGGTGTATGGGAATGCAGGATGCGATGCTGGGTCAGCACGTCTTCGCGGATGCGCTCGGCGACAAAATCCTGAAGTTCACTGCCGATATCCAACCATGTTTCCAGATAGTCCCTGCCGTTCCACTTGGAAAAATCCCAGCGCAGTTTGATCATCTTTTCGACGGGTGCCTTTTCTTTGGTATTCACCATAATTCGGTCTCCGGTATCTGAAAGAATTGATTGCTGTATTCTGCGCATCCGCCGCATTTCTACCTTGATCGAAGTCAACGTAACTTGTCTTTGCGATGCCTAGGCTGGGGCCCGAATTGTATATTCCGTTGTAAACGCAGGGGGCGGTGACGACTGGATAGGGAAGGGCGCAAAAATGTCCGACGAACAGGACGAAGTCATCCAATTTCTGCTGAACCCGGCGCAACACGGTGGGGCGGCCGTCGACCACGTGGAAACCCATGGCGCGCATATCTTTCTTGCCGGAGACGAGGCGCTAAAGATCAAGCGCGCGGTCAGCTATGACTACATGGATTTTTCGACGCTGGACATCCGCGAAAAGATGCTGCGGCGCGAACTGGAGTTGAACCAGCCCGCCGCGCCCGAGATCTATCGCGACGTCGTCCCCGTTACGCGGAACGAAGATGGGCTGAACCTTGGAGGAAAAGGGGAGACGGTCGAATGGGTCCTGCGCATGTGGCGTTTCCCCCAAGAGGCAGAGCTGTCGCAGGTCGTCGCGCGCGGTGAAATGACGGACCGGCTGGCCGAAGACCTCGGTCGCGCGGTTGCAAGATATCATGCGCAATCTTCCCTAAGTGAGGCAGATGGTGCGCGTTTGATCGGCGAGATCATCGAGGAACTCGAAACGGCCTTTTCCGGCATGGGGCCGCAATTGGGTGACGCCCGCGTGGCGCAGTTTTCATCGCGCGCCCGAAAGGCTTTCGAACGGGTTTCGCCGCTGTTGACCGAGCGCAGCGCAGCGGGCCGCGTGCGGCGATGCCACGGCGATCTGCACCTGCGCAATCTCGTGATGATCGACGGGCGACCGGTCCCGTTCGATGCGTTGGAATTCGATGAAACGCTTGGCACATGCGACATCCTATATGACCTCGCCTTTCTGGTGATGGACCTACAGCACCACGATCTGCACCGCGCCGCAAATATAGTCCTGAACGCATGGCTTTTCGAACAGGGCGGCGCAGAAGACGGCTCGCTTTTCGCGCTACCGCTGTTCCTTGCAATCCGCGCCGGTATCCGCGCGATGGTGGATGTCCAGACGGACGCCGCCGCGCACCACGAAGGCCAATCCAACAGGGATGCCCAATCCTACATGGATTACGCCGGCAGGGCGCTTGCCGATGCGCCCCCCCGCCTGATTGCGGTGGGAGGGCTTTCAGGCACCGGCAAGACAACACTGGCCCGGCGTCTGGCCCCCGAGATCGGGCGTTTTCCCGGCGCGGTGCACCTTCGCAGCGATCTTGAGCGTAAGGCGCTGGCCGGTGTCGATCCGCTGGAACATCTCCCCGACGACGCCTACTCGGCCACATCTGCGCAGGCCGTCTATCACCGGCTTCAGCAGCGGGCCGAAACCATTTTCGCCGCGGGTCAGTCCGTCATCCTCGATGCGACCTTCATGGCGCCAGCAGAACGGGAGGCCGTCGCATCGCTGGCGCAACGTGCCGGGGTCAATTTCACGGGAATTTGGCTCGAAGCCCCACAAAAGACCCTGACAAACCGCGTCACAAATCGCCGGGAGGATGCCTCCGACGCTGATGCCTCGGTGGTCGCGAAGCAAGCAAAACGCGATGTCGGAGATATTGCCTGGACACCCCTTGATACCAACGGAGAACTGAACGACCTGGTTACCCGGGCGTTCGACATCGTCCGATAAGCCAATACTGGCGTCACCCGGTAATCGAATGGACTTAACTCAAGCAGTTTTCTGAATCACGTAGGAACAGAGTCGCTCGCACGATGCTCGGTACCCATGATGCTGACCGACTTGCCAATTATCGATTGGACCACATTCTTTTTTCCGGGCACGCGCGGGATATGGTCCAGAGCCTCGACCGCGCGCCGCTGTTGTGGCACGACCCGCGCTATGGTTCGGTTGTCTCTCGATGGCAACGGGTCCGATGCTCTGATGCTCGGCCCATCGGCTCGACAGAGCACCTAAATGAAAGTGAAGAATAATGAAGAATATCCCGTGGCGCTCTGTTTTCGCGTGGTTGCTGGTCGCCTTCTTTGCCCTTGGCGGCACGATGAACATTTTCGCCACGCCTGAAATCCTTATGGATTATGCACGCTGGGGCTATCCAAGCGGGTTCAACTATCTGACTGGTCTTCTGGAATGGTTCTCGGCGATCCTGATCGCGATGCCGCGCACCCGCCTGATCGGAAGCCTGCTCGCAGCCGGCGTCATGGCGGCAGCGGCCGGAACGGTTCTGCTGGCGGGGGAATATTCCCACGCGATTCCGCCCCTGATCGTTCTCGCGCTGGTCCTGTTGAACGCTGCGCTGACCGTGCGGGTGGCCTCAGCGAAAGCGGTCCGCCAGTAACGAATCTTGCAAGCGCAGTGCGCACGGGCGGGTTTCTCGCCGGACTGCGAGCAATGCGCCACAGGATAAACCTGTCGCTCCGCTGCTTGCCGAATGGTAGAAATGGACTCGCCCATGGATTGAGCTTGTCCTGATCCTTCGCTCTTCACATTCGAATCGGGGCACCGGGCACGAAACGGCATAGACGGAGTGTGACAATGATCGGAAACCATGTGAGCAAGACTCTGATATGCCTGTTTGGCGCGCTTTTCATCACCGTCGCGCCTTCCATTTCGGCTGAACCGGATATGATCACCATTTCAGGCAGTCTCGAATACCGAGAACGGATCGCCCTGCCACCGGAGTCCATGGCTCGCATTACTCTGATCGATGCCAGCCGGATGGACGTCGGCGCGACACGGCTGGCCTTGCTCGAAATTCCCGCCGGGCAGGTGCCTGTCCCCTTTGCCTTCTCCCTACGGCGTGAAACGCTTGGAGCCGACAGGATGCTGGCGCTCAGAGGCACGATCTACGCGCCCGATGGTGCGCTGATCTGGACAACGACAGAGACCATCCCCGTTGACCCGGCGCTGCAAGAGGTCAAGCTTGGCCGGTTGCTCCTGTCGCAAGTCTCGGGCATGCCTGAAATCACAGGCCGCGAATGGCTGGTCGAGGATATCGACGGCAAGGGTGTCATCGACAATGCCCGCACCACTCTGACCTTTGACGATGAGGGTCGCGTTTACGGCTTGGGCGGCTGCAACACCTACACCGGGTCTTACGAAATCGATGGTGACAAACTGTCTCTCGGCCCCGTCGCGAGCACCCGCAAAGCCTGCGTACCGGCTCTCGGCGAACAGGAGGCGAAATTCTTCGCTGCGCTGAACGACGTCGAGCGTTTCGAAATCTCACCGACCGGGGCGCTCATCCTGACCGGTCCCGGCGGGCGCAGTATTACGGCCCGCTGACCGCGAACTTAGGCCAGCGGATGGAAACAGGCCGCGCCCGACTGACCGCCCTCGGGCAGTTTCGGAGTCTCGCTCCGGCAAATCTCCGTTGCATGCGGGCAACGCGCCGCAAAGGCGCATCCCGGCGGCGGGTTCAGCGGATCGGGAAGCTCGCTGCCTTTTGCCTCCGGCGCAGACAGCGGACGGCCAACCACCGGCGCGCTCTCGGCCAGTAGTCGCGTATAGGGATGGCGGGGCGCGCGAAACACCTCTTCCGCACGTCCGATTTCCACCACCGATCCGAAATAAAGCACGGCGATACGGTCACTGACCGCTTCGACCACCGCAAGATCATGGCTGATGAACAGGTAGGTCAGATCCAACTCGGCTTTTAGATCGGCCAGCAGGTTCAGCACCTGCGCCTGCACGGAAACATCCAGCGCGGAAACCGGCTCGTCAAGGATCAGGATGCTGGCTTCGGCCGCCAGCGCCCGCGCGATCCCGATGCGCTGGGCCTGCCCGCCGGAAAATTCATGCGGATAGCGATCAAGGAATTCTTCCCGCAGGTTCACGCTGTCGAAGATCTCTGCGATCCGCCGGTTGCGTTCGGCCTTTTTCATGCCGTGCAGCCGTTTCAGCGGCGCTTCCATCACTTGCCGGATCGTCTTGCGCGGGTTGAGCGAGGAAATCGGGTCCTGAAACACGTACTGGATCCGTTTCCCGAAAACCGCCGGATCCGCATTGTCGAGCGCTGCCCCCTCGATTTCGATCTGGCCCGTGGTCGGCTCAAGCAATCCCACCAGCATCCGCGCGAGAGTGGACTTGCCACATCCGGATTCCCCCACGATGCCAAGGGTTTCGCCCTTCTCGACCGTAAGCGTGATCGGATGCACCGCCCGCACCACGCCCTTGGGCGCGCCGAACAGGCGGCGCCCGACCGCAAAGGATTTCGACAGGTTATCGAGCTGAAGCGCAATCGTCATTCGGCAGCCTCCCGCAGCGGCGTTTCCGGGTGGATGCAGCGCACCGCCCGCGCGCCTTCGCGTTCAAGATGGATTTCGCCCGTTCGGCAATCCTCGCGCGCCTTGGTGCAGCGGTCGGCAAAGGAGCAGCCTGCGGGCAGCTTGTCGACAACCGGTGGCAGGCCCGGGATCGCCTCGAGCCGTCGCTTGCCCCCGCCCAGTTCCGGCACACAGGCCATCAGCCGTGCGGTATAGGGATGCAGCGGCGTTTCAAGGATGCCCCGCGTCGGCCCTTCCTCCACGATGCGCCCCGCGTACATCACGGCAACCCGGTCACAAAGCTGCGCGACGACCCCGAAATCGTGGGTGATGAAAACAATAGCCAGCCCACGTGACCGCCGCAGATCGTCCAGCAAAGACAGGATTTGCGCCTGCACGGTGACATCCAGCGCGGTGGTCGGTTCATCCGCGATGATGATATCCGGATCGTTCGCCAGCGCCATCGCGATGCCGACCCGCTGCCGCATCCCGCCGGACATCTCATGGGGGTAATCCGATACGCGTTTTTCCGGGTTCGGTATCCGCACCGCCTTGAGCAATTCGATGGCCTTCGCGTGGCCTTCCGCCTTGCCGATGGGCCGGTGGGCGCGGATCGCCTCGATCAGCTGATCGCCGACGCGGTAGAGCGGATGCAGCGTCGCCAGCGGGTCCTGAAAGATATAGGCCACGTTGCGCCCCCGCATCTCCCGCAGCCGCCGATAGGGCGCGCCGATCAGGTCTTCCCCGTCATAGCGCACGGCCCCGCCCGCGATCACGCCCGGCGGCGACGCGACAAGGCCCATGACGCTCAGCGCGGTGACCGACTTGCCCGAGCCGCTCTCGCCGATGATCCCCAGGCATTCGCCCGGCTTCACATGCAGCGACACGCCCCCGACAGCCCTGTAGTTCCGGTCGCGCACATGGAACTGGGTCTGCAGGTTCTGCACCTCCAGCAATCCTGCACCGGTGGCATCGGGCACCGGCTCGCGCCGGTCAACTCGCGTGGCCGCCATGGGCCGCGACAGGGCGCCGGATTTCAGGCGCGGATCAAGCGCGTCACGCACCCCGTCGCCCAGCAGGTTGATCGACATCACGATGATCAGGATCATCACACCCGGCACAATCGAAGTATGCGGATTGGTAATCAGGGCCGAGCGCGCCTCGCCCAGCATTGACCCCAGATCGGCCTGCGGCGGCTGCGACCCAAGACCAAGAAAGCTCAGACCGGCGGTTTCAAGGATCATCCAGCCGATGGTGGTGGACATGGCGATCACGATCACCGGGATCACGTTGGGCAGGATCTCGGTCAGGATGATCCGCGCGTTGGTCAGTCCCGCCAGCCGCGCCGCATCCACGAATTCCTTATGCGCCAGCCCCACAGTGATGCCGCGGATATTGCGGGCAAAGAACGGCACGTTCACCGCCGCCACGGCGACAAGCGCGTTCAACAGCCCCGGGCCGAGAGCGGCAACAATCGCCAGCGCCAGCAGGATATAGGGAAAGGCCATCAGCATATCGACGCCGCGCATGATGATATTGTCGACCCGCTCGCCGTAATAGCCCGAGATGATCCCGATGGCCGCACCGATCGTCGCCGCAACGATGGCAGCGGCAAACCCCACCGCCAGCGACAGCCGCGTCCCCCAGAGCAGCCGCGACAGCAGATCCCGCCCTAGATGATCCGTCCCCAGCAGCGCCCCCTTGCTGAACGGCAGCCTGAACCGGTTCGCCGTATCCGTCACGTCGGGGTCCGCCAGTGGCAATAGCGGCGTGACCAGCGCCAGTAAGAACACCAGCGCCATGACAATCGCCCCGGCCAGTGCCAGCCGGTTCCGGGCCAGCAGTCTGAGAAAACCGGTCATGTCTTGATCCTCGGATCAAGCAGGCTCTGCGCCACGTCCACCGCGATGTTGAACAAAACATAGCAAGCCGCGACAAAGACGACGCCGCCCTGCACCAGCAGGATATCCCGCTTCAGGATCGCATCGACCAGCATCCGGCCCACACCGGGCCACTGGAAAACGATTTCGATATAAACCGCACCCGACAGCACGAACCCGGCTTGGATGCCCAGCACCGGGATGATCGACACCATCGCCGCCTTGAGCGCATGGCGCCAGATCACCCCGCGCTCATGCACGCCCTTGGCCCGCGCGGTGCGTATGAAATCCTGCCGCAACACTTCAAGCATGGCCGAGCGGGACAGCCGCGCGATTACCCCGGTCGCCACGACGGCCAGGGCAATGGCAGGCAGGGTCAGGTGACTGATCAGAGCCGGAAGATCGCGCGCCCCATAGATCGGCCACATGCCCGACACCGGGAACCAGCGCAGGTTCACCGCGAAAAACAGGATCATCATCATGCCAAGAAAAAAGGAGGGGATCGAAATCCCCAGAAGTACCGCAAAGGTGATAATCCTGTCGCCCGCGCCATACTGGTTCGCGGCGGAAACAACCCCTGCGATGACGCCAAAGATGGAACAGAGCACAAAGGCGGTCCCGGCCAGCACCAGCGTCCCGTTGAACCGTTCCAGCACCTCATCGATCACCGGCCGGTTCAGCGCGAAAGAGGTGCCGAAATCACCGGTCAGCATATTGCCGAGCCAGATGAAATACTGCTGCACCAGTGGCTTATCCAGCCCAAGATCGCGATTCAGCTTCTCGACGTTGTCCGGCGTGGCATAGGACCCAAGGATCGCGGTGGCCGGATCGCCAGGGATCATCGCCATGATCAGAAACACGATCACCGTGATCCCGAGCAATACCGGAATGGCCGACAACAATCGTTTGACGATATAGCTTCCCATCCTTGCCCTCCCCGGGCTGGTCCGGACAAGGGGCACCACACCCCTCTTCTTCTTGCTGAAAATACTCCCGCCGGAGGCCCGCGCCGACCACCGGCCGGCGCGTCGGTCGGGCCGGCACCGCCGGCCCGAAGCCTCAGTTCTTCACGACGTCATCCAGCAGCAGGAAAAACGACGGCTGAAGCGAGAAATTCTCGACCCGGTCGCTGGTCACCGCGTTCTGCTTCCAGTTCGCGACAAAAACCCAGGGCGCGTCTTCCTGCACGATCACCTGCATCTCTTTGTACAGCTTCGCGCGTTCTTCCTGATCGGTGGCGACACGGGCCGCTTCCAGCAGCTCGTCCACCTTCGGGTTGGAATAATAGCCCGAGTTGAACCCGCCCTTGTCCGGCCATGCGTCGGTGCGCAGCGCAAGGAAAGGCAGGGTGTCCGGGTCATTTGTCATCCATGCCATCTCGGCCATGTCCGCCTTGCCTTCCAAACCGGGGTTCACCTCGCCAAGAAAGGTGTTCCATTCGTAGGTCTCGATGGTTACGTCGAACCCGACCGCTTCCAGATCGGCCTGCATCGCCGTTCCCATGGCAATCGGGTCCAGCATGCCCGACCCGCCCTCGGTCACGTAAAAGGTCAGCGAAGCCCCTTCCGCCTCGGCTTCGGCGAGCAGTTCCTTGGCCTTTTCCGGGTCATACGGATAAGGTTCGAGATCCGGGTTATACGCCCAGGCGAAAGCGGGCGGAGTCGGCCCGGCAGCGACCTCGGCCGTGCCCTCGAGCACGTTGTTCACCAGCGCTTCCTTGTTGATCGCGTAATTCGCGGCCTGACGCACCAGCTTGTCGGCAAAGGGGCCTTCCTTGGCGTTCAGGATCAGGAACCAGACATGCGGACCGGCCTGCTCGAACACGGAATATTGCTCGCCCTGAAACTCGCTCAGCGCGACGGGCGGCACCTCGACCATCAGGTCGATCCCGCCCGCCAGCATCTCGGCGGTTCGGGTATTTGCATCCGTAATCGGGCGGAATACAACCGCCTGCAGCTCCGGCGCGCCGTCCCAGTAGTCGGGGTTGGCTTCGATCACCACCGCTTCATTCGACCGCCATTCGCCGAATTTGAACGGCCCGGTGCCCGAGGGGTTGCGCCCGAAATCGGATCCGCCCGCTTCGACGGCGGCGGGCGACACGATCAGACCGGTTGGATAGGCAAGGTTCGACAGGAACGGCGCGTAGGGCGCGTTCAGCGTGAATTTCACCGTCAGCGGATCGACCACTTCGACGTTTTCGACAGCCGAAAAGAAAAAGGCCAGCGGGAAGGGCCCGGTGTCGTGAAACGGGTGGCTCTCATCCAGCATCCGGTCGAAATTGAACTTTAACGCATCGGCGTCAAAGGCGCTGCCATCGTGAAAACTCACCCCGTCGCGCAGGGTAAAGGTGTATTCGGTCCCGTCTTCCGAGATCGTCCAGTCCGTGGCCAGCGACGGTTCCACTTCCAGTGTGCCGTCCTTGTAGCGCACCAACCCGTCATAGACGTTCATCAGGATCCGGAAATCGTTCACCGCGGTCACGGCTGCCGGATCAAGCGACTTTGGCTCGGCGATCTGGCCGACTATCAGTACGCCGGGCGGGGTCTGTGCCTGCGCCAGCGATGCGGCCCCCAGCATCAAGGCCAGCGCGGTGCCAGTAGCCAGCACACCCCGGCGTGAGAAAGAAACAAGCGACATGGCCGCACCTCCACTGAAATTTGTTTTATTTATCATGATAAATTGCATGAGGCCAAATTTTCATGATAAATTCAACCCCATGATAAGAGAGCCACTGAAATGACAATTTCGATACTCGCCTTCGACGAAAAAACGGGCAGTTACGGCGGCGCGGCCACGACAGGCAGTCTTTGCGTTGGCGGCTGGGTTCTGCGCGGCGACGCCGAATCGGGGATGTCCGCCTCCCAGGGGTCCCTGCCTTCGACACTTTGGGGCACAGGCGCGCTCGATCTCATGAAACAGGGCCTGACTGCCGTGCAAACCGTGGCAAAGCTGACCGGCGAGGACAGCGGTCGCGATCATCGCCAGATGTCGGCGCTCGACCTTAACGGCAATACGGCCGCCTTCACCGGTCAGGAAAGTATCGCCTTTGCCGGATCTCGCGAAGCGTCCCACGTCGTGGTCGCCGGCAACCTGCTGTCTTCCGCCTCGGTGCTGGATTCCTGCATTGAAGCCTTCACCTGCTCCGAGTCATCTTTTGAGCTGCGTCTTATTGAGGCGCTAGAGGCAGCGGCCAGCACTGGCGGCGACAGCCGTGGTCTGCTTTCGGCAGCGATCCTCATCGTCAACCGCGATGCCGCACCGCTGTCGCTGCGCATAGATTACTCCGAGCAGCCTCTGCGCGACCTTCGCGCACTGTACCGCCGCGCCATGTCCACGCCCTATTCAGATTGGGCCGATCTCGTGCCAACCCTGAACGATCCGCACCGGGCGACCGCGCCTAGCGGTGCCATCGACCTGCGTAAATCGCCGGTGAAATAGGCTCTATTCCGCGATGAAACGCTTCATGACCACGGCTTCCTGATCCTCCATCAGCCGCCGCGCCATCTGCATGTGATCGCGCATGATCGCGCGCGCTGTGTCAGCATCCTCCGCCCGCAACGCGACAAGCAGGTCAAGCTGGTGACGCCGCCCCTCGCGCCATAATTCATGGTTCGGCTTGGAATAGAGCCGCTTGTAAACGGTCAGATCGGTCAGGATCTGCGCCATAAATCCGATGAAAAATCCGAGCAGCACGTTGTCTGCGAACCCCGCCAATGTCCCGTGAAAGCGCAGCGAGGCCACATGCTGCACACGTTCACTCTCGGCATCCTCGGCGGGGTGCTCATAGGCAGTCATAATCGCTTCCAGTTCTGCATACTGGCTCTCGTCCAGCTTCCCCGCCAGCGATGCTGCCGCTTCGGGTTCAAGCGCGATCCGCACCTGGTAGATGTCGTCGATCGAGACGTTCTGGAAATAGAAATAGTTTGCCAGCAGCGCCCGGGCGCGATCCTGCGAGACCTCGCCAACGAAACTGCCGCCGCCGGGGCCGGTCTTGGTGACGACAAGCCCCTGTGCTTGCAACAGCCGCATGGCTTCGCGGATCGTTCCCTTGGACATGGCGAAACGTGCGATCAGCTCGGCCTCGCCCGGCAGCCTGTCGCCCGGGGCCAGTCCTTTTTCCACCACCCACTCCTTGATCGCCTCGGCAACGCGCACAGGTCGCGAACGCCGGACGGTTTCAGCGCGGGTAGGATCAGTCATCGTCACGTCTCATGATTACGGTTTCTGAAATGCCGGTCCAATGGACAATATTCATCATGATAAATTCAAGGCGAAATTGCCGGCGGCATATGAACGCCCCTACAAGAAACCGGTTCACCCTGCCTGTCGCACGCGATAGAACGCGGACGAAACTGCAAACGGAGCCAATCTATGAATGCCGTGAAACCCGTTGTCCTGTGCATTCTCGACGGCTGGGGACTTTCGGAGCAGACCGAAGCCAATGCGCCCTATCTTGCTCAGACGCCCAATTTTGATGCGATCATGCAGGGCCCACACGCGACGCTGACCACCTTTGGTCCTGACGTGGGCCTGCCGACCGGGCAGATGGGCAACTCTGAAGTCGGCCACACCAATATCGGTGCCGGACGCGTGGTGGCGATGGATCTCGGCCAGATCGACCTTGCCATCGAAGACGGCAGTTTCTTTGAAAACGCCGCGCTTCAAGGGTTCATCGCCGGTCTTAAAGAGAGCGGGGGCACCGCGCATCTCATGGGTGTCGTTTCCGATGGCGGCGTACACGGCCATCTCGACCACATGGTTGCCGCCGCCAAGGCGATCACCGATGCAGGCGTGCCGGTGGCAATCCACGCCATCACCGACGGGCGCGATGTCGCCCCGAAATCTGCGGACGGTTTTATCGACGAACTGCAGGGCAAACTGCCCGCTAACGCGCATGTCGTCACGGTGATCGGGCGCTATTTCGCGATGGATCGCGACAATCGCTGGGACCGCGTGTCCCGCGCTTACGAGGCGATGATCCACGGCAAGGGCGAGGCCGCCACCACTGCAGCCGAGGCTGTCTCCGCAGCTTACGGTCGCGGTGAAACCGATGAATTCATCGCCCCGACGATCATCGCCGATTATGCGGGCCTCTCGACCGGTGACGGTTTCTTCTGCCTCAACTTCCGCGCCGACCGCGCCCGCGAAATCCTTGCCGCGATCGGTCAGCCGGATTTTGACGCGTTTGAGACCGGCGCCCGCCCCGAACTGGCGGGTCTGCTTGGGATGGTCGAATATTCCGACAAGCATAACCAGTACATGACCGTTGCCTATCCCAAGGCCAAAATCGTCAATACGCTCGGCGAATGGGTTGCCAGCAAGGGCCTGCGCCAGTTCCGCCTCGCTGAGACCGAGAAATATCCGCACGTGACATTTTTCCTGAACGGCGGCGAGGAAACCGCCGAGACCGGCGAAGACCGCTTCATGCCCAAATCCCCGAATGTTGCCACCTACGACCTGCAGCCAGAGATGTCGGCGCATGAGGTCACCGACAAGTTCGTCGAGGCCATAGAGGCCGGGTATGACCTGATCGTCACCAACTATGCCAACCCGGACATGGTCGGCCATACTGGCGATCTTCAGGCCGCCATCCGCGCCTGCGAGGCCGTCGATCAGGGGCTGGGCCGCGTGCTCGAGGCGTTGAAAAAAGCAGGCGGCGCGATGATCGTCACCGCCGACCACGGCAATTGCGAGGTGATGGTCGATCCGGACACCGGCGGCCCCCATACCGCACATACGCTCAATCCCGTGCCGGTCGCACTGGTTGGCGGACCCGATGGCGCGACGCTCTCCAAGGGGCGGCTCGCCGATCTCGCGCCCACCTTGCTCGAACTGATGGGGCTGGAAAAGCCGTCGGAAATGACCGGGAAAAGCCTGCTGGGATGAAACGCGTTGTCGCTCTGGTAACGGCGCTGCTGCTGGCCGGATTCGCGCAGGCGCAGGGCGACCCTGCCGCCGATGCCCGCGAAGCCGCGCAGCAGTTGGAACAGGCATCCATCGCCTTGCAAGAGGCGGTCGAGGCCCGCGACCGGGTGCGCGCGCTCACCGAAACCGTCCGCGCCTTTGAAGCCGGGCTTGGCGCGATGCGCGAAGGCTTGCGGCAGGTGGCCACCCGCGAAGCGACCCTGACGCGGCGGCTCGAGGCACGCGACGGCGAAATCGCCCAGCTTCTCGGTGTCATCCAGACCATCGAAATCTCGCCGCCGCCGGTGCTGATGCTGCATCCCTCCGGTCCCGTCGGCAGTGCGCGTTCCGGCATGATGCTGGCCGATGTCACCCCGGGCCTTGCCCGCAAGGCGCAGGAATTGCGCAGCGATCTAGAAGAGGTCCAGACTCTGCGTCTCTTGCAACAAAGCGCGCTCGACAAGATGGAGCAGGGGCTTGCTGGCATCCAGAAGGCTCGCGCCGAACTCAGCCAGGCCATCGCCGACCGGACCGACCTGCCAACCCGTTTCACCGAAGATCCGGTGCGAACGGCAATCCTGATTTCTTCGACCGAGACCTTGGGCGGCTTTGCCAGCGGTCTCAGCCTGATCGGAGTGGAAGAAATCGAGGATACCGATATCGACATTAGCGAGCAGAAAGGGGAGATCGAGCTGCCTGTGCAGGGCGTGATCCTCCATCGCGCGGGCGATGCCGACGCGGCCGGAATCAGCCGCGACGGCATAATCGTGGCCACTCGGCCGCGCGCACTTGTCGTTTCGCCTGTTTCCGCGACAATTCGCTACCGTGGACCGCTGCTCGATCTGGGTAATGTGGTCATTCTGGAACCGCAGGCAGAGACGTTGTTTGTGTTATCCGGACTGGATGAGGTATATGGCGACACCGGGCAAGTCATCCCGGCAGGAACGCCAGTAGGGATCATGGGCGGAACGACACCAAATCTGGGCACAATCCTTTCACTAAGCAGTGAAGGCTCTGGCACTGATCGTTCAGAAACGCTCTACATTGAAGTAAGAGAGGGCGGAAGCCCGGTGGACCCCGAAGATTGGTTCCGAACGGACAAGGATGGATAACAACGCATGAAGAAATTCGTGATGGCCGCTCTTGGCGGCACATTGGCAGGTATCATCGCCACAACGCAGGTCGCCGGTCCGCTGGTTGCTCAGGAAAATTCCCGGAATGCAAATGTTTACGAGCAGCTTGACCTGTTCGGCGACATTTTCGAACGGATCCGTGCGCAATACGTGGAAAAGGTCGATGAATCCGAACTGATCGAAGCGGCGATCAACGGGATGCTGACCTCACTTGACCCGCACTCCAGCTATCTCTCGCCCGAGGACGCCACCGCGATGCGCGTCCAGACCCGTGGCGAATTCGGCGGTCTCGGCATCGAGGTCACGCAGGAAGAAGGTTTCGTCAAGGTCGTCTCGCCGATCGATGGCACGCCTGCTGACGATGCAGGCATCGAATCGGGCGACTTCATCACTCATGTGGATGGCGAATCCGTTCTTGGCCTGACGCTCGACAAGGCGGTCGAGATGATGCGCGGCCCGGTCGGGTCGGAAATCATCATCACCGTGGTTCGCGAAGGCGAAGACGAACCCTTTGACGTCTCGATCATCCGCGACACGATCAAGCTGACCGCCGTGCGCACACGCACCGAGGGCCAGACCGTCGTCCTGCGTGTCACGACCTTCAACGATCAGACCACGCCCAATCTTGAAGCGGGCATGAAGGAACAGATTGAACTGGCCGGTGGCATGGAGAATGTAAACGGTTTCGTTCTCGATCTGCGCAACAACCCCGGCGGCCTGCTGAATCAGGCGATCAACGTGTCGGATTCCTTCCTCGAATCCGGTGAAATCGTCAGCACCCGTGGCCGCAACCCCGAAGACGGCGAGCGCTTCAACGCGACTCCGGGCGACTTGGCCGAAGGCAAACCGATTGTCGTTCTGATTAACGGCGGTTCGGCATCGGCGTCGGAAATCGTCGCGGGCGCGCTGCAGGATCACCGCCGGGCCATCGTTGTCGGTACGAAATCCTTCGGCAAGGGCTCGGTTCAGACGGTCATGCCCCTGCGCGGCGACGGTGCGATGCGCCTGACCACGGCCCGCTATTACACGCCGTCGGGTCGCTCGATTCAGGCGCTGGGCGTCTCCCCCGACATCGTCGTGGAACAGCCGCGCCGGGCACCCGACACCGAGGAAGAGGACGAACCCAAGAGCGCAGTGAACCGCTCGCGCTCCGAAGCCGACCTTCGTGGCCGTCTTAACAACGACAGCCTTTCCGAGGATGAGATCCGCCAGATCGAGGAAGACCGCGCCAAGGCCGAAGCATCGGCAAAGCTGCGCGAAGAGGATTACCAGCTCGCTTATGCGATCGATATTCTCAAGGGTCTTTCGGCCATCGAACACAAGGAATGATCTTGTGCAAAAGTTCAGGAATCGGGCGGCCTTGGCCGCCCTTTTTCGTTTTGGGCACATTCATCACCGGCCAGCGGTTGTGATGTGTTGGTGGCCTTGCTTGGGTCGGGGGAGAAACCCCGCGCGCCAACAAGGAATGCCAGATGTCCCCTCCTTCGCTTTTCGATCCGCTCGAACTGCCCTGCGGAACCGTGCTCAGGAACCGGATCGTGAAATCGGCGATGTCGGATTCCCTTGGCGACGGGCAGGGCAGTTCGACAGCGGAACAGATTCGTCTCTACCGGCGCTGGGCCGAGGGCGGCGCGGCCGCGACGATCATCGGCGAAGTTCAGGGGCGACCGGACACCGC
This sequence comes from Paracoccaceae bacterium, assembly GCA_018223035.1. Lineage (GTDB taxonomy): Bacteria > Pseudomonadota > Alphaproteobacteria > Rhodobacterales > Rhodobacteraceae > Heliomarina. Next base: position 359,482 of record JAAEZD010000003.1, read on the forward strand.
CGAAAAGCCGGGCAACCTCGTTCTGAGTGCCGACAGCCCGAAACAGCTGTTTGGTGACCTCGCGATGTACGGGGGGTGTACAGGTTGTGTACCGTTTGTGCAGCTCGGTCACGCCGGTGCAATGGCCTATCCGCCTATTTCCCATCCGGTGGGACCAAGCGCGCTGGACTTGCCCGGCGTACAGTGTGAGGCGCTGACGGTGGACGAGATCCTTGCCCTGCCGGAGGCCTTCGCCGTGACCGCGCGACTGGTCCGCGACATGGGCTTTGGCGGGGTGCAGATCCATGCGGCGCATGGCTTTCTGCTCAGCCAGTTTCTCTCGCCCCTGTTCAACAGGCGGACCGACGGCTGGGGCGGATCGCTCGGAAACCGTATGCGTCTGCTGATTGATACGATCACGGCCATGCGGCAAGCAGTGGGGCCGGATTTCCCGATTGCGGTCAAGCTGAACGCCACCGACCAGTTGCAGGGCGGGCTGACAGAGGCGGAGTCTATTCGGATCGTCGCAGCTCTCGACAAAACCGGCGTCGACCTGATCGACATCACCGGCGGCACTTATTTTCCGGGCGCTGCTTCCGCATCGGACGCCAAGCCGGGGCAGCCCTATTTCATCGAGTTTTCGCGCCGCGCCAAACAGGTCACGACTATCCCCGTCATGCTGACCGGCGGCATCAAGACCCGCGCTCAGGCGATGGATGTTCTAGAAAGCGGGGCCGCAGACATGGTGGGACTGGCCCGCGCCCTCGTGCTTAACCCCGATCTGCCGACGCACTGGCAAAAAGCGGGCAATAACCCGGTTTTTCCACGTTTCGCGGATGCCCCCGAAGGCGGCGTAACCGCTTGGTTTACCGAACAGATCGCCGCTTTGGGCCGGGGTGGAGAGCTGGACTCGGACCTTGGCGTTCACGAAGCGCTTGCCAGCTATACGAACCGGGACGAGGCGCGTATCCCGCTATGGAACGCTGCCTTTACGCAGTAAAAGCGCTCAAATAATCGAGATCCCTCGGTCATCCGATGATGGGTCGCCTTACGAGGTTTCGCGGCAATGGTGGCGAAAGGCCCGCTTGAGCATATCCAGCTCGGCCCGCAGCAGTTCAACCTCTCCACGCAGATCCGCTGCCCCGATATCGCCCGCGATGAACGCGAAATCGCCAAGCTTGGTGCCTTCGATCTTGTCGGTGATGACAAAGCAATGAACCCCGTCGGCCACTGCCTCCATCGGAACCGGGATTTGCACGGCCCAGGTGTCTTTGGTTCCCGACTTGCTGACCTGCACGCCGGTCAGGGGCCGGTCGCGGTACGTAACCTGCAACTGCGGCGTCACATCATGCGGGGCGGCCAGTTCGCCCTCCCAAATGCCATCGCGCATTCGGATCTTGGTCAGGGGCTGTTCACTCATCCCATTCTCCTAAATGGCTGCACGGCGATACCTGGCACAGGTCAGGTCTTTCAGCACAATCTGGTTCATCGCCGGTTCGTCAAGGATCAGGTCAAGCCAGATTTTCTCGATCCGGTTCTCGTTGATCTTGCCATAGGCAAGGTCGAACTCGACCATGACCGACTTGTCCTGCTTTGGCAGTTCCCGTACCAGTTGCTCGGTATTCGGACCGTGGCGAATGTTGAGCCTTGCGAAAATGTCGATCGGGTTCTCGGTCTCGATGATCGCATCCATCCGCACCAGGTGCGATTTCGTCAGTCCCTTGGCAAGCTCCGGCGGCATATCGATCACCAGCGACAGGAACGTGCCGCCAAAGTGGAACACGTCCATCCGTAGCCCATAAGGCGCAAGGTCGCCTTCACGGGTATTGCGTACCTGGCGCAGGCTCAACTCCGAGAGGGGGCAGTCGTGGAACAGCGTGACCTCTTCACCGAGCGCGGTCTTGCTTGGCATCGCGGCCACGCCCGGTTTGTCCAGAGGACCGCGCCATAGGTCAGGCCGCCATGACCAGTCGGTGCCATGCGGTCGCGGGAAGGATGTGGACCCTATATGCGGCAGCGCAAGCCGCCCATCGGCCACGTGGATCAACCGGCTGATCTGCGCGCGAAGTTGGCGGGCATAGCCGCGTTGTTCGCGCAGGACGGGAAGGGGCGTCTCGGATGCGGCGCGCGCCGCACGTCGCCAGCGTCTCAGGACCCGTTTCTGGAACAGCCGGTCGAGTATCCCGCTCATCGTTCTCCCTGCCGCGGGCCCGCGGCATTCTTCCCTAGTGAAACCGTTTGACCATCTAACAAAAGCGGAAAGATCAGGGAAACCGGCAATTGCGCCCGCTGCCCCATATCGCCGGGAATTTGCGTCTAATTTGACTCAGTTTCGTTCGGGCTGGGCGTGCGCGAATTGGCCACGGTGCGCGGCAGGCTGGATTTGCGGGTGCGATCGACAAGATCGGTGACGATCCCGGCCCCCGGTTTCCCAAGCGCTTCGCTGCCATCGGGCGCGTAAAGGCCGATACTGACCAGGTGATCGTTCAGCACAAACGCACCGCGCCAGTGGACCGGGCTGACGCCATCGAGCGGGGGGTACTTGTCGCTTAAGCGGACAAGGGCCAGCCCGTCGCGCTTGTGGTTATCCAGCACCCGCGAGGTATCTGCCGCGCGCGCAAGGTCCTGCCGGGTCGGGGCGGGGGCGCCCTTGCCATGAGCGGCGGTCGTCACGGTGATGATCGCAAGATCGTAGCCGTTGAAATAGCCCCGGACGCCGACGGTATCGCAGCGGGCCAACATCGCGAAACCGGTGCGCCCAAGGCGGCGAACGGTGCGTCGGTCAATGCAATAGCCATCAGGTGCTGTGAGGATGACATTGCCATCGGCAAGTTCGACCTTCGCCATTCGCGCATGACCGGAGGATTCCGCGGGCTCGTTCAATTCGGACGCGAAGGGCAGACCGGTCGCCTGATCGCAACCGGTCAAAAGAAGTGCGGCGAAGATCGCCGAACAGGCTTTATAGATCCATGTAGACATGTTTCTCCGCCTTGCCGCCCGGATGGGTGACAGCGCCTTTGTGGGTCGCGCCGACCAGCTGGGCATATTTCCACAACGCGCCCGAGGCATAGATCGTTTCACGCGGGCCTTTCCAGTCTGCCTTGCGTTGTGCCAGTTCCTCGTCGCTCAGATCGACCGATATTTCACCTTTAACGGCGTCGATGGTGATCATGTCGCCGTTGCGGACAAGCGCGATGGGCCCGCCATGGGCAGCCTCGGGGCCAACATGTCCGACGCAGAAGCCGCGGGTCGCGCCCGAGAACCGACCATCGGTGATCAGTGCGATCTTCTTTCCCATACCCTGTCCGGACAAGGCCGCCGTGGTGGCGAGCATTTCGCGCATGCCCGGGCCGCCTGCGGGGCCTTCGTTGCGGATAACGATGACTTCGCCCTCGGAATAGTCGCGCTTTTGCACGGCCTCGAAAGCCTCTTCCTCGCATTCAAAGACATGCGCCGGGCCAGTGAAGACCTGATCTTCGGCTGCGATGCCCGCGACCTTTACAATTGCGCCTTCGGGGGCAAGGTTGCCCCTGAGCCCGACAACGCCGCCGGTCTTGGTGATCGGGGTGGCGACAGGGTGGATTACCTTGCCGTCGGCCTCGCGGGTCACACGGTCGAGTTCTTCGCCAATGCTGCGGCCGCTGGCGGTCATGCAGTCTTCGTGGATTAACCCGGCCTTGCGTAATTCCTTTAGCACGACAGGCACGCCACCGGCCTCGTAAAGATCCTTGGCTACGTAGTCGCCGCCCGGCTTGAGGTTTACGAAATAAGGCGTGTCGCGGAAGATATCGCAGACATCCATGAGGTCGAAATCAATGCCGGCCTCATGGGCGATGGCGGGCAGGTGCAATCCCCCATTGGTCGACCCGCCGGTACAGGCAACCACGCGGGCCGCATTTTCAAGCGATTGGCGCGTGACGACGTCCCGGGCGCGGATGTTCTTTTCCAGCAGGTTCATGACCGCCTGACCAGAAGCCTCGCCATACTGGTCACGGGATTCATAAGGCGCGGGCATCCCGGACGAATTGAACAGCGCCAGCCCGATCGCCTCGGATACGCAGGCCATCGTGTTCGCGGTAAACTGACCGCCACAGGCCCCGGCAGAAGGGCAAGCAACGCGTTCCAGCACATCCAGCGCGGCGTCCGAAAGGGTGCCGTTCTGGTGGCGGCCCACCGCCTCAAACATGTCCTGCACCGTCAGATCACGGCTTGCGAAATCTTCAGGGACGTCGGCACCCACCGGCGCCTTACCCGGCAGGATCGACCCGCCATAGATGAAAACCGACGGCACGTTCAGACGTACCATCGCCATCATCATCCCGGGCAAAGATTTGTCGCACCCGGCCAGACCGACAAGCGCGTCATAGCAATGGCCGCGCATGGTCAGTTCGACGGTGTCTGCAATCGCCTCACGCGAGGCGAGAGAGGAGCGCATGCCCTCATGGCCCATCGCGATGCCATCTGTGACCGTGATCGTGGTGAATTCGCGCGGCGTTCCGGCGGCAGCCTTGACGCCCATCTTGACCGACTGGGCCTGGCGGTTCAGTGCGATGTTACAGGGCGCGGCCTCGTTCCAGCAGGTTGCAACGCCAACCAGCGGCTGGTGAATTTCGGTATCGCTAACGCCCATCGCGTACATGTAGGATCGGTGCGGCGCGCGCTCCGGGCCTTCGGTTACATGGCGGCTGGGCAGTTTCGACTTGTCAAAAGGTCGATTCAGCATGGCTCTGCTCCCCGGATTCGTTGCAATTCCGCAATAAAGCGCTGTTTCGCTCTCTACAAGTATCTAGCGATCTGTGCATCAATGCACCTTGTTTTCAAACCTGCAATGATTAGCCTTACGTGCCTGCTGCAGAAATTTTATTTCGGCATTTTCGGCACACTCTCGGCACGAACGGAAGGACGGGCATGGACCGTACCCTGTTTTCTTTCATCTGGAAGCATTCCAAGCGCCAGCAGATACTCCTGCTGTTTTTCACGCTGGTGTCCTTTCCCTTCCTCTATGCCTCGCTGGAACTGCCAAAGCGGATCATCAACGATGCGATCGGCGCACCCAGCGACACTGTCGAGGCCTTTGGCCTGACGTTGACGCAGGTGGAATACCTGCTTTTGCTCTGTTTTGCCTTCCTTGCCGCCGTTCTGCTGAGCGGCATGATGAAGATGCGCATCAACACCATGAAAGGTGTCTTGTCCGAACGGCTGCTACGGCGCCTGCGGTATCAGCTGATTTCGCGCATGATGCGGTTCCCGGCGCCCTATTTCCGGACCACCAGCCAGGGCGAACTGGTGTCGATGATCACCTCCGAGGCGGAACCGATGGGCGGGCTGATGGGCGACGCGGTCGCGCAGCCTGCCTTTCAGTTCGGCCAGATGATGACGATCCTGATCTTCCTGTTTGCCCAGAGCATCTGGTTCGGCCTTGCTTCTGTCGCGCTGATCCCGCTTCAGGCATGGCTGATCCCGCGCCTGCAACGTCAGATTAACCTGCTGAACAAGGACCGGATTCAGGAAATCCGCGCCTTCAGTTCCGAGATCGGCGAAACCGCCGCCGGGATCAGTGACCTGCGCGCGAACGGCGGTTGGCGTTATCGGCTTGCCCAGTTCACCGACCGGCTGGGGCGGCTGTTCGATATCCGTTTCCAGATCTACCAAAAGAAGTTCTTCATGAAGTTCCTGAACAACATGATCGGGCATCTCACGCCTTTTTTCTTTTATTCTGTTGGCGGTTATCTGGCGATTCAGGGTGATATCACGGTCGGCGCGCTGGTGGCCGCGCTTGCAGCCTACAAGGATCTGAGCGCGCCGTGGAAAGAGCTTTTGACCTATTACAACCAGGTTCAGGATATGTCGCTGCGCTGGCAGGTTGTCACAGAACGTTTTGCTCCAAGGAACATGATCGCCCCCGAGCTTTTCGACGGTGAGCCGGACATGATTCCGCATCTGAACGGCGATATAGAATTCCACAAGGTCTCGGTTCAGGACGAGGACGGTAATGCCGTGCTCGAAGACGTGAGCCTCACAATCCCTGCCGGCGGTCGCGTCGCAATTCAGAGCAAGGGCGAAAACGAAAGGGCTGCCATAGCCCGGTTGCTGACGCGCGAGATCACCCCGACCCGTGGCTGGATTACCGTATCCGGTTATCCGCTTGAGACGCTGCACCAGTCGATCATCGCGACGCGGATCGGTTATGCCCATTCGCGACCTTACATTTTCGAGGGTACGCTCGCCGATAACCTGTTGATGCCGCTTCGGATCAAGCCGCAGTCGGTGATATGGGATCCGCAGGGCAAGGACCGCAAGCTGATCGAAGCACAGCGGTCCGGGAACAGCACGGATCCGCTTGATGTGAAATGGATCGATCCCGATCTGGCCGGGCTTTCGAACGCAACGGACATCCGGGACTGGTGGTTCCAGCTGCTCGAGGCAATGGGGATTGATGAGCAGATGTTCCGCCGCACTCTGCGCACCACCTTCGATCCCGAGATTCACAAAAATCTCGCGGCGGATATCGTGGCCCTGCGCCCCGAAATCGCCGAAAGGCTGCGGGCCAGAGGGCTGAGCGACGTTGTGTACCGGTTCGACCCGGATGCGTTCAACCCGGCGATGCCGCTGGGCGGCAACCTGTTCTTTGCGACGCCAACACAGGACATTCCGCCCGAGAAACTGGCGCGAAACCCGCGTTTCGTCGAAATGCTGCGGGAACAGAAGCTCGACGGCGAAGCTCTGAATATCGCGCAGGCGGTTATCGAGACTCTGCGCCAGACCTTCGGACTCGACGGCACCGATCACCCGCTCTTTCGCCGTCTTGGCATCAGCGACGAAATCTACGCGCGCCTGAATGACATCGCGATAAAGCGCGCCGCACGGGGCAATGGTGCCCTGTCGGCCGAGGAAAGGGCGCTGATGCTGACCGTGCCCTTCCTGCTCACGGCCGAGCAGATCGGCCCGAGCTTTCCCGACCAGTACAAGCAGGAAATTCTCGAAATTCGTCGCGCCAAGGTCGACGAGTTGCGCAATTACGTCAGCGATCTCTTTGAACCGATCCGGGCCGACACCTATATGCCAAGGCTGACGGTCATCGAAAACGCGATCTTTGGCAGGGTCTCGATCATGGCAGGGGCCAAGGCCGATGCCGTCGAAGAGGTGGTGGCCGAAGTGATGAGTGAGCATGACATGCGCAAACGCGCCGCGGCGATCATCTACGACATGCACATCGGGCTGGGCGGTGCGAACCTGCCGACCCTGCTTCAGGAACGATCGGCTTTTACCCGCGCTGCCATCAAACGTCCGGATATCCTGTTGATGGATCACGCGCTGGCGAGCCACGATTCAGAAAGCCGGGCGCAGACAAGGGCCAAGCTGCGCGACCTTCTGCCTAATACCACCATCCTGTTTCTCGAAGACCGGTTTGAGAACCCGGGCGAGTATGACTTTTTCGTCGAGATCGTGGATGGCAGGGTCGCCGGTACCGATTGCTCGGGCCAGAAAAAGATGTCGGAAAAGGCTACGGCCGATCTTCAGCGCAAGATCAGGGCGCTTGCCAAAACCGAACTCTTTGCAAAACTCAGCCCGCGCAACCTGCGGCTGCTGGCCTTTTCGGCCAAGTGGTACGAGGCCGACACCGAGCAGGTTGTCTTTTCTACAGGCGAGAAACCCGATGCCGCCTATCTCTGCCTGTCCGGTCAGGCCGAATTGCGCTGGCCCCATGGGGATGCGGATACACCGCCGCTTACCGTGATCAATCCCGGGCGTCTTATCGGCGACCTGTCGGTGATAACCGGACAGGTGCGCCAGACGGACCTCGTCGCAACGGAGCCAAGCATGTTTCTGCGGATCGGGGCCGAAGAATTCCGCACGGTCATCGAAACGGATCCGTCGGTGGCGGTACAATTGCTTGAAACCATGGGCGGGCACCTGAGTTCTGCCGCCAGTCGCCTGCGCGCGCAGAACCTCGACAACGACCATATGTCCTCGATGACCAGCTTCAGCACCAAGAGCTATGGCGGACATGCGGATGCCTGAAGGCGCCTATCGCCCGCACGAGAACCTCGTCGCAACAGCCCGCGAAAAACCGCAGATCTGGCGGCTTGTGCTAGGGTTGATCGTCGCGGGGTTTGTCACGTTTTTCGCAGGATTCGCGATGCGGGCCGTTCTTGGCGCGGTCTCGCCGGACTTCCAGCGCGAGTTGCTCAATCCCGCCAACGGTAAAGGCAACACGCCGCTGACCCTGCTTTTGCTGCTGTTCAGCTTTGGCTTCGTGATCCTTGGCATTTTCGTCGCGGCCCGGCTGGTGCAGCACAGATCGCCCCTGTCGATGATCGGGCCGCTGCCGCTGGCGATCGGGCAATTCCTGCGGGTCGCGGGGCTGGTCGTCATGCTTGGCATTCTGGTGATGATCCTGCCGCCCTATGACATGGGCGAACCGCTGGAGCCCAACCTGCCGGTCGGTATTTGGCTGGCGCTGTTGCCGATCTCACTGCTGGCGGTGCTGACACAGGTCGCAAGCGAGGAAATCCTGTTTCGCGGATATATCCAGCAGTCGCTCGCGGCGCGCTTCCGCTCACCTCTCGTCTGGATGGTAGTGCCCGCGATCCTTTTTGGAATCGGCCATTATGTTCCGGCGCAGGCGGGGGCGAATGCAGCCCTTATCGCGGTCTGGGCTTTTGGTTTTGGTGTCATGGCGGCTGACATAACGGCGCGGGCCGGAACGCTGGGACCGGCGATTGCGCTGCACATGATCAACAACGTCACCGCCATCCTGATCGTGTCCGTGCCGGATTCGCTTAGCGGTCTGGCCCTTGCCACGACACCGTTCAGCCTGTCCGAAACGGAAAACCTGCGCAGCTGGATGCTCGTCGACTTTGGCTTTATCGTCGTCAGCTGGCTTGCCGCGCGGCTTGCCATTCGCCGCTGATTGCAATTCACCGGGGCGGGGCTTATCTGGGGGCCACGACCTCGCCAGCAAAAGGCCGACTGCATGAACTGGATTACCAACTACGTCCGCCCGCGGATAAATTCGATCTTTTCGCGCCGGGAAACACCCGAGAATCTTTGGCAGAAATGCGACGAATGCGGCACCATGCTGTTCCACCGCGAGCTGACGGAAAATCTCAACGTCTGCACCAATTGCGGTCACCACATGAACATCACCCCGCGCGACCGGTTCAAGGCGTTGTTCGATGGCGGTGTGTTCAACGAGGTGAAGGTGCCCGAACCGCTGGCCGATCCGTTGCAATTCCGCGACCAGAAACGCTATCCCGACCGGATGCGCACCGCGCAGAAGACCACTGGCGAAAAAGAGGCGATGTTGGTCGCTTCGGGTGAAATCGGACGTACCCCGATCATCGCCGCCGCGCAGGACTTTTCCTTTATGGGAGGGTCCATGGGGATGTACGTCGGCAACGCGATCCTTGCCGCTGCGGAAGAGGCGGTTAAGCTCAAGCGCCCGTTGATCCTGTTCTCGGCGGCCGGCGGGGCGCGCATGCAGGAAGGCATCCTGAGCCTGATGCAAATGCCGCGTACCACGGTTGCGGTCCAGATGCTGAAAGAGGCGGGTCTTCCCTATATCGTCGTGCTGACCCACCCGACCACGGGCGGTGTGACGGCGTCTTACGCGATGCTGGGCGATGTGCATATCGCCGAGCCCAACGCGCTGATCTGTTTCGCAGGCCCACGCGTGATCGAGCAAACCATCCGCGAAAAGCTGCCCGACGGGTTCCAGCGCGCGGAATACCTGCTGGATCATGGCATGCTCGACCGTGTGACCCCGCGCACCGAGATGCGCGAAGAATTGATTACCATCACCCGGATGCTGCTTGGCATGCCGCCTGCCGTTCGCGGTGATCTTCCGGCCCCGGACAAGACGGAAAAAGCGGACCCGGTCGCTGCCGCAACCGCACCCGTTGCCGAACCTGATACATCCGCGGCCAAGCCTGCACCGGCGCCGACGCCGCAAAAACCGCTCAAATGACCACGGCAGGTTCCGACGTCATCCTGCAACGGATGATGGCGTTGCACCCGAAGATCATCGATCTGACGCTGGACCGGGTCTGGCGTCTGCTCGACGCGCTGGGCAATCCGGAACGGTCGCTGCCGCCGGTGATCCATGTCGCGGGGACCAACGGCAAGGGATCGACTCTTGCGATGATCCGTGCCGGGATCGAGGGCGCGGGCCAAAGCGCCCATGTCTATACCTCGCCGCATCTTGCCCGGTTTCACGAACGCATACGCCTGGCCGGAGATTTGATTTCCGAAGAGGACCTGACGAAGGTTCTCGATGAATGCTATCGGGCCAATGGCGATGGCGCGATTACCTATTTCGAGATTACGACCTGCGCCGCGCTGCTGGCCTTTGCCCGCACGCAGGCGGATTACACCCTGCTCGAAGTCGGGCTTGGCGGGCGTCTAGACGCGACCAATGTCATCGAAAAGCCTGCGCTTTGCGTGATCACGCCCGTTTCAGTCGACCACCAGCAGTTCCTTGGCGAAACGCTGGAAGAGATCGCTTTTGAAAAGGCGGGTATCCTAAAGCGTGGCGTAACCTGTGTGGTCGGTCCGCAAGAGGATGCGGCGCTTGAGGTGATCGAACGGCAGGCGGCCCGCGTCGGCGCGCCGCTGCTGGTTCACGGCCAGCATTGGCACGTGCAGGAAGAACGCGGGCGGCTTGTTTACACCGATGACACCGGTCTGCGCGACCTGTCCCTTCCAAATCTGCCGGGGGCGCATCAGATCGACAACGCCGGGGCCGCCTTGGCCGCACTGCGATATCTTGAACTTGGCGATGCCGCTTATGAGGCTGCGGTTACCCGGGCAGAATGGCCCGCCAGGATGCAACGGCTGAGCAAGGGACCGCTTGCGGATCAGGCGCCCGAGGCCGAGCTCTGGCTTGATGGGGGCCACAACCCCGCCGCCGGTATCGCGCTGGCAAGGGTGCTGGCGGGTCTGCCGAAACGTCCGACGCATTTAATCTGCGGGATGCTCAACACCAAGGACATCACCGGCTACCTTCGCCCGCTGGCGGCAGAGGTCGAAAGCCTGACCGCGATTTCCATCCCCGGCGAGGCGAATACCCTGCCTGCCGAACAGACCGCGCAGGCCGCGACCGATGCCGGTATCTCGGCAAGTTGCGCGGAGTCGGTCGAGACCGCGCTTGCTTCGATCCTTGACCGGGAACCCCATGCCCGGGTGCTGATCTGTGGCTCGCTTTATCTGGCCGGTGCGGTTCTCCGCGACGGGAACGCGTCTTGACCGCTCAGAACTTGAAGCGGGCACCTGCGAAAAGGGCGGTCACGTCCTCGAAACTGGTCGTGCCCGCGTCTTCCATTGCGTAACGCCGCAAAAGCAAGAATGTTTCAATGCCGTAGCGGTCGATGTCCTGAACCACGGCAACTCCGACTGAATGCGACTCGGAATTGGTGAATAGCAGATCCCGCCCGGCATAATAATCGACGGAAAGGCGTGTTTCGCCCAAGGCGAACCAGTCTTGCCGGTACCCAAGCTTGATGTAGTCGTAAGACCCTGCCGAGCCCCGCTGCTGTGCGCCGGTGGCCAGCGTCACGCTGATACCCGAAGGTTTATGCCAGGCCGATGCCGAGGCGAGTAGCGCTTCGGATACTGCGCCGGTCGGTGTCTCGATCCGCCCATAGCCCACCGCGACCCTGGTTTCGATATCGCCAAAGGCACCGCTGTAGCGGACTGAAAAGTCGCTGTAGGTGTTGTCGTCGTTTGGATTTACGACCTCTTTGCCAAGCGCCGCACCGATGCTGAAGCCCCGATATTCGGGAGTGTCATAGCGTATCCGCAGCCGCCGCCCGCCGTCAAAGTTCCGAAACACGCCGGATACGATGATAGGGGTCAAGGCGCCGGACTGGTCGCGAAAGCTGAACCCGCCACCTGCGCCGCTGACAAAGGAATAGGCCGCAAGGCTGGTGCCGGAAAAGTCGATCTCGGCAACTCCATCTGTGGCCATGCTGCCCTGTCCGATTGCGTAATGCCCCAGCGGACCTTGATATTTCAGCTCGAGAAACCGCAGGGTCCGCCGTCCGAAAATGGAATCCGTCGGAACGCTGGTCTGGCCGATCTGCGATGAACCTCGCGTGCCTAACGCGGTCTCAAAGGTAAAGCTGACGATACCGGTCCCGATGTCGCGCTCGCCGACAATGCCGATACGGGTGCCGGAATTTCCATTGTCCACAAGGGCCTGATCGGTTTCGAACCCGTCATCGACCGACATGAACCCGCCAGAAATCTGTCCGTAGATTGTCCAGTTTACACCGAACGGTCCGTCGAACTCATTCCACCCTTGCAACGACTGGGCGCAGGCCGGGCCATCCATTGCGAGACCCGCAAAAGCCAGAACCTTCCAGATACCGGATCGGTCGAACATACTGCCGCCCCCTCACGCGGGTGCCCCGCCGGACGGGGTGACAACTTTGAGTGGTGCGCCGAATATACATACCACCGCGATAAGGGTGAATACGCCGGATCAGCGTGCCCAGTCTTCGGCCTGCATTTCGCGCAGTCGCGAGGCGGTTCGCTCGAATTCGAACTTTCCTTCGCCTTCGAGGTACAGCCATTCGGGCTTTGCCGCTGCCGATGCCACCAACCGCACCCGTGCTTCGTAAAGAGCGTCGATCAGGGTTACAAAGCGCTTGGCCTCGTTGAAATTGGATCGCGACAGGGTGGGAATGTTTTCCAGCACCAGCACCCGGACCGCCTCGGCGATGGCAAGGTAATCCGCCGGTCCAAGCTGTTTGCCGCAAAGGTCGTAAAAGCTGGCCCGCGCCACGCCGTTGCGAAAGGCGGGCAGGGTGACTTCACGTTTCTGCACGATAAGGGTCAGCGGCTCCGCCGGTCCGCCTGTCAGATCCTCCCATACTGCCTGAATCGCGGCGCGGCTTTCGGCGTTGATGGGCGAGAAATATACCTGCGAGCCTTGCAGCCTGTCCTGGCGGTAATCGCGCGGGCTGGCCAGTTCCTTGACGACCATCTTGTCCTTGATGATCTCGATGAAGGGCAGGAAGAGCTGCCGGTTCAGCCCGTTCTTGTAGAGATCGTCCGGCACCCGGTTTGATGTCGTGACGACAACGACACCCCTGTCGAAAAGCGCTTCGAACAGCCGCCCCACGATCATCGCGTCGGTGATGTCGGTGATCTGCATTTCGTCAAAGGCCAGCACGCGGGTCGATTCCACCACCTTGGCGACCACGGGTTTCAGCGCGTCCTCGGTGTTGGCCTTGCGGGCATCGTGCATCCCGGCGTGGATTTCCTGCATGAAGGCATGGAAATGCACCCGCCGCGCGGGGATGTCGTCAAGGCTTTCAACGAAAAGATCCATCAGCATGGACTTGCCGCGCCCGACGCCGCCCCAGAGGTACAACCCCTTCGGCGGTTCCGGCGCCTTGCGGAAAAGACCACGCTTGGCGGGCTGATCCAGAGCCTCCCGGATACGTTCGAATTCCTCCAGAACGCCCTCTTGTCCAGCGTCTGCCTGCAACTCGCCAGCTTTTACGCGGGCATCGTAGATTTCTTTGATGCTGCTCATGCCCCGCGTTTATAGGGCGCGCATGCGGTTGGAAAGAGTCAAGCGGGCCTGCGGCTTACCGATTGATCCGTCACGGTGATGAACAATGCAACAATTTCTGAATTGATGTTCCGCGCGTCATGGCTAAAAACGGTGCTTGTCCGGCAGAAAGAACCCGCCATGCCCCGATCCGCCCCTCTTTTTACGCCGGTCCTCATCACCGGCTGTCTGATCATCCTGCTTAGCTTTGCGGTCAGATCGTCTTTCGGCGTGTTCCAGATTCCGATTGCCGAGGAATTCGGCTGGCTGCGAACTGAATTCTCGCTGGCCATCGCGATCCAGAACCTCGCCTGGGGTATAGGACAGCCGATTTTTGGCGCTATCGCGGAAAAAATCGGGGACCGCAAGGCGATCCTGATCGGCGCGCTGATCTATGCGGCCGGTATGGTTCTGTCGGCGGGATCGACCTCGCCGATCGAGCATCAGCTTTATGCATGGCTGGTCGGGTTTGGCGTAGCTGGCACCGGTTTTGGCGTGATCCTTGCAGTCGTTGGTCGCGCCGCTTCTGATGAGAATCGCTCCATGTCGCTGGCCATTGTTTCGGCGGCGGGCAGCGGTGGCCAGATCGTCGGTGCGCCCTTAGCGGAGTGGATGCTCGGGTTCCTGACCTGGCAAAGCACCTTCCTCGTCTTTGCCGCGGTCATGGTCGCATCGATCCTGTTTTTGCCCTTCATGCGGGCACCGGTCAGCGCCGGAAAGGCCGAGCTGGAAGAGAGCATGGGCACAGTGGTCCTGCGCGCCTTTCGCGATCCGTCTTTCGCGATGATCTTTATGGGTTTCTTTTCCTGTGGCTACCAGCTTGGCTTTGTCACCGCCCATTTCCCTGCCTTTGTGACCGAGCTGTGCGGCCCAATCCTGCCGGGTGGAGTGCTCCATTCGGTCGGGATCACCACGACCTCGGCGCTGGGCGCGGTGTCGCTGTCGATGATCGGGGCGGCTAATGTCGCGGGGACGCTGCTCGCCGGTTGGCTGGGGCAGCGGTATTCCAAGAAATACCTGCTCGCGGCGATCTACACAGGGCGCACCATCGCGGCGGGGCTGTTCATCATGATGCCGATTACTCCAGCAAGCGTCATCGTGTTTTCGATTGTCATGGGCTCGCTCTGGCTTGCCACTGTGCCGCTGACCTCGGGTCTGGTCGCGCACATCTATGGGCTGCGCTACATGGGCACGCTTTACGGGTTCGTCTTCCTAAGCCACCAGCTTGGCAGTTTTCTCGGTGTCTGGCTTGGCGGGCGGCTTTACGACGTCTACGGCGATTACACGCTGGTCTGGTGGATCGGTGTCGGCATCGGGGCGTTCAGCGCGATCATCCACCTCCCGGTGCGGGAAAAGCCGCTGGCCCGGCCGCTGGCGGCCTGATCAGGCCTGCGACGCGTTCCAGCGGTCAAGGATGTGGCGGCTGGTCATCAGGTCCAGATGGGCACCGCCGCCGTTTTTGAACAGGGTGATGTCTTTGTCAGTGCCCCGTTCGAACCTGTCGATGCTGTAGAAATCGGCCAGAACCTGTTCGCGCTTCAGTGCTCCCTCTGCCAGCGGAATCTTGAACTCGCCGATATGATCGAGCGTGGTGTCGAAGCTGTCGGCATAGATTCGGGCACGTTGCAGCGCCATGTCGTCGGTTTCGCGCATATCCGGGCGGTAGGCGCCTATCAGGTTGAGATGCTGGCCGGGACGCAGCCATTCGCCCCGGATCACCGGGCTGGTGGCCATCGTGGCGGTGACGATGATATCGGCAGTCTCCACGGCAGACGGCAGGTCCTCGGCCACGTCGACCCCGTCAAGACTGCGGGCCAGTTCCTCGGCCTTGCTTGTTGTCCGGTTCCAGATCACTTGCCTGGCGTCAGGGAATCCGGCGCCAAAAGCCTCGCAGAGCGACCGCCCTACAGTGCCAGCGCCAACGATCAGGATGTTTTTGCTGTCGGAGCGGGCCAGTTTCATCGCGCCAAGCAGGCTGTCGCCGGCGGTTTTCCACTTGGTCACAAGGTGAAAATCGACAATCGCGTCAAGTGTGCCATCGCCATCGGCATAGAGGCTGACGCCGCCATTGACGACTGGTTTGCCCTGATCGGGATTGTCCGGGAACACGGTCGCCGATTTGACCGCGATGCCCAGGCCGTCGATCCACGCGGCGCGCGATAAGAGCGTATCCTTGCCACGGTAAAGAAATGTATCGCCGATCTCGGCCTTGGGTAGCTTGTGACCCTCCTCGAGCGCCTGCGTGAAAGAAACCCAGTCAAGCAGTGCCTCGCCCTGATCGAAGGTGATGAATGGGGTGCTCATGCGGCTTCCTCCCGGCTCAGCAGACCGGTTTCGACGAGCTTGTCCGCCCAGCCCTCGGGACCGGTGAAAAGGTGGGTCTGCCAGCCGCGTGAATTGGCGACCCGGATATTGTCTTCGCGGTCGTCGGTGAATAGCAGCGCTTCGGGGGCGACGCCGCAATCCTGTTCCACCATCTCGTAGATTTGCGGTTCGGGTTTCACCGTTTTCATATGGCCGGAAATGTAGGGGCGGTCGAATTCCAGCAGGAAGGGGTAATGCGACGCGGCAAGGTCAAAGCTCTGGATACCGAAATTCGTGAGCGAGAATACAGGAATGCCCTTGCCACGCAGGGCTTGCATCAGGCGGACGGAATGATCGATCACCGGCGCGGCCATCTCGATCCAGCGATCGTGCCACATGCGGATTTCCGCGCGCCAGTCGGGGTTCGCCTCTGCCGTTGCATAAACGGTTTCCGTGAAATGATGGCCACGATCCACATCGTTGTTCATTTCATGCAGATCGACGGAGCCGAACAGGGCGCGGCGCCGTTCCTCACCGATTTCGCTGTCGTAGAAGCGCTCCGGTTGCCATTCGATCAGAACGTTCCCGATATCGAATATCACGGCTTCTGGTTTCATTCCTGCCCACTCCGTAAGGCGCCAAAAATCTTGAAGATTTTTGACAATTTTTTTCAAAAAATTGGCCGCGTCAGGAGCGGCCGGCTGCCCGGACTTCGCGTTCGAGCGCATCCAGAAAACGGGAGCGGTCGGCCTTTGTAAAGCCTTTCCCGCTGCCGCCCGCACCCAGCGGGTTCGCGGCCCGCATATCCGCCATCAGATCGCGCATCGCCAGTTGCTGGCCGATATTCGCCTCGGTGAAGGCTTCACCATTGTGTCGCAGCACCCGGGCGCCCGCTGCGACACATTTGGCGGCCAGCGGGATATCTCCGGTCACGACCACGTCACCCTTGCCGCAGCGCTCGGCAATCCATTTGTCGGCCTCATCCGCGCCGCTGGCGACGATGACGTTTTCCACCAGCGGATTCTGCGAAGGGCGCAGCCCGCCGTTGGAAACAACGAACATTTTCAGTTGATGGCGCGTCGCTACACGTTCCGCCTCTGCTTTGACCGGGCAGGCATCCGCATCGATGTAGAGCGCGCTCATCGTGTTCAGGCCCAGAGCGCGTTGGCGTGAAAGGTCACGTGGTCTTCCATGAAGGTCGAAACGAAAAAGTAGCTGTGATCATAGCCCGGCTGCAGGCGCAGGATGATCTGCTGGCGTCGCTTGGCTGCTGCAGCGGCAAGGGTTTCGGGACGCAGCAGGTCGATGAACTGGTCATTCGCGCCCTGATCGATGAGAACCGGGCCGTCAAAGCCTTTTTCCGCCATCAGCAGGGAGGCGTCATGCGCTTCCCATGCGGCCTCGTCGTCCCCCAGGTAAGCCGAGAGCTGCTTGCGCCCCCAGTCGGCGCCCGTGGGGTTCGAGATCGGGGCAAAGGCGGACACGGATTTGTAGCGATCCGGATAGGTCATCGCGAGGGTCAACGCCCCGTGCCCGCCCATGGAATGGCCAGTGATAGACTGACGCTCGGGGTCGATGGAAAAGTTCCGCTCGAGCAGGGTCGGCAGTTCTTCCGCCACATAGTCCCACATCCGGTAATGCGGCGCCCAGGGGTCACGCGTGGCGTTCACGTAGAAACCGGCGCCCTTGCCCAGATCGTAGGCGTCGTCATCTGCCACGTCATCGCCCCGTGGCGAGGTGTCGGGAAAGACCAGACCGATACCCTGTTCCGCCGCCCAAGCCTGAGCACCGGCCTTGGTCATGGCGTTTTCATGGGTGCAGGTCAGCCCGGAGAGGTACCAGATCAGCGGCACGGGGCCGTCCCGCGCTTCTTCGGGAAGGAATAGGCCGAAGGTCATGTCGCAGGCGCAACTGGTCGAGCGATGGGTGTAGACGCCCTGAACGCCTCCGAAACAGGTATTTTCCGAAACTGTTTCCATTTGTCTTCTCCTGATTGGACGTCACCGCATCGCTAGCTGGCCTTGGCGCGGGGGTAAAGGGCGGGAGCCTCCGGCGGGGATATTTTAAAACCCAAAGAAGATCAGCCTTGTACCCACGAAATGACCAGCGGCACACTGAGTATGCTGAGGGCCGTGGAGAACAGGATTGCAGCAGAGACCCTATGTGGGGCGATTCCATAGTGCTGGGCGAGCATGAAGACATTGCCGGCGACCGGCAGTGCCGCAGCCGAGATGACCGTCGTTGCCGAGAACCTGTCGATGGGAAACAGCAGCAGGACGCCGATGCCGACGAAGAGCGGGTGCAGCACAAGCTTGCAGCAAGTGAGCCATGCGGCGATCCGGATACGCTCGGCTGATTTTCCGGCCAGCGAGGCGCCGATGGCGAAGAGCGCGCCGGGAGTCGCGGCGCCGCCGAGGATATTCAGAAAATCGTTGAAAGGCAGCGGGATCGGCATCTTGAGCGCGGACCAGATCAGACCTGCCGAGATCGACAGGATCATAGGGTTGCGCAGCAGTCCCATGCCAATCGTCTTGAGGATGGCAGGGCTCATCCGGCGATCACGTGCGCTGTGGATGATGATGACGATCAGGCTGGAAAACACGATCAGGTCGGTTGCGAGAACCAGCACCAATGGACCGATGGCTTCCTCGCCGAAGAGCATCACGAACATGGGCAGGCCCAGAAAGCCAGTGTTGCCGATCACGGCACATTGCGCCTCGATTGCGGCGGTCTGGACGTCGACCTTTCGTAGCAGGGCAACGGTGGTCGCGATGGCGTAAACCACCGCGCAGCCAAAGAGATAGCCCGCGATCAGGCGGCCGTCGAAGACCTCGGCGAAATCGAGATTGGCGGCAAAACGGAAGAGCATCGCAGAGAGTGCGAAGTAAAAGACGAAACGGGTGATATAGGCAGTCGCGTCGGCGCTGAAAAACTGGATGCGCGCCGCCCAGAAGCCAAGGCCGATGATTGCGAAGAACGGCAGGGTACGCAGGAATATTTCAACCATGAAGACGGCTTAGCGGCATGGCCCGCGTGCTGCAAGCGGTCATGCGTGGCGCGACGCCTGAGGCTGGAGCGGGAGGCGAATTCTACCCGCTGCCGATCAGGATTCCGGCAGCCAGCACCAGAGCCCCGCCAAGCACCACCTGAAAGGCCGCCCGGAAGAAGGGGGTTTCCATGTACCGGTTCTGGATCCATGCGATGGCCCAGAGTTCGACAAAGACCACGGCAAAGGCGATCAGGGTGGCCGTCCAGAAATGCGGGATCAGGTAGGGCAGGGCATGGCCGAGCCCGCCGAATGTCGTCATGATTCCCGAGGCAATGCCGCGTTTCATTGGAGAGCCCCGCCCGGACAGTTCGCCATCGTCCGAGGCTGCTTCCGTGAAACCCATGGAAATGCCTGCCCCAACCGACGCTGCCACGCCGACGAGGAAAGTGGTCCAGGGATCCTGGGTGGCAAAGGCGGTGGCAAAGATCGGGGCGAGGGTCGAAACCGAACCGTCCATCAGCCCGGCAAGACCCGGCTGAACCCAGGTCAACAGGAACTGTCGGTGGGCGGTGGCATCTTCCTCGGACCGCGCGTCGCCGTTGAGGTGCTCCTCGGCTAGATCGGCGGCGATGGTCTGGTGGCCGGCTTCGGCGGCGGCGAGATCGCCCAGCAGCTTGCGGGTGCTGGCGTCGCTCACATGGCGCATGGCATTGAGGTAGAACTGCTCGGCTTCGTGTTCCATGGCATCGGCCTCGGCACGGATACGGTCGATCCCGAGGTTCTCGACTAGCCAGACCGGTCGCCGGTTGTAGTACCCGGCCACGTGTTCACGGCGGATCAGGGGCACGGTCGGTCCGAAACGGCTCTGGTGCAGGTCCAGCAGGCGGGCGCGATGATTGTCTTCTTCAGCGGCCATGCCGTCAAAAACAGCCGCGCTCGCCGGATAATCGGCGCGCAGCGACTCGGCGTAGCCACGATAGATGCGGGCGTCGTCTTCTTCCGAGGAAATCGCAAGCGCGATGATTTCCTGTTCGGTCAAGTCCTTGAATCTCTTGCGTTGCGTCAGGAATCGCATCTTGTTACCCAGTGAATTAGAATGGTTCTAAATATGGCTTGTTCGAAAGGAATTGCAAGCTGCGAACGACAGGAGTTGTTGGAAGTGAACCAATCAGTTTACACTTGCATATTCCCCACGCCGAAAGCCCGCTATGACCCATTCCGCCGATATCGTTCGCACCGGTCGAAAATTCGAACAGGTCCTTGAGGGCGCGCGCGAGATCTTTATGGCCGAAGGATTCGAAGGGGCCAGTGTGGATGAGATCGCCAAGGCGGCGGGGGTTTCGAAAGCAACCCTTTACAGCTATTTCCCGGACAAGCGGTTGCTTTTCGTCGAGGTGGTGCGGGCGCAATGTGACCGCATGGCGGACCGGGCCATCGAGCTGATCTCGGAATGCGCTCCGCCCCGGCAGATACTGACCGTTGCCGCCGGTCACATCGTGCGATTTCTTTTGTCGGATTTCGCGCAGCGAATTTTTCGGATCTGCGTGGCCGAACGCGACAGGTTCCCGGAACTGGGGCAGTCTTTTTATGCCAACGGGCCGCAGATGGGAAAGGCCCGGCTCGCCGAATACCTGAGTGACGCCGTGACGCGCGGCGAATTACGGATCGAGGACATCGAGCTTGCTGCCGAGCAGTTTCAGGAGCTGTGCAAGACGCGGCTCTGGCTGCGGGCCGCTTTCGGAATTCAGGAGGTTTTCAGCGAGGCCGAAATCGATTATGTGATCGATAACGCGGTGGAAACCTTCATGGCGCGCTACGGGGCGAAATAGCCGAAAATCGCTGTGCACAATCCGTACAGCACCTGTACACCTCCTGTATGACAAACATGCACCAGCCGAGGTCAGTCGATGCGGCGCACCACCAGCTGGTTGCCTTCGCCGCGACGGGTTTCAAACCGTTTCATTTCCTTCACCAGATCGCTCAGCTTTTTCTTGCCGTAGCTGCGGGTGTCGAAATCCGGGTTCGAGGCGGTGATGTACTGGCCGATCTGACCAAGGGAAAACCACTCTTCTTCCTGGTCGATGGCGTCCATCGCCCGGATAACCAGTTTTGAGGGATCTTCCAGTTCGGCAGGCGCCTCGCTGTCATCATTGGCCTTTTCGGGTCGGGGTTTGGATTTGATCGGATCGTTGACTAGGTTTTCTACATAAATGAACCGCTTGCATGCCTTCACAAAGGCGGCGGGCGTTTTTCTCATGCCCATGCCATAGACATCCAGCCCCTGTTCCCGGATGCGGCTGGCAAGCCGGGTGAAATCGCTGTCCGAGGAAATCAGGACGAACCCGTCGAACCGGCCCGAATGCAGGATATCCATCGCGTCGATCACCAGCGCGATGTCGCTCGCATTCTTGCCGGTGGTATTGGCGAATTGCTGATGCGGCACGATGGCAAGCGTTGCCAGTTTGTCCTTGCTCCAGCCCTGCGGCCCGCCCCCGGCGAAATCGCCATAGATCCTGCGGATGCTGGCCTCTCCCAGCGAAGCGATCTCTTCGAACATGGCCTCGGCGAACTTGGCCGAGATATTGTCGGCGTCGATCAGCACGGCAAGCAGTTTGCGGTTGGCGTCGGGCATGGTGGTGTTTCCTTCTCGTCCGGTCGGGACTTGAGCCCGGCTTTTGCGCGGCTTGCCGGTTACCCGGCTGACATAGCCCGGATTCCACCGCATTCCAATGATGGCCTTGGCACGGCGATCTTCGCGTCCGGTTCGAAATACAACGGTAGCACGCGTGTATTCACACGCTGATGACAATGCTCCCGACCACGTATGGCCGTCAAAAGCGCGCCATCGATCAGTGTCACAAGCAAACGCCCGGATTGTTAAATTGGTGAAAAGATATTGAAGGGGTCGCCTACACACCCGATAGCGGGCGCTCTTGTGCAAGGCACCGGCCCGCGTGGCCGGTGCCTATTTCTTCAGACCTTTGCGATCAGAACTCCACCACGGCCCTGATGGACTTGCCTTCGTGCATGAGGTCGAAGCCCTTATT
>JAAEZD010000058.1:0-8136 GCA_018223035.1 Paracoccaceae bacterium
AGTCCTTTTCTTGCAGAATCGCTGGCTACCCGTCACGCGCCCACGCAATTGCGGACTCGGTATCGCTGGATTCGAACCACTGCATCTCGGAGCCCGTCAATAGGTTGACCACCCGTGCGCCCCATTCCATCCATCTGCGTTCTCCGACAACCGCTATGCGACCGAAATCGTTCGCGTGGGCGGTGTCGACCTTCAGATCTTCTAGCATCGCCGAAGGCTCTTCGTAGCCCTCGAAACTTGTAAGGTCGAGAACCAGACCCGGATTATCGGTTGTTCCAAGACGCTCATGAAGCAGCGCGTGCATTTACTTGAATTCTGTCTCCGTCAACTTGCCTTCGCAGACGAGCCCGATGACATCATCACGCTCGGTCAGCGTTTCCTTGAACATTGGTCTTCTCCTTTTCACTTGCGTTGCCGTGACCGTAGAGATCGGCGTTCTGATGAGCGCGATCCTCGTGCTCGAATTCGAGGCTGGAATGGCTGATGCCGAATTCTTCCTTCAGCCGCTCCTTGATCGCGCTCTTGATCTCTTCGATCTTCGACCATCCCTCGGCTGCCACGACGACATGACAGTCGAGCGCAGCCTCGTGCTCTTGCATTTGCCAGAGATGGACGTGGTGGACGTCGGCGACGCCTTCGACTTTCCGCATCGCTTCGACGACGGCCTCGTTGTCGATGTCCGGCGGGCTCCCGAGCATCAGGGTTCGGATTGGGCCGCCTATTTCAGTGAAAGACAGATACAGGATGTAGGTCGCGATGCCGATGGTGATGGCAGGATCGACCCAACGCATGTCGTAAAGGATGATCAGCGACCCAGCGACGATAACCGCGACCGAAGCAAGCGCATCCGAAAGGTTGTGGAGAAAAAGCGCACGGATGTTCACGCTCCCCTTCTGCATCGAATAGGTCAGCATTGCGGTCAGCGTGTCGACCACAAGCGCGATTCCACCGAGAATGACGACGGTCCACCCCATGACTTCGGGTGGATCAATCATGCGCATGCCACCTTCGTAGATCAGATAGAAGCCGATCACGATGAGGGTGGTGTAGTTGATCAGGGCCGCGACGATTTCGACCCGGCCATAGCCGAAGGTCATGCGCTCATCGGCCGGGCGGCGCGCGATCTTGCGTGCGGCAAAGGCAATGACAAGCGAGGCCATATCGGAAAAGTTGTGCAGCGCATCGGCGATCAGTGCCAGGCTGCCCGACAATATGCCCCCGACGATTTGCGCAACGGTAAGAAGCCCGTTCGCCCAGATCGCGATGGCAACCCGCCGATCGCCAGAATCCGGATCGATATGCGCGTGCCCGTGGTCATGTGGCATTGGCAGGCTCCTCATGCGCGTGTGTCGCGCGTCGGTCAGTCTTGAGGCGGTCGCTGCGGAAACCACGAACGCGCGCATTCATCCAGTGGCGTATGATATGACGGTAAAGGGCACCACGCAGCCATCCAAAGGATTGCTCATGGGAAAAATAGAAGGCGTCCGGCGTATCAAACACGCCGAAATCCTGCACGATGCCGGTTTTCTGAATGTAGGTATCTTCTCCGTTCCAGGCGACGGGAGGCGCGCCAAGGCAATCCGTGCCCGCGCCATAACCGCAGAGACTTTCTGTGTCCGAGAATGACGTTTGCAGGACATCGAGGAAAGCGTCATCCAGGATGAAGCCTTCAAGGTTGATCCAGGCACCTTGAAATTCGATCTCGACCCATGAGTGGAGAATTTCCTGCGGAGCAAGCGGATACACCAGCTCAGGGACAACACCGCGCTGCAAGCCTTTGTGGATCGTAAACCCATGCAACCGGCAACGAATGCCGACACCACGCAGCAGCGCCATCAAGAGCGTGCTTTTGGTATTGCACTGCCCATAGCCGTCGGAAAGCACTTCGGATGCGGGGATGTCGTCAGCTCGATTGTATCCGAACGCGATTTCATTCCGAACGAAATCATAGGCAGCTCCGATCCGATCGTATTCGGATAAGCCGCGCCAGCCGCGGGTCTCAATTAGATGCGCAAGAGGCGCGGCGTCAAAATCCAGTAGTTTGGTGGGTGCAAGTAGGGGGTCGGTCATCTGCAACGGAGTCGCTCCTCGAATCGTCTTGGAACAAACCTAATTGCTATAGTCACTATAGCTTCAACCCTTTCTTCAGAAAGAATCTCCCGCAACTATTTGTCCGTGTGAACCGCTTTGTGGTGTTCGCCGTGTGCGTCGCGCAGGATGTCGATACCGCCCCAGGCCGCGATCCCGGCGACGATCACACCGACGACAAGGTCCGGCCAGTTGGTTCCTAGCCAAGCGACGAGGCCACCGGCCACGACGATCCCGAGGTTCGCGGCGAAATCGTTGTAACTGAAGGTGTTGGCCGCGCGGATATTGACGTTTGGATTTTTGAGCTTAGCGAGCAGCCAAACGCAGACTGCGTTGATAGCCGCCGCGATCAGGGCCATTGCAATCATGATCGTCCCGAGCGGATCTGACCCACCGATGTAGCGGCGCCACGCATCGTAGAGGATGCCTGCAGCGAACAGGATCAGCAGCCCGCCGGAAACGTTCGCCGCCCCGCGTTTCCATTTGGCGGATCGGGACAAAGCGAAAAGGCTGATCGCGTAGACGAAGCTGTCGGAGAGGTTATCGAGCCCGTTGGCGATCAGGGCACTTGAGTCGCCGAAGGCGCCTGTTGCGAAAAAAGCCACGGCCAAACCGATATTGAGCGCCAGAACGATCCAAAGCGTCCGTCTCTCCATTGAATCTTGTCTAGCGGCCATTTTGTGGTTCCAGCTTGTGTTGTACGACACATTAACTTCTGCGGCTGATCTGCGTTCCAGCCGGAATGTTGGCTGAATTCCTTCAGGCCCCGATTTCCTCGTGCTCGGTCAAGCATTCCGAATGGTCCCGCAACACCTCAAGCACCTTGCAATCTCCCGTCCGCCCGCCGCTGCATTCGTGAACCATGCGTTTCAGTTCCGTGCGCAGCGCCTTCAGGCGGGCCATGCGCTGCTCCACCTGTTTGAGCTGGCGACGCGCGATGGCATCAGCCTCATCACAGGGCCGGTTGGGATGGTCGCTGAGGTCGAGCAGCTCGCGGATCGCATCGAGCGAGAAACCGAGTTGTCGCGAATGGCGGATGAAGGACAGCCGGTCGAGCTGTGCATTGTCGTAGCGCCTCTGCCCGCCTTCGGTCCTGCCAGGTTCGGGCATGAGCCCAATCTGTTCGTAGTACCGGATGGTCTGCACCTTCGTGCCAGTCTTCTTTGACAGAGTACCGATCGTGAGCATTTTCGCCTCCATGAAAAAGATACAGTTTGTGTAGGTTTTGCCGTCGGAATAAACAAGTGTCGGTTTCACAGACGCGTGAGTTCAAGCTATACCATGATTTCGTGCTTGAACCTCTAGCGGCTAGAGGATGTATCCGCACATGCAATAAGAATCAAAAACAGGCGAACAGGATTGTCCCTTACATCGGCACAGAAGTTTCTTTGGGTTTTGGCAGGCGTGGCAGCGCTTGCCTTCGTATGGCTCTTGCTATGGTCCGATTATCGTGCCGATAGCGCCCGAACTGACGCCGAGCCGCCTTTTTTCGCTGAGTTCGAACTGACGGACCACCAGGGTATGGTTCAAACCGAGGAGGACTTTGCGGGGCGCTGGATGCTGGTTTTTTTCGGCTTTACCAACTGCCCCGACGTCTGCCCGACGACCCTATCTGAGGTCGCGGCGGTGATGGACGGTCTGGGCGACGATGCCGCCAAGGTCCAGCCGATTTTCATCACCATCGACCCCGAACGGGACACGCCCGCCGCACTCGCCGAATACGTCCCGCTGTTCGATGCGGGCATCATCGGTCTGACCGGCACGCCGGAACAGATCGCCGCCACATCCGAGACGTTTCCGATCTTCTTTGAACGCGTCGAAGAGGCTGCGGCGCCGGATGGTTACACGATGGGCCACACGTCGCATTTGTTCCTCTTCGATCCCGACGCGGGCTTCGCCGACTCGTGGCCCTACGGCACCTCCGCCGAAGAGATCCTCGCCGATCTGGAAGAGAGGATCTGACCGACATGAACCGCATATCCGGAGAAACAGCCCTCGGGCTGGCGTGGATCATCGCGCTCGTCGCCTCGCTTGCCGTGCTTTTCATCGGCGAGGTGCTGGGGCAGACGCCCTGTGTGCTGTGCTGGTTCCAGCGCGCCTTCATGTTCCCCTTGGCCATTGTCCTCGGGCTCGGCCTTTGGTGGCGGGACGGCCGCGTGGGGCGCTACGGCATCGCATTGGCGCTTGGCGGCGGCGCAATCGCCCTCTGGCACATGGGGCTGTACGTCGGTCTTGTTCCCGAACGCGTCCAGCCCTGCACGGCCACCGGCCCCTCTTGCACCGATGACAACCAACTGGTCTTCGGCATCCCTATCCCGCTGATGGCGCTCGCCGCCTTCGCGCTGATCGGGGCGCTGTCGGCCCTTTCATTGAAGGACACACGAACATGAATCGACGCGGCCTGATCCTGTCCGTTCTTGCCCTCGGCGCCGCCGGTTTCGGCGGAGCCACCTGGTTTGCAATCCGCCCCGGCCCAGTGGCCGAAGCGGAGCCCGTTGCTCCGGAACTTGCGGAGGCGATGATCCGCCCCTACTCGCCCATCCTCGGGCCTGCGGATGCGCCCGTCACGATCGTCGAATTCTTCGATCCGGCCTGCGAGGCCTGTCGCGCCTTTCATCCCATCGTGAAGGACATCATGGCCGAGCATGGGGAAGCTGTCCGCGTCGTGATCCGCTACACGCCCTTCCACGGCGCGGCATCCGAGGAAGCCATCCGCGTGCTCGAGGCGGCGCGCATGCAGGACGTTTACGTGCCGGTGCTCGAGGCCGTTCTGCGGGAACAGCCGAGATGGGCGTCGCACGGTGCCCCGGCGCCTGGCCTGATCCTTCAGATCGCCGCCACGGCCGGACTCGATGCCGAAGCCGCGCGCACGCAAATGCTGGCACCCGGTGTCGTGGCGATCCTTAACCAGGATCGTGCTGACGTCGAGGCCGTGGGAATTCGCCAGACGCCCACATTCTTTGTGAACGGCAAGCCGCTCGATCCATTCGGGGAGGCAGAGTTGCGTCGTCTGGTGGCCGCCGAAGTCGCTGCCGCGCAAAGCTGAATGGAAAGGGCAGGATCAGAACGATGAAAAAGTATATTTTGACTGGCACACTGGCCGCGCTTTTGACCCTTGGAGGGCTCTCGGTGCCCGCGCTGGCCGGACCCGAGGATGTTGTCGTCGAGAACGCGTGGTCCCGCGCCTCCATCGGGATGAACCGTCCCGGGGCCGCTTACATGACGATCCGCAACACTGGCGACGAGCCGGTGACGCTGATCGGCCTTACAACACCGCTCGCGATGATGCCCGAAATCCACGAGACGAAGACCAATGCCGAAGGTGTGAGCTCCATGAGCCCGGCGGGGGAGATCGCGATCGCCCCGGGCGAGAGCGTCGCGCTCGAACCGGGGGGCCTGCACGCAATGCTGATGCGGCTACAAGAACCGATGACGGAAGGGGACACCTTTCCGCTGACCCTGCTTTTCGACGACGGAGGCGAAGTGACGGTCGAGGTGCCGATCCTCGGAATCGCCGCGCGGGGGCCAGAGGACTGATGCGGCGACGGGCGATCCTGGGGTACGGCGCGGCTGGTGTCGGGGCGGTCGCCCTGATGCTCTTCGTCGGTTGGTGGCAGGTCGATGGACCCGGTGGACCCGAACCTGTCGGGCAGCGGCCTGTGGCCCTGACCGAGATGGATTTCCGTCTGACGGATCATGAGGGCAACGCGGTCGGGCCGGAAACCCTGATCGGTCGCCCGACGATGGCGTTCTTCGGCTTCACCTACTGTCCCGATGTCTGCCCGACCACGCTCTCGGACATTTCGGGATGGCTCGACGATCTGGGAGACGAGGCCGACGAGATGAACGTGGTTTTCATCACGGTCGATCCCGAGCGCGACACTGTCGAAACGATGGCCGAATATGTCGGCTACTTCCATCCTGCGATCCGTGGCTGGACGGGACCGGAAGAGCAGATCGCGCGCGTCGCGGACGGCTTCCGCGCCACCTACGAGCGGGTGCCGACGGAGAGCGGCGATTACACGATGAACCACACCGCGAGCGTCTTCCTGTTCGCAGCCTCTGGGCGGTTCGTCACCATGATCGACTATCACGAACCCAGAGAATTCGCGGTGCCGAAAATTCGCCGCGCGCTGGAAGAAGAAATGGAGGGGGCGACATGAGGCTCAGAACTTTGGCGGCTTGTGTCGCAATTGCGGGGACGGTTTCGGGAGCGGCTATCGCCATCTCTGATTCCATGTCGAAAGAACCCGTGCCGCCGGAACTTGCCCAGGCAGGTAGCTGGATGCCCCAAGGTCCTGAAGCCCCCCAGAACGTTGACATCCCCGTGACGCTGCCCGCGGCGGCATGGGCAGACGATGCACCCGACCTCAGCCCGCTGCCCCTTCTGCAGGCCGCGTTTGCCGACAGGCCGGTGCAAGCGATCGAGCCACCCCTGTCGACGTGGTCGCGCGACATTGCTCCGGGCGAAACGCTCGATTTCTTGCTGTCAGAGGCCGGTCTTGCGGCACCTGACAGAGCCGAAGTTGCCCTCGCGCTTGGTGCGGAATACGATCTGCGACGGCTGCGGCCGGGGCACTCGGTCACTGTCGCTTCGACCGTGGACGGCAGCCCCCGCACCGTCTCACTCGCCGTCGAGGACGGGGTTCGGATCGAGGTGGTTTTCGGCGAGCAGATGTCCACGCAGGTCGTGGCTCCGGATCCGGAAATCGTAACCCTTGCCGGCGAAGCCATGATCGACAGCTCGATCTTCGCGGCACTCGACGAAGCCGGCATACCCGCCCGTTTTTCCGTGGACCTTGCGCAGATGCTGGGTGGGACCGTGGATTTCCGCCGCGAGATGGCCGGTGGCGAAACACTAAGGCTTCTCTGGCGTGAGGCGCGGGTCGGAGAGGACAGGATCGGACAGCCCGAACTCGCCTTCGCCGCACTGGAGATCGGCGGTTCGCTTTACGAGATCGTATGGCCGGACGACGGCAGCGGTCAGGCGACGATCTACGTCGATGGCGAGGTGCTGCGCGTCTTCGCACAGCCGGTCGAGGGTGCGCGCCTCAGCTCGGTGTTCGGACGCCGCACGCATCCGGTCTTTGGCAACGTCCGGATGCACACCGGCGTCGATTTTGCAGCGGCACGTGGGACACCGGTTCAAGCGACGGCACCGGGGCGGGTCAATTTCATCGGCTGGCGCGGCGGATATGGTCGCGTGGTCGAAATCTTGCACGGCTCCGACACCATGACGCGCTACGCGCATCTGAGCGCCGTGCCGGAAGACCTGGCACAAGGCCAACGCGTTGCGGCGGGAGATGTGATCGGCCGCGTCGGCGCGACTGGCACGGCGACAGGTCCGAACCTGCACTACGAAGTCCTCGTGGATGGGCGCCCGACTGACCCCCTCTCTGACGACCGGCTCGCCGAAGCAGCTGAGAGCGAAGCGGATGATACCGCCGCGCTCTCGCGTCTGGCCGAGGCGCGCGCGCTTCTGAATCAAAACCTCGGCAGCGAGATTGCCGAAACGACAACCGAAAGGCTCTGACCCATGAAACGCATGACACAAGTTCTTGCCATCACGCTCGCCCTGTTCCCAGCGGCCCAGGCCCTCGCAGAGGCAACGGCGATCGACGTCCGCAAGACCAACGGATGCGGCTGCTGCCTCTCGTGGATGAAACATCTCGAAGAGAACGGGTTTGTGCCGACCGGCCAGGACATGTTCGGCGGGCTTCTCGTGCGCTTCAAGCTAGACAACGGCGTGCCGCAGCGCATGGTCTCCTGCCACACCGCGCTCATTGACGGCTACGTGATCGAGGGCCATGTACCGGCCGCTGACATCCGCCGCCTTCTCGAGGAGCGCCCGGACGCCGTCGGCCTCGCTGTTCCGGGGATGCCCTATGGCTCGCCCGGCATGGGGCCAGAAGACGACCGCGAGGCCTATGATGTCTTCCTCATCCGCAAGGACGGGTCGACGGAAGTCTTTTCGAGCTACGCCGAAGGATAATCTGGCCCGCCCATGGAAAATCTGTCTCCGATAATGCTCGGCTTTCTCGGAAGTCT
>JAAEZD010000059.1:0-8032 GCA_018223035.1 Paracoccaceae bacterium
CCCGACTCGCTTTTCAGGGAAGTGCTTGAATCTCATGAATTCCGGTCTTCTGACACCCGGAAATGCGTTAATTTTGGATGGTAAATTCAACCTATCCTATTATGTCCGATAAGGCAAACTTATTGGACACGATGACGTGCGGTAAGGTGGGGCGGTTCTTGCGTATTCATCTGGCCGAAAGCGCCGCGCCGATGTAGACTCCAAGCATGACATTTGCGCGACCGGATCACATTAGCGACGCAGACATGCTACCTCGGATGCCCGCTTGGGTCATCTCCGAACGCGCTGAAGCCCTTGAAAATGTTGCGTTTTTGTCGGGTGCCGCGTTGAGCCACCTGCATGTTGTGCTTGGACGTGAGGACGTGCCCCACGCCTTGTTGCGGGATCGGCTCGCGTTGCGCGCGGCCGAGGCCTGTGTCGCGTTTTCGGGTCGTCCGGAGCGAGCCGCGGAGTTGCGCGACGCAGTGCATCTCCTGCGCCCCGGTGACCTGCCCGGACCAGCCGGCGAAACCTGCCTGGCGTGGCGTCGTGCGGTTGAACGGCCTCTCTCGACCAAGACGCTCTGCCGGGCGCTCCCTGATCTTCAGGCCGAGCGGATCGCGACGTGGCTCGATGCGGGGCAGGGGGCGCCAGTAGGCCGCGCCGCGATGGTGCTGGAGAGGGTACTGTCGGAGGCGTCGCGGGCGGAGGTTCCGGCGCTCGTCCTCGCGGACGCGGCCCTCGCCGAGGCGCTTGGTTGGGATCATCTGCTTCCGCTGCTGGCCGCGGGGCTGAAGCGGGCCGACCTGCGCAAGCGGGGCGATGATCTGCGTCTTGCCTGTCATCGCGCATTCGTTTCGTCTGCGGTCGAGGTCGTGCGTCTCGCCGCCGACCTCGCGCGGCGGGCGGCGCATCTGAAAGCGGTCGCGCCGAAGCTTCGGGCAAAGGCGGCAGGCGATGCCGTTTGGATGTTCCTGACCCACGATGCCGTGGCGCCTGCTGCCCTGCCCTTGCCGGATCGGGCCGCGCGGCGGCTCTGTGACCGGTTGGTCGATCTCGGCGCGGTCCGTGAACTGACCGGCCGCGACACCTTCCGGTTCTACGGGGTGTGAGCATGAGCATGGCCAGCGAAAGTGGGAACCGGGCTCAAAGTTCGGACATGCGACCACCGAAAAAGGCGAAGGATCGCTCTGAACCGGACCTTGACCGCGAACTAACTGACCTGCCGCCGGAGCTGCGCTGGCGGGAATGGATGCGCCGGATCGAGGCGGTGCTCTTTGCCTCCGCCGCGCCGGTCGCCCGCGAAGACCTGGGGCGCGTGGTCGGGCAGGGGGTTTCGATCGACCTGTTGATCGAGGATCTCGCCGCCGATCTGGAGGGGCGTGCGTTCGAGATCGCTCAGGTCGCCGGGGGATGGATGTTCCGGACCCGGACCGCCTACGCGCCAGCAATCCGCGCCGCCGCGGATATGGGCGATCAGTTGCTCGACCTGAGCGAATTCGACGTTGCGGTGCTGGCCGCCATCGCCTACCACCAGCCGATCACCCGTGACGGGCTCAAGGATATCTTCGGAAAGGAGATCAGCCGCGACCTGCTCGGCCGACTGCATGCGCGCGATCTGATCGGGATCGGCCCCCGCGCGCCGCGTCGTGGTGCCCCCTACACCTTCGTGACCACGGACGCGTTCCTCGCGGCCTTCGGGATGGAGAGCTTGCGCGACCTGCCAGACCCCGAACCGCTGGGTGACGCCGGGCTTGCCGCGCGCGCCTGAAGCCCGCTGGAACCCTCAAAGCGCCTGCCGCTTCTGATGGAGCCGTGTGGCCGCCTGAACGAGGTCAGCCAAATGCGGACCTGCGGAGGCGGAGCACGGCCCGGCTGCGGGCCGAGGCAGGGCGGCTTCGCTGAATGATATCGCCAGTCCGCGCCAGGTTGGCGCAGCCTGAGCGACGCGTTTCCAGCAGGAGATCGCGGGACTCCTTCGCTTTCCGAACGGTATCGATCGCCCTTCCGTCAGTTGTCCAAACAGCTGATAGCGATCCCGATGGGGGAGGCGCGCAATGGACACTCGCTTTTCACCCGATTGAAAACTGGCTGATCCGAGCAGGTCCGGTAGTGATCTTCCTTCTCCTATCCGATGCCCCGCTGCATGCAGACGAAGCAGATCGTCGATCAGGCGCTCAAGGCGTCGAACGCCATCGGTGGCGGGACGGGTGCGTTTGCAGAGCGCCGCGCCGCATACGGCGCAGATCTGATGCGGCACAAGACGCTTCTGGCGGAACGGAGCCAATCCGCGTCCGCAGGACGGGCACCTGTCCCGAAGCCGACAGCCCTGGCGAAAGCAGGAGACTCGTGTCGCCAGGCTCCAGCCTCGTCGAAAATAGGGCGTTTCGTCTTCTGCCAGACAGGCCGGGCAGAATTGCAGCCAAGTCGCCTGCATCCCGGGTGCGCAGATCGGTTGGGGCCCTGGCCGCAAGGGCAAACGCAGCCGGGCCAAGGGGTCAAGAGCAACGGTCAGAGCCGCGATGTCTTCCAGGGGTATGCGGGTATGCTCTCTCAAAAGGTGCAGGATGCGATCGGGCAATGCCCGATCAAGCCGCGCCGACCAGTTCTCACCCGGCGCCCCGAGAAACGCGCCGAAATAGCGGGGAGGTACGCCGTTGGCGTAGGCGAGCCGGTGCAGCCAACTCGACAGAAGTTCACCCGGCGCCGGCATAATGCTCACCGGCCAACGGCTTCCCGCCGCACTTTCATACCGCTGTGCAGGCGTGACGGAGATCCCGGTCGGCCCGAGCCTCATGTCATCTCGTGACGCAAGGCGGAATTGCGGCGTCTGGAGAGAGGCACATAGCCGAGGTCCGACAGGGTTGCACCCGTGATCCGATCCTCACCGCCCGCGATTGCCGCCACCGCGGCCCGGGTGACAATCTCGACGACCTCGCCGATCAGTCCCTCCGACAGATCGTGGATGATCTTCGCCAAGGGTTCGCGCGACAGTTCGGAGGCGTTGGCGAGCGGCAGACTTGCCTCAAGGCTGTCCAGAAGCGTCGCGAAATCCTCGTCATACGCCCAGCGTGGAATGGGGATCGTATCGAAGCGTGAGCCCATTTCGTCCGTGTTATGCACCGCATCGTAGATCGCGATTTCGCCGACAAGGACGGGTGAGATGTCATGCACCCGTGCGATCCGCCGTAGGAACGAGAAGATTGCCTTCACATCCTGGCGTCGACCGCGCAACGCGCTGTGGAACTCGTCGAAGATCAAAAGGCGCGGCTTCAGACGCTCCAGAAGATGATCGACCTGATCGCCGGCGCGGGACAGGCTGCGCCATCCAGCGGCTTGTGGTGCGCGCAATCCGGACAGGATGCTTGCGTAAAAATGCGACAGACCCGCACCTTCCCGGGTCTGGATCACCCATACCTCTTGCTGGTCGGCGACACGCAGATGTTCGACAGCGAAGCGCTCGGCAATCATGGTCTTGCCGTTGTGGTAGGGGCCCGCAAGAAGCAAACCGCGCGGGCGCAGCGATGGCGGTCGCTCGAGCAGCAGCCGCATCGCATCATGTGCCGCGCCGGCGGCCGGATGGCTGATCCAGCGTGGCGCGCGAACATGGGCGATCCGCATTACATCATCGGCCTGCAAGAGCGGGACGGTGGCGGGCATGAGGTGATCCGGCACCTTACCAATCCTCGACCGGGAAGACCCGCCGCGGGCGATCCGGGTTAAGGTTTGCCCGGGCCGGGGCGGCAGGCGCGGCGAGATCGGCATAAGGCTTCTTTGCCTCGGTGGCATGCCGGGCGCGTGTCATCTCCTTCAACCGGCTTTTCGAGGTTTTGGTGGCGGTAACAGTTGCGGCGATTTCGCGTCGGATGGCGGCCGCCTCCTGCACTGGGCGCCGCTGGATTTCGCGCCGCCGCTGTCGATCCGCCTGATGCTGCCAAAGCGTGATCGGCTCGGCCAGTCCGTCCCGTCGTCTCACCGGCTGCCAGGCCTGCGTATCCGGATCCTTGACATAGACATGGCTGATGTCGCGAGGGTCATAGCACACATCAAGTGGCTCCAGCCGGTCACGGCGGGCGACCAGCGGACCAAGCCAGGGCTCGAAATAGTCGATGGCGAAGAGGCTGATGCCCTGAGGTGAAATCTTCCGCGTCTTGCGCGGCAGGAAATTGAGCAGCGCATCGATCGGACGGTCCTTCGGTTGGAGTCGGTTTTCCCATTCGATTGCCGGGACGGTCAGCTTGCGCGCATTCTGGCTCAGATTATGGTCGATGATCGCGAGCGCGATGCAGCGTTCAAGATCCGCGAAGCCGAGCCGTGCGCGCTCTTCCGAGGCATAGTCGCCTCGATCCGCGATGGAGCGCCCTGTCTTACCGGGTAAGGCCCGTAGCGCCGTGTTCACTTTCCCAAGCAGGCGTTCCACGACTCCGCCTCGATGCACGGTGCCCTTGTTCCGCATGCGAATGGAAATGCCATAGTCCGCGCATCCTCTGCTGAAGGTGCTGCTCTGGAACTCTTTGGCGGAATCGACGACGATCTGCCTCGGGCGACCGTGCATCGGCCAGGCATGATCGATGCTACGCTCTGCCAGCCATGCCGTCTTGCAGCACATCGCTTGCGCAAGACAAAGCGCGACAGACAGTCGTGACGGCCGCTCGAGCGTCAGGCAGAAGCCGGTGATCGCACTCGTGGCCACATCGGCAGCGATGGTCAGGTAGGGCCGCCCAACGAAGATACCGTAGTCATCAATCACCTCGACAAACTGGATGTCTGCCGGCGTGTGATCGATCTGGACAACGTCGAGCGCGTGGTCTGCCCGGATGTAGCCCGGTCGCGCCTTCAGCCGGTGCAGGTGTTTACTGTCTGACAGGCGGCGGCGGGCAATTTCTTCCGGGGTGAACAGGATGGGGATGCGCCGGGCGACAGTGACATAGGCGGGCGGAGTATGCCCTTCCTGTGCGCAGCGGGCGCGGATCTCTTCGACGATCGGTGCGAGGTCCGGCTGCTCAGGACGCAACCACATCTCCCTCAGGGTCATCGCGATGATGCTCTCGACCGCGAGGCTGATCCTTGATTTCCTTGTTCCACTCGTTCGCGGCAGCAGGGACGATACCCTGCGTTCTTCTCGATACCGCGCCAGATAGTTGTAGACTTGGCGGGTCGAGAGCCGCAGCTCGGATGCCGCGCGTACCACGGCCTCACGCACCGGCGCCGCTCCGTCAATAATCCGGTCCAGTTCACGCGCGATACGTGTTGCCTTGGCCCACGCTTCATCCGAGGCATGCCCTCCGCCGGACGTCATCGATATGAAACTTTCGAGACCGGCTGGGCCGTGCGCCAACAGGGCGGCCGCTTGCTGAAATACGGAACCAAAATTGAAGCCTCAAGCGAAAAAATGATGTGCGATATCGCGGTATCATCCAGAAATCACGATATAATCATGCGTTGAAATGATGAAAAAAATGCGACATCTGGTTTCTGCCCGGGCCGCTCGAAGAGGAACCGGATGATCTGCCTCCCGGGCCGCGGGCGGAACCGCCTGATACCGTAGTCATCGAAGATTGGGCAAAGGCAGAGGGTGCTCATACTGCGCGGCTGGCAAAGGTGGCTGGACGCCTGGGTGCTCTGGATGACCGGTTGCTGCGCGGCCCGGAGGGCTGGCGGCACAGACTGGCTCTAATAGAGGCGGCGGATCTCAGCTGGTTCGCAGGCGATCGTGTGAGCCCCGATCGGCTGGCGCTTTGGATATCCATGCGTTTGTCTGGAGTGCAGGATGACTCGGAAGCACTGGCCCGGGCCGGATGGGCCGTGCGACGCCTGACAAGTGGTCCGGAGCCAATGGTAGATTTGGCGTCCTTCCTGGATCGGCGTGATCCTGAGAAGTTCGAGGACAATGCCGAGCGCTTTGACGAGCGTGCAGGGAGCTGGCTGGACGTGATGACAGCAGCGGTTGACCTCCACCCGATCACGAGCGCTTGCATGGGGTTTCACCTCTGGAGTCTGGCTGGCCTCGGCCAATATGGAGACCGTATTGAGGCCGCTGTAACTGCTGGTAGGATCGCGGCCAGCGACGGCAATGGAGCCATCTTTGCGCCGCTGGCCATGGGCGGGGCAGGGGGGCTGCGGGCCTCGGGCGTGCCACCTGAACGCTTGGCCCGCTGGTTGGACGGGATGAACAGCGCGATACTAACGGCGATGCGGCATTTGGATTTGGTTGAGACTTGGACGGTTCAGGCAGAGGGCGAACTGGCGAAACTATCAGGCAAGACGCCTCCTGCTTTGCTAACTCTCTTCGCGGAATGGCCTCTGGTGTCCGCGCCGATGGCTGAGACTCAGATCGGTGCCAGTCGCGCGGCGATGCAACGAAACCTCGCGTGGATGGAAAAGAAAGGCTTGATCCGCGAGGTTACAGGGCAGGGGCGGTTCCGGATGTGGCGGATTGCAGCTTAGTATCTGCCGGGTGACGGCTCTGTTGCAACCAAGTAGAAATGTCACCCGGTCTGCAAAGCAGAAGTGTCACCAAATGCGCTGAGGGGAGCAAAGCCTGACAGGGCGGAGACCTCAATTATCGCAGCCCTGGCTGGCTTTGCTGGCCGCGTTTCGCTTGCGGTCTGCGAGGGTGTTCCAGCCGTTGTTGCGGCGTCCGTTCTTCTGGTATCCGTTTCTGGCACTTTCCGGGCGCACCTCGGCGCTGGCGGCGACCTTGTCCTGTTCGGCCTTGATATGGGCCAGCACTGCGCTGAGGTGTTTGTTGTCGGTGATCGCCGCGTGCGTGACGCGCTGCTGATGCGGATCGAAGATGGTGCAGGGCAGGGCAACGCCATTGTGCCGAACCTGGATGCGCCCGTCAGGGAACTCGTAGGTGTCGGCGTATTTACCGACCAAACCGCGCGTCAGATCGTTGACCTCCAGCCGGATGCGCTTGTGGTCGTACTTCAGGGTCAGATCCTTGCTGACATAGCGTTTGTTGCGCAGACAGAAGATCTCGGCCAGCCGATCCGGTGCGGCGTTCAACGCACGGTGCAAATTATCCGGACGGGCAGCGGGCTTGGCAAGCCTGTCGTTATAGCGTTCCATGAAGCCAGGAAGGAAGGCATTTGCAGCCTTCATGTCCGAGATGCCCGCGATGCGCAACTCTTTGACCAGGCGGTCCTGTAACGTCCGGTTCGCACGTTCCACGCGGCCCTTGGCCTGGCTGGTATTGGCGCACAATATCTCGATCTGCAGCTCTGCCAGAGCGCGTCCGAACTGGGTCATGCCGGTCATGTGCTCGCTGGGTTTTGGCACGCGAAAGACCGTGTGCTTGTCGCTGTAGAAAGCAACTGGGCGGCCGTGCGTCGTCAGATAGCGCTCCAATGCTTCGAAATAGCTGAAGGTGCTCTCTGACTTGACGAAGCGCAGTTCCATGAGCGTGCTGGTGGCATCGTCGATGAAGACGAGCAGGGTGCAGGGATCGCCCCGATCCTCGAACCAGCGGTGCTCCGAGCCGTCAATCTGTATGAGCTCGCCAAAGCATTCTCTGCGCAATCTGGGCTGATGAAATGTCCGACGCTGTTTGCGCGAGAGCCAAAGACCGTCTTCCTGCATCCACTTGCGAACCGTCTCGCGCGACACCTTGAACCCATGATGCTCGGCCAGCATCTCCGCCGCCAGGGTCGGCCCAAAGTCGGGATAGTTGTCTTTGATCAGCGACAGCGCGTAATCCCGTTTGGCTTTGTGGATGCGATTGTTCGGGGGCTTGCCGCGCGCCTTGTGCCGGATCGCCGACGCGCCATCCTGACGATAAAGCTTCAGCAGCCGGAAAATCTGCCGACGCGTCAGTGCCAGCATGTTCGCAGCATTGTCGACGCTCAGCCGTCCATCATCGACCTGCGCCAAAACCTCCACGCGCTTCAACTCGCGCTCGCTCATAACCACCCATCCCATGCCCAATCTCCCTCAGTCTCGGAAGGGAGAGTGACATTCCTGAATTGCTCATGGGTGACATTTTAGCTTTGCGGCTGATGGCTCAAGGGTCGTTGCGACAGTTTCCGCTATCTCAGTTTCATCATCTCTT
>JAAEZD010000018.1:0-37541 GCA_018223035.1 Paracoccaceae bacterium
GATTTCACGGGGCAATTTCAGGCCGGATTCTGATTAATTAGGGTACAGTGACAGCCACGCCGCGTCTACCGCATTTGCAAAAGGCATACCGTCAGGCGCAGCAAGGTCCGCGACATCCGGGCGTGATACCTTGTTGATGTGGAAACCGAAACGCTCGCCCAACTGACTGACGATCCGGGCAAAGCCTTCACTGATCTCATCGATCCGGGTGTCATCGCTGGTGAAGCTGTCGATCCCGCCGAGCGTGACCGACGCCATCAGATCACCTTGGCGCGTCAGGATGACATTGTCTCGCACCGCAGCGATGTAGGGTAGGTGCCGCCCAAGACGCTCGGCTTTCAAGACCTTGTCCCCAAGTGCATCCCGAACAGCGTTGCTTGCAATCAACCCCCGAAACTCACGCGACATAGAGATCGCCTCCATCGCGGGATCGCACACTCGTTCGCGGTGTGCGCGACATCACCACGTTCAAAATCTGAAACAGATTTGGATTGCGGTCTGCGACCAGCCAAAGCGGTGGGTAGCCCGCGAGGAACACCAGCAGGAACCGCATGTCGTCAACCAGAATGAAAGGGATCACGGATGCGAAGACCAGCGCCACAAAATATCCGATCGGGAGACCGAATATCCGTGGCGGCTTGGTCAGCCCCAGAAAGAGTGGTGTGTCGCGCATGGAGGTCTCTGCGGTCGGTCAGATCAAGGAGCCGCAAAGCCGTCGATGATGGTCTCGGCCGAAAAGATCAGCACCACGCCGACAAACACGGCGACGAAGATCGGCCAGTTGAGGCGCCCGAAAAACATCATGACACCGGATCCCACGAGAGCGAGCACACCGAGGCCACGACCGATCGGACCCGTCACCGCGTCGATGATGTTGTCGATCATGTCAGAGACCGGGCTAAGGTCCTGTGCGAGCGCCGGGGCTGCGGCCAACATCAGCAACGCGGCCAATGCCGCCGGGGTATAGTCAATGCGTTTCATGTCTGGTCTCCGATGGATTTGGCATAGACGGTCATGACCTTGCGGACATGGCCTTGGGTTTCGCGGTAGGGGGGAATGCCGCCATGGCGCGCCACGGCTTCGGGGCCGGCATTATAGGCCGCGAGCGCAAGCTGCGGCGTGCCGAAACGATCAAGTTGTGTCAGCAAGTAGCGGGCGGATCCATGCAGGTTTTGCTCAGGATCATGCGGATCGACGCCAAGCACGCGTGCAGTGTCCGGCATCAACTGCCCAAGCCCGATTGCGCCGACATGCGACTGCGCGCTTGGATCAAATGCGCTTTCAATAGCGATGTTGGCGCGAAAAAATGCGAGCCAGTCGCGAGAGGACATCCCGGCCCTCCGCAGGGCCGGGTGGTCCGCGTAGACCGACCCTACATCAAGGATCATAGTCTCGATCGCAGGGCGGCCCGATGGGATCCGAGGCGGAGAAAGGCGTGGTGAATCAAGAGGGACGACCTCAGAGCGTGCGACAACGTCGTTTTGCTCGGGTTGGGGTCTTGCAAAGTCGAGAACGCTACTGGTTAGTCGACCAACACGGTCTGGAGCATCGAGATCGATAACGGATTGTGCATAAGTGGAAGGGCTTGAAAGCCCCCAGAGAACGAGGCTAGCCGTTGGTAGGATGCCTTGTCGTCTCAAACTCCCACGTGCCTCTCTCACCTTCTCGGAGGGGGCAGCTGAATACCTTTGCGTCGAGCTCCAGGCAGAAGCTCATGAGCCCTGCTGCGGTCTTGAAGACGCGTGGTTTCAGATCCCGGTTGGTCACATAGACCGACCGGTGCACGCCGCCTTGACCGTCATTGGAGCAGACGAAAACCGTCCAGCCACCCCTATGCGTATTGCCGCCCTTTTCCGGGGCCTCAACGCATTCCACCTCGATCCATGCCCCACCTTGAATCGCCTCTTGCATGTGCGATGTTAGGATCACGGGGTATTTTGTTCCTGCCATTTTGCCTCCGAAGGAAAGAAGTTCCTCCGGAAGTAACCTGCTTTTGCACCGCTTCAAACAGTGCATGTCACAAGATATGCGGCGACGTAGCGGAAAACACTTTAAGTAGTCAATAGATATCTTTTGATTGATTGCGATATTTTTTCAGTGATAGGTCCAACACACGATTCGCCCCCAGATTGTCGGGAGACCACCAGATGTCGCGGTTGCTGGCATGTAGCACATTCATCGCCCTAGCGATCCCAGCAACCGCCGAGACGCTGGCGATGCACTGCGTGTTGCCGTTGCGGCCGGAGTTGGCGGCCTCGCCTGCGCTCCTGAACGAGTATGGCGACGACATCAGAGCCGAGTTCAACACCTACTTCAATGAGGCACAAACCTATCTGAATTGCCTCGCCGCAGCATCAGCGTCTGCGCAGGCCGAAGTCCGTCTTGTGCTTGACGCTTACCAGGAGATGTTCCAATGAAACGACGCGCAAAATATGTCAGTAATTATGACACAATTAACATAAGTCTTATTATACGCCAACGGGTTAGCGGTGGCGCTCTGTCATGAGGCGGCTTGTGTCAACTGCCGTGATCATCGCGATCGGGCTTACACCGCTTGCTGCCAAACCTGCCGCCGCACAGGGCTACCAGATCGATTGTGCGATCCTCCTGTGCCTCGCAGGCGGTTGGCCTCCTTCGGTCCCATGTGCCCGCGCGCGCGCGGAGTTTATCCGCCGGATCACGCCCTGGCCGGTCGAACCACCGCTGCAGATTTGGCGTTGTCCAATGCGTGCTGAGTTCGAAGCGCCGAACCCGGTTGAGCGCCTCTACAGGTTGGCGGGGTTCAATCCGGGTCCAGCAGTCTCCCTGCCCCGAGAGCGAGAAACGCTCCGGCTCGCCCAAGCTGTCGGGCGTGCCGCCGATATCGATGTGACGAACCCCGCTTTTGATTTCATCCGCTCCATAGATGTCTTCCAGGTTACGGCACGTCAGGACGAGGGCCGTGAGAATTGCAACAGACATGCTTCTGTGCGGCGTGGCACGTACGATCAAGGCGGCCAATTTCGGTGGCAAAACAGCTCGGTAAGCGCGCTTCCTCCGGCATTCCGAGGAGCCGAGCGATACGGTCAGAACTGCCCCGATATCTGGGTCCGTGCTGTGTTCGTCGATTGGGAGGATTTCGAGGGCACCTATGGCTTCGAACAGGTCAACTACTGATCTCAAACAATCACAGGGTAACGATAGAAAAGAAGAAACCCCCGCAAGGCGGCAACCAAGCGAGGGGCTCAAAGAACATCGGAATTGGCGTTCCGACAGGTCAAATCAAACTGTGATCTCGTTCTAGCAGTCCAGACAGTCAAGGCAACGAAAAAACGTGTCTCTCGCTGGGACACGGATGCCCTGTTGCAGCCTTGTCCCAATTCACAAGGACAAGACAATGAACGTGATCCAAACCCATCCCACCCTGCCGGAAGGCTGGACCAAAGGGGCTGTCATGGCGCTAATCTCAGAGGTTGCCCCGCATATAGGCCTGCGCCCGGCGCGCCTCGCAGTTCTGAACTACATCATCGGGCGCACCCGCGCATCCGACTGGACCTCTCCCCATCGTGAACCGGTGTTTTTTGGCGCGCAGGATCTCGCAGCGGTCGAACTTGGCAAGACGTCGCGCCAGTTGCGAACGGATGAGGCCGCGCTGTGCAAGCTTGGGCTGATCGTGAAACGTGTCGCGGCGAATGGTGCCCGCTATGGGCGTGCTGGCTTAGGCTTGATACTGACTCCGCTGATCGCGCGACTGGAAGAATTCATAGCCCTTCGCGATCGGCTCCGTGCGGAACGGAGGCATTTGCGCGCTTTGAAGGATCTTCGGTCCCTTCGTTTGCGTCACATGAGGCGGTGCATCGCCGCCCTGCCCTCCTTGGCTATCAAAGATCCTGAGATCGCCAGGATTCTGGCCAGTTTTGCGGAATGGCCACGCAGCGATGCGTTAGGCCGTCTTGGTCTGGAGCGGCTTACCGCCCATTTGAAGGCCAGTTCCGATCTGTGCAACAGCCTTGAAGATTGGCTTGAAAACCATGGGCTTTCTTCCGACCAGCCAGTGGAAAACTTCCGGCCCTTTACACAAAACACCAGAGAAGAAACTCAAACTGTAGAGACGCCGCCCGCTGTGGATAACTCTGAAAGACACGCGGAAATCGCACAGAGTGAACCGCCATCATCAA
The DNA here is from genome assembly GCA_018223035.1 of Paracoccaceae bacterium. Lineage (GTDB taxonomy): Bacteria > Pseudomonadota > Alphaproteobacteria > Rhodobacterales > Rhodobacteraceae > Heliomarina. Next base: position 4,158 of record JAAEZD010000018.1, read on the forward strand.
TTCCCTGCCCCGCGCCACCCGCTCTGACGCCAGAGAATCTATATCGCATTGCCGGCGATGGCTTACGCATGATGCTTGACGCGAGCCGAGATCAGAACCGACCTCTCAAAGAGCGCGACATCATCGAGGCTGCCTGGGCGTTGCTGCCGATGCTCGATATCCATGCTTCAGTTTGGCACGAGGGCCAGAGCACCTTGGGCGACCACGGGTTGGCTTTCTGCCTACTATTGGTTGATGCGCAGCGAGATCACCCGAGCTACCCTGTTCGCAATCCTGGCGGTTTGATGCGCGAACTGATCCGTCGAGCCAAGGCAGGAAGGCTGGACTTCGATGCAAGCGTTGCGGCTCTGCAAAAACGGCGCAATGGGGTGAGGTAGAGTTTCCAACCCGCAACTGAACTTGCCCAAAAACGCGCTGAAAATCTCGTAATGAAGTTTATGTAAAATACGACTGTAATTTATATTAAGTGCTCGAATAATCGCCATCGACCACGCGACAAGATGTAGAAGCCGAGCAATCAATCTGTGTCAGAAGAAACTCCTTGAAGCTCTAGTTGGTAGAGGTTCTATGGTACATCAAACGCCGTTTCTCGTGTCACGGCATTCGCCAGACAAAGCTGGAAGAGTATAGTATGCTGACTAGACGACATTTCGTGATGACCACCGCCGCCCTCTTTTCTGCTCCGGTTGCCAGCCCGGTGCTGGCAAATACCTGGCCGACCGAATCGCAGAAGGTTGCCTGGGACGCACAGGTGACGCCGCCCGGCTTTGACCCGGCAACCTCGAACCCCTGGGGCTTACATCCGCGGTTTCTCCCGACCCGGGTGGCCGCGAAAGACCGGCTGACACCGGGCGACATTCATGTCGATGCGGTTGCGCGCTACCTTTATCAGATCGAGGAGGGCGGGACTGCCATGCGCTATGGCGTCGCCATTGCTCGTGGTGATCTGTACGAACCAGGTACATACACGATCAAGCGTAAAGTCAGATGGCCGCATTGGCAGCCGACGCAGAACATGATCGACCGCGACCCAGAACTCTACGCTGATATCGCCGACGGTATGGAGCCCGGACCTAAGAATGCGCTTGGGTCGCGAGCTCTCTATCTCTTTCTCGGCGACCGGGACACTTATCTCCGCATTCACGGTACGCCACAGCCGAGAAGCATTGGCGGTCGTGCAAGTTCCGGCTGCGTCAGAATGGTCATGGCGCACATAAACGAGCTTTATCCCAACGTCGATATTGGTTCGACGGCTTTCCTCTACTCGGCCGAGGACAGTGTCACTGCGGGAAGCTGAGGCCGTGTACCAAAGCACCATCGGTCAGGGAAAGTGACGGGAGTTTATCCTAGCCGGGGAGCACTTCGGATTACTGAACCCCGCTAGGCCGCCGGCGCGGTACAAATCGGATTTCCGCGAGGGGTTCGGAGCGGCACCAGGGTAACTTCCACGGGACCGTTGTGCAGATACCAGTAGCAGCCGTCTTCCGGCAAAAGGCGCGCGGACTGAAGATCCTGACCCGTTGCGGCCATAGCGACGACTGCATCCGGCAGTGGTCTGTTTTGTGCAGTGTCGGGCCCGCCAGGAATAGAAGCGGAACACGCTCCCAACAAAAACGCTGCTGGGAGAAGTAAGCCAAGATGAATTCGCATATTTAAAATTTCCGCCCTTAGAACAACTTAACCTGAGTACCAACCTCGGCTAATCCAAACAACTCTTCGATATGTTCGTTGTAGAGGCCGATGCAGCCGTTCGACGATTGTCGACCGATCTTGCGCGTGTCACCTGTGCCGTGAACGCGGTAGTACTGCCATGACAGATAAAGGGCGTGTGTTCCAAGGGGATTGTCGGGGCCAGGGCCAACGAAATCCGGCCATTCGGGATTGCGCTCCTTCATCGACGGCGTAGGTCGCCAGCTCGGGCCATCCACCTTGCGAACGATTTCGGTGTAACCGCGCCGCGTCAACTCCTCCGTAAGAGGGACGCTGGAGGGGTAAAGCTTGTAGACGTTTTCGTCTTCCGACCAGAACTGCACCGCGCGGGAGTCAATGTCGCAGAGAATCGCGCCATTCCGCAGGTTGTCAAAATGATCTTGCCAGGACGCAACCCTAAACCCGGAAATATTGCTTCGCACCGCCGGTGTCGCCAGACCCTCGTTTGTCTGTGCCACTCCCCTGCCGGTTCCGAGAACCAAGCCGCTTGCGGCGGCCCCCAGGAGCGCAGCCCTGCGCGTGACTGACATGTCGTTCGCTCGTTTCATCATGAAAACCTCAAATTTTATCTGTTTGGACTATTCTCGGACCTCCACCCACTAGAGCTTCAACAGGCTGCCACTCACAAAGCCGTGAGATCAGCTGTCCTTATGCTGTCAGAGAAACCTGCGGGTTGTGCGGAGGTAGCCTCGGTAAGCTTCCCCGTAGCGATCAATCAACCAGCGCTCTTCAGCGAAGGGCGCGAGTGCCAATGCAGTAACGCCGGTGATAATCACTGGCCACGCGAGGATCGAGGCGGAGAGCAGTCCGATCCCGATGAGGATCGCCATGTCAGCCACATACTGAGGATTGCGGGAGAACCGGTAAAGGCCACGGGTCCGCAGAACGCCTTCATCACCACTCGTCGCCGCCATCCCAAGTTGCATCACACCGGACCAGACAACGGCATTGCCCAGAACGATCAGACAAAGCCCTAGACCCCAACGTATGATCCATGGGAAGTCGAGCTCACCCCATTCTAGCAGGGCCAAAACGATGGCAGATCCGAAGCCGACGCACGTAAGTCCCCAGACGACAATCTTGTGGGCTCCTGTAGAGTGAATCGGCGGCCAGACTCGTCGCTCCGGTTGGAACATGGACCAGAGTATACCCGCGACCAGCAACAGATTGGCCGCACAACCCAGCACGAGAACCACGGTTTTGAGGTCACCCATGACCATACCTGTGTGCGTCCCGATGTTTGGTCGCTGAGCGTTCAAACTCCAGCGTTGAGTGGTCGATCCCGAATTCCTCGTCGAGGCGGGTCTTGATTGCCGTCTTGATGTTTTCGAGGTCATCCCAGCGGTCCTCGGCGATTACGACGTGGGTATCGAGCGCCGCACGATGCTCCTGCATCTGCCAGAAATGTGCGTGATGAACTTCCTCGACTCCGTCCACGTCCTCCACGGCCGCGATAACCTTGTCCGTGTCGATATCGGGCGGGCTTCCCAACATCAGGGTGCGGATCGGGCCACCGATCTCGCTGAAGGCGAGCCAGAGGATATAGGCGGCAATCCCGATGGTGATCGCCGGATCAACTCAGCGGACATCGTAGAGAAGGATGAGAACGCCACCGACGATCACGGCCACAGACGCCAGCGCATCGCTGAGGTTGTGGAGGAACAGCGCCCGGATGTTCACGCTGCCTTTCTGCATCGAATAGGTCAGCCACGCGGTGAGGGTATCGATGAACAGCGCCACACTGCCCAGGATGACCACGGTCCAACCCGCGACTTCGGGCGGATCAACAAACCGCATCGCGCCCTCATAGACCAGATAAAGGCCGATGATGATCAGCGAGGTATAATTGATAAGCGCGGCGACGATCTCGACCCTGCCATATCCGAAGGTCATTTTCGCATCGGCCGGGCGGCGCGCGATCTTGCGCGCGCCGAATGCGATGACGAGCGACGCCATGTCGGAGAAGTTGTGGATGGCATCCGCGATCAGCGCGAGGCTGCCGGATAGTATCCCGCCGACAATCTGAGCGACCGTCAGGAGGCCGTTTGCCCAGATGGCAATGGCAACCCGCCGGTCGCCTTCTTTAGGCTCCATATGGGCATGATCATGCGGCACGAGAAGCCTCCTCATGGCCGTGGTTTGGCCGGCTGAGCCCTGGAACGCTTGGCAAACGACCAGCGCGGATCGCCCTGACGCGGGCATTCATCCAATGGCGAATGAGGTGCCGATAGATCCAGTCGCGCAGGGGGCCAAACGCCTGACGATGGTGCTCATAAAACATGTCAGGATTATCGAATGTTCCAAAATCGCGGGCGATGCCGGTCTTCTGGATATATGTACTCTCCCCCGTCCATCCGACTGGCGGTGCGCTCAAGCAGTCGGTCCCGGCACCGTAGCCGCATAGGGACCGTGTCTCGGGAAACGACCGCTGCAGGGCCAACAGGAAGGGTGTGTCGAGGATGAAGCCCTCAAGATCGACCCATCCTGCCTCGGTCTCGACCTCGATCCATGAGTGGAGGATTTCTGCGGGTGCGATCGGATAGATCAGTTCAGGCACGACGCCCCGTTGCAACGCTTTGTGGATTGTGAAGCCGTGCAAGCGGCATCTTACGCCGACAGCGCGTAGAAGCGCCATCAGCAGCGTTCCCTTCGTGTTGCATTGTCCATACCTGTCGTCGAGTACTTCAGAGGCAGGAATGTCGTCGGCGCGGTTATAGCCAAAGTCGATCTCGTTTCGCACGAAGTCGTAGATTGCACCAATTCGATCATGCAACGGCAAGGTTCCCCACCCCCGGTCGGCGATCAGAGCGGCAAGTGAAGGATGCCTGAAATCCAAGAGTGGCGTCGACGAAAGCAGCGGGTCAACAGGGGTCATGAGCGTTTCCTAGAATCAACTATACAGAGATGATAGTTTCTACAGTCACTGTAGCTTCAACCTTTATCTTGTCGCGACGCGAGAGACTATTCTGGTTGGTGATTGTGAACTGCCTTGTGATGCTCGTCATGCGCGTCCCGCAGGATGCCTATGCCGCCCCACGCCGCGATGCCAGCCACCGCGACCCCGACAACGAGGTCGGGCCAGTTGCTGCCCAACCACCAAACGAGACCGCCCGCGATCAGGATGCCGCCGTTCGATGCGAAATCGTTGAGGCTGAAGGTGTTGGCGGCCCGGATGTTCACGTCCGGTTCCTTCAGTCGCCCGAGCAGCCAGATGCAGGCGAGGTTGACGACCGCAGCGATCAGCGACATTGCGATCATCAGAGTTCCGAGCGGTTCGGAACCGCCGACATAGCGCCGCCAAGCGTCAATCAGAATGCCAACCGCAAAGATCAGAAGCAATCCGCCGGATACGTTCGCGGCACCCCGCTTCCACTTCGACGACCGGGACAAGGCCAGTAGGCTGATGCCATAGACGAGGCTGTCGGATGTGTTGTCGAGACCATTGGCGATCAGGGCGCTGGAATCGCCGATAGCTCCCGTGGCGAAGAACCCCGCAACGATTGCGAGATTGAGACCGAGAACAATCCAGAGCGTCTGGCGCTCTTTTTCATTCTTCCCGCTGAATTCGCTTTCGACCATCGAACTGGCAAACCTTCCGATTTCTAAGAAAGGGGGCAGAAACGCCCTCTTCGGATGCCGCTATCAAAAAGATATATAGAACCTCTAGCGACTGTAGATCCAAGAGAATTTATCTACGTCTCTCTCGGCACCGAAAGAATAATCGCGGCACCGATCAAACAGATAGACGTCCCTATGAAGTCCCATCTGTCAGGTCGCTGGCCCTCGACGAACCACATCCAGAGCATGGAGGCCCCGATGTAGATGCCGCCGTAGGCTGCGAAAGCGCAGCCCGCTGCGCTGGTTTCGACCTGCGCCAGCAACCAGCCGAAAAGCGCGAGCGCGAATATGCCGGGTGCGAGCCAGAGCGGTGATGCCCCAAGACGCCACCACGCCCAGATAGCGAAACACCCGCTGATCTCTGCGACAGCAGCTAGCGGATAGGCAATTGCGACGTTCAAGCCCCAATCTCGTCGTGCTCGGTCAGACATTCCGCATGGTCTCGAAGGACCTCCAGAACCTTGCACTCCGCAACGCTGTCACCGTCGCATTCGGCGACCATGCGTTTCAATTCCTTCTTAAGCGCTTGCAGACGCTTGATCCGCTGTTCGACTTGGTGGAGTTGCCGACGCGCGATCGAATCCGCCTCCGCGCAGGATTGGGACGGGTTGTCCGAGAGGTCCAGCAGCTCCCGGATGGAGTCGAGCGAAAATCCGAGCTGGCGTGAGTGCCGGATGAAAGCCAGCCGGTCGAGGTCCTTTTCAAAGTAACGGCGCTGGCCGCCTGCGGTCCTTCCGGCCTCGTTCATCAAACCGATTTCTTCGTAGTAGCGGATCGTCTGAACCTTGGTTCCGGTTCTCCGCGAGAGTGTTCCAATTGCCAGCATGTGCGATCCTTCAATCTACAAAGACTGTAGCTTACTGAAGAGACAACTCCATTGAAAAGACAAAGGTTTCACTTTGGCGTGACTTCGGACAACAAAAAGTAACTTTTCGCTTGAACCTCTATCTGCTGTAGCTTGTATCCCGCGCACAGACAAACTGAACAGGTGGGTAGCGCAAGCAATGAAGAAGGTCCGGATAGTTCTCTGGTCGGCAGTGGTTGTCGCTGCGGCGGTGTCAGCCACGCTTTGGATGACTGAACGCAATCAGGGACCGGTCGCCGCGCGTGTTGATCCTGAGGCCGAGAGTTTCACTGCGGATTTTGAGCTGACGGACCATACCGGTATGGTGCAGACCGACGAGGATTTCCGAGGGCGCTGGATGCTCGTCTTTTTCGGATTTGCGAACTGCCCCGACGTGTGTCCCATGGGGCTCGCAACCATCGCGCAGGTCATGGACGAGCTCGGCACCCAAAATTCCGCCGTCCAGCCCCTGTTCATCACGGTTGACCCGGAAAGGGATACGCCAAGTGCTCTGGCCAACTACGTTCCCCAGTTTGGTCAGGGGATCCTTGGGTTGAGCGGACCGCCGGACCAAATCGAACGCACTGCCGAGACCTTCAAGATCTACTACCAGAAGATCGAGGAAGCCTCGGCGCCCGACGGCTATACGATGGGGCATACGTCGTCCTTCCTTCTCTTCGATCCGGAAAGCGAATTTGTCCGCATCTACGAATACGACGAGGAACCCGGACTGATCGTTACTGATCTTCGCGAAAGGATCGGCGCGTGACAGCTAGCCCAGACGCAACGCCAAGCGCCGCGAGCCCGGTGGCTTTCCTCTTCGCGGCATGGTTCGTCGCCTTGTCCGCGTCGCTTGCCGTGCTCTTCATCGGAGAGGTTCTGGGGCAGACCCCCTGCAATCTGTGCTGGTTCCAGCGTGCCTTCATGTTTCCGCTCGCGATCATCCTCGGGGTGGCGGCGTGGCGCGCCGACCTCTCGATCTGGCGCTATGCCGCGCCGCTCGCGGTTCTGGGTGGTGCCGTCGCCCTTTACCATTCCCTGCTTTACGCAGGGATCGTGCCGGCGCCGATCGTCCCCTGCACGGCGTCCGGGCCATCCTGCACCGATGACGCGATGCTGATCCTTGGCCTGCCAATCCCTCTGCTCTCCCTGCTGACGTTCGGGGCAATCCTTGTCCTTCTCATTCAACTTCGACGGATATCAATATGAACCGAAAGACACTTCTGCTCGCGACACTCACTCTGGTACTGGCCGTTTTCGTGGCTGGTGTCTGGTTCGTATCGCGCCCCGATCCGACCCCGGTGGCGACAGCCGCTCCGCTGGAACAACAGGATCGTCTTGTTCGGTCCTATTCTCCCATACTCGGGCGTGAGGATGCGCCAGTGACCATCGTGGAGTTCTTCGACCCGGCCTGCGAGGCCTGCCGCGCCTTCCATCCCATCGTGAAGCAGATACTGACGCAATACCCCGACGATGTGCGCGTCGTCATGCGCTACACTCCGTTCCACGGCGAGGGGTCCGAGCTGGCAAGCAAGGTGCTGGAAGCGGCCCGGTTGCAGGACGTTTTTGTTCCCGTGCTGGAAGCGCTGCTTGAAAATCAGCCCGCCTGGGCCTCTCACGGCGCTCCGGCAGCGGAGCGCATCATGGAGATCGCCGGAGCGGCGGGCTTGGACACAGAAGCCGCCGCAAATCAGATCATGTCACCCAGCATCGTCGGCGTCCTCAATCAGGACCGGGCCGACGTCGAAGCTGTCGGAATTCAGGGCACACCGACGTTCTTCGTCAACGGTAAGCCTTTGCCAGAGTTCAGTGCGGAGCAGCTCTTGTCGCTCGTCCAAGCCGAAGTCGAGGCTGCGGCAACAAACTAGAACGAACAGGAGACCCAACGTGTTCAAAACCTTCGCAAAGGCAATCCAGAGCCTGTCTGTCGCCCTTCTGATGGGCTTGCCAATGGCATCCTCAGCGCAGCAGTTGTCAGAGAACGCATCGATTGTGGTCGAGAGCCCCTGGGCGCGCGCGAGCCTTGGAATGTCGCGGCCCGGCGGGGCCTATCTGACCGTTCGGAACGAGGGCAGCGATCCGATCTCCCTTATCGGTCTTCGCGCGGAGATCTCCGGCATGGCTTCGATCCACGAAACCAGAACCAATTCTGACGGCGTCAGCAGCATGGCTCCGGCGGACGATATCGTGATCCCGCCCGGGGGTATGTTCGCCCTTGAACCCGGCGGATATCACGCCATGCTCATGCAACTGCAATCTCCGCTCGTCGAGGGGGAGACCTTTCCGCTGACCCTGCTCTTTTCCGATGGAACAGAGCTTGAAATCACCGTCCCGGTCCTTGGCATCGGCGCACGCGGCCCCGAAGGCTGATCCGGCTGATGATGAGGGTGGCCAAAATCGCAGCGATCGGGGCGGCGGCGGTCTTTGCCGCCCTGTTTGTCGGCTGGTGGCAGGTGGATGGGCCTGGCGCTGACGCCGCGCCGGGCAAGCGGTCTCTACCGCTGACTGCTATGGAATTCAGCCTGACGGATCAGGATGGTCGGGATGTCGGCCCGGAAACCCTCATCGGCGAGCCGAGTCTGGTCTTCTTCGGATTCACCTATTGCCCCGACGTTTGCCCGACGACCCTCTCGGACATTTCCGGATGGCTCGACGAGATTGGGCCGGACGCCGAAGACCTGAATACCGTTTTCATCACCGTAGATCCGGACCGCGACACGGTCGAGACCATGGCCGAGTATGTCTCGTATTTCCATCCGCAGATTCAGGGATGGACGGGCCCGCCCAACCAGATCGCCGCCATCGCCGACTGTTTCCGTGTCACCTATGAGAAGGTTGAGGGGGAAAACGGCGAATATACGATGAACCACACGGCGGGTGTTTTCTTGTTCGATGCAACAGGTCGCTTCGTCACCACCATCGACTATCACGAACCACGCGAATTCGCCGTGCCGAAGATAAGGCGCGCGATGCAGAACAGAACCGAGAGGGCAGAATCTTGAAACTGAGACATATCGTTCTGGGAACGACAATGGCCGCGGCAGCGGTCAGCACGATAGCGAGCCGGGCTTTGATCCTGGAGGCGCCGCCCGAGTACATCTTTTCCGAGGCTCCGGAAGCCTTGGACAGTCCACCCGAACCTCTCGATGGACCAGGCGTCAACGCATCTGGCGAGACGATGCCGAATATGCTTCCGGCCGCTTTTCAGCCGCCTGAGTTTCCCGCACTGGAACGGGCCGAGCCAGATAATCTGATGGCGCTTGTTCAGGCCCTCGCCACGCCGCCTTGGGAGGCGACGGTCGAGGCGGGTGACACATTGGACGTGCTTCTCTCTCTCGCGGACATGGATGCGCAAACACGGACCGAAGTCGCACTGGCACTGACGGTTGAATACGACCTGCGCCGCCTTCGACCGGGCCATCGTCCGAGCGTCGACTTTCGCCCGGACGGCACGCCATCCGTTGTGACGTTGGCTGTCGTTGACGGTGTGCGGATCGAAGTCACCCTGGACGACACCATTGCGAGTCGGACGGTAACGCCGAGCGCGTTGACAGTCGAGCGTGCGAGCCGGCTGCTGGTAAACGGGTCGATCTACGCTTCGCTGGATCGAGCAGGCGTCCCGGCCCGTTTTGCCGTCGATCTCGCACAAATCCTCGGGGAAACGGTCGACTTTCGCAGGGATCTTCAAGGCGGAGAGACCCTGAATATTCTTTGGGGTCAGACCGTCCTTCGCGATGGTTCAGAGGTCGGTCAACCGTCAATCTCCTATGCGGCCCTCGATCTGGCCGACGACCGCTTCGAAATCCTCTGGTCAGCCGAAGACAGCGGGCGGGCAACGGTCTATTTGAATGATGAAATCCTGCGGACGGTCGCGCCGCCGGTGGAAGGCGCACGACTGTCGTCGGTCTTCGGGCAGCGCAAGCATCCGATCTACGGCAATCTGCGGATGCACACAGGTGTCGATTATGCCGCCGCTGCGGGGACACCGATTGCAGCGACCGCACCCGGACGGGTCTCCTTCATCGGATGGCGGAGCGGGTATGGCCGGGTGGTCGAGATCGCGCACGGGTCAGACACAATGACCCGCTATGCGCACCTCAGCGCTGTGCCGGAGGGTCTGGCCGTCGGAAACCGCGTGGTCGCGGGCGAAACGATTGGCCAGGTCGGTGAGACAGGCACGGCGACAGCTCCGAACCTTCACTACGAAGTGCGCGTGGACGGCCGACCTATCGATCCGCTCGGGGAGGAATTGCTCGCCTCTGTGGAAAATTTCGACACTGCGGACGCCACTGAAATCCTTGAAGCGACGCGCACACGGTTCGTGACCGTTCTTCGCGAAGACACATGACTAATTTGACAGGAATTACGATGAAAAACAGGTTTCAAACCTTGGCGGCTGCGACCCTCATGATTGTTGCCGCGACGGCCGTGACCGCCCAGACCGCTATCCACGTCGGAAAGACGCGCGGCTGCGGTTGTTGCCTTGCCTGGATGGAAAAGCTGTCCGAGGCCGATTTTGCCCCTGAAGGTGAGAATATGGGCGGGGCGTTGATCCGTCTGAAGATGGATCGCGGTATTCCCGTCGATATGTTCTCCTGTCACACGGCGACCGTCGAAGGCTACACCATCGAGGGTCACGTTCCGCCAGCCGATATTACTCGACTGCTTGAAGAACGTCCCGATGCCATAGGCCTGGCCGTGCCCGGCATGCCCATCGGCTCGCCCGGCATGGATTTCGGCGACGCTGCCGAAGCCTACGATGTCTTTCTGGTGAAATCCGACGGCTCCACTGAGATCTTTTCGTCCTATCCGGCGAGTTAAAGTGGAGCAAATCACAACACTCTCACCAGTCGCACTGGGCTTTCTAGGCAGCCTGGCCGCCGGTCTCATGACCGCCGTCGGGGCGACGCCCGTGCTTCTCGGCAAGACCCCTTCACGCAAATGGCGCGATATTTCGCTCGGCTTTGCCGCCGGGGTCATGCTTGCCGCGTCTTTCTTTTCTCTCATTATACCGGCACTCGACGCAGCGGAGGGCCGATACGGGGATGGCGCGATACCGGCGCTGATCGTCTGTGCTGCGATCCTGATGGGCATGGGCGCGGTCGCCATGATGAACGAAATGATCCCGCATGAGCATTTCAGCAGCGGGCGCGAAGGCCCGGAGGCGGTCTCGCTGCGCCGTGTCTGGCTCTTCATCATCGCCATCACGATCCACAATGCGCCGGAGGGTTTGGCCGTCGGCGTTGCGTTCGGAGCTGATGGTTTTACAGGCGGATTTCCCGTCGCTCTCGGGATCGGATTGCAGAATGCGCCTGAAGGGCTGGCTGTTGCAGTCGCCCTACTGGGCGAGCGATACTCGGCGGGCCGCGCCTTTGGCATTGCGGCACTGACCGGTCTGGTCGAACCCGTCACAGGTTTTCTCGGTGCCGCGGTGATCGTCGTGGCGCAGCCTCTCCTGCCCTGGGGTCTGGCTTTTGCGGCGGGTGCGATGCTTTACGTCATCAGTCACGAGATCATCCCGGAAACCCATCGCAGCGGCCACCAGAAGCAGGCGACGACCGGGCTCGCGATCGGGCTCGTCGTCATGCTGTTCCTCGATGTCTGGTTGGGGTGATCCATGGCAACTCGTTCCATCGGCATTTGTACAGCTGTCGCGGCGCTCGCCGCCGATCAGGCATCGAAGGCGTTCGTGCTTGCGAACGCAGAAGCGCTCGCCACCGGCGTCGCTGTATTCCCCGGCTTTAACCTGATCTTCCACCGCAACTACGGCGTGACCTTTGGGTTCTTTCAAAATGTGCCGTGGTGGGTCCTTGCATTGGTCGCCACCGCCGTCGTTCTGTTCCTCGTCGTTTCACTGATCCGGGCAACGCAGGCAGCCGAGGCGGTTGCCTACGGCATGGTGATCGGCGGCGCTCTTGGGAATATCGTGGACCGTCTTCGCTTTGGAGGGGTGACCGATTTTCTGGATTTCTATCTCGGAACGGCGCATTGGCCAGCGTTCAACCTTGCGGATGTCTTCGTGGTCTGCGGCGTCGGGATTTTGCTGATCTTCTCGGGGCGCGAAAAGGTCGCTGCGTCCGAAACCTCAAGATAGATCTCGGTGATTTCAATCGGCATCACTGTTCTCCGCATTTCCGGAATGTCAGGTATCATCCTCACATTCTGTGCATTCGGCCTCGGCGCTTTGGCGGTTCTCGCTCTGCCACCATTCTCGATGCCGGTGCTTTTGCCCGTCGCGTTTGGCGCGCTGTATCTCCTCACGGTCGGAGAGAGCCGCATGCGGGCCGGACTTGCCGGATGGGCGTTCGGCGTTGGCTACTTCCTGTTCGGATTGTCCTGGATCGCGGAGAGCTTTTTCGTCGACCCGGAGCGGCTCGCCTGGATGGCCGTTCCTGCGGTGGCTGGACTGGCCGCCGGCCTTGCGCTGTTCCCAGCGGCGGCAATGGCAGCGTTCGCATGGAGCAGGACGAAAGGTGTCTCCGGCGCATTGATCTTCGCGGTCTGCTGGTCGGTTTCGGAATGGCTGCGCGGCACCATGCTGACAGGCTTCCCCTGGAACCTTATTGCCTACACGTGGGCCGACTACGATATTCCACGCCAAATGGCCGCATGGGTTGGCAGCTACGGACTTGGCCTCCTCACAGTTCTGCTGTCGGTCCTGCCCGTAACGCTCCTCATGCGGAATCGTCGGCAAAATGCGTTCGCCGCATTTGTTTTCATGTCGGTGGTGGGGGGTGCCGGAACCCTCGGTACGGTTCGCCTTATGGCCACCACACCGCCAACAGACACAACCGTCAGGACCGTTCAGGGAAACATTCTTCAGACGGAGAAATGGGACCCCGCGTTCCGCGACCGGAACATATCCCGCTATCTGGACCTGTCCGCGCAGTCTGGCAGCTTCGACGTCCTTCTCTGGCCTGAAAGTGCATTTCCCGGTTATCTTGATGAGAATCCTGAAATGTTGGATCAAATTGCCGAACGTCTGCCTGAGGGCCGTGTTCTTCTGACCGGTGCGCAGACGCGCGAGTCGGCCGGCACTGGCACACGCTATAGAAATTCGATCCTCGCGGTCGATCAGACCGGACGGATCGTCACGAGATACGCCAAGCATCATCTCGTGCCGTTCGGGGAATACGTTCCCCTGCGGGGTTTTCTTCCGCTCCAGCGACTGACAATTGGGCTTGGGGACTTCACTCCCGGTCCCGGCCCTCAGACCGTTGAGCTACCCGGTTTATCTCCGGTCGGCCTTTCGATCTGCTACGAGGCGATTTTTCCGGGACGTGTCGTAGACGCCGCTTCGCGTCCGGACTGGATATTCAACGCCACCAATGACGCTTGGTTCGGTGCGTCTCTCGGTCCCCGGCAACATCTGGCCTCTGCCAGGATGCGCGCGGTCGAAGAGGGGCTGCCGATGGTTCGCGCGGCCAACACGGGCATTTCAGCAGTTATCGATGGGTACGGCCGCATCGTCGCCCGCCTTGGGCTGGATGAGACCGGCTTCTTGGACGCCCGCTTGCCAGCTGCGCTCCCGGCCACGTCATTCGCGAAATACGGGCAGATGATGTTCCTGCTCGTTTTGGCAGCGTGCATCGCGGGTGCCATTGGGTTGACTATTGGAAAGGAAAAGGCACCGTGATCGTGATCTTCGGAGCATTGGCCGGCGCCGCATGGGGCGGATATCTCGCCAAGAAGCGTGGCGGCAACAGGCTGGACATCGCCCAGTACGCGGCAAGTTCCGCGATCGCATTCGGACTCCTGGCGTTGTTCGCCTCGATCGTTCTTGCACGGGTTCTATGAACCGCCGTCCAAGGCCGGATAGGCGCTAGGCGAATATGTCGATTGGCGTCCCGTCCCGCACCATCGCGTAGATATCCTCAATTTCGCGGTCCGACACCGCGATGCAACCCGCCGTCCAGTCTGGCTTGATCGCGTCGATCCCGGGTCGTGGCCCGCCATGGATGAAAATGTCGCCGCCTGGCTCACGTCCCTGTGCAGCGGCGAAGGCGATATCGGCCTCGTTCGGATAAGAGATTCCGATGGAGAGATGGAACAGACTGTCGGGATTGCGTCGGTCGACGGTATAAGCCCCTTCGGGCGTTTTCCCGTCACCCTCGAACCGCTTGGGCCCCTCGGGCGCGAAACCGAGGTCTATCCTGTAGGCTTTCAGGACCGAGGTATTGTCGAACAGGAACAGGTTCCGGTCACCTTTGAACATCTGCAACCGGGTGACCTCGGGCCCCTCGTAGGTTCGGAATTTGCTGGCGCACCCTGCAAGGCCAAGTGCAAGTCCGCCCAAGAGTGCCGTTCGTCGTGTCGTTTTCATCATGTCGTCCGCTCGATCTTTTTACCTGTCCACTCATATCGGTATCGGTATGCCTGATCAATCAATGGCCGTGGGCTAGGGCTCCCTGCGCCATCTTCTCTCCCACTTGCTCTCCCCCGGACCCGTCCGGCCGGTCCTTCTTGGCCCGGAGCAGCCTGAGCGCGTTGGCGACTACCAGTAGCGAAACGCCGACATCCGCAGCGATGGCACCCCACATTGTTGCCATGCCGAACGCTGTCAGCCCGACGAACAGCGCCTTCGTCGCAAGCGCAATTGCGATGTTCTGATGGATGACGTTCATGGTGCGGCGCGAATGCCCGATCAGCCATGGCACCTTGGCGATGTCGTCCGTCATCAGCGCGATATCGGCGGTCTCAATGGCGGCATCCGATCCGACCGCACCCATGGCGATGGCGAAATGCGCCCGCGCCATGGCAGGTGCATCGTTCACACCGTCGCCAATCATTGCCACGACATCATAGTTGGCAACGAGTTCCTCGATTGCCGTCACTTTGTCTTCGGGCAGCAGTTCCGCGCGCACCTCGTCAATGCCGACTTCCGCCGCCACGGCGCGCGCCGTGCGTTCATTGTCGCCGGTCAGCATGATGATCTTTTTTACGCCCTGGGCATGCAGGCGTGCCACGACCACCTTCGCATCCGGGCGGATGCGGTCGCGCAGTTCGATCAGGCCCAGCAGGCGGTCCGCGGAGCCTACGGCAACGAGTGTGCTGCCAGCCCCTTCGATCCGTTCCAGCAGGTCGCGGGGGATCGCTTCGCCAAGCCCCTTCTCGGTCGCAAATCGATCCGAGCCGAGCCAGACGGGCTGACCCTCCCAGGTTCCCTCGACACCGCGGCCCGGCACCGTTTTGGTGTCGGTAGCCGCCGACTGCTTCAACCCGTCGCGTTCGCCGCGCGCCAGGATGGCCCGCGCCAGAGGATGCGAAGAGCGGGCTTCCAACGCGACAGCGGCGCTCAGAAGGTCGCGTTCGACCGTGCCGCCTAAAGGATGCAGGCCCGCGACCTCCGGTTCTCCCATGGTGATCGTCCCGGTCTTGTCCATTGCCAGAGCTGTCAGGCGTGACGGAGCCTCCACATAGGCACCGCCCTTGATCAGCACGCCATTGCGTGCCGAGGCCGCGAGCGAAGCGACGATGGAGACCGGCGTAGAAATCACGAGCGCACAGGGGCAAGCGATTACCAGAAGAACCAGCGCATTGTAGAACCAGTAATTCCATGCCCCCGCGAACAGCAGCGGCGGAACGACGGCGATTAGAATCGCCAGCGCCATCACGATGGGCGTGTAGATGCGGGCGAATTTCGTGACCCATTGCTCCACCTCGGCCCGGCGCGAATGCGCATCGCCTACCATGCGGATGATTTTCGATAGCACGGTATCGCCTGCGGCCTTGGTGGCCCTGACCGTCAGCGTGCCATCACCGTTGATCGTCCCTGCATAGACTTCGTCGCCAGTTTCCTTGGCGACCAGTGCGCTTTCCCCTGTAATCGGAGCCTGATCGACATCGCCGCGACCCTCGGTCACCTCTCCGTCGAGCGGGATGCGGTCTCCGCCGCGCACTACGAAGCGGTCACCGATCGCAACCTGAGCCGCAGGAACATCGGTCTCCGATCCGTCGGCGCGAATGACGCGCGCCGTGGGTGGTGCCAGGTCCAACAGGGCCGAGACCGCGTTGCGCGCACGCCCCACGCTCCAGGATTCGAGAGCGAGGGACAGAGCAAAGAAGAATGCGACCGTCGCCGCCTCGAAAAACTCGCCCAGCCCGATCGCACCGGCTACGGCAACGATCATCAGGAGGTTCATGTCAGGCGACAATCTACGCGCGGCGGACCATGCTTTGGGGGCGACCAGCCAGGCTCCGAACACCACCGCCAGCATGAACAGCCCCATCTCGACCAGAGGCATAGACGTCTCGCCATGACCGGAGAAGAGCCGCAGCGCGCCGCCCGCCCCCGTCTCGACGATGTGGTAAAGGAACCCCGCGGCCCAGAAGCCGCCGCTGAGTCCGGTGAAGAGGCGTTGACGTGCGAAATGCGCCGCCTGATCCGCTTCGGCGCTTTCGGCATCCCACATCTTCGCGCTCATACCGGTCGAGCCGACGATCTTGATGATCTTATCGTCGCTGAGCGGTTTGGCGCTTTTGAGGATGGTCATGCGCCCGTTGATCACATCGAAGGCCAGATGCTCGCTGCCGCCGACTTCCGGCCCGACGACCTTGTTCAGGATCGCGACCTCTTCCGCACAATCCAGCCCGTTAACGCGAAAACTGCGTCCGGAGGATGGTGGAGGTGCTGCCACCTGCGCGGTGTCTTCGGCCGTCTGGCCACAGCAAGCCTTTGTGTCTTTGCGATCATCCTGATGACCGTGCGGATGCGTGTCTGGACCGTCGTGGGACATGGGAAACCTCTGAGAATAAGCGTTGAGCCAAAGATAGGAGCTTCAGTTGCTAGAGGTTCAAGAAGTTTCTTGGGATGTTCTGTGATTAAGGCCATCACAATCAGCACTGTACCTCCTCTGAACTGTTCGGGCGCGACAGCGAGGCGATTGGACTTGACCTTCCATCTACGGGAAGCACTATTTGCGGTCCCAGTGTAGTTTTTGAAAGGCTGGGAAATGGATCAGATAGTAGGCAAGGATGCGTCAGAGCGGTCGTCGGATCATGCCGTGGATCCGGTGTGCGGCATGTCCGTCACAATTTCTCCGGACGCACGCCGTGCAGATTATGACGGTGAAATTTTCTATTTCTGCTCCGACAAGTGCCATACCAAGTTCAAGGCTGATCCAGTTTACTACGCCCCTGGCAAGGCATCGGATCGTCGCATGACGTCACAAGCAGGCGCGCAGTATACATGCCCGATGCACCCTGATATCGTACGTGATGAACCCGGATCTTGCCCGATCTGTGGCATGGCGCTGGAACCGATGTTACCGTCGGATGAACCCAGTCAGGAACTGACCGACTTCACCCGCCGCATGTGGATCAGTGCCGCCGCGGCCGTTCCCCTGGTCATCCTAACCATGGGGGAGTTGGTCGGTCTGCCCGTCCGAGACTGGATCGGGCATCAACTGGCGACCTATGTCGAGTTCGCGTTGGCGACACCAATCGTCCTATGGGCGGCGAAACCCTTCTTCGAGCGGGGATGGGCGTCGATCATGAACCGCTCGCCCAACATGTGGACACTGATCGCCATCGGTGTCGGTGCGGCCTACATCTATTCGCTGGTGGCTACGTTCCTTCCGGGCGTGTTTCCGGAGGTCTACCGGATGGGCGCGGGCGTCGGCACCTACTTTGAGGCCGCCGTTGTCATCATCACCCTGATTTTTGTCGGGCAGGTTCTGGAGCTGAGGGCGCGGGAACGGACCGGCGATGCCATTCGGGCACTACTCGACCTGGCCCCGAAAACCGCGCGACGTATCCTGCCCGACGGCACAGAGTATGACGCGCCGCTGGAAAACATCGTTGAGGGGGATCGTCTGCGGGTCCGCCCAGGCGACGCGATCCCCGTCGACGCCACGGTCATGGACGGTACGTCGTCCATCGACGAGAGCATGATCACCGGCGAACCCCTGCCGGTCGAAAAAGGTCCCGGCGATACCGTCACCGGCGGCACGATCAACAAGAACGGATCCCTTGTCATCGAGGCCGCGCGCGTGGGTGCCGACACGATGCTGAGCCAGATCGTCGAGATGGTTTCGAACGCGCGTAGGTCCCGCGCGCCGATTCAGGGTCTTGCCGACAAGGTCTCATCCTACTTCGTGCCGACCGTTGTCCTGATCGCGCTGCTCGCATTCGTCGCGTGGCTGAGCTTCGGACCCGAACCTGCTCTGGTCTTTGCCATTGCCTCGGCGGTGTCGGTGCTGATCATCGCCTGCCCCTGTGCTCTGGGTCTGGCGACCCCGATTTCGATCACGACGGCCGCGGGGCGCGGTGCACAGGCGGGTGTGCTGATCAAGGACGCCGAAGCTCTGGAACGCATGGCCAAGGTCGATACGCTGATCGTGGACAAGACGGGTACCCTGACCGAGGGGAAGCCGAAGCTGACCGATGTGGCCGCTCTGGGCGACGAAAGCGAGGAAACCATTCTAACCCTAGCTGCCGCCCTGGAAAAAGGCTCGGAGCACCCGTTGGCGGAGGCCATCGTGGAGGGTGCGAAGGAGAAGGGTATTAAGGTCGGCAATGCCGAAAACTTCGAGGCGGTGACCGGAAAAGGCGTGCGCGGAACTGTCTTGGGGCGGGCTGTCGCACTTGGAAATACCGCAATGATGCGCGACATGTCTCTCGACACATCTGCGGCGGAGGAAGCGGCAGATGTTCTACGGGCCGAGGGTAAGACTGCCATGTTCGTAGCCATTGAAGGTAAGCTGTCCGGCATCGTCGCAGTGGCCGACCCGATCAAGGAGTCGACTGCCGAAGCCATCAAGGTGCTGCACGAGGCAGGTCTGCGGATCATCATGGCGACAGGTGACAACGAACGCACCGCCAGGGCCGTGGCGCAGCGGCTTGGAATCGACGAGGTTCGGGCCGGCGTTCTGCCGGAAGATAAGAAGGCGCTGGTGGACGAGCTGCACGCCGAAGGCAGAAAGGTCGCGATGGCGGGTGATGGTGTCAACGACGCGCCAGCCCTGGCCGCAGCGGACGTCGGCCTTGCCATGGGTACGGGCGCGGACGTGGCGGTTGAAAGTGCGGGCATCACGCTGTTGCGCGGGGATCTGAACGGCATCGTCAAGGCGCGGACACTGGCGGTGGCGACGATCCGCAACATTCGCCAGAACCTGTTCTGGGCGTTTGCCTATAACACGCTCGGTGTTCCAATCGCGGCAGGGGTCCTCTACCCGGTCTTCGGCCTATTAATGTCACCAATGATCGCCGCAGCCGCGATGAGCCTTTCTTCAGTCTCGGTCATCGCAAACGCTCTCAGGCTGAGGCGATTGAAGCTTTAGCGGGTCCGCGATTTGAACGTGAAGTCGGTCAATTATCCATTTCAGCAAAACGTGTATTGCTGGTCTGTCAGAAATCCAACATAGCTGACCGATGATACTCAAAACGCGCCTTTTTCTGCTTACTCTTTTGATTGGCGTTGTTCTGGCGCAAATCGGCCATGCGTCCATTTCAAGCGTGGATTCAGGGTCTTCGATGGTCATGCAAAGCGATTGCTGTCCAGATGACTGCCCGGACATGCCGGAATGCGATGCTGCTTGCATTTCGACGATGCAATGTCGGGTAGCCCCGATTGTGCTGGGGCTGGAACGAGCAACTCTAGCGAGCTTGCGGGGCCCCGGAAGCGCAGAGTTCTCACGGGCCGAGGCGGCAGCCCACCGACAACATGCGGACATTGGGCTTCAAAGACCGCCCAAGGCATGACGGGTCAGGTGCCTTTCGCACCAAAATCCACGCGCCGATGTAACGTATAGACTCAGGGTCGATACGATGGCTGGCGTTCCTGTTGCCCGTCAAAATAGGCGTATCATGCTCCGCTATATCCCCACCTTTCTTGCGACCCTCGTGGTCGCGACCCAGCTCTCCGTGCCGATGGCACAGGCGGCTGCATCTGATTACAACCTCGTTCTCATCGAAACGACCTATCCCTTCGGAGACGGCGCGGTTCTGGAGCTTCGTCTGATTGATACCCGGACCAATGCGCCCGTCGAAGGCGCCGTCATCTTTGCTACAAGGCTGGATATGGAGCCGGACGGCATGGAGACGATGACTTCGACAGTCGTGGCGCTGCCTGGCAAAGAGCCGGGTCTATATCGTTTTTCCGCCGATCTGACGATGGACGGAAACTGGCGGTTTTCCGTTGCGGCCAAGGTGCAGGGTGAACCTGAAACTGTTCAGGCGCAAATCGTGCTCGAGGTGCTGCCATGAGCGTCTTTGGCAAATTAGTGCTTATCGGCGTGGTTGGCGGCGCGGCTGGATGGGCGGGCCTCGCGGCAGGCGTCAAGGGTTGGACGCCTGCTATGCTGGCAAATGTGGCGCAGACGAAATTCACCGCGCTGATGGGACGGCAAGCTGAAGCAATGCCAGCCGCAACCCGAACGCCGACAGGCCCGGTCATCTACTACCGACACCCTGACGGTCTCGCCGAATGGTCCGCTACGCCGACCGAGACTGCCGATGGAAAGTCCTTTTTACCGGTCCTGGCGAGCGAAGACGTATCGTTTGATCCAGAGGCGATCACGCCCCTAGAGGCAGAGAGTGTCGAACGAACCCTACTCTACTACCGCCACCCGATGGGCCTGCCTGATACGTCGCCGGTGCCAAAGCTGGATTCCATGGGGATGGACTACCTGCCCGTCTATGCCGACGAGGCAAGCGATGCCGGATCAGTGACCGTATCTCCCGGCAAGCTGCAACGCACGGGCGTGCGTACGTCAATTGCGGTGTTTGATCCCATGGCAACAACGGTGCGTGCGCCGGGGATCGTCGCGCTGGACGACCGTCGAGTCAGCGTCATTTCATTGCGTGCGGATGCGTTCATCGAAGAAGTTGAGGATGTAACGACCGGATCAATCGTTGAAGCAGGCGAACCGCTGGCGATGCTCTATTCTCCGGATATCGTCTCGGCGGCCGCACAGTATGTTTCGGACCTGCGAAGTGGTGAAGGGCGCGTGGAAGGCAGCCGTCAAAGGCTGGCAAACCTGGGTGTTCCCGTGTCAGTGATCGACAAGATCGCGGCGGAAAGGCGTACGCCGGTGCAAATCAGCCTGATGGCACCGCGGTCGGGCGTGGTTCTGGAACGAATGGCCGTCGAAGGCATGATGTCCGAGGCTGGAGAAACGCTGTTTCGTATTGCCGATACATCGGTTGTCTGGGTCATCGCGGACGTGCCGGAATCTGCGCTCGCGGGTCTTTCGGATGGAAACGCTGCGACGATCACCTTTCCAGGCCTGCCGGGCGAGACCTTCAGCGGCGTTATCGACAAGATCTACCCTGAGGTCGATATGCAGACCCGGACGGCACGCGTCCGCGTCGA
The DNA here is from genome assembly GCA_018223035.1 of Paracoccaceae bacterium. Classification (GTDB taxonomy): domain Bacteria; phylum Pseudomonadota; class Alphaproteobacteria; order Rhodobacterales; family Rhodobacteraceae; genus Heliomarina. Next base: position 25,643 of record JAAEZD010000018.1, read on the forward strand.
CCTGTCCAACCCTGAGGGTCGCTTGCTTGTCAACATGTTCGCTGATGTGGCTTTGGCGACGGGCGACGGTGCGCCCGTGGTGCAGGTGCCGGAAACGGCGGTGATCGACACCGGCGACCGTCAGGTGGTGATCAGAGATCTGGGGGAGGGGAAATTCGCTCCGCAGGATGTGGTGCTGGGGCGGCAGGCAGCTGGGATGGTGGAAATCCTTGAAGGCATTGTGGAGGGCGACCGCATTGTCACCACCTCTACCTTTTTGATCGACGCGGAAAGCAACCTGAACGCAGCCCTGGCTGCGCTGACTGCCCCGGAGGCAGGCGAATGATCTCGCGTGTCATTGAATGGTCCGCCCGCAACCTTGTTCTCGTGTTCTTCGCCACGGCCCTGATCATCGCCGCAGGGGTCTGGTCACTGCGCAACTTGCCGATCGACGCTATTCCCGATTTGTCAGACGTGCAGGTGATCGTGCTGACCGATTATCCGGGCCAGGCTCCGCAGGTCGTCGAGGATCAGGTCACCTATCCGCTGACTTCGGCGATGCTTACGGTGCCGCGATCCCGCGTCGTGCGCGGGTTTTCGTTCTTCGGCATTTCCTTTGTCTACATTATCTTCGAGGACGGTGTGGACCCCTATTGGGCACGGTCCCGCGTTCTGGAATACCTCAACGCCGCCGCCGCTCGGCTGCCCGACGGCGTGACGCCCACGCTTGGGCCTGATGCGACCGGGGTTGGCTGGGTTTACCAATACGCGATCACCGGGGAAAATCTGTCGCTGGCGGAATTGCGGTCGTTGCAGGATTGGGTCGTCCGATATGGTGCAAGCCGCGCCGAGGGCGTGTCCGAAGTGGCCAGCGTCGGCGGCTTCGTCAAGCAATACTCGGTCACTCTGGATCCGGTGCGGATGCGGGCGCAGGGGATCACTCTGTCCGATATCGGCAAGGCGATCTCTGAAAGCAACATGGACACCGGCGGGCGCACGGTCGAACTGTCCGAGTTTGAATTCATGGTGCGCGGGCGGGGCTATCTGGCGGGAACCGAGGATATCGGCAACATCACCCTGCGCAGTATCGGCGGGGTGCCGATCAACCTGAAAGATGTCGCGCGGGTCGAAATCGTCCCCAATGAACGCCGCGGCATCGCCGAGTTGAACGGTGAGGGCGAGGTCGCCAGTGGCATCGTGCTGCAACGGGTGGGTGCCAATGCACTGGATGTGATCGAAAACGCCAAATCAGAACTGGGCGTGGTGGCTCAAAGCCTGCCTGACGGGGTCGACATCGTACCGGTCTATGACAGGTCCAACCTGATCCTGTCGGCGATCAAGACGCTGAAAACCACGCTTCTCGAAGAAAGTCTCGTCGTGGCCGGAGTCACGATCATTTTTCTGCTGCACGTCCGCTCTGCCCTTGTGGCTATTATCATGCTGCCGGTGGGTCTGCTGATGGCGTTCACCGCAATGAAATTTCTCGGGATCGGTGCCAACATCATGAGCCTTGGCGGCATTGCGATTGCCATCGGCGCGATGATCGACGCCGCCATCGTGATGATCGAGAACGCGCACAAGCATCTGGAACGTGCCGCCCCCGACAAGCCCCGCATCGAGGTGCTGATCGAAGCCGCAAGCGAGGTCGGCCCGGCGCTGTTCTTTAGTCTGCTGATCATTACCGTGTCTTTCCTGCCGATCTTTGCATTGGAAGGACAGGAGGGACGCATGTTCGGCCCCCTGGCCTATACCAAGACATTTTCGATGACGGCGGCTGCTTTCCTGTCGGTGACGCTGGTGCCTGCGCTGATGGTGGTCTTCGTGCGCGGCCGGATCATCCCTGAACACAGGAATCCGGTGAATCGCGCGCTGATCGCCGTCTACCGCCCGATCATCCGCGCGGTGCTGAAGGCCAAAAGCCTCACCATCATCGTGGCGCTGTTCGCCTTGATCGTTACGATCTGGCCCGCGCGGCAGCTGGGGTCGGAGTTCATGCCTGTCCTGAACGAGGGCACCTTGATGTATATGCCGACGACTTTGCCCGGCTTGTCTGTGACGAAGGCGGCAGAGTTGATGCAAACACAGGACCGCATCATCAAGACCTTCCCCGAGGTGCTGTCGGTGTTCGGCAAGGCGGGACGTGCATTGACTGCCACAGACCCGCGCCAACTGAAATGTTCGAAACCATCATCCAGCTACGACCCGAGGCAGAGTGGCGCCCCGGTGTCACCACCGAAAGCCTGCGGCAGGAAATGGACGCCGCGCTGCAATTTCCCGGCGTATCGAACGCCTGGACCATGCCGATCCGCGCCCGGATCGACATGCTATCCACCGGTATCCGCACGCCGGTGGGCATCAAGGTTTATGGCACGAGTCTGACCGAGATGGAAAAGGTCGCCCGCGAGGTCGAAGCCGTGGTACGCACGGTGCCCGGAACGACCAGCGCCTATGCCGAACGGGTGATCGGCGGCTATTACCTCGACATCACCCCGGACCGTACGGCGCTTGGCCGCTACGGCCTGTCGGTGCAGGATGTGCAAGAGGTGATCGGCATGGCCCTGGGAGCCAAGGCGATCACGCAGACCGTCGAGGGCCGCGAGCGCTACGACGTCGCTGTGCGTTATCCGGCGACCCTGAGGTCAGATCCGGAGGCCATCGGGCGTGAGGTTCAGGTTGCACTGCCGGACGGAGGCACCATTCCGCTGGGAGATGTGGCCACCATCGAACGCACCCGTGGCGCCACTTCGATCCGGACCGAAAACGGACAGCTTGCCGTCTATATCTTCGTCGATATCATCGGACGCGATCTAGGCGGCTACGTGGCGGAAGCTCAAGCGGCAGTCGCGACCTCCGTCACCCTGCCACCTGGCTATTCCCTGGGCTGGAGCGGCCAGTTCGAATATCTTGAACGTGCGAAACAGCGGCTGGCCACCGTTGTGCCGCTGACACTGGCGCTGATCTTCCTGCTGCTTTACCTAAACTTCCGCCGCCTGACGGAAACCTTGATCGTGATGCTGTCGCTGCCCTTCGCTTTGGTAGGTGGCATCTGGCTCATGTGGTTCATGGGCTTCAATATGTCAGTTGCGGTGGCCGTCGGGTTTATCGCGCTGGCCGGGGTGGCGGCTGAAACCGGGGTGATCATGTTGATCTATCTCGATCAGGCGTTGAATGAAGCGCGTGACCGCGCGGACGGTCGGGACCTGACCCGCGACGAACTTTACGCCGCGATCATGGTGGGTGCAGTAGATCGAGTGCGCCCCAAGATGATGACGGTTGTAGCGATCATGGCGGGCCTGATGCCGATCCTTTGGGCGCACGGCACAGGCTCTGAAATCATGCAGCGCATCGCCGTCCCGATGATCGGCGGGATGGTGTCGTCCACCTTACTGACCCTGATCGTGATTCCGGCGGTCTACGGTATCATCAAGGGCTGGAGCCTGAAGAAAACTGTCGCCGCGGATCATTGGCCTCTCGACCGGGCCGCAGAGCAGGTGTAGCGGAATTAAGGAAGAACGGGCACATTCAAATGGTCGCTGCAATTCATGGCGCCAGCGCAACTTCGACCACGCGGACTGTGGTGCTTCTGTCTGAAGCTCCTGTCGGTTGGGTCCAGGCCACAAATGCACCGGCTTCTCCGCGTGTCATTCGCGGAAAGCCGACCGATCCAGCACCCCGATTGACGTAGAGAGCCTGGGGCGCGGCGCATCCGGTACCACGGGATACATGGCACAGAACGATCGCCTCACCGCCACTCACATATTCCATCCAGAGTGCCAAAACGCTTCCATCCAGCATTTGCAGAACATCGACCCGACCCGAGGCCGCGCCGAGGTCGAGGCGGAGCGGTTCGTCGAACTGCATTCCTCCATCGTCCGAAAAGGCAATACGAACCCTCGGTTCGTCTGATGCTGCAGTAAACCAGATGACGGTTGCCTTGTCGCCGATCGCATCAATGGCTGGGCCATTTACGGGGCAGCCGGCAATTTCCCATCCGTCGTTGTGAACAGTGAGGGGTTGCGTCCATTCCCCTCCGATAGATCGGACAATCGAAATATCGCGGATTTCCTCGGCGGTTCGATCACGATAGACCGCCACGAAATCGCCCGAGGCGGTCCGCGCTGCGGACGTCTGACAACAAGTACAAGCGCGCGCGTCCAACAGGCTTTCTGGCTTCATCGCTCCGTCAGAGTCGACCTGTCGCGCGCGCAGCTGCATCGCATTCTCGAAGCTTTCGCCTTCTGTCTGATTGTCATACTCCCGGCCATCCAGCCACAGCGCCGTCAACCCGCCAAACTGATCGGGAATTAACGAAACAAAACCGTGCTCGCGTTGAGATCTGTCATCGTGCGGAATAAGCGGTTCCGTCCAGCTTCTGCCCTCATCCATGGAAAAAGCGATATTGACGTCATACTGGTAGTCACCTTCCCCATTCAGTTTCAGCCATTGTGCCGCCAGTCCACCATCGGCCAGTACCGCTACCGATGGGAAATCGGCCCAGTTGATGTAAATCTTTGACGATTTATGAATTGTGCGAGCGTCCGACCACTCACTGCCATCGAGTATGGCCATGCGAACTTCCGCTTCGGCTCCGTTTTCTTCTGTCCAGCTCAATATGATCCGGCCATCCGGCAAGGTTGCAAGTGATGGTTCACGGGCACTGATGCCGACCGGTGCTGCACGGTCGGTCAATCTGAAGAGGGCGGTTTCCTCGGCATGAGTTGCAGGGAAAGAACTGAAAAATGCAGCAAGGATCAGGATCGATGCAGCGAGACACTTACTCATACAGAGAATTATCCCCACTAGTCGTGGCCATGTTGCGGCGAACCCATTGGTAGTTGATCGGGAACCAAATCCCACCCTTTTGTCCGTCGAAACGGCTCAGTTTATCCCGTTGGCACGCTGCAATACACGAATGTAAGCCACGATATCGAGAATATCTGATCGCGTCACGCCTTCAACCGCTGGCATGTTACCAAACTTCCAATGGTGCGCCCGAACACCATTCTGTGCTGCGAGGACAAACGCCATGTCACCGTGGTGGCCCGGCTCATAAATCTTGTGCACCAGCGGTGGAGCAACGCCGTCCTGACCCTGCCCATTGACGCCGTGGCAGGTCGCGCAGGCCGCACCATAGGCACGCTTGCCGATTTGCTCTTGCTCGGTGAAACTTGGGGGCAGCCTGACAGTTGCAAGCGCACCTGCGGGAAGTGCCATTCTTTCGTCCGTCTGAGTACTCGTCTGGGAGTGGGTCGGCTGCAGGATGTACCATCCTGCCGCAGCAACGGCGATCAGAGCAAAAAATATTGCTGCCCATTTCATGCTATCAAACTCCTTCATTGTGAAGCGAGGTCTCCATGCCCCTCGAAAGGCAAAGTCGTTTTTCTGAGCGGCGATTGCTCGAATTGGCTGACCTTTTCCAGCGTACTGTCATCTGCCTGGGCCACTTCGGACGAGTGGCCTGACCCGGCAAAAAAAGCCGTGATTTCGTGATACCGGATTCGGGTGTCTTCCAAGGTCTGATAGTAGCGGAAAAGTTCCTTCAGCGGTGCCGAGAAGTCCTTGTGCGCTGCCAGGACGGCCACCAGCGCGCCGAGTGTGATCCGCCCTTCGATGACGAAATATCCACCCAGAGAGTAGAACAGGAATGGCGTCAGCGCGGTCAGAAAATTGTTGAGGGCCTTGATGAAGAACTTCAGACGGAAAATCTTCCTGCGCACGTGCTCAAGCTCTCTAAAACTTGCGCTTACTGGCAGCAGCCCGGCCGGATTGACCTGCCGTTCGCGCAATTGATCGCTGAGCTGCCTGCCAAGCTGTCGGACCTCCTTGATCCTGGTGCGTGAAAGCGCGTTGACCCGCCGTTGCAGCTTGGGCAGCAGCACGAGCTGAATTGGCAGTACCGTCAGTGCGGCGGCACCCAAGACAGGGTCCTGAACGAACATGAAAAACAGGATCGTCAGAAGCGTACCGCCTTGCAGGATTGGCAGCGTAAGGACATCTGCCGCGAAGCCACCGATGGGCTCGACTTCCTGTGCGAGAATAGGGACGATCTCGCTTTGGTTTCCGGAGTCTGGATCGCTGCGCCATTGCCGATAGACCAGCAGGCGGAAGCGCCGCAGAAAACGCTCCGCGACATACCCTTTGAAGACGTTTAGGCCATATTTGTTTAACCCATTCAGGATGATCGCCAGAAGATAGAGACCGCAAAGAAGTATGAGGAAAACGACCTGATCGAGGTCTCGTCCCAGAACGACGATCGGGAAACGGTCGGAATCCAGAGCGTTGTTCACGATCTGTTTTGGCAGTTCCAGGGTCAGATAGAGAATAGGCATCGCGATGAGGCTAACCACGATCATCAACGCCTGCTGCCTTCTTGAATAGCGCAAGACGGTGCTGAAAAGACTTCCTTCGAGCCCTCGTATGGGCTCTGGGTGGATCGCAGGCGTGCTGCGGTACTTCCAAAGCTTCAGAATGCCGCGAATAGCAAGATATGAGCCAACGGTGATCAGCAGCGCAGGCGCCAAGACCAGTATGAGATGAATGAACGGGTGCACCCAGTCTGGCGTGACATCGTTGTAGTCGTACCCAAAGGCGGCAGCTACGTCGTGTACAAGCAGGTGATACCTGTCCAAGAGTGACATGGAAAAGTCTAACCCTTGGATTTCGGCGCGAGGTGATCGTGGACGATGATGACGCCCCACATGCCCGCCTCCCGGTGGCCGGGTATCAAGCATGCAAACTCCAGGCTGGTCACATCGGAGAACTCCCAGATCAAATCGGCATTTTGTCCACTTGGGATCGAAACCGAGTTGGCGCTGTCATGCTGCATATCGGGATGTTCGCGCATCCATTGCTGATGTTTTGCGACCTCGTCAAAGGAACCGAGAAAGAACTCGTGATCCAATGCGCCGGTATTTCTGATTGAAAACTGGACAACCGAGCCGCTTTCAATCTGGATCGCGTCCGGCTCGAAAAGCATGTAGCCGCTTTCCGTCTCCCGTATGGATATTTCAATCGTCCTGTCGATCGAGGAGCCATCACCGGGTTTCCCGATCGGATCATGGCCAGGCACTTCGAAGGCTCGCGCGTGAGGCTGCTGGCCCTTGCCACTGGAAGCGCCCACTGAAAAAGCCGGAAGGACAAGCGCAAGGGCGATGGTGCAGGTTCTCAGGAAATTCTTCATGCTCGGCTACCTCCGTAGCGCTTGATTTTATGGGATCTTCTTGCTTGCTTGGGCTAAGCGATCAAGGCGATGGGGCCGGAGTGTTTACCCCCGGCCCCATTGTTAGTAGTTACTTCATCTGCGTGACGGTCAGTTTACCCTTGACCCGGTCGGCAACGAACTCGATGTCCTGACCTTCCGCCATCTTGGCCACCATCGCCTCGTCGGCGCGGAACACCATGGTCATTGCCGGCATATCCAGGTTGACGAGAGGGCCGTGGATAATTGTGACCTTGCCGGCCTTTGCGTCGATTTTCTTGATGGTGCCGCTTGTGTATTCCACGTCAGCCTGAGCCATCTGGTCACCGACTGCGACCTCACGGTGCATTCCCGATTCGTAGTGGCCCGGGATCAGGCACGCTGCTTCGAATGTGCCAGAATTTGCGAAAGTCCAGACAACCTCGCCCGAGGCGCCCGCATCGAGACGGATACGGTTCGGATCGTCATGTTCCATGTCCATCTTGGCCATTTCGATCTTGTGCTCGGCATTACGCTCTACCGTGTCGAGGACGAATTCATGCTCCAGCTCACCCTTGTTGGTGATGTTGAAGCGGATGGTTTCGCCCTCCTTGATATCCATCGGCTCACTCTCGATCAGCATCTGGCCCTCATCGTTTTCAAGCAAAGTGACGTCGATTGTACGATCCACCTTGGCGGCGTCACCCGGCATGCCGACCATCATTGCGGCCGGCTTGTTCTCCCCATGCCCACCGTCGTGTGTACCTGCAGCAAAGGCCGGTGCTGATAACGCGATCGCAAAGCTTGTCGTCAAAAGAAGATTTCTCATTTTATTGTCCTGTAGGTTGGTTTGGTTGGAGATGACGAAGGGCCGCTCAGCCCTTCGAGGTTGGTTTCGGTGTGAGAATGGTCTTGGGGCTGTTGTTGGAGGCAAATTCGGGTAATTCGCCGGTCCATTCGTAGGCCATCTCGCCCGGAGGATTTTCGTACCAGCCGGGATCGGAGTAATCGTCCGCGTCGATGCCGTCTCGCACCTTCACGACCGAAAACATGCCGCCCATCTCGATGGGTCCGTACGGGCCCCAACCCGTCATCATCGGGATGGTATTGTCGGGTAGCGGCATTTCCATTTTTGCCATGTCCCCCATGCCGGACATGCCCATCGGCATGTATTCCGGCTGGAATTGACGGATCTTCTGGGTCAGCGGCTTCTTGTTCACCCCGATGAACGTCGGCACGTCATGGCCCATGGCGTTCATCGTATGGTGCGATTTGTGGCAATGGATCGCCCAATCTCCCAGATGATCAGCTGTGAATTCGTAGGCCCGCATCGCACCTACGGGAATGTCGATGCTGACCTCCGGCCACTGTGCTTCAGGCGGCACCCAGCCGCCATCCGTGCAGGTGACCTTGAAGTCATAGCCGTGCATATGGATCGGGTGGTTCGTCATCGTAAGATTCCCAACCCGCACTCGCACCCGGTCGCCCTTGTTCACGACCAGCGGATCGATGTCGGGGAAGATCCGGCTGTTCCAGGTCCAAAGGTTGAAATCCGTCATCGTCATGATGCGGGGTACATAGGTCCCCGGATCGATGTCGAAAGCGTTCAGCATGATCAGGAAATCACGATCTACCGGCATGAATGTGGGATCCTTGGGGTGGACCACGAACATGCCCATCATCCCCATCGCCATCTGGGTCATTTCATCGCCGTGGGGGTGGTACATGAACGTTCCGGACTTCACCAAGTCGAATTCATAGACGAAGGTTTTGCCTGGTGGGATGCTGGGATGGCTCAACCCGGAGACCCCATCCATGCCCGACGGAAGAATCAGCCCGTGCCAGTGTACCGTTGTGCCTTCCGGCAGCTTATTGGTGACGTAGATGCGCACCCGGTCGCCTTCGACAGCTTCAATTGTCGGGCCGGTGGATTGGCCGTTGTAGCCCCACAAATGCGCGATCATGCCGTCGGCAAGCTCGCGTTCTACCGGTTCGGCCACGAGGTGAAATTCCTTCACGCCGTTGTTCATCCGGTGTGGCAGGGTCCACCCGTTCAATGTGACCACAGGTGTGTAGTCCGGCCCGGAATTGGGACGCGCCGTGATCGCCGTTGCCGCACTGTCCATTTGCGCGGCTTCGGGCAATCCCATGTTCAAGGTTTGACCCCAGGCTTTCGAAGAGACCAGCGTTGCACCTGCCGCACCGGCTCCGAGTAATTGACGTCTGTTCAACATGTCAGTTCCTTTCAGTGTCCTGCGCCGCCACCGGCGGCAAGTGTTGCGTCTTCTCCACCAGCACCGCCGCCGTCTCCGCCGCCATAGATCGCAGCAGTCAGGTCAGCCTGCGCCATGTAGAATTCGCGTTTTGCGTTTGCCGCTTCCAGCGATGCGCCAAGTTTTTCGCGCACATCTGTCAGCAGCTCGAAAGTGTTGGTGATCATGCCGTTATAAGACAGCAGCCCCTCTTCTTCGACGGTCGTGCGTAGCGGCACCAGAACGTCGCGATAGTGGCGGGCAATCTTATACGCGGCGTGATAGGAGGCTTCAGCACCACGCGCTTCGGACCGGACGTTGACGGCTCTCTCTGCCAGCACGTTGGCTGCTTGCAGGTACGACAATTCCGCCTTTCGCATCCGTGCCTTCCCGGTGTCGTAGATCGGGATTGCGAACTCCACCTCCACCTGAGGGGTGGTCACGGTCTCCGTTTCTCCGTCCTCGATTTCCCGCTCAGCCTCGAAACCGGCGATGAATTCGAGATCGCTGAGAATGCGAGTCTGATCAGTCAGACCAAACGCCTTGGCCTGTGCTTCCAGGCCAAGTTTGGCAACGCGCAGATCAACCCGATTTCGCAATGCTTTCGCTTCGATGTCAGTCACACGGCCGACGGAACGCGGCAGCGCAGGAAGGGCATCGGGCACATAATAGTCGACTTCGGTGCCCCACAGCCCCATGAGCCTGGTCAGCTGCTCTTTGGACCGGGTAGCATTCAAGCGTGCCTGGGCAAGTTGTCCGGCGAGTTCGGCATTGAATGCCTGTTCACGGGCCTGCCCGGCTGTGTTGAGCGCGCCGGTCTCACCCAGCCTCATAGCCAATTCCGATCCGGCGTCAGAAGTCGCTTTCGCGCGGCGCAGATAGCTCACGGCCTCGAAGGCAGCTACGGCATCGACCCATGCCTTCCGCGTCTGATTGGCCAGTGCGAGTGTGTCGTTCACGGCGCTCAGTTGAGCCTGCCGGAAGTTTGCGTCTGCAATGGCCGTACGCTGCTTGCGAGTGGTGGCATCGAGCACGTTCGACCGTATCAGTCCCTCGATCGCCCTGTAGGCACCTAGTTCGGGCGCACCGATGCCCAGTATACCGATCGCGACGATCGGATTTTCCGGGGTCGATTGCTGCCAGGCCTCAGCGGCGGATAGGCCGACATTCGCATATGACGCCTGCAAACCCTTGTTGTTCAGAAGCGCGACCTGAACGGCGGTGTCCGCCGAAATGGTCTTGCGGTGCACCATTGCGTGCACCTGCTTCTTCAAGGCCTCGTTTTCGGCCTGGGTTTCGGCGAAGGCTGTCCGTTTGCCAATGGCTGGTGTGACCTGGCTGGAAATATTGGCGAAGCCAGCTTTTGGTTCCGTGTAGATGCCCGGCACAGCTGTAGCACAGGCACCCAAGATTAGCGGAAAGCCGAAAACCAGCGGAAACTTCGATACCCGCATCAGTTGCCCTCCGTCTGTTCTTGATTGACGGAACGCCAGTCGCGGGGACCTGTAGGGCCGCGATAGGTGTAGCCCGCCAAGGGGTCCTGATAGCTGATCGGCGATGAAACTACCGTGTTGACGACGGCCTGTTGGGTCGCGACGGACGGCAACGGGGTGGGCTCATAGGCGCATGCGCCAAGCCCGAGGGCCGAAGCCCCCATAAGTAGATGAATTTTCATGAAAGTAACCTGATTGGTGAACGTTGTCTCACGCAGAATCTGCGCAAGGCTCACACCCGATTTGGGCGCCGGTTCAGATCAGGAATCGAGGGGGCCGAAAAAACCCTGCTGTTTCTACCGAATACGTTTGACCGTCCAGAATGACATATTCACTTGTACCAACCGGCTCTGCTCTGATCTTGGTGTCTTCGATGAAGACGACAGAAATACAGATGCCGTTGCAACACTCTTGGGATTGTTGCTCTTTGCCATCCTTGTCGGACGCTGCGATGTCGCTTGCGACCCTAAGCTTCTCATGCGCGTGATGCGCATCGCTTCCGGTGTCATGAGTCATGGCGGCACCAACGACAACAATAGACTTGGCTTGATGTCCGTCATGCATGCCGGACGCCGCGTGAGCGGCAGAAGGTGGTGAAAATACCAAGGCTAACGCAAACGCAATGCACGTAAACGTCTTGAACCAGCATGATATGAAAACTCGAAAGCTCATGCTCTAGATATCGGATACCGAAGCAATCCAGTCAATCCGTCCTGCGCAGGAAGGTTTGTCGCTTTTTTGTGAAAAAGGCGAGATTCGGCCGCTGCCGTCAGAAAATGTTGCATATCAGAAACATATAAAGAGCCAATATCCCCCTCCGGTCAGCGGAGCGATGCTGACGCGTCTTGTGCTACCGAACTTCAGCCAGCTTCTCAGACCTGTAGCCCGCGTCGCTGATCGCTACCGCCAATGCAGTTTCATCCAGAGTGCTGTCGACGCCGACGATAGGTGCAGTCAGATCGCACGAAACTTTTGCATCTGGGTCGGCAGCCATGATG
>JAAEZD010000018.1:37551-101507 GCA_018223035.1 Paracoccaceae bacterium
TGATGGGCATTCGCATGGAAGTGGCACGATGGCCGCGATCTCCGCGCAGATTGCAATAGACCCTGAAAGGAGTCCGCCCACTCGGATAGGAATATTCCGTTCTGAAAATTACCGCCAGCGTAAGACATGCAGAAAAGCTACTTTCCAATGCTATCAACATTTCCGCAACTAGGTACGGCAGTAACCTACCATTTGTTATGTCGCTCGGCCTGCAGTCGAGACATGGAACGCGGTTCAGGAGATTTCGAAACTTAAATTTCATTCGTCCCGAAGACCTGGAGCGAATGCTTGGTTCCCAAACGCAGGTTCAACATCCTCGATCTCAAGCCGTATATGTGCCAACGTTCTAACATGCAGAGGTTTTTCTCCGTCGACATGCCCGGTGTTCAGTTTGTGAGCATTGTCTTGGCATTCAGCCTCGCAGCGTTACTGGCGGTCCTCTGCCTTTATATCTTGCTTTCGCCGGGCTTTGCAGCGGCTCTTGCCGCCGGCGGGCCATCGCTGGCCCGCTTTCTGAGGCAAGTTACGACCAACGGTCTGCCCGTAGTTTTTGCCATAAACTATGTCAGTTTTTTTCTTTTCGCGGTGATACAGAAACCAAAGGTCGCCCGCCGAGATACGGCGTTTTTCGTGCTGGTGGATATCTTGCTCAGAGCCATTCTCTTTCCAAGCCTCCACGCACTGATCTACGTTTTGTCTGCCGACTGGTTCGAGTCATTCGGGGGCAGTCGTGCAACCGCGTTGTCGGTCGTTGCCCCAACCCTTGCGCGTTCGGCGTTTTTTGAGAACATCTCCGGAGTTTATCTTTATGCGACAATGATCAGCGCGCTGCCGCTATATGTTTCAGCTTTCGGGCAGTCGGAATTTCTTGGACCGACCGTTCGTCGCTTGCCAATAAAAGCGGGCTTGATGCTGCTCGCCTTGTTTGCGTTTGCCCTGTCGGTCGGATTGATCGCAATCGGTGCACAAGGCATCGCATTCCTTCAGGGCTAGATGATGGCTGGCTATTCACCGTGGGAATGCGCGGCCTGAGGTGCCAACCATCGCGACAAGTAAACGCGCTCGAAAGCGAAGACAGCGATCGTTCCGACAGCCGCATACAGAACGATCATTGGATCACTTTGAAGCTTCATTACGGTGAAAGCTGCCAATACAATTGCATCGAGAGAGAGCGCAGACAAAAGCACGATACTGGAGGCGCCAACTTCGGTTCGACGATAGCGGAACACGCCCCAATGTATGATCATGTCCATGACGAGGTAAAAGAAGGCACCAAGGGATGCGATCCGTCCCAAATCAAAGAGCACGGCCAGCGTCGAGGCGATAACGACTGTATAGACCAGCATATGCCGCTGGACAGCCCCGGACATGCCAAAATGGCTGTGCGGGATCATTTTCATCTCCGTCAGCATGGTCAGCATCCGCGACACTGCGAAAACGCTGGCCAGCACGCCGGATGCTGTGGCCACGGCCGCCAACACGACCGTCAAGTAAAAGCCGACCTGCCCGAGTGCGGGCTCAGCCGCCTGGGCCAGCGAATAGTCGCGCGCGGCGATGATTTCGTCGATTGTCAGGCTCGCGCCCACGCCAAAGGCCACAAGCAGGTAGACCACCACGCAGATCGCGATGGACAGCATGATAGTGCGGCCCACATTGCGGTGGGGATCGGTGATTTCGCCGCCGCTGTTGGTGATCGTGGTAAAGCCCTTGAAGGCAAGGATCGCCAGCGCAACGGACGCGATGAAGCCTGTCACTCCAAAGGTCTCGGCCGTTTCTGACGCGGCGGCGAACTGAAACCCGCTTGACCAGAGTGCTGCGATACCGAACAGCGCGATGCCCCCGATCTTGATCGCCGCCATGACTAGAGAGAATAGCCCGACGGAGCGGTTTCCTGCGATGTTGACCAAGAATGCGAACACGATCACGGCAACCGCCAGAACGGGCACAAGTGGCCCGCCCGTGATATCCAAAGGCCGCAAGACATAAGTGGCGAATGTCCGTGCGACGAGGCTTTCCGCGATCACCATGCTGAGCGCCATCAAGAGCGCCGCTCCCGCCGCGACCGCCCCCGATCCATAGCATTTCTGAAGGATCATCGCGATGCCCCCTGCCGAGGGCCAGGCGTTCGACATCTTGATGTAGCTGTAAGCGCTGAAGCTGGTCACGATGGCACCAGCGATGAACGCGAGTGGAAATAGTGGTCCAGCCAGCTGGGCGATTTGTCCGGTCAGGGCAAAGATGCCCGCACCGATCATCACGCCCGTGCCCATGGCAACAGCTCCGCCAAGGCTGATCGAGCCTTCACGGTAGCCGTCGTTCCCATCGTGGTTTTTATCGTGTTTCTGCATTTCGATCTGCCTTGGTTGCTTTTTAGGTCGTTACGCCTCTGCGCATGCCCACCCGATCGGTTTCAGGCCGCCAGAAGTCCCGACCCTGGGCGTCTGATGAAATCGCGACTACTCCCGTTGCGAGGATGCGCCGTAGATCCGCCGGGAAGTTTGCGAACGCCATGTGACTACAACGGCGGCCCCTTGCAGAGCGATAACTGACGCCACAAGGGCAACGAACGGCCATCGCGCCCAGTTTGGCTCAGGCATTTGGCGGTGGAAATCAAGAAAATGAAAGAACAAGAAATAGGCCGTGTGCAGCACTGCCAGCCACCACAGAACATAAGCGCCCTGCTGGATGTATTTCCACACGGACGTGCCAAGTACCCTTTGGCTGAAATTATTCGACGTACCGGCAAGCACAAAGCCGTAGAGCAGTGCCGCGATCCCAACCACATTGGCCAGCGCAAACCCGTGCTGAAGCATCACGTAGCGTTGCAGTTGGGGGTGATACTCAAAACCGAACAGCCGTGCAAAATCAAGCTCGACCCAGCCGATCAGTATTATGATGGTATGCACCGTCGCCGCCAGAACCGCATAAATACCGAGCTCGCGTCGGTACGGCATAAGCTTCCGTAAAAAGGGCGTAGACGACAAGCGTGCGAGCGGCCCAATCGCCATTGCAGCAACGATGAGCAGCAGTGAAAGATCCCCCAGCGCTCGGTTGTAGCGGTGCATCTCCGACCACTCGGCACACGAAGCAAGCAGCAGGTATCCCGTCAGCACGGACGTTCCTATGATTAGTACGTGCCGCAGAAGGGCGGGTTTTTTCATCATGGTTTCAGATACCGTATGTTTGCAGTCTTCCAAAGATGTTTTAGGCACGCAAATAGCACATCAGATCGGCTTTCGCTTCCAATCAGCGTTCAACATTCTGCAGAGTGTTGACGTTTGGTATGAAAGCCGGAACCCGGCTGGCATACCTGTCCCAGCTTTCGCCAAAACGGGCGCGACTGTCCCCCTCCTCGCCGCGGGCAAGCCGTGCGTACATCCAGACCAGCACCGGGAACATCGCGAGCGTCAGGAGGGTCGGCCATTGCACGAGAAAGCCCAGCATGATCAGCACGAACCCCACATACTGGGGATGGCGAATGCGGGCATAGGGGCCTGTCGTCGCAAGCAACCCCTGACGCTGCGCGTTCCACAGATGGTACCATGCCACGGATATGAGCCAGAAGCCGCCGCCGATAAAGACGAAGCTCAGGAGGTGGAACGGCCCGAAATGCGGGTTCGATTGCCAGCCGAACATCATTTCGGGGAGATGTCCGCTGTCGTGGGCAAACCAGTCTACCTCCGGCCAGGTCGATTGCAGCCAGCCGGAAAGAAAGAAGATGGTCAACGGGAACCCATACATCTCGGTGAAGAGAGCTACGACAAAGGCGCTGAACGCTCCAAAACTGCGCCAGTCGCGTTTTGTCTGCGGCTTGAAGAAACTGAAGGCGAAAATGATGAACACCGCCGAATTGATAAATACTAGCAGCCAGAGTCCATAGGAAGCACCTGCATCGGTCATTACTGGTCGTCTCCCTTACCGTGCCCGCCGTGGCCTCCATGACCGCCGTGCATGAAGAAGTGCATTCCAACGCAAAGCAGCAATGGCAGCCAGATCAGCAATCCGCTGCTCAGGATGTGCACCCGGTGCTCGTAACCCAGGAGAAGGCCGCCAACTGCCAGCGCAACGATCAGATAGATGCCGGCGCGTGATCGCCAGAATGAGGGCGGGCGGGGGGCATGCTCCGATTGACTTTGATTAACATGTGATGGATCAGGTTGATGGGTCACGTTGTGGCTTCCTTTCTAGATCTTTGCGCCGCGAAGGCGCAGCGAATTGAGCACCACCGAGATCGACGAGGCGCTCATGGCGAAGGCGGCAAACATCGGGCTGATGAGGATGCCGAAGAACGGAAACAGCACCCCCGCCGCGACAGGCACGCCAGAGGCGTTGTAGATCAGCGCGAAGAACAGGTTCTGCCGGATATTACGCATGGTGGCCCGTGCGAGCCGCCGTGCGCGCACGATACCGTCGAGGTTGCCCTTGACCAGTGTGATGCCCGCGCTTTCGATGGCCACATCGGCCCCGGTGCCCATGGCAATGCCGACATCGGCCTGTGCCAAGGCCGGTGCGTCATTGACGCCATCGCCGGCCATCGCGACCTTGCGGCCCTGCTGCTGCAATTCCTTGATGATCCGTGCCTTGTCCTCCGGCAGCACATCGGCCCGGATCTCGTCTATGCCCAGACGCGCGCCGATGGCCTTGGCCGTGCGTTCGTTGTCTCCGGTCGCCATGATAACGCGGAACCCCAATTCATGCAGATCCTTGATGGCGGCGGGTGTGGTTTCCTTCACCGGGTCAGCGACCCCGACAAGACCGGCGATCTTGCCATCCAGCACCACGAACATTACTGTCTCGCCCTCGTCGCGACGGGCATTTGCCTTGGCGGTCAGGTCGCCCGCCTCAAGGCCAAGGTCCCGGATCATCGCCAGATTGCCGAGCGCGACCGCTTTGCCGTCGACGACCCCCTTGACGCCCTTGCCGGTGACCGCCTCGAAATCGTCGGCATTAGCCATCTTCACATCGCGCTCTTCCGCGCCGCGCACGATGGCCTCGGCAAGCGGGTGTTCCGATCCGCGCTCCAGCGATGCGGCGAGACGCAGGACCTCGGCCTCGTCGTGACCGGGTTGCGGCAGGACGGCGACAAGCTGCGGCTTGCCCATCGTCAACGTGCCGGTCTTGTCGACGATCAGGGTATCGACCTTCTCGAACCGCTCCAGCGCCTCGGCGTTCTTGATAAGTACCCCGGCCTGGGCCCCCCGCCCCGTCGCCGTCATGATCGACATCGGCGTGGCGAGGCCGAGCGCACAGGGACAGGCGATGATCAACACGGCGACAGCCGAGATCAATGCGTAGGACAGCGCAGGCGCGGGCCCCCAGATCGCCCATGCGATGAAGGACAGGAGCGCGATACCGATCACGGCCGGAACGAAATATCCCGCCACTTTGTCGGCATACTTCTGGATCGGTGCGCGCGACCGTTGCGCGTTGGAGACCATCTCGACGATCTGCGCCAGCATCGTGTCGGATCCGACCCGCGTCGCCTCCATCACGAGGCTGCCGGTGCCGTTGATGGTGGCACCGGTCAACGGGTCGCCCTCGGTCTTCTCGACTGGCACGGGTTCTCCGGAGATCATGCTTTCGTCGACTGAGGACCGGCCTTCCAGAACCACGCCATCTACCGGCACCTTGTCTCCGGGACGCACGCGCAGCCGGTCGCCGACCTGCACATCCTCCAGCGGAATCTCCTCTTCGGATCCGTCGTCCCGGATGACCCGCGCGGTCTTTGCCGCCATGTCGAGAAGCGCGCGGATCGCCTTGCCAGTGCCTTCACGGGCGCGCAATTCCATCACCTGGCCAAGCAGCACAAGCGTCACGATCACCGCCGCCGCCTCGAAATAGACGCCGACATGACCTTCGGCGTCGCGAAATCCGTCCGGGAATATGCCGGGTGCCAGAACGGCGACGACGCTGAAGAGCCAGGCCGCGATTACCCCCATACCGATCAGGGAGAACATGTTGAGATTCATCGTCCGGAACGAATTCCAGCCCCGAACCAGAAACGGCCAGCCGCACCAAAGAACAACCGGGGTTCCGAGAACCAACTCGATCCAGAGGGTTGCGCGCTCGCCGAAAATCTCTCGCACTTCCGGGAAGCCGAGATAGGGACCCATGGTGAGGATCAGAAGCGGAATGGTCAGTACCGTGCCAACCCAGAAACGCCGGGTGAAATCCACCAGTTCGGGGTTCGGGCCGTCGTCCATCGGGACCCCGGACTCAAGCTCCAGCCCCATTCCGCAGATCGGGCAGGAGCCGTGCTCGACCTGGCGAACCTGCGGGTGCATCGGACAGGTGTAGACGGCGCCGTCATAGCCCTCCGGGACGGTATCGTATCTGCCGTCCGCCGGGGCGGCACCAGCGTTATGGTCATGACCGTGGTGATCATGCCCGGCATGGCTGTCGAGCTCCGCCTCGGGCACAAGATGCATCCCGCATTTCGGGCAATCGCCCGGACCGTTCTGCCGTACCTCAGGGTGCATCGGGCAGGCGTAAATGTTGGATTCGGTTTCATGTGAAGCATGGCTTACTTGGTCGTTCATTCGGTTGTCCTCTCGGCGGGATTCGGGTCCAGCCTAATTGTTCCGGCAACTGGAAGGTCAAGGGCTGTCACCACAGAAAGGATCGCTTCGGCCAATAAACCGGCAATTCCGATCGCATTCGTTGGATGGGGTATGGTGTCGGTGGTGATGATCCTTGCCGCACCAGCCGACAGAATGGCGTCCTGAGCGCCGTGCGCAAAGACCGCATGGATAGCCAGGCAGACAGGCGCGGCGGTTCCGGCCGCAAGCAACCTTTCGACGGCACGAGCCATCGTGGACCCCGAAGACG
The DNA here is from genome assembly GCA_018223035.1 of Paracoccaceae bacterium. Lineage (GTDB taxonomy): Bacteria > Pseudomonadota > Alphaproteobacteria > Rhodobacterales > Rhodobacteraceae > Heliomarina. The sequence continues at coordinate 44,380 of JAAEZD010000018.1, forward strand.
CGATGTCGTCGAGGATCATCGGTGTGCCTTCGCGCAGCGCCGCGCTTTCGGGCACACTGACATCGACACTGCGGTCACCGGATCTCACCTTGCGCAAGACCTCATAGGGCCGTCCGGCCAGCCGGGCCACCTCAGCCACCCATTGTTGGCTTTCGCTGTCAGGGCCCAGAAGAACGGCGTCTGACAGGTTCGTGCTGATCCAGGTCGCAAGCAGCGGGGCGGATACGGCGCGAATGGCAGGCATCGGGAAGACATTTTGCAGCCGCGCGATGCGGTGCAGATGCGGATCCACGGTCACCAGCCAGTCGAAACTTTCCCCCAGGAATTGCGCGAACAGCGGTGCGCTTACCGCCTGCCCGCGCTCGAAGCGATGGTCCTGCCGCATGTAGCCAAGATAAGGCGCGATCAATCCGACGCGACGCGCGCCCATCTCGCGCGCCGTCGCCGCGGCGAAGCGCAAGGGCAGGGCAAGGCGATCGGGATCGCGCAAAGTCGCCAGAAATGCCACATCGGCCCCGTCCAGATCGCCGGGCAGCGAAATCAGGCTTTCGCCATCTGGGAAGTGGTGCCAGTCGAGAGCGAGCAGGTCCGCCCCAAGCGCGGGTGCCAGGTCTTCGGCAAGCGGCCTCATCTCGGGAAACGCGACAAGGATCATGACACTGCCTCGGACAGCGTCAGCACCCCGGTCTGGGACTCCGCGTAAGCCAGGGCATAGGCCAGTTCGCCTGGTGTCTCGGCATGAAGCTCATAAAGCGGCTGGCCCTTGTCCACCCAATCCCCGATCCGCACCAGAAGGCGGATGCCGGCGCTCTTCTGACGCGGGGCCCCGGCCAGCTTGGCGATGCGTGCGATGCGTCGGTTGTCGATGGCGGTCAACTGGCCCGCATGAGGGGCGCGTATTTCGATCTGCTGCGCTGCGGTTCCGGGTTTGCGGAAACCGCCCTGTGCCGCGCAAATTGCCATGAACTTTGCCTCCGCTGCACCACTATCGAGAAGCGCCTGCGCGCGGTCCCGCCCCCGCCCAGCAACGGCGTGCGGTGCGAGGTCCAGAAGATGTCCGGCCAGATCCAGCGCCCGCGCACGCAGGTCGCCAGGTGCATCCGGCGCGCGCCGCAAAACCGCGAGCACGTCGTGCGCCTCCAGCGCCGGGCCCATGCCACGTCCCACCGGGGCCACGCCATCGCTGATATGTAGCGCCAGGTTCAGACCCAACGCCTTGCCCACCGAAGACAGCCGTATCCCGAGTGCCTCCGCCGCTCCGGCAGACCGCACCTTGGCCGTTGGTCCGACCGGCATGTCGATCAGAACATGGGTGGCACCGGCGGCCGCCTTTTTCGACAGTACGCTCGCTACGAGTTGACCGGTGGAGTCGAAATCGAGGGGGCGTTCGACACGGATAAAATGATCGTCGGCAGGACTGAGGGCGAGCCCGCCACCCCAGACGAGGCAACCGCCCTCGGCTTCGACCACCCGGCGCAGCGCGGCGGCGTCAAGCGCGACGGGCGCCATCACCTCCATGGTGTCGGCGGTTCCGGCAGGCGATGTGATCGCACGGCTCGACGTCTTGGGGATCAGATGCCCCGCCGCCGCGACGATCGCGACGACGATGGGTGTCGTCCGGTTGCCCGGCAATCCGCCGACGCAATGCTTATCGAGGACAGTGTGCTGCCCCCAGTCGAGCGTCTGCCCTGCTTCCTTCATGGCGCGGGTCAGCGCCACGGTTTCGGCCTCGTTCAGCCTGTCGCCGGCGCAGGCGGTCACGAAGGCGGCAAGGTCGAGATCCGATAACCGGCTGTCGAGCGTGTCGCGCACGATCGTCGCGAACCCGGCCCGGTCCAGCCTCTCGCCATAGGCTTTCGCCCGGATCATAGACGCCGAAGCGGGCGGTTCAGGGTGCGAGAAAGCGGCTTCGTCTCCAATCTCAGCGCCAAGCGCGGCCCAGGCGGAAACGGACAATGCCGCCTGGTCCACGGCAAGCCATGCTCCGCGGCGGACGACATTCAGGGTCGCGATGATCCAGCGGTCCTTCAGGTCGATTCGTATGCGTGTCTGGGCAGCAAACCCCTCGGAACGGCAGACGTGACAGTCTTCATGCATGTAGACGACCGGCTGCCGGTAGGTGTCGATGCGGGAAGAGACCAGGGCAAGCGTTTCGGTCATCGCGGCCTGTCCAGGTAGACGGATTCGAGATGTTCGGGCACGCGCACGGATCGCCCTAGCTCGTGTTCGACGCGGAATCGCAGGGTGTCGGCGGTGACAGGTTCCCCATGGGTGAGATAGGTCATCTCGGGGGCGGGACCGGCGGACATCCAGCGCAGGATCTCATCGGCATCGGCATGTCCGGAAAAGGACTGGAGCTGAACCACTTCGGCCTCGATCGGGAACTCCCGTCCGAACATGCGCAATGTCCGCGCGCCCCCGGCCAGCGCCGCGCCACGCGTGCCGCCGGCCTGGAAACCGGAGAGCAAGATCGCGTTCCGCCGATCGCCGCCGAAGCTGGCCAGATGGTGCAGGATACGCCCGCCGGTCAGCATTCCGCTGGCGGAGACGATGATCATCGGGCCCTGGCGCGTGTTCAGCTCCTTGGATTGCTCGACCGTGTTTACCCTCTTGGCGATCTCGAACATCGCAATGCAGTCTTCGCGGCTGACGTGGTGCTCGGCGTGATGACGGTGATAGATCTCGGTCGCATTCACCGCCATCGGGCTGTTGAGGAACACCGGGACATAGGGAATATCGCCGCGCTCCATCAATCGCGCAATGTGCAGCATCAGCCCCTGCGCCCGTCCGACGGCAAAGGACGGGATCAGCACCGTGCCGCCGCGGGCAAAGGTGCGTTTGAGGATCGGGGCCAGTTCGGCTTCTGGGTCCACGTCGGGATGGGACCGGTTGCCATAGGTGGACTCGCAGACCAGAACATCTGCTCCGCCGAATGGCTGGGGCGGTCGCATCAGCGGATCGGGATCATGGCCCAGATCGCCGCTGAAATGGACAACCCTGCCGCCGACCTCAAGCCGGATCTGCGCCGCCCCGAGCAGATGCCCCGCCGGAATGAAACGGGCCGCGATGCCGTCGCCTAAATCTATTCGCCGGTCGAACGGTTGAAGATCAAAGCGGTCCAGCGCGGCCTTTGCATCCTTGAGCGTATAGAGCGGTTTTGGCTTCTTGTGTTTGGAATATCCCCTCCGCGCGGCAAAGCGCGCCTCTTCTTCCTGGATATGGCCGCTGTCGGGCAGAATAAGCCCGCACAGATCTGCCGTTGCTTCTGTGCAAAGAACCCGCCCGCGAAACCCCGCCCGGATCAGTGTCGGCAGATATCCCGAATGGTCCAGATGAGCATGGGTGAGCAGCACAGTGTCGATGGTGTTGACACGCACAGGGAAAGGTTTGCGATTGCGCGCCCGCAACTGCTTGAAGCCCTGGAACAGCCCGCAATCGACCAGAATGCGCCGCCCCAGGGCCTCGACCAGATAGCGCGATCCCGTCACCGTCCCGGCGGCGCCAAGAAAGCGCAGTTTCGGACGTGCGGTCGGGATCATGTCGCTGTTCCCCTTGCCGCGATGGCGTTGTAAAGGCCGCCGAAGATCAGCGCGGCGTACCAACCGTAGAGAAAGCTCTCGACCAGCCCGATGATGAAGCCCACCGGGGTCAGCCAGACGAAACCGGGCAGCAGACCGGACCAGGTTTCATACATTGCATAGGCGGGAAAGATCAGATCGAATGCGATGCACACAAAGTAGGTCAGCGCCAGGAACAGGCTCAGCGCCCAACCAAGCGGCACAACCGGCAGACGCACGCGCCCTGCCCCGGCAGGCCCGCCCATGACGCAGGCCCCGCACGTCATGCGCAGGGCCAGGAAAAGGATCACCGCGACTGCGGTGAAATAGAAAATGGGCATCATGGCTTTCTCCCTTCTTGTCGTGGATTCGGACGGAGCGCGAACACATCCGCTGGACGGCGCCGGTTCAGGATGGGCGCACCAAGCGCCAGACGCCCATCCTGCGGTGGCTTTGCCTCGGCCCTAGCCGCAGCAGCAGCCGGATTTGGCCGGTTTTGCCTTTGCGGGTTCCGCGACCTGCGGTTCGACATTTGCTTTCGGCTGCGCATCGGTCTTGCCACCGCAACATCCGCCCTGTTTTTGCTGTGCTGTGTCTTGCGTCTGAGAAGTTGATCGGTCGTCCATCTGGACCTCCTTTTTTTTTGGTTTCGTTCTATAGACGCGCCCCGACCGGAAGCATTACAGAAATTGGCAACCTGTCGGTCTTCGTTAGTACAGGAGCAAGTGTATCGCTCTGCCGTAGGAAGGCGTCGATATTGCAGACAGAGTTACTGCATCCCGGCAGGCTGTCGGCTGACCGGTGCTATAGGTTACAGCAGCCGCCGCGCGGCCCATCCGATCACCTCGAAACCTCGCGCGCGCCAGCTGCGGGAATGCCAAGCCCGAAGAGGGACTTCGCGGGCATCCGAAAGATCTTGCAGATATTGCGCCTGCAACTGCCCTGCCAGGACGCGGTCATGTGCGACCAGAACCAGCTCCTGATTGACGAACAGGCTTCGGTAGTCGAGGTTAGCTGACCCGATGATCGACCAGCCTGTATCGACGACCGACGTCTTGGCATGCAATGGACGGGGCAGATACTCGTAGACCCTCACGCCCGCCGAGAGAAGCTGCGCATATGCCGCCCGCGTCGCCCAGCCAGCGACCATAGGATCGCTCGTGCGAGGCACCAGCAGACGGACGTCCACGCGGCGACGCGCGGCATCCTGAAGCGCCCGGTCGACCACGGTGCCCGGACCGAAATAGGGCGACGTCAGATAAACGCAGGTCTGTGCCATCCCGATCAGTCCCGCGTGCAGACAGGCAAGCCTCTTTTGACACTTGCGCGAATAGCTCGGTACCAGCAGTCCTTCGATTGCGTCGGCCTCTTCGGGAATGGCGTTTGATGGAAGCGGGCGGGCGTCCTGCCAGGCCGGGTTTATCTGCGCAATGTGAGTCAGATCCCGTAAGCCCAGACCGGCAGTCGTCCCATATGGACCTCAACCATCCTGACACCGGGCACGTTTTCGACGGCAACCCGGATCGCATTCTCCTCGAAATCGCTGTCGGCGACACCCCAGACGGCGACATTCCCCTTGTCCACCGTGTAGTTGATGAGGTTGACCGCTGCACCGGGCACTTCTTTCAGAGCCTCTTCAATCTTCGCACGCAGCACGCGGTCGTCCTCCGACGGCTCCGGCAGCGCCCCATCCTGAAGCGCCGACAAGGCGTGGAGCAGGTTCGCACGGCTGACGATGCCGACCACTTTGTCGGATCTCACCACCGGCACGCGCTTGATCCGGTGCTTTTCCAGAAGACGCGCGATTTCCGCGACATTCGTATCCTCTTCTACCGAAACTACATCCCTTGTCATCACGTCTTCGACCCGGTGGCTTTTGAGCTTCACGAAATCCTGTGCGGATTCGCTTGCCCCGCCAAGCACCTCGAGCCACCATGACCGGCGTGGTCCGTCTGTTTCGCGGACACGCCGCATGAGGTCGCCTTCGCTGACAAGTCCCTTGAGGTCGCCCTCGGCGTCAACGACGGGCAGCGCGCTGATATTGTGGTCGAGCATCAAGCGTACCGCGTCCTCGATTTGTCCCTCCAGCGGGACCGAGATCACCGATGTTGTCATGATATCCTTGGCGAGCATGTCATAGTCTCCTTCTTGAGTTTTGGCTTGTTCAGCACGTCAGGTGCCGATAACGAGTTGCAGGTCGTCGCCCAAATCGTAAGGTGGGATGTCGAGGTTGCGTGGGGCCGGTCCCTTCCGGATCCGGCCCGAGGTGTCGTAATGCGATCCGTGGCACGGGCAGAACCAACCGCCGAATTCGCCGACCGCCGACCCATCCTGGCCCAAGGGGATACAGCCGAGATGGGTACAGACACCGATAACGACCAGCCATTCGCCATCCTCGCCCGCCGCGCGGTTCTCATCCAGCGCTGGCTCCTCGCCACTTGTGTTCGGATTCTCGCCCGCTTCGTCAACAGGATCGGGAAGCTGGTCGAGATCGACGGCCCGTGCAGCCTGGATCGCTGCCTCAGACCTGCGCCAGACAAAGACCGGGTGGCCCTGCCACTTCACGGTAATACGTTGGCCCGGTTCGACGCCGGAAAGATCAACCCTGACCGTGCCGGACGCGGTCACGTCGGCCGAGGGGTTCATCGAATTGATCAACGGCCAGACCGCCGCGCCTGCGGCAATCGCGCCGGTTGAGGCCGTTGCATAATAAAGGAAATCGCGGCGCTCTGTTGCGGGCAATTGATTGGTTTCGTCAATGGTCTGGCGCATCATGATTCCTCCGATTTGACGTTCATTTTGGCTGCGGCGACAGGGCTTTCGACGTGAACACCCGCATCGACATGCAGCACCTCGCCCGTGATGCCGCCGGTATAGTCGCTGGCGAACAGCAGGGCGGCGCGGCCCACCTCGTCGGCCGTGACGTTGCGCCGCAATGGGGCAACTCGCGCGGTCGCGTCCAGAAGACCCGCAAAGCCGGTCAACCCGGACGCCGCGCGGGTCATCACGGGTCCCGCCGAAATGGCGTTGACGCGGATGTTCGACGGCCCGAGTTCGTGAGCCAGATAGCGCACGGTGGCCTCAAGCGCCGCCTTGACCGGCCCCATCACGTTGTAATTCTCCACCACACGTTCGCCACCCAGATAGCTCAGAGTGATCAGGCTGCCGCCGCTTTTCATCAGGGGCTCGGCAAGATGCGCCATGCGGATCAGCGAATGGACGGACACATGCATCGCTTGGGAAAACCCTGCAGCCGAACAGTCAGTCAGGCGGCCATGAAGGTCGCCGGGCGGCACGCTGCCCACGGCATGAAGGATGAAATCCAATTTTCCCCAGCGGTCCGTGATGGCGTCGAAGACAGCGTCGAGTTCGTGCGGCGCATTCACGTCACAGGGCAGCAGGATCGGCGCTTCGAGACGTGCAGCTAATGGCACCACATGAGGTTTGGTGCGCTCATCGACATAGGTGATGGCGAGCTCGGCACCCGCTTGACGGAAATGCAGGGCAGCAGGCCACGCCAGACTGCGATCATTGGCGATGCCGACAACCAGACCCTTCCGGCCGGACAGATCAAGCAGTTCCGCAGGATCGCAGCATGCGTCGAATTCAGGCATCCTCCGACACTGCCTCGGTATCGGCGGAAGCTTCGGACTTCTTGTCGTGCGCACCATGACGCTTGGCCGACTTGCCATGTTTGTGTCCGCCATGTCCGTGCCCGAAAAGGTGCATTGCGGCCATTCCGCCGAAGACGAGAACCAAAACCCAGTTTTCAAAAAGCCATTCCATAATTGTTCATTCCTTTTTTTGATGAGGCCGACGGTTTTCCGCCTGTGTGGTTGCTGCGGCGAACGGGAAATTGCCGAACATCGCGCCAAAGACATGGGTGATCCAGGCATCGCGTCCCTTGCGCCATGCGCCTATACCCTCGCCGGTGCGCGCCGACAGCGCACGCTCGGCCACGATCGCGGGGTGGTCGTCCGGCAATGGTGAGCGCGTCTCGCGCAGCGTTTCGGCGGTGGACTTGATCAGGGCCATCCACGGGTTCACCTGTTCGGAGAACATCGTTCTGGTCCAGCGCATGGGGTGCAGCGCACGGAGCGCCTCAGCGCTGGCCGGGGTCGTCGCGGCGCGGATCCAAGGACTGACGAAAGTCGAATAGACCGCCTCGTTGATCCGCGATATCTGCGCCACTTGTTTCAAGGCCGCATCGTCCGATGCAATGCCCAGATCATCGACCTCGCGCGGTTCGAATCGCACCTCAAAATCGCCGGTCTCGCAGTCCGGGTCACCCGACGGGTTGTCGATCACCATCTCGTAGAGACCCGGGGAAAGGGCCTCGACATCGTCCAGGCTTTCCAGAATCGCACGATGCTGGAGCCGCGCGACGGAGCCGGAGACGAAGATGCCCAGATGCCCGACACGCGGATGCGTCATATAGACGATGCGCTGCCCGGCTGCCTTGAGCGCATCGGTATCGGGATAAAGCTTGCCAATCCACCCCATTGCCTGTTCGGGCGGCGTGATGTTGTCACCGTCCGAGGCGAAGATGATCAGCGGATTGCTGATGCGCTTAAGATCGACGGTGCAATGCGCATCCAGCTGCATCTCGCCCTGTTCCAGCCGGTTGCCGATGAACAGGTTCTGCGTGATGCCGAGGATTTCCTCGCGGCTGAGCGTGTAGTAGCCATTCCACCAGCGTTCGAACTCAAGGAACCGCTCGCGTTCGGTGTCGGCATGGGCAAAGAGGTTCGCGTATTTGTCCCAGATCGCCTTTTCGGGTTGCAAGGTCTCAAAATTCTGTGCCAGCCAGGCACCGTCGAACCGCCCGTCCCCCAGATCGGAGATCATATGGGCGGCCCATGCCCCGCCCGACAGTGCGCCCATCATCCGCATCGGGCTGCTTGCCGCCTCGCCCGACCAGTAGCTGAGCGGCGAGCCGTTCAGTACAATCGGACCGGTCAGACCGTCGCAATCCGCCGCCAGCAGCGTGGCCGCCCAACCGGCCTGGCAATTGCCGTAGAGCACGGGGCCTGTGTCCGGGTGACGGCGAGCGACCTCGGAGACGAAGTCGCGCAAGGCATAATGCACATCCGACAGCGTCTGACCTGGCATGGGCTCGGGGTAGAAGATCACGAAATAGACCGGATGGCCCTCGTGCATCGCCATGCCGACCTCGCTGTCGCGCTTGAAGCCGCCGATACCGGGCCCGTGCCCGGCGCGCGGATCAATGACGATCACGGGCGGCTTGGCCTCGTCCACGCAATCGTCCCAGCAATCGTCGCCGACCCGCGTGATCCTGAGCAGCGCGTAGTTGGCCGACCGCTCAAAGGTGCGTGCGTCCAGCAGCAGTTCGTAATCGAAATCCAGAAGCGGCGGCATGCCCTGCCGCTCATGCGCGATCATATTGTCGGCGCGTTCACGCAGCGTGTCGAGAAGCAGCACCCAGCGTTCAAAGGCGTCTTGGACGTAAGGCACGTTACTAGCGGTCGTTGCGTTACCGGAAACGGGTGCAAGAAATTGTTCCGGGGTCACTGTCGCAAGGCGCAGGCTCTTATTCATCATCAGCTTCCTCTTGATTGGTAGTGTCTATGGAGGGTCGTCCAGCGAGCATCACACGCACGAAATCCTTCGCCACATCCTCGCGCAGACCGGAAAGGAGATAGGTCGCATCGCGAGACGCAATACCCAGCGCGCGTGCCGCAAGCGTCGGGGGTTGTTTCATCACTTCCACACGGTTGAACAACGCGCGTGCCATCGGGGCATCTGCGTACGCGGAAGTCTCGGCACATGCGCAGGTCATCCGGGATAAAAAGACGCGAAGATCGTCATCGGATGATGGTTGACGGGGTACTCCCGAGTTCCAATCCGACGTGATACGTGGCATGTTCAATTTCTCCTGCGGTTGTGCCTTCGGGCACACTCACAGAAGAAGACGCTGGATCATGGAAATCGTTACAGACCCGACTTCGCTGCGATCAGGATAGTTGTCCCTCTTCTTCGCAATCAGTCTCGTGTTTGTCGTTCTCGCAGCCCTCTTGCGGTTAAGTCGCAGATCGGCTGCCACGCTTTCGCGATCTTCTTCGCCGAAATCGATGCGCCGGATCAGTTCGGCATCCGCCGGGCGCAGTTCGGAAATCAACCCGCCATGGCAGGTGCACAGCCGCGCCATCTGTGAGGGCGCATCGGCAATCCATTCCTCTGGTTCGCGCGCCGCCGCCGCCGCCAGCCGGCTACGCCGGGTCCCTTTGCGGTAGTGATCGTTCAAAGTGGACCGCAGGATTGTGTAGAGCCACGCATCCATTCGTTCGACCTCTCGGAGCTGATCCTTGCGTGACAGCACGCGGATGCAGAAGTCTTGCAGGACATCCTCTGCATCTGCGCGGTTGCCAAGCCGTTTGACCAGAAATCCCATAAACGCTCCGCGCCCGTCCAACAGGGCGCGTTCCGGCGAAGCGTCGGGCACATCGGGCTTGCCACTGTCTTGCGATGCCATGATGTCTCTGCCCTTTCCAAGAGGTTTGCGAAGGTGCGATCAGCGCTGATTCGAGCATTGTCTCTCTAACGTACAATGCGCGCAGTCATTCTAAGAACAATTTGCCCCTCCGCGCGTCACTCTGAATAAGCAACACACATTCGTATCGAAGCAAACAGGCTTTCGACGAAGACAATAGCCAAAACGACCGTTTGAAAACAGGTTAACAGGTTGTTCTGTATTATCGACCTTGAGACCGCCGTGCTCCCTTAAGATTGACGAACACGATCCCCAAAATGACCAGCGCAATACCGGAAAATTGAATCCCGGACAGGCGTTCCCCGAAAAACAAGGCACCAATTGAAAGACCGAAGATTGGAACAAGAAAGCTGAACACAATCGCCCGGTTCAGCTCAACTGCCTCCAGCACGGAAAACCAGAGCCAATACACCAGCGCTGAGCCGAACAGGGCCAGCCCCAAAAGCGATGCCGTGAAGACCGCGTTCCATTGAATGGCGTTTTGATCTTCCAGCGCGAGGGCTGCGAACGCGAGCGGCGCGCTGCCGATGAGCAACTGTAACCCCATTGCAAAAAGCCCGTCCACTTTGCCGGCGATGGACTTGATGGCCACGTTGCTGATGGTCACCCCAACCGCGGCCAAAACGATATAGGCGAAACCGATGGCCGACCCCTCTTGCCCTCCATCAAGCAATTGCGGCAGCGCGATCACGAGGATTCCCATGAATCCGATCGAAAGGCCGACCCAACCGACCTTCGGCAGCCTTTCGCCAAGCCATACAACACCCAGTATTGCGGCCAGCAGCGGCTGCGCGTTTGCGATGACCGTGGCGAGGCCCGGAGACACGAATTCTGCTGCATGAAACATGCCCAGAAATCCCAAACTTGTCGCACCAATCCCGACGATCCCCAAGGTCAACCACGTGCGCCAACCGCGCGGGAATGGTCTGCGCAAAATCATGGCCAGACCCACCAAAGTTGCTCCGGCCAGAACTGCGCGCATTGTCGCAAAAGTCAGATGCGGCGAGTATTGCAGCCCTGCCGTGATCAACGGAAAGCACGCCGCCCACAGGAACATGGCCAAAACGATTTTGGTTATGACAGTCGGCGACATCGAGATTTCCTTTCCAACTCAGAAGTGGCAGGAATTGCAGAAATTTTCCGATGTGCCAACTCAGGGGCGAAGTAAGAAGACGCTGCGGCAGCCGAAACCTTACGCATTCCTGGGCATACGCCCGTTGGCCCGGGTTCCAAAAGACCGCGCCTGTGCATACCCAACAGCAAAACCACCAACAATCAGGTCACCCGAAGCACCCGAAAAAGTGTAACGTTCTCGATGGTTCGGCGTCTTACTTTTCAGAGGTGTATCATGAATCACGACCCGAATGATCGGTTATCCACAGCAGATCAGCCCAACACAGCCGCCAAGGATGCGGACATCGCTGTCCGTCGCTCGCTGGTGGAAGGTCGGCAGCATATCCTGAATTTCCTGCGTCGGCGACTGGGAGATCCGGAGGCAGCCGAGGATGTCCTGCAAACGTTCATGCTGCGCGCCATTGACCGCTCCGAGCAACTTCGCGATGTGCGCGCCGTTCGTGGCTGGCTCGGCCAGATTCTGGCGTCGTCCATCGCCGACTACGGTCGCAAGGTTTCGCGAAGGCGCCAGAGGGAGGTAGTCATGGCCCCAACCGACCTGGACAGCGTCCAAAACGGGTTCGACGAAGAACTCGACGAGGCGATATGCAATTGTCTGTACAAGCTGTTGCCGACGCTCAGACCGGAATATGCCGAAGTAATCTGGCGCGTCGATCTTCAGGAGCAGCCGCGCGATGCTGTCGCCAAAGACCTTGGCATCACCTTGAACAACATCACGGTCCGCCTTCACCGGGGTCGGCAGGCGTTGAAGACAAGGTTGGAACAGATGTGCCTGACCTGCCCGGTTCATGGCTTTCTCGATTGCGATTGCGACGCAGCGGAAAAGGCCCGCGCTCGTTTTCAAGCGATGAAGGACGACGCCGGAGCGAAAACGACGGACTGAGCCCCGATGTGCTGGCCCTCTCTCACCGGCGTGTCTGCAATTCACGGATCGCGTTCTATTGTCCGCCAGCGAGGACACGCCGATCCGTTTTCCAAGGGTTCCGCCTACGCACGCCTGTGCACCGCGGGCACCGTGTCGGCAGGCCGCTGCGCTGTAATGAACCTTGTCATCTTTCGTCTGTTTTATCAGAAAGCGGCGGTTGACGCCGCCTGCCGACAAAAAACAAGACGGAGCAAGCGATCATGTCCAATAGCGAAACCTCTCCCGACGAACGCTTTGAACAAGAAGGTAGCCGGATTGAAACCGGACGTCTCGCACCGGGACGGGCGGCCATGTGGTTGCTCGCCAAATCGCTGCGACGCCTCGTTCAAAACGGACGCCTCACCATCTACGATCCCTGCGGCCAGACGTGGCATTTCGGCCCCGGCGGCGAACCCGCCGTTTCCGTCCGTTTGACCGAAAAGGTGCTGCCTGTGCAACTTCTGGTGAACCCCAGCATTGCACTTGGCGAGGCTTATATGGACGGGACGCTGCGCATTGAAACTGGCAGCCTGCGCGACCTCCTCTCGATCTGCATGACCGACATAGATACTATCGACGCATTGCCTGGCAGACGATTGACCCGCTGGCTGGACGCATTCCTGAGCCGCAGGCTGCATCATAATCCGATCAGCCGGTCTCACGCGAACGTGGCGCATCACTACGACATCTCGACCGAACTCTACGACCTTTTTCTGGATGCGGATCGACAATACTCCTGCGCCTACTTCCCGATCGGGACCGAAACGTTGGACGAGGCCCAGGCCTTCAAGAAAAAGCACATCGCAGCAAAGCTCTTGATGCGACCCGGTCTGGAGGTTCTCGACATCGGCTCGGGCTGGGGCGGGCTGGCGATGGAGCTTGCCCAGCAACACGAGGCGCGCGTGACCGGGCTCAGCCTCTCGACCGAACAGATTGCCGCTGCCCGCGAACGTGCCCAGCAAACCGGCCTGTTTGATCAGGTGGCCTTTGAACGGCGCGATTACCGCGAAGAGCATGGGCTATACGATCGCGTCGTGTCCGTAGGTATGTTCGAGCATGTGGGCCGCAGCGGATTCGATGCGTTTTTTACCACCCTTCAGCGCGTTCTCAGGCCCGATGGCGTCGCACTTTTGCATGCGATCGGCAGGATGGCGCCCAAAGGCGGCAGCGATCCGTGGATCCGCAAATACGTCTTCCCCGGGGGCTATCTGCCCACGCTGTCCGAAACCATCGCGGCAGCAGAGCGTGCGGGAATGTGGGTCACGGATGTCGAGGTCCTGCGGTTGCATTATGCCGAGACTCTGCGCCACTGGTCCGAACGATTTGCCCAGGAACGCGAAACAGCGCGCATGCTTTACGACGAGCGGTTCTGCCGTATGTGGGAATTCTATCTGGCTGTCTGCGAAATGGCGTTCCGGAATGGGCGGTTGATGGTCTTCCAGATCCAGCTTGCCAAGCGCCGTGATGCGGTTCCGCTGACCCGTGACTATATCGCCAAGGTCAAGGCAGGCGAATCCGCCTGGGATATTTCGACCGGCACAGAATTCACGAGAGCGGGATGACTGACATGAGACCTATCAGAGTTGCCGTAAACGGATACGGCGTGATCGGCAAACGTGTGGCAGACGCAGTGGTCGCACAAGAGGACATGGACCTCGTTGGCGTGGCGGATGTCACCTCCGACTGGCGCGCCCGCATGGCGCGCGCGAAGGGTTTCGCGCTTTATGCCGCCGACCCGGATCGCACCCCGGCCATGCGAGAGGCCGGCCTTGACGTGGCCGGAGGGCTCGACGACCTGCTTGCTACCGCAGACATCGTGGTGGACAGCACGCCCAAGAAAGTGGCTGTGCGCAATGTGGAAACCTATCGCGAAAGAGGCATCCGGTTCATCGTTCATGGCGGCGAAAAACACGAGGTGACCGGCCATTCCTTTGTTGCCGAAGCAAACTATGCAAGCGCGATTGGGCGCGATCGCACCCGCGTGGTGTCCTGCAACACGACGTCGATCGTCCGCACCCTCACAGCGCTGAAAGTTGCAGGGCTTCTTGGCTCAGCGCGCGGAACGCTCCTGCGGCGCGCCACCGACCCGTGGGAAAGCCATCTGGGTGGAATCATGAACACGCTTGTGCCCGAACCCGATATTCCCAGCCATCAGGGCCCGGATGCACAAAGCGTCGATCCCGATCTCGACGTGATCACGATGGCCGTGAAGGTGCCGCAGACCCTTGCCCATCTGCATTATTGGTCGGTCAGGATGCCGCGCAAGGCGTCCAAAGACGAGGTACTCGAAGCGTTCCGCGCCTCCTCCCGCATCGCGTTGATCCGGATGGCGGACGGGCTGGGCGCACTTAACGCGGTCAAGGAGATGATGGCCGATTTCGGGCGTCCCAACGACAGCCTCTATGAGGTGGCTCTGTGGGAGGACATGCTCAAGGTCGAGGGCGACGAATTGTACTATGCCTACATGGTCGACAACCAAGCCATCGTGATCCCCGAAACCATCGACGCGATCCGCGCCCTGACGGAAGCCGAGCGAGACGGATCGGCGTCGATTGCGCGTACGAACGCGGCGCTTGGGGTCGGGACATTTACGGCGACCTGACAGCCCCCTAGCAACAGGTTCCAAACCCATAGGGCAGAGACCCGATCAGCCCGCCGACATGCCCCCGTCGATGGGATACTGCGCTCCCGTGATGAAGGCGGACTCGTCGGAGGCGAGGAACAGGACCAGATTGGCGATTTCTATGCTTTCACCATAGCGACCCAGCGGAATCGTGCCGGCAAGCTGTTGCTTCACTTCGTCGCCGTGGCCGGGATTGAACCCTTCCTCCAGCGACCGCATCATCCGCGTGTTGACCGGCGAGGGATGCACCGAGTTGACACGCACGTTGTGGCCTGCGACCTCTATCGCGGCGGCGCGCGTCAAACCGACAACGGCATGTTTCGACGTGATATAGGGCGCGACGTTCGGGCTGCCCTTGAGGCCCGCGATCGACGACATGTTGATCACGCTGCCCGATTGCTGCCCAGTCATCACGGGCAAGACATGCTGCAACCCAAGGAAAGCGCCGCGCACATTAACCGCCATCACGCGGTCAAAATCCTCGATCTTCTGATCGACCAGCGGCGCGACCATGCCTTCGACTTCGGCGTTGTTGAAGAACACGTCGATGCGCCCGAACTTCTCGACGGTCTGCGCGACGTATCTTTTGCAATCTTCGACCGATGAGACGTCGGCGGCGATTGTCAGCAGGTCGTCCGGATTGCCCAGATCCCCCGCAGCATCCGACAGGTCGTCAACGTGGAGGTCCACAAGCGCAACCTTGGCCCCCTCACTCAAGAAAAGCCGGGCGGTTTCCAGACCGATGCCTGCCGCTCCTCCAGTGATCAGGGTGACTTTTTCTGCCAGACGTTTCATCGAATATGCTCCTTGGGTTCAGTTGTTTACGATCATCGTGCCCGCCTTGCCATCTAGCAGGGCAAGCGCATCCTCCAGGCGACCCACGGAGGCGAAACGCGCACGATCGGATACGAAAGTCGCGGCGGCGGCCACCTTCGGCGCCATCGAGCCGTCGGGCAAGTCCAGACGCACTGCGTCCTCCGGCGACACCTGCCTAATAGCCGATTGCGTTTCGGTGCCGAAGTCGCGGAACACGGCCTCGACGTCAGTCAGCAGCAACAGCGCGTCGGCGTTCAGCTTGTGTGCCAGAAGCGCCGTCGCGTGATCCTTGTCGATCACCGCCTCGACCCCGATCAGCGAACCGTCGGCACGCCGGACGACCGGAATGCCACCGCCGCCTGCGCAGATCAGCGTCACGTCCTGCTCGAGCAGCAGTTCCAGCACTTTCAGGTCGGGAATGCCACTCGGCATCGGCGACGGCACCACGCGGCGCCAATGCGCGCCATCCGCAGCAATGCTCCACCCCCGCGCCTGCGCGAGCCGTTCGGCTTCCGCCTTGTCATAGACCGGGCCGATGAACTTGGTGGGTTTGGCGAAGGCCGGGTCTTTGGGATCGACCTCGATCTGGGTCAGCAGGGTCGCGACCGGGCGGTCATGGCCCAGGGCGTTTTCAAGCGCCTGCTCGATCATGTAACCGATCATGCCATCGGTTTCCGCCCCCAGCACATCCAGCGGGAACACTGCATCGGGTTTGTAGGCCGCACCCTGCAATGCAAGCAGGCCGATTTGCGGCCCGTTGCCGTGGGTGACGACCAGCCGGTGTCCGGCCTTGATGATCTGCGCCAGCGCGGTAGCCGCGGTGGCGACGTTCTCGCGCTGCGCCTTGGCGGTCAGCGGCTCGCCACGGCGCAACAATGCATTGCCCCCCAATGCGGCGACAACCAGCACCGCTAGTTGCCCAGCGTGGCGACGAGCACCGCCTTAATCGTGTGCAGCCGGTTCTCGGCCTGATCGAACACGATGGAGGCCGGGCTTTCGAACACCTCTTCGGTGACTTCCATCGCCGTGATGCCGAATTCCTCTTCGATATCGGCGCCGACTTCGGTCTCGGCATTGTGGAAGGCGGGCAGGCAATGCATGAACTTGGCCCTCGGATTGCCGGTTTTGGCCATCACATCGGAATTCACCTGATAGGGCGTCAGCAGCTCGATCCGTTCCGCCCATTTTTCCTTGGGCTCACCCATCGACACCCAGACATCGGTATAGACGAAATCGACGTCTTTCACCGCGGCGTCCACATCCTCGGTGATCGTGATCCGCGCGCCGGTCTGCACGGCGACGTCATCGGCCTCGTCGCGGATCGCCTGGCCCGGCCACAGGCTTTCGGGCGCGCACAGGCGCACATCCATGCCCATCTTCGCCCCGCCGATCAGCAGGCTGTCACCCATGTTGTTGCCCGCATCGCCCATGAAGCAATAGGCGATCTCGCGCAGCGGCTTGTCGGAATGTTCCTGCATGGTCAGGAAATCGGCAAGGATCTGCGTCGGGTGGAATTCGTCCGTCAGCCCGTTATAGACGGGCACGCCAGCGTATTGCGCCAGCGTCTCGACGATAGGGTGACCAAATCCGCGATATTCGATCGCGTCATAGACCCGGCCTAGCACGCGCGCGGTGTCCTTGACGGTTTCCTTCTTGCCCAGATGCGACCCCGAGGGGCCAAGATAGGTCACATGCGCGCCCTGATCGTGGGCCGCCACCTCAAAGCCGACGCGGGTGCGGGTGCTGTCCTTCTCGAAGATCAGGGCGATTTCCTTGCCGGTCAGGCGCGGAACTTCAGTGCCGGCGTATTTCGCCGCCTTCAGGTCGGCGGAGAGTTTCAGCAAGAAGCTGATTTCCTGCGGCGTGAAGTCGCGCAGGGCCAGGAAATGGCGGTTTCTCAGATTGTAGGACATGGGATTTCCTTATCGTCGGTGGTTCAGATTGCGTCGCGGATCGTCGGGCAACTCATGCAGTGGCTGCCGCCCCTGCCCCGGCCGAGTTCGGCACCGGGGATGGCCAGCACCTCGATCCCGGCCTCCTTCAGTGCGGCGTTGGTGTCGTCGTTGCGGTCATAGCCGATGACGACGCCGGGGCGCAGCGCCAGCACGTTGTTGCCATCATTCCACTGTTCGCGCGATTGCTCCGCGGCGTCGGCCCCGCCGGTGGGCACTAGATGCAGTTTCTTGTGGCCCAGAATTTCAGCGGTGATCTCGAATATGTGGCGCGCATCCCGGCGGATATCGAGCGCGGCCTTGCCCTGACCGGGGCGCAGGTCATAGCAGGTGATCGCATCCGCCACCTCCTTGAAAGTGGTCACCACATCGCCCCCGCAATGGGTGAAAACGGTGTCCAGATGCATCGCCGCGCGCGAACTGGGCATCTGGCAGGCGATCACCCGCGTCACGTCGCCACCCTCGAACAGCGCCTCGGCCAGTTGGCCCACCGCCTGCGGGGTCGATCGTTCGCCCATGCCGACCATGACGACACCGTGCCCGATTGGCATGATGTCGCCGCCTTCCAGCGTGGCCGTCCCGAATTCCCGCGTCGGATCGCCGAACCAGACCCGCACTCGATCCGCGAATGTCGGATAAAACCGGTAGACTGCTGCCATCAGCAGCGTTTCGGGCCGCCGTGCCGCGAAATGCATCGGGTTCAGGCTCACGCCGCCATAAACCCAGGCTGAATTGTCGCGGGTAAAGATGAAATTTGGCAGCGGCGGCAGCACGAAACCGTGGGGGCCAAGGTAGCTGCCGAACATGCCGGAGGGCGTGAAAGGCAGATCGTCCACCCGGATGCCGCCGACCAGCAAACGGGCCAGTTCCGTGCCGGGCAGACCCTCCATCCAGGCACGCAAGTCGTCCCGCATCCCCACGCCGACGTCATTGCGGGTGATGCGGTGGTCGAGAACCCAGGCGCGCGCGTCGGAAATGTCCAGCGTCTCGCCCAGCAGCGCCATCGCATCCAACACCTCGACCCCTTCGCCGCGCATGACATCGGCAAAGACGGCGTGATCCTTGATCGCCTGTTTGACCCAGAACACATCGTCGAACAGCAGGTCTTCGCGGTTGTCCGGTGTCAGACGGCGATGCGCCAGGCCGGGTGGCGATACGATCACCTGCCGCAATGTACCGGCTTCGGAATGAACGCCCAATTTTGGTTCAGACATCTGGAATGCCTCCTTCTTTCTAATCAGAGAATGGCGGCCAGGCTGATCCCGGCCGAGATGAAGACGACGAGGATCAGCAGCAGGGGCCAGACGAAGACGACCCAGCGGTCGAACGACACGCGCCCGATGGCCAGACCGCCGATCACAACCGCAGAGGTGGGCGTGATCAGATTCACGAGCCCGCTCGCCGATTGATAGGCCGTCACCACGAGGTCACGGCCGACCCCCGCGAAATCCCCCAACGGGGCAAGGATCGGCATCGACAGGACGGCCAGGCCGGACGACGACGGCACGAGAAAGCTCATCCCGATCTCGATCCAAAGCATCAGGTTGATGAACGCGACTTCCGGCAGGCCGCCGAGGGTATCGGCGGCACTATTCAGGATCGTGTCGGCAATCAGGCCCTGCTCCATGATCACCACGATGCCGCGCGCCAGACCGATCACCAGCGCAACTCCCAGAAGATCCTTCGCTCCGTCGACAAAGGACGACGTTAGCTTCTTCTCCCCCATGCGGGCGACCAGCCCGACGACGATGGCCATGCCGAAGAACAGCGCGCCCATCCGAGCCATCCACCATCCCTGGCTCGAGACACCCCAAATCATTACCGCAAAGGTCGTAAAAAACAGGATCAGGACCAGCTTCTGAGTTCCGCTCAGCTTCGGCTCCTCGAACGTTGCATCCGTCTCGTTCAGAAAAAACTGCCGGTCGCTGTCGCGTTGCGCAGCGACGACGGACCGGGCCGGGTCGGCCTTAACCTTCGAGGCATAGCGCATGACGTAGGCCACGCAGATCGCGAGGCCGCCCAACAGAAGGACCAGCCGCAGCGCAATACCATCCGTGAACGGGATGCCTGCCGCGTTAGACGCGATCACCGTGGCGAAGGGGTTGATTGTCGATCCCAGCGTGCCGATCCCGGCACCGATCAGGATGATCGCCACGCCGGTCACGGAATCGTAGCCCGCCGCGATCACCACCGGGATCAGAAGCGCGTAAAAGGCCAGCGTTTCCTCAGCCATGCCATAGGTCGTGCCGCCCAGGGCAAAGAGCGACATCAGGATCGGGATCATCCAGATCTCGCGCCCCTTCAGCCGCACCATCGCCGTCTGGATGCCGGTGTCGATGGCATTCGTGGCATTCACCACGCCCAGAAAGCCGCCCAAAAGCAGTACGAACAGCGCCACGTCGATGGCATTTGCGGCATAGCTGTCGGGATCATAAAACCCCGCCACCGGTGCCAGCATGACGTCGATGACCCCCTGCGGATTGGGCTCGACCGTTTGATACGTACCCGGCACGGCGATCTCGCGCCCGACCTCTTCGTTCATGGCGCGGTCATATTGGCCCGCAGGGATAATCCAGGTCAGCGCCGCGACAACGATGATCAGGCCGAACAGGATGGAATACGCGGTGGGAAACCGCGCCGCCATGCCCTTCCCGTCCGGTGTCTTGGTCGATGATGTGTCAGACATCTCAAGTCCCCCTTATTCAATGTGATTTCTGCGAGTGTCCGGCGTGAAGCGGCACCTGGCCTGCCTGCGCATCGCCCTGACCGCCGCCGCTGGCGGACCCACTCTTGCCCGCACCAATACCTTCCAGCCGCGTTCGTTTCAGCAGCAGCGCGTTGACCGCCACCAGCGCGGAGCTGCCCGACATGGCAAGTGCTGCCACGGCGGGGCTGATGATCAACGGATAAAACACCCCTGCCGCCATCGGAAAGGCGACCACGTTGTAAGCCACGGCCCAGAACAGGTTCTGGTGCATCTTGCGCAAGGTGGCGCGCGACAACTCGATGGCCCCCACGACATCGTAGGGATCGCTTTTCATCAGCACGACATCGGCGCTTTCCATCGCCACGTCGGTGCCCGCACCGATGGCAAATCCGACATCGGCCTGGGTCAACGCGGGTGCGTCGTTGACACCGTCACCGACCATGCCGACCTTCTTACCCTGGGCCTGAAGCTCTTTGACCTTCTCGGCCTTTTGGCCCGGAAGAACATCTGCCAGCACAATGTCGATGCCCAGCTCGCCCGCGATCCGCCTTGCGGTACCTTCGTTGTCGCCGGTCAGCATCGCCACCTCGACGCCGCGTGCGCGCAGCTTGGCCACGGTGGCCTTGGCGCTCGGACGCGGCGCATCAGCGATGGCGATCAGGCCCAGCATCCGTCCGCCCTGCGCCACATGCACAACCGTGCGGCCCTCGCCCTTCAGGCGCTCGGCCTCCGCCGTCAGGGTGCCGACGTCGATACCCTCCTCGTCCATCAGGCGCCGATTGCCGACCAGCACGGTCTTGCCTGCGACTTCGGCGCGCGCGCCGCGGCCTTCGAGGTTGAGAAACTCGGCCATCTGCGGGACGTCGAGGTCCGCCGCGCGTTCGACAATGGCGAGCGCCAGCGGGTGGTCCGAGCCGCGATCGACGGCCGCCGCAGCCCGCAGCGCGTCATCCTCCGCGCCGCCTTCGGCGGCAACGACCTCGACCACGCGCGGTTCGCCCATGGTCAACGTGCCGGTCTTGTCGAAGACGATCACGTCAAGCTTGGTCGCGTCTTCCAGCGCACCGGCATTCTTGAACAGGATACCGTGCTGCGCCCCTAACCCTGTGCCCACCATCACCGCCATCGGCGTAGCAAGCCCAAGCGCGTCCGGGCAGGCGATGACGAAGACGGTGATCGTCAGCGTCAGCGCGAACAAAAGCGGAGAGCCGATCCACCAGAACCAGACCGCGAAGGTTGCAAGTCCGATCACGACGGCGATCAGCACCAGCCATTGTGAGGCTTTGTCGGCCAGAAGCTGGGCGGGTGCCTTGGAGTTCTGCGCCTCCTGCACCAGCTTGACGATCTGCGCCAGCGCGGTGTCGGCCCCGACCTTGGTGGCGCGGTACCGGAAACTGCCGCTCTTGTTGATGGTGGCGCCGATCACGGTGTCGCCGACGGCCTTGTTGACCGGCATGGATTCGCCTGTCAGCATGGATTCGTCGACCAGCGACGCGCCTTCGACAACCTCGCCATCCACCGGGATCTTGTTGCCGGGCCGGATCAGCACGATCTCGCCCTCAAGTACTTCGGAGGTAGGCACCTCAACGTCTTGCCCATCGCGGATAACGGTCGCCATCGGCGGTGCAAGATCGAGCAGTGCGCGGATTGCAGCGGACGCCCCGGCCCGCGCGCGCATCTCCAGCCAGTGACCCAACAGGATGAACACCAGCAGCACCGCCACCGCCTCGTAGAATTGCACGCCCGGAAAGAAGAAGGTAGACCCGACGCTGAACACATAACCGGTGCCAACCGACAGCACGACCAGGACCGCCATGTTCAGGATGCCGTTGCGCAGGGCGCGCCAGGCGGCGACGAAGAACGGCCAGCTTGGCCAGATAATCGCGGCACTACCCAGGAAGAACAGCCACAGATCCAGTTCCAGCCCGAAGGGCGGCGCGGGTGGCGTGAACAGGCCACCCATCGGCGAATAAGTGAAGATCGGGATGGTGAACAGCAGCGCCACCCAGAAGCGGTTGCGCATGTCGCGGACCATGCTGGCCATGTCCATACCACCGCCGTGGCCCATCTCGTGCGCCATCGCGTCGTGGCCAGCCGGGGCCTCCGCGCCAGACATTTGATGGTCGGCGTGGCAGACATGGTTCGGAACCCGCTCCCCGGCGCAGTGGAATCCGCAGGCCTCAACCGTGTTGCGCAGCTCTTCCTCGCCCACTGCCGTCTCATCGTAGTGGACTGTCACGCTTGCCGATGCCGGGTTCGCTTCGGCGCTGTGCACGCCGCCGAGAGCTGACAAATGGCGTTCGACCGCGAGATGATCGAGTTCCTCGAACAGCCCGCGGACCTCAAGGGTCAATTTTTTCAATGTTGGCTCCTGTCGATTTTCCTTGCGATCGAGAACGACCGTTTAGGTAAATAGACGTTGCCGGTCTCCAAACCTTACAGTTCCATCCGAAAGGCATTGATTTGCATGAAAGCCACTGGCGATTCCTCAACTCGGCAATTCGAATACTTTGCCGACGGGGCGCGCCAAGTCTCCGCAGAGGCCTCGTGCTCAGGGAGGTAATCGCGACTGAGCTGCCCCCGCGACCGTCCCATCGCAATGGGTGGTCAGCGGCGCCGAGAGGACTCCCGTAATGAGCCGGTTGCTTTTCAACGCCCAGTTTGTGCCTTAGGTTTGCACTTTGGGCCGTCCCAAAAAAATATGTCGGAGAAAGAATTCCATGTGCTTGTCCGCGCAAGTCAGCTTTGCCGCCAGCGTTTTTCTTGTTGGCGGCGGCACGGCCATTTCAATTGTGGCGTGGCGGCGAAACAAACGGTATCTTCCGCTTGCCCTGATGCCGCTTTTTGCCGGACTGCAACAGTTTACCGAGGGTTTTGTCTGGGTCGGCATGAACGGAAACGATCCCCTGACGGTCTTATGGGGAGCTATGGGGTTCATTTTTTTCACCTGGTTCATGTGGCCGATCTGGGTGCCATACTCGGTCTACGTTCTGGAACCGGACGACAGCCCTCGGAAGCGGTTGTTCCGCCTCATGGCGTTGATCGGACTGGCCTTCGGTCTATTGCTTTACATCCCGCACGGGCTGAACAGCAGCATGGTCGTGGTCGAGATCAACAACCAGTCGCTGGCCTATGAAAAATCAATGTGGCTTGATTACATGATGCCACGCTGGCTGACCAATACGATCTATGTGACCCTTATCACCCTGCCGCCAGCGCTGTCGCATTACAAACATATGCGCCATTTCGCCCTGACGCTGGTGGCGGTGATCGTGATCGATATCGCCTTTCTCCAGTTTGCCTACATTTCGTTTTTCTGCCTGCTGGCGGGGCTCGCAACGCTGCATCTGGTGTACATCATTTTGACCAACAAATGCGCCCGTGAATGCCCTGAATTGTTCGCCTGATTCCGTCGCCTAGCTTTGCTTGTCGCAGTAGGGGATCGCTTCGGCGCTAGACTGGGCAGTAGCAATCATCGGGATCCTCCAGGCAGCAGGCTCCACAATGGTATTGGATCGCCTCGCGCAGAGCAGCGCGCGCCCTGTGCAGCCGAACGCCAAGGGCATTGCGGTTCAACCCCATATCGGCGGCCACGATTTTCCGATCCTCTTCACCGAAATCGATCCGCCGGATCAATTTGGTATCAACGGTACGAAGCTCGGTAAGCAGCCTGCTCGGACAAGTGCACAGCCGCGCCATCTGCACCGGCGCATCGGCAACCAACTGATGTGGGTCTCGTGCGACAGCTACGGCCAAGCGGCTGCGCCGAGTGGCTTTGCGAAAATGATCGTTCATGGTGGACCGGAGGATCGCGTATAGCCATGCATCCATGCGTTCCACGTCGCGAAGCTGATCCTTGCGAGTCAGCACCCGAATGCAGAACTCTTGGAAAACATCCTCGGCATCCGCGCGGTTGCCGACCCGTTTCGCGAGGAAGCCGAGAAACGCTTTTCGCCCTTCGACCAGTGCGTTCTCGGTCGCTGTTCCACTATATTGTTCTTCCACATTGCTGTTCATTCGAGTTCCTCCTTTTATTGGCTCCACTTAATCACACGACGGTATTTGGCCTCTGGTCGGCCGCGCTTCCGAAGTGACTGAAGGAGTAAAAAATCAGAGCCAGTCCTGTCACGATCATCGGCGCGGAAAGCACTTGACCCATCGTCAGCCCCCATTCGCCGAAATGAAGCGCGTGACCGATCGGATTCTCGGCGGTCACGAACTGCATGTCCGGCTGCCGGAACAGTTCCACGAAGCTTCTGGCAAGGCCGTACCCAGTAAGGAAAACCCCGGTCAGAGCACCGGGGGCCTTCAGCCAGCCGCGCCGCCAGGCGAGATAGAGCAGGAGTGTTCCGAGCAGCAGCCCTTCCAGAAGCGCCTCGTATAGCTGCGAAGGGTGTCGGGCGCAGAGCCCGGTGATGCCGTCACAGACTTGCGCCGCCTCGCCCGGAAAGATTATCGCCCAAGGAACGTCCGTAGGCCGCCCCCAAAGCTCGTTGTTGGTGAAATTCGCCAGCCGTCCCAGAAACAGCCCCGGCGGAGTTGCCAGCGCAAGCAGGTCTGCGGTGCTGAGCAGGGATCTTTTCTGACGAAGACAGAATATCAGCGCCGCAATCCCTACACCCGCAAAACCGCCGTGGAACGACATGCCGCCCTGCCACACCTTGAGGATTTCCAGCGGGTTGGCCAGGTAATAGCCGGGCTGATAAAACAGCACGAAACCCAGGCGCCCACCCACGATCACGCCCAGTATGATCCATGTCAGAAGGTTCTCGATCTGCTCGCGATCAAGTGGCGGACCGGCCGGGGGCCAGAGTGCCGGGCGATTGACTGCGGCCAGACAGATGCGCCATCCGATGAGGATGCCGACGATATACGCCAGCGCGTACCAACGCAGCGCGAATGTGAAACTGCCGATTTCGATCGAGAACAGATCGGTTCCGATGTCCGGAAATGGTATCGCTGCGGTCAACATTGAGGGAGTCCCTGTTCTTTACTTTGGAACCGAAAACCGAAATGCCCCTGGCGCTCAATCCATGGTGCTCGTTTCAGAAGATGGTGTGCGTCACGATCAGTCATGGCGTAATCTACATCTTTGCCAGTCCCTGACGCCGATGAAGACGAGCGGGGTCAGGGTCAGAGCGCCCAGTCCGATTGCAGCCCAGGCAGCACGGGAGGTGTCTCCGCTGACGGCTTCGTTGCCGAAATGCGCGAGTACGAAACTGGCAGGAATAATTCCGGCTAACGTGGCCAGTCCGAAGCGCCAGAAATGCAGTCGGCTGAGCCCCGCTGCATAGCTGACAATATCGAACGAAACGAATGGTAACAGCCGACTGATAAAAACCGTGAATGTTAGCGCGTTCTGAGAGCCAAGCCAGCCAACATCGATCTTGTCGCCAAACCATTGCCGCAATACGTCCCGACCCAAAAACCGGGCGAGAACGAAGGCTGCAAGAGCGCCGAATTCGGCACCGAGAACGATGTAAACTGTTCCGACGGTGTGGCCGTAGGCCGCGCCTGCAGCCAGTGCGATGGGTGCACTTGGGATCGGCGTGGCCACGATCGCTATCGTCATCAGTCCGACGACTAAAATTGGCCCCCAGATACCTGCAGCCATGACCCAAGCAGAGATCCTGTCGCCGTTCAGGCGGGTCAGGGTGTCGGGCAGCGGTCCGAACGCAAGGACCAGCAAGGCCGCCGCGAATGCCAGCGCGATGGCGGTCTTGACGGTTGGTGTGAGCGTATTGTTACGGTTCATCTGCGCCTCATGTCAGGTCAAGGGCATCGAGAGAGACTTCAGGCCGCGTCCAAAGCGGCCCGGAGCAAATCGCGGACTTGATCGGCGACTTCGTGCAACTCGGCGTTCTCTACCGCTTGCATAGAGGCCACAGGGTCAATGGCGCTGATTTCGGTGCCTCCGTCCATCTGGCGCAGAATCACATTGCAGGGCAGCATCGCGCCGATGCGCGGCTCGATTTCGATGGCCTTGTGGGCCATGCCCGGATTGCAGGCACCAAGGATGCGATAGGGCGCCATCTCCACACCCAGCTTCTTTTTCATCGTCGCCTTCACGTCGATCTCGGTCAGTACGCCAAAGCCCTTTTCTGTCAATGCATCGCGGACGCGCATTTCAGCGTCGCCCAAGGCGACATCTTTCAAGACACGATCATAGGTATAGGCCAATTCGATTTTCTCCCTTTCGGATTTTCTGTGGTTGCTGCTCATTGCCTGGACTTGGCAAGTCCGGACGCGGTCTGGTGTTGCGTCCGGATGTTTTCGGATCAGACGTTTGGGGAAGCGGCGCCAGTCAGAGCTGGCGCCGAACCTCTCAATTGTCGTTCATCATGGTGCCGTCGCCCATGCCCTGGCCATTGCCGGGCTGACCCTGCGACTGCGCCATGTTCGACCGCATCATCTGCATCCGTTCCATCATTTCGGCAGGCGCCACCATCTCTTCCGCCGTCACCGCGCCGTCACCGTCGGCATCGAGGTGCTGGAATCGGTCCACCATCATCTCGCGGATCATCGCGCTGTGAAGCGTTTCGAACTCTGCAATCGAGAGGGAGCCGTCGCCATCGCCGTCATATTCGGCAAGCTTGGCCTGCAGCTGCGTGCGCATCTCTTCAGGGGTGACCTTGCCGTCGCCATCAGCGTCCAGCATCTTCGTCATGCCTCCGCCCATCGGGCCCATAACGCCCATCATGCCGCCGCCCATCATGTTGCCATGCATGCGCTGCATCATATCCATCATTCCATCCATGCCCTCCATCATGCCCATCATGCCGGGGGCACCTCCTTGCGCGGCACCGGGTCCGGATTTTCCGCCGTGTCCGTGGTGGGACTCCGCGAACGCGGCACCGCCAAGGACGGTTGCAGTGAGGGTCATTGCAGCGAGTAGAGTATTGCGTTTCATTTAGGTTACCTCGTGTCAGTGTTGCGATACAGAACATATGGCAGATGCCTGTCGCGAAGGAATGCAGGGAGCGCAGGCGTTTTGTATCGGCAGGTCGCAAACGCGGGGCCTGTTACACTTCGTGACAAATCTCTTCGGGAAAGCACCCGGCATTCATCTAAAGGAAGGCTTATGAGCGAACCGCCGCACATTCTTGTCGTCGATGACCACCGCGAAATCCGCGATGCCGTGACGCGCTACCTGGAAAAGAACGGGATGCGCGCAACGTCCGCGCGCGACGCGGTCGACATGGATGCGAAGCTTGCGAACGGCAAGTACGACCTCATCGTCCTCGATGTCATGATGCCGGGGGAAGATGGTCTTTCCGTGTGCCGCCGACTTTCGGCAAGTGGATCCGTTCCGATCCTGATGTTGACCGCGCTCGGGGAGGAAACCGACCGGATTGTTGGCCTTGAAATCGGCGCGGATGACTACCTAGCGAAACCCTTCAACCCGCGTGAACTGGTCGCCCGGATCAAGGCCATCCTGCGCCGTTCGACGAAAGCCGAACCCTATGCAGGTACACTTTCGGGCCGACGTATCGCATTTGCCCATTGGATTCTGGACACGGACAGTCGGGTACTTTCGAACGAGGACGGTGAGCAAATCGATCTGACCAGCGCGGAATTCAAGCTTTTGACCGTCCTGCTGGAACGTCCTCGTTTTGTCCTCAGCCGCGATCAGTTGCTCGATCTGACGGCAGGCCGCGCAGCGTCAGTATTTGACCGGACCATAGACAATCAGATCAGCCGACTGCGCCGGAAGATCGAGCTTGATCCGTCGCGGCCGCGCATCGTCACGACTGTGCGCGGCGGCGGCTATTGCCTGGCTGCCGATGTCCACGAGTTGAGCTGATGCCGCGCCCCTTCGATAATCTTCGTGGGCAGTTGGTCCTGCTGATCGTCGCGGCGCTTGCTGTCGCACAGACGATCAGCCTGTGGCTGTTCGTCGACGAGCGTGGTCTCGCCGTGCGCGCCGCCTTGGGTTTCGAAGCGGCAGGCCGGGCCGCGAACGTCGCGCTCTTGCTCGAAGAGGCGCCGGAGTCCTTGCAGCAGGCGATCCTGAGAGCGGCGAATTCCCCTTTGGTACGTTTCGATCTTTCGGACATTCCCGCTGTCGATCATGAAAGCCATGCAGACGGTGGAGCCGTAGAGGCGCGCGTTCGCGGACTACTAGGTGGCGCGAACGATCGAGAAATCCGCGTGGAATTGCACGAGGTCGAGCAAGGCATTCCGCCGATGCCACATCTCGCGCCGGAGATGGCCGAAATGCATCTCGCGATGATGCGGGGCGAGCTTTCCGCGATCGAAATGCAACTGTCGATCGCCCTGGCGGACGGGCAGTGGCTGAATGTCGGAACAAGGTTCGAGCGGCCGCCGTTGCAGTGGCCATGGGCTTCAATCGTCAGTTTCGGAATCACGGCGGCGATCATTCTAGTCTCGGCCTGCTGGTTTCTTCTGACCCGGCTAACCGGACCGCTTCTGCGCGTTTCGCGCGCAGCCGACAGGCTTGGAAAGGGGGAAGCCGTCGATCCGTTGCCACTGATCGGTCCGAGCGAGGTGCGCGGCCTCACGCAGGCCTTCAATCGGATGCAGGCGAGACTGACGCGTTTCGTCGCGGACAGGACAAGACTTCTTGCGGCATTGGGCCATGATCTGCGCTCTCCGCTGACCGCCATGCGGGTGCGGGCGGAGATGGTGGACGAGGACGAAACGCGTGAAAGTCTTGTCGCCTCAATCGAGGAAATGCAGGAGATGGTCGATGCAACGCTTGCCTTTGCACGGGGCATGGCCAGCTCCGAAGTCTACGAGACGGTGGATCTGAAAACCTACCTGAAGCAGTTGCAGGCCGACATGATCGACGGCTTCACCCTTGATACAGCCAACAGCATAAGCGTTCGCTTGCGTCCCCAATCGGTGCGCCGCGCCCTGCGCAACATCATCGAGAACGCGCAGCGCTATGGCGGGGGGGCGGAGGTCACCTTCGTACATGACGCCGAATACGTCCAGATACGGGTCTCCGACAACGGACCTGGGGTTCCCGAAGCCGAACTCGAGCAAGTGTTCGAGCCGTTTTTCCGGCTCGAAAAATCCCGCTCGCGCGAAACCGGTGGGACCGGTCTTGGCCTGTCGATCGCGCGAACGATTGTGCGGGCCCATGGCGGCGACGTAGCGCTGACGAACCGCACCGAAGGCGGTCTTCTCGTGACCGTCACTTTACCACTCGAAACAGAACCTGATCAGCAAGAAAGGAACACCTCATGATAAAAATGGTATCCGCTGTAACCCCGTCAGCCCTAGTATTGTCCGCCGGAGCCGCGCTCGCCGATCCTGCGGACAGTTGGGGCAACGGTTTCGGTCACATGATGTGGGGAGGTGGATTCGGCATGGCTGGCGGTTTGATGATGCTGTTGTTCTGGGGGGCGATCATCGCATTGATCGTGTTGGCCGTCCGCGGGTTCTCGGCCGGGTCCCGCTCAGGCGGCAAATCCGACGCGGCCGAGATTCTTCGCGAACGCTATGCCAAAGGTGAGATTGACGAAGAGGAGTACGAGCGCCGCAAGGCGAAACTCGAATTGTGACGCCAAGGCTGATGCTTTTGATGCCCACCGAACTATGAATCATTAACTATCGACCTTCCCACCATGGAACGCTGTGTCCACTAAGGGAACGGCCGAATGATTGGGAAATCGGACAGGTTGTTTTCGCCTTCGGCTTCGACACCGCAGTGTTCCAAACCGTGCTGCCCATGAGGGTTGCAATGTTCCATGGATGCATATTGCGCGCCGTTCGTGTTTACAGGCCTCGCATTCAGGTCATTTTGGCACGGCAACAAATCGCGTGATGTCAGTAAGCCGAAGGTAGATATTTGAGGATCACGATCTGGTGACAGCCGGGTTCGCGCGCACTTTTTTGCGATGCTACGAACTGATACAAAATTCACTGTTATGTCAGACGAGCTCGCTTGACCCTCCAGTGCTGGAAGGTGGTTTATGCACACCTGATAGGCAAGAAATCAGGAGCAAGAATGCCATGGTAGAGCAGGCACCCTTTGTAATCCATAGACGTCGTTTCGTACTGGCTGCGGCGGGCGGCGTAATCGCGTTGGCTGCGCCGTCGTTACTCCGGGCGCAGGAAGCGGAAACGACGCGTCGGAACTTATCGTCTTTCCGCACGCACGAGTGGCGGGACCATTTCGAGACTCTGGACAAAGGTATCATCATTTCGGATACGATCACGAAAGTGTTGCAGCATTGGACCGCCGATGGCGAAATGCGAATCTATCCGACATCGGTTCCCCTGACCGATGAGTTGACAAAGCGGGGCTATACCGAGGTTGTCGAAAAAAGGGAGAACCCGAGCTGGGCGCCAACGCCGTCGATGCGTGAGCGCAACCCCGAATGGCCAGTGCTTATTTCAGGCGGAGACCCCGCCAATCCGCTGGGCACCCGTGCGTTCTATCTGTCTTGGCAGTATTACCGGATCCACGGAACGCAGGATACTCGGAAGATCGGGCGCAAGTCGTCGAACGGATGTATTGGCCTCTACAATGAACATATCGAGGAAGTCTTTGACAGAACGGCGGTGGGAACACAGGTCAAATTGATCTGAAGTGGACAGATGGCTGCGAGGGACCGTAGATAATGAACAAGGTACTTCTGGCCGTTGTGGCCTTTCTGTTGGTCGGCGGCTTGGCGATTTATTGGAACACCTCCCCATCTGGTCAACAGGCGGCCGGTCACTCGATGGTGCCACCGGACACAAGCGGCGTGGCCCGAGGTGCACCCATCGTGGAGGTTTCGGTGCCGACGGACCTGTCAGCGAATGCACAGATCGGAAAACGCGCATTCGAGGCGAAATGTGCCGAATGCCATGGCGCCAACGCAGCAGGTCAGAATGGTGTTGCGCCGCCACTTGTGCACAAGATCTATGAGCCTTCACATCATTCGGACATGGCTTTCGTTCTAGCGGCCAAGAACGGTGTCCGGTCGCATCACTGGAATTTCGGGAATATGCCGCCGGTCAAGGGACTGACAGACGCTGACGTCAAGATGATCACGCAATTCGTCCGGGAACTCCAAGAAGCGAATGGCATTTTCTAACAGATTGAAGGGTGAAATTTTTTTTACCGGGAATTTGACCAATCGCCACCGACCGCGACTCTTCCAGAGCTTCTTGCCGTGCGCGGCTGGACCGTCGCGGACCTGAACTATGATTTGCTCGGCAGCTTGACTCGGCAGGGCAACGTGTTCGGTGGAATTCGGCGCGGTCGTGTAAACCGAAACTCGGTTCCTCCCTATTTGCGGCTTGCCTGCGGTGTCGGTCAATCTTCTGGCTATCAGGTTGCTGAAAGCAGCAGAGACGATCACCTTACGGGTGTCGCAGCCGAACTACGATCAATGCGACGGGGCGCGCCAGAGCTCCATACTATTTAAGGCTAGGAGAGAACATGATACGATGGGATTTCCTTTTGCGTAGCGCTTCGGCGGTCGCTGTCCTTCCATTGCCCAGAGCGGGGCGCGCCTTGACGCCTCAATTTGACGAATTCAAAGCTCAGGTGAGCGCGGTCCAGCTCGCGCCGCCGCCTTATCCAAAGACGGAAATATGGGGCTATGACGGCATGATGCCCGGCCCGGAGTTGCGGATCGCGCAGGGTGCCCGCGTTCAGCGAAAGTTACTGAACGCGCTGCCACAGGCAAGCTCGGTCCACTGGCACGGAAGCCGGATCGACAACGCGATGGACGGCGTCGCCAGGCTGACCCAAGCCGCCGTCGAACCGGGCGAGAGTTTCGATTACGACTTCGTTGTACCTGATGCCGGAACCTATTGGTATCACGCCCATGCGAGGTCCTTCGAACAGGTCGCCCGAGGGCTTTACGGCGCGCTGATTGTTGAGGAAGCGGAAGCTCCGGAAGTGGATCGCGAGGAGGTTCTGATCCTGGACGATTGGCTTCTCGATCCCGAAACCGCACAGATCAATCCCGACTTCACCTCTGCGCATTCCCGCAGCCACGCAGGCCGCATGGGAAATTTCGTTGCGACGAACGGACAGTACGGTCTTGCGATCGATGTGCGTCAGAATGAACGGCTTCGACTGCGTCTGATCAATGCGGCCAACGCGCGGATCTTCGTCGTTGATATCGCCGGAATGGAAGGCTGGACCATCGCGTTGGACGGGATGCCACTGGCGCAACCCCAGAGGCTCGGCGAACCCCTCATTCTCGGCCCCGGCCAGCGCGCCGATCTGATCGTCGACGTGACTGCCGACTCCGGTGAAACGGCCCATCTGGTGCGCCTCGACAATGGGGAAGGTATGTCACAAGTTGCCCTTACCGTGACCGGTCGGGCGTCCGCCGTACGCCGGGATGACCCCCCTGCCCTGCCGAGCAATGCGAATATGGATGTTCCGGGCCTAGACAATGCGGTTCCCGTTCGCCTTAACATCGAGGGCGGTGCGATGGGCCGGATGCAATCGGCGGTCTTGAACGGTGAACGGAAATCCTTCCGCGATCTGGTCGACGAAAACGAATACTGGGCCTTAGACGGCACCGTCGGAATGCCCGATGCACCGCTTGCCGGTCTCGCTCTCGGGCAGACCGTCAAGCTTGAGATTAGCAACGACACGTCCTTCCCGCACGCGATGCACTTGCACGGGATGCATTTCCGCGAAATCGGCGAGGATGGCACATTGGGGCCGCTCCGGGATACGATAACGATGTTCCGGGGGGAAACGCGGACCGTTGTCTTTGTCGCCGATAATCCAGGCGACTGGCTGTTTCACTGCCACATGCTCAGCCACGCGGCCGCCGGCATGATGACGTGGATGCGAGTGACGTGATGCGAAGATACCTGATGCTGTCGGTGATTTTTCTGGGCGGTGGCGGAGCCACAGCCTGGCTCATGAGCACGGCCGGTGTGCAGACCGAATCCACGCCGGAAGCCGCCGACATTGCACAGGGTGAAGATCTTTACAGAGAATATTGCGCGGCCTGCCATGGCGCCGATTTGGAAGGACAGCCGGATTGGCGGTCGGCCGGACCAGATGGCGTCCTGCCTGCACCGCCGCATGACGAAACCGGTCATACCTGGCATCATCCCGATGGCGTGCTGTTTGACTACACCAAGCTGGGCGGCAAGGCCGCTCTTGCCCTCCAAGGGGTCGAGTTCGAAAGCGGCATGCCCGGGTTCGGCGACCAGCTGTCGGACGCCGAAATCTGGAACATCATCGCTTACATCCAATCAACGTGGCCGGAGCGTCAGCGCGCTATTCAAGCCGAACGAAGTGCTGACCAGCGACAGCAGGAAGGCAACTGAACCGCGTCCGAGAAAGGCGCTGAATATCTTTGGGTCGAGGAAAAGTTGGACTGGTTGTCGAGCGAAGGTATGGCGCAATCGAGTTACCGCCCATCCACGGACACATCCAATTGGTCGAGTGCGCTTAATCGACTTGGCACGACAGGTCGCTGGGTACGTGATCCGGCAAGTTTTGCACCAGTAATTGCAGTCCCAAGGGTTATTCAGGTCGCGGCTGGCGCCGACACATCGTATCCTGCGTTTTGGATCGCTTCCGCCACCGCCCTGACGCTGAGAAAACTCTCGACCGAAACGGTATGCGTGCTCAAGTCGCACGAAACGGTCGCAGTTGGGTCAATAGACCTAATCGCCTTGTCAATTGTTGCGGTGCAATGCCCGCAACTCATTCCCGGAACTGTGAAGCTGCTCATATACGTCTCCTTCTCTCTTATCTTCAGGTGGGCGCTTCCAGCGGAGGAAGGTCAAGGGAAAAAATATTTTGAAAAGCTTGACCTTCCAGTTGGTGGAAGCCCTAGATATCTTACCCAGAGACGAAGGAGACGCTCATGCCAGTCACACAAGACCTGCGGGTCTCTGTCCAGAACATGTCCTGCGCATCATGTGTCGGTCGGGTCGAGCGCGCGCTCTCGGCGCTGCCCGGGGTCGAAGAGGTCAATGTGAACCTTGCGGCCGAAACTGCGCAGGTCCGAATCGACTCGGAAACCCGGATACCGGAGCTGATCGACGCGCTGGATCGGGCCGGCTATCCCGTCCAGACGCAGACAATTCGCCTGAACGTCTCGTCCATGTCCTGCGCGTCCTGCGTCGGCCGTGTCGATAAGGCGCTGGCGGCAGTGCCCGGCGTACTGGAGGTCAACGTCAATCTCGCCGCCGAGACCGCAACCGTGACTTATGTCGAGGGCGCGATTAAGATCTCCGATCTACTGAAAGCTGCCACAGACGCCGGCTACCCTGCTGAACCGGCGGACAGTGCCTTGCCCGAGGAGCACAGCGCCCGCAAGGCAGGCGAAGCGCGCAATCTGGCCCGTAAGACCGCCTTCGCGGCAACAATGGCGCTGCCGGTTTTCCTGCTCGAGATGGGTGCACACCTGGTGCCGGGGATGCACGAGATGATCGGCCGCACCATCGGTCACCAGACAAGTTGGATGATCCAGTTCGTACTGACGACAGTTGTGCTGTTCTGGCCCGGACGCCACTTTTACGCCAAGGGTTTCCCCGCGCTTCTGAAGGGCGCGCCCGACATGAACAGCCTCGTCGCCGTCGGCACCGGCGCAGCCTATCTCTATTCTCTTACCGCGCTCTTTGCGCCTGCGCTGCTGCCCGTGGCGTCCCGTGCCGTTTATTTCGAGGCAGCGGCAGTCATCGTCGTGCTGATCCTTCTGGGCCGCTGGATGGAGGCGCGCGCCAAGGGCCGCACCGGTGCCGCGATCCAGAAGCTTCTTAGCCTTCAGGCCCGCACCGCGCGGGTTCTGGTGGACGGGGAGCCGCAGGACGTCGCCATCGAACGGATCGGCACCGGCGATATCCTCGTTGTGCGTCCCGGCGAACGCATTGCGGTGGATGGAGAGGTCACGCAAGGCAGCGCCCATGTCGACGAGAGCATGATCACCGGAGAGCCGCTTCCCGTGTCCAAGTCCGGGGGCGATCCGGTCACCGGCGGCACCGTCAACGGCAC
Source organism: Paracoccaceae bacterium (assembly GCA_018223035.1). GTDB lineage: Bacteria > Pseudomonadota > Alphaproteobacteria > Rhodobacterales > Rhodobacteraceae > Heliomarina. The sequence goes on from JAAEZD010000018.1 coordinate 79,522, forward strand.
CGGCAGCTTCCGGTTCCGCGCCACACGTGTCGGCGCCGACACGACGCTCGCGCAAATCATTCGCATGGTGGAGCAGGCGCAGGGCGCCAAGTTGCCGATCCAGGGCCTGGTGGACCGGATCACGCTGTGGTTCGTGCCGGCGGTCATGGCACTGGCCGCGTTGACCGTTCTGGTCTGGCTGCTGTTCGGCCCCTCGCCCGCCCTGTCCTACGCGTTTGTGGCCGGGGTCTCGGTCCTCATCATAGCCTGCCCCTGCGCCATGGGACTGGCCACGCCGACCTCGATCATGGTCGGTACTGGGCGCGCAGCCGAGATGGGCGTGCTTTTCCGCAAGGGCGACGCGCTGCAACAACTGACGTCGGTGGATGTTATCGCGCTCGACAAGACCGGCACCGTCACCCAAGGGCGCCCCGAACTGACCGATATGGTCCTGGCCGACGGGGTCGACCGGGCCGACATCCTGGCACTGGTGGCGGCGGTCGAGACGCAGTCCGAGCATCCCATCGCCGAAGCCATCGTGCGCGCGGCCCAGGCCGAGAACGCGGCACGTCACGACGTCGAGAGCTTCGAATCCATCACGGGCTACGGCGTTCGGGCCAAGGTTGCCGGCCACGAGGTGCTTGTCGGTGCAGATCGCCTGATGGTCCGCGAAGGACTGAGCATCGGGTCGCTGGCCGAGGCGGAGGGCCGCTTGGCCGTGCTGGGCCGCACGGCATTGTTTGCCGCGGTGGATGGCAGGGTTGCAGCGGTCATCGGCGTGTCCGATCCGGTCAAACCCGCCAGCGCGGCCGCCATTGGCGCGCTGCACCGCCTCGGGCTGGAGGTCGCTATGATCACCGGCGACAAGCGCGAGACAGCCGATGCCATCGCACGCGAAACCGGCATCGACCACGTGATCGCCGGCGTTCTGCCCGATGGAAAGGTGGCCGCACTAAACGAGCTTCGCCAAGGGGGCCGACGGATCGCCTTCGTCGGCGACGGCATTAACGACGCCCCCGCGCTGGCACATGCGGATGTCGGTATCGCCATCGGCACGGGAACCGATGTGGCCATCGAATCCGCCGATGTGGTGCTGATGTCGGGCGATCTGCGCGGCGTGGTCAACGCCTTTGAAGTATCAGGCCGCACGATGCGCAACATCCGTCAGAACCTGTTCTGGGCGTTCGGCTACAACGTCGCGCTGATCCCGGTGGCTGCGGGTGTGCTCTACCCCACGTTCGGCTTGTTGCTCTCGCCAGTCCTGGCTGCCGGAGCCATGGCACTGAGTTCGGTCTTCGTGCTGACCAACGCCCTTCGGCTACGCAGGGTCCATCCCATCATGGAAGAAGCCAGAGCGCGCGGTGGTGAAGAGGCCACTTTGCTATCCCCTAACCCTGTCGCCGCTGAATAAGGAGAACCTGATCATGAATATTGGAGATGTCGCCGCCCTTTCTGGCCTCCCAGCCAAGACGATCCGATACTACGAGGATGTCGGGCTTGTGAAGCCTCTTCGCAGCACGAACGGCTATCGCACATTCCGTGAAAGCGATGCGCACAAGCTCGCGTTTCTCGGCCGTTCCCGGGCGCTCGGCTTCAGCATTGAAGACTGCCGCAACCTTATTGCTCTGTACGAGGACGAAAAACGCGCCAGCGCCGAAGTCAAGGATATCGCCGAGCAGCATCTTGAACGGATCGACGACAAGATTGCGGAGCTGAAGGAAATGCGCGCGACGCTAGCACATCTAGTGGACGCCTGTGCCGGGGATCACCGCCCGGATTGCCCAATCCTCGCCGATTTGGCAACGAAACACCGCGGCGAAGAGCAACTCAAGAATACTGCGTTGTAGGGTGCGAGCGTTTGGCTTGGGCGATCCTCTTTGCGATTGTGCTCTTCGGTTTGAGCGGACTTGTGCATGTCCGTGCGATGAGTTTCGTCATGACGGCCACCAAACGCACTCCATTCACACAATCAAGCCGCCTCTTATTTGCCCTCTATACACTCGCGACCGCCCACATAGGTGAAGCCGGGCTCTACGCACTGGGTTTCAGTTTCGGCGAGTTCTTAGGTATTGGCGGTTTCGCTCAAGATAACGTCGATTCATTCATGGATGTTTTCTACTTTTCCGTCGTCAATTACTCCTCTCTGGGGCTTGGCGATATTTATCCCACGGGTCATTTGCGCTTTCTTGCCGGCATCGAGGCCCTGAATGGCTTTCTCCTCATCAGCTGCTCGGCCTCTACAATCTTCCTCGTGGTCACGAGAAAGATGGATTAGGAGCGCCACAAAACCTCACCCGAAAAGAGTTGGAACCCTCCATCGCTGGAAGGTTGTTGATGTTCTGAACGGGGATGGAACAAGCGAAAGGAGCACGTCATGTCATATTGGAGATTTGCCGCCATGATCGCGACCTCGACGGTCGTGATGTTCGGGCTGATGTATCTCAACACCTATCTTCTGACCCATGTTTTCTGGTCCGAAACCCGAGCCTATATGGCGCTGTTGATGGGTGCGACGATGGCGATCATCATGTTGGCGTTCATGCTTTCAATGTATTCGAGCAAGACCGTAAATGCCGCTATCTTCAGCGGTGCCGTCGTCGTGTTCGCCGCCTCGCTCTGGCTCGTACGAAGCCAGGTCACGGTGGGCGATACCAGCTACATGCGCGCGATGATCCCACACCATTCGATCGCGATCATGACATCGAGCCGCGCCGATATCTCGGATCCGCGCGTGCGCAAGCTCGCGGACGAGATCATCTATGCGCAAGATAAGGAAATCGCGGAGATGCGCTATCTGATCAACGATATCGATGCATCCGGCGACACATCCGAGACTGCAAGTGTCGAGAGCCCCCGTATTGTGAGCTTGGATCAAGCCCTGTCAACAGCAAACGTCGCAGTGCTCGACCCCGGCTTCCTGACGAAGGAGGATATCGCGCAGCTTCTGCCGAATGGCGCGGCGTGCACATTCAACTATACAACCGGCAGTCCGGCCTCACTGGCATTGGGTGAGATCGATGGCGCAGCCGTCGGGCTCGTCAAGCTGAGCGGCGATCTCGTCCGGGTCGAACAGAATGCAGCCGGCGAATTGGGCACAGAAGGCCTGTCGATCCGCCTTGGCGTTCCCCAAGACGGTGCTGCGCTCGAAACCGCAGGTACCGAACCGGTCGATGCGACTCTGACGATCGAGCTCGATGCCGGTCTGACCGCCGGATTCCGGGGATTCTACAGTTGCGGGGCATGACATGAAGCACCATTCAAGCACACAAGCGCAGTCGGCGACGCTGTACCGCATGGTCATGCCGGGCCACCTCTGCCCCTACGGTCTGAAGTCCAAAGACTTGCTGGAGAGGCAAGGGTATGAGGTTGAGGACCACCATCTGACCACGCGTGAGGAAACCGACGCGTTCATGGAAGAGCACGGCGTCGAAACCACCCCGCAAACTTGGATCGGGGAAGAGCGGATCGGCGGATATGACGACCTTCGGGTCCATTTCGGCATCGATGCGCCGGAAGACGAACGCTCGGACACGTCCTACCAGCCCGTGATCACGATCTTTGCCGTCGCGTTCCTGATGGCGCTCGGTTTGTCGTGGTACAGCTTCGAGAACATTTTCACCCTGCGCGCCCTGGAATGGTTCATCTCGATCTCGATGTGCTTTCTGGCGGTACAAAAACTTCAGGATGTCGAAAGCTTTTCGACCATGTTCCTGAACTACGACCTGCTGGCGCGTCGGTGGGTGCGATATGGCAAAATCTATCCGTTCGGAGAGGCTTTCGCAGGTATCCTCATGGTCGCCGGGGCGCTGACTTGGCTTTCGGCACCGGTGGCCTTGTTCATCGGCACCGTTGGCGCAGTATCGGTTTTCAAGGCGGTCTATATCGACAAGCGTGAATTGAAATGCGCCTGCGTCGGTGGTGACAGCAATGTTCCGCTTGGCTTTGTCTCGCTCACGGAAAATCTGATGATGATAGTCATGGGGATTTGGATGCCGATCAGAGTCTATCTGATCGGCTGAAAGGCGGATGCCGTTTTCACATCCTTCAGACTCGTTCTCCCGGTAGGAGCGCAGGTCAGGCAGCACTGCGAAAAAAGGTTAGGCTGAATGGACCAGATAATCGAAGCATTCACGACCGGGGCGGGCATGCTCTGGAAGGCGCTCTGGGCGCTGATCTTCGGCTATATCATCTCCGCAGGCATCCAGATCTTCGTGACACGGGATCAGATGGCGCGTGTTCTGGGTGATCGTGGTGCCAGGAAGGCAGGCATTGCCGGGTTCTTTGGTTTCGTGTCGTCGTCCTGTTCCTTCGCGGCGCTTGCCGCGTCGCGTTCGATCCTCGTGAAAGGAGCGCATCCGGTCAATTCCATCGCCTTCCTGATTTCATCGACGAATCTGGTGATCGAGCTTGGAATCGTCCTTCTGGTCCTGCTGGGCTGGAAATTCATGGTGGCGAATTTCATGCTTGGCATCCTGATGACGATCTACGCCTATGCCCTCACCCTGATATGGTTTCCAAGGTCGCTTGTCCAAAGAGCAAAAGAGCATGCGGAGAAGGCCCAGTCCGACGAAGGTATGGACACGGACCGGACCATGAAGGGATCGTTCCGCGACAAGCTGCTGTCCCGCGAAGGATGGAATCGGATCGCCCGCGCTTTCTTCATGGAATGGCAGATGGTTTGGAAGGAGATCCTGTTCGGCTTCACGGTCGCGGGTTTCATTTCCGTCTTTGTGCCGCAGAGCTTCTGGAACGCGATCTTCCTGGTCGCAGATGGCGGTGCGCAGGACGCGCCGGGCTTCCTGATCGTTCTCGAAAACGCGCTGGTGGCACCGGTTGTGGCCTTCTTCACCTTCATCGGGTCGATGGGCAATGTCCCCCTGGCCGCGATGCTCTGGTCGCGTGATGCGTCGTTCGGCGGCGTGATCGCCTTTCTCGGAGCCGATCTAGTTGCTGCCACGGTGATCTGGGTGCACGCAAAGTATTATGGCTGGCAGTATGCGCTCTATCTTTCAGGCTTGCTGTACCTGTGCATGGTCGCTGCGGGAATTACGGTGCATTACCTGTTCGCTCTCGTAGGGATGATCCCGACCGAGCGGCCTTCGCTTCAGGAGATGGTCCGGTTCAGCATCGACTACACGTTCTTCCTCAACCTGATATTTCTCGTCATCGGGGCAATACTGATCTGGCTTCACCTCAGAAATGCCAAGGAGAATTAACCGATTGAGGCCAGGAATGGGAAGGTTCCCAAGAGCCAGTAGGCAAACCGGGACAATTGGCCGGTCATGATGGCAACGCCCATGATGATCATGGCGACGCCCGCGCCCTTGTAGAGCCAGCGACCGGCCTTGCCGATCTGTCTGACCCGCGCGGCGATGGCGTCGGTGAACAGCGCGGCCAGCAGGAACGGCACGCCTAGCCCGGCGGAATAGATCGACAGCAGCCAAATGCCGTCCGACATGCCGCCGGAAGTCGAACTGAGTGTCAGGATCGCGCCAAGGATCGGTCCGATGCACGGCGTCCATCCAAACGCGAAGGCCAAGCCCAGGACGTAGGCTCCGAGCGGGCGACCCCCCGGAATGTCGAGTGTGAAGCGGGTGTCACGCGAGAACGCTTCCAGACGGAAGGCACCCAGCATGACCAGTCCGAACAGGATGATGATCGCCCCGCCCAGATAGTTGAGCTCAGTGCGCCAGGACAGAAGCAGCGACCCGAGCGCGCTGGCCCCGGCACCCAACGCGACAAAGACCGTGGAAAATCCCAAAACGAAACAGGCGCTTAGCCCAAGTGCCCCGGCGCGTGCCCGCAGACCGACCGACCGTGTCGTGCGCAAATCCGGCTGGCCCGCAATATAGGAGACATAGCCCGGCACCAGCGGCAGGACGCAGGGCGACAGGAACGAAATGGCTCCCGCCAGAAACGCCGCGACGATGCCGATGCCGGAAATATCCATCATGCGTTACCATGTCCGCTGAAGGGCCGTGATGCCCACCAGAAGGCAATCAGCGGGATTACGATCCATTGCAGTACCGGCGACAACCCTGCATCGAGGACCGGAATGATCGGCATCAGGTCCGAATAGGCCCAAGCCGCGCGGATCACGATGTTGAGCCATTCACTGAACAGCGTATATCCCAAACCGAACAATATTGTCAGGACGGTCACCGATCGTCGTGTCGGCGCCACGAAGGGCCAGCCGCGGCCGGTCAGCATCAAGGCAAGCATCAGCGCGCTCATGGCAATCAGGATGTCGCCACCCGTGCAATGAACCGCGGCGAAGGCGATCTCACCCCAGGTGCCCTCGTTCCAGATCGTGTAGAGCGGCATGTGGGCGAACTCCCAGATCAGATTAGCCGGGATGATCACCGAAAAATACCGACGCAGGGCTGTCAGTGAAATTCCGTCTGTCGAGGACAGCCTGACGCCAGTCGCGGTGACACTCATTGAAACACCCCTGTCACCCGGTCCCACCAACTGCGTTCCCGGCGTCGATGCTGGGCATTGTTGATCAACTCGCTGACATAGAGGATCAGATTCACATTCTTGAAATCCATGCCATGGAACTTTGCGGCAAACCGCCCGCCGATATCCACGACATGGGTGACCGCACCGTGCATCATCATGTCGCTGTCGGCGGTCGTGGTGAACTCGAGCCCATAGTCCCGCGCCACAAGGCGCGTCGCGTCGTCGCTCTGATCGGGCCGTTTGGTCAGAATGACCCAGTTGCTCGGATCGAGCCCATGCCGGTCCGCGTAGTCGCGCAGAACGTCCGGCGTGTCATTCACGGGATCGGTCGTGATCGAGATGAATTGCACCAGATCGCTCATCGGCCCGTCGTTGATCGAAGCCTGGACCGCCGCGATCTTTTCCGCATGGAGCGGGCAGAGATCCGGGCAGTTGGCGTAGATGAAATGCAGGATGACGACCTTGTCGCTGAAATCCGCCAAGCGCACAGGATTGCCCTCCGCATCCTGCAACTCGAAATCCGGGGCCTGTGCTGCGTCGATGGCCTGGAAGTATGGCTCCATCTCGAACATCCGCGCATCCAGATTTTCACCCGGATGATCGGCGGAGGCCGGAAAGGAGATCGTGGCCGCAAATGTCGCCAAGGCGGCGCGCCGGGTCAGATAGACAATCAACTGCATCACCTTTCGGATTGATGGGGCTTGCCACCACCCGCATCGTCGCATTTCCCGCCAGACCCGCCCTTCATGCACAGACCAAGCCCGCACATCGCGGCACAGGGTGCCAGCGAAACCAAGACAGGCGCGAGACCGATCGCGGTGAGCCATCCCCAGTTCAGCGCCATGCCGCCGCCCATAACGGTTGCCGCACCGACGAACAGCAGTCGTCTGCGCGTCAACCACCGAGGCCAATTGCCTGCGCTTTCGATGTCGGCGGCACCCGCATCGTTGGAAGATGATATGTCGGTCATCCGGAAAATCCTTCTGAAGTTTGAGTACTGGTCATTCTGATAACTGGGCGGTCAAGGGCGGGCGGCGCTCTTTCAGGGGCGCTTATTCGATAAAGCCTCGCAAGAAGGAGACCATCTCGGGATCATCCCATTCGGCCGGGCCGACCAGTCTCCCAAGCTCCCGCCCCTGCGCGTCGATCAGGATCGTTGTCGGCAGACCGACGGTGCGCAGCGCGGTCATCGACAGCATGGTCTTGTCGACATACATCTTGAGATTGTTGACACCGATCTCGTCGTAGAACCGCCGCACGACGGGCGACCCGGCCCTGTCGATGGACAGGGCGACGACCTCGAAACGGTCGCCGCCAAGTTCCGCCTGAAGTGCATCCAGCGTCGGCATCTCTTCCCGGCAGGGGACGCACCAGGTTGCCCAAACGTTCACGAGGATCACCTTGCCACGAAAATCCTCCATGTCCCCACGGCTGCCGTCCTCGGTCTCGAAGCGCACATTGATCACCGGCTGCGGCGTGTCGTGCAGTGCGAAGCCTTGCGGCCCGGCAAACGCCGTGCCGACGGACAATGCCCAGACGAGCAGCGCCGTTTTGAGATATTTCATGGCGTTGGCTCCTTGCCAGCTTGGGTTTTCAGATCACGGACGATCGGCAAAAGGGTTTCCTCCAGAATCGCTCGCGTGATGGGGCCGACATGGCGGTAGGCAATGGTGCCGTCGGACGTGATGACATAGGTTTCGGGCACGCCGTAAACGCCCCATTCGATGCCAGCACGTCCGTCGATGTCGGCCCCGATGCGCGCGTAGGGATCGCCCAATTCGTCGAGCCAGGCGCGCGCCTGCTCGGGTGGGTCCTTGTAGTTGATCCCGTAGAGCGGCACCTCACCGGTGGCGCTCAGCTCCATGAACAGCGGGTGTTCGGCCCGACAGGGCACACACCACGAGGCAAAGACGTTCACCAGCGAGACATGGCCGATCAGGTCCTGCGTCGAAAGACCTTCCTCGCGGCGGAGCACCGGAGCAAGCGCAAACTCCGGCACAGGTTTGTCGAGAAGCGCCGATGGCAAGTCGTCGCCGCCCCTGAAAAGCCCCCAGCCGAACAAGACCATGAGGGCAAAAGCTATCAGCGGCACCAGCACAAACCCGGAGATCCTGCGCCGCGGTACGGGGTCGATTTTGCTGACGACCTCTTGCGTCATGGCTGCACCTGCTCATCCGCAAGGGTACGGCTTTCCTGCGAAGCGCGGATCCGATCGGGCCATGTGCTCTTGATGTAATCGATGATCGCCGTGATCTCTTCATCCGTCAGCACCTCCTTGAAACCGGGCATGTCGCTTTCATAGCCATTCCCGACAATCGCCGCCGTTCCGCGCTTCACGATGTCCAAAAGCACGCGGTCCGTATGGTGCCAAGTATGGCCCGAGGCGTCATGCGGCGGGGCAGGCAACCGGCCGTTCGGCAATCTGGAGCGCCAATCGGGCTGCCCCTCCAGGTTTGCGCCATGGCAACTGGCGCAATTCTCCTGATAAAGGCGTTCGCCCGCGAGCGAGTCATCCTGCGCCAAAACGGGCAAGACCGTTGCAGCCAGCAAAAGTGCTGCGAGCCTAATGGTAATTTTCATGTCGCTTGTGCCTTCTTCTGGCTATCCAAATACAACGAGAGTGCGACTATCGATGCCACGACAAGCAGGACGGACGCCCCCAGACCAATCCCCATCGACAACAGGCCGTCGCCGTTGCTGTCGCCCTCATTCCGCATCTTGGCGCATTTCTATTTTCCGCTGTCCGAGCGGATGTATTTGACCAAGGCGATTGCCGCGAGCACCAGCACCGCCACGATGAGTAACCAAACCAGTCCCATCGCGATCATCATGCCGCCACCCATCATTCCACCATCCATCATCATGCACTTCATCCTTTGTTTTCCCTTGAAACCGGTCAGGCACGGGATCGCACCAGACCGCGCAATTGATCATTCGACCGCATAGACGGTCGGGTTCACACCTTCTTCGACGGTGTAAATCTTGAACGGTTCCTGCTTCGCACCCCCCATACCCGGCGATCCCAACGGCATGCCGGGAAGTGTCAGGCCGACAATGTCCGGGCGCTCATCAAGCAACTTGTTGACGACATTGACCGGCACATGACCGCTGACGACGTAGTCTTCCAGAAAGGTCGTATGGCAGCCCTGAAAATCGTCCGGGATACCTGCATCACGGCTGATCTGAGCCAGATCGTGGGTCGGCTTCACCTCGACTGTGAAGCCATTCTCGCGCAGGTAGTCCGCATAGCTCTCGCAGCATCCGCATTGCGGGTTCTTGTAGAGCGTGGCCTCTTGCGCTGCGGCAGGCGCGGCATTCAGGCTCATTGCAAGTATAGCGGCAGCACCTGCGGTGCCAAGATTGGCAAGTCCAATTAGTTTCTTCATCGGTTCTTTCCTTTCGTGGTGATCGTTACGTGAGATTGTTTCAGGTTTTGGTCGTGCCAGGATCGACACGTATGATGCCCATCATGCCGGCCGCCTGGTGCTCCAGGATGTGACAATGGAACATCCAGTCTCCCGGATTGTCCGCCACGAAGGCGATCTCGACCCGTTCCTCGGGCGCCATCAGGACGGTGTCCTGCCATTCGCGGTGCCGTGTCGGTTGCCCGTTCCGTGTGATCACACGGAACGAATGTCCATGAAAATGCATCGGGTGATGCCACGCGGTGCGATTGTCCATCTGCAGCACATGCGACGTGCCCTGCGGCAGGACCAGCAAGGGATCCATCATGTGCCCCGTTGCTGCTTTGCCGTTGATGAACCACATGTTGCCTTCGCGCATCTGCTCCATCATGGACCCCATGCCGCCGCCCATCATCATCTGCCCCATCATGCCGCCGTTGAAGACGATCTGATGCCGCGCAGCCGACGCCATATCCGGTTCGGCCAGCGGGTTGGGCGACAGGTCCATCGACCAATCCGGCACACTGTCCCGCAGCCTGTCAGGCCCGTAGGCGAGATCGACCAGACGGTATTCCAGATCCCTGTAGAAGACATCGGTGACGGTCACGCTCTCTCCGGGCTTGCCGGTCATGTCGATCACCAGATCGACACGCATGGCCGGGCCGACCACCACGGCGTCACTGTCTGGTGCATGAGGTGCCACGGGTTGACCGTCCAGAGCGACCACGACCGGCGCAAGCCCCCCGAAATCCAGCCCGAATATCCGGGCATTGGCTGCGTTGACCAACCTCAGGCGGATGCGTTCTCCGGATCGCACGGCGATGCGGTCCGGTATCTGGCCGTTGATGGTCACGGAATTGCCGATACGCCCGCCGTGCGCGGCGTCGTGCCGACTTCCGAAATCTGTCGCAATCTGTCCGTCGCCGGTCATCCGCCAGTCATCGAGCATCCAGGTCAGATCGCGATCTACGCGGATCGGGTTTGCTTCCTCGACGATCAGCGGCCCGTAAAGCCCGCGTCCGACCTGTTCGGAACTGCGTTGGTGCGGGTGATACCAGAACGTGCCAGCATCCAGTGCATCGAATTCATAGAGAAAATCGCCACCGACGGGGATCGGGTCCTGTGTTAGGAACGGCACACCATCCATCGCATTGGGTGTGCGAATGCCATGCCAGTGGACCGTCGTCCCCTCATTTAGCCCATTCCGGGCCAGAACCCGAATTCGGTCTCCCTGCCGCACCCGGATCTCGGGGCCGGGGAGGGATCCATTGTAGCTCCAGACGTCGGTAGAGCCGTAGGGTGCCGGTCGCAGGGCGGCTTGTCCGGCCGCAGCGCGTAGCAAGAATGGGTCCTCTGTCGGACCTGCCATCGCTACTCGAGCCGGTGACAGAGCGGATATGGCCGTGAAAGCGGCACCGGTGCGCAGCACGTGCCGTCGTGAAATCAGTCTGTTGAGGGTCATCACTTCTGCCTTGATCTGAAGGGGTCGCGCTCAGCCAGCTTCGGCCAAGGCAACGGTCAGGCCCCGCAATAAGCTAGGCCGTTATCAGGTTCAGACAGGCAGCTTGGGAGGGAATGGATCAAGCGAGGGAATCGCGCCAATCGGGATCACAGGTCCCGCGACCGGGATGACAACACCGAAGGCCATCTCAAGCGTCATCGCTGACGTACGAGCTACGATACCGGCCGAACTTCCCGCGCCACATGGGACCGTACACCCACCCTCGCAGGATATCCCGTCAGCAAATCCGATCGGATCGCATCCGCCGCAATGGTCGTCCGCGCTTTCGGCGCCCACCATCTGAACCATTGCTGCCTCAGCCGCATTCGCTGCCGATACATCCGGCGCAACCACGGCACCGAAGCTCAATGCAAGAATCAAAATGAGGCGAAAAACGCGGATCATGCAATTCTTATGCAAGCTTCCAGTAGGGGGAGGTCAAGAAGTATCCTGTAACATAGGCGTGACATTGCCACGTGGGTACTCACTGATTGGCCAACGGATGCCCGAGGTTGGTTTCAGGGGAAAATCTGAGGCGAGACTGCGGACTCATCCAAGGTCTGTTTCGGAGCCAGGCAGCCACCCGCATCTTTTCATGCGGGTGGCTGCCCTTGTGTCAACTTGCGTCTTTGAATTCGGTGTATTGGCCGCGCACCTGGACAGTCACGGTTGCGGGCTGGCTGTCCCGATTCCGCCAGAACCATCCGTGTTCGCCGTCAAATGCCGCGATGATCTCGCCCTCGTCGCCGGTCGAACCGCGGCCCTTTTCATAGGTCACCGACTGACCGCCGCCGTGGCCGTGCATGTCGAAATTCACCCGACCGCCATCGACCAGCATTCGGTATTCCACTGTCTGGCCCTCTTCCATGACCAGCTTCCACTCGGCGCTGTCGCCGGGTGCCAGCGTAAAGGTGGTTTCGTCGCGCCAGACTTCGGCCTCCTGTGCATGTGCCGTGCCGACAAAGAGTCCAAAGATATCGTTCATAAGGCTCGACTGCTCTTCGGCTTCGATCTCCAACAGCCTGTCGGCTTCGGCCTCCTCCGCAAGCTGGGCTTTGATCTCCCCCATCTCGCTCAGCCCGAGAACCCCGCCGATCCCGGTCGGGTCGATGTTGTATTCGGCAGGCAGCACGACGGTCACAAGGATCGCAACGGCGCTGGCCGCCGCAATGGCAGTGGAACGGATAAGCTGCGCGGAGCTGGGAAGCTCATCAAGGCTCGGTTTTTTTGCGTTAAACATTTTGGTCTCCTAACTTCTCAGGTGGCTACGAAGTAGCCGGTGATTTGCAGGCCCATGAGGATGAATCCCATGGACATCATGACGACGTTGGCGGTGTAGGCTTGGCGGAAGAAGTTTGGGGATTTCCGCCAGAATCCCATGACGATGAGGATCACGGCAAGCGCCATGATCTGGCCAAGCTCGACGCCCACGTTGAACGCCAGAAGATTGGCCAGCAGCCCGTCCGAAGCGATTTCATACTCTAGGATTTTCGTGGCCAGGCCCGTGCCGTGGAAAAAGCCGAAGATCAACGTTGCGGCCTTAGTGTTCGGCTGGAACCCGAACCAGCGCTGATACGCCCCGAGATTGTCGAGCGCCTTGTAGACGACCGAAAGGCCGATGATCGCGTCGATGATGTAGGCGTTGATGCCCCAGCCGAACCAGACACCGGCCAGCATAGTGGACGAGTGCCCGAGGGCGAAGAAGCTGACGTAGACGCCGACATCCTTCATCTTGTAGAGGAAGAAGACGACGCCGAGCAGGAACAGGATGTGGTCGTATCCCGTCACCATGTGTTTGGCGCCGAGATACATGAAGGGAATGATGTTGATCCCCCAGATTTCTTGGATGTAGCCCGCGTCACCTTCGGTGACATTGTGGGCAAACGCGTGGCTTGCACTCAGAACGAGTGCCGACAGCGTTATTAAGGACAGGATCACGATCCGGCGTATGCCGGGATCGGTCCAGCCCCGGTGGACTATATTCATGGATTTGACTCCGCATATGTGTTGATGATCGAATGCAGCGCGCTGTTGGCACGCAGTCGGTCAGACGCGCGGAGGTCGTTCGATTTGGTATGTCTGTAAGGTGTTCGACGTGGCCGACCTCAAAGGCCATGCGGCTCTGTAAATATCGAGCGGGTGCGGCGATCGGTCGGGGCCAGGCACAACCGCCTGACTGTGATCGTGATCGACGCTGTCATGGTTGTGTCCATGCATGGCCCAGGCAAGGTCTTCTTCCAGTCCATGTGAATGACCGTGCTCAGCAATCATTTCTGCGTGCTCTTGGAGGACGCTGAAGACTGAGGACGCGTGCGAGGTTGCGGGCACCACAGACCAGAGAAGTACGGCTAAACATAAGAGTGTCGCAAACGCGGCGTTTACAACTGTCCTCAAGGTTTCCATAGGTTCTGCCCGTCTGCCCGTCTCTAGCGTGGTGCGTCGTGGCACCATCTTGTTCTATCCTCCCGGGGGGGATAGAACTACTTTATGACAAAACATCCAGTCCATGCAACCCATCCCGCCCTTGTCGCCCGGCTGAAACGCGCTGACGGCCATTTGCGCGCCGTGATCGAAATGATCGAGGCGGGCAAACCCTGTCTGGAGATTGCTCAGCAGATGCAAGCGGTCGAAAAGGCCGTGACGAACGCCAAGCGTGCGCTGATCCATGATCACATGGACCATTGTATTGACGTTGAAAGTTCTGAAACTGATCGCGCAGAGTTGCGGGCGATCGCCCGATATCTCTGAGGCCGACCATGCTCGATATTCTCTCCGACCGCACTTATCGGCACCTCTTTCTGGCGCAAGTCGTAGCCCTTCTGGGTACCGGACTCGCCACAGTCGCACTCGGCCTGCTCGCCTTTGATCTTTCGGGCGACGGGGCGGCGCTGGTCCTCGGCACAGTCTTCACCATCAAGATGGTTGCTTATGTGGGCATCGCGCCCATTGCAGGGGCTTTCGCAGACCGCGTGCCGCGCCGCGCGCTTCTGGTGATGCTCGATCTGGTGCGTGCCGGTGTCGCCCTCGCACTGCCCTTCGTGACCGAGGTCTGGCAGGTCTACGTCCTGATCTTCCTTCTTCAATCGGCTTCCGCCGCCTTCACGCCGACCTTTCAGGCCACGATCCCGGACGTTCTGCCCGAAGAGGCGCGCTATACCCGCGCGCTGTCGCTGTCGCGGCTGGCCTACGATCTGGAAAACATCGTCAGCCCGACGCTGGCGGCCCTTCTGCTCGCGGTGATGTCCTACAATTCACTTTTCCTCGGAACGGTCCTCGGTTTCGCCGCATCGGCCCTTCTGGTTGCTTCGATCGTGCTGCCGAGTCCCCGCCCATCCGAGCCGCGCGGTGTCTATGACCGCACAACGCGCGGCATCCGCATCTATCTGGCCACGCCGCGCTTGCGCGGGCTCTTGGCATTGAACCTCGCGGCGGCAGGTGCGATGGTGCTGGTCAATACCGTCGTTCTTGTGCGCGGCTCGCTCGGCCTTTCGGAAAGTGCTCTGGCCTGGACGATGTTCGCCTTCGGCGCAGGGTCGATGATCGCCGCGCTGGTCCTGCCGCGTGTTCTCGATGTGTTGCCGGACCGGCCCGTTATGTTCGGCGGAGCCGCGCTGATGGTGGCTACTCTGGTCGGTCTGGCGTTGACGGTCCTTGGAGCAGGCCTTGGCTGGTCCATCCTTCTGACAGCCTGGCTGCTAGTGGGGTTGGGGTATTCCACCGTTCTCACCCCCTCGGGCCGGTTGCTGCGCCGTTCCGCCCACGCCGGGGACCGCCCGGCACTCTTCGCGGCGCAATTCGCGCTGTCCCACGCCTGCTGGCTTGTGACCTATCCGCTGTCGGGATGGCTGCTGACAGTCTATGGTGTCGTTCCCGCACTGATCGGACTGGCCCTCATCGCCGCCTTCGGAATGCTCGCAGCGCTGAAACTCTGGCCGTCCGGCGATCCCGTTGAGCTTGAGCACACCCACGATAATTTGCCACTCGACCATCCCCACCTAAGGGGACATCGCAGGCACAGCCATGCCTTGATCATTGACGAGAGCCATCCTCGCTGGGCCACGCATTTATAAGCCGCAGCAAGAGACGAAGACTGGACACGGGCGGTTCGTTTTCATCCATGCGGACATTCGTGCTTCGAGCAAAATTCATCAAAGTGGGCTCGATGCGCGAATTGTCTGCAAGTTTGGCGGACAGAAGCGTTGACTCTAACATAAACTGTCGGCCCCCCGACAAAGAGCACGGCTTAAGTTGCGACCCTCCACATCCGATACCGCCCCTGCCCCGTCATCTCGTGGATCAGACCACGCGCTTCCATCCAAGCAAGGTTGCGCTGGATGGCAGCCCGGCTGGCGCCGATCAGGGCCTCGGCCATCGGAGCGGACACGAGCGGCCATTCGGTAAGTACCGCGCACAAGGCCGGGGGCGTGCGGCCGGAAAGCGGGCTCATCTCGGCTTCCGCCCTCGCCGACCATGCCTCGATATCATCGAGGTGACGCATTGCGGTCAGGCATGCGGTCTCCATCCCGTCAAGCCAACGAGACAGACGGTCAGCGGGTGGGCCACCGGAGCGCAATCCTCCTGCCCCGCCCATGGCCAAAGGCGCGAAGAGCGCCCCCTTGCCCTCACTGGCCACGATCCGTGCGGCTGTGACCGCCGCTTCCATCCGGTCGCCGTGCTGCCCGAGGCCCGCGAGACTCCAGAGATGGAAGCCCATGCAAGCGCGCGTGACTGGGTGAAGATCGGCGGCTTGCGCCATAAGATCGAGCCAACCGCCCGCGCGTTCCGCGAACGGTTCGGCTTCAACGCCGAGGTTCTCGGGGTCGCGGCGGTCGAGGAAGGCGGACAGGTCCACTTCCGGTCCAAGGCCGCCTGTAAGACGCCGCACTGCCCATCCGACACGCGCGAGCGCCGCGGTGTCGTCCTGCACGCCGGACAAGCGCATGGATTTCCAGAGCGCCAGCCGATCCGGGCCAATTCGGTCGCCTACAAACCAGCTGAGGTCTGCCGCCTCCATCAGCGCGAGCCTGTGCCGCCAACCTTTCGGGCCACGGCGCAGCCGGTCGTCCAGCGCGCCGATCCGGCCAGCCACACGGGCGAGACGCGCGGCATTGCCCGCCTCTGCCTTCCGCCAATCGTCGAGGACTGCGGTTTCACGAAGCTCTGCCCTAGGTCCGGGCGGCAGATAATCTGGCTCCTCGTCCATCGGACCGGGCAGGAACCACAGGTCGTCCTCAGTGTCGCAATTGCTTTGCCGTTTCATCAAAAAGTTCTTACAGGATTCCAGTAGGATGAAGCGTAATCCGACGTGGTATTTTACGTTTCGATTTCAATTTTTAGCTCGCGTTTCAACAAGCGAGAACATGGGGCAGAAGATGGGGTTTAGAAACCGTGGAGCGGCGGGTTCATGACGCTGCGCGAAAACGAAGCGTCTGACGAGGCTTGGGCCAAGGCAACGCGTATCGCGCGAGAGCTGGATCGCATTTTGGACGGGCAAGAGCCTATGCGCACCGCAGTTTCTCGGGCCGCATCCGAATTGCGTCTCTCGACGCGCCAAGTCTACAACCACCTGCGCCGATATCGTACCGAACATCGGGTGTCTTCGCTGTTGCCAAAGACAGGTGGAGCTAGGCGCGCGAGGATCAGCCCGGCTGTTGAGGAAATCATTTCGGCAACCCTTCGGGAGATGTGGCTTCAGCCCGAGCAACCGGACCTTGCGCCGATTGTCGATGAAATCCGCACCCGTTGTGACAGCGAGGGTCTTGATCCGCCTGCCTATGTCACCGTTTCCAAGCGTATCCCACGACTGTTCACGCCCGAGGAGATTGCACGACGGCGACATTCAGGAGGAAAAAACCTACGGCGCCTGAAACCCCGCCCAGGTTATATCCGGGCCAACCACGCACTCGATGTCGTCCAGATAGACCATACCCCCGCCGACATCCAGTTTGTGGAAGTCATCGATGGTCAGGGCATCTATGTTGGACGCCCCTATCTCACCATCGCAGCTGATGTTGCAACAAGCGCGATTATCGGCTTCTGCCTGACCCTTGAGCAGCCCTCACGCTTGTCGGTCGCCCTCTGTCTGGCGCAGGCGATGTGCCGCAAGGAGGACTGGCTGGCAGCGCGCGACATCAATCATTCCTGGCCGATGTTTGGCCGCCCGAAGATGGTCGTCGTGGATTCCGCCATGGAATTCAGAAGCACCAGTTTCATCCTGGGTTGTGCCGAGTACGGGATTGCAATTCAAAGCCGGAACAAGGGGACCGTCCATCGTGGCGGGGTTGTCGAACGACTTCTAGGCAAGGTGAATACGGTGCTGCGCTCCCTGCCTGGCAAGACCGGGCGTTCCATCGCGGATCGGGGTGAGTATCTGTCCGAAGACCGTGCGAGGCTCAACTTTGCAGACCTCGAACGCTGTATCGCGCTGGCGATTATCGATCACAATCTTAGCCAGAATGAACGCAAGCTGACAGTCCCGACCAATGAATGGGAACGAAAATGCCGTCAGCCGGACGGCCCGGAAGACAACCCTTTCGACGTTCTGCTCAGCTTTCTCCCGAACAAGACACGCAGGATTTCACCTCAAGGTGTCAGCCTGTTTGCCAACGACTATTTCGATCCATGGTTGGGCCCGTTGGTCGCCCGCCGTGATCGATTGGGTGCTCTCGATGTTCGTTATGATCCTCGGGACATTAGTCACATCTACATCAAGGATCCCGATACAGGAGCCTGGCGCCCTGTGGAGCGGCGGGATGGACTGCTTGAGGCGGTCACCGTCTGGCAGCACAGGGCCGAGAGAAGCCGAGCGCGCGAAACCGGCCGACGCCCGATCGAGGAGAAGACCGCGATCCGCCGCGAAATCGCGGCGACGGTAGATGCCTCGGCATCGAAGAAGCAAAGGCTGAAGGAAGTCGCACGGGCCAGGCATGCGGCTCATGCGCCGAAACCCTACCAGAGCCTCACTTCTTCCCCGACACCAATCCGCGAAACACCTGACCCTGAGCGCCCGCGCCGCGTCTTTCCGGTTGAGGATTGGTGAAATGACGGATCACCTCCTGGACTCCGCCGCATCACTTCTCGATGCCGGTGACGCGTGCCGCATCGCCCATATCCGGACGGCCCGTTGGATCAGCCATCCTGTTGCAAGTCGCGCCCATAACGCCATGCGTCTGCTACTCGATCGGCCAGTAACTTTGCGCCCCAGAGGGCTCTTGCTGACGGGCCCTTATCACAATGGCAAGACGATGATCGCCGAACGCTTCGCGATTGAACATTTGCGTCAGTCAGAACGTCAAAGGATCTGGGTGATCCAGACCCGAGAAGGTGCCGGACTGTCTCACTTCTATGCCAGCATTCTTGCCGGGTTGCGCGCGCCTCAGGCCTCTGGTTGGCGAAGCCTGTCGCGCGCGGGCGAGCAGGTGGATCATTTGCTGGACAGCTTGAAACCCCGCCTGCTCATCTTCGATGAGTTTCACAGCGCCCTTCGAGGGCGCCGACAGGACGTGAAATCTATCTTTTCGTTCCTGCGCCGCATCGCAAGTGTCCACGATATCTCGCCCGTACTGGTCGGCGAGGTTGCGGTCTATGACGCGGTACACGACACCGAGGAGATGGGATCGCGGTTCGATACGATCCCTGTTCCCAGATGGGCGTATGACGAGGATTTCGCGACGCTCCTCGATAGTCTTGAAACCTGCATGCCTCTCGCCCGCGCCTCGGACCTGTCGCGACCGTCACTGGCTGAGATCATCCATGAATTGTCAGAGGGCTTGATCGGAGAGGTCGTCGATATCGTGAGCAACGCGGCTATCACGGCGATAAGGAACGGCGAGGAACACATTTCTGAAGCGACCATCGCCTCGCTTGGTTACACGCCCCTGTCGAAACGCCGAAATGCTCCTTTGCGCCGCGAAATGATGTGACCCAGTCTGCGTCCGAGATCACAGTCACACCTGCGCGCGACTACGGCAATGAGGTGGGGCATGGCTGGCCCGTCGTTGTTGAACCGGCACCCGGAGAGCTGCTGTCGAGCTGGCTGCATCGGCTGGCCATGGCCAATGGAATTCCACCTCAATATTTTGGGCGGGTTCTGGATGTCGCAGGTGGAGATTGGTCTGCGAAGCTTGACCGTGACCTTCCCGGGCGAATCCTCAATTTGCTGGTCGAGCGAACGCGGTTGCCTACCGAGGATATTGATGGCTTGGCTTTGAACCGCGACCCGCTGACCCGGTTGCGCATGCGGCAGACCACAGGATCAGGAGATGCCCGCGCATCGACCGCCCGGGTCAATCGGCTGCAATATTGCCCGGCATGCCTGAAAGAGGATCGCGCACCGTTCTTCCGGCGCGGCTGGACTTTGGCGACGCGCGTTTCCTGCTTTCGGCATGGATGCAGCTTGCGCGACCAATGCCCTGCCTGCGGCGGCGGCATTGCGCCTTCACGACAAAACCGGCTTCTGCGGCAACAATTCTGCGTCTGGTGTGATGCTGATCTCCGAAAACCCACCCTGCCCGCCGAGTATGATGTGCAGCGTCTCGAACGGCTCATCGACGATTTGCTTCGAATGCATGTTGCGGGACATGGACGGCATGGAAAGACATCCCTGCCCGCCATGCTTGGGGCGGCTTGTTTCACGTTCAATGGCCAGCCGACGTCAATTTCGCGCTTGCCGCACCGGGTCCGCTACGTATTGTTCCGCCAGTTGGCCGATGGAATGACGCACCTCCAAAAACGTTCCGTGCATCCTGCAATTGATCTCTGGACCCGCATTGCACGGGCTGCGCCCAAGCATTCCGACTTGGTGGCGTTATTGAGTGCAGAGATCACGTCACAGATCACACCGGGAACAAAGACGCGCTCCAGACATCCTGATTTGGCGGACTTACAACAGGTCATCGTTCGCCTTCATTCAAACCGCCGCACATCATTGGCAACGGCTATGCCTGCGAATTGATGACCCCTGCATCCTCCATCTGCTCCCGATCGGGCAGGTCCTGCAGCGACTCCAGATCGAACGCGACCAGGAACTGCTCCGTCGTCACATAGGTATAGGGTGCCCCGCGCCGCGGCGACCGTGGCCCGGTGACGATCAATCCACGCGCATGCAATCTTCCGATCAGATCTCGGCTGATCTCTTTGCCGAAGATGTCTTTCAGGCCGTCCCGTGTGATCGGCTGGTGGTAGGCGATGGCGGCCAGGACAGCGACATCGTATTCGCGCAGATCGAGATCCTGATCGCCGACATCTGCGGCCGTCCTGATCACCGCCGCATAGGCCGGTCTCGTCCGCAGCATCCAGCCGCCGGCCACCTGCGCCACTTCGAAGGATCGTCCTTCGAGATCGGCGACCAGGTCTTCGACCAACAGATCGACCGAAGCCCCCTGCCCCACCACGCGCGCGAGGTCCTCGCGCGGCACCGGCGATGCGCTGGCGAAGAGAACGGCTTCAATCCGCCGCATCCATTCGCGCCAGCGCAATTCGGTTGGCAGATCGTCCAATTCCCGGTCGAGGTCGGTTTCGGCGTGATCTTTGACCATGCCTAGATCCCGTAAAGGCGGAAGGTGTCACGCCCGGTGAGCTCTCGGGCGACCCCTAACGCCACCAGCCGGTCGCAAAAGCGGCGCGCTGCCCGGTCGGACCGCAGTGAGGTAAGCGCGGTAGGGGCAATGGCATCCCGTGCCAGAAAATGGGCCACTGCCTTGTCAGAACCCCTGGCTCGCAGTTTCGGTGCGGCCTCTTTGAGCCGTGAAGCGCGTCGTTTCAGATCGATGGCCTGGTGCGTTGTCTCAACTGCTGCCTTCCCAATTGCCTGATGACAGGTCAACCGCAACTCCTCGCCGGTTTTTCGAAGATCACCGCGCTTGAGGCCGAGTGCCAGAAGCGGCAGGACATGGCTCCACCCGAGCGCCTGCGCCAAAGTTGCATCCGCAAGAAGCAGTGCGGCGGCGAAGTCGCGGGGTCGATCTCCAAGAACGGCCTCCAGGACGGTGGCCGCTTGAGTCACCGGAGCCGCCTTCACCACTTCGAGCCAGGTTGCGATCTGTTCCGGTTCCAAAGTCGGCAGCGCCCGGTTCAATGCCTTGGCCGCCACCGGCCGTTCCACCGCGCGCCGCCAAGAAAGATAACTCTCGCCCGCTGGCCCCGGGCTGTCACCCGGCTGCAGAAACGCCAACGCATCCCGCAAGTCTGCCACCCTTTCCGGCCGCCCCGAATGTACCACACAAGCCTCCGCCGCGCGCAGCGCCAAACTTTCCCGCAACAAGGCTTGGGGGACGTCATCGCGCCCGATCACCAGATGCAGATGCGCGAGCGCCGCGCCCGACAAAAACGCCACATCTTCATGGGTTTCGGGGCGTGCGGAAGTGACCCAGGGCGGCATCCGAGGTAAGATATCAGGGTCGTCAATGAAGGTCGCTCGAGCATATGCCATGCCACAACACTATCCGATGGCGGCGCTTTGTTCTACCACATACTGTGCTAACCGCCCCGCTTTGCCGTATCCAGTTTTGTCCAATAAGTTTGCCTTATCGGACATATCGGGATAGGTTGAATTGACCATCCAAAATCAATGTATTTCCGGGGATAATGTCAGAAGACCGGAATTCATGAGATTCAAGCACTTCCCTGAAAAGCGAGTCGGG
>JAAEZD010000019.1:0-101233 GCA_018223035.1 Paracoccaceae bacterium
GCGTAGAGACAAAACTCACAGGATGCGCCCTAAACTTATCGGCGCGCCCCGCCTGTAATACCTCAGATGTTCTTCTTTGCGTCTCGCTGCCGGCCCGTTCGTTTCCGTCCGTACCGCCCGTCTGGCGCCCCGTTGTGCGCCTCAGCGCCGCCGGTGAAGGGGTATTTACGGATGACCCCGGATATCCGCAAGGGCTTTTTTGAGAAAGACGTCATCTTTTTTTCAAAAAAGTATATTACTTCATGTTATCAGATACTTAACTCCGGAAATTTTTGAGAAAAAGCTGTAAGGGGTCCCTCGCCGGGTTCGTTCGAAATCCGAATCCGGGTTCGATTTCGACTTATCCACCCGCTTATCCCCAAGGGGTGCGGGAATCCGCGTGAATCTGACCCAGCGTCACCCGATTCACCCAACGAGTCATCCGATTCACCTGCCCAAAACGAATGCCGCTCGCACCAGAGATGCGAGCGGCAGGTAAACGGGAAGGGGTACCGCCTCAGGCAGCGGCTCTGCAGCTTCCAGCCCGAACAGTCCAAGTACACCTAGCATGAACGACAGGACCGAGAGCGTAGGCAACAATTCACCAACGGTCCTCGTGAACTCGAAACCAAAGATAAAGCTCTAGGCCGTAGCGCCGCGGTTGGCGGCGAAGAAGGTTTAGCTCGCGCCTGCGTACAAGTTGAGCGGACCGCCGACCAAAGACTCCGACACCGGCGTATTGTTCGACAGGCTTTCCACGGTAGAGATGCCACTGCCGAATGAATTCACGCCGGACGCCGTGACATCGAATGTGCATTTACTAAGTAACGTGCGTCAAAGCCTGTACGGGCTTCCAGCGTCACGTCCTGATCGACTGACATGGAACAGAACGGCGTGACTAGCGCCCGTCGATTGCCAGCACAGGTTTGGCCGGATGAGTAATAACGGTGCTTCAAGTTCCGATGCGAGGGAACTGCCGAGAGGTAGCGAAAGTGTAAGCTACGCCTTTTAACGGTTCGGCAAAACCGTTGAAGGGAATGACAATGCTATAGGCTACAAATCCGGGAACGACATTTCTATCAGTCAAGTCGAGGGTTGAAGCCGGCGCAGAAGAGGTGGCGATAATGGCAACGGCGGCCAAGCTGACCGACTTCAATGTGCCCTACACCGCCCGAGTCTTCCTCTGTCGCAGGACTTCGGCCCCCGAACGCATGGATCTCTTCAGCTATATGAAAGAAGATGCCCGTAGGAATGATCCGATTGTTTCAAGTTCAGGAAAGCTTTCGCTGTACATACTGTGCCGCCGCGCGCGGCATCAATCGAAGAGCCAGCAGAACCATGATAACAGCTAGATAGATCAGCGGTTCGATCTGGAATCCCTTGGCCAGCATCACGAAATGCACGGCCCCGAGGATGGCCGCAGGATAAACGAGCTTATGCAGCCTCCGCCACGTGGCGCCCAGTTTCCGAACAGAGAGATTGTTTGACGTTGCCACCAGAGGAACAAGCAACACGAACGCGGCCATTCCCACAGTAATATACGGACGCTTTACGATGTCCGCCCAGATCCGCGCCGGATCCTGCACATCTAGAACTAGCCATACCAGCAGATGGCAGGCTACATAATAGAAAGTCATCACGCCGATGGCGCGGCGAAACTTCATCAGGTTCAGCCCGAGGAAACGTCGAAGCGGCGTGAGCGCCAACCCTATGATCAGAACGATCAAGGCCAGTTCACCCAGTTCATGCTCGAGCGCCTTGATCGGCTCGACCCCAAGCCCTCCGGTCAGGCCAAGATAAAGATACCAGAACGGGGGCAGCGCAAGCACGAGATAAACGGCCCAGACGGGCAGTTTGCGCAACAGGGTGTTGAGGTGGTTCATCTTCGGATCAGAAATTCTTGGCCAAATCCATACCTTCGTAAAGGCTGGCAACTTCGTCATAGCCATTGAACATCAAGGTGTCCTGTCGACTGGCGAATAAACCTCCACCAATCCGCCGCTCGGTCGCCTGGCTCCAGCGCGGGTGATCGACGTTCGGGTTAACATTACTATAGAACCCGTATTCTCCGGCGTTCGCCTTGTTCCAGCTTGTCGGGGGTTCCTGATCGGTCGCGGTGATCCGGACGATCGACTTGATCGACTTGAAACCATATTTCCATGGCACGACCAAACGCAGGGGCGCGCCGTTCTGGTTCGGGATCGGCTGGTCATAGATTCCAGTGGCCATGATCGTCAGCGGATGCCGCGCCTCGTCAAGCCGCAAACCTTCAACATAAGGCCAGTCCAAAACCGCATACCTTACGCCCGGCATCTCCTCAGGACGGAGGGCCGTCTGGAAAGCCAAGTATTTTGCGCCCTGCTGGACGCCGACCATATCCAAGAGGTCGGCGAGTTCGAAACCCTGCCAGGGGATGACCATCGACCAAGCCTCGACACAGCGAAAACGATAGATCCGCTCTTCGATTGTCATGTTCGACATGATTTCTTGGAAATCGTACGTCCCGGGCTTATCGACAAGCCCGTCGATTTCAACGCTCCAAGGCGACGTGGTCAGCATATGCGCGTTTTCTGCCGGATCGCCCTTGCCGGTGCCGAATTCGTAGAAATTGTTATAGCTGGTGATCTCTTCGTAGCTGTTCGGCTCAAGCCCCTCGGCCGCCGCCTTGCCCCCGATCGACGCAAGACCAAGCCCGGACAATCCGGCCATGATCTGGCGACGGTTCATATACAGGTTCTTTGGCGTGACATCTTTTGCAGTCAGGTCGTTCTTCCAGCGAAAAGCCATACGGCTTCCTCCTCAGCAGCTTTCAAACATATGTAGGACAGAGCATTTCACAGGCCAAACCAATTCATCTCACGATGGAGAGACCGGATTGTAACCTTATGGCTTTTGTAAACCCTGCCATTTTCTGCGCTTGTCTGGTAATAAGACGACAAGTTGAACCAATGGGGTTTCTGTCGTGCTACGCCTTATGCTTGCTGCCCTGTTCGGAACAATCCCGATTTCAACTACCGCTCAGGAAATCGTGTCGTATGAAACCGACCAGAGTTTCGACGATGTCGTGTTCGGACTTGAAAGCGCCATTCTTGATCGTGGGCTTGTTATCGACGGTCAGAATCATGTCGGCGAGATGTTGGCGCGAACACGCGAAGATGTCGGTTCCGAGAAGATCATCTTTGAACACGCCGAAGTCTACAGTTTCTGCTCTGCCGTGCTTTCCCGCAAGATGATGGAGGCGGACCCGCTCAACATCGGCTTCTGCCCCTACGATATTTTTGTTGCGCAACCTGTAGGGGAAAACGTTACCATAGGTTTTCGAAACTTTCCCGAGGGTCCGATGAAGGAAGTTCAATCTCTGCTTGATTCGATTGCACGGTCTGCCATCGGCGATGGCAACTGAAAAAGACCGGTGTCGCGAACGCGAAAACTGCGTTTGGTAAACAATTCAGTATCTGGTTGCGCAATCACGTCATAAAAATGCCTCATTTTCGACCGCATGGGACGCGTTTCGTAAACAATCACTTGGTTTAACTTTGATTAAATCCTTGCTTTGTGTAGATTGAGCTTGGGGACCGACAGTCCAATAACAAGTGAGTCGGATTTCCTAGTTCAGGAGAAAAGTCATGTTCCGAAAGCCTATAGTACTCGCCCTAGCGGCGATCTTCTCTCTCTACGCCACGATATCGTCGGCGGCGGTCACCACCAGCGGAATCTTCAATACACCCGTATCGCTCTCTGCCGGTGACACTGCCAAGGGGTTTGCTGATGCCGAAGCATTCGACCTCTATGCCGGTACGTCGGCCACCATCACGGCAATGGACGATCTGGAACTGCTACTGACAGCCACGGTCAACCCGTTTCTGCTCGGCGGCAACTCCATTGAGCTCTCTTACTCGTTCAATGGTCTTCCTTCCGTTGTACTTCCTATCACCCCGACGAACGGCACAGGTGCGGCAAGCCTCAACCTGTCCATGAGCGCACTCGATACGCTTGAACTCTTTGTCGATGGTGAAGCAGGAAGAGCGGGTAATCTCGTCACTGTCGTCCTGTTGACCGAAGCTCCGGCAGCGGTACCGCTTCCGGCGGCAGGCGGAATGCTTTTGACTGCGCTTGGCGGCATGTACATTGCACGTCGGCGCTCCAAAAAAGCATCGTAGAGTCAAGATACGGATCCACGCCAAGAAAATTGGCGTGGGTCACCCAAATCTTGCGAAGCCGGACCTGTTCTGTAGAGGATGTGATCCTCGGCAAGGTCAGCCGCAGCTATCCCCGTAAACAGAACGGTCGTCGCGCCACAGGACATGACAGCACCATCCACGGTGTCATCGAGCGTGAACGCTACCTTTTTCGGCTCAGATCGACCTCGAGCTCGAAATCGCGAATCTTGTCCGAACCGTGTTTCGGACCAAAGATGAATCGATCTGCGCCTTCGCCGCCGACTAGCCGGTCGTTTCCGCCGCCGCCCTCAAGCCCACCATCACCTGCACCACCCTTGAGTAAATCTTTGTGCGCACCACCTTTTAATGTGTCGCTTCCTTTCTGACCAACAAGCTTGTCGTTGCCCTCCTGACCAACGAGCAGATCGGACCCATTCCCGCCATACAAGACATCACGCGCAACGCCGCCAAAGAACTCGTCCCGGCCGGCGCCGAGGAAGACCTTCGTACCCACGTGGAAATAGTCGTCCGCATGGGAGAAAAAGCCGCCCCCGATATCCTTTTTGTTGCCCGCGTGAACTTCTCAGTGCATCGAGCTGAAGTAATCCAACAGGTTTTCCGGACCATCCACGACCGCAACCAAGTCAGCCCAGCCCAGATCGAGTTCTTCCATCGAAAAGACTTCGCTGTATTGGTTGTGTCGCTCAACGTCGATCTCATGGATGGTGCCACCGCTGTTGTCCGTTTCTTCGAAAACGAAATCCACGCCGGACAGGGTCATCTCGCCAGTGTCAATTTGAACAGTGACCGCCGTCTCGGTCGCTGAAATAATCGATCCAAACCGCGTATCTAGCTTTTCGCTGAAATCCTGTATCACGCTGGGTGCGCCTAGGATATCCACCCGGTCCTCCGGCCCGTCACGCAAAATTGGCAAACTTTCTCCGCGCCGGCTTTCAAAATAGGCCCTATGAATACCGTAGCACTCTAAATACTTGATTTTCAAATGACCAAGAAAAAAGGGGGCCGAAGCCCCCTTTCCGTCAGTGGACGACCGCGTCATCCGGTTTGGGTCGGTTCGACGCACCGACCCTGTCGCCAATAAGCAAGCCGTCCGCGCCTGCGCTGACCGGCACGACCGATCCGTCAAGCACATCCCCGGCCAACAGCATTTCCGCCAGCGGGTTCTGCAACGCATTCTGGATCACCCGCTTGAGCGGGCGCGCCCCAAACACCGGGTCATAGCCTTCATCCGCAAGCCATGTCTTCGCCGCATCGTCGAGTTCGAGCGTGATCTTTCGGCTTGCCAGACGCTTACTGAGGCGCCGCAGCTGGATATCGACAATCGCATCCATATCCTTGCGCGCCAGACGATCAAAGATGATCGTCTCGTCCAGACGGTTCAGGAATTCCGGCCGGAAGTGGGCCCGTACGGCATCCATCACATCGCGCCGCGCCTGGGAGGCATCCGCGCCGTCGGGAAGCTGGCTCAATGCCTGCGCGCCAAGGTTCGAAGTCAGCACGATCAGCGTCTGCTTGAAGTCGACGTGGTGACCCTGACCGTCGGTCAGCATCCCGTCGTCCAGAACCTGCAGCAGAACGTTGAACACGTCCGGATGCGCCTTTTCGACCTCGTCGAACAGCACGACCTGATAGGGACGCCGGCGCACGGCTTCGGTCAGAACACCGCCCTCATCATATCCGACGTAACCCGGAGGCGCACCAATCAGGCGAGCGACGGAATGCTTCTCCATGAATTCACTCATGTCGATACGCACCATCGCCTGATCGTCGTCGAACAGGAATTCGGCAACGGCCTTCGTCAACTCGGTCTTACCGACACCGGTCGGCCCGAGGAACAGGAACGAACCCAGCGGACGGTTTTCGTCGTTCAGCCCGGCACGGGCACGACGTACCGCGTTAGCCACCGCACGAACGGCCGCGTTTTGCCCGACGACGCGACGGTGCAGGTCGTCTTCCATGCGCAACAACTTCTCACGCTCGCCTTCGAGCATTTTGGACATCGGTATCCCGGTCCAGCGCTCGACCACGCTCGCGATCTGTTCGGGGCGAACGGCCTCTTCGACCATCAGCCCGCTGTCTTCGCGCTGCTCCGCGTCGGCAAGCTGCTTTTCGAGTTGCGGGATCACGCCATAGGAAAGCTCACCGGCCTTGGCCAGATTGCCTTCACGCTTGGCGATCTCCAACTCGGCCCGTGCCTTGTCGAGCTGCTCTTTAAGATCACGCGCACCGGCCAGCTTGTCGCGTTCGGCCTGCCATGCGGCGGTCAGCTCGGCACTCTTCTCCTGCAATTCAGACAAGTCCTTTTGCAGGGTTTCGAGGCGATCCCGGGACGCCGCATCCTCTTCCAGTTTGAGAGCCTCTTCCTCGATCTGCAACTGCAGGATCTGGCGATCAAGCTGGTCAAGTTCCTCAGGCTTGGAGTCGACCTCCATCCGCAACCGGCTTGCGGCTTCGTCTACAAGGTCAATAGCCTTGTCGGGCAGGAAGCGGTCGGTAATGTAGCGGTTCGACAGGGTTGCCGCCGCCACCAACGCCGCGTCCGCAATGCGGACCCCGTGGTGCAGCTCGTACTTTTCCTTGATACCCCGCAGGATCGAGATCGTATCCTCAACCGTGGGCTCGCTGACCATCACCGGCTGGAAACGCCGCGCCAAAGCCGCGTCCTTTTCCACGTACTTGCGGTATTCGTCGAGAGTCGTCGCACCGATGCAATGCAGTTCACCCCGGGCCAGCGCAGGTTTGATCAGGTTCGCAGCGTCCATGGCGCCGTCAGCCTTGCCCGCACCAACCAGCGTATGCATTTCGTCGATGAACAGGATGATTTCGCCAGCGGCATCGGTAACCTCGGTCAGAATGGACTTGAGGCGTTCCTCAAATTCACCGCGATACTTCGCACCGGCAATCAGCGCACCCATGTCCAGAGCGAGCAGCTTTTTGTTGCGCAGGGACTCAGGCACATCGCCATTGATGATGCGAAGCGCAAGCCCTTCGGCAATTGCCGTCTTACCCACACCGGGTTCACCGATCAGCACCGGGTTATTCTTGGTCCGGCGGCTCAGAACCTGCATCGCACGACGAATTTCCTCGTCCCGTCCGATGATCGGGTCAATCTTGCCCTGCTCGGCGGCTTCAGTCAGATCGCGCGCATACTTTTTCAACGCATCATAGCCTTCTTCGGCTGTTGCCGAATCCGCCGTACGCCCCTTGCGAATGTCGTTGATCGCTTCGTTCAGCGCCTGTGCGGAAACCTTGCCTGCGTCCAGCGCATCCTTGGCTTTCGATTTGACCATGCACAGCGCCATGAGCACGCGTTCGACAGTTACGAAGCTGTCCCCGGCCTTTGACGCAAGCTTTTCAGCCTCGGCCAGAACCCGGCCGGTCGCACTGTCCATATAGACCTGACCAGCGTCGCCGCTAACCTTGGGCAGCTTTGCCATCGAAAGATCAAGCCCTTCGACAACGCGAGCAGGCTGTCCGCCCGCGCGAGAAATCAGGTTGCTCGCCAGCCCCTGATCATCATCCATCAAAGCTTTCAGAAGATGTTCTGGCACCAGACCCTGGTGACCTTCGCGCATCGCGATTGTCTGAGCGGCCTGCACGAAACCACGTGCCCGCTCCGTGAACTTGTTCAAGTCCATCGTTCTCTCCTTTATAAAGCGCCCGCCTTGTCGGCGCCCGCTATGCGGCACGCCTTTTTATGGGCCTCGATAGAAAGATGGGCAATTCATTCGCCCGTTCAAGATATCCTAGGCAACTTTTCGCGAGGATTCGGAGGGGCTTGGGCAATTTCGAAAGAAAAAAGGCGAACCGGGTTAAAACCGTTCCGCCTTTTCCTGACATCCATCCTGGCAGTGTCGTTATTCGCCGGATTGCATCGCTTCATTCGCCTTTTGCAAAGCTTCAACAGCCGCTGCAGCCGCATTCGCCGCCTCTTGCGCCGCGCTGGCCGCCGCCTTGGACGCTGCCAGCGCCGAGGTCGCTGCCTGTTCAAGCGCTTCCATCTGGGCGGTCGTCATGGACGACGATTGATCCTGAGACTCCGTAGTGGGTTGGGATTGCTCCGCATCACCGCTCGCGACCTGTTCCTCCATCGCCATTTCTTTTTCGGACCCGGAGGTTTCCTGAGCAGCACTTTGATCCGATGCCGAAGTCGCTTCCCCGGCGGCTGTCGTCACATTGGCCGCTTCATCGTTATCCGTACCGTCCGTACTGGCCGTTTCTTCGGAAGATGTGCCCTCGCTGACTTCGACGGATTGGACTTCGGTACTGTTCTCTTCATCAGCAACTGTTTCGGTAGCTTCGCCGGGCTCGCTGGTCATGGCGTCTTCAGAATTGCTGGTTGCCGCCATCGTCCCGTCAGCCGCTTCGTCGTTATCAGTAATGTCGCTACCGATCATTTCCGCAGACACAGTAGACTCGCTTGCATCAGCCGATTCCTCTTCGGCACCGGTGTCATCATTTGCAGCCGTTTCGGTGGCTTCACCCGTCTCATCTGCCGAATTGGCGTCGGACGCATCGGCTGCGGCCGGTTCCGTGTTACCCTCATTATCTGGGGTTTCTGCCGATGCGGATGCTGTCTCCGCTTCCTCAGCTGCGGCAGTATCATCAGACGACGAAGCAGCTTCCTGCTCGGTCGTATCTCCCGAAGTCGCCGCTTCACTGGTTTCACCATTTACAGTCGCATTCTCGGTGGTCTCGTCGGAATCACTTTCAGCAGAGGCAGTCTCCGCCCCGGTTTCTTCCGCCGCAACTGGAGCCAGCTCGTCTGTGGTTGAGCGTGTGTCCTCATCGCCCGCAGACTCCTCTGCCGCTAATGCAGCGTTTGCCTCGCCAGCTTCGGAATCGTCGGCAGAGCTCGCGTCGGCCTGTTCCGTTTCTAGTTCGGATGCACCCTCTGCGTCAGACGGTGCTTGTTCTCCGGAAGTTTCCGCAGGTTCATCGGATGCTTCTGAAGAAGCTGTTTCGGCCTCACCCTCGGTCGCTTCCATTTCCGCCGCAGCCTCTTGCGTAGCCTCAGGATCATTTACAGAAGCTGCATCCTCAGACACGGGTTCTGCGGCACTGGTCTCCTCTGGATCTGCCGCCTGCGCAGTTTCGGTCGAGCTGCCCGAGAAATTCATCACGAGGCCGATGACGACAGCGACCGCGACGCCAAGGCCGATAATCATCGGAAAGACGCCAATCGATTTCGATTTCGTTCGACCAACCGAATGGGCCGTTTTGGCCCCCACATTCCCGGACGTTCCAACCGCGTTCTGCGATTTCGACGCCGAGCTGTCTCCCGATGATTTTCCGGTATCTTCCGCTTCTGCCATAAAAATGCTCCGTCCCAAATGTTTCGACCAGACAAGGGGCGAACGTCGAAACACTGGCATCGGTTCCAGAACTCGATTATGTGGCCGTCATCAACGCAAAGCCCGGATGGAGATCCCGCATGACCGATGAACGGCTGATAGTCGCGCTCGATGTACCAGACGCCGTTCAAGGGCTGGCCCTGACCGAACAGCTTGGCGACAGCGTCGGCTTTTACAAGATCGGCCTTGGTATGCTGACCACCGGCGGTCTCGCTCTCGCCAACGAGTTGATCCAGGAACACGGCAAACGCATTTTCCTGGATATGAAACTGTTCGATATCTCCAATACCATCGAGAATGCCGTACGCGGCCTTTCGCGCTTTGATCTCGACTTCCTGACGGTCCACGGTGACCCACATGTGATACGCGCAGCGAAGCAAGGCGCCTCAGGAAGCAAGCTCAAGATCCTAGGCGTGACCATCCTGACGTCGCTCGACCGTGCCGATCTGGACGCGGGGCTCATGAAAGAAGGTGACGTCGCAGATCTGGTCCTGAATCGAGCCGGAAACGCTTTTGACGCCGGGGCGGACGGTGTCATCGCCTCCCCGCAGGAAGCCGCCGCGATCCGTGCCCTTCCCGAAGCGCATGACCGGCTCATCGTCACACCCGGCGTTCGCCCCGCTGGCAGCGCAAAAGGTGACCAGAAACGCACCGCCACCCCCGGAGAAGCCATCGCGAACGGTGCAGATCACGTGGTGGTCGGTCGACCGGTCTACAGTGCGCCCGCGCCTCGCGCTGCTGTCGAAGCCATTCTCGACGAGATGAAAACGGTCAGCAATTAAGCAACCTTTTGCATTTGGACCGCGAATTTCCGCCGTTTTGTTCCCGCTAGGGCACAATCTCGATTCACTTACCCTGGGTAAGGCAATCCCTACTTTCGGGAAATGCACCTATGAGCGACACTGACAGCGAGACACTCCCCCGACGAACCTTATCTTCCTGTGGTTCGTCACCTCCCCCCGCGAAAGCGCGGGGGGTCTTTCGTCGGCAAACTCATAGATCAACCAGCAACGGCCCGATCCAATCCCAGATAAGTTGACAGATGCTTGGCAAAATGCGGAATCGCCATTGCATTGCTGCAATATTCTTCGGGGCGCATGACATCCCATCCCTGACCTTCATCTCCAAAACGAATGTCGCGTATCCGACCGACCGGCAGATGCGCCACAAAGAACCAGCTCTGCCCCTCCGGACGTTGCGAAATCGCCGACCAGACAAGTTGTTCTGCTTTCAATTCAAGACCGACTTCCTCGTAAGCCTCACGCAGGGCGCATTCCTCCGGCGTTTCCCCGTTTTCTCGGCCGCCACCCGGCAAATCCCAATACCCCGGAAAAGGAATCTCAGGCTTCATGTCCCTGCGGATGACAAGCAATTGCGAGCCGAGAAAGACAGCGACTTTCGCACCTGAAAACTCCATGCCCATACTCCCGGCTGAAAGATCGGCACCTTCACGCACTGGCGATGGTGTTGAAGAAAACATATCATGTAGACCAGTCTCTGCGAAACGAAACGATCCCATGGCTTCTCTCTGCCGCGAATGCGCCCGGGCACTGGAATTGCCCTCCCAGACGAAAGCAGCGCGCTGCCCGTACTGCGGCAGCATGCGCATTACCACGCATGAAGAACTGTTCGATCTGAAGATCGCCCATATGGACTGTGATGCATTCTACGCGAGCGTCGAAAAGCGCGAAAACCCGGAACTCGCCGACAAGCCCGTGATTATCGGTGGCGGTCGGCGGGGAGTCGTTTCGACCGCCTGCTACATCGCTCGTATACGAGGCGTCAGATCGGCCATGCCGATGTTTCAGGCGCTGAAACTCTGCCCGGACGCGGTAATTGTGAAACCGAGAATGTCGCTCTATGTCGAAGTTTCCCGAGAAATCCGGAAATTGATGGAAAGCCTGACACCGGCGGTACAACCATTGTCCCTCGACGAAGCCTTTCTCGATCTCACGGGCACCCAACGTCTGCACGGAGCGCCCCCGGCGATCATGCTGGCCCGGCTCGTCAAACGCATGAAGGAAGAGCTGGGTGTAACCGGTTCGATTGGTCTCTCCCACAACAAGTTTCTTGCGAAAGTCGCCTCCGACCTAGACAAGCCCCGCGGCTTCTCTCTCATCGGCAAGAAAGAGACGGCGGATTTTCTGAGAGACAAACCCGTGCGGCTCATCTGGGGTATCGGTCCATCGGCGCAGCAATCTCTCGAAAAGGTCGGGATCCGAAGTTTCTCGGATCTGCTGCGCTGGGATCGTGAGGAGTTGGTCACGCGTTTCGGCAGCACAGGCGAAAGGTTGTGGCATCTCGCGCGGGGCGAAGATCATCGACGGGTCTCCGCCAACGAGCCGGTGAAATCCATCTCGAAAGAAACGACTTTCAATGAGGACACGGCTGATCCGGAGGTGCTGGATGGGCACCTGTGGCGCCTCTCTGTGCAGGTGGCGGACCGGGCAAAGGCGCGGAACCTCTCAGGGCGCGTGGTTACCTTGAAGCTGAAACGTATCGACCACAGCTCAATCACACGCAGGCATAAGCTGCGCAGTCCGACGCACATGGCCGACACAATCTATAGCGAAGCTCGGGCCCTCCTCGACCATGCCTCTGAGTTGGGGCCATTCCGACTGATCGGCTGTGGCCTTTCCGAATTGTGCGAAGAGTCGGGCGCAGAGTCACAGTCAGATCTGCTCGCCCCCAACCATGCCCAGCGCATCAACTCGGAGCATGCGACAGATGCAATACGCGCAAGATTTGGACCTGATGCCATTCTGAAAGGCCGCGCGCTTCGGTGAGGCGCAAAAGCTGGCCGACCGTTTCAATTGGGGCTCTGCCCCAAACCCCGGGATATTTAATACCCAAAGAAGTTGAAGACGCCTTTGCTTCTTTGGGTACCCAAATATCCCCGCCGGAGGCAACGTGCCGCCACAGGCGGCGCGAATTGCTTAGCAATAGGAGGTTCGCCGACTATTCTGCCGCCAGTGGAACGCATTCGCGACCGATTTCAACGATTTGCCCGACGACGCCACGTAACAGTCCGACAACCTCTGCGAAATTCGGTGCCGGCTCAATAGTCCGTTCATTCATATAGAGCGAACGGTCAATTTCAATCTGTATGGCATGTTGGCGACGGGACGGTCGACCATAGGCCTGTGTCACATAGGCACCGGCGAAGGGCGCATTTCGCGTCACTTTAAGACCGGCGACGGAAAAACACGCCTCTATCCGGTCGACCACGTCCCTGCCGGCGGCAGCACCGAAACGATCGCCGAGAACGACTTCCGGCATGCCCGCCCGATTCCGGGAACTGCCCTCCATCGCCTCATGCGGCATAGAATGGCAGTCAATCAGGATTGCTTCGCCGAACTTTGCATGCGCTTGGTTCAGAATATCCTGAAGAACCGCATGATACGGTTTCCAATAATCTTGGATCCGTGTTGCTGCTTCTGCGCGGGGAATCTTGCCCCGGTAAATGGCCCTGCCATTTGCCACGACGCGAGGGATCACGCCCAACCCACTGGCGATTCTCGGATTATGCCCCTGACGCCTGACACCTTCGATCAAGGCCGGATCAAGTTCATCGGCGCTTCGATTCATGTCGAGATAGGCCCGCGGGACACCAGCAAGCAGCAAAGGCGAACCGAATTCAGGGGCGCATGAGAACAACCGATCCACGAAGGCATCTTCCGAAGAACGAATCGTGTGTTCGTCCAGTTGGCTCTGCTTCAGGAATTCTTCGGGATAGTCGCTGCATGAATGTGGCGACGCGAAAACGACGCTGGAAAGTTTCCGCAGCGGTTCTACCAAGTGAAATGCAGGCTGGGGCATCTCTTCTCCCTATCGACGCTCCGGATCATAGCCCGGAAACATTCCGTATCAAAAGCCCTTGATCACCCCTACGACTCCTTTTATAGACCCGCTACCGGCGCGGGCATTACCGCGCTCCACTTATGTGGAGCGAAGGCTTAAACCGGGATTCATGGGCGATTAGCTCAGTGGTAGAGCACTTCGTTGACATCGAAGGGGTCACAAGTTCGAACCTTGTATCGCCCACCATGAATCCCATTCCGGTTCCACGCGCAATTCGCCACTAACTGGCCTCTGCCACGATCAATATCATCTGCGCCTCAAGTGCCCGCACAAGTCTGCGTGAAACGCTGCTATCGATAAGTGGTGACCCCGGCAGGATTCGAACCTGCAACCTGCCCCTTAGGAGGGGGCTGCTCTATCCAGTTGAGCCACGGGGCCGCGTGTCTCTCTTATCGCGACGGATCTTCTTTGTCATGACCTTTGCGCCCAGTATCAACAGGTTGTTGAATAATCGTTTCGCTTTAAGTTAACGTCTGACTATTATTCACTGTATGGCCTTTAGGGGCCGCATTTCTGGAAGGTCACGCCATTGTCCCTGGAAGCCAAACGACCGCTGACCCTTCGCGATGTCTCCGAAGCCTCGGGCGTATCCGAAATGACGGTCAGCCGCGTATTGCGTAACCGTGGCGACGTCAGCCAGGCAACCCGGGAAAAAGTGCTCGCCGCCGCCAAGCAGCTTGGCTACGTACCCAACAAGATCGCAGGTGCGCTGGCGTCCAACCGGGTGAACCTTGTCGCCGTCATCATTCCGTCGCTATCAAACATGGTTTTTCCCGAGGTACTGACCGGCATCAACCAGGTGCTTGAGGATACGGTTCTGCAACCGGTGGTGGGCGTCACCGACTACCTGCCGGAAAAGGAAGAGCGCGTTCTTTACGAAATGCTGTCCTGGCGACCTTCGGGTGTCATCATTGCCGGTTTGGAACATTCAGAGGCATCGCAGACGATGCTCGAGGCCGCAGGCATCCCCGTCGTCGAAATCATGGACACGGACGGCAAGCCGGTCGACGCAATGGTCGGTATCTCGCACCGGCGCGCAGGACGCGAAATGGCGCAGGCCATTCTCAAAGCCGGGTTTTCCCGCATTGGCTTTATGGGCACAAAAATGCCGCTGGATCATCGCGCTCGCAAACGCTTCGAGGGCTTTACCGAGGTGCTGGCCAAGAACGGCGTCGAGATCGAAGACCGCGCGTTTTATCAGGGCGGTTCGGCGCTCGCCAAAGGCCGCGAGATGACACAGGCGATGCTGGAACGCTCGCCTGACCTTGATTTTCTGTATTATTCCAACGACATGATAGGCGCGGGCGGGCTTCTCTACTTGTTGGAGCAGGGCGTCGATGTGCCCGGTCAGATCGGGCTTGCCGGCTTCAACGGGGTTGAGCTGCTACAGGGTCTGCCGCGTAAACTTGCAACGATGGATGCCTGCCGGTTGGAGATCGGGCGCAAGGCAGCCGAGATTATTTCGGCCCGGATGAGCGATCCGCCGCAACCGGTAGAGAACATCGTTACGCTCACGCCAAAAATCACCTACGGCGATACGCTGAAACGGTGGTAACCCCGCTCGAACTGGACAACCGGACAGCGCGGCGGATCTTCATGCAACGCCACGACCTGTCGGATGCGCCGAGCGGCCCGGGCAAAGGCGCGGATTTGGACGCGCTGATCCAGCGGCTTGGCTTCGTACAGCTTGACAGCATCAACACCGTAGCGCGGGCGCATGACCTGATCCTGTTCGCTCGACGACCAGCTTATCGGCCTAGGCACCTCAAACGCTTGCATGATGTCGACAGGGCATTGTTCGAACATTGGACCCATGATGCCGCAGTCATACCGATGCCATTCTACCGTCATTGGCACCTTCGCTTTAGACGCGATGCCGAAGCCTTGCGCGCGCGATGGAAACGCTGGCAAGGGCACGACTTCGACCAGCAATTCGAACCGGTACTGCGCCATATCCGCGACCACGGCCCGGTCGGAACTTCGGATGTGGGCAAGGATGAAAAGAAATCGAGCGGGGGCTGGTGGGAATGGCACCCGTCCAAGACCGCGCTTGAGTATCTTTGGCGCAGCGGTGCGCTGACCGTTACACGTCGCGATGGTTTCCGCAAGCAATACGACCTGACGGAGCGAGTGATCGAAGAACACCTCTGCGTTGCCAAAGGCTCTCCCGAACCCGTCGAAAGCATCGACTGGTTGTGCAATGCGGCGCTCAACCGGCTTGGCTTTGCAACGTCGGGCGAGATCGCCGCATTCTGGGCCACCGTAACTCCACAGGAAGCCAAGACCTGGGTCGAAGGTCAGGTTCAGACCGGGGCGCTAATACCAGTTCGTATCACTTGCAATGGCGGCGCTCAGAGGGCGGTTTTTGCCCGCCCGAACATTGCGGATGCACCCATCGAACCCCCGACCGGTCGGTTGCGTGTTCTAAGTCCGTTCGACCCCGCCTTGCGCGACAGGAACAGAGCCGAGCGCCTGTTCGGCTTCGACTACCGTATCGAAATCTTCGTGCCCGAAGCGCAGCGCAAGTATGGCTACTATGTCTTTCCACTTCTTGAGGGCGATCGCATCGTCGGTCGGATCGACATGAAAGCGCACCGGGATCAGGACATTCTGAAAGTCACCGCTCTCTGGCCGGAACGCGGTGTAAAATTGTCAGGCGGCAGGCTTGCAAAACTCGAAGCGGAACTGACCCGCATCATGAGGCTGGCGGGCGTGTCTCAGATCGAATTTTTGCCGGGCTGGTTGCGCGACCCGCTCTGATTTG
Source organism: Paracoccaceae bacterium (assembly GCA_018223035.1). GTDB lineage: Bacteria > Pseudomonadota > Alphaproteobacteria > Rhodobacterales > Rhodobacteraceae > Heliomarina. Next base: position 16,140 of record JAAEZD010000019.1, read on the forward strand.
ACCAATTTATCCAGCCGGGCGGCAGGCCGAGACCGTGAATCGCGACGGTTTCGATCAGATCCGAAGATGCACCTGTTTTTCGTCCCGCCTCGAAAAGCGCTTGCCGAAGGAATCCCACAATTTCTGCATCATTGAAACTACGCTGTTCCACGCGCGCAAAATGCGCCTCTTCCCGGATCAGATCTTCGACAAGCGGATCGATCACCGCACCGCCGCCACCGGGATAACGATACCAGCCGACGCCGACCTTCTTGCCCAGCCGGCCCTCTTCGACCATTCGGTCGGAAATCAGTTGTGAATTGTCGCCCCGCCGACGCCGGTCCGCATAGGCAACCTCCGTCCCGACAAGATCTTGCGCCTCATGTGGCCCCATGGCGAACCCTTCGGAAACAAGTGCCTCATCGATTTCATGCGGAACGGCTCCACGCATCTGCAGATATTCCAGCGACGCGTACCACGCCTGCTCCAGCGATGCGCTGAGAAGGAAGCTGTCGCGAGGGCATATGATAGCTTTTCGTCCGAGTTCTTTGGCCAGAACGACAGCTTCCTCGCAGTTGCCCTGCCGGTCCGGCGTGATCTCGGCAAGGCGGCGCAGCTGAGCCGGTGCCGCCAGATGAAGGCCGACGCAGTTGCCCAAAGGCGACTCCAGAGTGGCCTCGCGATCTACACAACAGATCAAGGCATTGCCCGGAACCTGCGCCTCGAGGTTACGATGAAAATCCATCCGAGCGGCCTGCGGCAGATCCGTAGCTTCAACAACGATTTCCGCCGATTTCAGGGCTCCGATCTCTGCTGTAACCTGAACAGCCTCGCCGCCAACGTGTTTGAGAAATACCGCAAACCTCTCCGCGCTCGCAGCATTCTCTTCAAAGACGACGACATCGTAACCACCCTTGGCGCCGAGGGAGGCAACGGCGATGGCTTCGGCGCCGCTGCCCACAATCACCATGCGGCGCATTGCTTTAGCCAAGGAAACCGCGCGCCCGGATAAGTTCGACCAATTGGGACAATGCTGTCTCAACCGCGACTCCCGAAGTATTGAGCTGCGCCTCTGCGCGGGCGTAAAGCGGCTCGCGGCTGGTCAGGATCGATTTCAGCTGTTCCATCGCTTCGGGGTTTCCAGCCATCGGGCGTTCGTCCCCTTGCGCGCGGACCCGCATCATGTGTTCGTCCGGCGAAGTACGCAGCCACACGGTGTGGAACCGGCTGAGCAGCGTATTGTAAGTTTCGGGCTCAACGACGATACCGCCCGCCACCGCCAGCACAACGGTGTCATAGGTCGCGATAACCCGGTCGATAGCCTGCGCTTCAAGGCTGCGATAGCCTTCTTGACCATAAAGCGCGAGAACCTCTTCCACGGGCATCCCGCTGTGCTCTTCGATCTCACGGTTCAACTCGACAAAAGGTACGCCCATCGCCTTGCCAACCATCGCGCCCAACGTCGATTTACCCGCCCCGCGCAGACCGATCAGGCAAAGCCGACTGGCGCGACGGGTATCTTGATTTTCCGCGTTGAGCACGTCCAGCACCTCCTGCTGGATCGACTTGCTCGCCAGACGGTAGAGGTCGGCAACCCGTGTCACCTCAGAAGTCCACGGATCCTCCTCGCTGATCAGCCATTCGATGCGATGGTCAAGCGCGATGGCAACGCGCAGCAGCAACCCGATCGAGATATTACCTTCACCCGCTTCAAGCTGGGCAAGATAACGCGGAGACACGCCGGAAATCTCCGACAACACACGGCGCGGAATACCCTTGCGTTCGCGCGCCTTGCGCACGCGTTCACCGACACGGCGAATAAGCGACGCAACCGCGTCATCGACCGGAGTTTGCGTCCCGCCGGGCTTGGTTTCGCCCCGAAAGTTGGTGATTTCGCTCATGTCTCGCCGCTGTGTGTACTATATTGCAACACCTACGACGTGCGCAGATTTCTGGCAATCTGTTTCGGAATTACCCGACTCTAAGCGTCGGACAATACTGAAATACTTCAGCCTCGGATCAATGGCTCAACGATAGCCCGGATATCTTCGGGTGCCGGAATGGTGCTGACTGTCGCCGCTTTTGTGAAGACACAGGTAAAGCTGCCCTCAAAGCATAGAACGCCGTTCTGACGGCCTATCACCTTGAAAGATATGGACTTGGTCCCGAGCTTTGTCGGGAAAACCTCGCAAAGCAATCGATGGCGCGGCGTGACAGGAGAACGAAAGTCGCATTCGAGGTGTACAAAGGGTGTACCGAAACCACGGTCCATCTCAAGCTGATACCATCCGTCGCCGCCCAGCGTGTCTTCCCACCATGCGTCGATCGCTTCGAGTGCGAATACCGGCAGGCGACCGGTATAGGCGATCTTGGCCGGGTCGCAATCGCCCCAGCCAACGCGGATTTCATGCACAAAGCTCTTCTGCTCGGCATCCTTCATCAGTAGGTCTCGACGTGATAGCGGCCATCTTCGCGCATCGCATCGCGAACTTCGGTCCAGACCAGACCCTGCTTGCGTGCGATGTCGGAAAGCGCCTCTTCCACGCCTTGCTCCATCGCCTTGAGCCCGCAGATATAAATGTGGCCCTTGGGATCGCTGAGCAGCTTGGCGACCTGTTCCGATTCCTCGCGCAGCTTGTCCTGCACGTAATGCTTGCCACCCTCGGCCTCACGCGAAAAGGCAAAGACCTTTTTCATGAACGTGTCCGGCACTTTCTTGAGCGGCCCGAAATAGGGCAATTCGCCCTGACGGCGCGCCCCAAAGATTAGTGTCAGGGAGTCCTTGACCGAAGGCGTCTCCCGCTGGCGGCGCATGGTAAACCCGCGGAAAGGCGCCGAACCGGTGCCGGTGCAGATCATCATCAGATGCGCCTCTGGGTCCGACGGCAGCAGGAAGGTCGCACCAAAAGGACCAGTGACTTTGACCGTATCGCCCTTGCTCAGATCGCAGACGTAATTCGAACAAAGACCCAGATCTTCACGCTTCACCGTCAATGAAACGTTGTTATAGCCGGGCCGCTCCCCGTCGCGAGGCGAGGACACCGAATAAAGGCGCGGCAGGTGCGGCTTGCCCTCGTCATCGGTCCCGGGCGGGATGATCCCGATGGACTGCCCTTCAAGCACCGGAAACGGCTGCCCCCCGAAATCGAGGATGATATGGCGCACATCGCTGTCGCTACTGGCATCGGTCAGGCGATAGTTGCCCTGAACCTTGGCCTCGGCAGGCTTGCCAAGGTTGTACATGTTGACGGTCGGCTTCGATGCCGTTGCCGGGGCTTTCGCCTTACCGCCCGCGCCCTTGTGCGCCTCGGCAAGCAGTGCAGCCATCGCGCCGTCCAGCGCTTCGGTGTCCGCGTCGCCCTCGGGACCGACTTCGATCTCTTCCTGTTCCGGAAGCTCCATCCATTCGTACTGTTCTTCCAGCGAATAGGGCTCGTTCACCACGCGCCATTCATCAATGGAACCCGTCGGACAGACGGGGATGCAATCCATGCAGAAATTGCACTTCGACGCGTCGACGACCACGTTGTTATCGTCATGTTCAATCGCCTGCACCGGGCAGGTCATCTCGCATGTGTAGCAACGGATGCAGATTTCCGGGTCGATCAGATGCTGCTTGAGTGGCTTGTTCATTGTGTCTCGCGTTTCTTGGAAAGAACGATATCCGGAACGGTCAGGACATCAATCAATTCCGCGCAACGGCCAGAACAGTTTTCGCATCCAACGCAGTTTCCCTGAACGTCGGGAAAGGCCTGTACCACCGTGGTGATGCGGGAAGAACCGGGCTTGGAACGCGAAATGATCATGGCTGTAACTCCGATATGCACAAGGGTGTTGCAGGCAGTTTAGCGAAGAATGCCGGCTCCGATCCATCTGGACGGGCGACTCACGCTACGGCTGGCTCATGACCGGAGGAAATTTCAGGCAATTCCTCTGGCCTCTGCTTGCAGAGGGGCCATCACGGCCCCTCTCCCGTTGGTATCAGGCGCGGGGTGAAGGCCGAGCCGTCAGGCTCACGCCATGTGAAGTTTGACGTATTCGAAATCGCCCGGCTTGTTGTCGATGCCAACTTTCGGCGGCGCGATCCAACTTGCGAATTTACCCGGCTCATGCACCGGCTTCATCAGCGATTGGATGAAATCGCCATCCGCCTTGGTCGGCAGCCATTCGTCCTTGCGCTTGTTCCACTCGTCGGAGGAGATAATGTTGCCATCCGGGTCCACGGCGACTGCGCTGAAGACACCGATCTGACGGTGGAAACCTTCATGCGGCAGCTTGAGCTGGAAATTGACTCCGGCCTTTTCGATGATCTTGTTCCAGCGGTTCACACCGCCAGCCGCGTCGCGGACATAATCGTCACGCAGACGCATGTTGATCGCTGTCAGCGCCGGTGCATCCTCGGTGACGATCTTGCCATCCTTGATGGTGCTCACCTTATAGGTCGCGTCCTTGAGCTGGTGATCGTCGTCGATCCGGCTCTCCATATAGCGGCCCTTGATGCCCGAGTTGAACGCATTCGCCGCATTGGTCGATACTTCCTGACCGAACAGGTCAAGGCTGAGCGTATAGTGCAGGTTCAGCTTTTTCTGGATCGTCGGCAGGTCGATGACACCCAGATCGCGGATCTTGTTGATGTCATAGGGATCGGTGATCCCGGCCTTGTTCATCGCCTCGATAGTGGCCTGAATGGTGCGGCCCACGCCGGTTTCGCCCACGAACATGTGGTGCGCTTCTTCTGTCAGCATAAAGCGGCAGGTACGCGACAGCGGATCGAAACCGGACTGCGCCAGCGACTCCAGCTGCATTTTGCCGTCACGGTCGGTGAAGTAGGTGAACATGAAGAAGGACAGCCAGTCCGGCGTTTCCTCGTTGAAAGCCCCCAGCATACGCGGCGCCTCCTCGGAACCCGAGGACCGGACCAGCAGGTCATCGGCTTCTTCACGACCGTCGCGGCCGAAATATTTTTGCAGCAGATACACCATCGCCCAGAGGTGACGGCCCTCTTCCACGTTGACCTGAAACAAGTTGCGCATGTCGTAAAGCGACGGTGCCGTCAGGCCAAGGAACCGCTGCTGTTCGACCGATCCCGGCTCGGTGTCGCCCTGAATCACGATCAGGCGCTTAAGCATATTGCGGTATTCGCCCGGCACTTCCTGCCATGCAGGTTCGCCAAGGTGTTCGCCCATCGGGATCTTGCGATCCTCGACCTGCGGTGCCAGCAGAACGCCCCAGCGATATTCTGGCATCTTCACATAGTCGAACTTGGCCCAGCCCTTAGGGTCAACCGAAACGGCTGTCCGCAGGTAAACCATCGATTCCTGAAAATTCTGCGGGATCAGGTCGTTCCACCAGTTGATATAGCCGGGGTGCCATTTTTCCAGCGCCTTCAGCACTTTCTTATCGTTCGACAGCCCCACGTTGTTGGGGATCTGGGTGTCATAGCTGACGTTGATCAAATCAAGCATTTGTCTCTCCCTAGGCGTGGCGGGATCCTACCCACCCAAACAATTAGAGGCGGGACGGGCATCACGCCCGTCCCCCCTGTCGTCACACACGTTCCATATTGTATTCGCCGCGCTGGCCGGTGCCATAACGCTGCAGGGCGCCCTCGGCCCCCACTGCGTTGGGACGCTGGAAAATCCAGTTCTGCCACGCGGTCAAGCGACCAAAGATCCGGGTCTCCATCGTTTCCGGCCCGGCAAAGCGCAGGTTGGCTTCCATCCCGGTCATCGCATCCGGGCTGAAGCTCGCGCGCTCTTCCATAAAGATCCGCACTTCGTCTTCCCAGTCGATATCGTCGAGGATGTAGGTCACCAGACCCAACTCATCCGCATCGTCCGCCTCCAACGGCTCACCGATCTTGGCTTTCAGCGCGTCGACTTGTTCAGGCTCACCCAAGAAACGAGTCTCGAGCCGGGTCAGGTCGTTGCCCATGGGGTAAGTGCCGAAATTGCTTTCGGAAAGCGTGATCGCGGCGGTCGGACGGTTGTCGCCTTCGAACTCGTCGAGCATCATGTAGGAACGGTCAACGGCCCAAAGTAGCTCGGCCAGCACGCCGGTATAGCAGGAACCATGTTCCACCAGCGCCACGAGGCTGCGCGAGGTCATATCAACACGCTTAAGCACACGCTTCCAGTATTTCAGCGTCTCGTTGGCCAACCAGTGATCGGCATTGTCGTGCAGCAGCTTTTCATGGGCTGCGAGAAGCTCCGGGTCGCCCTGAGTGGTGAATACGACCAGGCCAAGCTCACGCTCATTCAAACGCAGGTGCAGGATTGCGTCATCCAACTCACGGGCCAGGCGCAGGATATAGGCGTCAGACCCCTGTGACTGCATCGCATCCATGTCCGCAGGCGCATCGGCGTCGGGGCCTTTCAGCAGAATGGTCGCCTTGCCGTTATCACGGTCCAGATCGACTTCGACCAGCGAATAGGTGACGGACCCATCCTCGCCAAACTTGCGATCCAGCGGCTTCAACTCGATCCCCGTCAGGCCCGAAGACTTCTTCGAGGCCGACGCAAACTCGGCTGCGCGTTCCTTCACCGTGTCGTCGAACTTCGAGTTCGCGACGACCTCATCGACCAGACGCCACTCCTTGGCGCGCTCACCCCGGATACCCTCCTCGATCGAGCAGAACACATCGGCGCGGTCACGGCGGACCTTACGCTTGTCAGTGACGCGGGTCAGGCCACCGGTGCCCGGCAGAACCGCCAGCAGCGGCACCTCGGGCAGAGCAACCGACGACGTCGAGTCATTGGTCAGCATGATATAGTTGCAGGCCAGCGCAAGCTCATAGCCACCACCGGCACAGGCACCCTTCACAGCGGCAATGTACTTCTGACCGGAATCTTCCTCGGCTGCTTCAAAGGTGTTGCGCGTCTCATTCGTGAACTTACAGAAGTTCACCTTATGCGCATGGCTCGCGCCACCCAGCATACGAATGTTCGCGCCGGCGCAGAACACTTTCTCTTTGCCCGACTGCATTACAACAACCTTAACCTCAGGATGTTCGAACCGCATCCGCTGAACGACATCCGCCAGTTCTATATCGACACCAAGGTCGTAGGAATTCAGCTTGAGTTCATAGCCGTCAAAAAGCCCACCGGTTTCATCGACATCCATGAACAGGTTCGCGACCTCGCCGTCATATTCCACCCGCCAGTGGCGGTACTTGGACGGATCGGTTTGAAAGTCGATGACCTTGGACATTTCACGCTCCCTTTAAGGATCTGGTTGATATGCAACTTAATGCGTTCGCGGGCTCAGGTAAACCCTATATGTGCAAAATAGTGCAGGTTAAGTTTTCATTTTTAACAGCCACTTAGCGTTTCGCTGACAAATTTCTTAGTACAGGATTGTGCGTTATAATGCATAATTCCCATCCGAGAGATTCGCTTTTCCGCGCGTCTCTTCGATGAACCACCGCACCTCGGAAAGCGGCAGACCCATGATCGCATCCGCTTCACCGCAGGCATCCAGATGTCCGTCTGCGATGTCGCAAAGCCGCCTGACAGCGTTCGGGCGGCCCATCTTCAGCTTCAGCGCCGCATTTGCCACCTGAATCACGCCCTGAACGAACTGCCGCTCCGGCCCGGCGTCCAGTGTCATCCAGACCGGCTCGAGAACTTCGTGCGCTTCCCAGAAATAGCCGTTCCGCACAAAAAGCCATCCCGCGCGCCACGCCAGAGTTTGCTCCAGTTCCTCAAGGCTCATCCCGGGCTGAACCGACGCATGAAACGCCTTGAACAGCGATTCATCGTGGCGCGCGTTCCGCCCCGGCACATAGGCATGGAGCGGAAACGGAATATCCTCAGGCCGTTTCAACCTCGGCCGCCTCGATCCGCTCAAGCCGCGTCGCGAATTCGCTCACTGCGTCCAGAACCGCTTCGGTTTGCTCCAGGTGCGGCGCATGCTGACAATCGTCCAGAACAACCGTATCAACAGGCGAATAGGCCCGGTTTTCGATCTCTTCGATCTGGGCAAGCGTTCCGTACTGATCGTCACGCCCCTGAATCGCCAGCGTCGGAATGCGGAGGTAGTCGATCACCTCAGCAACGTTCCAGCTCTCGAACTTCGGATCGAGCCAGACATCGTTCCACCCCCTGAAGGCGATCTCGGGGTTCTTGTGATACTTGGCCATCTTCTGGGCCATATCGGTCGTCTCGAACGTCTTCTTCGTCTCGCGGATCGACTCGAGCCCGGCTGGCTCCGTAAAGAAATGCGGCGCCATCAAGACCAGACCACGCACTCGCAGGTCCGCCACGCTTCCCGCATAGATCGCAGCAATGGTCGCCCCGTCGCTATGCCCCATGAGGATGCCGCGCTCGAACCCCATCTGGTCAAGCACCTGCGGCAGCACTTCAACCGCTTCGCGCGTCATGAAATCCAGTGGCTTGGGCAGCTCCGCAGCATCCGACTGGCCATAGCCAAGACGCGAATAGACGAAAACGCCCATGCCCGTTGCCTGGGCCAGTTTCGCCGGAAAATCGCGCCATAGCGCGGCGCAGCCCAGACCTTCGTGCAACAAGACAATGGTGGGCGCCTTGTCCGGCGAGGGACCCAGCGCGAAATACTCAAGCTGCTTGCCCTCAACGGTCAGCGGCGTCTTGGGGTTTTCGGACCATTCGAGTGTCATCACGCGGGCTCCCTCAGTTTGAATCGCTGGATCTTGCCGGTGGCCGTCTTGGGAAGCTCGTCAACGATATCGACCCAGCGCGGATACTTCCACATGCCGATCTTTTCCTTCACGAACTCTTTCAGATCGCCCAGTTCCGCACTGCTATCTTTCAGCACCACATAGGCTTTCGGTTTTTCCAGCCCCTTTTCGTCTGACCACGGCACGACGGCGGCCTCCAGCACGGCAGGGTGTTCCACTAGCGCCTGCTCGACCTCGAAAGGGGACACCCAGATGCCGGACACCTTAAACATGTCATCCGTCCGACCGCAGTAGACATAGCGCCCGCCTTCGGTCAGCTCGTACTTGTCACCTGTCCGAGTCCAGTGCCCTTCAAAGGTGGAACGCGACTTGTGACGGCGGTTCCAGTACCCCTCCGCCGAGGACGGCCCACGCACCAGCAATTCACCGACTTCGCCCACGCCGACATCTTCGTCGTGCTCATCGACAAGACGCACCTCATAGCCCGGCACGGCTTTGCCAGAGGTGCCATAAACGATGTCACCGGGCGAATTTGACAGGAAGATGTGCAGCATCTCGGTAGACCCGACACCATCGACAATCGGCGCGGCCCAAAGCTTTTCCCAGCGCTCACCAATCTCACGCGGTAGCGCCTCACCGGCCGAGGTGCACAGCCGCACGCAATGATCCGGCTTCCCACCCGTCTTTTCCTGTGCCGCGACGAGGGCAGCGTAAAGCGTTGGGACGCCGCAAAAAATGGTGGGCCGTTCCTTTGCCATCACCTCGAAAACTGCGTCGGGCGTCGGACGTCCGCCGAAGATCACCGTGGTCGCGCCGACGGACATCGGGAAGGAAATCGCGTTGCCCAGACCATAGGCAAAGAACATCTTGGCGACAGAGAACACCGTGTCCTGCTCGGTAATGCCCAGAACCTGCGCGCCGAATGTGTCGACCGTGGCTTTCAGCGAGGAGTGAACGTGGCGCACCCCTTTGGGCGACCCGGTCGACCCCGAAGAATACAGCCAGAAAGCCAATTCGTCCTCGTTGGCCTCGACCGCTTCGACGGGTTCGGCGTCCGTCGTGAAATCGTCAAAGCTGATCGTTCCTTCGGGCGCGTCGCCTATCACGACCACCGCGCGCAGAAACTTGTTGTCTGCGACAGCTGGTGCAACAACCTCCCAAAGCTGTTCCGACACCACGAGCACCGTAGCGCGGCTGTCGTTCAGAATCTCTTCGTAGATGCCGCTCGACAAGAGCGTGTTCAACGGTACCGGGATGGCCCCGGCCTTGATCGAACCCCAGAAAACAATGGGGAATTCGATCTGGTCCCGCACGATCATGGCGACACGCTCTTCGCGTCGCACGCCATGCTTGTCCAGAGCCCCGGCAAAAAGCGAAGTTTCCCGCGCGAGGTCGCCGTATGTCAGGCTGCGCTGTGCGCCGTCCGCCTCGCGAAAGGCGACCTTTTCGGCGCGGCCTTCGTCCAGATGACGATCCACGAAATAGACCGCCGCATTGCCCGATGGTGACATAGGAACCTCCCCGCTCTGCGCACCGCTTTCCTCGTAACGCGTCCTGCGCGACTCGGATATGCGGAACAATATCTCCTCTCAGCGCTTATGCAACATAATGCCTATATTTGGCAATATACTGCATAAACTTTCTTGGAGCTTTGCGACGGTTCACCGGGACAAATGACGCCTACACCCGGATGACTGCCTGATCCTCGTCATCATAAAGCCGGTCCAGCAAAGCCTTGCGGCGCATCATAATCTTGCGGAAGTTGAGGTTGCCCTTTGCCGTAATCTCTCCGTCGGCAATCGAGGGTGGCTCGGACAGGACCACGGCCCGGCTTATGCGGTTCGACTGACCCGCTGCGGTTTTGGCCAATTCGGCAAGCCTCTCTCCGATCTGAGTGTGCAATATATCTCCGGTAAAAACGCCATTGTCGTCACGCAGCGCACCAGACGCCGCCAGTTCCGCCCCCGGCACGATCATGACGCCCACCTGCCCACGGCCCTCGCCGGTTACCACGAGGTCAGCGGCCAGCGGTGTCAGCGCCGCCAACGCATCCATCCGCAATTGCGCCGCCCGCACCCATGTGCCGGTCAACAGCTTGAAATCCTCGGATATCCGCCCGTCAAAGCGCATTCCCTTGCTCATATCCTCGGGATCCACAAACCCCATCGCATCGCCGGTCCGGAAAAAACCCTCTTCGTCAAAGGCTTCCTGCGTCTTTTCTTCGGCGTTGTGATAGCCCGCCATCACGTTCGGCCCTTTGACGCGCACCTCGTAACGGTTTTCCTCGTTCGGGAGCAGCTTGACTGTCACGCCGGTCAGCGGAACGCCAACAATACCGGAACGATCCGTCGGTTCGTGCTGGATAAGCGAGGCAGGCCCGGTTTCGGTAAGTCCCCACGAGGTATTCATAAGTGGCACCTGACCCCGCACCTCGCGCGCCATATCCTCAAGATCGCGCCAGACATCCTGCGGCAGCGAGGCGCCCGCGTAAAAAATCATGTCCAGCTCGCGGAAATAGGTCTCGCGCAGCGCCCTGTCCTGCTTCATCGCGTCGCGCAGCATTGCGAACCCGACCGGCACGTTGAATGCCAGCGTGCTGCTCATCAGGCCAAGGTTCTCGATCGTCCGGTCGATCAGACCCTTCGCCGGTTTGCCTTCGTCGATATAGAGGCTGCCGCCATTTGCCAGCATCATGTTGAAATTATGAGACCCGCCAAAAACATGGTTCCACGGCAGCCAGTCCACGATCCGGGGCGGACGTTCCCGCAGGAAAGGCAGTGCATCGGCAAGCTGGGTCTGGTTCGCACACATCATCCGATGGGTCGTCATCACCCCCTTGGGACTCGAAGTCGAACCAGAGGTCATCAGGATCTTGACAACACTGTCCGGACCAACCCCGGCATGGGCTGCATCCACGTCCGAGCTGTCGGCCCGCAGTAGATCGTCCAACAGTGTCTGACCCGCCCCCGCATTGCGGCTGACAACGACGGACCGGCCTGCCATTTCATTCATGCCAAGCGAACCGGCGAATTTCTGGCCATCCACGGCATAGATCATCGCCGGGTCGATCACCTCGAGAATGTGCAACAGCTGCGCCTGCGCCCCGGGAATGAGCGAATACTGCTCGGCCACCGGAACCGCGGGAATACCCACGTATTGTGCCGCAAGGGCCAGCAACCCGTGATCGACACCGTTGCCCGAAAGGATCAGGATCGGCGTGTCCTTGTTCAGCCCCCGCGCAATCAGCGCCGCGCCGAGGGCGCGGACCTGCTCCAAAGCCGACTGATAGGAAACCTCGCGCCAGCCGGGGCCGCTTCTTTCCGCGAGGAACACGTGATCAGGGCTTTTCTCTGCCCAATGGTGCAGCCAGTCGCCGGTGGTCTCAACCATGGGCGACATTTCATAGCCAGAGGTCAGCAGGATGCTCCCGTCAGGCCGATCCGCGCGATTTACCTTATGGTGCCGGTATTCAGGACCGTTCTCCATTGTCGTCTTCCTCCCACTGAACAGCTTCGATCAGGCCAAGGGCCGAGACCAGAAGCTGCCGTTTCTCCTCATCCAAATTCTTTGTCATGCGCTCATCATGCGCACGCACCGCCGCCGTCGCCCGCTGATAAAGCGCACAGCCTTCCTCTGTCGGGCGCAACGCATAGGCTCGCCTGTCTCCCTCTGCAGGGGCCCGGCTTATCAGGCCGGCCTCAACCAGCTGATCCACGATCAGCACCATGTTGGGACGTTCGATCACCAGCGCATCGGCAAGCTCAGCCTGCCGCAGACCCGGATTGTCCACGATCACGACAAGCGCCGAGAACGTGAGCATCCTCAGGCCGAAAGGTTCAAGCACGTCCTTGAGGTCCGCCTGAATCGCGTGAAAGGCGCGTTTCATCGAATAGCCCGTGAAACTGCGCAGGGTTGCGTCCCGGGAGGGCTCGTGACCAGAGCCCGCCTTGACCGCAGGATCCGCCCTGTTCGCCATGATCCTAGCGGAAACTCGGCTGGCGTTTTTCCAGGAAGGCGGCAAGCCCCTCGACCGCATCCGGGCTGGTCTGCGCGATCGCCGCGCAAAGGCTTTCGGCAAAGAACCCATCCGCTTTCGCCATATCCTCGATCCGGGAAATGCCCTGAACCATGATATAGTTCGACAGCGAGGCATTCTCGGCGATCTTGCTGGCAAGCTCATAGGCCAGCGGCAGGGATTCACCCTCGCCCACCGAATAATGCGCCAGACCCAGCGCCTTGCCCTCGTCGGCACCGTATTTGCGCCCGGTCAGCATCATCTCGATCATCCGGTCGGCGCCAAGGATGCGGCCGACGCGAACCGTCGCACCGCCACCGACGAAAATACCGCGCCGCCCTTCGGGAAGCTGAAAAATGCAAGAAGGCTCGGCAATGCGCACATGGGTCGCCGTGGCCAGCTCAAGCCCGCCGCCAATCACCGCGCCCGTCATCGCCGACACAATAGGCAGGCCGCCGTACTGGATACGATCCATCACCTGATGCCAGTTGCGCGAATGGCGCATGGTCTGCTCGGCATCGCGCGCCACATGCTCGCTCAGATCGAGTCCCGAGCAATAGTGCCCGCCGCTGCCGGTAAGCACCACGCAACGCACACCTTCGGGCGGATTGCTGAAGAATGCGTCCAGCTCGGCCAGCAGCCCGTCGGACATGGCGTTGCGCTTGGCCGGGCGGTCCATTGTCAGGGTGGCGATACCCCCGTCCACTTCGACCTTCAGGAATGGTTGTGTCATTGCGGCCTCCCCAACTGCAAATCCGTTATAAGGCATAACTGTTATATCCAGTAACAGTTATGCCGGAAAGATGTATTTCTACGGGATCAGGAACAATGTGATCGCCGGAAATGCGACCAGCAGGACCACCCGAACAAGATCCGACCCGACAAAGAAGATCACGGCCTTGTAGGTCTCGAGAATCGGCGTCTTCGGATCCATCGAGTTGATGATGAACAGGTTCATCCCCACCGGTGGCGTTATCAGCCCCACCTCGACAACGATCAGCACCAGAATACCGAACCAGATCGCCACATGCTCGGCCGACATGCCGAAATCCAACACCGAGATCACAGGAAAAAAGATCGGGACCGTCAGCAGGATCATCGACAGGCTGTCCATCAGGCACCCGAAGACAAGGTAAAATACAAGGATCAGCGAGAGGACCGTCAGCGGGCTGAACCCCTGGCTGACCACGTAGTTCGACAGTTCCTGCGGCACCTGCGTCAAAGCGAGGAAGCCGTTATAGAACCCGGCGCCCAGCACGATGAAAAAGATCATCGCGGTAGATTTCCCGGTGACAAAGAAGCTCTCGATCAGGGTCTTCCACGTCAACCCGCCGTTCAGCAGGGCGATAACCCCGGTCCCGGCAGCCCCCACGGCAGCACCTTCGGTCGGGGTGAACCAGCCAAGGTAGATGCCGCCGACGACGAGGCCAAAGACAAGCAGAACCGGCCAGACATCGACCAGCCCGCGGAACCGGTCAGCCATTGGGACCGGCGGACGCGTGCCCGCGGATTCCGGGTTTAGCCGAACGTAGATTGAAATTGCGATGACATAGCCAATCGCTGCAAGAATGCCCGGGATAAAGGCCGCAAGGAAAAGCTTGGCGATGTTCTGCTCGGTCAGGATCGCATAGATGACGAGTACAACCGAGGGCGGGATCAGAATACCCAGCGTCCCGCCGGCGGCCAGTGTAGCGGTCGAAAACCCGCCCTCATAGCCGTATTTTTTCAGCTCGGGCAGAGCGACCCGGCCCATTGTCGCCGCCGTGGCAAGCGAAGACCCGCAGATCGCACCAAAGCCCGCGCAGGCACCGATCGCCGCCATCGCGACGCCGCCGCGACGATGACCAAGAAACCCTTCGGCCGCTTTGAACAGGGCCGTGCTCATCCCGCCCAAAGTCGCGAAATGCCCCATCAGCAGGAACATGGGCACGATGGTCAGCGAATAGCTGGAGAAAGTGGTGTAGGTTTCGTTCTTGAGGCGCGAGAACGCCATATTGGTGCCATCGGTCACGATGGTCAGCCCAACAAGCCCGACAAGGAACATTGCAAGCCCGATCGGCACGCGCAGAAAGATCAGGACCATCAGCGCCGGAAAGGAATAGATCCCGATTTCAAGTGTGCTCATCAGCAACCTCCACACCTTCCCGGATGACGATGTTGCCGGTCAGAAATTCATAGATACGCACGAAGGCGACGTAGATGCTGACGATGGCCGACACGACCGCGCCGAACAGGCTCGCCGCATAGGCCCACCAGACCTTGAACTGCAAAAGAAAGCTGGTTTCCCCATAGCTCATCTTCGACAGCATGCCTTCGTAAAGCCGCCAGGCGATCAGCACGAGCGTCGCGGCAAAGACCACCTCAATGACCGCCCGCAGGAAACGGTTGACCCGGGGGCCCATCATGTTGGCAAAGATATCGACCGATGCATGGCTCGCGGTAATTTGGCACAGCGGGATAAAGGCGAAGATCGCGAAAGCTACCCCGGCCTCGACCAGCTCGAAATCCCCGGTGATCGGGCCGACCCCGGCGCCAATGGCCCAGTCGGCAAAACCGGGTGCCACCGATTGCATGAAGTTACCGTGGAAGAACCCGTTTAGCAGGCGCCCGGCAATCGATACGCATGTAAGAATGATCAGCAAACTCAGGACGATGCCGCCCAGAATCGCCATGAAGCGGGAAAGTCCCGTCATCAAGGTCTTCATGTCCCATCCCCGTCCCAATGACAGAAAGGGCGCGGCTGATCTCGCCGCGCCCTCTCAGATGTATTTAGTCAGTGTATTTGTCGATCAGCATCCGGGCTTTCTCGAGCAGCGCCTGCCCATCCTTGCCCTTGCTTTCCATGTCGGACAGCCATGCATCGTACACGGGCTGGGCCGCTTCTTCCCAAGCCGCCGCATCTTCTTCGGATACGGTGATGATGTTGTTGCCAAGATCGACAGCGATCTGGCGTGCGGGGCCATCGGCATCCGCCTGCGTGCCACCAGCAAAGATCGAAAATTCAACGCCGGAATTGTCGTCGATGACCTTTTTCAGATCGTCGGGCAGGCTTTCGTACTTCTGCTTGTTCATCGCCAGAACAAAGGTCAGAACATAGAGCGCCTTACCTTCGAATTCGGTGTGGTTATGCACCAGCTCCGACACCTTCAGCGCCGGCGTCACTTCCCACGGAATGGTGGTACCGTCGATCACACCCTTGGACAGCCCCTCGGAAACGGCCGGAACCGGCATCCCGACCGGCGTCGCGCCCAGTTCGGTGAGCAGCATGTTGACCGAGCGCGAACCGCCGCGGATCTTCATGCCTTGCAGATCCTCGGGCGAATTCACCGGATCCTTGGAGTGGATCATGCCCGGCCCGTGCACCCATGTGCCAAGGATATGAACATCCTGAAATTCGGTGTCCTTCAGGTCTTCCTCGAAGATTTCCCAATAGGCCTGGCTCATCGCCCGCGCGTTGGTCATCATAAAGGGCAACTCGAACACCTCGGTGCTGGGGAAGCGGCCCGGCGTGTAGCCGACCACGGTCCACACCACATCAGCAACGCCGTCGATCACCTGGTCCATCAGCTCTGGCGGCTTGCCGCCCAGTTGCATGGACGGGTAGATGTCAACCTTGATCCGGCCGTCCGAACCTTCTTCGACATTCTTCGCCCAGACTTCCAGAACGTCCTTCGGGACGTTTGCCTGCTGCGGCAGGAAGTGGTGCATTTTCAAGGTAACTTCCTGAGCCAGCGCCGCCGTGCCCATGAAACCGGTCGCCAGAGCTGCAAGTGCTACGCCGCCCATCGCGCCCAAAAGCGTTCTACGTTTTGTCATAAATTTCCTCCCTTTAGACCTCGACTTATGCAATATACTGCCGTAACGGAGATATATTGCAAGCAGGTCTTACCAACGGCTTGGCATAAAAACCGCTGATTCGGCAAGTTTGTTATGTCGTATATCTATCTTTGGGTCCGGGTTTCTGCGGAAATGGCACCTTCAAGCCCCGTACTGCCATACAGCCAGTCGATCTGATCGTACCATTCATCGGGCGAACGCGCGTTCATGACCGCATTGCGCAGCTCGGCATGAGCACCCGCCGGATGGTAGACATGCTGCCCAATCTCCCGCGACTGTAGCTGCACCCGCGCGGTGCGCAAGCGACGTTTGTCCTGATAAGCTGCCAGAGTGGCTTCGATATTTCCGTCATCCTCGCCCATCAGATGCGACAGGCAGACAGCATCCTCCATCGCCATACAGGCCCCTTGCGCAAAATACTGCAACATCGGATGAGCCGCATCCCCCAGCAGCGCCACGCGCCCGTCGACCCAGTTCATCACCGGATCGCGGTCGCAAAGCACCCACAGTTTCCAGTCGTTGCCCTTGTCGATGATCTGCTTGGCAATCGGCGCCACGTGCTCAAACCCACGCCGCACCTCGTCATGGCTCACCGGTTTGCCCGCGACCGGTTCGGGCGCGTCATTGTGATAAGTCACGACAAGGTTGAACATCTTCCAGCCCTTGAGCGGGTAATGCACGATATGGCATTTCGGCCCGGCCCAGAGCGTCGCCGCGTTCCAGCGCAGATCCTCCGGCATTTGTTCAGTCGGAATGACCGAGCGATAGGTGGTGTGGCCAGAGACGCGCGGCGCGCCGTCATTCAGCATCTGCTTGCGGATGTTCGACCAAAGCCCATCCGCTCCGATCAGCATGCGCCCGGTCACACGGCTCCCGTCCGACAGGATCGCCGTCACCTGATTGCCGTCCTGGTCATAAGACTCGACGCCGCTGTTCGTGCGCAGCTCGACCTTGGGATGATTTTCACAGGCCCGCAGGAACACCCCATGCAAGTCGCCCCGATGCACAACTGCATAAGGGTTGCCCATCCGTTTGCGAAACGCCTCATCCAGCGGAATGCGGGTAATCTCCTCCCCGCTCAGCGCGTCCATAAGGCGAAGATTGTCGATATAAACAGCCATCTCGCGGGCGGTTTCCCCAACACCAAGGTAGTCGAAAGCATGAAAGGCGTTCGGCCCAAGCTGGATGCCCGCACCGATCTCGCCAAGCTGCGCGGCCTTTTCCAGAACCAGCACGGAAAAACCTTTCTGAGCGAGACCAATCGCCGTCGCCAAACCGCCAATGCCCCCACCGGCCACAAGGATCTGATCGTTAGACATGACTTCCTCCCTCGCCGTCTTTCATGGACGGTCGCTTTCCCCGGGCATCGGGGTCAGTAACTCAGGTTGAGTTGACCCGCCCGGCGGCGGGCCGCCGTTATTCCGCGTCGCTCAGCGTCAGGCTGATCGGGTCCAGACCGTCGATACCGCCGGTGATCTTGTCGCCCGCCACAACCGGACCAACACCTGCGGGCGTGCCGGTCATGATAACGTCGCCGGGCCGCAGGTGATAGAACTTAGAAAGATCCATAATGATCTCGTCCAGCTTCCAGATTAACTCCGCAAGCGTCGCGTCCTGCTTGACCTCGCCGTTCACCTCGAGGTGGATACGCTTGCCATCCATTTCGGTCAGGTCACCGGCTTTGGTCAGCGGCGAGAACACGGCACTGTGCTCGACATCCTTGCCCAGATCCCAGGGCCGCTGCTTTTCGCGCGATGCAATCTGAAGATCACGCCGAGTCATGTCGAGCCCGCAGCCAAGGGCATAGATCGCCGCCTCGGCCTCTTCCTTGCTGGCCCGGAACACCGGCGCGCCGATTGCCATCACCAGTTCCATTTCATAATGAAAGTTCTTCGTGCCCGGCGGGTAAGGCATGGTCGCCCCGGTCAGCACCGCGTTGGCCGGCGACTTGGTGAAATAGAACGGCGCCTCACGGTCGACCTCGAACCCCATTTCCGCAGCATGGGCGGCATAGTTACGCCCGACGCAAAAAATCCGGCCAATCGGGTATTCTGCGGTTTCGCCTTTGACCGGAATGGTCACGGGTTTTGGCAGGTCGAACAAAAGCTCACTCATTTGGCGCGCTCCTCATAGTATCCAAGTTTCTCCTGCAGCGGACGGTCGTGGATACGAACCAGAAACGCCTCGCTGTCGGCATGATGGGTGATGTCCGCAAAGACTGGCGCCGTAAAGGTGTCCTTGGGACCCCAGCTGATTTCTTCGCCGTTTACCACCGATTTCCCGGACCCCTTGATCACGTGAAAGGCGGCCGAGGTGGACCGCAGCGGCGGCGCATCGCTTTGCCCAGCGTCCAGCATCATCGCAGTAAAGCCCATCGTCGGCAGCACGTCCTGCCCGGTTTCGGGATTGATGTAATCGACCTCGGCAATGCCATCGTCACCCCATCGTGCCATTTCGCGAAGTGCCGCTTCGGTCCGCGCCCAAGGGTAACGCATCATCGGATAGCGCCGCACCGTGCTGTCCAGCCGCCGCGATGGAGCCAGACCTGCGGCGCGATATTCAACCTCGCTGGCATCGGGCCGGTTGCGCTGCGCCTGCAAGGGGGCTTCCTCGGCGTAAGACCCTTCGAGATATACGAAAAGCGGCAGGTCCAGCGCATCCAGCCAGACCACCGGTTCGCTGCCCTCGTGGCCATGGTCGTGCCAGTCTCCACCGGGAGTCAGCACCAGGTCACCATTTTCCATCGGAAGCTTCTCGCCATCGACCACGGTAAACCCGCCTTCGCCCTCGACAATTATGCGCGCAGCCGACGGAGTGTGGCGGTGCGCTGGGGCGGTCTCTCCGGGCAGCAAGAGCTGCATGCCAAGGTAGATCGAAGACGTCGCCTGCATCGCGCCTGTTCCGCGACCGGGGTCCGACAGGACCAGCACGCGGCGCTCGGCCTTTTCGACCGGGGTCAATTCACCGGCGCGCAGCAGAAGAGGACGTAACGAGTCATATGTCCAGTGACCCGGGCGCGTTACTGGTTTCGGTGCACCATGCGGCAGCACGTTCCGCATCATCGGCCACAGCGGCGCGACGCCCGCGCTTGCCATATCGTTGCGGTAATCCTCCGGCAGCTCGTCGAGCGTTCCCAATTGTTCGGACATGATCCCCTCCTCGAATCTTAATTAAGGTGCATACTTACTATATGCATGCAGGTCAATCCACTCGCAGCGAATCAGCCATTTTCCGCCAAGCCAAATACTAAAAATTTATTGTTAACGCGTCGGTAACGAACTTGGGGCTCACTTGTCCAACGCGAAACGTGCCGTGTTGAAATCGGCTTCGCGTCGGGAGACGTTCGAGTGGTCTTAGGTATGATCATAGCCGCCATGGCAGCCGCACTTTTGTCAGCAGGCTGGGCCCTGCTCAGCGGATATGGACTGGTTACGGCACTTCTTTTCTATATGGGAGCCGGCTCAGGCACATTGCTGGTCCTCGCCTTGGCCACCCACGTACGGACACATCTTTCGCGGATCTACCACGCGTGGCGGGGTTCTGCCGCAAAACCCGTCAGCGCAGGCCGCCACTCCTGAAAATTCGCGTCGCGCATTTTCCGCACCTTGCATTTCCGATACAGGCCGCGTTGTTATCGCAACGAATTCAAGACCAAAGGACAACGCCTGCTGTGCCGCCCAAAACTATTACCAGAACGGGTGTTTCCAGCCTTATCGAACCTGCGGCGATGGCCATGACGTTGATCCTGGCGCTGGGGATCGCCTATGGCACCCTCAGCCCCGCACCCGAAATCCCGAGCCTGCCCGGCAACGACAAGGCCAACCACTTTCAGGCCTTCCTGCTTCTGACCCTGCCAACAGCGATTCTTGCACCACGACGGATGATGTGGACAGTCCCGATGATCGTTGCTTTTGGCGGGGCAATTGAATTGATCCAGCCCTTTGTCGGACGCGATCGCGAATTCGGCGACTTCGCAATTGATTGCCTTGGCTGTATTACGGGCATTGCGATCGGATGGATTATCCGGCGCCTCGTCTCTTTTTGTAACTAGCTGAAAACCCTAAATTTTAAGGCGCGCCAGCTTCTCCAGCCAATTTACTTTGAAATTCTGGTTCATCGAATCCGACGCGAATCAAAGCAGGTGAAGTGATTCGTCACTTTTAGCTGAATTGCTTCATTAAAAGCCCAATCACCCGCCACATTCGCGCCTCAATGTTTTGTAGAAATAAAGCAACGGCCTGTATTCAGAAAAGAGAATCGCGGGTGACAAACGGGCAGAAGCTACTGTCCAGAAATCAGAATTTGCTTTCAAGGCAAGGGAACGAGGCTAAAATGCGTGTACTTGCAGTAGATGACGATCCGATCATCCTCGAACTGCTCGCCGAGCTTCTCGCTACTTTTGGCGATCACGACATAACGACCGCAGACTCCGCTCTGGCGGCACTGGAAATCGTCGAAGATCCCGCTTGCGAACCTTTCGACTGTTTCCTGCTCGACATCCAGATGCCCGAAATGGACGGTATCCAGCTCTGTTCGCGGCTTCGTCTGATGGATCGCTACGTCGCCACGCCGATCCTCATGATCACCGCCATGTCGGACAAGGCCTATATTGACAATGCCTTCACAGCCGGCGCCACAGACTATGTCACCAAGCCTTTCGACATCACGGAACTGAAATTCCGCATCAAAAGCGCCGAAGACAGGCTGATCGCCACCGACGGCGCGGCAAAGAAGATTTTTGCCGTTAGCCGCAACGACATCCCGCAGGAACCGGTCAAGGTCTCCCTGAACGAACCTGTCACGATCATGGATGTGGACGGGGTCATCGACTATTTCGCGTTCGAAAACTACATCACGCAGCTCTCGCGTGGCTCGCTCTTCGGCTCGACCGTCTTTGCCTTCTCTATCCGCCGGATCGAGCAGCTCTATCGCGAAAGCACACCTTTCGGGTTTGAATGCCTGATCACCGATACGTCAGAGGCGATCTCGGATTGCCTCAAGCCGCAGCAATTCCTGATCGCTTATGCCGGGAATGGCACTTTTGTCTGCGTTGTCGAAAACGGTTACCGCCCGGATCTGAACAACCTGACCGATGCGATCAACCTCCAGATCCACCAGATGGATTTGCATTTCTGCGATGGCCGAAAGCTTGATTTCCGGGTCTGCCCGGGTGAGGCGCACCGCCTGATCTGGCGTGCCGGTCGCAATGCGATCGACGCGGTTATCGATGCCCATGCCAGCGCCGAGGAAGAAGCGCTGCGCCGCGAGAAAGCACAAGAAAGCTACTGGCTGGCTGAACGGGCAGGCTGAAATGATGGATGAACAGATGATCCCGGGAATCGGCCGCATCCGCGCACGTTTCCTCGACATGCTTCCCGACCGCCTCAACGAGCTTGAGGAATTCTTTGCCGAGATGGACGAAGACTCGCTCGATATGGAAGCGCTCGACCAGAGCCAGGGCATCCTGCACAAGATCGCGGGTACGGCCGGAACGCTCGGCCTTCAGGAACTGGGCGACATGGCCCGCACCTGTGAAAACAATATCGTCGGCCTAATGAAAAAAGGGACACCCGATCTTGAGCAGGTGTTCATCGACCTGGGCCGCTTTTTCGCTATAGCCGAAGAAGCGCTCGAAGATTGGCCGGTGGCGCAGGCGAAATACGCCTGATCCCGCCCCCAAACGAAAAAGGCGCGCCAGTTAAACGGCGCGCCTTTTTCGCTGGACTGAAATTCCGTCAGCCGCGAAGCGCCGCCATGATCTGATCGCCAAGGGTGATCGGATCAAAGGGTTTCACCACGACCGTCAAAGCCGACTGCGCCTTCAATTCCTCGATCTCCGAAGGTTGCGCCCGCGCGGTCATGAAGATGGCAGGCGTGTCCTGTAAGCCCTCGATCTTGCGCAGATGCTGCAAGGTCGTCGGACCACTCATGCCCGGCATCATCACGTCCAGAAGAAGCACTTCGGGTTTGAACTCGGGTGCCCGTTCGATGGCTTCCTCGCCCGACGGGCATTGAATGATCTCGAACTGTCCCGAAAACTCCAACGCCATCTTGGCAACTTCCCGGATATCCTCGTCGTCTTCGACATGCATTAATCTAAGCATCGTTAAGCGCCTTCCACCTGCTTATCCCCGTCCCGTTCATCGGCCTCGTAGATCGAGCCGACTTCGACCAGCGGGAATTCAACAAAAAACGTCGAGCCTTCGCCTAGTCGGCTGACGAAATCGATCGACCCGTTTTGCTCGTCCATGATCGCACGGGCAATGTTTAGCCCAAGCCCCGTGCTCGCAACTCCGCGGCGTGACCCCGAGGCCGCCTGCGTGAACCGCTCGAAAATACTGGCCTGCGCGGCCTCGTCGATCCCTTCGCCAAAATCGCGTACGCTGATCCGCATCCGGTCATTGACCCGCTTCATCGCCACTTCGACACGGCCGCCCGGAGGCGAGAACTTGGCCGCGTTGGACAAGAGGTTCGTCAGAACCTGCAGCGTCCGCCCGAAATCAAAACTGGCCGTCGCATCGCGGTCCGCTTCCATCAAGGAAACCGATACATCGAAACGGTTGGCAAATTGTTCATTCGCGGCGATCGCTTCCTCGACCACCACGACCAGCGGCATGACCTGCATGTCGAAATCCATCTGGCCAGCGGCGATCTTCTCGATATCGAGGATGTCGTTGATGATCATCACCAGCCGGTCCGCGTTGCGATAGGCGATGCTCAGCATGCCGCGCGCTTTCTCCGGCAACTCACCGGCCGCGTTCGACAGCAACAGCCCCATGGCGCCCTTGATCGACGTCATCGGCGTGCGCAGCTCATGGCTGATCGTGGCAAGCAATTCCGCACGCACGCGCTCAATCTCGGCCTGTTCGGTCTTGTCCCGAAGAATGGCGACAATGATGCGTTTCCCTGCGGGCGCCTTGTATAACTGCAGCCTCAGCTCATAGGGAACATTAAACAGGACGGTATCGTAATGGACCTGGTCCGTCTTGCCGTCGAGCAGCGGCGCAATGCGCTGCACAAAACCATCGAAATCCTGCTCGCTGAACACCTTGCGCAGGTTCCAGTTTTCATAGCCTGACTCGTTCGTCTTGGCACGCCGCATCGCTGCTTCGTTCATATAGGTGAACGAAAACGTATCTGAATCGATCATGTAGACTTCATCAGACAGCTTGTGCAGCGTTGTCGTAAGATCGTTGTGGTGATCCGCAAGCTTGCTTTCCGAGATGTCGCTCCGGATCGAAATCGCGCCAACCAGCTCACCCTCGGGGTCGCGACGCGGAACAATGGTCGCCTGCGTCCACATCACCGATCCGTCCTTGCGCAACAGACGCATCTCGCCCGTCCAGGCCTGACCGTCATTGATCTTGTCGCGAATCTCAAAGGCCTTCGGCCTGTCACGCTCGTGATAAAGCGAGCTTGCCGATTGGCCGATCAGGTCTGAACTCGAAAACCCGGTAGCCGATAAAAGGCAGTCATTTACTTCGATGATCTTCGCTTGCAAATCGGTGATCTGGATCATCGCATGCTGGTCCAAAGCCGCAATATCCATCAACATTTTTGATGTGTACGATGAGTTTTCGTGATTCGCATGCATGCGCTTCATATGCTCACTAAAAGGATAGCCGTAAACACGCTACCCGTTTCTTTGCTCCAAAATTTAGCCTCCGGTGCAAATGCGCCGCTGCCTGCAAGGATAAACAGGGCAGCAGCCAGAATGGCGGCGCCTTGTCCGGGGACGAACTTGGAAAAGTTCATATGATTCCTGCCCCTGTCCGCTGCGGCGGCCGGTGATTTCTTCACCGTCACTTTCTTATGCTCGGAGACCAACAAACCAAATATAACCGATCAATTGTCTTTGAGCCGGACTACCCGACCAAGAGCGCAATTTGGGGTCCAGATAATGTCAAAAATTGGAAATGTTCAAAAACAATCCAATAAAACCTGACGGCCGGAGATTACAAAAGTTGCGCTCCCTTACTCAAATATTTCCTAACCATTCGCTGCCGTAGAGGCAAGCGCACCGTTATCATTTTGAGAATCTCTCAGATAGCGTGGCATTGTGAACCAGAAAACCGTCTCTTCGCCAAGCTCGCTGTCATAGCCGATCTCGCCGCCCATGTGGTTGATCATCCGCTTGCAGATACTCAACCCAAGACCCGTCCCTCCCTTTTCGCGGGTGTCTGTGCTATCGACCTGCGAAAACGGCTGGAAGATCTTGGTACGGAAGGAATCCGGCACGCCGCGGCCTCGGTTGCGCACTGAAAACAGCACGTCTTCGCCCCGGACCTCGCCCTTTACGTAAACCGTGCCTTTGCTCTCCGAAAACTTGCACGCATTTGAAATGAGGTTATCAAAGACCTGCGCGATCCGCGCGGTATCGGTCCAGATGGTGCAGTCCTCTTCCGGCGGGTCGAATTGCAGGGTAACGCCCAGATTGTCCGCATAGCAAAGCATCTGGCTCTCGGCATCCTTCATGACCTCCGAAACCATTTCTTCGGAAAAATTGAAAGTCATCCGACCGGATTCAATCTGCTCCATGTCAAGAATATCGCTGACGAGCCCGATCAGCCGTTCCGCGTTGGACTGCGCCATGTCCAAAAGTCGTTTGGCCGGCGGGGCGATGTATTCCGCGGTCGATGCCTCAAGCAATCCCAAGGCCCCGCGGATTGCCGTCAACGGCGTGCGCAGCTCGTGGCTCACCGTCGCGACGAACTCGCTCTTGATCTTTTCCACATGCTTCTTCTCGGTGATGTCACCGATTTGCATGATATAGATTTCCTCGTCGATCTGGTCGTCATGTGTCCAGCCAACATCGACCATCCCCCAGAACCTCGACCCGTCCTTACGGATGATCTGGCATTCCGTTTCAAAGGAATGCGCGCCGATGGCCTTCAGACGCGCGACCTCCGGAATGATCCGCTCGGAATCCTCGCGCGAAATCAGGTGCACGAAATTGCGCCCACCCTCCATCTCGTCCTTCTTGTAGCCGACCATCTGACAGAGCGCTTCGTTCACCATCGTGAAATGGCCATTCACATCAATCACCGCGTTGCCGATAGGCGCGCTGGAAAAGATCAGCCGGAACCTTTCCTCGCTGCTGCGTAGCGATGCCTGCGCAAGAAGCTCCTCGGTCACGTCGGTCTGCGCCCCGACAAGCCGCATCGCCCGTCCGTTGACATCGCGATCAACCACGGCCGCGTCCGACCGCATCCAACGCCAGCTCCCTTCAGGGGTCTTCAGCCGGTAGAGTGACAGCGACCGGTCAGTCTCACCCTTGATACAGGCCTGATCAGAGGCCAGCAGCGCGGGCAGATCGTCGGGATGAACCCGGGACATGAAATGCTCCTGCAGAGATTCATTTGAGATCCCGTCATCGATCTGCATCAGCCGTCGCCAGCTTGCCGAGACCGCGGATTTCCCGGTTTCGAGATTAATGTCGAATACACCAATCTCTGCCCCGCGCAGCGCCAGATCCCAGCGCCGTTCGGTTTCCGCCACCTGTTCATGCGCGCGTTCAAGCGCGGTGATGTCGCGCAGGATGAATGTCGTACGATCAGCGCCTTCAGCGGTTTTCCAGTGCCTCTTGCCAACGCCCAGTATCCGCGCGCCATTTTCGACCGGAACATTCTGGATCTCGTCCGCTTCCGGCACGGTTTCGAGTTCGGGGACGACATCCACCATCTTGGCACCGGACACCTCGGCCCGGGATTTCCCGATGATCTTATAAGCGATCTCGTTGCAGCGGATCACGCGATGGTCGCCATCGATGGTAACAAAACCGACAACGGCATTCTCGATGATCGCCCGGTTTTCCTCTTCGCGGGTCTTCAGTGCATGAGTCTTCTCGATGACCTGCTGCGTAATCACCTGTTCCCGCCGCGAGATCGTCCACAGGAGGAAGCCGATAAGCGAAGTAAGCACCAGACCCGCCAACAGGATAATCAGATCGAAATGGTCGGTCTGGGTCGCCTCGTAATTCTGGCTGCTCGACCATTCTATCGTCCACGTCCGGCCAAAGGCCTCGATGCGCTTGACCTCCCGGAACCTTGCCGCCTCCCGGTCGAACCCCTCGGGGGCTGAGTCATAGATCAGATGCTCCGGCGCCACGACAGAGCTCTCGAAAACGCGGAACTCGAACTCGTGATGTTCAAGGCTCGTCAGACCGGAAAGAAAATTCTCCCCGATGAACGGCATATAGACCCAGCCGCGAAACGCGGCACGCCGCTGGTCCTGCGTGTTCGTTTCCAGATCCGGCCAGTATAGCGGCATCAGCAACAGGAACCCCGGCTTGCCGATCCCATCCTGCACCAGCTGCAGGCTCGGCGTCAGCAGGGGCGTCCCTGTATCCCGGGCGATCACCGCCGTTCTGCTGCGGGTTTCGTCGAAATTCAGATCAAGTCCGATGGCATCCGAATTCTCGTCCTGCGGTTCGATATACTTGACGATGAAAAGCGGATCGGCCCCCGTGTCCGGATGGACCTGCAGGTTCGGCTGCCCATGCGCCGCCGCCTCGGCGATGAACGCATCGAGATCTTCGCGAGCCACCTGCTCGATGTAACCAAGGCCCAGAATACCCGGCAGGTAGTTCCGGATCGACATCTCGGACATAAAGCGTCGCAGGTCGTCCCGTTCGACCGTTTGTGAGCCGGAAAACAACCCTGCAAGCCCGGCAAGCGCCGAACGGCATGAATTCATCCGGTTCTGCAATGCATCCCGATGATAGGCCGTGATCGCGGCGAAATCTTCCCTCGCTCCAAAGCTCCGCTGATCCGACACAAAGCGATAAACCCCAAGCGTCGTCAGAACACAGACGATCAGGATGCCGACATTCGCCGTTCGTGTATCCAATCTCAATCTGAACAACCTCGAAATCCGCGAAAATAGCGCCGGGAAAAGGACTTAATCTTCGTTATATAAACCCCACCTCGTGAAGACGCAAAATCCTTTCCCCCATCAGTGTGACATTCCCATCGCACGCTAAAGGCTTTTTAAAGGCGCTCCAGCCCGCACCAGTTCGCGATGAACAGCGCGGTGGCCTGGGTCACACGCCGCAGACTTTCCAGGTCGACCCGCTCGTTGAAACCGTGGATCGCCTCGGAAGCCGGACCGTAGACCAATGCAGGCGTATCCGCGTAAAGGCCAAAAAACCGGGCATCGGTTGTTGCGGTCAGCGGCACCTGTTTCAATGCCGTCCCATTCACCCCGTCATGCGCGGCCTCAAGCGCGCTGATCGCGCGTTTCGCCTTGTCGCTGCCATCGTCGCCCAGCGCATATCCCTCGGCATGGAAGCCGTGATAGATCACATCCGGCAAGCTGTTGCGAAGAAATGCGTTTTTCTGCGCGGCCTCACGAATGACCGTCTCGATCTCGGTCTTACAACTTTCGATATCCTGACCGGGAAAGATTCCCATCCGCAGGTCCAGTACGCACCAGGCAGGCACCGAACTCGCCCAGTCGCCGCCTTGGATCTTGCCGATGTTCAGGTTCAGCGGATGGTGGACATGCTCGTAGGCGCCATGCCGGTGCTCGGCCCCGTTCCAGCGTTCCTCCATCTCGCGCAGGGCGGCGATGATCGGAATCGCCGCTTCGATGGCATTGGCACCCTCGCCCGCATAAGCCGCATGGGTCGGCATGCCCCGCAGATGCACCTGAAACCAGATCACCCCAAGCTGCGCGCAGGCCAGCATTTCGTCGAATGGTTCGGGGATAAGCGCCGCATCCGCCCGATAGCCCCTTTGCAGGCAGGCCAGCGCGCCGTTTCCGGTACATTCCTCTTCGACCACCGATTGAAAGAAAACGTCCCCCGCCGGTCCCATTCCGCAATCACGCAGCGCATCGAGCGCGAAAAGGTTCGACGCGATCCCCGCCTTCATGTCCCCGGCGCCGCGCCCATACATCCATCCGTCGTCGATGCGTGGCTCGAAAGGCGGCGTATCCCACATGTCGAGCGGCCCCTCGGGCACCACGTCCACATGCCCGTTCAGAATCAGCGAGGCACCGCCCGAACTGGCCCGCCGTGTGCCCACGACGTTTACCGCATCCTCGTAATTCCCGATCACCGGGGAAAACCCCGGCATGTCGCGGATATCCTCGACCTTCACTTGCCAGCGGTCGACCTCATAGCCGCGCGTCTCCAACTCGCCCGCAATGAAATCCTGTGCGCTCTGCTCATTGCCGCGCGTCGACGGGTGCGAGGTCAGTTCCGCCAGAAACGCGACCTCCTCGTCGAAAAGCGCATCCACCGCCTTCATGATCCGGGTCTTGTCCGCCGCTTCCATCTTTGCCTCCCGCGCGTTGCCTTACCCGGACAAGTGACCGCGTCCCGCGCGCCGGCACAAGCCCCCAAGGCAAGGCTCCGGCTAGCGTGTGACGCGAACACCCCCGGCAAGCCGTCGAAATGCGCAAGATCAGCGATTGCCCCTCGCGCGCCGATACGGGATAACTCGGCCAATGACCGACCAAAGGGGGCCAAAGTGAGCAAGACGCAATTCGGCAAGGGATGCCATCTGCACCTGATCGACGGGTCCGCCTTTATCTTCCGCGCCTATCATGCACTGCCTCCGCTGACCCGCAAATCAGACGGCTTGCCCATCGGCGCGGTCTCGGGTTTTTGCAACATGCTGCAACGCTATGTCGAAGACAGCAACGGTCCCGATGCGCCGACCCATGTGGCGGTGATCTTCGACAAGGGCAGCCATACGTTCCGCAATGACATGTACGACCAGTACAAGGCCAACCGCGAAGCCATGCCCGAGGACCTGCGCCCGCAGATTCCGCTGACCCGCGAGGCCACCATCGCCTTCAACATCGCCTGCGAGGAAATGGAAGGCTACGAGGCCGACGACATCATCGCCACTCTCTCCTGCCAGGCCCGCGACCTTGGCGGCCGGGTGACGATCATCAGTTCCGACAAGGACCTGATGCAGCTGGTCGGCGACGGCGTCGAAATGCTCGACGCGATGAAGAACAAGCGCATTGACCGCGACGGCGTTTTCGAGAAATTCGGCGTTTTCCCCGAGCGTGTGGTGGACGTGCAGGCCCTCGCCGGGGATTCGGTCGATAACGTGCCCGGCGCGCCCGGTATTGGCATCAAGACCGCCGCGCTGCTGATTAACGAATTCGGCGATCTCGAATCCCTTCTCGACCGTGCTGAGGAAATCAAGCAGCCCAAGCGCCGCCAGACCCTCATCGACATGCGCGAACAGATCGAACTGTCGAAAAAGCTCGTCCGGCTCGACTGCGAGACGCCGCTTACCTTCACTCTCGACGATCTCGAAGTCCGCGATCCGGACGCGGAAAAGTTGATGGACTTCCTGACCCGCATGGAATTCCGCACGCTGACCAAGCGCATCGCCAACAAGCTGGATGTCGAAGCCCCCGCCATTCCCGAGGCCCCCGCGCCCAGCGCCGAACAAGACGCACCGGAAATGCCAGCCTTCGACAAGGCCCAGCATGACTGCGTCACCGACACCGCCGCGCTGGAGACCTGGATCGCGCGCATCCGCGAACGCGGGCACGTCGCCGTCGATACCGAAACCACCGGCCTGAACGAAATGACCGCCGATCTGGTCGGCATCTCGCTCTGCGTCGACCCCGGACATGCCTGCTACATCCCGCTGACCCACAAGGATGGCAATGCCGGTGATCTCTTCGGCTCTGACAGTCTGCTCGACGGCCAGATCCACCTGCAAGAGGCGCTCGACCTGCTGAAACCGGTGCTCGAGGATCCCGCCATCCTCAAGATCGGCCAGAACATGAAATACGACGCCAAGATCTTTGCCCGCAACGGCATCGACATCGCGCCGATCGACGACACCATGCTGATGTCCTACGCGCTCCATGCGGGCGAACATAACCACGGCATGGATGTGCTCTCCGAACGCTATCTCAACCACACGCCGATCCCGATCAAACCGCTGCTCGGCACCGGCAAATCGGCGATCACCTTCGACAAGGTCCCGATCGAGGATGCCACCCCCTACGCGGCCGAGGACGCGGATATCACCCTGCGCCTCTGGCAGACCTTCAAACCGCAGCTGCACCGCGCCCGCGTCACCACCGTCTACGAGACCATGGAACGCCCGATGGTGCCGGTGCTCGCGCAGATGGAAATGCATGGCATCAAGGTCGACCGCGACACACTCTCGCGCATGTCCAACGCCTTTTCGCAGAAAATGGCCGGGCTTGAGGCCGAGCTTTACGACCTTGCCGGTCACGAATTCAACGTGCAATCCCCGGCGCAGGTCGGCGCGATCCTGTTCGAGGAGATGAGCCTCAAGGGCGGCAAGAAAACCAAGACCGGCCAGTGGTCCACCCCCGCCGATGTGCTCGAAGACCTCGCGACCTTGCATGATTTCCCCGCCCGCGTGCTCGATTACCGTCAGCTGCAAAAGCTGAAATCGACCTATACGGACGCGTTGCAGAACCACATCAACGCCGACACCGGCCGCGTCCATACCTCCTATTCCATCACCGGTGCGAACACCGGCCGCCTTTCCTCCAACGAGCCCAACCTGCAGAACATCCCGGTCCGCTCCGAAGAAGGCCGCCGCATCCGCGAAGCCTTCATCGCCGAGCCGGGCAACACCCTGCTCTCGCTCGACTATTCCCAGCTCGAGCTGCGCATACACGAACCTCTAGCTGACATACCAGAACTCAAACACGACTATGCCTACGCCATCGACATCCACGCACTAACCGCGTCGGAAAACTTCGACGTCTAAACCGATGAAATGACCCCCGACATCCGCCGTCAGGCCAAGGCGATCAACTTCGGCGTGATCTACGGCATCTCCGGCTTCGGCCTCGCCCGCAACCTGCGCATCCCAAGGGCC
This sequence comes from Paracoccaceae bacterium, assembly GCA_018223035.1. Classification (GTDB taxonomy): domain Bacteria; phylum Pseudomonadota; class Alphaproteobacteria; order Rhodobacterales; family Rhodobacteraceae; genus Heliomarina. Next base: position 47,461 of record JAAEZD010000019.1, read on the forward strand.
GAGGCGCAGGGCTTTATCGACCGATACTTCGAACGCTTCCCCGGCATCCGCGCTTACATGGATGACACCATCCAGTTCGCCAAGGACAATGGCTACGTGCAAACCCTGTTCGGTCGCCGCATCCACACGCCCGAGATCAACGCCAAGGGTCCCCATGCCGGCTTCGCCCGCCGCGCCGCGATCAACGCCCCGATCCAGGGCACCGCCGCCGACGTTATCCGCCGCGCCATGACCCGGATGCACGCCGCGCTGAAAGATCTGCCCGCCCGCATGCTGCTGCAGGTCCATGACGAACTGCTCTTCGAAGTCCCCGACGACCACGTCGACCAGACCATCGAAAAAGCCCGCGAGGTCATGGAATCCGCCGCTCTCCCGGCGGTCGATCTCGCCGTCCCGCTGACCGTCGATGCGGGACGCGGACAGAACTGGGCCGAAGCGCACTGACCCTTCTTTGGGTCTGAAAATATCCCGGGGAGTCCGCGTCAGCGGACGGGGCAGAGCCCCCGCTACCGCATCCAGCCAAGGCTGTCCTTGGTCAGTTTCGTCCTCGGGTGATACTCGGCGCTGACCCAGCCTGCATAGCCGGTCGCGTCCAAAATCTCGAAAAATCCACGGAAATCGAAATGCCCGCCGCCGGGCTCCACCCGGCCCGGAACATCACCGACCTGCACATGGCGCACCAGTGGCGCAACCCGGTCCCAGACCGCCAGCGCATCTCCATGGATGACCTGCGCGTGATAGGTATCGAACTGCAGCCCGACGTTGTCGCGCCCCACCCGGGCCAGTACCTCCGCCGCAAGATCGAAATCGCTCAGCACATACCCCGGCTGGTCGGTGCGGTTCAGCGGTTCGATGGTGAATTGCTGCATCGGCGCCATATCCGCCGCCCATTGCAAGTTCTGTACAAGCACATCCACCGCCGCCGGGTCCTGGCTGTATCCCGCCATCAGGTGGATTACGCCGGGCTGGAATTCCCCGGAAAAACGCATAACCCGGCGCATATCATACTGGAAGCGTGCTTCGCCCCCCGGCACGCCCGCAAACCCCTGATCCCCGCCGGTGTAATTCGGCGGTGGCGCGTTGATCAGAACCAGTTCGAGATCATTTGAGATCAGCGCACGCCGGGTTTCCCCAGCCGGGAATTCGTAAGGAAACAGGATCTCCACAGCCCGGAATCCCGCCCGGGCCGCTGCTTCGAATCTTTCCAGATAGGGAAACTCGGTAAACAGCAACGACAGGTTCGCGGCAAATCTCGGCATGAAGGCTCCAACACTCGTTCACCAAGTCGTAACCTGTGATTGCGGCCAAATCACGCTCAGATTGCGCGGCCACGATCAAAGCGTGCTGGCTTCTTTCGCAAGCGTCTCGATCCGCGCCCAGTCCCCGGCCTCGACCGCATCCCCGGGCGCCACCCAGCTGCCCCCGGCGCAGACCACGTTCGACAGGCCAAGATAGCTCGGCGCGTTCGACAGGCTGACGCCGCCGGTCGGACAAAAGGAAATCTGCGGCAGCGGCGCGCCGATGGCCTTCAGCGCCGGTGCCCCGCCCGAGGCTTCGGCGGGAAAGAACTTCATCATGTCATAGCCCCGCGCCAGCAGCCGCATCGCCTCGGTGGCGGTCGCCGCCCCCGGCAAAAGCGGAAGATCCTCGGCCTCGCAGGCTGCGAGCAATTCGTCAGTCGCGCCGGGCGATACGCCGAATGTCGCCCCGGCCTCCTTGGCCGCGCGCACATCCTCTGACGTCACCAGCGTTCCGGCTCCTACGATCCCGCCCGTCACCCCGGACATCTCGCGGATCACATCCAGTGCGGCCGGCGTGCGCAGAGTCACTTCCAGCACCGGCAGCCCCCCGGCCACCAGCGCCTCGGCCAGAGGCCGGGCCTTCGCGGCATCCTTGACCACCAGCACCGGCACAATCGGCGCGGTCTGGCAAATTTCGCGCGTGCGGCGGCTCGCTTCGCTTCCGGTCATCGACATGTTCAAACTCCAAATACGGTTGCGCCGGTATCGGCCGCGCCGACGGTGCGCCGAAAGACCGAGAAAAGCTCGCGCCCTGTTCCAAATTCATTGGTCGAAAGGTCCGGCACGACCGGATCACGGTCCATCACGCCTTCCGTCAGGATTTCCAGCTCTCCGGTATTCGCGTCGACCCGCAGCATATCCCCGTCACGCAACCGCGCAATCGGCCCGCCGTCCAGCGCCTCGGGGCAGACATGGATCGCCGAGGGCACCTTGCCCGAGGCCCCGGACATCCGGCCATCGGTCACCAGCGCCACTTTCAGCCCACGCCCCTGCAAGACCCCCAGCACCGGCGTCAGCGAATGCAGCTCGGGCATCCCGTTCGCCTTGGGCCCCTGAAAGCGCACGACGACAATTGTGTCCTCGGTGAACTCCCCGGCGCGAAATGCCTCCTTAACCGCATCCTGATCGTGGAAGACGCGCACTTTCGCCTCGACGGCGCGATGTTCCGGCGCCACGGCAGAGATCTTCATCACCGCCGTCCCGAGCGAGCCCGCCAGACGCTTCAGACCGCCCGTCGGCTGGAACGGATCGCTTGCGGGCCGCAGAATTTTGTCGTTCAGGCTCTCGCCCGAACCGGCTTCCCAGACCAGCGTGTCGCCCTTCAGCTTGGGTTCCGCCGTGTAATGCTCAAGCCCCTGCCCCGCGACGGTCTTGGTATCGGGATGCAGCATCCCCTCTTTCAGCAAATCGCCGATCATATAGCCAAGCCCGCCTGCCGCGTGGAAATGGTTCACATCGGCCAGACCGTTCGGATAGACCCGCGCCATCAGCGGCGTCACGTCGGACAGTTCCGAGAAATCCTCCCAGTCGAGCACGATCCCCCCGGCCCGCGCCATCGCCACCAGATGGATCAGCAGGTTGGTCGACCCGCCCGTCGCGTTCAGCCCCACGATCCCGTTCACAAAGGCGCGTTCATCAAGAATATCGCAGGTCGGCGTATAATCATTGCCCAGAGCGCTCAGCGACAGCGCCCGCCGCGCGCCTTCCCGTGTCAGCGCATCACGCAAGCCGGTATTGGGCGTGACAAAGCTGGACCCCGGCAGGTGCAGCCCCATGAACTCCATCAGCATCTGGTTGGTGTTGGCCGTCCCGTAAAAGGTGCAGGTCCCCGGCCCGTGATAGGCCGCCATCTCCGCCGCCATCAATTCTTCGCGCCCGACCTCCCCGGCGGCGAACTGCTGACGCACCTTGGCCTTTTCGTCGTTGCTGATGCCGCTGGTCATAGGACCGGCGGGCAGAAACACGATTGGCAGATGCCCGAATGCCTGCGCCGCGATCACCAACCCCGGCACAATCTTGTCGCATACTCCAAGGAAAACCGCCGCGTCGAAAACGTTATGCGACAGGGCAACGCCCGTCGCCATCGCGATGGCATCGCGCGAAAACAGGCTCAGCTCCATCCCCGCCTCGCCTTGGGTGACCCCGTCGCACATGGCAGGCACCCCGCCCGCCACCTGCGCCGTCCCGCCGACCGAACGCGCGGCCGTGCGGATCAGGTCGGGAAACCGCTCAAACGGCTGATGCGCCGACAGCATATCGTTATAGGCCGTCACGATCCCGAGATTACCCGCAGAACCGGTAGCAAGCTCTGCCTGGTCCTCGCCCGCCGCCGCATAGGCATGCGCTTGTCCGCTACAGGAAAGATGCGCCCGCGCCGGACCTTGCTCTCCGGCGGCCCGCATCCGTTCAAGATAGGGCTGCCGGGTCGGCGCGCTGCGTTCGATGATCCGCTCGGTCACGCGAGCGACGGTAGAATTCAGGGCCATGATAGCTTCCTCACCTTCGGTTCTGGCTGCACGGCGATGATCGTCCTGTTTTCAGGCATCACGATGTTAGCGATAACAAACCTTAATCCGTTGAGAAAATCAACCCGTCCCACCCGAATTTGCCGGATAGATCAGGCAGGCAGGTCCTTGGACGGGATGATCGGAAAGAACTGACCTCCCGACCAGATGCCAAACCAGTCCTCGTGATGTTCGCCCACCTCGACCAGCCGGTAAAAGCTCTTGCGGTCGATCAGCGCCTCGAGATTTGCGCGGATCAGAACGTAAGGAGACGGTTCTCCGGTCTCCGGATCCCGCTCAACGCGAATCGGATGGTCCGCTCCGGCCATCGCGGTATCACCCACATTGGTGATAAAGGTCAGAAACTGATCACGCCCTTCACCTTTGGTTTCAAAATCCACCGCCACGAAAGGCGCGTCCTCGACCGTGATGCCGACCTTTTCGACCGGCGTCACAAGGAAATACTTGTCGTCTTCCTTCTTGAGAATCGTCGAAAACAATCGCACCAGTTCGGGCCGCCCGATGGGCGTACCAAGGTAGAACCAGGTGCCATCGCGGGCGATCGTCATGTCCAGATCGCCGCAAAACTCGGGATCCCAAAGATGAACCGGCGGCAATCCGCGCGTCTTTGCGGCTCGGATCGAGGCAGCGATGCCTTCGGCTGACGGGGTAACGGCATTTTGTCCGCTCATAGCTTTTGCCATTTCCTTTCTGCACGATACACTGAGTAACAGTCATACAGGTCATATACGTCGCCCGAAAGGAAAGTCATGTCCGATACCTCAGATCTGGTTGCCGAGATCGAGGCGCTGGAAAGCAAACTGGCCGAAGCCAAGCAATCCATCACGCGCCGCTTCATCGGTCAGGAACGGGTCGTCGACCTGACTCTCGCAGCCCTGCTCTGCGGCGGTCACGCGCTGCTGATCGGCCTTCCTGGGCTTGGGAAAACCCGCCTTGTCGAAACGCTTTCGACGGTAATGGGCCTTGATGGCAACCGTATCCAGTTCACCCCCGACCTGATGCCCGCCGATATTCTCGGCTCCGAAGTTCTGGATACCTCCGCCGATGGAACGCGGAATTTCCGTTTCGTTCCGGGGCCGATCTTCTGCGAATTGCTGATGGCGGACGAAATCAACCGCGCCAGCCCCCGTACCCAGTCGGCGCTGCTGCAGGCCATGCAGGAACGGGTCGTGACCGTCGCCGGGGCTGACCGTGACCTTGGCCGCGCCTTCCACGTTCTGGCCACCCAGAACCCCATTGAACAAGAGGGCACCTATCCTTTGCCCGAAGCACAGCTCGACCGTTTCCTCGTACAAATCGACGTGAACTATCCCGACCGCGATACCGAACGCGACATCCTCCTCGCCACAACTGGTGTGACCGAGGACAAGGCGACAGCGGTCTTTACCCGCGACGAACTGCTGGCCGCCCAGACCCTGCTGCGGCGCATGCCGGTGGGCGAATCGGTGGTGGAAATGATCCTCGATCTGGTCCGCGCCTTCCGTCCGGACGAACCGGATGCCTCCGAACGGGTGCGCGATACCGTCGCATGGGGCCCCGGCCCGCGTGCCGCGCAGGCCCTGATGATGACCGTCCGCGCCAGCGCCATGCTGCAGGGACGCCTCGCGCCCAGCGCCGAGGATGTGATCGACATGGCCCGTCCGGTTCTCAGCCACCGTATGGCCCTGAACTTTGCCGCGCGCGCCCGCGGCGACAGCCTTGCCGAACTCATAGAAACCACCGCGACAAGCCTGACGCGGACCGAGGCTGCTGCGTGACACAATCAAACGCCCTTCGCCATCGTGCCGACGCCGAGGCGAGCCGACTACCCCCGCTGCTTGCGCGCGCCGACCATCTGGCCGGCACCGTGCTGCTGGGCGATCACGGCCGCCGTCGCGCGGGCATGGGCGATGATTTCTGGCAATACCGTCCTGCCCAGATCGGCGACAGCCGCCGCATGATCGACCACCGCCGCTCGGCGCGCGGCGATCACCAGTTCGTGCGGGAGCGTGAATGGCAGATCGCACAATCGGTCATGCTCTGGGTCGATCAGGGCGCATCGATGCGCTTTTCCTCGGACACCCATCTGGAAACCAAGGCCGACCGTGCCCGGCTGCTCGGGCTTGGCATCGCCATCCTTCTGGTACGCGGCGGCGAACGCGTCGGCCTGACCGGCACGGCCCTGCCGCCCCGGCGCGGAAAAGCGCAGATCATGCGGCTCGCCGAAAGTTTCAGCGTCGACTCCTCAGAAGATTACGCACCCCCCGAGCACCGCGCCATGATCCCCCATGCCCGCGCGCTGTTCATCTCCGATTTCATGGGCGACATGTCCGAGGTCCGGTTGGCGCTCACCAAGGCCGCCGATCGGGGCGTGCGCGGCGTGCTGATGCAGGTGCTGGACCCGTCCGAGGAACAGTTCCCCTTTCGCGGCCGCACCATCTTTGAAAGCGTCGGCGGTTCGCTGCGCCACGAAACGCTCAAGGCCAACGATCTGCGCGACCGCTATCTCGAGCGCCTGCACGAAAGGCGCGAAGAGCTGAGCCAGCTCTGCCGCCTGACCGGCTGGCACTATGGCACGCATCACACCGGCGACTCGGCGCAATCGGCGCTGCTCTGGCTCTATCGCGCGCTGGACAGGGGCACATCATGACCGTTCTCGCCGGTATCGGCTTTTCCGCGCCCTGGCTTCTGCTGGGGCTGCTGGTCCTGCCCATCCTCTGGCTGATCCTGCGCGCGGTGCCGCCCGCGCCGATACGGCGACGGTTTCCCGGCGTCGCGCTGCTGCTTGGCCTCAAGGATGACGAATCCGTTTCCGACCGCACCCCGTGGTGGCTGTTGCTGCTGCGGATGCTGGCCGTTGCCGCGATCATCATCGGCCTTGCCGGTCCGGTGCTGAATCCGAACCGCGCCGAAACCGGGTCCGGCCCGCTGCTCATCGCGCTCGACGCAAGCTGGGCGGGCGCGACCCAGTGGTCGGACAAGATCGACCTGATCGACGCCCAACTGACCGAAGCCGCCCGCGCGGGCCGTCCCGTCGCCATCCTGCGCCTGACGAACCCGGAAGAGGTCAATTTCCAGTCCGCCGATACCTGGCGCAACCGGCTCGCCGGGCTAAATCCCGCGCCGTGGAGCCCGAGCGAAACGCAGATCACCTCTATCATCGCCAGCCTGCCGGACCCGGCTCAGGGGTTCGACACCCACTGGCTCAGCGACTCTCTCGATTATCCCGGCCGCGCCCGCCTGACCGAGGCATTTGGCGAACGCGGCGCCCTGCGCGTCTACCAGACCGGCAATTCCGTCATGGGCCTCGCCCCCGTAACGTTTGAGGACAGCGCCATTCAGCTGACCGCCCGCCGCTCTCAGCCCGGACCGGAGCGTGAGATCACCATTCTGGCTGAGGGCCGCGACCCCGCTGGCACCGCCCGCACCCTGTCGCAGGCCACCGCCATATTTGCCGATGGCGACACCACGGCCACCGCCGAGCTGATCCTGCCCTCGGAACTGCGCGCCCGCATCACCCGGTTTGAAATCCGTGGCCAGCGCGCCGCCGGGGCAGTCACCCTCACCGATGACGGTCTACGCCGCCGCGAAGTCGCACTGATCGCGGGCCGTGACGACCGCGAAGGTCTGCAACTGCTCTCGCCGCTGCACTATCTCGAACAGGCGCTGATCCCCACTGCCGACCTGCTCGACGGGGCGCTGATGGACGTTCTGCCCGCCAACCCGGACGTGATCGTTCTGGCCGATGTGGCCACGCTCGCCCCCGGCGAACAGACCGCCCTGACCGAATGGGTCGAAGAAGGCGGGCTGCTGATCCGCTTTGCGGGCACACGCCTCGCAGCAAGCGACATTTCCCGGAATGAGGAAGACACGCTGATGCCGGTCCGCCTGCGTGCCGGTGGCCGCAGCGTCGGTGGCGCGATGAGCTGGGGAGAGCCGAAATCGCTCGACGCCTTCCCGCCGGAATCGCCATTCTACGGACTGCATGTGCCCGAAGATGTCACCGTCTCCGCGCAGGTCATGGCCCAGCCCGACCCCACATTGGCCGACCGGGTCATTGCCCGTCTGACCGATGGTACGCCTCTGGTCACCCGCAAGATGATCGGTCAGGGGCAGGTCGTGCTGTTCCATGTGACGGCCAATGCGGAATGGTCCTCGCTGCCCCTGTCCGGTCTCTTCGTCGAGATGCTGGAACGGCTCGCCGTGTCCTCTACCGCCAAGACGCCCGAGGCCGCCGATCTCGAAGGCACGGTCTGGACTCCGCTCCAGATCATGGACGGGTTCGGCGCGCTTTCCGATGCCTCCACCATGCCCGGCGTCGACGGACCGGCCCTCGTGGCAAGCCCCACCGGCCCCGATATGCGCCCCGGTCTCTACCGCAATGGCGACCGGCGTCTGGCGCGTAACGTGCTCACCGGCGAAAGCGAACTGACCCCGGCCACATGGCCCGCCGACGTGCCCGTCGAAGGCCTTGCCGTGCAAGAGGAACAGCCGCTTGGCGGGGCGCTCCTAAGCCTCGCGATCCTGCTTCTCGCCGCCGATATCGTGGCCTCGCTGGCGCTGTCGGGCCGTCTCGCGCTGTCCCGCGCCGGTGCCGCCGCGCTGGCGGGCCTGCTGCTGTTCCAGCCCGGCGACCTGCACGCCCAAAGCACCGAAGACCCCGACACTTTCGCCATCGAGGCGACCTCGGAACTGGTGCTCGCCCATGTGCTGACCGGCAACGAACAGCTCGATGAGGTCGCACAGGCCGGACTGCGCGGTCTGGCCGATACGCTCTACTTCCGCACCTCGGTCGAACCCTCGGTGCCGATGGGCATCGATCTCGAAACCGATGAGCTGGCGTTTTTCCCACTGCTCTACTGGCCGATCACCCCCGATCAGCCAATCCCCTCGCAAGAGGCCTATGCCAAGCTGAACACCTACCTGCGCTCCGGCGGCATGATCCTCTTTGATACCCGCGACGCCGATACCGCCCGTTTCGGCACGTCGAGCCCGAACGGGCGCAAGCTGCAGGAACTCGCTGCGCCGCTCGATATTCCGCCGCTCGAACCGCTGCCCACCGATCACGTGCTGACGCGGACCTTTTACCTGCTGCAGGACTTCCCCGGTCGCCATACCAGCCGCGATGTCTGGGTCGAAGCCGCGCCGCCGGATGCCGAACAGATCGAAGGCATGCCTTTCCGCAATCTCAACGACGGGGTGACACCGGTGGTGATCGGCGGCAATGACTGGGCCGCCGCATGGGCTGTCGACTCTCAGGGCCGCGCGCTTTTGCCCGTGGGCCGCGGCTTTTCCGGCGAACGCCAGCGCGAGCTGGCCTACCGCTTTGGCGTGAACCTCGTAATGCATGTGCTGACCGGTAACTACAAATCCGATCAGGTCCATGTTCCCGCCCTCCTCGACAGGCTTGGACAATGACCGGAACCGTTCTTTTTGATCCGCTGATCCCTTGGCCCTTGCTGGCCGGGCTCGCCGTGCTGTCCTTTGCCGGCGTCGTGCTCGCGCTCTGGCGCGGGTTGTCTGGCTGGGCGCTGCGCGGCCTTGCTGCGCTGGTGATCCTCGGCGCGCTCGCCGGTCCGGTCTACCAGGAAGAAGATCGCGCGCCGCTTTCCGACATCGTGATCCTGCTTGAAGACGAAAGCGCCAGCCAGCGCCTGTCCGACAGGCCCGAACAACTGGCCAGCGCCGTCGAAGAGCTGACCGGCGAACTTGCCGCCCGCGACAACACCGAAATTCGCCGCGTGCAGATCCCCGATGGCGAAGGCGATACCGGCACCCGCATGATGACGGCGTTGACCGAGGCGCTGGCCGAGGAACCCCGCGCGCGCATCGCCGGGATCGTCGCGCTCAGCGACGGGCGGGCGCATGACCTCGACATGACACCTGACCTGCCGGCGCCGATGCACCTGCTGCTGACCGGGCATGAAACGGACTGGGATCGCCGCCTGATCGTGCGCAACGCCCCGGCCCTTGCCATCATCGGCGAACCCGTCACGCTGACCCTGCGGGTGGAAGACAGCGGCGCGGCCCCGGCAACAGGTGCCACAGCACCGCTTGAAATCTCGGTCGACGGCGGGGAACCGCAGAGCTTTGACGTGCCCATCGGTCAGGACATCGACCTGCCGCTCACCCTGCCCCATGGCGGGCGCAACGTCATCCAGTTCACCGTCCCCGAAGCGGAGGGCGAGTTGACCGACCGCAACAACTCGGCCCTGATCCAGATGAACGGAGTCCGTGACCGCCTGCGCGTGCTGCTGGTTTCAGGCGAACCGCACCCCGGTGGCCGCACATGGCGCAACCTGCTGAAATCGGACAGTTCCGTCGATCTCGTCCATTTCACCATCCTGCGCCCGCCCGAGAAACAGGATGGTGTGCCGGTGGGCGAGCTTTCCCTCATCGCCTTTCCCACCCGCGAGCTGTTTCTGGAAAAGATCGACGATTTCGACCTGATCATCTTTGACCGCTACAAGCGGCGGGGCATCCTGCCCGCGCTCTATCTCGACAACGTGGCGGAATATGTGAACAAGGGCGGTGCCGTCCTGGTCGCGGCCGGTCCTGATTTTGCCAGCGCCGACAGTATCTTCCGCTCCCCCCTCGAACGGGTGCTGCCCGCCGAACCGACCGCCCGGGTGATCGAACAGCGCTACCGCCCCGAGATCACGGATCTCGGCCAGCGCCACCCGGTCACCAGCGATTTCCAGGGCGCCGATACCTGGGGACCCTGGCTGCGCCAGATCGAACTCGAACCGCGTTCGGGCAATATCGTCATGTCCGGCATCGATGACCGGCCGCTGCTGATTCTCGACCGCGTTGGCGAAGGTCGTGTCGCCCTGCTTGCATCCGACCACGCGTGGCTCTGGAATCGCGGCTACGAGGGCGGCGGCCCACAGCTTGAACTGCTGCGCCGCCTCGCCCACTGGATGATGAAAGAACCCGAGCTCGAGGAAGAGGCGCTCTGGGCCGAGGTCACCTCGGGCCAGACCATGAAGATCATCCGCCGCACGCTCGAAGAGGAAATCGGCGAGGTCACCATCACCAGACCCGATGGCACGACCGAGACCATCACGCTGGAAGAGGTCAGCCCGGGCCGTTTCGAGAGCACCTACGAGGGCGCGGATATCGGTCTCTACCGGCTGGCCGAGGGCGAACGTGAGGCGGTGATTGGCCTTGGCCCCGCAGCGCCGCGCGAATTCGAGCAGACCATCGCCACCGATACAGTGCTTGCGCCCGTGATCGAACCGATGCGCGGCGGTGTCTTCCGCATCGAAGACCAGATTCCCTCACTGCGCGACATCCGGCCCGGCCGACCCGCCTCGGGCCGGGGCTGGATCGGACTTACGCCGCGCGACGCCTATGAAACCCGCGATGTCACCCAGATGGCCCTGCTGCCACCCTGGCTGGTGCTGCTGATCGCCTCTGTCCTGATCGTCGGCGGCTGGCTGCGCGAGGGCCGGCGCTGAACTGCACTTCCCGGCCAACCCGTTGCCGTATCGGTAGATTTCCGCGCCGGGACGCATTCTCCGGGTTGTCCGACCCCGCATTTGTGCAATGATACGGGCAGGATCGGAACGAAATCTGGAAGGAGACCGGCGCATGAAATGGATGCTGCCCCTCGTGTTGCTCTTGGCTGCCTGCGGCCCCAATGCGACCACGACCGCCACCTCGACCACCACACCAGAGCAGTCGGCGGTGGCCTCCGCCTGCCTCAGCGAAGAGCAGAAGGCGGTTGTCGGTCAGCCCTTTGCCCAATCCCGTCCGGTCCTACCTGCCGATGTCCGGATCATCCCGCCGAACTCCCTCTATACGCAGGAATACCAGCCCCAGCGCGTGAACGTGAATGTCACCGAGGATTACACGATCACCCGCGTCTGGTGTGGCTGATCTCTCCTGACCCCGCCGCTCACGGCGGGGCACGGAACTGCTTGTGACAATCCAAACAGGCCTGCAACATCTCAGGCAATGTCGCGCGCAGCGTTTCCGCAGAGCGCGGATTGATGCCGCGCGCCGCGGCAAGGGCGATGCGCGCCCGCACCCGGAACAGCGCCCGGTTTTCCCAGACTCCCGGCTTTGCCCGGCTGTGCAGGTCCATCCGCTCTTTGCGAAACAGGCGCGGCAGCGATTTCGAGAACTTTATCAACGCTTTGCGATCCAGCCGCGCACGATCCCGGTGAAATATCGCATTCGACCCCGCCATGTCATGCAACCGCCCCATCACAACGCGGGCATCATTCATCGCCGCAACGCGACGCAGCACGTGACCGTCCCATGCCGTATCCTGCGATACCGCCATCGTCGCCAGCCCCAGCGCGGCCAGAACGGCCAGAACAACCCCACGCTGTGAAAGCCGAGCACTCCGGGCATCTCGACTCCGAAAAGGATTCGAGTCATATAGAACAAAACATGAACAAATGAGTCGCCAGAATCGCCTGATCATGCCCAACCGTCGTATCCTTTCCCTTTGGTTTCCGCGCCTTGGCGCCGAACGCGTCCTCCGGTTCGAGCATCATATGCAAGATGCACCGCTTGCCATCGTGGCCGAACAATCCAACATGCAGGTTATCACCTCGTTAAACGGCCCCGCCCTGAGGCTTGGCCTGCACGTGGGTCAGTCGCTGCGCGATGCACAGGCAAGCTGCGCGGGCCTGCATACCCGCATGCGCAACCGCGCCGCCGAGACCAGTTTCCTCAATGCCCTGCGCCGCTGGTCCGGCAAATACAGCCCCTGGGTGGCAGAGGCCCCGCCCGATGCCCTGGTAATCGACTTGACCGGCTGCGCGCATCTCTTCGGTGGCGAAACAGGCGTGATCGCCCGGATCGAAGAGGAATGCCGGGACATGGGGCTGACCGTGCAATGCGGCATCGCCGATACGCTGGGCGCCGCTTGGGCACTGGCCCGGTTTTCCGGCGAATCCGGGGCAAGCCTGCGCAATGGCGATGCCATTGATCAGGAAGCCCGGGCAACCCGGTCCCGCGCGGGCAAGCGCAAACACTGGAGCAAGGGCGGCACCGCGCCGCAGGCCCCCCGCAGCACAACTCCCCTCACCGGCCGCATCGCCGCGCCCGGCCAAAACCACTCCGCGCTCGCCCCGCTCCCCGTTACCGCCCTCCGGCTGGAACCCGGAACCACGGAACAGCTCAACCGCCTCGGTCTGCGCCATGTCCGCGACATCATCGGTCAACCCCGCGCCGCCCTCGCCCGCCGCTTTGGCAAATCTCTCCTGCTGCGCCTTGACCAGGCCCTGGGCAGCGTGCCCGAACCGGTCTCGCCCGCCGAGGCCGAAGAACATTTTACCGTGAGAATGACGATGCCCGACCCGATCGGGCTGAAAGAGGATGTGATGGCCGCGCTTGATCGGATGCTGCCCTCCCTCTGCAAAAAGATCCAGGACAAGGGACGCGGGTTGCGCAGCCTGCGCCTCGAAGCCCACCGTCCCGACGGGCAGGCTGATATCCGCCTCATCCAGCTTGCCCGAGCGACCTGTTCTCCCGACCGGATCCGCCCGCTGCTCGAAATGAAGATCGAAGATCTCGACGCGGAATTCGGCATCGACATGCTGCGTCTCGTGGGCATTTCGACCGAGGAACTCACCCGCAAAAAACCTGTCGGTTACCTTCAGGCCAACAGGATCGCCGGCGAGAAACGCACCGATCCCGCCCTGCTGCACGATCTGGTCAGCAAGATCGGCGCCCGAATCGGGCTGGAAACCGTCACCCGCCGCCATCCCGGCACCAGCCACCTTCCCGATAAATCCGCGCTGACCCTGGCCGCAGCCTGGTCCGATCCCGCCAGCGACTGGCCGCCGCCCGCCGCGCCACGGCCGCTGCTGATCTGGCCGCCCGAACCTGTCCACCATCCCGCCTCGGAAGCACCAAAAGCGTCTTTCCGCTGGCGCGGTCGCCAATGGTCGCTTGTCGCCTTGCAAGGACCCGAACGAATACTACCCGAGTGGTGGTTCGATCTGGCCGACTGGCGTACTGGCATCCGCGATTACTGGAAAGCTTTCCACGAGTTCGGAAAACCTCTCTGGATTTACTTTGGTCGAGGCGCGATCCTGCTTCCAAACTGGTTCTGCCACGGAAGCTTTCCCTAGCGGCAACGGCAGAAAGGGGCCAGCCCCCTCTTGCCCTACGGGCAATTCACCCCCGGGATTATTAAGACCCAAAGAAGCACAAACCCCTTCTTTGGGTCTCAAAATATCCCCGCCGGAGGCACCTCCGAGGAAGCAGCCGAAGGCGGATGACGAGTAGAAGGAAACGGCACCGAAGGTGCCTCAATCAGAGAGGCCAGACAGGCCCGCGTCGACGAACTTGGCGATCAATTCGGCATAATCTTCCCTGGTCAGGCCCTTGTCAGGTCTGTGCCACATGTAGAACCAGTTCAGGATACCGAAAACCGTCATGGTGAGCGCGCGGAGCCTGTCTGCCTGCAGGTCGGGGCGCTCTGCGCGAATCGCGTCGGAAAAGATTACCACGAGACGGCGCTGCAGCGCGATCAGGGGAGACTGCATTTCTGGTGGCAGGGTTTCCAACGCGTCGATCTGCAATTTGTGCTCCGCGTCCGCATCGGCATAGGCCATCAGGATCGCACGGATCAGTCCCGGCAGGCCATCGTCTTTCGCCTCTTCCACCATCTCGACAAGCTCGGTCAGGTGGGATTCGAGAATGTCGAAGAGCAGCGCCTCCTTGCGGTCGTAATAGTGATAGATCAGCGCCTTGGAGACACCGCATTCGCGGGCGGCGCCGGTCATCGAGGCGCGGTCATAGCCCTGACGCGCGAAATAGCGCGCCGCCCCCTTGCGCAGGGCGGCACGTTTCTCATCGTGATCGCGTGCAACGCCCCGGGGCATCAGCTCTTGGGGCGGTTATCGATGATCCGCACCGCTTTGCCCTGGCTGCGCTCGACCCCGCCGGGATCGGCGATCAGCACTTTCACGCTGATCCCGACCGTCGCCTTGATCTTGTGAGCGAGATCCCCGGCCGCCGCCTTGCGCGCATCATCTCCGGCGCAGTCCTGCGCAGCTTCGCAGAGCACCGTCAGCTGGTCCATCCGGTCGGGCTTGCTCAGCTCGATCTGGAAATGCGGCGCCAGCCCTTTCACGGTCATCAGCTGTTCCTCGATCTGGGTCGGGAAGACGTTCACGCCGCGCAGGATGATCATGTCGTCGCTGCGACCGGTGATCTTTTCCATCCGCCGCATCGACCGCGCGGTGCCCGGCAGAAGTCGGGTCAAGTCACGGGTGCGATAGCGGATGATCGGAAAGGCTTCTTTCGTCAGCGAGGTAAAGACAAGCTCGCCCTGTTCGCCCTCGGCCACCACCTCGCCGGTCGTCGGGTCGATGATCTCGGGATAGAAATGATCCTCCCAGATATGCAGCCCGTCCTTGGTTTCCACGCATTCATTGGCCACGCCCGGCCCCATCACCTCGGAAAGTCCGTAGATATCGACCGCGTGCATGTCGAAGGCGGCTTCGATTTCCAGCCGCATCGCGTTAGTCCAGGGTTCGGCACCAAAGATACCGACCTCCAGCGAACTGTCGCGCGGGTCGAGCCCCTGCGCCGCGTATTCGTCAAGGATCGACAGCGCGTAGGACGGCGTCACGGTGATCCCCTTGGGTTTGAAATCCTCGATCAGCCGCACCTGTCGCTGGGTCATCCCGCCAGAGACCGGCACCGTGGTCAGCCCCAGCGAATCCGCGCCGAGGTGAATGCCGAGGCCGCCGGTAAAAAGCCCGTAGCCATAGGCATTATGCAGAATGTCACCGGGGCAGAGACCGGAGGCGCGCAAGGACCGGGCCACGACCTCGCCCCAGTTCTTCAGATCGTTTTCAGAGTAGCCCACAACCGTGGGCTGCCCTGTTGTTCCAGACGAGGCGTGGATACGTTTGACTTGTTCGCGAGGGATGGCGAACATGCCGAACGGGTAGTTGTCGCGCAGGTCCTGTTTGACCGTGAAAGGGAACTTCGCCAAGTCGGCGAGGCTCTTCAGGTCATCGGGATGCACGCCCGCCTTGTCGAATGACGCCTTGTAAAAGGGCACGTTTTCATAGGCATGTGCCAGCGACCATTTCATCCGCTCAAGCTGCAGCGCGGCGATTTCGTCGCGGCTGGCAATCTCGATGGGGTTCAGGTCTTCTTTACGAGGCGTCAGGTCTTTCATCACACTTTCTCCAGCATCACCGCGATACCCTGCCCCACGCCGATACACATGGTGCAGATCGCGCGGTTGAGCCCTTCGTTGATCATCTGCTGCGAGGCGGTCAGCGCCAGACGGGTGCCGGACATGCCAAGCGGATGGCCCAGCGCGATGGCACCGCCATTGGGGTTCACGTGTTCGGCATCATCGGCCAGACCAAGCTGGCGCATCACCGCAAGCCCCTGTGCCGCAAAGGCTTCGTTCAGTTCGATCAGGTCGATATCGCCAATCGACAACCCGTGCATCGCCATCAGCTTTTCCGTCGCCGGGGCCGGGCCCATGCCCATGATCCGGGGCGGTACGCCTGCCGTTGCCATGCCCGCAACCTTGGCGCGTGGGGTCAGGCCGTATTTTTC
Source organism: Paracoccaceae bacterium (assembly GCA_018223035.1). Classification (GTDB taxonomy): domain Bacteria; phylum Pseudomonadota; class Alphaproteobacteria; order Rhodobacterales; family Rhodobacteraceae; genus Heliomarina. The sequence goes on from JAAEZD010000019.1 coordinate 63,815, forward strand.
GACCGCCGCTTCCGAGGCGATGATCACCGCCGCCGCGCCGTCATTCACGCCCGAGGCATTGCCGGCCGTCACGGTGCCGTTCTCGCGGAAAGGGGTCGGCAGTTTGCCCAGCTTTTCCAGCGTCGTGGCGCGGGGGTGTTCATCGGTATCGACGATGATCGGATCGCCCTTGCGCTGGCGGATCGACACCGGGGTGATCTCTTGCGCCATCCGGCCCGAGGCAATCGCCTTGGCGGCGTTTTCCTGCGATCTAAGGGCGAACTTGTCCTGATCCTCGCGGCTGATCTGGAAGTCGGCCGCAACGTTTTCACCGGTTTCCGGCATGGAATCGGTGCCGAAATGCTTGTGCATTTCCTTGTTCACGAAACGCCAGCCGATGGTGGTATCATAGATCTCCGCCTTGCGCGAAAAGGCGCTGTCGGCCTTGGGCATAACCAGCGGCGCGCGGCTCATGCTTTCGACGCCACAGGCGATGACCACCTCGGCCTCACCGGTGCGCACGGCACGCGCGGCGGAACCGACAGCATCAAGGCCCGAACCGCAGAGACGGTTGATCGTCGCCCCCGGCACGGTGTCGGGCAGGCCCGCCAGCAGAACCGCCATACGCGCGACGTTACGGTTGTCTTCACCCGCCTGGTTGGCGCAGCCGGCGAGAACCTCATCGACTTCCAGCCCCGGGTTGCGCGCCATGACCTCCTTGATCACATGGGCCAGCATGTCATCGGGGCGAACCGACGAAAGCGCGCCGCCGTAACGCCCGATGGGGGTACGCAACCCGTCGCAAATATAAGCTACAGTCATGATGTCTCCTCGAAATTCTGACCTTTGATGGTACGTGAGAGGCCCCGGAACAGGGCCACCTTGCGCCCATCTTCGCCTGTCACGGTGATATCGTAAACGCCCGATCTGCCGGATTTCGCCGACTCGACAGCCGTGGCCGTCAATCGCTCTCCCGGCTGGCCGGGCGAGATGAAGGTGATCGAATTTTCCTGCGCCACCGTCACCTGATTGTAACTGTTGCAGGCAAAGGCGAATGTGCTGTCGGCAAGGGTAAAGATATAGCCGCCGTGGCAGATACGATGGCCGTTCAGGTGATGCTCCTGCACGGTAAGCGACATTGTCGCGGTGCCCGGCCCGATGGAATCCAGCGACAGGCCCAGCCATTTCGAGGCCGAATCCGTGGCCCACATCGCCTCGGCGCTGCGCTCTGCCCTCTCCTGCGGCGTCATCGCTGTTTCCCCCCTTGCTCCTCGGGCTGCACCCTGCACAAAACCGACCATGCGGTCAATAGTGTTGATTTCGCCCCGCGCCTCGGTCATGGTGCCCCCAACCACAAGGGGAGAGAGACCATGCTGAAACCCGAAAGTTTTGCGGCGGGCAAATGGATCGCGCCGGATGACAAGTCACGCGCCGTTCACGGTCCCGTCGATGGAAAGCTGATCGCGCAGGCGGGCGGCACGGGCCTCGACGTGCAGGGCATGCTCGACTGGGCGCGACTGACTGGCGGCCCTGCCCTGCGCGCGCTGACGTTCCATGAACGTGCCAAGATGATCAAGGCGGTCGGCCAGTATATCGCGGAGCGCAAGGAAGAGCTCTACGCGCTGAACCCGCTTACCGGAGCGACCCGCCGCGACGGCGGTGTCGATATCGAAGGCGGTATCGGCACGATGATGGTGATCGCAGGCAAAGGCCGCCGCGAAATGCCCGACGGCCACGTCTATGTCGACGGCGCACCCGAAGTTCTGTCGCGCGACGGCTCTTTCCTTGGCCAGCATATCTGCGTGCCGATGCAAGGGGTTGCAGTACATATCAACGCCTTCAATTTCCCGGTCTGGGGGATGTTGGAAAAGCTCGCCCCGACCCTGCTGGCCGGGATGCCCGCCATCGTCAAACCCGCCACCCAGACCTGCTATCTGACCGAGGCCTGCTTTCGCATGATCATCGAGTCGGGCTTGCTCCCCGAAGGCGCGGTCCAGCTCGTGATCGGCGGCACCGGCGATATGCTCGACCGGCTGACCCCGCAGGATGTGGTCAGCTTTACCGGTTCCGCCGATACTGCCCTGCACCTGCGCGCCAACCCCGCGCTGATGCGCAATTCGGTGCGGTTCCATTCCGAACAGGACAGCCTGAACGCGACGATCCTTGGCCCCGACGCAACCGCCGGCACCCCGGAATTCGACGCCTTCATCAAGGAGGCCGCGAACGAGATCACCACCAAGGCGGGTCAGAAATGCACCGCCATCCGCCGCATCATCGTGCCTGAGTCCGCAATGAAGGATGTCAGCGAGGCGCTGATGGAACGGCTGTCGAAAACCACCATCGGTGACCCGGCAGACGAGTCCGTCCGCATGGGCGCGCTGGCCTCTGCCGCTCAGAAAGACGATGTGCTCGGCAAGCTCCACGCCCTTTCCGGTGAAACCATCCGTCTGACCGGCGACCCGGAAACGCTTGATCTGGTCGGCGCAGGCCCCGATGGCGCTTTTCTCGCGCCGACCTTGCTGCAATGCGATGACCCGGACGCGGCCCAAGCGGTCCACGAACTCGAGGCCTTTGGCCCGGTTTCGACCCTGATGCCCTATCGCGATCTGGCCCACGCAGCGCAGCTTGCCAACCGGGGCGGCGGCTCGCTCGTGGCCTCGCTTGTTACCGGCGATCCAGAGGTCGCGCGGCAGGTCGTGCTCGACAGCGCCGCTTGGCACGGGCGTCTCTACATCACGGGCCGCAACAGCACCAAGGCCGCGACCGGCCATGGCTCCCCCATGCCGCACATGGTACATGGTGGCCCAGGCCGCGCGGGCGGGGGCGAAGAACTGGGCGGCATTCGTGGCGTCATGCATTACATGCAGCGCACAGCGATTCAGGGTGGCCCCGATGTTATCTCGGCCATCACCGGCCAGTGGATTCCCGGCGCGCCAGAAATCGAAGGGCCCGACCACCCCTTCCAGCGCACCTTCCGCGAAATCCGGATCGGCGAGACGCTGCACACCGAATCGCGCACCGTCACGCTTGACGATATTGAGCACTTTGCTCATTTCACCGGCGATACCTTCTACGCGCATATGGACGAGAAAGCCGCCAAGGCGAACCCCTTCTTCCCGGGCCGCGTCGCCCATGGCTACCTGCTCTTGTCCTTTGCCGCCGGGCTTTTCGTGCAACCCGATCCCGGACCGGTTCTGGCCAATACCGGCCTCAACAGCCTGTCCTTCCAGAAACCGGTCAGCCCCGGCGACAGCATCAAGGTGCGCCTCACCTGCAAGCGCAAGACGCAACGCACCGACAGCTATGGCGAAGTCGCGTGGAATGCGACGCTGACCAATCAGGACGACGAACAGGTCGCGGAATACGAACTGCTGACGATGGTCAGCTATGAACGTCCCGAATAGGCGATGTTCGGCGGGCAACGCTACACCCTTTGCCCGCCGCCTCACCCTTGTGCGAAACTTAGCCTAACCCTATGACAGTCGCCTATGAGCGACCCTATTTCCCCTTTGATCAATGCCTTGCACAATCAGGGCCGCCTGCGGGTCTGGTCGCTCGTGATCACCGCTTTTGGGGATCTTGTGCAGGACCGGGGCGGCGAGATCTCGACCGCACGGCTTGGGGCATTGCTCAATCGGGTCGGGATCGAACAGGGCACCCTTCGCACCGCCCTGTCACGCCTGAACCGCGACGGCTGGGTGACCAGCACCCGTTCCGGACGGCTCAGCCTTTATCGCCTCAGCGAGCAGGGGCTTGATCGCTTCGCCCCCGCGACAACGCAGATCTATGCCGCGCCGCAGACCGTGCCCGTATCCCGATGGGCAATGACGCTGAACATCGCTGCGGATGGCGCCCAACAGATCGAACTTAGCCCGGCGGGCGCGGACATCCCTCCCGCAGACCTGCGCCTGATCGGGTCGATCGAAACGATCAGTGAAAGCTACTGCGCCACGCTCCTCGGTGAAGGGCATCGCCATGCGCTGGAGGGATTGCGCGATGACCTCGAAGCGCTGGAATCCGCACGGCTGGAAAGCGATCTCGACGCCGCCGCTTCACGTCTTTTGCTGATCCACCGCTGGCGACGGATCACCCTTCGCTATGGTGACATCGCCCCGGAACTGATGCCTGCAGACGCGCCGCTGAAGAACCCGCGCCTCGCCGTTGCGCAAGCCTATCGCAGGCTTGCCCCCGCCGCCGAAACCTGGCTCGACAGCACCGAGGGCGATCTCGCGCCGATGCCGCCCGCCGATGCAAGGCTGGCGCGACGATTTGGCGGGCTGCAAGAGGCTTGATTTGTCAGCCATTTGGGGCAAATCTCGATACATGACAATTCATCCTCCCAGCTCGTTCACCGGTATCCCTGGACAGGTGTCCTTTGACCGGCGCGAGTTGCAGACCATTCTTTCAGTTTACGGACGTATGGTGGCCGCGGGCGAATGGCGGGATTACGGTATTTCCTCGCTGCGCGACTCGGCAATTTTCTCGGTCTTCCGGCGTACGGCGGAAAATCCGCTCTACCGGATCGAAAAGCATCCCAAGCTGCGCAACCGACAGGGCATGTACGCGGTCGTGGGGATGGACGGCCAGATCCTCAAACGCGGGGCCGATCTGAAATCCGTGCTGCGCGTGCTGGAAAAGAAACTGATCCGCGCCGTCAAATAGTGTCAATCCGATGCACGGGGGGTGTACAGGGGGTGTACGGCTTGTGCACCGCGATTTTTGCCCTATTCCAAAGCCCGGATATGCCCGATCATGGGCCCGTCGCCCTGATCGATGATCCGGGTGATTGCCTCTTTCAGCGGTTCGTATGCCACCGCCATGTGATAGGCATTCGCATGCAGCAACATGTCTGGCCCCGCAACCCAGGCCACATGCCCTTTCCAGAAAATGAGATCACCTCGGCAAGCCTCCGTCCCTTCTGGCAATAACGGCCCAAGCTGCGCCAGCTGCTGGTCGCTGTCGCCGGGACAGGCATGGTCGCAAGCCTGCATCCCAACCTGCACGAGACCCGAGCAATCGAGCCCCAGATGGCTGTTTCCGCCCCATAGGTAGGGCGTCCCCACCAACCTTTCTGCCACGGCAACCGGATCGCTTTCGGGTGTTTCCAGCGGTGCGAGATGCACCCTTGGAATGAACATCCCGTCTGTGGTTTCCAGAAACCGGCCAGTCTCGCCGGTCACGCTCAAACGACTTCCGATGCTAAGGCCAACCGGCTGCGGGTCCTTGAAGTCGGGACGGGAAAAGCCCAGCGTTTGCCGCACCTTGACGCGGTGAGTGGGTGTGTCCGCTTCGCCAAGCGCCTGCTCAGCGAGATAGCCCACATGGCCGTTCGGTCCGCAGCGCCCAAAGGCCAGACCCTCGTGGATTTCCAGCACATGGAATGGCTCCCCCCAGATCACTTGCCGGTCTGGCCCAGCGCTGCCCGGCGCGGCGAGCAGATCGGCAACCGGTTGGGTCACCCGCATCCAGGTGCCATCCGTAAATCGCTCAGCCTCGACATGCCCGCGCAGGCTGCTATGGGCGACGCGCGCGTTGGCAAAGTGACTGCGCCGGTCGCTCACAGCTTCAGCAGCTCTGGTATGGCTTCGAGAAGCGCGCGGATGCCCTGACCGGTGCCACCCTTGGAGCGACCGGGCCGATCCGTCGGCGACCAGCCATAGATGTCGAAATGCATGTAACGGACCTCTCCCGCAAAGCGCCGCAGAAAGAGCGCGGCGGTCGTCGCTCCGGCAAAACCGCCCGACGGCGCGTTGTCGAGATCGGCATAGGCAGGTTCGATCATCTCCTCATAGGGTTCATGGAAGGGCAATTGCCAGACCGGGTCATCCACGCGGCTGGCAGCCCGCGACAGCGCCGTCGCTGCATCGCTGTCATCGGTGAAAAAAGGTGCAATATCAGGGCCCACGGCCACCCGCGCGGCACCGGTCAGCGTCGCCATCGAGATCACCAGATCCGGCCCGCCTTCTTCCGCGAGCGCCAGCGCATCGGCCAGAACAAGCCGGCCTTCGGCATCGGTATTGTTCACCTCTACCGTCAACCCCTTGCGCGACATCAGGATATCGCCAGGCCGGAAGGCATTGCCCGCAATCGAATTTTCCACGGCCGGGATCAACACCCGAAGCTGCACCGGCAGGTTCAGCGCCATGATCATATGTGCAAGGCCCAGCACGTTGGCCGCGCCGCCCATGTCCTTTTTCATCAACAGCATGTTCGACGGCGGCTTGATGTCCAGCCCGCCCGTGTCGAAACAGACGCCTTTGCCGACCAGCGTTAGTTTGGGCCCCGTGCTGCCCCAGTTGAATTCGACCAGCCGAGGCGGCGTTTCGGATGCGCGACCAACGGCGTGAATCATCGGAAAATTATGATCGATCAAGTCGTCACCGACGATCGAGGAAAACTGTGCGCCGTGCATCGAAGCGAGCGCAGATGCCGACTCTTCAAGTTTGTCGGGACCCATGTCAGACGTTGGCGTATTGATCAGGTCACGCAGCAGAACTTCGCCTGCCGCGATAATTTCAACCCGCTTCGCGTCGATACCTTCAGGCGCGATCAGTCGGGCCGGTTTCGACGGTTTCTTGCGATAACGATCAAAACGATAGGCGCTGAGCAGCCAGCCAAGGCATTCGGTCTCAAGACCGGTTTCCGGGGCGCCGGATGCGATGCGATACACGCCCTCGGGCAATTTCGCGGCGGCGGATGCAAGCGCGTACCTGCCCCTTTTGCGTTTGGCGGCAGTACCATAGCCGACGAGCGCGGAAACCGGACGATCTGGCCCCGATGGCACGACCAGTACCTGCCCGATACCACCTTCGAACCCGTTGAGACGCACCCATTCCGCAACATCTGCCGGTTTGTCGGATAGCCATGCGTCAATGGTACTTCCTTCGACGATGTGAAGAGGGATAGCGGATTCTACCGGCTCGGCGAAACTCAGGGGCATTCTAAACATTTTCCTTGAACAGTTCTTGCGCGCAGCCTAATCGCCCCAGCTCGCGCTGCAAGTCCTGTTCAGAGGGAAAGATCCTGAAGATCCCAGACTGCGACAAGCGACCGTTCGCCAATCCGGAGAAGCCGATATAGCGTCGCGCCGATTGCCGCGAGATCACATTGATCGATGGATTTGGTGACGTCGCCCGCCACACGTGCCAGCATTGTCATGCCGATCTGCTCTGAAATCGCGACAAGCGAACGGGCACTTTTGCGCAACCCTCCGATATCGCGCTTGTGCCATAACCTTTCGCAGTGGCTCAGCCGGACGGCCAGTTCCTCGATCGCGCGGCACACAACCTCTTCTGCGCCGGATTCACCCATCTGATGATAGAGAGTCTTTAATCGATCCGGATCCAGCCGCACTTTTTCAAATTGAATTAATTCACAAACATCACTCACCAATATCACCCCAGATATCTGTTTCTTCCCAACCGTCGGGCAGTCTTGGACCATCGGAGTTTGCATAAGGTTGAATATTCGCCACTTAGTCTCTTAAATTTTACGCCAATGCCCTGTATCTGGAGGGCAAACCTGTAGGAAAGTGGGATTCTTCCGTGAAACATGCCAAGCCCCTGCCCGCCTATCTCGTCCAGCGCTACCATGGCTGGAAAGCAACCACATATGCCGAGAACAAGGGCTGGTATCGTCGTCTCGCAACCGAAGGCCAGCGGCCGCGCGCGATGGTCATTTCATGCTGCGACAGCCGGGTGCATGTGACCTCCATCTTTGGTGCCGATCAGGGTGAGTTCTTTATCCACCGCAATATCGCGAACCTTGTGCCCCCCTATGAACCCGACGGGTTCCAGCACGGTACCTCGGCGACGATCGAGTACGCGGTGACCGTGCTCAAGGTTTCTCACTTGGTCGTGCTGGGCCATTCGCAATGCGGTGGCGTGCAGGGCTGCATCGACATGTGCAACGGTCAGGCCCCTGAGCTTGAAAGCAAAGAGAGCTTTGTCGGGCGCTGGATGGATCTGCTGCGTCCGAAGTACAATCTTGTCGAAAAGGTCGAAGACCCCAAGGAACAGGCGCGGCAACTGGAACAGCATGCCGTCGTCACCTCACTGGAAAACCTGATGACCTTTCCCTTTATCCAGTCGGCGGTGGAAGAAGGCAGCCTGAGCCTTCACGGCCTCTGGACAGAAATTGGCGAAGGCGGGTTGTCGAATTACGAACCTGCGACCGGGAATTTCGTACCAGTCTGATAAGGAAAACCTGCCCGGCGAGGGTTATTTCTTGCCGGGAGTTAAGCCCTGTCTGACCGCCCATTCGTCCATGCCGGTCACTTCCTTCAGATCATAGATGAAACTGGCGTCGGACTTTGCGATCTCTTCATACATAAAGGAGCGAAGGGCAGAGCCTGGTGTCTCTTTGCGCTCGGAGCATAAAAGCCAGAACCGTTGAGACAGGTAAGCAGGACAGTTGAAGTGCAATTCTTCCATGAATGCTCCCATGCGCGACGTTAAATGTCGCGCATGGTATGCGTATCGACCGTTAAGAACAGGCTAACGGTTTAGCCCTTTTTCAGCACACGCGTACCGAGTGTCTCGGCGATTTGCACCGCGTTGAGCGCTGCACCCTTGCGGAGGTTGTCGGACACGCACCAGAGGTTCAGGCCGTTATCGATTGTCGAATCCTGACGGATACGGCTGATGAAGGTGGCGAAATCGCCGACGCATTCAACCGGGGTGACATAGCCACCGTCTTCGCGCTTGTCGATCACCATGATGCCGGGCGCTTCGCGCAGGATGTCGCGGGCCTCGTCCTCGTCCAGATGGTCCTCGAACTCGATGTTGATCGCTTCCGCATGGCCGACAAAGACCGGCACCCGCACACAGGTTGCGGTGACCTTGATCGACGGATCGACAATCTTCTTGGTCTCGGCGACCATTTTCCATTCTTCCTTGGTCGAGCCGTCTTCCATGAAGACGTCGATATGCGGAATCACGTTGAAAGCGATCTGCTTGGTGAACTTGGTGGCCGGCTTGTCATCGACCGGGTTGTAGATCGATTTGGTCTGGTCCCATAGCTCATCGATGCCGGCCTTGCCCGCACCGGAAACCGACTGGTAGGTCGACACGACAACACGCTTAATCCGCGCGCGGTCATGGAGCGGCTTAAGCGCGACAACCATCTGCGCGGTAGAGCAATTCGGGTTGGCGATGATGTTCTTCTTGGAATAGCCCATGATCGCGTCCGGGTTCACCTCGGGGACGATCAACGGCACTTCCGAATCGTAGCGGTAGAGCGACGAGTTGTCGATCACGATACAACCGGCCTTGGCCGCCTTGGGCGCATAGGTCTTGGTCGCATCGGAACCGATGGCAAACAACGCCATGTCCCAGCCTGTGAAATCGAAAGTATCCAGATCCTGGGTCTTCAGTGTCTTGTCGCCAAAGCTCACCTCTGTTCCCAAGGACTTACGGCTCGCCAGTACGGCGATTTCATCCACTGGAAACTGGCGCTCGGCCAGGATGTTAAGCATTTCGCGGCCCACATTGCCTGTGGCGCCCGCAACGACGACGCGATAACCCATATTGTTCTCCAATCTCTGCCGGGGTTTTACCGGCAGCGGTCTCATATAGGGTCTGTCGCGCGGGGTAAAGCTTAGTCCACGTTGTCCCGCGCAAAGAGGAAAATCAGCGACCCGGCCAGCAGGGCGAGGCCAAAGAAAGCAAAGATCGTCGCGTAGGGCGCGGTGACCGTCGCTGTTCCCTGCATCGTTTCATGTATTCGGCCCGAAACGAACTGCATCACGCCGACACCACCGATACCGGCCAGATTGACGAGAGTCACGCCTCGCCCCACCAGATGCGGCGGGCAAAAGGCGCGGCCATGGGCGATCATCACCGCATAGGTACCGCCCAGGAAACCCGCCGTCGCCATGATGGCGATGCTGAGCGTTGCACTGGCGCCAATGAAGAAGGCCAGCGCGAGCATGGTCAGGGCGCTACCGAAATTGCCTGCGAAGATGACCCATTTGCGGGTGCCGAAGATCCGGTCGAGCGGCCCGAAAGTCAGCGTGCCGATAATCATCGATATCCCCATGATGAGCGAGGCCGTTCCGATCTGCGACGGCGCAAGGCCGAAGACATCGCTGAGGTAGGGGCCGATCCAAAGACCGCGGACCGCACCGGTCGGGGCGTACATCACGAACATCAGCGCAAGGATGGCCCACATCACTGGCATCTTGAGCAGATCGAGCACCGTGCCTTTTTCTTCGCTGTCGCTTGGGGCAGGGTCGCGGACCTTGAGGAAAATGCCCAGCGCCACGAGCACGGAGAGCGCCGAAACGCTCCAGAGACTCGCGCGCCAACCGATGGTTTCCGCCGCAAGTGCCACGGGATAGGAGGCGATGAGATTGCCAAGCGAGCCCACGCCCAGCATCAGCGACCCGAGCGTCGCGAATTTCGCGGGCGGGTATTCGCGGGCAAAAATGTAATATGAGGCCATCAGGCACGGGGCGCAGCCGATGCCGATCAGGAACATGGCCGCGCTGACATGGGCAGGCGTGGTTGCCAAAGCGAACAAGGCCGCTCCGCCACCACCGCCCAAAAGCAGCAGTGCCGAGGCCGTTCGGCGGGGCCCGCTGCGATCCAGCAGCCAGCCCAGCGGCAATTGCATCAACGCGAACGACAGGAACCAAAGCCCTGATGCAAAAGCCAAATCATCTGCTCCCGCCCCGAGGTCGCGCTCCAGAAAGGTCGCGAGAACCGCAAGAAACGCCCGAAAGAACTGGCTGAGCAGGTAGGCAAGGCACAGCATGATCAGGCCGGTCTGCATTCGTATTACTCTCCTTTGACCGGGCGACGTTACACGGGGCAAAATCGGGTGCAAGAACACATTCGCTTCATTTGGCTGGCAAGTGTTTCCCCATTGCAGATACTCGGTGCTACAAGGCGGCATGAAAGATACCCGCGCCTTTTACGACACCGTACCCCGGCTTGCCTCCTTCCAGGCGTTGACGGACCCCGCCAGTTATGTCCGCCTGCCAGACGACTGGCTTCTGGGTACGGCGGATATCGTCGGGTCGACCAAGGCTATCGCTGAGGGCAAGTACAAGTCCGTGAACATGGTTGGCGCGGCAGTCATCTCGGCGCAGCTCAACACCAGCGACGGTCAGGCTTTTCCCTATATCTTCGGGGGCGATGGCGCGGCCTTTGCTGTTCCGCCTGAACGCGCGGAAACCGCCGCCGAGGCACTTGCTTCCGTCCAGCTTTGGGCACGTGACGCATTTGGCTTTGATCTGAGGGCAGCGATGGTCCCGGTTTCAACCATACGTGCCGCCGGTTTTGATGTATCGGTTGCTCGGCATCAGGTCTCGGAAGAAGTGGACTATGCCATGTTCTCGGGTGGCGGGGTGTCATGGGCCGAAGCGAAAATGAAAGCGGGCGAGTTTGCCGTTACCCCTGCTGGTCCGGGTAACGAGCCAGACCTGACCGGGCTCAGCTGTCGATGGGCGCCAATGCGGGCACGTAACGGCAGCATTGTCTCGGTCGTTGTCCAGCCGGCCGAGGGTGCGGGTTCTTCCGAATTCGCCCGGGTTGCGGATGCGATCATCGCCATTGCGCATACACTGGAGCGCGACGGTCACCCGGTACCGATCGCCGGAGCTGGCGTAAGCTGGCCCCCCGCCGGGCTTGAGACCGAGGTGCAGGCGTTTCGCGGTAAGGCGTCCTATGTGGGGCACAAGGCCAAACTGCTGGTGGAAACGTTTGTCGCATGGGCCGTGCTGAAATCAGGCATCAAACTCGGAGATTTCAAGCCAGCGGAATACCGACAAAGCGTCGGACGAAACGCGGATTTCCGCAAGTTCGACGACGGGCTCAAGATGACGTTGGATTGTGACAGCGCGACGCTCGCCCGGCTTGAGGAAGTGTTGGTGGACGCCCAAAACCGCAATGTTATCGACTTTGGGCTGTTTGAGCAGGACGAGGCGATGATGACCTGTATCGTGCCCTCGGCGATGAAAGGCGATCACGTCCATTTCGTCGATGGCGCCGCGGGTGGTTACACGCAGGCCGCGGCGCGCATGAAATCACGGGTTTAGGATTTCCATTTCGCCGAAAGGCGACGCGCCGCCGTTGCCAGCAGCATGATATCGGCCCCCACCGCAAGGAAACGCGCGCCTTCGTCGAGATATCTGCGCGCGACCTCATCCTTCATGGCGAGGATGCCGGGCGCTTTGCCAGCGGCCGCGATCTTTGCCAGCCCGTCACGAATGACCTCGCGCACTTCGGACGCATCGGCATTGCCTGTGAACCCCATATCGGTAGCAAGGTCTGCAGGGCCGATGAACACCCCGTCGACACCGTCGATGCTGGCGATCTCTTCGACATTCTGCATCCCCGAGACGCTTTCGACCTGCACCAGAAGGCATATCTGGTCATTCGCCGTCCCGACGTAATCGGGTATCGCGTTAAATCCGCTGGCCCGGGCAAGGGCCGCTCCCACACCGCGCCTTCCGCCGGGGGCATAACGGCAATCGCGCACCAGTTCCGCCGCCTGTTCAGCGGTTTCGACCATCGGCACCAGAACCGTTTGCGCCCCGATATCAAGCACCTGCTTAATGATGCGCGTATCCCCGATCGGCACCCGAACGACGGGATGCGAGTCGCTCGCGGCAAGCGCGGTCAGCTGTGCGCGTAGAGACCGGATGTCATTGGGCGCGTGCTCGCCATCGACCACGAGCCAGTCGAACCCCGCCGTGCCCATGACCTCGGCCACGTAGTCGTCCCCCGTGGCCAGCCAGCATCCGATCTGGACCTCACCGGCAAGCAGGCGTTTCTTGAATTTGTTCTCGGGCGCGGGCATCTCTTTTCCTCTGTCAGTCGAATGAAACCGAAACAGACCCGAAGGATCCGAAATCGGCCGTGATATGTGAACCGGGCGTCGCCTCTATCGGCCGGATGAAGGACCCGGACAAGACGATATCCCCCGCTTCGATCTGCTGCCCGTAACCGGCCATCCGCCGCGCGAGCCATAGAACCGAGGTAATCGGATCGTTCAGCACACCGGCCCCCAGACCGGTTTCCTCGACGACCCCGTCGCGGCTGACGATGGCGCCCACCCAGCGCAAATCATGGTCATCTACGCCATGCCGCACAGACCCAAGAACAAGGCCTGCATTCGCGGCATTGTCCGAAATCGTATCCGTCACGACCCGTGCCTTGCCGGTTTCCGGATCCGCACGCAAGATCCGTGTATCGAGGATTTCCAGCGAGGGCGCGACATAGTCGGTCGCCGCGATCACCTCTTCCCGCGTGGCGCTTTCCCCGGCCAGCGGCGCCTTCATCACAAAGGCGATCTCGGCCTCGATCCTCGGCTGGATGAACCGCCCGCCCGGCACCGTGGCACCATCCTCGAACAGCATATCGTCCAACAATACACCGCTGTCCGGCGTATCAATGCCCAGCGCGTCCTGCATGGCGCGGCTGGTCAGACCGATCTTCCACCCGATCCGCCTGCGCCCTGTTTCGACCTTCTTCGCCACGAACCTCGCCTGCACCGCATAGGCGTCATCCATCGTCATGCCCGGAAACCGCCGCGAAAGCAGCCCGGTCTGACTGTTCAGATGCTCGGCGGCAAAAAGTGTATCGGCGGCGTCTTCGATTTCATCCGGTGTCATTCAAGCGCCTCCGCCAGTTCCACGATCACGTCATAGGCCATCTTCACATCCTCCTCGGTGGTCTCGAACTGCCCGGCCTGAAATCGGATGACAAGGTCACCGTCGACCCGCGTCTGGGTCAAATAGATCCGGCCATCGTCATTGATCGCGTTGATCAGCCGCTGGTTCAGGACCTCAGGGTCCACCCCGTCGCGCAAGTACCGGAAGGTAAACAGCGACCACATCGGCGGCGTCACGATCTCGAACCCCTCCGTGGAGGCAATCCTATCATGAAGCGCTCCGCTCCAGTTGATGTGGTTTCGTAGCCGATCACGCAGCCCTTCAAGGCCATAAGCCCGCAGCACGAACCAGATCTTCAGCGCCCGGAACCGGCGGCCCAGAGGCACTGACCACTCGGAATAATTTATGATGCCATCCGCGCCGTGGGTCTTGAGATATTCCGGCTGAATCGCAAGCGTTTGCACAAGATCATCCGGGGATTTCAGGAAATGCGCCGAACAGTCGAACTGCACCCCAAGCCACTTGTGCGGGTTGAAAACGATACTGTCGGCCCGTTCCACACCTTCCCAGTAATGGCGATACTCGGGGCAGATCATCGCAGACCCCGACCACGCGGCATCCACGTGAACGAACAGCCCGTATTTTTCGGCCACCGCGATACAGACGTCGATCGGGTCGGTCGCTCCGGTCCCTGTGCCGCCCACACAAAGTATGATGCCCGCCGGGACGTGACCAGCCGCCAGATCCGCTTCGATTAGCGCCTCCAGCTTGTCAGGGTCCATGCCCCGCCATGCCCCCGAAATCGGCACCCGGACAAGGTTATCCGACCCGATGCCCGACACCCAGATCGCCCGATCAACGGATGTATGCACCTCGGAAGAGCAATAGACCCTCAGCTGCGGGTTGCGCGCCAGCCCGACCGTATTGCCTGTCCACTCCAGCGCCCTCTCGCGCATGGTCAGCACCGCTGCCAGCGTCGCCGACGACGCGCTGTCCTGTATCACCCCTGAAAACCCGTCCGGTAACCCCAGAGACTGGCGCAGCCAGCCCATCATGCAGGTCTCCATCTCCGTCGCCGCTGGAGAGGTCTGCCATAGCATACATTGGGGGGAGAGGGCTGCCGTCAGGAATTCTGCCAGAACGGATGCCGGCGCGGCATTGGAATTGAAATAGGCAAAAAACCTCGGATGTTGCCAATGGGTGATGCCGGGCATCACGATGGTTTCAAAATCCTCGAAGATCTTCTCCATATCTTCGGACTGCTCAGGCGGCACCGCGGGCAATGACGCAAGAACTTCCCCCGGTTTGACACGAGACCGGACCGGGCGGTCCCCGACGCTAAGGTGATAATCCTCTGCCCACTCGGATATCCGCCCGCCCCAATCGCCAAAATCTTTCCATTCCACCGAAATGCACTCCTTTTTCACGCCGCACCATTTCAGACTAAAAACCATCCGTCACAACTTCTTTGGGTCCAAAATATCCTGGTGTGAATTGGCCTCGAGGCCAAGAGGGGCAAAGCACCTGAAGGCACAACCACTACGTGCACTTCCGACCTCAGGTGGTGCACCGGTTTCAAAATCGCGGCCGCCAATTGCCTAGGCCAGAATTCTTTTTATCAATCATTTTGAAAGATTGCGAAAATCCGGCCAATCGGCGACAGTAACATATGTCGCAACGTAGCCTTTCCACTTCACGCTCTTTACCTATCGCGCTCTTGCGGGCGCGGGAAAAGGTGATGGCGCCGATCCGTACGATGCTCGCGGATGTCGGGCTGACCGAACAGCAATGGCGGGTCCTGCGCGTTCTCGACGAAAAAGGCGCGCTCGAACCGACACATATAGCGGAACAGGCCTGTCTATTGTTGCCGAGCCTGACGCGCATCCTTCAGAAGCTTGAAGAAAAGCACCTTATCCTGCGCAAGCCCGACGAAAACGATCGACGTCGTCAGATCGTCAAGATATCGGTCAAGGGCACCCGGCTTATCGAAGCGCATCTCGAGACCAGCCAGAAGCTGATGGAAGAAATACGTCAGGACATGGGACCGGACCGCTATGACGCGCTGCTCGACCTGCTGAACGAACTCAGTCAAGGCAATGAACCCGAATAGCTGACTTCGGCTCAACGGTTTTGCCTCTCCTTGCCCCGCCGCCACAATCCACTAGAGTTGAGCTGCAAGGGCGGAAAATACCGCCGAGAAGCAGAGGTAGCATGGTTATTACACGCAGGTTCATGATCGCCGGGCTGGCCGGCGCGGCCCTCGCAGGGTGCAGCACTGGACGCACCGGCAGCAGCAGTGCCCCGACCGGAGGGCGAACTTATCAGACCGTAAACAATGCGGGTTACGACACGTGGGTGGCTTCATTCCGGCAACGCGCGGCGGCGCAGGGCATTTCCGGCACCACGCTCGATGCGGCTTTCCGCTCGGCCGGGTATATGCCAATGGTCATCGAGCGGGACCGCAACCAGACCGAATTTACCCGCACGCTGGAGGATTACCTTGCCATCGCCGCGTCGGACGAAAGGGTCTCCAAAGGCCGGGCCGCGTTGTCACGGCATCGCAGCACGCTGAATGCCATCGAGGCGCGCTATGGCGTGCCCGCGAACATTGTTACGGCGGTCTGGGGGCTTGAGAGCTTTTACGGTGAAAGACGTGGTGACGTACCGGTGATCTCGGCCATCTCGACACTCGCCTATGACGGGCGGCGCGGCGCATTTTTCGAAAGCCAGCTGATCGCCGCGCTGAAGATTTTGCAGAATGGCGACATCCCGGCTTCTCGCATGACGGGCAGCTGGGCCGGGGCGATGGGACATACGCAGTTCATCCCGACGTCTTACCTTGCTTACGCTGTCGATTTCACCGGCGATGGCCGCCGAGACATCTGGTCGGACGACCCGGCGGATGCGGTGGCCTCCACCGCGGCCTATCTCAGCCGGTCCGGCTGGGTCCGGTCTCAGCCCTGGGGTGGTGAGGTCGGTTCCGCCGCTGCCAACAGCGGTACACCCCTGCGGGTGCTGCAGCCGCAACCCGGCGGGCCGCGCTTTGCCGTGTTCCGCAATTTCGATGTCATCAAGCGCTATAACAACTCGGACAGCTACGCGATCGGGGTTGGCCATCTGGCGGATCGTATCGCGGGCGGCGGACCGCTGCAGGGCTCTTTCGGGCCGGATGCGCGCGGTATGACGATCGACGATCGCAAGGCACTTCAACAGAGGCTGACCGCACGCGGTTTCGACACTGGCGGCGCCGATGGTGTCATCGGTCCGAATACCGAGTCGGCTATTCGCGACTACCAGCGCAGCCGGGGTCTCCCGGAAACCGGAGAGCCTTCGCTCGAGTTGCTGCGACAGCTTGGCTGAAATTGACACAGGGCGCGCAATCAAAACGATTGCGCGCCCTTGTCACTCCTGTTTGATGTGAAGGTGGTTGAAGGCAAACACCTGATAAATAAAGATACTGCCAGCCATCCGCAGGAGATCACATGAGATACATGATATTCATCGGCTCGGCCGTGATTGCCATTCTGTGCATCGCGGCCATCGGTAGCAGCGCTTGGTTCTGGCTGCCCGCCGTTGTTTTTGGTCTGACGGCTTTGCTGGGGGTCTATGACTATTTCCAGAAGCGTCACGCGGTTCTCGCCAACTACCCGGTGATCGGGCATTTGCGCTATCTATTCGAAGAGATCCGGCCCGAAATCCGTCAGTACCTTATCGAGAGCGATCAGGACGAAGAACCGTTTTCGCGTGATCAACGCTCGCTGGTTTATCAGCGCTCGAAAGGCGTCGAGGACAAACGGCCGTTCGGCACGCGACAGCGGGTATATGATTCCGGGTATGAGTGGATCACCCATTCGGTTGTTCCCAAGCACCTCGAGGGTCATGACTTTCGCGTCAAGATTGGCGGGGAACAATGCGAGAAGCCATATGAGGCATCGATCTACAACATCTCGGCGATGAGCTTTGGCGCGCTATCGGCCAACGCGATCCAGGCACTGAACACCGGTGCGGCGAAAGGTGGTTTCGCTCATGACACCGGGGAAGGCGGCATCAGCAAGTATCACAGGGCAGGCGGTGGCGACCTAATCTACGAGATCGGGTCCGGCTATTTCGGGTGTCGTACGCCCGAAGGCCGGTTCGACGTTGAGAAGTACGCCGAGCAGGCGCGTAATCCGCAGGTCAAGATGATTGAGCTGAAGCTGAGCCAGGGTGCGAAACCCGGGCATGGCGGCGTCTTGCCCGCGTCGAAAATTTCTCCGGAAATCGCAGAAGCCCGCGATATCCCCATGGATCAGGACTGCGTTTCGCCCTCGGCGCATCCCGAGTTCTCGACCCCAATCGAACTGATGCAGTTCATCGGCAAACTGCGGGAGCATGGCGACGGAAAGCCGGTGGGTTTTAAGCTGTGCATCGGGCACCGGCGGGAATTCATGTGCATCGTCAAAGCCATGCTGGAAACCGACATCGTACCGGATTTCATCGTCATTGATGGCAAGGAAGGCGGCACAGGGGCTGCACCCGTCGAATTCGCGAACCACATGGGTATGCCATTGATCGAAGGGCTAACGTTTGCCCACAATACTTTGCGAGGTGCAGGGCTGCGTCATCGGCTCAAGATCGGGGCCTCTGGCAAGCTGATCAGCGCCTTTGAGATCGCCAAGGCGCTGGCGCTTGGTGCGGACTGGGCCAATTCGGCGCGTGGTTTCATGTTCTCGGTCGGCTGTATTCAGGCGCAGTCCTGCCACACCAACCGTTGTCCGGTGGGCGTGGCAACACAGGATGAGCGGCGTCAGCGGGCGCTACACGTGCCCACCAAGGCCGAGCGGGTTTACCGTTTTCACAAGAACACCCTGCGCGCGCTGGGCGAGCTGACGGGAGCTGCCGGACTAGACCACCCGGGGGGCTTCCAGCCCTATCACCTGATGATGCGTGAAAAGGACCGGGACATGGTGACGGGTCACCAGATCTATCCCTATTTGCCCGAAGGATTCCTGTTGCGGGGTGAAAGTCTTGGCAACGGGTACCTGACCCGCTGGCAGCGGGCCGATGCATCAAGCTTTGCCCCACTGGACACCGAACAGGTCGGCAGCGACGGGAAACCTTTGATCCCCATCGCCTGACCGGTGGATTACTTGAGACCCAGCAGACGCGCTGCGTTGTCTTTGAGGATACCGGGGCGAACCTCGTCCCGGAAATCGGCCTTGTCGAAGGCATCGAGCCATTTCTCGGGCGCGATCATCGGCCAGTCGGAGCCGAAGAGCATCTTTTTCTTCAGAAGCGTATTGGCGTAGCGGATCAGGATCGGCGGGAAGTACTTTGGCGACCAGCCCGAGAGATCGATGTAGACGTTGGGCTTGTGCTGGGCGACGGCCAGCGCCTCTTCCTGCCACGGGAAGGACGGGTGGGCGAGAATGATCGGCATGTCCGGGAAATCCACGGCCACATCGTCGATATACATCGGGTTGGAGTACTTAAGCCGCATGCCGTTGCCGCCCTTCATGCCCGAGCCGACGCCGGTCTGCCCAGTGTGGAAAAGCGCGGGTTTGCCGGTTTCGGCAATCGCCTCGTACAGCGTATAGGCCATGCGGTCGTTCGGATAGAAACCCTGCATGGTCGGGTGCAGCTTGAATCCCTGCACGCCGTAATTGTCGACAAGATTACGGGCCTCACGAGCGCCAAGCTTGCCCTTGTGCGGGTCGATTGAGGCGAAGGGAATAAGGATGTCCGAATGCCGGTCCGCCAGTTCGGCGACCTCTTCGTTCTTGTAACGTCGGTAGCCGGTTTCGCGTTCTGCATCGACCGGGAAGATCACAGCGGCGATATTCTTTTCGCGATAATGAGCGGCGGTTTCCTCGATAGTGGGCGGATGGTCCCACGGGGCGCCGAAGTACTTGGCCATCGCACTTTGCAGGTCATCGTACCCATCATCCGCATGGCAACCGCATGGCTCCTCGGCATGGGTGTGGATATCGATGGCGCGAACCTTTTCCAGATCAATCACGAGGCACTTCCTTTACAATTTCGCAGCGATTTCGACCCAATCGTGGTGAAATGTCAAACAGGCTTTTCGCACCCGCCATGCGCGAAACTTTGCGGATTCTCCGGATTGGTCGCTTTGCGAAAAAGCGATTTGCGGCTAGACTCGGAGTTGAGCAGAAAGCAGGACAAAGAAAATGCGCATTTTATCAAGTGCAGTATGCCTTGCGACTTTTTGGGGAACGACAGCCATAAGCGGGGCGCCCGACGCCTCGATCAGGCCGAACATCCGCCCCTTTACGCAGGATAATCTGATCCATCTCGCAGCGGCGGCGATAGACGAATCTCCGCGACCGGAGGATCGCCCCAAAACGGCAGCGGCAAAGGGCGAGACGCAGGTGGTGCAAAAGGACGGAAACGACTTCGGTACATGGCTTGGTGAGTTCCGACAGCGCGCCGAAGCGCGGGGCATTGGCCGCGACACCCTGAACCGGGCTTTTGCCGGCGTCACCTTTGACGCGGACGCGATCCGTCGCGACCGTAATCAAGCCGAGTTCACGAAACCGATCTGGGAGTATCTCGATACCGCCGTATCCAGCGCGCGCGTTTCCAACGGGCAGGCCGCGCTGAACAAGCACCGTGCCGTTCTCGACCGGATCGAAGCGGAATATGGCGTCGACAAGCAGGTCGTGGTCGCGATCTGGGGGCTTGAGAGCGCCTATGGCAGTTATCGGGGCAACGACAGCACGATCCGCAGCCTAGCGACGCTTGCCTATGATGCGCGACGCAAAGAGTTCTTTGAGGAACAGCTGATGCAGGCCTTGCGCATACTTCAGGATGGCCACGTGACGCCGGACCGGATGAAGGGAAGCTGGGCGGGCGCTATGGGACATACGCAGTTCATGCCCACGTCTTTTCAGGAACACGCGGTGGATTTCACCGGCGATGGCAAACGGGATATCTGGTCAGACGATCCAAGCGACGCGCTGGCATCGACCGCGAATTACTTGAAACATTTCGGTTGGACCAAGGACCAGCCGTGGGGCGTCGAAGTGCGGCTGCCATCGAGCTTTGATTTCATGCTCGCGAACCGCAATGTCATGAAATCGCCGGCGGAATGGGCCGCGCTGGGGATCACGGATATGGACGGGCGTGCAGTGCCCAATCATGGTGAAGCGTCTATCCTTCTTCCAGCAGGCGGCAAGGGAACGGCGTTCATGATCTTTAGCAACTTCGATGTCATCGAGCGCTACAATACGGCAGACGCCTATGTGATCGGTGTCGGGCACCTGAGCGACCGGATCGTCGGCAAACCCGCGATCAAGGGAGACTGGCCGCGCGGAGATCGTGCGCTGACCTTCACCGAACGCAAGGAATTGCAACAGCGTCTGACCTCCAAGGGGTATGACACCCAGAAGATCGACGGGCGTATCGGACCGCTGACCATCAACGCGGTACGGGCCTATCAGGTGGCGGAAGGCATGCAGCCGGATGGTTATGCTTCGCTGAGGCTTCTTGAACGGTTGCGGTAATTGTAGCAACAGAATTTAGAAAGGCGCGTCTCGGTCTGAGGCGCGCCTTTTTTTGTTTCTGTCGGAACGGGTTTCTTAGCCCGGTGACATGCCGCGAAGCCGCTCGGACCGGCGGCGCAGCAATTCCACGACCGTCAGCAGGGCAATGGAGATCGCCACCAGAACTGTCGCAGCGGCAAGGATCGTGGGAGAGATCTGCTCTCGCAGACCGGTGAACATCTGCCACGGCAGGGTCTGCAATTCGGCAGAGCCCACAAAGAGGACAACAACAACCTCGTCGAAGGACGTGATGAAAGCAAACAGGCCGCCCGAGATCACGCCCGGCAGAATCAGCGGCATCTGCACCCGGAAGAAAGTCGTCACAGGATCGGCGCCCATGTTGGCCGCCGCACGGGTGAGGGACTTGTCAAAGCCAACAAGTGTAGCCGTGACCGTGATAATCACGAAGGGAATGCCAAGAACGGCATGCGCAAGCACAATACCCCAGTAGGTGCCAACCAGCCCTATCTTCGAGTAGAAGAAATACATGCCGGTCGCCGAGATGATCAGCGGAACGATCATCGGCGAAATCATGATCGCCATGATGGCGCGCTTGGCCGGAACATGAGACTGACTGAGGCCGATGGCCGCCAGCGTGCCGAGACTGACCGAAATAAGAGTCGCGACCGGCGCGATCATCAGCGAGTTCTTCACCGCGTTGGTCCATTCCGTGTTCGTCAGGAAGTCGCGGTAATGGCGCAGCGAATATCCTTCGGGATCGAACCGCAGCATTTCGGGCGTAAAGGTAAAAAAGTTCTCGGCGTTGAAGGAAAGCGGCATCACGACGAGGATCGGTGTGATCAGGAAGACGAAAATCGCTCCGCAGATCACCCGGAAGGCGTAGTGCCACAGTACCTGCCCCGGTGTGAGATACGGCACAAGATGTGCGCGGTAGCGGTTGAAGCCAAGCCAGTAGACGAACCAGCCAAAGAACCAGCCGAACAACGCTCCGATCACTCCCCCCGGCGTGCCGCCGAACAGAAAGCCGACGATGGCAAAGAGGATCACAAGCCCCCAGCGCAGCGGTTTTTCCTGTTCGCGCCCCAGAACTTCGACCGCCACGTAGGCGACGATCGCCATAAGGATCGCGCCGCAGATCAACCCCAGCAGAGTCGAGCCCTGCGCTGCTCCGACGAAGATACCTGCGAATGCCCCGGCTGCTGCCGCGACAGACGCATAAAATGACACCGGCTTTTTTTCTGTCGCGGTGATGACGATATCGCTCGCAGTCATTGGCTTATCCCAGCTTCACGTTGTCGATGCCTACAATCTTGTCATAGGCCCAGTAGAGGATGAGCACGACGGCGAGCAGGATCGTGCCCAGCGCCGCAGCCAGCCCCCAATTGAGAGACGAAGAAATGTGGTAGGCAATCCGGTTGGAAATGAAGGTACCCGTTGTACCGCCGACGATTTCCGGCGTGATGTAGTAACCGATGGACAGGATGAACACGAGGATCGACCCTGCGCCAATTCCGGGAACTGATTGCGGGAAGTACACGCGCCAGAAGGCTGTCCAGTTAGTTGCGCCAAGGCTTTTCGCGGCGCGCAGGTAGGAGGGCGGGATGGTCTGCATCACCGAATACATCGGCAGGATCATGAACGGCAGCAGGATATGCGTCATCGCGACGATGGTACCGAACTGGTTGTTGATCATCACCAATCGGGCATCGTCGGCGACGAGCCCTAACCAGACCAGCGTATCGTTAATGACCCCCTGTTGTTGCAGCATCACCTTCCACGCCGAGGTGCGCACCAAAAGCGACGTCCAGAATGGTAGAAGGACGAGGATCATCAGCAGGTTTGCCGAACGGGTCGGCAGGTTGGCCAGAATCCAGGCGACCGGATAGCCGAGAATGATGCAGCTCAGCGTGATGGTCAGCGACATGAAAATCGTGCGCTTGAACAGGATGCCATAGATCTGCTGGTTGTCGGGGCGCATGCTGACGCCATCTGCTGTCAGTTGCGCGTCCACCGCGTTCAGGAAATATCCCGAGGTATAGCGCGGCGAATAGGTCTGGATCGTACGCATGATTTCGGGATCTAGCCAGTCATCATCCGCGTCCTCGAACTGCTCTCGCAGATCGACGGTTTCAAAGCCCGAAACTGCTGCGGCCGCTTGCTCCAACCTGGAAGACAGGCCCAATACGTCGGCGCCCTCCCGGGTCAGATCCGCGTAAAGCGCGGTAAACAGGAAGTCTTCGACATCTTCCTCGGCGGGAATGTCGTCTTCGGATTCCAGATAATCAACCCAGCGCTCCCAAGTCCGCGCGGTCAGGGGCAATGCCTCCGCAATGTCGGAGTCATCAAACATATTCACCCAGGTGGCGGCGTTCTCCCAGCTTTCATCCAGCGCGACGAACTGATCGGTATAAACGTCGGTATCGAACCTACCCACCGCGCGCCCGGTCTTGCGGAATAGCGAGGATGCGCCGGTGAGTTCATAATTCAGACGGCTGCCCAGACGGGTATGCAACTTTTGCTCTTCGGCGAGCACCAGATCGATGTAAAGCGCCGTCCATGTGGCATCGTCCGGAAGCTCTTGTTGCGCTGAATCCCACATGCCGAGCTGCTCGACCGTCTCCGGGAGCGTGTCGGCCACGATGTCGTTGCGCACGGAGCGCAGCAGCATATCGCCAATCGGCGCGATAAATGTAATCAGCACAAACAGCAACAGCGGGGCGATCAGCATCAAAGCCCGCAGTTTTTCGCGACGCAGCGCCCTTGCCAGACTGCGTTTCAGCGGCGTCCCGTCCGCGGCGAGCATCGGACCGGACTGTTCAGCCGCGCGCAATCCGTCATCCGGCGTCGGACCTTCAAGTGGCACATTGGTCTCTGTCGTGCTGGTCATTTCATGTCCCCTCGACGATGACGATATCGCTTTCTGAATGCGCCATCCTGATCTTTGCGGCCTTTTGGTAGCCGTCTGAATGATAACACTTCTGAGCGGCAGCGAGATCAGGGAACTCTACCACCACATGGCGGTCTTTCTGGGGTGTTTCGGGCGTTTCGCTTTGCCCGCCCCGAACAAGAAACTTGCCGCCGTATTCTTCGACGATCGGCGTATCTAGCCGGACATATTCCGCATACTCCTCGGGGTTGGTGACGGTAACATGGACGATCCAATAACCCTTGGGCATGCTTTGAAATTCCTTTGTTTAATGACGAGGCCCAATTGGGCCCCGTCGTGGCGTGTCAGTAACTTACTTGGTCAGCCAAGCTTGGAATTTCGCGTCGATGTCGTCGCGGTAGTCAGCCCAGAAACCATAATTATAGACAAAGGTGTTGGCCGCGTTGTCCGGATCGGTAGGCATATGCGGACCCATGTCGATACCGAGATCGGCATGCTTGCCAACCAGCGGTGCCGAGGACTTACGTGCCGGACCGTAGGAAATATAAGCTGCCTGATCGGCAAGACGCTGGGTGTCGGTGGCGAACTTAACAAAGTCTTTCACGCGTGCCAGACGGTCTTCGGGCAAGCCGGCGGGGATGATCCAGCCGTCAAGGTCGAACACCTGCGCGTCCCACATCATTGCAACAGGCTGGTCCTGCTCTTCGATGACCGAGAACAGACGACCGTTATACGTGGAGCCCATGAAGACTTCGCCATCGGCCAGCAGCTGCGGCGTGTCGGCACCCGCGGACCACCAGATCACGCTATCCTTGATGGTGTCGAGCTTGGCCAGTGCCTGCTCTTGACCTTCTTCGGTTTCCAGAACGTCGTAGACGTCTTCTTTGGCAACGCCATCACAGAGCAGCGCCCATTCCATGTTGTTGATCGGACGCTTTTCGAGGCTGCGCTTGCCCGGATATGTTTCCAGATCGAACACGTCGCAGATTTCGCTCGGTGCATCGACGCCTTCCGGAACCATGTCTGTGCGATAGCCAAAGGTGGTCGAGTAAACGATCTGCGGGATGAAGCAGTCGCTGACGATCAGGTCGCCAAAGTCATCCTCGGCGGATGAGCCGTCTTCGCCCTCGGCGAGCAGTTCTTCCGGGTCGTATTCCATTGCCAGACCTTCGTCGCAGAGACGGATGGCGTCGGCTGCAACAACGTCAACGAGATCCCAGGTGATGTTGCCCGCTTCGTTCATGGCGCGCAGCTTTGCAACTGCTTCGGCAGAGCTTTCGTCCCATGTCGCGCTGACTTCCGGGTGAGCTTCGAGGTAGGGCTCGACGTAGGCCTTCTGTTGGCTGTTCTGATATGCGCCGCCCCAGGAAACGAGGGTCATGTCGTTGGCCATTTCAGCGACAGCCGCACCGGCGATCACGGAAAGTGCCGACGTTGCGAGAATGGTTTTGCGTAGTGTCATAGAATAATTACTCCCAGACTTTTTAGCCCGATTGGTTTGCTGCGGAACGGTGGAACGGGCGTTATCCTCGCTCCGCATCGAATATCGCGTGGGCCGGGGCCCATCGCGATACATTTCAGCCGCTACGCATCAAGCGCGCGGCAATCCTCTGGCAACCAGCCAATTTCGATCTGGCTGCCCGGTTTAAGACGTTCCACATCCGGCGCGTTCCGCGTCTTGATGACAAAGTCATCGTTTCCAGCCACACGAAGCCGCGTCCGGAAGATGTCTCCCATGTAAACGAACTCAAGCACTTCGGCCTTGAGCGTGTGCGCGCCTTCCTGAAGCCGGTCTTTATTATATTCGACACGTTCCGGTCGGATCGAAACGCGGGTGCGATCGCCCGGTTTGTTCACGTTAATCGGCTTGCAGGCGATGACCTCGCCCCCGTCGAGTTCGACAAGGCAGGAATCGCCGTTGATCTCTTTGACGACGCCTTCAAGCGTATTGTTTTCACCAATGAACTGCGCGACGAAACTGTTCTCGGGCGCCTCATAAAGCTGGTCCGGCGGCGCGAGCTGCTGGATACGCCCATCATCGAAAACAGCCACGCGGTCTGACATGGTCAGAGCCTCGGTCTGATCGTGTGTCACGTAGACAACCGTAATGCCTAGATCATGGGCGAGCCGCGTGATTTCGAACTGCAGTGTTTCGCGAAGCTGCTTGTCGAGGGCGCCGAGCGGTTCATCCATCAGAACCAGCTCGGGCTCGAAAACCAGCGCGCGGGCCAATGCGATCCGCTGCTGCTGACCGCCCGAAAGCTGCGCTGGCCGCCGACCGCCAAAATCGCCCATCTGAACCATGTCCAGCGCGCGCTTGACCTTGGCTTCTCGGTCGGACTTGCCGATCTTGCGAACCTCAAGCGGGAAAGCGAGGTTTTCGGCAACTGTCATGTGCGGGAACAGGGCATAGTTCTGAAAGACCATGCCGATGCCGCGTTTGTGCGGCGGAATATTATTGATGCTTGTGCCGTCGAGTCGGATATCGCCGTGCGTCGCGGTTTCGAAACCGGCCAGCATCATTAGACACGTGGTCTTACCGGAACCTGACGGCCCCAGCATGGTGAGAAATTCACCCTTGGGCATGAAAAGGTTCAAATCTTTGACGACCAGGTTCTCGCCGTCATAGCTTTTTTGTACGCGTTCGAACTCGACGAACGCGTCTGTGTTTTGCGTATCAGCCAAAAGCGGCTCCCCTTGGACTTCGCAGTTTTTCCTGCGTTTTCATGAGCAGATGTAATCACAGAGAACCGCCAGAGTGCAACCAACTTGACGAGAATGATTATTTGGAAGGCAGCAACATGGGGTAAAAGACCGAAAAACAAACAGTTTTACCGAATTATGGGGCAGCTTGACGTTCACGCCCGAGAATTTCAGATATGGCTGGCGCCAGAACACACGTAACAGAAGGATCAAAAGTATATGACAGCGTCGGCCCTGCCCTTTTCGATCGAAGAATACGCGACGCGCCTGAAAAAGACCCGACAAGCCCTGTCGAAACTCGGTCTGGACGCGCTTTTCGTGACCGATCCTTCCAATCAGGCGTGGCTGACCGGGTATGACGGCTGGTCGTTCTACGTGCATCAAGGTGTTGTAGTTCTTCCCGATGCCGACCCCATATGGTGGGGGAGACTGATGGATACGCAGGGCGCCTTGCGGACAGTCTGGATGGGGTTTGATCGTGTGGTCGGGTATGAAGACAGTTTCGTTCAATCAACCGAACTGCACCCTATGCAGGACCTTTCGGTTCTGCTCGACAGCCTCGGCCTTTCGGCGGGCCGGATCGGTGTTGAGACGGAAAATTATTACTTCTCCGCCAAGGCCATGCACGTACTTGAAGCTTCGCTGCCCAATGCCACTTTCGAGGACGCGACAGGGGTCGTAAATCACCTGAGAGCGGTTAAATCGCAGGCAGAAATCGCCTTTATGCGCAAGGCAGCCGCCATCTCCGAAAAAATGATCGACGGGTTGCTGGAAAGAGTCGAACCCGGCGTCGCGAAGAACGAGGTTGTCGCGGAACTCTACCGGGATGCGATTCGCGGCGTGGGGGACGCTTGGGGTGACTATCCGGCCATCGTGCCCATGTTACCGTCAGGCGATGACGCCGCGGCGCCTCACCTGACCTGGGACGGCAGGCCGTTCAAGTACGGCGAAGCGACATTTTTTGAAATCGCCGGATGCTACCGCCGGTATCATACGCCCTTCTGCCGAACCCTGTTCCTTGGCAAACCGACCGAGGATATCCTTGCCGCCGAGGCCGCGATTGTCGAAGGGCTCGAAGCCGGGCTGGAGGCAGGCCGTGCAGGCAACCGCGCCTGCGATATTGCAAATGCCTTGTCAGATGCGTTGAACCGGCACGGGATCGACCGTGTTGGGCGTTGCGGATATTCCATCGGTCTCAGCTATCCGCCAGACTGGGGCGAGCGTACGATATCTTTGCGTTCGACCGACGAAACCGTACTTGAGCCGGGAATGACGTTTCACTTCATGCCGGGCTTGTGGCGCGATACATGGGGGCTGGAAATCACCGAGAGCATCCTCATCCGAGAAACCGGGGCGGCGGAAACCTTCTGCAACCGCCCTCGTCAGCTGTTCGTGAAGCCGTGACGGATCGGCTGGAGGATACCCTGGACCTGCTGCAGTCGCTGGTCGGTTACCCGACCGTTTCGGCGGACAGCAATCTCGAAATGGTCGCGGACCTCGCATCCCGGCTTGGAGATTGTGGGGCCCGTGTCGATCTGTTCTCGGACGAGAGCGGCACCAAGGCGAACCTGTTCGCGACACTTGGTCCCGAAGGCGATGGGGGGCTTGTCTTGTCTGGCCACACGGATGTGGTGCCGGTCGAAGATCAGGACTGGTTCAGCGATCCTTTTGTTCTGCTCGAGCACGAGGAACGGCTATACGGACGTGGCACATGCGACATGAAGGGTTTTATCGCGGCGGCAACGGTGATGGCGCGCGAATACAGCCAATTGGAGTTGAAACGGCCGCTGCATTTCGCTTTCACCTATGATGAAGAGGTCGGTTGCCTTGGCGCACGGTCACTCATCCCCGAGCTGCGCAAACGCGGCATCAAACCTGCAATGGCCATCATCGGCGAACCGACATCAATGCGGGTGATCGAAGGCCACAAGGGATGCTGCGAATACACCGTCCGGTTCAACGGTCTTGAGGGGCACGGGTCTTCTCCGGATCTGGGCGTGAATGCAGCCGAGTACGCCGCGCGATACGTCATGCATCTTTTAAGCCTGCGCAACGATCTTGTTCAGCGCGCGCCGATCCAGAGCCCATTCACCCCGCCCTGGACCACAATCAATGTTGGCTCCATCCACGGTGGTGTCGCGCACAACGTGATCGCCGGCAAAGCAGAGGTCGAATGGGAAATGCGACCAGTTCAGAACAGCGATGGCGAGTTTGTAAAAAGATCGATTCACCATTTTGTCGAACGCGAGTTGCTACCCGCTATGCAGAACGTTCACCCCGACGCCGATATAGTGACGGAGGTCATTGGTGAAGTCGCCGGGCTTGAAGTTATGGATGACAATGCTGCACGGGATCTCGTCTCGCGGCTTGTCGGCGCGAATGGTGCCCATGTCGTGCCTTTTGGCACTGAAGCCGGGCTTTTCCAGGAACTTGGCATGTCGGTGGTGGTCTGCGGGCCCGGTTCTATCGAGCAGGCGCACAAACCCGATGAGTTCGTCAGCGTCGAACAGATGAGAAGCTGCCTGACCATGCTGGAACGTCTGGGCGATCAGCTGACAGCTTGATTACCGGGTGCGCCCTCCCTCGCGGGAGAGCGCAGAACGCTTTTAGCTAGCGGAGACAAGCAGACCGTCTTCTTTGAGCTTTGCATGGCATTCATCGAGCGAAAGGCGCGCACGCTCGATCAGGATGTCGATCTCTTCTGGCCTCATGACCAGTGGCGGCGAGATGATCATACGATCACCCACATGACGCATGACCAGTGCATTCGCAAAGCACCGCTCGCGGCAGATGTAGCCGACAGTTCCCGGATCAGATGCGAATTTTGCGCGGGTTGCCTTGTTGGGGGTCAGCGCGATCGAGCCCATCATGCCTACGATCTTTGCTTCGCCGACCAGCGGGTGATCCGCGAGGCTTTCCCACTTTTCCTTGAGATAGGGTCCAGCCACGTTGCGAACGTGATCGACGACGTTTTCTTCTTCGAGGATACGCAAGTTTTCAAGAGCGACGGCGGCTGCAACCGGGTGCCCGGAATAGGTGTAGCCGTGATTGAATTCGCCGCTGTCGATCACGCTGGCGATTTCATCGCTGACGATCGATCCGCCGATCGGAACGTATCCCGAGGAAAGACCTTTGGCGACAGTCATGATATCTGGGCGGATGCCGACGGTTTCGCTGCCGAACCAGTTGCCGGTACGCCCGAAACCGCAGATCACCTCATCAGCAATCAAGAGAATGTCGTACTTGTCGCAAATGCGCTGAATCTCCGGCCAATAGGTCGATGGCGGAATGATGACCCCGCCCGCACCCTGAATTGGCTCGGCAATGAATGCTGCGACACGTTCTTCACCAAATTCGAGAATGGCTGTTTCGAGTTCTTGCGCTCGCGCGAGACCGAACTCTTCGGGCGTGGATTGACCGCCTTCGTTGTACCAGTCGGGCTGATTGATGTGATGGATGTTCGGGATCGGCAGACCGCCCTGAGCGTGGATTCCGCTCATCCCGCCGAGAGAACCGCTGCCCATCGAAGAGCCGTGATAGGCATTCTTCCGCGAGATCAGGATGTTCTTTTCCGGCTTGCCCTTCATCTGCCAGTAGGTGCGTACCATGCGGATGTTGGTGTCATTCGCCTCGGATCCGGAACCGGCAAAGAAAACATGGTTCAGATCGCCCGGTGCCAGTTCGGCCAGCTTTTGCGCCAGTGCAATCACCGGCACATGCGTCGTCTGGAAGAAGGTATTGTAGTACGGCAGTTCGCGCATCTGGCGCGCGGCGACCTCGGCCAGTTCGTCACGACCGTAGCCGATGTTCACGCACCAAAGGCCTGCCATCGCATCGAGGATTTCGACACCGTCGCTATCGGTCAGATAAACGCCCTTGGCGCGCGTGATGACCCGGGGCCCTTTTGCGGCAAGTTCGCTTCCCGTGGTAAAAGGATGCATGTGATGCGCCGAATCCAGCTTTTGTAACTCGGCTGTCGGCATGTGGTTTGTTATCGCGGACACGGGCTGAATCCTTTCAATGTCAAAGTTGTGAGCAGAATATGATCAAATTTTTGACTGTCAATCGAATCACTCTCGGATTTCGAGGACAGCGGCAATCTGCTCCATGCCCTGGATCACATCCTGGGTCACGGCAACGGCTGCGCCTTCTTCGTCACCTGCTGCGAGAGCACTAAGCAGATCCTTATGCCGGTCCGGCAGATTCTGTGTGCCGAAGCGACCGCAAACGACCCTTAGCGAGGGGCCGAACCGGAGCCACAGACGGTCGGCCTGCTCGGCCATGATTGAGGCCTTGGCCTGCGCATAGAGCGCCATGTGAAACTGGTAGTTCAAGCGCAAGTAACCCGGAACGTCACCTTGTGAAATGGCTACATCCAGCGCCGCATCGATCTCACTCAGCCGGTCCACGAATTCTGGACCGACATGTCTGGCCGCTCTGCGAGCAAGTTCGGATTCTATTGATTTCCTTATAAAAACAAGCTGTTCCAATGCGGCGATATCCAATGTCGGAACGATGACGCGACGGTTGCCCTGAAATAGCAGGGCACCGTCAGAGATCAGCCGGCGGATTGCTTCGCGCACGGGTGTCATGCCAGCGCCCAGCGCATCGGCGAGCCCCTGAATGGTAACCGCCTGCCCCGGCGCGGCTTCTCCGAAAAGGATACGTGACCGAAGATCCTGATAAACCTGCTCATGCACGGGCAGTGATCGGATAGGTACGCCTGCCTGATCTGCCGTATTTTTCACCAACTTCATTCCCGCCCTGCTCCGATCAAACATCGATCAAACAACGTCCCTTGCGCTGTCTCTGCCCCCGTGGAAACATATCGGACATTGCCAGGAAGGGCAAAACTTGATCAAATCCAAGCCACCGGGAATAACCCGGGGCGCCTAGGGAGATACTCATGAGACTGCACACTTTGACAATGGCTTCGCTGCTTGCTTTGACCAGCGCGATGGCGTCGGCCGATGAGGTTCGCGTTTATAACTGGTCTGACTATATCGACGAGTCCCTCCTTGAGAAATTCGAGCAGGAAACAGGCATTGATCTGATTTATGACGTTTTCGACAGCAACGAGGTTCTCGAGACCAAGATGCTGGCAGGCGGATCGGGTTATGATGTCGTCGTTCCCTCCGGTACATTCCTGCAGCGCCAAATCAGCGCCGGAGCATTTCAGAAGCTTGACATGTCCAAGCTGCCCAACATCGAAAACATGTGGGACGTGGTGGCCAAGCGTACCGAGCAATATGACCCGGGCAACGAATATTCCATCAACTACATGTGGGGCACCACGGGAATTGGCGTCAATGTAGGCAAAGTAACCGAGATTCTCGGCGAGGACGCCCCAATGGGCTCGCTTGAATTGATTTTCGATCCGGCCAACATGGAAAAACTGGCCGAATGCGGTGTCCATTTTCTTGACGCGCCAACCGAAATGATCCCGGCTGCGCTAAAGTACATCGGCGAAGACCCCGACAGCCAAGACCCGGACACCATCGCGAAAACCGAAGAGGTCTTTGCCGCTGTTCGCCCCTATGTTCAGAAATTCCACAACTCTGAATACATCAACGCGCTTGCCAATGGTGATATCTGTGTCGCCTTCGGATGGTCCGGTGACATCCTTCAGGCGCGCGACCGTGCAGCGGAAGCCGATAACGGTGTCGAAATTGCCTATAACGCACCTAGCGAAGGCGCCCTGATGTGGTTCGACCAAATGGCGATTCCGGTGGATGCGCCCAATCCGGAAGCCGCGCATACCTTTTTGAACTTTATCATGGACGCGCAGAACATGGCCGCTGCGTCAAACTACGTCTACTATGCGAACGGCAACAAGGCATCGCAGGAATTCCTCGAAGAGGATGTGATCGGCGATCCGGCGATCTACCCGGATGAGGCGACGCTGGAAAACCTGTACACCACGACACCCTACGGTGCCAAAGTGCAGCGTGTCGTGACGCGCCTGTGGACCAAGGTAAAATCCGGCACCTGATACCGGGCTTCGGGGCGGGCTTACAGTGGCCTGCCCCGACAATCAAAACGAGGGACGGCTTTTGAATTCGACCGTATTCGCCCCATGGGAAGACCCGGAACAGAAACCACTAATCCGGTTTCAAAACGTTACAAAGAAATTCGGTAGCTTTACCGCCATCGACAACTTGTCGCTCGATATCTACGAGCGGGAATTCTTTGCTTTGCTCGGCCCTTCGGGCTGCGGCAAGACGACAATGATGCGCATGCTTGCAGGGTTCGAGAATCCGTCATCCGGCCAGATCGAGCTTTCTGGAAGAAATATCGTACCCGTACCCCCGAACAAGCGCGCCGTAAACATGATGTTCCAGTCCTATGCGCTGTTTCCGCATCTGACCATCTGGGAAAACATCGCATTTGGTCTGAAGCGCGAAGGCAAAGACAAAGAAACCATCGCGACACGCGTACATGAAATGCTGCGTCTGACGCGACTTGAGCGGTTTGCCAAACGCAAACCGCACCAGATTTCCGGTGGTCAGCGGCAACGCGTTGCGCTTGCCCGATCACTGGCTAAAGCGCCAACACTTCTGTTGCTTGATGAACCGCTTGGCGCTTTGGACGCAAAACTGCGTCAGGATACCCAGTTCGAACTGATGGACATTCAGGAGAAGACCGGCACCACGTTTGTCATCGTGACACACGACCAGGAAGAGGCGATGACTGTCGCCAGCCGGGTCGCCGTCATGGACGAAGGCAAGCTGATGCAGGTCGCAACCCCTGATCGCATTTATGAGACACCCAATTCCGTCTATGTCGCCGACTTTATCGGTGATGTGAACATCATCGAAGGTCGTGCCCGATTCCTTGAAGAAGGACAGTATGAAATCGACTGGGCAGAGGGTCAGCAAGCGCTGCACGCTGCGACCTCGGCAAAGTTCGAGAACGGGCAAACCTGCTATATGGCCATCCGCCCTGAAAAGATTACGATCACGGCTGACAGGCCTGAGGCTGCGGATAATTGCGTTCAAGGAAAGATCCACGACATCGCCTATCTCGGCAACCTCTCGACCTATCACGTCGAATTGCCGAACGGCACGATTATCAAAGCTCAGACGGCCAACACTCGCCGCATCGCACGCCGTTCTTTCACCTGGGAAGATCAGGTCTGGCTGTCATGGACTGCGACTGCTGGCGTGATGCTGGCACGATGAAACGAGGAGCATCCTGATGCGTCGGTTTGCCCTGATTGCCCTGCCCTATGCCTGGCTGCTTGCGCTGTTCTTGGTGCCGTTCCTCATTGTCGTAAAGATCTCGCTGTCGGACGTTGCCCTTTCCATCCCGCCGTATTTTCCCCAGTTCAGCTGGGATGAAGGCATCGGCGCGTTTCTGGCCGAACTGGATTTCGAAAACTTCGTCTTTCTGACGCAGGACAGCCTGTATTGGAAAGCGTATCTCTCGAGCCTTTTCATCGCGCTGGTCTCGACAGTCCTGACACTGATGATCGGATATCCGGTCGCCTATGGGATGGCCCGAGCACCAGAAGAATGGCGCCCGACTCTGATGATGCTAATCATCCTGCCGTTCTGGACGTCTTTCCTTATCCGCGTTTACGCATGGATGGGCATCCTTAGCCAGGAAGGTTTCCTGAACCAATTCCTCCTGTGGACCGGCATCATTTCGACGCCACTGACGATTCTGAACACCACCACGGCGGTGTATATCGGGATCGTCTATACCTATCTGCCATTCATGGTTCTGCCAATATATGCAGCCCTCGACCGGCTTGATGGGTCATTGATAGAGGCTGCCGAAGATCTTGGTTGTTCGCGGCTAAGTGCCTTCTGGCTCGTGACGGTGCCAATGTCGCGCAACGGGATCATTGCTGGCTGCTTCCTTGTTTTCATTCCGGCTTTGGGTGAATTCGTAATCCCCTCGCTGCTTGGTGGTTCAGGGACATTGATGATCGGTAAGGTTCTTTGGGAAGAATTTTTCTCAAACCGCGACTGGCCCGTGGCCTCTGCCGTTGCAGTGGTATTGCTGCTGATCCTGATCATCCCAATCGTGCTTTTCCAGCGTAACCAGCAGCGTGCATCGGAGGCCGATCAATGAGCAGGTTCAGCTGGTTCAACGCGGTATCGCTCACCTTCGGGTTTGCGTTTCTGTATATTCCGATGATCATTCTGGTCATCTTCAGTTTCAACGAATCCAAGCTTGTCACCGTTTGGGCCGGTTTCTCGACCAAGTGGTACGGAGAGCTGCTTGCCAACGAAGCCTTTCTCGATGCGGCATGGGTGACACTGCGCGTGGCCGTCTTTTCATCCACCCTTGCCACAGTCCTTGGCACAGCGGCAGCTTACGTACTGATCCGTTCCGGGCGTTTTTTCGGACGCACGCTGTTCTCGGGAATGATCTATGCGCCACTGGTCATGCCCGAAGTCATTACCGGTTTGTCACTACTGCTGCTCTTCATCGGGATCGGGCTGGAGCGGGGCGTGCTGACCATCGTTCTTGCTCATACGACATTCTCGATGTGCTACGTCTCGGTTGTCGTGTCGTCGCGACTTGCAACATTCGACAAATCGCTCGAGGAAGCAGCGCTTGACCTTGGATGTTCGTCTGCACAGGCGTTTCGGCTTGTCACTCTGCCGATCATCGCCCCGGCAGTCATTTCGGGATGGTTGCTGGCTTTCACCCTATCGCTTGACGATCTGGTCATTGCTTCGTTCGCAACCGGTCCTTCGGCAACGACGCTTCCGATCAAGATTTTCTCTGCCGTGCGGCTTGGGGTCAGTCCCGAAATTAACGCTCTGTCGACCATTATGATAGCAATCGTAACCGTTGGAGTGATCACGGCCTCTCTATTGTCCAAGCGCAAATTGGTGCGGGAGCGCGAGGAAGAATTTATGGCTGCGCGAAGCTGATGAAACGCATCTATTCAGACTATGCCTATGGAAGCGGCCCGCGGTCGGGATGCTGGTGGGACGAGACTATCGAAGCGCCTGAATGGCCGCAGCTTGAAGGCGACCTAAATACCGATGTTGCCATCATAGGCGGCGGATTCACCGGTGTCTCCGCAGCGCTGCACCTTGCCGAGGCGGGAATTTCAGTTGCTCTTCTGGAAGCCCATTATGCGGGATGGGGGGCATCAGGTCGCAATGGCGGTTTCTGTTGTCTGGGCGGGTCAATGATTACCGAGAAGGCCCTTAGCAGACGGATTGGATCCAATGCTGCGAGCGAATACTGGCAGGCCGAGCAAGATGCAGTCAGTTTTGCCGAAGACCTGATCAACCGCTTCGATATGGACGTTGACCGGCATTCCAACGGTGAAACTAAACTCGCTCACCGCCCAAAGGACCTGGAGGATTTGCGGAAATCGGCCGAGGCAATTTCCGCATCCGGCGTTGAGCCGATCCTGATCGAAAAAAAGGATCTGGCCGCGCATGGGCTTGGCGGGCCTTTCCACGGAGCCCTGACATTGCCAATCGGCTTTGGGCTAAATCCAAGGAAGTACCTTTTCGGTATCGCCGAAGCTGCCGGGAATAACGGCGCGAGACTGTTTCGAAACGTACCGGTCTCCGAGATCAAGCGACTGTCGGAGACCTTTCAGCTTACCACTCCTTCCGGCAAGGTGAGTGCACGAAGGGTGATTATCGCCACGAACGGGTACTCGAGCGAAGATATTCCTCACTGGCTGCGCGGGCGCTACATGCCTGCGCAATCAAACGTGCTGGTGACACGGCCGCTCACGCAAGAAGAACTGGACGCTCAAGGATGGACCAGTGAGCAGGCGAGCTACGATACGCGGAACCTTCTGCACTATTTCCGGCTGATGCCAGACAGGCGCTTTCTCTTCGGCATGAGAGGAGGTTTGCAATCGTCGCCCCAGGCAGAGCAACGGGCCCGGGCCAATAACCGCCGAGACTTCGAACAGATGTTCCCGGCTTGGCGCAATGTGGAATCGCCACACAGCTGGTCCGGCATGGTTTGCATAGCCAAAAACAGGCTTCCCTTTGTCGGTCAGGTTCCCGGGCATCCTGGTCTATACGCGGGCATGGCCTATCATGGCAACGGCGTCGCCATGGGCAGTTATTCCGGTATGCTTCTTTCTGAACTGATCCAAGGAAGAGATTGTTATCCGGACGCGATGAAGCAACCTCTCGCAACCTTCCCGCTTGCATCGATCCGCCGAATCTTCATGCCGCCGCTATATCTTGCCCGCGCACTTGCCGATCGATAGGCAAAAGCCGCATCAGTTTCCAAAGTCTGCAAACGGTCCTTTTTGAGAAACCAGATCAGAGTTACCTGCGCCCTGGTCAGACGCTAAATTTATCGCTGGAACAGGCGTTCAAACGTCCCACACAACCATCTCTCCCTCGTCGACGCGGCGTGGCACTCTACCTGCGGATTCTGCAGCAATTGCCCTTGTCCGAACTAAGAACCCCTGCTAAACGGGCCGCACCTGAACCTTTGCTGCACAGGCGGGAAAAGGAAAAAGCGTGTTACGCTTTGTCGAGACAATTCGTGTCACGGCAGCCCCTATAGCTCAGCTGGTAGAGCAACTGATTTGTAATCAGTAGGTCCGCGGTTCGAGTCCGTGTGGGGGCACCAAATTTATGAGACAAAATCAGATACCTACGACCGATATGCTGACTAATTTTTTTGGAATGTAGCAATTGAACGCCGAAAGTTTGCGGCGGCGTTTTGGAGTAGCCCCCTGAAAGTGGTCCACCAACTGGGATAGATTTGTCCCGCAAATT
>JAAEZD010000060.1:0-7697 GCA_018223035.1 Paracoccaceae bacterium
CCGTCGGCCGCGTTCACAACCAGGATCGCGCCGTCCATCTGCGCCGCACCGGTGATCATGTTCTTCACGTAGTCGGCGTGGCCGGGGCAGTCGACGTGGGCGTAGTGACGCGCTTCGGTCTCGTACTCGACGTGCGCGGTCGAAATGGTGATCCCGCGGGCCTTCTCTTCGGGCGCGCCGTCGATCTGGTCATAGGCACGGAAGTCGCCGAAATACTTGGTGATCGCCGCCGTCAGCGTCGTCTTGCCGTGGTCAACGTGACCGATCGTGCCGATGTTTACGTGCGGTTTGTTGCGTTCAAACTTTGCCTTACCCATGGGGAGGTCTCCTTTTTTAGTGCGGATGGCGGCACGATGACCGCCCTACAGTTGATGGGTAGGGCGGGGTACTCCCCGCCACCCGATTTATGCGTATTTGGCCTGGATCTCGTCAGAGATGTTCTGCGGAACCGGATCGTAGTGGTCGAACTGCATCGTGAACTGCGCACGGCCCGAGGACATGGAACGCAGGGTGTTGATGTAGCCGAACATGTTCGCCAGCGGCACGAAAGCGTTGATCGCGATCGCGTTGCCGCGGTTTTCCTGACCGGTCACCTGACCCCGGCGCGACGTGAGGTCGCCGATGACGTTGCCGGTGTATTCTTCCGGCGAAATCACTTCGACCTTCATGATCGGCTCGAGCATCTTGGCGCCCGCTTTCCGCATCCCTTCGCGCATCCCCATACGGGCGGCGATTTCGAAGGCGAGAACCGAGGAGTCCACATCGTGGAACTTACCGTCGATCAGGGCCACCTTGAAGTCGATCACCGGGAAGCCTGCCAGCGGACCGGAGTCCATGACCGACTTGATGCCTTTTTCGACACCAGGGATGTATTCCTTGGGAACCGCACCACCAACGATGCGCGATTCAAAGGAGTAACCTTCGCCCGGCTCTGTCGGGGTGATGATGAGCTTGACCTCGGCGAACTGACCCGAACCACCCGACTGTTTCTTGTGGGTGTAGGTGTGCTCGACCTCTTTCGAGATGGTCTCACGATAGGCCACCTGCGGCGCACCGATATTCGCTTCGACCTTGAATTCCCGCTTGAGGCGGTCGACGAGGATGTCGAGGTGAAGTTCGCCCATGCCCTTCATAATGGTCTGACCGGACTCGATGTCGGTCTCGACGCGGAAGGAGGGGTCTTCGGCGGCCAGACGGGCCAGACCTGCGGACATTTTTTCCTGGTCGTTCTTGGTCTTCGGCTCGACCGCGATCTCGATCACCGGATCGGGGAAGGTCATGGTTTCCAGAACCACCGGATCCTTGGCGTCGCACAGCGTGTCACCCGTGGTGGTGTCTTTCAGACCCGCCAGCGCGATGATGTCGCCTGCGAAAGCTTCCTCGATTTCCTCGCGGTTGTTCGAGTGCATCATCATCATACGACCGATGCGCTCTTTCTTGCCCTTGGTCGAGTTCAGGATCGAGTCGCCCTTGTTCATCTTACCCGAGTAGATGCGGGTAAACGTCAGCGAGCCGACAAAGGGGTCGTTCATGATCTTGAACGCGAGGCCAGCGAACGGCATGTCATCGTCCGCACGGCGCGGGATGTTACGGGTTTCCGTTTCGTCGCCCGGCTTGAAGCCCATGTAATCGACAACGTCCAGCGGGCTGGGCAGATAGTCGACAACAGCGTTCAGCAGCGGCTGCACACCCTTGTTCTTGAAGGCAGAGCCACAGAGAACCGGAATGAACTTGATCGCCAGCGTGCCCTTGCGGATCAGCTTGCGCAGGGTCGCGATGTCGGGCTCTTCGCCTTCCAGATACGCTTCCATCGCGTCGTCGTCCATTTCGACGGCGTTTTCGATCAGCTTGGCGCGCCATTCGTTGGCGGTGTCCTGCAGGCTTTCACGGATCGGCTGACGCACCCAGCTTGCGCCGAGGTCTTCACCCTTCCAGACCCACTCTTCCATGGTGACGAGGTCGACCATGCCTTCCAGCTCGTTCTCAGCCCCGATCGGGATCTGGATCGGCGCCGGAGTCGCACCGGTGCGGTCCTGGATCATTTCGACACAGTTGAAGAAGTCGGCACCGATCTTGTCCATCTTGTTCACGAACACGATCCGCGGAACTTTGTACCGGTCGGCCTGACGCCAGACGGTTTCGGTCTGCGGCTCGACACCCGCGTTGGCGTCCAGAACGGCAACGGCACCGTCAAGCACGGCCAGCGAACGCTCGACTTCGATGGTGAAGTCGACGTGGCCGGGCGTGTCGATGATGTTCATGCGGTACTTGGTGTCGTAGGTCCCCTCCTTGGTGGGGTCCTCCTGCCACTGCCAGAACGTCGTGGTTGCAGCCGAGGTGATCGTGATACCACGTTCCT
Source organism: Paracoccaceae bacterium (assembly GCA_018223035.1). GTDB lineage: Bacteria > Pseudomonadota > Alphaproteobacteria > Rhodobacterales > Rhodobacteraceae > Heliomarina. The sequence continues at coordinate 2,360 of JAAEZD010000060.1, forward strand.
GCTCCTGCTCCATCCAGTCCATCGTCGCAGCGCCATCATGCACTTCGCCGATGTTGTGGGATTTGCCGGTGTAGAACAGGATACGCTCGGAACAGGTGGTTTTACCTGCATCGATGTGGGCCATGATGCCGAAGTTGCGGTAGCGTTCAAGCGGGTATTCGCGTGCCATAGGGGCGGTCCTCGAAAATGAGTAGAGTGTTTACCAGCGGTAATGGCTGAACGCTTTGTTGGCGTCGGCCATCTTGTGGGTATCTTCGCGCTTTTTCACGGCGGAACCGCGCGACTGAACTGCGTCGAGCAGTTCGCCTGCAAGGCGCTCTTCCATGGTGTTTTCATTGCGCGCGCGGCTTGCATTGATCAGCCAGCGGATCGCCAGGGCCTGACGGCGCTCGGGGCGCACTTCGACGGGAACCTGGTAGGTGGCACCACCCACACGGCGCGAGCGAACCTCGACCGAAGGCTGGATGTTGTCGAGGGCTTCATGGAAGACTTCGATCGGCGAACGCTTGATCTTGCCTTCGACGCGATCCATCGCGTTGTAGACGATCCGTTCGGCGACAGATTTCTTACCATCGACCATCAGGTTGTTCATGAACTTGGTCAGCACCAGATCGCCATACTTGGCGTCGGGCAGGACTTCGCGTTTTTCTGCGGCGTGACGACGAGACATTTATATATCCTCTTGTTCCTCTGCGGGCGAGGCCCCGGTTCACGGCCGGGACGCCCGAAATCCTTATTTCGGACGCTTAGCGCCATACTTGGAGCGGCGCTGTTTACGGTCTTTGACACCCTGGGTATCAAGCACGCCGCGGAGAATGTGGTAACGCACACCGGGAAGGTCTTTTACACGGCCGCCACGAATCAGGACAACCGAGTGTTCCTGAAGGTTGTGGGACTCACCCGGGATGTACGAAATCACTTCGAACCCGTTGGTCAGGCGCACCTTGGCGACTTTCCGCATGGCCGAGTTCGGCTTTTTCGGTGTGGTTGTATAGACGCGTGTGCAGACGCCGCGCTTTTGCGGGCATTCCTGCAGGTGCATCGACTTCGAACGTTTTACTTTAGGCTGCCGCGGCTTGCGGATCAGCTGCTGGATCGTTGGCATTCCGGTTCTTTCCCCGTCTCATCAACACATGTGTGTGCACGCATGTGCGTGCGGTTCAAATCAGTCCGGCGCCATACACGTCTGCACAGCGCAAAAACCGCCTTCGTCCCCTGCAAACGGGCACGACGCGGTGGGTTTCCAGAGGATCGGGCCCCTACGGACCGGATCATGACCACTTCAGTTTAGAAATCGGCACTTTGGGGCGACCCCCGAAGCCGAGATAGCGGGCGTATAAGAGGAGTCGCCGCCAGTGTCAACAGCCCCCTGTCCGGCCGTGCCGACTTGCATCGCTGTTATCCGCTTGCCACAGTATATCCGGCATCAACGGCCCCGGACAGCGAAAAATCGGAAGCGAAACATGCAGGTTATCGGATTGTGCCGGTTCTCCTATCCCGGCGAGGGCGGGTTTCAGGTCGCCCATGCAAGCCTTGAGGAACGGATCGCCTATCTCTACGCGCCGGAACGGCTCGAAGAGCGATTCCGGTTTCTCGAATGTTTCACCCTGCCCTCGATCCGGGCGCAGAGCGATCCTGATTTCACCTTTCTCATCGTGATCGGCGACAGCCTGCCCGCCGAACATCGTACCCGGCTTGCCGGGCTCTGCGCCGACATTCCCCAGGTCCGGATCGAAGCCTGCCCGCCCGGCCCGCATCGCCCCGTGATGAAAGAGGCCATCAACGCCTGTCGCGAGCCGGGGCGCGGTCCCTGTCTGCAATTCCGCCTTGATGACGACGACGCGGTGGCGGTTGATTTCGTCGAACACCTGCGCCGCGCCGCCGGGCAGGTCGCGGGCCTGCTGAACGATCACCGTCACATCGCAATCGACTTCAGCGCCGGCCATATCGCGCGCCCCGGCCCCAAAGGCATCGAAGCCGCCGAGATCCACCAACCCTTCTGGACCCCGGGCTTGGCCGTGATGTTTCGCCCCGGCGTCGATCTCAGCGTGATGAATTTCGCCCATCACCGCATTGCGCGAAAAATGCCCGCGCTCAGCTTTCCCGACAAGGCGATGATGCTCCGCGGCCATAACGACCATAACGATTCACGCCAGGGCCCCAACACGCGCGACTTCGATCTCACACCGCTGGATAACGCTGGGGAATCCCTCTTTCGCAGCCGCTACAATATCGATGCCGACCATGTCCGTCGGGTCTTTGGCGCGGATTAGATCAAAGCGCCTTCAGATCCTCGATCCCAAGGCCGAAATGCGTCTGCAGCTCCGCCTCGACCTGCGCCGATCCCATCTTGTGCGACAGGCCCATTACCGCAGGGTCCGACTTGTTATCGCCATGGATCGTACGGATGAAGCCGGGCACCGAGATATCGGAATAGGTATTATAATGCTGCGCGAACTTGCGATGCACATAGCGATACGGGTTGGTCTCATGCGCAAGCGGCGCAACCAGCGTCACCCCCGCCGAGAGCGGCGCCCGCTCAACCGCATCGAACACCTCCGACCAGGCCTCGCTCCGCCGCAGGTAAAACCCGCGATTATAGGCAATGATCGTCGGCGGCGGCGCCTCATGCAGATGAAACAGCCCCCGCGCCAGCCGCTTGCTACGGGCGATGAAATCCCGATCCACCGCGTCATCGTCATCCAGCCGGAACATGATCCGATGGCTGCACCCCTCGACCGGGACCGACTGATAGGCCTCGCGCAGCATCGCGTAATGCTTCCCCGGCCCGACCAGCCGCAGCGAGATATTCTCATGCGGTTCCAGCAGGGCGTGTAACCGTTCGAGATAGACTTTCGGCATTGCCTCTGCCGCGAGCACGATCAGGCGGAAATCCCCGTCACCCTGCCCGGTCATAGACGGCAGGCAGAGCCGTTCGAACAGGCGAAACCGCAACTCCATGCGCGCCGCGCTGAACAGATGCGCTGCGGTTTCCTGAAGCGTCTTGAAACGTTCCGAGTAATAGGTGGGGGTCAGTACCGAAAACCGTACCAGCCCGATCATCCGAAATTCTGGCGTCACGCCCCTGCCCCGATCTGTTCGCTCTTCTCCCTTTGCCACATTCCCCCCCACGCCGTCACGCCCCAAGCCCCCGATGCATTAAACCCCTGCTTCTTTGGGTCAAAAATATCCCGGGGGAGTCCGCAGGACGGGGGCAGAGCCCCCTGACCCGGCCACGAAACGACATGTGTCACCCATTGTCAGCCCGCGCCGGCAAAGGGGTTGACTGCAATAGAAAACCCCCGCGCCTTCCGGCACGGGGGTCATCAGTTTCTACGCGGGGCCAGAACCGGCCCCGCCCGGGATCAATCCCGGCTTTCGGGCGTATCCACCAGCGTGTCGTAATCATCCGCACCGATGATATCGCCTTCCAGCGGTGCCGCGAGTGCAGCGGCCGCTTCGGCCTCGTCCCGGCGTGCATCGATCACCACGTTGTCCCGTTCGGTCGCGATGCGGCGGACCTTCTGGGTCGCGCCACCGGTACCGGCCGGGATCAGGCGGCCGACGATCACGTTCTCTTTAAGGCCGACCAGCTTGTCGCGCTTGCCCTGAACCGAAGCCTCGGTCAGCACACGGGTGGTCTCCTGGAAGGACGCGGCCGAGATGAACGAGCGGGTCTGCAGCGACGCCTTGGTGATCCCGAGGAGGATCGGTTCGCCCTGTGCCGGACGGCCGCCCTTGGAGATCGCCTTTTCGTTGGCCTGATCGAACTCCTGCTTGTCGACGTGCTCGCCCTTGAGCAGCGTGGTATCGCCGCTCTCCTGGATCTCCCACTTCTGCAGCATCTGGCGCACGATGACCTCGATGTGCTTGTCGTTGATCTTTACGCCCTGAAGACGATAGACCTCCTGCACCTCGTTGATCATGTAATCCGCCAGCGCCTCGACACCCATGATCGCAAGGATGTCATGCGGGGCCGGGTTGCCGTCCATGATGTAGTCGCCCTTCTGGACATAGTCACCTTCCTGAACCGGAATGTGCTTGCCCTTGGGCACCATGTATTCGACGGGCTCCATCGATTCATCCGCAGGCTCGATGCTGATACGGCGCTTGTTCTTGTAGTCGCGACCGTAACGCACATAGCCGTCGATCTCCGCGATGATCGCGTGATCCTTGGGACGGCGCGCTTCGAACAGTTCGGCCACACGCGGCAGACCACCGGTAATGTCCTTCGTCTTGGCACCTTCACGCGGAATACGCGCAACCACGTCACCGGCCTTGATCTCCGCGCCTTCCTCGATGGAAAGGATCGCGTCCACCGACATCGGATAGGTCACCGGGTTGCCCGCATCGTTGCGGACCGGTTCGCCATCTTCGCCGACAAGAATGATCTCGGGCTTGAGCTCGTTGCCTTTCGGCGCGGCACGCCAGTCGATCACGATCTTCTGGGTCATGCCGGTGGCTTCGTCCGTCTCGTCGCGCACGGCGATACCGCTTACGAGGTCGACGAATTTCGCGGTACCGGCCTTCTCGGCGATGATCGGCAGGGTATAGGGATCCCATTCGATCAGCTTGTCGCCGCGTTTGACCATCTCGCCGTCCTTGACGAACAGCTTGGTGCCGTAGCCGATCTTGTGGCTTGCGCGCTCTTCGCCGTTCTCGTCCTGAATGATCAGTTTCATGTTCCGGCCCATCACCAGGATCTCGCCATTGGCGTTCTCGAGGATCTGCGCGTTCTCATAAACGACCTTGCCAGGCTGGCTGGCTTCGAGGAAGGACTGCTGGCCACCCTGTGCAACACCGCCGATGTGGAAGGTCCGCATCGTCAGCTGTGTACCGGGTTCACCGATCGACTGGGCCGCGATGATACCCACGGCTTCGCCGGTGTTCACCATCGTACCGCGTGCAAGGTCACGACCGTAGCAGGTGGCGCAGACGCCCTCTTCGGCTTCACAGGTCAGCGGCGACCGGATCCGCGCGGACTGCACGTTGCACTCCTCGATGGCATCGGCCATGCGCTCGTCGATCAGCTGACCCTCGGAGACCAGCACCTCTTCGGTGCCCGGCTTGAGGATATCCTCTGCCGCCACACGACCCAGAACGCGCTCGCCCAGCGTGGCCACGACTTCACCGTCGTTGACCGCCGCTTCGGCAGTGATCGAGTTCTCGGTACCGCAGTCGAGCATACGCACGATGCAGTCCTGAGCCACGTCCACCAGACGGCGGGTCAGGTAACCCGAGTTCGCCGTCTTAAGAGCGGTATCCGACAGACCCTTACGGGCACCGTGGGTCGAGTTGAAGTATTCAAGAACGGTCAGACCTTCCTTGAAGTTCGAGA
>JAAEZD010000104.1:0-1522 GCA_018223035.1 Paracoccaceae bacterium
ATATAGACCCTGCCACTCGGCTCGGTGCAGTAACGAATCTGGTCGCCCTTGCCCAGCTTGAGCTGTTTGCGCACACCCGCCGGCACGGTCGTCTGATACCGATCCGTGAGTTTCGAGACATCTTGTGCGAGGGCTGTCATGGCAGTCTCCTGAAGAAAAGGTTCTTTGCTACCCGCGATAGGTAATGCGTTTGCATTGCCTTGTCAAGACAAGCCGCAGCATCTGCTGTCGCCGGGCAGGTCGATGAACCGTCCGGCGCAGGACCTAATTTCGCCCCGCCAGGAACTCCGCCAGCACCGGGCTAGCCGCACCTTTCGCGGAGCTGAGCAGCTCCGAGCCCGCGAGCGAGGCTTTCGACAGGCGTACGAGCCCGCCGGTTTCCTCGATCCGGTAGCAGCGGCGTTTTTGCCGCCCCCGCTTGTAGTGGGTCGCGGTGACGATCTGGCAGGTGCTGCCATCGGTGAGCGTCACAGGGGCCGCGAGCCTGATCTTGTCGCCTTCCTCGTAGTCCGGGATCGAAGCCCAATCCCGGCAGCGCTGGCGCCAGTCCTGCGCGTAGCTGTCCGGGTTTTTCAGGTTGGAGAGAAGCTCGATCAACCCAAGGGGGGCACGCGACTCGTTGGGGCCAGCGCTTTCCTCCATATCCTTGTAGCCCCAGCAGCCGTCATCATATCGGGTAAGGAATACGGCGGCGAAAGTGATGGAGCCATCCGCATCGGTGACATAGGTCGTGTCTTCGACAGGGGTGCCGTCGATATTTGTGACCTTTGCCGCCGCATACCAAGTCGAACCCACCTTGCAGGCTTTGACCAGTTCCGTCTTGCGCCTTTCGCCCTCGAAGGTGCACAGCCGAGCAATCTCCGCTTTCTCATCCGCGTAGGTCTGGACGCGGCCGTCGGTGTAGAAGAGCCAACCCATCACGCCGCCCTCCGGTCATCGATTTCCATCAGCGCATCGAGCGGCACGCGGTAGGGCTGCATGGCGTCGAAATCCTCGCAATTGCCGCAGTTCTGAACGATCGCGAAGGTATCGCAGGCATCCTTGAGGGTGACCCGGAAGTTGCCGCCGAGGCCCGAGGGCACTTCGTAGGTCCCGCCGATGAGATAGTCCGAGGCCCGGCGCACGAAGACGCGGATGCTGTGGCCATCGGTGGCGAGCCGGATGGCCCCTCGCCCCCGGTCGATGAGCACCTGCACGTCATCCAGGATGTCGGTGTAAAACTGGCCGGTCAGATCGCGAAACGCCATGCGGCGCTGCGCCATCCAGTCGGTATCCCGAAACGGGTTCATGCCATTGGCGAAAGCAAAGGAAGGATCGGCCTGTTCGGTGGTGACGATACGGGTGGTTGTGCCATCGATGCCGTTTGAGCGCAGATGCACGCCATTGCCGACGATGAGGATCAGGGCGGGCCTGTCCACGGGCCCGTTCCAGTTGGGCAGGAAGGTTTTGCAGGCGCGTGCATGCGCCATTTGCGCCGCAACAGCGGAGGCAGAGAACTTGAGAATAGCCATGGGGATGTCTT
>JAAEZD010000061.1:0-7568 GCA_018223035.1 Paracoccaceae bacterium
AACGCCTACCCGACCCAAGTTCGAAGAGGAACCTGTGCAATGACCCTGTTGCCCGGCATCGTCAAGTTATTGGCGTGTCTGGCAGCGTAAGTCGGGGCGCTAAACCTCAAGCAGCCTGCAAGCCATGCGTGATGTCGTCCCAGATCCAGTGGGCATCGGCTCTGGTTTGGCGATAGGCAGCAGCTGAAAGTGTATGGCGGCGGGGACGGAAGATAGTTTGGACCTGATCATGAACGGAGAGAAATTGCTGAGCTTGTTTTGGCGATTTGAACCTTCCCATGATCTTTTCTCGCCTTCGGGTCGGCCTGTGTGATCCTTCGGATCGATTGTTGATGCCCTTGTGGCTGCGGTGTTCTATTCCCGAAGCGAGGCTTTTCAGGGCGGCCCCGTAGCTTCGGAGTTTGTCCGTGACAACAACTCGTGGTTGGCCAAACGCCTTGAACAGTTTGCGAAAGAACCGATTTGCGGCATGTTTATTGCGCCGAGACTGAACGAGGATGTCCAGCACGTCGCCATTGCTATCAACAGCGCGCCATAGCCAATACTTCTGCCCGTTCATTGGAAGGACAACTTCGTCCAGGTGCCATTTGTTCGCCACTTTAGGGCGGTCGCGGCGGATCGCCCTGGCATATTTTGATCCAAATTTGGCAACCCAAGCGCGGATGGTCTCGTAGCTAACCACAATACCGCGTGTGGCAAGCAAGTCCTCAACATCACGCAAACTCATGGGGAACCGGTGATAGGCCCAGACGGCATATGCGATGATCTCGGCAGGAAAGCGATGGCCTGAAAAGGCCCCAGATTGCTTGGGTTTGGTCATGTCCCCGCGTACCGGCTATTGATATGCCCCGCAACTTGACGATGCCCGTGAAACAGGCGGCGGCGCTGAGGTTGATTTCATTCGCGGCCAGCGCGTCGATCACGGCTTCCGGCAGACCGGCCAGCGCGAGGCGGCGGTAGACGCTTTTTTCAGTCACGGCGAAGGCGCGGGCAATCGTTGCCGGGGTCGCGCCGTTCCGCTCCATCTTGCCATAGGCCCGGATTTCATCGGCGGGGTGAAGGTCACGGCGGGCAGCATTCTCGGCCACGGCCCACGCCTGTGCGGTGCTATCATCGGGCGCGAGGCGAACCGGAGGATTTGCCAGTTCAGGGCGCACCTGGGCCAGATCGGCGTGGCGTTCAGCCAGAAGTTGCAGCGCCCGCAGGCGGCGGCCACCAGCGACGATTTCGGCCCCACCGTTACCGTCCATGATCCCGGCAAGGTTCTGGATCAGGCCAGCGGTCCAGATGCTTTCGGCCAGTTCCTCGACCTCGGCGGCGGGCACGTTCTGGCGCGGGTTCATGGAGGAAAGCGACAGCTTCGACAGAGGGAAACGGGCCTCGTCGGCGGCAATGATGCTCTGTTTGGTCATTGGGATATTCCTTGAAGGATTTGGGGGACAAGGAGCCGGAGCGGAGCGCACCAAGCGCTCCGCTGTTGGCCTCAGTATTCGCTCGGAAAAAGCAGGGTCAGGACGCGGCGGGTGTTGGCATCGTCCAGCGGATCATCAGCGCCGTAGCAAAGGCTCTCGTCGTAAAGGTCGATCTTGAACCAGACGGTTTCGCCGCAGATCGTGACCGAGGCCATCGAATGATCACCGTGGGGATCAGTGTCCTCGGTGAAGTCCGAAAAGCCCGCAACGGCAAGCTGGGCAAGGGTGACAAACTCCGGCCCCTTGGCGGCGACCCCTTGGGTGCAGACCACACGACCTTGATAGACGGGATGGCCGCCGGAAATCATCGCCTCGCGAAAGGCGTCATTCGCCTTGGCAATCTGCTGCGCTTGAACCGCAAGGTCGATGACGCTCGTCGCGCCGCAAGCGGGGCAATTGTCGGGGATAACATCGTCGATTTCCTCGACATCGCGGCAGGCGGTGCATTGGTAATAAGCCATTATGGCCCTCCTTTGTGGTGACGCCCTTCCGGTCTTGGTGCCGAAAATTGGGGCGGGGTTTCTGGCGAGGCCCGCTGCAAGCGGCCCTCTCCTGAAAGCCTGCCTCCCGGCGAGGGCAGGAGGGGGGCCCACGCAAGGTTGCTCGTAGGATCGAAGGGGAGGGGGATCACCCGGCCACGCAGCTCGGGCACGGCCCGAGACCGTGGTTGGGGACACCCCTTCGATCCGTTAAGCGAGCGGCCTTGCGTGGGGGAACCGGCGGTTCCCTAGACGTGCGCGACTTGGCGCAGCTCAAGCATGCAGGGACTTTTGTTGTCAGTCACAATCCCCCTGCCACGTGATCGTGCAGGAATCCTCGGGTACACATGCGTTGACATTCAGCCGGACCGAACATACTATCCCCCCAACAACACCCCCCAGGCGACCGGTCGAAAGGCCGAGCTCAATACCGGGGGGTTACTTATTTTTAGGGGTCTGCTCAGTACTTTGAAGTTCACCAAGAAGCCTTCAAGCATCGAGCAACAACTACAGCTCCTCATCCAGCGTGGCATGGATGTCGGTGACCACGCCACTGCAATGAAGTGGCTTGAGACAGTAGGATATTACAGGCTGAGCGCCTACTGGCTCCCCTTTGAAAGACCTCCCGAAAACGGCAACGCGCGCAGCAAGATCTTCGAAAGCGGCGCAACCCTCAGTGCAGTCACCGATCTGTATGTCTTCGACCGAAGGCTGCGCGTTCTGGTACTGGAGGCAATCGAACGTGTTGAAGTGCATGTGAGATCGCGCTGGACCTACCATATGGCACATGCCCACGGTGCCCATGCTCATCTGGATCACCGCCTGTTTTCTGGCTTCTTGAACCATGCCGAACAGCTCGTCCGTCTCGCTCGGGCCGTAGATAAATCCGAAGAAACCTTCATTTTGTACCACAAAGGCAAGTACACGGACCCCTGGGAGTGGGCAAAACCTGGGGGTCAGGCAGCTGCTCTTTGGTATGCGCTGGTCAATCTTCCGTCGAGAACGGCGGCCCGCACGATGGCAACGTGATGGGCGCCTTTGGGTGACCATCTCATGCGTCGACGTTTGCCCATACGTGTGTTTCCGATGTCGTCCACGCAGCCTTCTGCTCGGGACGAAGAGATTGGAAGACCATTGCGATATCGCCGCCCATAGTCGGTGAGGCTATCCATATTGTTTGCCAGATAGGTGTAGAGTTCCCGGCAACGCGCCTGTACACGCGCCGCCGCGCCGCGCACTTCAGGATCATCTTTCCAAAGCCGCTCGCAATCGGCCATCAGCCAATGAAGGCTCGTGGTGCCCACTCGAACCTTACCATGCCACAGATACCATCGTAATCGCTCTGCGGGGCGTTCGAACAACACCGGGATGCCCGAGAAACTCTTGGTCTGCAGCAGCCCCCTTACGGCGTTCTCGACATGTTTTACCCGCATCGAGATGTGCCACCAATCGAGGATATGGCGAACCGGCCCGCCGACAGCGTAGCGCACAAGATTGGGCAAGGCAGGTTCTCCATCCGAAATCACGGTAACCGGGCTCTTGCCGTCCCAGCCAGTGTCTTGAAGGTCTTGCCGTACTTGCCTCGATGGCGATTGTGCGACCTGCTGAACAAGCCCGAAACGGCGGGAGATATGGGGGCTTTCTATCTTGCCGACCACAACATCAAGGTGCCGCTTCTGGTATTCCGGCCTACATCGAATATGTGCACCGTCCAGAAAGACTGTCACCGGAGCTGTGCTCTTTTCTGCTGACGAGACAACCGGTTCCGCATACGCGCTATCGCCGATGTCCCTGGCGATTCTGCCGAGACGATTGCGTACCGAAGTGTTCATCTGCTTTGCGCAAGGCAGAAATATCTCCATGATACGCGCTGCTTCTCGAAACGAATGCCGCGCCCCAAGCTCGGCCTGAAGGCGTTGCAATTCAGGTGTCGAGCGGTCCGGGAAGAATTGGGCCAGCGGCGACAGTGGTCCACCCAGGGTGACCTCCGACTTGGCGTTGCACGCGCAACGCCGAATGCGTGGCGCCTTGACACGGAACCGACCAAACAATGTGTCCAGAACCCTGGGTCGATAGTCATGGATGGTTCTGACCTTGTTGCAGTCAGGACAGACCCTGCTCGCCTCAGAGACCTCCTCGATCTGGTCAAGAAGGATCGATTGCTGCACTTGCCAAAGCATGGATTTCGCATCTTCGAGCAACAGCCCGAAGCCCTCGGGCTGAGTACTTCGACATGGCCGAGACAGGCGTCCCAGACGCCGCGTCTTCGTGGTTCCGTTCTCAAATGTTGTCTCGACGATGATCCGCACATCCATGGCAATTCCTCTGCTGTGAAATCACCATCATAGACAAAGACCCCCAGATTTTGCCCACTCCCCGTCGAGCCAATGCCGATGCGCCACATCGAGGTGCCGCTGAAGATCAGGCTCGACCGGCTGCATGAGCTCATCCAAGCGGCCATGGGCTGGACCGACACCCATCTCTACGAGTTCCGGGTGGGGGATGCCGGTTGGGGCATGCCCGACCCGGACGGGTTCTACGACGGCCCCATGGACGCGAAGAAAATGACTTTGGAAAAGCTGCTCGACCAGACCGCCACCAGGACGATCCAGTATGTCTACGACTTCGGTGATGACTGGGACCACAGCATCCGGATCGAGCGGGTGGGCGAGGCCACTCAGGGCGTGACCTATCCGCGGCTTCTGAAGGCCGCGGGGGCCTGTCCACCGGAGGACGTCGGCGGCGCCTGGGGCTACGAAGAGTTCCTCGAAGCCCTCGCCGATCCCGATCACGAGCAGCACGAGGACATGGTCCACTGGTCGGGCGGGGACTTCGACGCCGAGGATGCCGGGGCCGGCACCATCATCGAACGCTTCGAGCGGCTGGCGAAGAAATGGGCCCCGCGGCCTCGCAAACCCAAAACTACGATCTGAGTGACGCCAGCGACCGCGGCCTACGCCGGATGGTTACACTCAGACAACAGCTTCTCCAGATGCGCCGCAACGTTTCATCCTGCGGCCATTGCGATATGTGGGTCGGTTTTCTGGTAGACGGAAGCGGCGATATTCTGGACCGAATCCGGGGTGTTTGAGAGGTGGGCGAGGATCTCCGCCTCGCGACGCATGCGGTTGGAAAGCAACCGTTTGACGTAAGGTTGCGGATCCCGGAGTATAGGTCCGTGCCCCGGAAAGTAGATCCTATCGTCGCGCTCAATCAGCCGCTGTAGCTGCGCGCAGTAGTCGTGCATGTTTCCGTCAGGGGGGCTGACGATCGAACTGTTCCAACTCATAACGTGGTCGCCCGTGAAGAGCACTCCGTCAGGTCTCGCGAAACAAAGGTGGTCGCTCGCGTGACCAGGTGTGTGCAGGACGGTAAGACCGGCAATGACCTGTCCGTCCTCCAGAAACCGGTCAGGTCGAAATGCATCGTCAGGGAATGCCCGTGAGGCATAAACAGGTGCGTCTGTCCGTGCTCGCAGGGCTGGGACGACTCCAAAATGATCAGAATGGTGGTGTGTGAGCAGAATCCCAGATGGTTTGGCCCCCAAATTTTCGATGATTGCCCCGAAATGTGTACTGTCTTCTGCTGGGCCGGGGTCGATTATGAACCGACCATCAGGCGTATCAATGATGTAGCTATTTGTCCCGTGGTAGGTCATCTTTCCGGGATTGTTCGCGACGATCCTCAGAATTCCAGGGGCCAATTCGACTCCCTTCGCGCGGCAAGGCTCCGGCTCTGAGAAAAACATGCTGCTTCTTTTCATTGTGTGCGACCAGGTATTGATTGCGAACAATTTGGTTCGCACAGTTTTGCGCATTGCTCTCGCATGGCGCCGGAAACCTCAGGCTGGCGTCCGGTGCCTGCCAAATCTGGCATCGGACCATTTCAACTTATATTGGACTAAGACCGTATCAGACTGAAACAGTCTGATACGGTCTTGGGCTGGCAGTCACACAGCGCGGCGATTATGGTAAGCTGTATACAGAACTACAGCAATTGTCGCCTTCGTCAGATCCCCGAGAAGGAACGGATAAAGACCGGCGTTCAGCAACTTTTCGCCATAGCCGACAAAGCCACCCAACCAGAGCAGCCCTGCGCAATACATGACTATCGAACCCAAAAAGACCGCGACAGATGCTCTGAATGAAGGCCAAAGTCCTTGCAGTGCTTGAACAATCCATCCGGCAGCGGCCGCTGCAAGTGCGAAGCCTACCAGGTATCCGCCTGTGGGACCCGCAATATACGCCAGTCCGGCCGGCGCCGGAGGCGTGCCTGCGAAGACCGGCAGGCCAAGCAGACCTTCAAAAAGGTATGCCACAACAACAAGACTACTGCGCACCGGCCCCAGGAAAAGGCCCAGACCCAAGACAACCAGGGTTTGTGTAGACATGGGAACCGGGTAGAACGGCACCACGATTTTGGCGGATAGTGCCAAAAGAATTGTGCCGACGAGTATTATCGAGATTTCTCGGGTCAGTCTTGCGACTGATTGGCTTTGAGTGGTTTCCAGATTCATCTTTTTCGTCCTTGTTTCTGAAGATTGTTATTTTTTTTGGATAGTAAGCTCACATGCGCTTGGCGACTTCTTCCAACATGACTTCGCTCGCCCCGCCGCCGATGGCCTGCACACGGGCATCGCGTGACATGCGTTCCACCGGTGTTTCGCGCATATAACCCATGCCGCCGTGAAACTGGACGCAGTCATAAAGTACGCTGTTCACCAGTTCGCCGCAATAGGCTTTGACCATCGAGACCTCTTTCACGCAGTCACCGCCCGCGGCATCCAGACTGGCGGCGTGATAGACCAGCTGACGTCCTGCCGCGATCCGCGTCTGGCAGTCGGCCAGCCGTTGGCGCACGGCCTGCTTGTCCCACAGAACGCCGCCAAAGGCTTTGCGCTGCTTGACATAATCCACGGTCATGTCGAGCGCGGTTTGCGCTTCGGCACATGCCATCGCACCCAGCACAATGCGTTCGTTCTGGAAGTTCTTCATTACCGAATAGAAGCCGCGGTTGACCTCGCCCAGAACGTTTTCGGCCGGGATGCGGACATCTTCGAAGATCAGTTCGGCAGTGTCCGAGCACAGCCAGCCGGTCTTGTTCAACGCCCGTCCGACCGAAAAGCCCGGCGTGCCTTTTTCGACCGCAAATATGGTGATCCCGCGCGACCCCTTGGCATCGGGATCGGTCTTGGCACCGACAAAGTAGAGATCGCCATGCACGCCGTTGGTGATGAACATCTTGGTGCCGTTCAGCACCCAATCCGACCCGTCCCGCACCGCGCGGGTGCGCATGCCGGCCACGTCCGAGCCCGCGCCCGGCTCGGTCACGGCGACGGCGGTGATCATTTCGCCAGAGGTGATCGACGGCATCCACCGCGCCTTCTGTTCGGGCGTGCCGGCGTTTTCCAGATGCGGCGACGCCATGTCGGTGTGGACCAGAACCGTGGCCGAGAATCCGCCGAAGGTGGATCGCCCGACCTCTTCGGCCAAAACCACGCTGGACATCACGTCCAGCCCCGCGCCGCCATACTGTTCGTCATAGCGCATCCCCAGAACGCCGAGATCACCCATCCGGCGCAGCACGTCGCGGGGCACCATGCCCTCCTCTTCCCAGG
>JAAEZD010000062.1:0-7340 GCA_018223035.1 Paracoccaceae bacterium
GGCAAGCTATTGAAAATAAATGGAACGCAGTCTCAGAAATTCCGGCAGACCGACAGATAAGATGAATCCAACGGACGGAAAATCGATCTCATCAAGGCCGGCTTTATCCGAAGATGAAAGACTCGACGAGAGGAAGCGGGAAAGAAGCGAACCCATCGCCCTGCCCGACCATGTGGCCGGATCCGGCAGGCTCGATCGTCTGGTTGACACCGCCCGCGACTATGCGCGCGCCGCAGCCTCTGAGAACACGCTGAAGGCCTATGCGAAGGACTGGGCCCACTTCGCCCGCTGGTGCCGGATGAAAGGGGCAGAGCCCCTACCCCCTTCCCCCGAAATGATCGGGCTTTATCTGGCCGACCTTGCGTCCGGGTCGAGCCTCTCCCCATCGAAGTCGGCGAAGCGATCCCTCTCGGTTTCGACCATAGACCGCCGCCTGTCAGGCCTCGCCTGGAACTATGCACAGCGCGGTTTCACCCTCGATCGCAAAAACCGCCACATCGCGACGGTGCTGGCCGGGATCAAGCGCAAGCACGCGCGCCCGCCGGTACAGAAGGAAGCGATCTTGGCGGAGGACATCCTCGCGATGGTGGCCACCCTGCCCTACGATCTGCGCGGGCTCCGAGATCGGGCAATCCTACTGCTCGGCTATGCTGGCGGCCTCAGGCGTTCGGAAATCGTCAGCCTTGACGTTCACAAGGACGACACGCCGGAGTCTGGGGGCTGGTTCGAGATCATGGAAGAAGGTGCTCTGCTGACCCTCGATGCGAAGACCGGGTGGCGCGAGGTTGAGATTGGCCGCGGTTCCAAAGACCAGACCTGCCCCGTCCATGCCCTTGAGCAATGGTTGCACTTCGCGAAAATCGACTTCGGACCTGTGTTTGTCGGGATCTCGCGGGATGGCAAGCGCGCGCGGGAAAAGCGGTTGAATGACAAACATGTCGCAAGGCTGATCAAGCGCACGGTCCTGGACGCTGGCATCCGTTCCGAACTTCCCGATAAGGAGCGGCTTGCGATGTTTTCCGGCCATTCCCTGCGCGCCGGTCTTGCCAGTTCAGCTGAAGTCGACGAGCGCTATGTCCAGAAACACCTGGGCCACGCCTCGGCCGAGATGACCCGGCGCTATCAGCGGCGTCGCGATCGTTTCCGCATGAACCTGACCAAGGCCGCCGGTCTCTGATACCCTGCCCAAGAGCATTTCCAGTTCCAGATGCATCGGTTTTCGCTGCCTCTCGCCTACGGCTCGTAAGCGAAAAACCGATCTTCACTGACAATAAAAACTGGAAATGCTGTATCACGCCGCCTGCCCGCTGAGCCTGCCATAGAAGCTGCGCTCAAGATGCAGTTCCCCTGCCCCGGCCTTTTCGACCATGCCGCGCAGATAGCCACCCGGCGAGGAAACTTCGCCTGCACAATGCTTCTCGAAGACCAACGCCAGCGCCGCCGTCGCCACCTGTTTTCCCAAGCGGCCTTGCGCCACATTCCAGGCATGCTCCGACACCCCGATCATCGGCCTGAGCTGCCCGGCAACTCGGTGCAAATCGCCCCAATCCTTCAGGAACCCGCCCATATTGCGCGCCCAAGATGCGAATTCGGGACAGGCCTGCATCACAGTCGGCAGATCCAGCGCTGCGCGCTTCTTGCGCACCGCGGCAACCCAATCTTCCAGCTCCCTATCAACCTGATCTTCGGGCTGAGCATTGGGTACCACGGCCTCGACTTCCTCTTTTTCGGAGGAATTACAGGTTACAGGGTTAAGTTGGTTTGTAATTAGTATATGAGGGTCAGAAATGACCTCCCTGGGGTTCATTCTTCGAGTCTTCTTAGAAACTTGTTCGTTGGTTTCCGGCGTGTTTTCCACAGGCAGGACAACCTCCGTCGCCTTGAGATAGGCGGCCTCGACACGCTCTTGGAGTTCCCTGAACCACGTCAGCAGCCGAGCAAGCTGCTCGGAAGCTTCATGACGGCTGGGAAGCCGGTCCAGAAGCTCTTCGAAGAGCCCCGTGAACCGCGTCCACGGCCCGCACAGAGCGCTGCTGACGGCAGCCTCAATTCGCGCGCGGATCATCCGACGTGCCACCGTGATCTGTCGCTTCAGGCGCTGGCAAAGCTCGCGCTCGGCCTGCAGCTCGGTATGCAGCTCCTCGAATTCCTCGACGCGAGCTGAGAGCGGCGACAGATCGAAGCCGTAGGCCTCGACAATGCGCCCCTCGGCGTCCCTGCGGCCCCAACGCTTTCCGTTCGGGCTGTCCTGGAAGGAAATCACGCCGATCTCGGCCAGGCGCCGTGCATGGCGCTTGAGCGCGGAGAGCGAGAACCCGGTCTGCTCCATCAGATAGGCGTTCGACGCCCAGACGATCGGGCGCTGCCCCTCCTCCCAGTCCTGGGCTTGGGTAAACGCCCCGAGCGTGTCGAGGAGCATCATGTCGCCGGCCTTGAGGCCGATGTAGGCTCCTACACGCTTCACGGCGACGAACGCCCGAGTTTTGGGTACAGCTCTCTGTTCACCGGCTTGGGCAAGCTGCTCTGCGATGCCAAGACCCGGTGTCGGCTTGCGCCAACCTGTATGTTTCATGCCTGTTTCTCACCTCCAGTTATGTGGAGGCAAAAGAAAGCCGTTCGCTCTGAAGCGTTCGTCGTTGACAGTGATTCGAGAGAGACTTATCTTCAAGGCGACCAAACCAATAAGATCAGCTCTCAGGCCCTCAGCTTGGGGGCTTTTCTTTTGCCTTTAGATCACATTCTTCCTTCTTGCTCGTTGCCTCAATGTATGGAGATGCACCGGTGTTCAGGCTTTAGCCCGTCGGTGGAACCTCCTTATTCTTTGCCAAGAAGTCTGCGATCAGATCGCTCAGCTCCTCAAGCTTCGCTTGGCTCAGCGGTACGCTTGCGGCTTTGATCGAGAGATTGCCGTTCGCTGACGTAAGCGAGAGATTACGACCGCCTACCTTGCGCTTTGCGGTGATCTTCTGAGCGGGCTTTCTGACTTGCTTCTTCGGCTTGTCCTCAAGGCTGGCCAGCGCTTTTTGCAGATCCTGGAAGCTCATGTCGTAAGCGTTCTTGAACGCGTTCAAGATTTGATCTCGGGCCCCGAAAACTGCGCGAGCGCGCGACACGATACTCTCGTGAACACCAATACGCGTAGCAAACGCCACCGCAGTCGTCTTCTCACCAGACGCACGAAGTGTCTCGTACATCTCTCCAATAGCCAGTAGGCGCTCGAAAGCGCTAAGGTTTTCCCTTTCCTCGTTTTCCCGGAAACGAAGGAACAGCATCTCGAACTGCGAGTCCTCCGCGCCTCGCTTATCTGGGGGCGCCAAGATGGCTCGTAGCTTGAGCCCCAAGGTCTTCGCTGCAGCATGACGACGTCTGCCGGTCAGCATGATAAAGCGAGCATCCGCGACGTCAGTCGGGTTCAACGGGTCAGGCTTCCAATGCGGATCCTCTGGCCAAACAAGGATGGGCGTGTCTTGGCCGTTGATTTGAATGCTCTTAAGAAGTGTTTGAAAGGCCTCTTGTGCCAGCCAGTCATCACGACGATCTGAACCTAGCGGATCCTCCACTTGTTCCGGTGAAATCTGAAGCTCGTGACGGCCGTTCAGAATGTCTTCGACGAGCTGCGCACGACCCTGCTCTACCGCTGCCTGCGATTGGGCAAGTGCGCCGGCCTTCCATGCACTGCCCGCTCCCTTGAAAGCTGCAGTAGTAGAAGACGGTGCAGTGTCGACCTTTGCCTCATCGTCATTGCCACTCGGCTCAGCTGATTGGTTCAAAGCTTTCGTAACCAGCGACCTCGGGATAGTTCGCTTCATGCTGCGGTCTCCCCGTCATCGTCATCATAGAACGTGTCCATCCAAGCATTCGCATAACCACGTTCGAGGCCTGGCCACAGACGGCTGACGATTGCATCGTTTACCGCGTCTGCGTTCTCGATAAATCTGTTGATACCTTTTCGTTTGCCAGGCGTGTCAGGCTCATATTCGTAGACCGACTGATAAACGTCTGAAGCGTTCGAAATCGCGTCTGACCGAAGATAGAACACGGGCAAGATCTCCGTGGGGCAGTGCTCGAGAAGATTGCCGATGTGGTTGAGGTCCTGACCGTTGGAACGCTGCACAATGGTTGGCAAAAGCATGTTGGCACCCGAGCCAATATCGATACGCTCATGTGCTAGGATGTGCTGCAGCATGCCGAGCAGGCCGGTGACAAAGGTCGACAGTGTTGCGATGTCGAACCCCTTCATGGTCTGAGGAATGACGAGGGATGAAGAGGCTATCACATTGTTGAGCTGGAAAAGCGTCAGCGCCGGTTGATAGTCAATGATGATGCAATCCAGCGTTTCGTTCAGCGCCCGCTCAAGACGGACAGGATCGACCTTTCCATCCGTAACAAGTTCATTGGGAGCTGTTGCCGGAGGGCGCGCCTCTTTCCAGCGATCAATCGCGTCCCGAAGGTAGCGGTAGAAACTCTTCCCTGCAGGAGCTTCGCGAACCAAGCGGGCGATCTGAATTTCGCCCTCAGAGGTCTCTCCGTGCGCTGGAACCAATCGAAGCCCCGGCCAAGAAGTCTTCAAAAAGAAGCTATCCAGCATCTCCGCAGAGTGATCCGTGTAAGGCGCCTCCTCAGACTGGAAGAGGCCCGCGAAGTCCACCATCGATGGCGTTTCTTCAGTAGGCATTTGAGACAAGCCCTCACCGCCTACAAAGTAAAGTGTGATCGTGCTCTGCGGGTCAGCATCCATCACGCCAACGCGCATTCCGTAGTGAAGGCTCAGGTACTGTGCGAAATGTGCAGCGCTAAGGCTCTTGGCCGTCCCGCCCTTTTGGCTGGCAAATGAAATGACTGGAAGCGGATCGCCGGGCTTGCGCCACGCAAGATAGTCAAAAGGACGCTTTGCAGACGCCGCCATCAAAGCGCGCATATGCATCAGCTCATGAAGGTTGAAGACACGCTCGCGCCCAACGTACTCACCCTTTGGAAAGTCGTCGTTGCTATTCGCAAACTTGGTCAAATATTGGATGCTGACGTTCAAGAAGCGAGCACACTGTCGCATCGACCATGTGCGCTTGATACGATGGCGCAGCGTCAACTCTTTGTTGACGGCGACCATTGTGCGCTCCAGACCTCGTGACAGGTCGGTCAAAAACTGTTCTAGACTTCCGCTCATATCGCTGCCCCGACTTCGGTTGATTCCGAGTTCGACTCGTTTCGCCACTCATAGTAGCACTATTATGGGCGCAATTGGAAGATACCACGCGCCTACCTGAACTCAGGCGCATGATTAGAGGCTGCGAGGTGCAAAACGATCTAATCTTGAACGCGTTCAAGATCGACTTGCGGGTGCTGGGCCCGAACGATGTCGGACCCAACTCTTCAGATCACGCGGCGTCTTTCGGGCCCCAGGGGATGACGGCCTGCAGGGGCAGATCGTCCTGGTTCGCGGCCTTGCCGAGGTTGGCGTTGAAGCCGTGGTCGCGGATGGTCAGCGTGTAGTAGTCCGCGCCGGTCTCCTTGTTCTGCTTCTTCCAGATGCCGCCGCACTCGACCAGCTTGCCGCGCGGGGAGCGACCGAGGACGCGGTGCGTGGGGGCCATCGGGTTCGCACTTGCGACGGGTTCGACCGTGATGTCGAGATCAAAAGTCAGGGTCGAGATGGAGCCGACGCCCTTGGCGGTTTCGATGTCGGCGCTGGTGAATTTGATGCAGTTCATGGTCATTGCTCTTCTCCTTGTTTGCGTTGCAATGATGGTCACCTTGCTGCTGGCCAAGGCCCGGCCACACCGAAGGCAGAGCGCAGCGGAGAGGGGCAGGCGCCGGTCTTTTTGATCCGCGAGGAATGACCCGCAGGGTCAGGGGAAAAAGATCGGCGACAACCTTTGTGGCCGGGACGACAGCTGCGACCAGCATGTCATGCAACTCAGACATCGGGAGAAGTGCAGCGGTCGCGACGGAAGGTGGGTGAACAGCCGACAGCCAAGATTGCCGAAGCGATCCTTACACAGTACACCTGATCTTTCGATACATACCGCGACCGGTCGCAAGGCGACACCGGCCCGTGTTCAGTTCCTCGGTCGAGTCACCAGAGGCCTCAAGCAGAAAGCGATCTGACAGGCTGAAGAAGATGAAATGCCAAGACGAAGACACGCGCATCTGTCTCCGACGACTTTAACCCCGGCCGCGTTGCGAGCTTCGAGGATGTCTCGTATGGCATCGCGAAACTGAGCGACGACGCTTGCGACCCGGAAGATCAGGCAAAAGCTCGCGTCCGCTCCAATCCCGATACGTGTCGGCATAAGTGAAAAGGAATAGCAGTTGGACGGCGCAACACCGAATGTGATCACCGATGATGGACTGCGCGATCTGCTCTCAGATGGCTACCTCATCAAGGTGATCTGCAACCAGACTGCCGCGAAGCGCCATAACAGTTGGTATGGCTCCTGGGGGCATTGCCAAGTGATCTGCCGTGCATTGGATTAAGCGTGAGACCGCGCAATCAGGCCGATATTTCGGCAGCATAACCTTCCCACAGTTTGAAGGCGTCGGCTCTGGCATGGCGGTAGGAGAGAGTGGAAAGGCGATAGCGGCGGGGACGAAAGATCGTATTGATTTGATCGTGGGCGACGAGAAATCGTTGCGCTTTGCGCGGTGACTTGAACCGACCCATCATTTTTTCCCGCTTTCGCGTCGGCCGGTGTGACCCTTCGATCCGGTTGTTGAGCCCCTTGTGCGCCCGATGGTCGGCGCCCGGCGTGACGGCCTTGATCGGTTTGGTATAGCTGCGCAACTTGTCCGTGATCACGACGCGCGGTTCGCCATAGGCAGCAACCAGTCGGCTGAAGAAACGCTTTGCGGCTTTGCCATTGCGGCGAGGCTGGATCAGAATATCGAGCACATCTCCATTGCCATCTATTGCACGCCACAGCCAATGTTTCACGCCGTTGATCGGGACGACCACTTCGTCCATATGCCATTTGTCGTGCGGCCGGGGACGATCGCGTCGGATACAAACCGCGAACTGAGATCCGAAACGATTCACCCAGAGACGAACCGCTTCACGACTGACGATGATGCCACGCTCCGCCAGGAGATCCTCGACATCCGCCGTGCTGAGAGCAAACCTATGGTATACCCACACCGCATAGGCGATGATTTCGCGAGGAAAACGGAAGCCCTTCAGTCGCGGAAATGAGGTCGGTATGGTCATGGTGCCGCGCTATCCGAGAAGGACAACGCGATCAACTTGGCAATGTCGAAAGGGCATACAGCCGGGCCCTTGCAACCGTCGCCGACTTGCCCTTCCAGTGCGCATGCTATACGTCATTGACACATAAGCCTGCAAAACC
>JAAEZD010000063.1:0-7104 GCA_018223035.1 Paracoccaceae bacterium
AGGTCGAAGCAGAGTCCGAAGCGGATCGGCTCCTTGTCCTGCGCTGAGGCCACAGTCGCGCTTGTTGCCAGCGCAGCAGCAAGGACCACTGCCTTAATTTGCTGTGTGACTTTCATGTTCTCTCTCCCGTTGGTTTGGTTTGGGGCGGTGATACTGTCTTATAAACGCCGCTGCCGCCCCGCGTAGCGTCGCCCTTCCTGCTATTGGTCATTCACTGCTCGTATTTTGAGGAACTTTCTTTCACCACGTCCCACACGACGTCCGTGTACTCAGAGATCCAGTCGGTTTGCGGCACCCAAGTCTCCCCGTCCCACATCTCGATCCGGGTCTTACCGCCGCCGCCATGATCTTCGGCCGTCACCGTAATGGGGGCCATCAACCCGTTCGCGTCGTATCCCTCAAGAGATTCCAGTCCGGCTTTGTAGGACTCCGCGGTTATCGGAAGGCCTTCCTGTTCTGCCGCCCTGCGCGCGGCTTCGAACATGATTGAATACATCGCCAGACCGGTGTTGTAGAAAACGTCCTGCGTCTTCTCGATCGGGCCGGACCCCTCGCCCTTGTCATAAAGCTCGGCCATGATTTCCTGATACAGGGCAATATCCTGACCGCCCACGACATTGGTACCGCGCTTGATACCCTTGGCGGCCTCTTTACCGATGTTGGCGATATCGACTTCGTTCAACCAGTTGACCGAGATGTACTTGTCCATCGGAATGCGATTGCGCTGCATCTCCTTCGACGCGACCACATGCGCACCGCCCAACATCCAGACGATTACATGATCGGGCTTGTCGCGGCGCACCTTGGACCACACTCCGGCCTGGTCGCTGCCAGGCAGTGGCACAGGGTAAAGCTCAAGCTCGAAACCCTCTTTTTCGGACAAGGTTTCCAGGATCTCGATCGGCTCCTGTCCGAAAGGATAATCGAAATACACAAACCCCACCTTCACGTCCGACAAGTCGCCATCATGCAATTGCTTTATGTAGGCAACATCATTGGCCGCCTGTCCCCAATAGGTCGGTCCGACCGGATAGACCCATTCGAAAACGGTGCCGTCGACGGCATCGCCTCGGCCGACAAGCGACTGCATCAGGATACGCTCGTCTTCCATGGCCCGCGGCAGGATAGCCAGAGAGACCGGAGTGGACAGGGTATCGAAGACAAAGACGCCCTCGCGGCTGAGCTTGGAGTAGCACTCGATTCCGCGCTGCGGTTCGTTCCCGTGGTCACGCACGATGACTTCGACCGGTTCCCCACCGATGCCGCCCTTCATGTTGATGAGCTTGGCAAGGTCCATCGCGGCCTGCGAAACCTGCGGCGTGGCAAAGGTATAGGCTTTGCTGAGATCGTAGCAGATGCCGATCTTGAATGGCTCGGCCAGCGTCTGGGTGCCAAACATTGCTCCGCCGAACATTGATAATACGGCCAACGCTTTGGTAAGTTTCTTCATTTGTTCCTCCCTGAACAGTTTCCGAATAGTACGTTAGCTCAGCCAACGTTTGCGTCGGCTGTAGTGCTTGACGTTGTGAAAATCGGTCTCTCCGCCGCCTAGATAGAACTCCTGAATGTCGGAGTTAGATTTGAGCGCCTCGGCGGTGCCGTGCATAACGACGCGGCCGTTCTCGATAAGGTACCCTTGCGACACGATTTCCAGAGCCGCCAAGGCGTTCTGTTCCACCAGTAGTACGGACAGGCCCTCATCCTTATTGATCTTTTGCAGTATGCCGAAGATTTCCTCGACCAGGAACGGAGCAAGCCCGAGACTTGGCTCGTCAAGCATCAACAGCTTCGGCTGGGTCACGAGGGCCCGCCCAATGGCAAGCATCTGTTGCTCACCACCCGACAAATAGCCTGCTTGCGAATTTTTGCGTTCGGCAAGCCGCGGAAAATATCCGTAGATCTTGTCCTTTTCCGCATTCAGCGTTGATCGGGACATCCCGTGCGGCGCGGCGGCGGTCAGGTTCTCGTCGGGGGTCAGGTGTTCGAAGACTCGTCGCCCTTCGATGACATGACAGATGCCCATCTCGACGCGTTTTTGCGCGAGCGCTTCGGTAATGTCCGCTCCCTGGAACGTTATCTCACCTCGGCTGATGCGTCCGCGCTCAGCCTTCAAAAGACCGCTGATCGCTTTCAACGTGGTGCTTTTCCCCGCTCCGTTAGATCCCAATAGTGCGATCATCTCGCCTATAGGGACTTGGACCGAAACACCTTTGACCGCCAGCATCACATTGTCGTACAGAACTTCGACGCTGTTCATGGATAGAATGTTCTGGGCTTCAACTTTTTCTTGCATCGACATTTCCCTATTTCTTGAACTGATCGAAGGGCCAGACCATCAGATAGTCTCTGATGTTGCCGTAGAGTTTGCCCAAACCGAGTGGTTCAATCAGAAGGATAATGACGATCAGTGCGCCATAGACTGCGTTCGGGATGTGAGCGAGTGTTTCAACATCGATCTGCATGCCAAGCCCGTCACTCAGCGTGACGACGAGACCGTTCACGATACCCGGAACAAGAAGGATCAGGGCAACACCGAAATAGGAACCGATAATGCTGCCAAGGCCGCCAACAATCACCATCGCAAGAACCTGGATCGAAACGGCAACCGAGAATTGCTCGGGTGCGGCGAGAAAGAAAAAGGTGGCAACAAGCAACGCACCGCTGACGCCTGCGATGAACGACGAAGTCGCAAATGCCAGAATTTTGTAGTAGAAACTGTTCACACCTAGGATCGCGGCTGCAAAGTCTTTTTCCCGTACAGCGACCAGGGCGCGACCAAACCCCGTGCGTTTGAGGTTGAGCATGAACATCGTCACCAACACGCACCAACCAAAGGCAACATAGTAAAAGCCGGTGTCAGTGGTAATCTCTTGCCCGAGCAGCGCCAATGTCGGTGACTGGAGCGACGCGTGTGAGCCCCCCGAGATCGCCGGAGAGTGGGTCAGAACCCAGTCCATCACAAATTGCATCGCAAGAGTGGTAAGGGCGAGGTACAGTCCCTTGACCCGCAAAGCGGCAAAAGCAAACAGGCTGCCGATCACGGATGACGTCAACCCGCCGATGATCAGCGCGAATTCCCACGGCACCCCGAAACGCGCGGCATGGATCGCCGAATAGGCGCCGACCGCCATGACCGCGGCGTAGCCCAGGTGAAGCTGCCCCGCCCAACCTGTCACCAGGTTCAGCCCCAAAGCGGCCGCCGTCCAGATCAGCCACGGAAGCATGTAACTGTTCAGGTAAAGCGAAGGTATGATGAATGGCGCGGCAATGCCGATCAGGAAGATAAATGCAGCCAGATTCCTGTCAGCAGGTACCTTGAAGATTCGGCTATCCGAAACGTAGTTGGCGTGATGGACGCCGGAAAGTCCGTAAAACATTCCTTACACCCTTTCGATGTCGTGACGACCGAACAGCCCGTGCGGACGGATCATGACCGTAAGAATGAGCACGGCAGCGACGATAAGCTCACGGCTTCCGCCTCCGACAAGCGGATCGAGGAAATCAGCGCCAACGTTTTCGACGACGCCCAGGATGATGCCCGCGATCACGGCGCCAAGGATACTGTCGAGACCACCGAGAACGGCAACCGTCAGACCTTTGAGAAGCAACAGCGACAGCGCCTGATCGACACCCTGAATCTCGCCCCATATAACGCCTGCGGCGACGGCAACAACGGATGCCAGCGCCCAAGAAAAGCCAACTCCGCGTTCAACCGAGATGCCGACCGACCACGAAGCCATGTAATCATCCGCGATCGCCCGCAACTTGATCCCGGTCCGGGTTCGGAAAAACAGCATGAAGGCGACAAACAAGACGAGCGCAACACCGGCACCAACCAGATGGATGCGGCTGATGAATATGTCGCCCAGGAACAGCGGATCATAGCTGACGCCCAATTCCATCGAACGCGACGTCCCGCCCCAGATCGCAAGCGTTGTACCCCGCAGGAAAATGTCGAGGCCGAGTGTCAGCATCAAGATCATGACAACCGGCCGACCTGCGAGACGGCGCAGAGCAACACGCTCAATGCCGAACCCAAGGCCGAACATGACAACCGCAGCCAGAGGGATGGCCAGCCACAAGGGTAAACCCACGTCGCGTGCCAGCGCCAGGACCACATAGGCCCCGACCATGGTCAACCCGCCCTGCGCCAGATTGGGCACCGAAGATGCCTTGTAAATCAGCACAAGGCCGATGGCGAATAGCGAGTACAGCAGACCCGTCAAGGCTCCGTTGATCGCAAGCTCTGATAGAAAGACCCAGTCCATTTATACCTCCCTGATGGGAAGGCTTCTTTCGACCTTCCCTACTTCCCCGGTCTCGTAAGTCACCTGCGCGCTTACATGGACCTCTTTTGAACCGTCGTAGAGCGCTGCGATCACGTCGGCATAGCGTTCCTGAACGACCTTCCGCCGCAGTTTTCGGGTTCGCGTGATTTCGCCATCGTCCGGGTCGAATTCTTTCGGCAGACTGACAAAGCGTTGCAGGCGCAATGGTTCGGTGACGGCCTTGTTGACCCGTTGGAAGGCCTCGCGAAGCAACGTCACGACCTCTTCACGCTGAGAAAGATCGGCATAAGACACATAGGGCACGCCGTTCACCTCTGCCCAGTGGCCAACGGCTTCGAAATCCACGCAGACCATAGCCGTCAATTCGTCAAGCCCGGCGCCGATTACGGCAGCATCCTTAATATAAGGGCTGAATTTCAACCGGTTCTCGATGTAGTTTGGCACAAACCGCTCGCCTCCGGCCGTATGCATGACCTCGGAGACGCGCCCCAGAACAACCAGGTGTCCATCTTCCTCCAAATACCCGGCATCACCTGTATGCAGCCACCCGCCCTCAAGGGCTTCGGCGGTCGCTTCGGGTTTGTTGAAGTACCCTTCGAATACGCTGTCCGAGCGTACCAAGATCTCCCCGTCCTCGGCGATGGTCACCTCGACGCCGGGCGCGGGTTTGCCAACCGTATGAAGGCGCACTTCACCCGGAGACTGAATTGCATTGATCGCGCTGTTTTCGGTTTGGCCGTAGAGTTGGCGCAATTTGATTCCCAAGGCTCGGTAGAAAACAAAGGTGTCTTCGCCGATCGCTTCGCCGCCGGTGAACGCGTTCTTGAGGCGGCTCATTCCGAACTGGTCCTTGATCGGACCGAAAACAATTGCCTCACCCAAAAGTCGGCCCAAAGGCTCCAATATACCACCGCTTTTTCCGTTCAGCTTGCGTGTCTCAGCGGCGATGGCCCGATCCATGAAGAAATGATACAGCCATTTCTTGAAAGGGGTCGAATTCTCGATACCCACCTGGATTGTCGTCAGCATTTGGTCCCAGCTTCTCGGCGCCGCCAGATAGAAGGTCGGAGCGATCTCGCGCATGTCGCGCACGACCGTTTCCTGGCGCTCAGGCACATTCACGGTGAAACGCCAAAGGAGTGCCGCGGCAACGGTTATGGCGTAGTCTCCCACCCAGGCCATCGGCAAGTACGCGAGGATCTCCTCATTTTCGTCGAAGGCACCCGCCGCATGTCCATTCCGAGCAGCAGCAAGAACGTTCTTCTGACTCAGTACGATGCCCTTCGGCGCGCCCGTCGTTCCGGAGGAGTGCAGAAAAATGGCCGGATCTTCCGGCTTCGCACGACTAAGCAGTTCCTCACGCAGGCCCGGGGTTTCGTTCAGATCGTGCTGACCAACTTCGATCAGGTGATCCCAGGACATCAGCCCTTCAACCTCGTAGAAGCCAAGACCGCGCGCTTCATCATAAATGATGTGGTCGATGCCCTCGGCGCCGGCGTCCTTCAGTTCCAGGATCTTGTCAACCTGTTCCTGATCTTCCGCAATAGCCGCGACGATCTCCACTTCGCCAAGAAAGTGCCGGAGTTCTTCGAGCGTCGCGCCGGGATAGGCAGGCATTGCATAGGCACCAAGCAACGAAACAGCCAGCATGCCGCCATAGAGCCGCGCACGGTTATCGCCCAGAACAAGCACTGCTTTGCCAGGCTTCACGCCGATTTTTTCAAGCCCAGCCGCACAGGCCACCACCTCTTGGGCGTATTCCGCCCAGGTGGTTTCTTTCCATATCCCACGCTCTTTTTCGCGACGGGCGATATCCTTTCCGTGGAGCGACGCGTTCTTCGCCAGAAGTGCACCAATCGTTTCGCCGCCTGAAGACCGGTTCTTCGTAAAATCAGTCATGCGACCCTCCGATATATGCCTCGATGACCCGCGGGTCCTTCACAACCTCCTTGGGGATGCCACTGGCGATCATTTCACCGTAATTCAGTGCCAGCATCCGATCACAAATGCCGGTGATGACATCCATATGGTGTTCGATCAGCAGAACGCTGACGCCGCGTTCGGCACGGGCATCCAGAATGAAACGGGACATATACCCTTTCTCTTCCTGGTTCATGCCGGCCATCGGTTCATCGAGAATCAGCATTTGTGGCTCGGCCACCAATGCCCGCGCCAGCTCGACCCGTTTTTTCAACCCGATCGGAAGACCATCGACCAACTCATGCCGGATGCTCTCGAGTTGCAGAAACTCGATCACCTCCTCGACGATTTTACGGTTCTCGATTTCTTCACGCTGTGCTGCCCACCAATATAGCGCCGTACGCAAAACGCCTGGGCTCATGTGGATGTGCCGCCCGAGCAGGATGTTGTCCAGAACGCTCATCCCGTTGAACAGGGCAAGATTTTGGAACGTCCTGGCAACCCCAAGCTTGGCAACCTTGTGAGGCGCTGTGCCCGTGATGTCTTTTCCTGCCAGCCGGACTTTGCCCTCGTTTGGCGGATAAAATCCGGTAATTGCGTTCGTCAGTGTTGTCTTGCCGCTGCCATTCGGACCGACAAGTCCAAAGATTTCCCCTTGCCGGATAACAAGGTCCACACCGGTGACAGCGACGATGCCGCCGAACCGTCGTTCGACCCCGCTGCACTCCAGTATCGCCCCATCATCGGCTCCGATTGCTGTTTTAGTCTTTGTCGTCATCTAGATCCCGTTGTCCCCCTAAGGTTCACGGCCATCATCAGGTAATCCGGAAGTAGTCCGGCCGCCCCGTTGGCCATGGATCCCCCCACAAT
This sequence comes from Paracoccaceae bacterium, assembly GCA_018223035.1. Lineage (GTDB taxonomy): Bacteria > Pseudomonadota > Alphaproteobacteria > Rhodobacterales > Rhodobacteraceae > Heliomarina. The sequence continues at coordinate 7,080 of JAAEZD010000063.1, forward strand.
TGCTGCCCACCGTCGATGTTCAGAA
>JAAEZD010000020.1:0-94494 GCA_018223035.1 Paracoccaceae bacterium
GGTGCGACCGGCAGAACCGCGCGCCGTAAGCGCGGATGAGACCAAGGTCTCGGGCTTTGTCTTCAAAGTGCAGGCCAATATGGACCCCAAGCACCGCGACCGCGTCGCCTTTGTCCGCATGGCATCGGGACATTTCAAACGCGGCATGAAGCTGACCCATGTGCGGTCAAAAAAGCCGATGGCAATTTCGAACCCGGTAATGTTTCTCGCTTCCGACCGTGAACTGGCCGAAGAAGCATGGGCCGGCGACATCATCGGCATCCCCAACCACGGCCAGCTTCGCATCGGCGACACGTTAACCGAAGGTGAAGATCTTCGTGTTACAGGTATCCCGTCCTTCGCCCCCGAACTTTTGCAGGGCGTGCGCGCGGGCGACCCGATGAAGGCAAAGCATCTGGAAAAGGCGCTGATGCAGTTTGCCGAGGAAGGTGCCGCAAAAGTGTTCAAGCCCTCGATCGGGTCGGGATTTATTGTTGGCGTCGTCGGAGCCCTGCAATTCGAAGTGCTCGCCAGCCGGATCGAGATGGAATACGGCCTGCCGGTACGCTTTGAACCGTCGCAGTTCACCTCTGCGCGGTGGGTGAACGGTGACAAGCAAGCCATTGAAAAGTTTACCAATGCGAACAAGCAGCATATCGCCACCGACAATGATGGCGACACGGTTTACCTCACACGCCTGCAATGGGACATCGACAGGGTCGAGCGTGACTACCCCGACATCAACCTGACGGCGACCAAGGAAATGATGGTCTGATCGTTTCCAAAGACACTTGCAGGAGGCAAGCAAGCGATTGCAACAACCCTCGCGTGCTGCCATGGTGTTGCCACATTTGCTTTTGTAAACGGGAACGAGAATATGAGTTTGATTGGTAGCACTCTGGAATGGACGACCGTATTCCCAACACGGGACAACGTCTTTTTCGGACCTTACGAGGTGACACCGGGCCCTGGAACCGAAGATTTCGAATTCATCGAAGAAAACGGAATCGACGAAGTCTGGGACATCTCGAAGAACAAGATCGAGATCACATATACCCAGGACGCGCTCGCGGCGAACAAGGATGCGCAGGGCCAGACGGCAACGCATAACGCCGAGATCCTGAGCGATGTCGGCAATACGGTGCAGGATTTCCAAAAGGTAAAGATTCTCTCCAAGCAAACCACGGGACCATGGGACAACTCCATGATCGAGTGGACCGACGATGAGATCGTCATCAATTACATCAATGACGGCGAAGGGATTTCCCTGGTGTCCGGCGATGTTCTGACCCTCAAGGTCGTCTTTGACCGCACCTCCGCTTCGCTCGGCGACGACCTGATGAAGGGCACGGGCGGAAACGACAAGTTCAAGGGTCTCGCCGGAGATGACAAGATCATCGGCCGTGGCGGAGACGACAAGCTGTTCGGCAGCAAGGGTGACGACGTCATCAAGGGAAGCAAGGGCAATGACAAGGTCGTCGGTAACGGCGGCGCGGATTCGCTCTATGGCAATGGCGGCAAGGACAAGCTGGTCGGTGGCAAGGGTAACGATTCCCTGGCAGGCGGCGGCGGTGACGACGTTCTGATCGGCGGCAAAGGCAAAGACGACCTGAAAGGCGGCGGCGGTAACGACAAGTTCGTCTTCAAGAAAGCGACCGGTCGTGACGTGATCGAAGATTTCCAAGACGGCAATGACATGATCGTCTTGAAGAAATGGGGCGTCGACAACTTTGACGACCTCACGATCAAGGATCATGACGATGGTGTCCTTCTGAAAAGCGGCAAGAGCACCATTCTGCTGCAAGACATGGACATTGCCGATATCGGCGCCGATGACTTCATCTTCTAAAGGCCAGTGACCTGACTGGAAGACCTGAGCAAACACCGGATGCGGGGCCCCGATGGGGCCTCGTTTCAACTGTAAAGGCCGACGCGTCAGCGATCCTCGGCTTTGCCGCGCATCACCTCGAGCTGGGCTGCCATCGGCTATACCTCTATCTCGACACCCCCTGCCCCGAGGCCGAACCGTTTCTGGCCGAGCACCCCAAGATCCGCGTCATCCAATGCGACGCGCAATACTGGAAAAGACGCGGCATCCAGCGTCCGGCCAAGCATCAGGTCCGCCAGTCCCGCAATGCGACCCATGCCTACCAGCGCAAGCCCGAGGTTGACTGGCTTGCCCATATCGATGTCGACGAATTCCTCTGGCCAGCCGATGACATGGCGAATGCGCTCGCCGCCGTGCCAAGGCCCCAGGACGTGGCGCGGGTCCGCCCTGCGGAGTCCCTCGGTGGAAGTTCCAGCCATTTCAAGGCCTTCCTCCCCAATGACGGTAATAGAGACGCAACAGTCGCCGCGCTCTATCCGGAATTCGGCGCTTATGTGAAAGGCGGCTTCCTCAGCCATGTCGTGGGCAAGATCTTTGTCCGGACCGGCCTCGACAACGTGGTATTGCGCATTCACCGCGCCTTTATCGATGCAGCGCCCGCCGATGGCACCGAACTTTCCGACGTTGACTTGCTGCACTGCCACGTTGGCGATTGGGAGGACTGGCTGACGGCCTATCGCTACCGCATCGAAAAAGGCTCTTACCGTGCCGAGCTAAGCCCCGCCCAGCCCCGCACCCTTGGTGGCGCCACGCTGCACGAGCTGTTTACCTTGCTTGAAGAAGAGGAAGGTATATCCGGCCTCCGCCGTTTCTATGACGAGGTCTGCGCCGATACACCGTCGCTGCGCGACCGGCTTTCGGGCCACGATCTGCTGCTGCACCGCCCGCTTGACCTCGCGGGGACTATCAACAAACACTTCCCGACATGGAAGGATTGCGTCGCTGACCGTGATAATTGAGCCAGATTGTTTCCGAACAGCCGCCAATGCCCCTGTAAAATAGCAGAAATCCATTGTCGGTTTGACGATCACGCACGATTTTGTTAATGGCAGCGACAAGAGCCATCGTGTGCACTAGCACAGGACCGTACGGGTCCGGCTCCGACCATAGGTGCGGGCCAAGAAAGTGTCCGCAAACAGCGGATACAAATGACAAAATTTTCTGACCTCAAACTGAATCCCAAGGTGCTCAAGGCGATCGAAGAAGCCGGGTACGAAACCCCGACTCCGATCCAGGCTGGCGCCATTCCCCCCGCTCTCGAAGGGCAGGACGTGCTTGGGATCGCCCAGACCGGCACCGGCAAGACGGCGAGTTTCACCCTGCCGCTGATCACCCTGCTGGCCCGTGGCCGCGCCCGCGCGCGCATGCCCCGCAGCCTCGTGCTCTGCCCGACCCGTGAACTCGCCGCGCAGGTCGCCGAGAACTTCGACGTCTATGCCAAGCACGTCAAGCTGACCAAGGCGCTGCTGATCGGCGGTGTCTCGTTCAACGAACAGGACAAGCTGATCGACAAGGGCGTGGACGTGCTGATCGCCACACCGGGCCGTCTGCTCGACCATTTCGAACGCGGCAAGCTGATCCTGTCCGACGTCAAGATCATGGTGGTGGACGAAGCCGACCGGATGCTCGACATGGGCTTTATCCCCGATATCGAACGCATTTTCGGCCTGACACCCTTTACTCGCCAGACCCTGTTCTTCTCGGCCACGATGGCCTCCGAGATCGAGCGGATCACCAACACCTTCCTCTCCGCCCCGGCCCGTGTCGAAGTCGCCCGGCAGGCCACAACCGGTGAAAACATCACCCAGGGCGTGGTCATGTTCAAAGGTTCGCGCAAAGACCGCGAGGCCAGCGAAAAGCGCCGCGTCCTGCGCGCGATGATCGACGCCGAGGGTGAGAAACTGACCAACGCGATCATCTTCTGCAACCGCAAGATGGATGTGGATATCGTCGCGAAATCGCTCAAGAAATACGGCTATGACGCCGCCCCGATCCACGGCGATCTGGACCAGTCGCAACGGACCCGGACCCTCGAAGGTTTCCGCAATGGCGAGCTCAAGATCCTCGTCGCCTCGGATGTCGCCGCTCGCGGTCTCGATGTGCCAAGCGTCAGCCATGTCTTCAACTTCGACGTCCCCTCGCATGCCGAGGATTACGTGCACCGCATCGGCCGTACCGGTCGCGCCGGGCGCGACGGTGCCGCGATGATGATCTGCGTGCCGCGTGACGAAAAGAACCTCGCCGATATCGAAGCGCTAGTGCAAAAGCAGATTCCGCGTATCGACAATCCGGTCGCGACCACGAATACCGAGGCCGAAACCGACAAAGCTGAAGATACTGCACCGAAAAAACACAGCCGCTCCTCCTCTCGCCGCGCCGCCAAAACCGACGCGCCGCGACAAGAGCCGGCCGAAGCTCCTGCGGCAGAGCCTGCGGAGCCCCCGCGCAAATCCTCGCGCGGCAAGACCGGCAAATCCGACAGCGAACGCGGCTCGTCGGGCAAGGTTGTTGGCATGGGCGATCACATGCCCAGCTTTATCGCGCTCAGCTTCGAAGAGCGGCGCGCTGGCTGATACGAAAAACCGCAAGGGCGGCAAACGCCCCTGCGGTAATCATTGAACTGACGATTTCGCGTGGATCAACCCAGCTTGGCATCCATCGTGATATCGGCGTTCAGCACTTTCGACAACGGACAGTTCTCCTTGGCGGTTTCGGCCGCCTTCTGAAAATCTTCGTCGGAAGCACCGGGCACGCTGGCGGTCACATCCAGATGCACGGCCGTAATGGCGAATCCGCCGTCCTTCTCCTCAAGCGAAACCGTCGCCCGGGTCTCGATGCTGTCGGCAACAAGATCGCTCTGCCCGAGGATCATGCTCAGGGCCATCGAGAAACAGCTCGCATGGGCAGCCCCAAGCAGCTCTTCGGGATTGGTCCCCTTCTCACCTTCAAAACGTGTTTTGAACCCGTAGGGCTGGTCGCTGAGCACGCCTGTCTCGGTCGAGACATGGCCCTTGCCGTCCTTAAGACCACCCGACCATTTTGCCGATCCGTGTTTCTTGATCATGGCTACCTCCAATTCTGCCGGACGTCATCGCCCGGCTTCTCCCCCCAACGCCTCTCGTCAGGAAAGGTTGCAGGCCGCCGCCAATCCTCTTCTTTGGGTCTGAAATAATCCCGGGGGAGACGCCCAAAGGGCGGCGGGGGCAGAGCCCCCTTCTTCCATTCAAAATCGACCAGCCGGACAAAGGCACCGATTAAAACAAACAGGATGCCCGCCCAATCGCTGGGGCGGACACTGGAAGGATTTACCCGAGACGGCTGATGACAATCGTCACTTCCGGCTTCTTTCCGATCTCGCTCTGGGCAGTCTGACGGACCGCGCGGCGCAGCGCCTCCTCCAACGCATCATCGTCGCGCAGGGTCTTTGGCTTGGCACGGCCCAGCATCTGGCTGAGGTCTTCTTCCATCACCTCGACCAGTGGCGCGCGCGAGGATCCGGTTTCCGGCAGGCCCCTGATCTCGCACCACGGGTCGCCCAGCAGCTCGTCTTCTTCGTCGAGGATCAGAGTCACGGTCACATGACCGTTCAGCGCCATGCGGATCCTGTCGCGCACGACCCCGTCCATCGCGCCGATCTGGACCGATCCGTCCAGATAGGTGCGCCCGGTCTCGATATACTCGGCGACGCGCAGCTCATTGCCCGACAGGTCCATCATCATGCCATTCACGACAACCATGGACTGCATACCCGAGTCCGACGCGATGCGCGCATGTTCGCGCAAGTGGCGGTGTTCGCCATGCATGGGGATCAGGATCTGCGGCTTGACCAGCGCGTGCAGCCGTTCGAGATCGGGCCGGTTCGCGTGGCCGGAGACATGGTAAAGACCGGATGAATCATCGACCACATCCACGCCTTTTTCCGAGAAGGCGTTGATGATCCGGATTACGCCGCGCTCATTGCCCGGGATCGTCTTCGAGGAAAACAGAAAGAGATCGCCCTCTTTCATCTCGAGCCCTAGATATTTGCCGCGGGCCAGTTGCGCGCTGGCGGCCCGACGTTCGCCCTGGCTGCCCGTCACAAGCAGCATCAGGTTCTCGCGCGGAATATCCTGCGCCGCCTCTGGCGAGACGACACTCGGAAAATCATGCAGAACGCCGGTTTCGACAGCGGCTTCGACCATCCGGCGCATGGCGCGGCCCAGCAGAACGATGGATCGTCCGGCGCGGGCACCGGCCTCGGCCAGCGTTTTGACGCGGGCGACGTTGCTGGCAAAAGTCGTGGCCACGACCATACCTTCCGCTTGACTGACGAGGTTCTCGATCTCGGGACCGACGGTGATTTCCGAGCGCCCGGCAAGCGGCGAGAAGACGTTCGTGCTGTCGCAGATCAGCGCCCGCACCCCGTCCTTGCAGACCTTGGCCCATAAATCGGGATCAAAGGCCTCGCCCACGACCGGCGTGGCGTCCAGTTTGAAATCGCCCGAATGAATCACCCGACCTTCCGGCGTGTCGATCACGAGCGACGCGGATTCAGGGATGGAATGCGAGATCGGCAGGAAGCTTACGGCAAAAGGCCCGAGCTTGATCTGTTCGGGCCATGCGGACACCGTATGCACCGCGTCTTCGGGATGGCCGAATTCATCCATCTTGCGTCGCGCGATATTGGCGGTGAAGGGGCGCGCATAGACCGGCGCGCCAAGCGCTTGGTAGAAATGTGCCACCGCGCCGATATGGTCTTCATGTGCGTGGGTGATGAATATCCCGTCGAGCCGGTCGGCGCGTTCCTTGAGCCAGGTCATGTCGGGCATGATCAGGTCGACACCCGGTGTGCCGTCCATGTCGGGGAAGGTCACGCCAAGATCGACAAGGATCAGGCGTTCCTTGTCCGGTGCGCCATAGCCGTAGACATAGGCGTTCATACCAATTTCGCCCGCCCCACCGAGGGGCAGGTAGATCAGTCTTTCACTGCTCATCGTTTCAGGTTTTATCCTTGTTATAGGCGTGGATCACGGTCAGGCCGTGCATTGTCAGGTCTTCTTCGAAGAAATCGAACAGCACTTCGCTTTGCTGGAACAGGGGCGCAAGACCACCTGTCGCTATAATTTTCATGTCCGTGTCTCGTTCAGCGCGGATTCTACTGCAAATCTCGCGGACAAGACCGACATACCCCCAAAACACGCCCGACTGCATACATGCAACCGTATTCGTACCGACCACGGCCTGTGGCTTGGCGATATCGACATGCGGCAGGGCGGCAGCAGCCATGTGGAGCGCTTCGAGGCTGAGGTTGACGCCCGGGGCAATGACTCCGCCGACATAGGCACCGTCGCTCGCGACCACGTCAAAGGTCGTGGCGGTGCCGAAATCGACAACGATCAGATCGCCACCGTGCCGGTCGAACGCACCGGCAGTGTTCACCAGCCGGTCGGGCCCGACCTGCGTGCCTTCATCGACGCGAGGCGCGTGGGGCAGCCGGCATTCCGGCTTGCCAACGACCAGCGGGCGACAGTTGAAGAAACGGTCGGCAAAGACGCGCAGGTTGAACACGACGCGCGGCACGGTCGAAGAGATAATAACATCGGTAATGTCCGGCTCGATTCCGTAGTGCTTGATCAGCGTCGAGAACCACGTGAAATAGGCATCTGCCGTACGCGCATGGTGCGTCGAGGTCCGCAGGGTACAGAGAAATTTCTCGCCGTCCCAGATGGAAAAAACGGTATTCGTGTTGCCACAGTCAATCGCCAACAACATGGGCCAGAGGCTCCTGTTCAGAAAAAGATCTCGGCCGCAGGCAGGCTGACACGGCCATTGTCCGTCTGTAAGACAAGATTGCCCCGCCCGTCCACCGTTTCAAAGATGCCGGTGGTTTCCGAATTGCTCAGCCGTGCCGTGATGCGCTCACCGATACGGGCCGCGTAGGCAAGCCAGGCCTGCCGGATCGGTTCGAAACCGTAGGTGGTGAACTGGGTTTCATAGCGGTCATAGGCGACGGCCAGATAGGTCAGGAAGTCTTCGGGTGTGACCGATGCCCCGGTTTCCGAGAGCAGCGACACGGGCCGCACGGCACCGGGTTCCACGTCTTCCGGGCGGGGCGCATCGGCAAGGTTCACCCCGATCCCTATGGCGAGGTAGTTGCCCTGCCCCGGTGCGCCGGTGCTTTCCAGAAGGATACCGGCGAGTTTGCCGCCGTTCAGCAAAACGTCATTGGGCCATTTCAGCGAAAAGCCCTCGGCGCGGCCGGTGACAGTGACGCAGGCATCGAAAAGCGCGAGGGAGGTCACGAAACTGCGCAGGGCAGCCTGTTCCGGCCCACCGGCTGGTCGGATGACGAGCGTCGCGGCAAAGTTGCCTTTGGGATGGGCCCAATGCCGACCTCGCCGTCCCCGGGCAGCGGTCTGGTGCAAGCCAAGGATCCACTCCGGCCCGGTCAGGCCCGGTGCGATCCGGGCCCCTTCGCTAAGTGTGGAGTCGACGGTTTCGAGGATGCGACGGCCATAGCCGTCCGGCCAGTCGGTCATCGGGGGCCTCCATTACAGACAGGCCCCCGGCGTGGATCAGTTAACAAGCGTTGCTGCCGCTGCCGCGGCCGCGCCTTCGACGCCGAACATGTTGACCACGCCCAGCAGCATGATGACAGCCGAAGCCATGAGGAAGACCCAGAGCACGGGCGAGCGGTTGGTTTCCAGCTCGGACCCTTCTTCGCCGAAGTACATGTAGTAGACGATGCGCAGATAGTAGAAAGCACCGATCACGGAGGCGACCACACCGGCCACGGCGAGCCATGCCAGCCCGCCGTCATAAGCGGCCCGCAGAACATAGAACTTGCCGAAGAAGCCGAGCATCGGCGGCACACCGGCCAGCGAGAAGAGGAGTACCAGCATCGCCAGCGCCCGGCCCGGTTCACGCTTGGAATACAGGTTCAGCGCATTGATATCCGTGACCGGCTGCCCGTCGCGTTCCATCGAGAGGATGAAGGCAAATGTACCGACGTTCATGGTGATGTAAATCGCCACGTAGATCAGCATTGCCTGCACACCGAACACAGTGCCCGCGGCAAGGCCCATCAGGGCAAATCCCATGTGGGTGATCGAGGAATAGGCCATCAGGCGCTTGATGTCGCGCTGACCGATGGCGGCAACGCTGCCGAGGAACATCGAGGCGACGGAGAGCAGCGCGATCACCTGTTGCCAGTCGCTGACGGCGGCACCGAAAGCGTCATGCAGAAGCCGGGCGAAAAGACCCAGCGCCGCCACTTTGGGCGCGGTCGCGAAAAACGCGGTGACCGGGGTCGGCGCGCCTTCGTAAACGTCGGGCGTCCACATGTGGAAGGGCACGGCCGAAACCTTGAAGGCCAGACCGGAAATCAGGAAGATCAGGCCAAAGAGCAGACCAACCGAAACCTCGCCATGGATCGCCGTCTGGATGATGCCCGAGAACAGCGTGGTACCTGCGTAGCCATAGGTCAGCGACGCACCGTAGAGCAGCAGACCGGACGACAGGGCACCCAGCACGAAATACTTGAGGCCTGCCTCGGTCGACTTGGCGCTGTCGCGCCGCAGCGAGGCTACCACGTAGAGCGCGAGCGATTGCAACTCGAGCCCCATGTAGAGCGACATCAGGTCTCCGGCGGAAACCATGACCATCATGCCCACAACTGAAAGTGCAACGAGCAGCGGATATTCGAACCGCAGCAGGCCGCGACGCTTCATGTATTCCTGGCTCATCACCAGAACGCAGGCGGCGGACAGCAGGATCGCGATCTTGGCGAAACGCGAGAAACCGTCATCGATGAACATGCCGTTAAAGGCAATCTTGTCGACGCCGCCGGCAGCACCGATCCAGATCGCCAGCAGGACCATAAGGATGCCGGTCACCCAGACAAGCACGGGGGCGAGCTTGTCCTTGGAGGTATAGACCGCAGCAACCAGCCCGAGCATGGCAAAGACAGCCAGAATGATTTCCGGCAGGATGGTGTTCAGATCAGCCTGGATCATCTATCCGGCCCCCTTAGTTCGATGCGGTCTGCGTCGCGGCCTGAGCCGCGGCAACCGCGTTGTCATAGCTATCGACCAGCGCCGCCGTACTCGGGCTGATGATATCGGTGATAAGCGACGGGTAGACGCCGAGAAGCAGCGTCATCACGATCAGCGGCGCAAAGATGAACCGTTCACGCGAATTCATGTCGGAGATCGTCTTGAGGCTTTCCTTGATGAGATCGCCAAAGACGACCCGGCGATAAAGCCAGAGCGCATAGGCCGCCGAAAAGATCACACCAGTCGTTGCTACGGCCGCCACCCAGGTGTTGACCTGGAACGTGCCCATCAGCGTCAGGAATTCACCGATGAAGCCCGAGGTGCCCGGAAGGCCGACGTTCGCCATGGTAAAGAGCATGAAGACCAGCGCGTAGGCAGGCATCCGGTTCACCAGACCACCATAGGCGTCGATGTCGCGGGTGTGCATCCGGTCATAGATCACGCCGACGCAGAGGAAGAGCGCGGCCGAGATGAACCCGTGCGAGAGCATCTGGAAGATCGCACCATCAACACCCTGCTGGTTGGCCGCGAAGATGCCCATGGTCACGAAACCCATGTGCGCGACCGAGGAATAGGCGATCAGCTTTTTCATATCCTCCTGCACCAGCGCGACAAGCGAGGTGTAGACAATCGCGATGGCCGACATCCAGAGCACCAGCGGCGAAAGGATTTCCGACCCGACCGGGAACATGGGCAACGAGAAGCGCAGGAAGCCGTAGCCGCCCATCTTGAGCAGGATCGCCGCAAGAACCACAGAACCTGCAGTCGGCGCCTGAACGTGCGCGTCCGGAAGCCAGGTGTGGACCGGCCACATCGGCATCTTCACCGCGAAGGAGGCGAAGAAAGCGAGGAACAGAAGCGTCTGCAGGCCGCCGACGATCTGGAAGCCCATCAGGCTGAAGGTTTCGCTGGCAAATTCATGGGTCAGCAGAACTTCGATATCCGTGGTGCCCGCATCCGAGAACATTGCAACCATCGCGACCAGCATCAGCACCGAGCCAAGGAAGGTGTAGAGGAAGAACTTGAAGCTCGCGTAGATGCGGTTCGCCCCGCCCCAGATGCCGATGATGAGGAACATCGGGATAAGACCGGCTTCGAAGAACAGGTAGAACAGCACGAGGTCCAGCGCCATGAACACGCCGAGCATCAGCGTTTCCAAGAGCAGGAAGGCGATCATGTATTCCTTGACGCGGGTCTTTACATCCCAGCTCGCCAGAATGGTGAGCGGCATGACAAAGGTGGTCAGCATCACGAAAAGAACCGAGATCCCGTCGACGCCCATCTTGTATTGCAGGCCGAGCAGCCAGTCGCTTTGCTCGACGAACTGGAAGCCGGGATCAGCGGGATCGAATTCAAAATAGATGCCGAGCGAGATCAGGAAGGTGATCGTCGTTGCAAAAAGCGCCACCCACTTGGCATTGCGATGCGCCGCGTCGTCTTCTCCGCGCAGGAAGATCGCAAGGATCAGGGCCGCGAGCGCAGGGATGAAGGTGACAATGGAAAGAAGGTTGTCCATCAGTTGCCTCCTCCGATCGACATCCAGGTGACAAGCGCGGCTATGCCGAGCACCATCCAGAAGGCATAAGTAAAGATATAGCCGGTCTGTGCGCGGCCCGCGAGCCGGGTGAAGAACGGTACGACATTGAGCGCGACGCCATTCAGGAAGCCGTCGATGATGCTGCCATCACCGCGTTTCCAGAAGACCTTGCCGAGCCCCACGACAGGGCGCACGAAAACCGCGTCATAGATTTCATCGAAGTACCACTTGTTCTTGAGGAACAGGTACAGCGGACGCTGGTTTTCGGCCAGACGACGGGGCAGTTCCGGGTTCACGATGTAGAACAGGTAGGCAACCGCAAGACCAAGCAGCATCGCGATAAAGGGGGAAACCTTGACCCAGATCGGCGCGGCATGGGCATTATCCAGAACGTGGTTGTCCGGACCAAAGTAGAGCGCACCGTCACCGGGCTCGCCGCCAAGCTGGGCGTGATGCTCGCCCGCCTCGCCGTGATCGTCGGTCGCGGCATCCGCGAGTGCGGTATCTTCGCCTTGAACCTCTTCAGTCGCTTCCTCGCCGTGACCCGCTTCGTCGGTCACCGCATGGTCATCGCCGTGGGCCGCAGCCTCGGCCGCCATCGGGATTCCGTAGAATTTACCGATCTGATCGGCGTGGCCGAAGAAGTTGGAATACCACAGCATCCCCGAGAAGATCGCGCCAAGCGACAGGACACCGAGCGGTATCAGCATGACCATTGGGCTTTCATGCGCGTGATCATGGGTATGCTTGTCGCCGCGCGGGGTGCCGTAGAAGGTCAGGAAGATAAGGCGCCACGAATAGAAGGACGTGAAACAGGCAGCAACGACCAGCAGCCAGAAGCCATAGTCGGATCCACCGGCAAAGGCGCTCTCAATAATCGCATCCTTGGAAAGGAAACCGGCAAAGCCGATATGGGTCAGCGGGATGCCGACACCGGTGATCGCCAGCGTGCCGATCATCATCGCCCAGAAAGTATAGGGGATCTTTTTGCGCAGACCGCCATAGTTGGTCATGTCCTGCTCGTGGTGCATCGCGTGGATGACCGAGCCTGCCCCGAGGAACAGGAGCGCCTTGAAGAAGGCGTGGGTCAGCAGGTGGAACATGGCCGCCGAGTACATGCCGACACCGGCAGCGACGAACATGTAGCCAAGCTGCGAACAGGTCGAATAGGCAATCACGCGCTTGATGTCGGTCTGCACGAGGCCAACCGTTGCGGCAAAGAATGCCGTGGTCGCGCCAAGCACGGTGATGAAGGCGGTCGCTTCGGGTGCGAATTCCATGATCGGCGACATACGGCAGACGAGGAACACGCCCGCGGTCACCATCGTTGCGGCGTGGATCAGGGCCGACACCGGCGTCGGGCCTTCCATCGCGTCGGGGAGCCACGTGTGCAGCAGGAGCTGCGCGGATTTACCCATCGCGCCAATGAACAGCAGGAAGGCCACGAGGTTCGCCGCGTTCCATTCGGTCCACAGGAAGGAGACCTGCGTTTCGGCGAGCGTCGAGGCTTCGCCAAAGATCACGTCGAAATCGATGCTGTCGGTCAGGAAGAACAGCGCGAAGATACCCAGCGAAAAGCCAAAGTCACCGACACGGTTGACCACGAAAGCCTTGATCGCGGCCGCGTTGGCCGAGGGCTTGCGATAGTAGAAACCGATCAGCAGGTAGGAGGCCACCCCCACGCCTTCCCACCCAAAGAACATCTGGACGAGGTTGTTGGAGGTGACCAGCGCCAGCATCGCGAAGGTGAAGAACGACAGGTAGGCAAAGAAACGCGGCTTGTAGACCTCTCCCTCTTTCCACTGGGGGTCGTGATCCATGTAGCCAAAGCTGTAGAGGTGCACGAGGCTGGAAACCGTGGTGATCACGATCAGCATGATGGCGGTAAGGCGGTCGAGCCGGATGGCCCATTCCGTCGCCAGCGTGCCGGATTCGATAAAACGCAGCACGGTGATGTGCTCGGTCACGCCGTCGAAGGTGAAGAACACGATCCAAGAGAGTAGCGCCGCCAGGAAGAGCAGCCCGGTGGCAACCCATTGCGCTGCGGTTTCGCCGATGAATTTCCAGCCAAAGCCGCAGATCAGTGCGCCAACAAGCGGGGCGAAGAGGATGATGGTTTCCATGTGACGTTAGCCCTTCATCACGTTGACGTCTTCGACGGCGATGGTGCCGCGGTTTCTGAAGAAACAGACAAGGATGGCAAGGCCGATCGCAGCCTCGGCGGCGGCGACAGTCAGCACGAAGAGCGTGAACACCTGCCCGACAAGATCCCCGAGGAAAGAGGAGAAGGCCACAAAGTTGATGTTCACCGAAAGCAGGATCAGTTCGATGCTCATCAACAGGATGATGACGTTCTTGCGGTTCAGGAACAGCCCGAAGATGCCGATGACGAACAGCGTCGCCGCGACGGTGAGATAATGTTCAAGTCCGATCATGTCGTCCCTCGGTTTCTTTTCCGTGTCGGCCTTTCCGGCCCTTGTCTTGTTTCGCCCCCGACAATGTCGGGATGTTTCGGCCCATCCCGGGGCCGGGATGTCTGCCGCTAGGTCAGCGGCGGCACCCCGATGTGCCTGCCCTTGTCGGGCGCGACCGCGCCGGAGAGCCGCGCGCGGCGGCGTTTCCAGACCCGGAAGGCCGAGTAGCTAAGCGCCGCCTTGGCGGCCCAGAGCCCGGCAAAGCCCGCGACCCCGACCGAAGCCAGGTGATCGTGGACAATCTGGATCAAAGCCCCTGCCCCGGTTTGACGTCGCGAAGTTCCATCGCCTTGGCCGGATCGCGATACATCTGGGCCAGCACGTTCTGACGCTTGACGTCTTGACGGTGGCGCAGGGTCAGAACGATTGCCCCGATCATCGCGACCAGCAGGATGAGACCCGCAAGCTGGAACAGCAGGAAGTACTGGTCATAGAGGATCAAGCCAAGCGCCTGCGTATTGTGTTTGTCGACGGGCATCACCTGCGTGCGCATCGTTTCGGCGGCGGCATTGGATTCCCACGCACCAAAGGCCATAACGAACTGCATCAGGATGATGAGGCCAATCAGCAGGGCCAGCGGCATGTATTTCGCCATCTCGGCCTTGAGCTCGGCGAAATCCACATCAAGCATCATGACAACGAAAAGGAAGAGCACGGCGACCGCGCCCACATAGACGATCACCAGCAGCATCGCGACGAATTCCGCGCCGAGCAGCACGAAGAGCCCCGCCGAAGACAGAAATGCAAGGATCAGCCAGAGCACCGAATGCACCGGCTGGCGCGCGGTTACGGTGAAAAAGCCGCCGATGATGGCGCTAATCGAAAACAGGTAAAAGGCAAATACGCTCATGTTTCGGGTTCCTCGTTTTCGCCCATAGTCTCTTGCGCAAGATCGAGCGCGCGGGTCATCGCGGGTATGCCCGCAAAAACCGACATCTGACCGATCGTCTCGACGATTTCCTGCTTGCGCGCTCCGGCTTCGATCAGGTGACGCACGGTCTGGCGCACGGCTGTGTCTGCCTGCGCCCCTTGCATAGTCAGCCCGGCCAGCGTCAGCAGAAGCCGCGTCTTGGCATCCAGCCCGTCCTTGTTCACCGTGTTGCCGAACCAGAATTCCATCGCTTCCTTGGGCATGGTCGGCCACAGCGCCTCGAACCCCTTGGGCGAGAAGGTCTCAAGCGCGGGATTGAGCGCCCGCGCCATTTCCTGCGCCTGCGTCATCATCGCTTCAAAGGGGTTGCGGGCGTCGCTCATCGGTAGGGCGCATCCAGTTCTAGGTTGCGGGCAATTTCAGCTTCCCAGCGTTCACCGTTCTCAAGCAGTTTGGCCTTGTCATAGAACAGCTCTTCGCGGGTCTCGGTCGCGAATTCGAAATTCGGACCTTCGACGATGGCATCCACCGGGCAGGCTTCCTGACAAAAACCGCAGTAGATGCATTTTGTCATGTCGATGTCGTAGCGCGTTGTCCGGCGCGAGCCATCGACGCGTGGTTCGGCATCGATGGTGATGGCCTGAGCCGGACAGATCGCTTCGCAGAGTTTGCAGGCGATGCAGCGTTCTTCCCCGTTGGGATAGCGGCGCAGTGCGTGTTCGCCGCGGAAACGGGGCGACAGCGGCCCCTTTTCATGCGGGTAGTTAATCGTCGATTTAGGGGCCACGAAGTATTTCATGCCGATCCAGAGACCTTTGACGAAGTCGCTGAGCAAGAAATACTTGGCGGCGCGGGTATAGTCGATTTGGGTCATATCAGCTCCCAGTGCTCCAGCGCGCGAAGGCGCCCCAGAACCAGTCGAATTTTGCGGCGAAGGCCACGAAGACCACCCAGACGAGGCTGAACGGGAGGAAGACCTTCCAGCCCAGACGCATCAGCTGGTCATAGCGATAGCGCGGCGTGATCGCCTTGATCATCGAGAAGAAGAAGAACACCAGGCCGATCTTGGCGATCATCCAGAAGATGCCGTCAGGAAGGCCGGGGATCGGCGACAGCCAGCCGCCAAGGAACAAGAGCGAGATCAGCGCGCACATCAGCACGACGGCAACCAGTTCCCCGATCATGAAGAGAAGGAAGGGGGTCGAGGAGTATTCCACCTGATACCCGGCGACGAGTTCCGATTCCGCTTCGGGAAGATCGAACGGCGGGCGGTTGGTTTCGGCCAGCGCCGAGATGAAGAAGAGGATCATCATCGGGAAATGCGGCAGCCAGTACCAGTTGAGCAGACCGAGGTTGCCGTCCTGCGCGTTGACGATGCCGCTGAAGTTCATCGAACCGGTCGAGATAATTACGCCGATGATGATCAGGCCCAGCGAGACCTCGTAAGAGATCATCTGCGCGGCAGACCGGAGCGAGCCGAGGAACGGGTATTTGGAGTTCGACGCCCAGCCGCCCATGATGACGCCGTATACTTCGAGCGACGACACGGCGAAGACGAAAAGGATCGCCACGTTGATGTCCGACAGCACCCAGCCATCGTTGAACGGGATCACCGCCCAGGCAACGAGCGCCATGACAAGGCTGATCATCGGCGCAAGGAAGAACACCGCGCGGTCAGCACCGGCGGGCACCACGATTTCCTTGAGGATGTATTTACCGAAATCCGCAAAGCTTTGCAGCAGGCCGTAGAATCCGACCACGTTGGGGCCACGGCGCATCTGAACGGCAGCCCAGATCTTGCGGTCGGCATACATCAGAAAGGCCAGCGCCACCAAGAGCGGGACGACGATCAGAAGGATCTGGCCCAGTATCAGCAGCGCGATTCCCGTGCCCGTTGTCGTAAAGAATTCAGCCATAAGTCCTCACACCGTCGGTATCCCGTTTTCCGCACAGTTTTCGACCACGACTTCGGCGTCGATGGTTTCCAGTCCGCGCGGCAGCGATGGCGAGATGGTGTAAACAGCATCCGCCGCCCACACGCCACCCTTTTCCTGTACTTTTGTGCGCAAATGACGCGCAAATCCGTATCCACGGATCAGCGCATATTGCGCGGCGGCGCATTCCGCATACCCCGCCACATCATTGTCGTTCCGGGCGCCTTTCATCACGACGCCAAACTGCACCAGATCACCATCCAGAAGCCGCGTGTCGACACCACCATAGACGGGCCGGTAGGCAGATCCGCCCGAGGTCGCCCCCGCATCACAGCCAGTCAGGACCAGCGCCGATATGATCGCGGTGCGAATCATTCAGCCGCGATCTGCTGGGCGCGTGCTTTGACGCCTGCGGAAAGTTCCGCCATCAGCGCGCTGGCTCGTGCGATCGGGTTGGTCAGGTAGAAATCGGTGATCGCAGGACGGAAGCTCGCCTTGCCCAGTTCACCGGCCTTGAGCTTCTCAACCGTGTTTTCCGGCACTTCGTCCACCTTCGCGAGATGCGGTACGGCTTTGACAAGTTCCTGACGAAGCTGCGCGATGCTGTCGAATGGCAGCACATCGCCGATCTCGCCTGAAAGCGCCCGGAGGATCGCCCAGTTTTCCTTGGCTTCACCCGGTGCGAATCCCGCGCGCTGCGCAAGCTGCGGACGACCTTCGGTATTCACAAAGAGACCGGTTTCCTCGGTATAGGCGGCACCTGGCAGGATGATGTCGGCACGATGCGCGCCGCGGTCGCCGTGGCTGCCTTGGTAGATGACAAACGCGCCTTCGGCGATGTCGACCTCATCCGCGCCAAGGTTATAGATGACCTCGGCCTCGGACACCTCGGCCATGCCGCCGTCACAGGTGGCACCGATATCCATCGCCCCGACCCGGCTGGCTGCCGTGTGCAGGATGAGAAGACCGCTATTGGTTGCCTCGGCGATGCTTTGCGCCGCGGCGAGAACGGCCGCACCGTCTGCTTCTTGCAAAGCGCCCTGCCCGACGATCACTATCGAGGCTTTCTCCCGGATCTCGTCCGAGCCGCCCATGTCGACAACTTCCTGCAGCGCGGCGCGGTCGTTGCCCATATGGGTGTAGTCAAAGGTCAGGTCCGCCGCATCGCCAACCAGCGCCACATTGGCACCCCGGCTCCATGCTTTGCGGATACGGGCGTTGAGCACCGGCGCTTCGACTGCCGGGTTGGTGCCGATCAGCAGGATGCTTTCCGCCATGTCGATGTCTTCGACAGCGGCGGTACCGACGTAGGCACCCCGGTTACCGGCGGGCAGTTTCGCCCCGTCGGTACGGCATTCGACAATGCCTCCCATGCCTTCGATCAGCTGCTTCAGCGCAAATGCGGGTTCAACAGAAACCAGATCGCCAACGATACCGGCGACTTTCTTGCCCTTCATAGCGACGGCAGCGGCGGCTAGCGCCTCGCCCCAACCCGCTTTGCGCAGCTTGCCGTTTTCGCGGATATAGGGTGTATCCAGACGCTGGCGGCGCAGCCCGTCCCAGACAAAGCGTGTCTTGTCAGAAATCCATTCCTCGTTCACGCCGTCATGGTTGCGCGGCAGGATCCGCATGACTTCGCGGCCCTTGGTATCCACGCGGATGTTCGAGCCAAGCGCGTCCATTACGTCGATGCTCTCGGTCTTGCTGAGTTCCCATGGACGCGCGGTGAAGGCGTAAGGCTTGGAGACAAGCGCCCCGACCGGGCAGAGGTCGATGATATTGCCCTGCATGTTCGAGTTCAGGGTCTCGCCCAGATAGGACGTGATCTCGGCATCTTCGCCGCGACCGGTCTGGCCCATCTGGTTAATACCAGCGACCTCGGTTGTGAAGCGAACGCAGCGCGTACAAGAGATGCAGCGCGTCATATGGGTTTCGACCAGCGGACCAAGATCCAGATCCGTCGAGGCACGCTTGGCTTCGCGGAAACGCGAGAAGTCCACGCCATAGGCCATCGCCTGATCCTGAAGATCGCATTCGCCGCCCTGGTCGCAGATCGGGCAGTCGAGCGGGTGGTTGATCAGGAGAAACTCCATCACCCCTTCGCGGGCTTTCTTGACCATCGGCGAGTTCGTCTTGACCTGCGGCGCCTGCCCTTCGGGACCGGGGCGCAGATCGCGGACCTGCATCGCGCAGGAAGCGGCGGGTTTCGGCGGACCGCCCACGACCTCGACCAGACACATGCGGCAGTTACCGGCGATCGACAGGCGTTCGTGGTAGCAGAAACGCGGAATCTCGACCCCGACCTGCTCACAGGCCTGGATCAGGGTCATTGCCCCGTCGACTTCGATTTCGGTTCCGTCAATGTTGATCTTGCGGAGGTCAGACATGGTCTATTTCGCCCTCAGTAGCACACCAATCGCGCTGGATTTGGCAATTTCCGCACGCCCGAAGGTGCAGAAGGTTTCAGGTTTGTCATAGGATACGCCATTCTGTGCGAGGAATTTCTCGCCCTTTGCGCGCATCCGGGCCTTTTCGGTATCGGATTCGACATAGGCCCTGATTTCTTCGTCGCTGTAGCCAAGATCATTAGCCTGGGCCTTGATCTTGCGCAGCGTATTCAGCGCGCGCAGCACACGCGGGCTGATGTCATCGCAGCGGTCGCGGATCGCATCGGCAATCGCAACGGCGAACAGCGTATTTTCGATCTCGGGCACATCGCGCAGCGCCGGTCGCGCAGTGGCCGAAACCGGCAGCGCAACGGTGCAGGCAAGAGCGGCGGCGATAACGGTATTGGCAATTCTCATCGGGTTTTCCTTTCGTATGAAAGGCAAACCACGGACGAGAATCGTTCCGTTAGGCAATAACAACCGCCTTGGATCCCGGTGATATGCAAATACCTGCTCACGGATTGCATTCTCCGGCTAATGTCAGCGTATCGTTCACGACCGGCAATTGCTGCAGGGGTCTGTCCGGTCCGGCGGACCAAATGATCCGCGAGGTGCCGTAGTTCGTGATGCAATAGCGGGTCGCCTCGAATTCGCCGGCCTCGACCGCGCCTTGCGGGGCGAGAGACATGTTCTTGACGGAAACGGTGAAGCGCTGACGGTTATCGTCGACCTTGCTGGCCTTGGTCTTGAAGTAGACCCCCTGGAACGCCAGCCGGGTTTCATCGTCCTGGGCACATGCGGACAGGATCACGGCAAAGGCCGCTACAACCAGACCACGGCCGGTTTGCTTGACGATTTGAGGCAGTGTTTTCATAATCTTCCGCCTTGCGCCGCGCTGTTGCGCTCCGGTCGTTTCGATTGCCTGCATCTACTTCACCCGCGAATGCACCGGGCGGTGCACCTTTTCCTTTTCGATGACGACCATCGAGTCATGAATGTGAAATCCCGCGAAAGCACCCTCCATGGCAGGGAACCGCAGGCCCTTGCGATGATACCAGTGGTGCATGTCATCCACCATGCGCCGTAGCAAGTTGAAAAAACTGGTTTTTGCCCGGTACCCGCCGCCGTACTTGGGAAAATAGGCGGTGTGAAGATCTTCGATCACATAAGCACCGCCGGGTGAGAGCCGGGGATAGAGGGCCATGAGCGACGCCTCGATATGTTTCATCCGGTGGCTGCCATCGTCGAGAATCAAATCGACGCCCCCCATTTCATTGACCACGTCGGACAAGAATTCGGGATCGGACTGCGAACCGATCCGCACCTGCCCCGACTGTCCGTCGTAGCGCGCGCAATCCGGGTTGATGTCGATGCCGAAGATCTTCGCTTCTTTTCCGAAGTATTTCCGCCAGAGCTGCAGCGAGCCGCCGTGATTGACGCCGATTTCCAGAAACCGGACCGCCGTGCCGCGAAACTTTGAGAAATACCGGTCGTAGAGCGGAATATAATGATGCCACTTGTGAACGCTCGCGCCCTCGTTCGAGGCATAGATCTCTGCCAGATCGCCAGCATAGCCATATTTGTCGAGGATATCCCCGGCAATATCGCCATCTTCTTCAAAGCGGAATTTCCTCATCTCCCCAGAACCTCCGTTCTGCGGATAATCCGGTCAGCGCTTTGAGCCCCGAACACCATCTTAGCCCCGCTTGTACACGAGAACGCTGACAGGGGTCCGCCGTGCCGTTTCATCATCGAGCACCGTACAGGTGTTCAGCCTGCTGTAGCTGCTGCCATATTTCGCGGCCAGCGACCGGCGTTTAACATCGGTTTCCAGCTCAGCGGCTTCCCGGACCTGCTGCGCAACCAGTTGGCCGTTTTTTACGCGTTCATTGGTGATCGCAGCAGCCAGAACCTCATCATAGGAATACGCGGGGCAGCGTCCGACCATTTCACGCGCGATTGTCCGCACGGCATAATGCTCCGGTGCAGACAGGGCCATCAGTTCGGCCGTGCGCGGGTCATTCAGATTGGCGCTGCCACCACCGCAACCTGCCAAGAGAACCAGCCCGACCGAAATGAAAAACTGCCTGCGCATGCCCTGCCCTTACTCTGCCGCGACAGCGCTGACGCGCCCGGTGCGTTTGTGTTTGATGCGATCTTCGATCTCGTTACGGAAATGCCGGATCAGGCCCTGGATCGGCCAGGCTGCCGCATCGCCGAGCGCACAGATCGTATGACCCTCGACCTGTTTGGTCACGTCGAGCAGCATGTCGATTTCCTCGACCTCGGCATCGCCGGTTACCAGACGATCCATGACCCGCATCATCCAGCCGGTGCCTTCGCGGCAAGGCGTACACTGACCGCAGCTTTCATGTTTGAAGAACTTGGAAAGACGCCAGACGGCTTTGATCACGTCGGTGTTCTGATCCATGACGATCATGCAGCCGGTGCCGAAGGACGACTTGTTTTCACGCATCCAGTCGAAATCCATGATCGCGTCTTCCAGCGCTTCCTTGGGAAGAACCGGGCAGGACGCACCACCGGGGATGATCGCCTTGAGGTTATCCCAGCCGCCGCGAATACCGCCGCCGTGTTTTTCGATCAGCTCGCGCACGGGCAGCGACATGGCTTCTTCGAATACACATGGATTGTTCACGTGACCGGTCAGCGCGAAGAGCTTGGTGCCCACGTTGTTAGGACGGCCAAAAGAGCTGAACCACTCCGGGCCGCGCCGCAGGATGGTGGGCACAACAGCAATGGATTCCACGTTGTTAACCGTGGTCGGGCAGCCGTAAAGCCCCGCACCCGCCGGGAACGGCGGCTTCATCCGCGGCATTCCTTTTTTGCCTTCGAGGCTTTCTAGCAGCGCGGTTTCTTCGCCACAGATATAGGCCCCGGCCCCATGCGCCAGATACAGGTCGAAATCCCAGCCGGACTTACAGGCGTTCTTGCCGATCAGGCCCGCGTCATAGGCTTCGTCGATGGCCGCCTGAAGCGCCTCACGCTCGCGGATGTATTCACCGCGGATATAGATGTAGGAGGCATGCGCACCCATCGCGAAAGAGGCAACCAGCGCCCCTTCGATCAGCGTATGCGGATCGTGGCGCATGATTTCGCGGTCCTTGCACGTCGCCGGTTCCGATTCGTCCGCGTTGATCACGAGATAAGCCGGGCGACCGTCGCTTTCCTTGGGCATGAAAGACCACTTCA
This sequence comes from Paracoccaceae bacterium, assembly GCA_018223035.1. Lineage (GTDB taxonomy): Bacteria > Pseudomonadota > Alphaproteobacteria > Rhodobacterales > Rhodobacteraceae > Heliomarina. Next base: position 22,314 of record JAAEZD010000020.1, read on the forward strand.
GCCCGGTCGGAAAGCCCGCGCCGCCGCGTCCGCGCAAGCCGCTGTCCTTCATCTGCTGGATGATCCAGTCGCGACCCTTTTCAAGGATGCCGGCCGTGCCATCCCAATGACCCCGCGCCTGCGCGCCTTTCAGCGTGCGGTCATGCATCCCGTAGAGGTTGGTAAAGATCCGGTCCTGGTCTTTCAGCATCTCATTAGCCTTTATCATTCCGGCGTGTGCGCCAGAGATTGTACGTCTGCCAGAGCGCAAAACCGAAACCGGCCAGCGCCATGAGGTCGAACAGGGCTTGGGTCCGGTTGGACCAGCCCAGGATGGACCCGGCGAAATTGGCGCAGATCCAGAGCACGCCAATCCCGGCGATCAGCAACGCAAGGCGCTGACCCGTTTTTGTCGTCGATCTGGTTTCCGTGCTCATTCTTGAATTGTACCCTTACGCAGTTTTCTCAGTCTTCGTAGGTGCCGTCTTCTTTGGCGCGGCGCGAGAATTCAGTCTCGCCCCCACGCTGCAATTCCTTAGCCTGTGCAACCCAGTCATCGCGGGTCACGCGGCCTTTGAAACCCTGCAGGTTCTGATCGACCCAGGCGATTTCCTTGTCCGTCCAGTTAGCGATCTGGTCGAAATGGTAAAAGCCCATGGAATGCAGCAGGTCTTCGAGTTTCGGGCCGACGCCCTTGATCATTTTGAGATTGTCAGGCTGACCGTCACGTGCGGAATCGAGAGAAGCCGGACGATCCGCGTCATCGGCAACCGGCGTAGCGGCGGGTTTCGCCTTGGCCGATTTCGATTGGGTTGCAGAGTCTTCTGTTACATCCGTCTCTTTTGCGTCAGGTTCGGCCGATTTAGGCTTTCCCTTTTCGACCGCCTGCGCTTCCTGCTCGGTCACGCCGGTTGCATCTGCGGGCTCGCCTTCTGCCGGACGTGGTTCATTCCGCGCGACAAGTTCCTCGTTTTCGGCAGCAGCGCCGCCATCCTTTGGATTGTCGCGCCACGGTGTCAGGAGCGGTACCTCGGTACCGTCAATCCGCTTGACCGTGTCGCCGATGTCCACGGCGAGTTGCACCGAGGCATTATACTGGGTCCGACCGCTGTCATATTCGGTCAGCGTCACCAGCCCGGAAAGCGGTTCGGAGGCATAGCGGCCGTTCTGTGGGCCCGGAACCGGTACCTTGCCAGCCGCCAGTTCGTCGATGATCTCGCCAAGACGTTCGGCGGTCAGGTCCTCGTAATAATCCTTGCCGATCTGGGCCATGGGCGCGTTGGCACATGACCCGAGGCACTCGACCTCTTCCCAGCTGAACTTGCCGTCATCGGACAGCATATGCGGCTTGGGCGCGATCTTTTCCTTGCAGACGGCCATCAGGTCTTCGGCACCGCAGATCATGCAGGACGTGGTGCCGCAGATTTGGATATTGGCAATAGAACCAACCGGTTGAAGCTGGAACATGAAGTAGAACGAGGCAACCTCAAGCGCGCGGATATAGGCAAGGCCCAGCATTTCAGCCACATGCTCGATCGCCGGGCGGGTCAGCCAACCTTCTTGTTCCTGCGCGCGCCACAGCAGCGGGATAATCGCCGAAGCCTGACGGCCTTCGGGATACTTGGTCATCTGCGCTTCGGCCCATTTCTGGTTGGCCGGCGTGAAGGCGAAAGAGTCGGGTTGGTCAGGATGAAGACGACGAAGCATTAGAGAGCGGTTCCTGATGTAACCAGTGCAAGGATCGAGATGCCAAAGGCACCAAGGGCCAGCAGCCCGGTTATCGTGTGTTTGAAGTGCGGCAAATTGCGGCTGCGATAGATCCAGCCATCGTAGAGGCCCATAAAGGCGCAGACGGCAAAGAAAAATGCCGAGAACTTGGCGTTGTCCAGTAGCAGGACGCCAAAAGCGAATAGGAACATGACGATATATCGACCGGTCATTACATTCGGCAACAGCTCTGGCCGGTGCGTCGCACGTGCCATGGCCGCTTCAGGATCGCGGATAAAGAGGACCGCGTAATAGCCTGTAATGATGACCGTAATGGCCAGCGCGATATATGTGAGTTGCCCCATCATCGATTAGCGGTCGACCTCGCCGAACACGATATCCATCGTGCCGATGATCGCCGCGACATCTGCAAGCTGATGCCCGCCGGCCACGTGGTCCATCGCCTGCAGATGCAGGAACCCGGGTGCACGAAGCTTGGCACGGTATGGCTTGTTGGTGCCATCGGCAACAAGGTAGACGCCGAATTCGCCTTTGGGGGCTTCGACCGCGCAGTAGACTTCGCCGGCAGGGACGTGGAAACCCTCGGTATATAGCTTGAAGTGATGAATCAGAGATTCCATCGAGGTCTTCATATCGGTCCGCGACGGGGGCGTGATCTTGCCCCGTGCCAAAACATCGCCTGGCTCTTCGCGCAGCTTTGCGATGGCCTGCTGGATGATCTTTATCGACTGGCGCATCTCTTCCATACGGACGAGATACCGATCATAGCAGTCGCCGTTCTTGCCAACCGGGATTTTGAAGTCGAATTCATCGTAGCATTCGTAGGGCTGCGAACGCCGCAGGTCCCACGCGAGGCCAGAACCGCGCACCATAACGCCGGAGAAGCCGTATTGCTGGATTTCTTCCTCGGTAACGATGCCGATGTCGACGTTACGCTGCTTGAATATGCGGTTTTCGCTGAGCAACCCGTCAATATCGTCAAGCCGTTTTGGGAACCTGTGCGACCAGGCCTCGATATCGTCGATCAGATCATCGGGAAGGTCCTGATGGACCCCGCCGGGACGGAAATACGCCGCGTGCAGACGCGCGCCACATGCCCGTTCGTAGAAGATCATCAGGTCTTCGCGTTCCTCAAACCCCCAGAGCGGCGGCGTCAGCGCCCCCACGTCCATCGCCTGCGTCGTCACGTTCAGCAGGTGGTTCAGAATGCGTCCGATCTCTGAAAAGAGCACGCGGATCAGCGAGGCGCGGCGCGGAACCTGAACGCCGGTCAGCTTTTCGATGGCCAGACACCAGGCGTGTTCCTGGTTCATCGGCGCAACGTAATCGAGCCGGTCGAAGTAAGGCAGGTTTTGCAGATAGGTCCGTGATTCCATCAGCTTTTCGGTACCACGGTGCAGCAGGCCGATATGCGGGTCGCAGCGTTCGACGATTTCGCCGTCAAGCTCGAGAACAAGCCGGAGAACCCCGTGCGCCGCAGGGTGTTGCGGGCCGAAGTTGATGTTGAAATTGCGGATCTTCTGTTCGCCGGTCAGGGCGTCTTCGAAACCTTTGGAGCCGTCCATCACTTGGCCTCCGTTTTCTCATCGCCGGGCAGGATGTATTCGGCACCCTCCCATGGGCTCATGAAATCGAACTGGCGATATTCCTGCACCAGTGAGACAGGTTCGTATACGACCCGCTTCTGGGTCTCGTCATAACGAACTTCGGTATATCCCGTAGTCGGGAAATCCTTGCGCAGCGGATGCCCCCGGAACCCGTAGTCGGTCAGGATGCGGCGCAAATCCGGATGACCCGAGAAGATGATGCCGAACATATCATAAACTTCGCGCTCGAACCAATCCGCAGAGGGGTGAACCTCGGTGATCGAGGGCACGAGATCTTCTTCGCGGATCGAAACACGCAGGCGGATACGGTGGTTCTGATACATCGAGAGGAAGTGATAGACGACGTCGAACCGCTTGGGGCGTTCCGGATAGTCGACACCGGTGATGTCCACCAGCGAACTGAAACGGCAAGTCGCGTCCGATTTCAGGAACTCGACAAAGCCCTTGATGTTGGCCGGGGTCACATCGACGTTCAGCTCGCCATGGGTCACGTCCCAAGACAGAACACAATCCGGGCGCTTCAATTCGATATGTTCGCCCAGTTCCTTGAGTGCATCGCTCATCGTACGATTGTCCCCGTGCGGCGAATTTTCCGTTGCAGCTGCATCAGCCCGTAAAGCAGGGCTTCGGCGGTCGGCGGGCAGCCAGGCACATAGATGTCGACGGGCACGATCCGGTCGCAGCCGCGCACGACGGAGTAGGAATAGTGATAATAGCCACCGCCGTTGGCGCAGGAGCCCATCGAGATCACATAGCGCGGCTCGGGCATCTGGTCGTAAACCTTGCGCAGGGCCGGTGCCATCTTGTTGGTCAACGTGCCTGCCACGATCATCACGTCGGACTGGCGCGGAGAGGCGCGCGGCGCGATGCCAAAGCGTTCGGCGTCGTAGCGCGGCATCGAGGTGTGCATCATTTCGACCGCACAGCACGCGAGACCGAAGGTCATCCAGTGCAGCGAACCGGTCCGCGCCCAGTTGATGAGATCCTCGGTCGAGGTCAGGATAAAGCCCTTGTCCTGAAGATCCTTGTTGAGGCTCTGAACAGCGGTTTCGCCTTCGAATACAGGCGGCTGGTGCTGGACATCCGCCATGTTGGACGGGCCGGATTTCACGCGCGGGGTCTGATCGCCCTGCCCCTGTGTCCGCGTGACGAGGGCGTCCTGATCGTTATCTACTGCCATTCCAGCGCCCCTTTCTTCCATTCATAGGCAAAGCCGATGGTCAGCACGCCGAGGAATACCATCATCGACCAGAAACCGACCATGCTCACATCCTTGAACGACACGGCCCAGGGGAAGAGGAAAGCGATCTCAAGATCGAAAATGATGAAGAGAATCGAGACGAGGTAGAAACGCACGTCGAACTTCATCCGCGCATCGTCGAATGCGTTGAACCCGCATTCGTAGGCAGACACCTTTTCCGGGTCCGGGTTACGGACCGCCAGAACAGCCGCCGCGAGGATCAGGATTGCTCCGAGACCTATTGCGACAGCCAAAAACACCAGAATGGGGAGGTATTCCCGCAACATCTCTTCCACGAGTGGCTCCTTTTGCTACGCACCCCTGAAAGGTTGCGCCGTCAAGTGGCATGTTGACCTTGGCCTTGTGTATCCCTGTGTTCCGGGAGGGTCAACGGGGCCAGACCGCTCTTGATGCGGCTCATATCGCCGCAGAAGCGGAATATGTTCAAATGATTAACACTTTTCGCGCCGCATTGCGGCGAATGCGCGTCTTTACGGCTACGTCACGATCCACGGCGCCTTTTCCTTGCGGAAAAATGCGCCGACTCCCTCGACCGCTTCGGTGGTTTCCCATTGCCGGGCCAGTGCACGAATGGTGCGGTCGATGACCTCTTCGTCGATCGTCAGCCCGAAAGAGCGGGCAAGCCGCTTGGATTCGGCCACGGCGCTTGGCGCACAGGAAAGATACGGCACGACCTCGGCTTCGACGGCCTGTTCGAGATGGTCAGGCGCGACGACTCGTGAGATCAGGCCAAGGTCGATCGCTTCGGTCGCGTCAAAGATGCGCGCGGACATGAAAACACGACGCGCCATCGCCTCTCCCATCCGGGCAAGGCAGTATGGGCTGATCGTCGCCGGGATGAGTCCCAGCCTAGTTTCGGTAAAGCCAAGCTTGGCGTGATCCACCGCAATGACGACGTCGCAGACGCTGATCAGACCGAGACCCCCACCAAAGGCGTTACCCTGAACGGCACCGATCACAGGCTGAGGCAGCGTGTTCATCGCAAAAAGCATGTCAGCGAGCTTGCGCGCTTCTCGATAGCGGGTGTCGCCATCTGCCGCCATTTGTTCCTGCATCCATTTGAGGTCGCCGCCGGCGCAAAAGGTCTTGCCCGCGCCGGTGAGCACGACAACCCGGATCGCGGAATCAGCAGCGATGCTTGCGGCGGCCTCGGTCAGCTCGGCGATCATGCGTGCCGACATGGCATTGTGCTTTTCAGAGCGTTCCAGCGTCAGATGCGCGACGCCTCGTTCATCCGTCGTCAGTGAAATTTCTTCAAACATGCGCTTCCTGCTCTCCGCGCATGGAACGGGCCATCTGGGCCGCTTGGCTGATCACGTCCATGTCGAGACCGGTATCGTAACCGAGCCGCTCAAGATGCGTCGCGACAGCCTCGGTCGCGACATTTCCCGCCGCGCCGGGCGCATAAGGACAGCCGCCGAGCCCGCCAACGGCCGCGTCGAAGACCCTCACGCCAAGAGACAGGGCGGCGTCGATATTGGCGAGCGCGCGGCCGGAGGTGTCGTGGAAATGCCCGGCAAGGCGCCCGACCGGGATGACATCCCGCACTTTCAACAGCATGCGCGCGATACTGTCCGGCGTGGCCTTGCCCAGTGTGTCACCGAGGGAGATCTCGTAACAGCCCATCGCAAAGAGGCGATCCGCAACCGCAGCCACCTGCGACGGTGCGGTGGGGCCGTCGAACGGGCAGTCTGTCACGCAGGATACATAACCCCGAACCGGGAGATCGATATGGCGAGCGGCCTCTAGGATCGGCGCAAAGCGGTCGAGCGATTCCTCGATGCTGGCATTGATGTTGGCGCGGCTGAACCCTTCACTGGCCGAGGCGAAGACAGCGATTTCGTCAGCCTTTGCAGCAAGTGCGTCCTCGTAGCCACGCATATTGGGCGTCAAAGCGGCATATCGCACACCATCGGCACGCTTGATACCCAGAAGAACCTCGCCACTGCCTGCCATCTGCGGCACCCACTTGGGGCTCACGAAACTGGCGCATTCGATGCGCTTGAAGCCAGCGTTGCTCAGACAATCGACGAGTTCGATTTTTTCCGAAACCGGAATTTCGCGTTTTTCGTTCTGCAGACCGTCGCGCGGACCGACCTCAAAGATTTCAACATATCCCGTCATGTCAGCTTCTCCCTCTCTGGGCCGGTAGGTCAGATTATCTCCGACCGCGCACCGCCATCTTGATCATTCCAACGCTTCCAGCCGGACCAGCGCTGCACCGCTGTCGACCTGATCGCCCGCCTTGGCCAGCACTTCTGCCACGACGCCATCGCGGGCGGCCAGCAGTGAATGCTCCATTTTCATCGCTTCGAGAACCGCCAGCCGATCTCCTTCGCTGACAGAAGCACCTGTCTCGGCATAGATCGCCTTGACGAGTCCCGGCATCGGCGCTTCGATCAGATTGCCGTCGCCATGACTGCCTGCCACGCGATCAAACGGATCGACCGCTTCAAAAGCGAACCCGTAGCCATCAAACACCGTAACCGTCGATCCGGCAATGGCGAAATCCGGCATTGCCCGGTCGCCCACCAGCCACGTCCCCGAGATGCGTTCAGCGATCACTTTGGCACCATCCACGTACCAGGCCTGACGGTTCTGCCCTTCGGCATCGACTTTCAGGGTCAGGATTTCTCCCTGCCCTAAAAGCCGGACCGTTTGCGACAAGGGTGACCATAGTGAAAAGCCGCTTTCACAGCTTGAGTCGACCAGATTGGTTACCGCCATTGCTGCCACTACCGCATGGCGGGGTTCGGGTTCAGGCGCAGAGACGAGTGCGTCGATGTCGCGGCCGATCAAACCGGTATCGACGTCGCCTTTGGCGAATCCCGCGTGCCCCGCGAGCGCGCCCAGAAAGGCGAGGTTGGTGACGGTTCCCCCGACCTTCGTGCCCGCAAGCGCGCGTGAAAGGCGTTTCAGCGCGATAGCGCGGGTCGGCCCATGCACGATCACCTTGGCGATCATCGGATCGTACCAAGGGCTGATCACGTCCCCTGCCCGCACGCCGCTGTCGGCGCGGACATCCGCGGGGAATTCCAGATAGGTCAGCTCACCCGTTGCAGGCAGGAATCCCTTCGGCACGTCCTCGGCGTAGAGGCGGGCCTCGAAGGCGTGCCCGTCGATGGCGAGTTCATCCTGTCGTTTCGGGAGCTCCTCTCCGGCGGCAACCCGCAACTGCCATTCCACAAGGTCCACGCCTGTAATCGCCTCCGTCACCGGGTGTTCGACCTGCAGACGGGTATTCATCTCCATGAAATAAAAGCGGTCGCTGCGCAGCCCCTCGGAGGCATCGACAATGAATTCCACCGTGCCTGCGCCCTTGTAACCAATGGCTTCGGCCGCGCGCACGGCGGCCTCGCCCATGGCAAAGCGCATTTCCTCGGTCATCCCGGGTGCCGGGGCCTCCTCGATGACTTTCTGGTGGCGGCGCTGCAGGGAACAGTCCCGTTCGAAGAGATGAACCGCGCGCTTGCCATCACCAAAGACCTGAACTTCGATATGCCGGGGCTTGGCGACAAATTTCTCTACCAGGACATCCGTGTTTCCGAAAGCGGTGCGGGCCTCACCACGGGCGCTTTCCAGAGCGGCGGCGAAATCGCCGGGCTTTTCAACCTGCCGCATGCCTTTACCGCCACCGCCAGCGACCGCCTTGATCAGAACCGGATAGCCAATTTCGTCGGCACGCTCAGAAAGAAAGGCGTCACCCTGATCTTTGCCATGATAGCCGGGCACGACCGGGACGCCGGCCTTTTCCATCAGCGCCTTTGCCGCGTCCTTGAGACCCATCGCACGGATCGCTTTCGCCGACGGGCCGATGAAAACCAGCCCCGCCGCTTCGACCGCTTCGACGAAATCGGGGTTTTCGGACAGAAACCCATAGCCGGGATGGATCGCCTGCGCGCCGGTTTCCAGGGCGGCGCGAATGATCACCTTGGATTTGAGGTAGCTATCAGACGGAGCTGCGCCGCCGATATGTATCGCGTGATCGGCCATCTGGACATGGCGCGAACCGGCGTCCGCGTCGGAATAGACCGCCACGCATCTGACGCCCATTCCCCGCGCGGTCTCTATGACCCGGCAGGCGATTTCGCCGCGATTGGCAATCAGAATCGTGTCAAACATCGATCTTTCCTTCGAGGCTGCAGGATGGACCGGGGGCTGTCTGCCCCCGGACCCCCGAGAGTATTTCGTGCAAGAGGAAAAGGCAGATCATGAACCGGTCCTACATGCGGAAGACGCCGAAACGCGTCTCTTTGATCGGAGCGTTGAGCGTAGCAGACAGAGAGAGCGCAAGGACGTCGCGGGTCTTGCGTGGATCGATGATGCCATCATCCCAGAGGCGGGCGCTGGCATAGAGCGGATGCGATTGCCGGGCGAACATCTCGAGCGTAGGGCGCTTGAATTCCGCCTCTTCCGCTTCGGACCATGTCCCACCCGAGCGTTCGATGGAATCGCGCCTGACGGTTGCGAGGACTCCGGCCGCCTGTTCGCCGCCCATGACCGAGATGCGCGAGTTCGGCCAGGTCCAGAGGAATCGCGGGTCATAGGCGCGGCCACACATACCGTAATTGCCCGCGCCGTAAGAGCCCCCGACGAGCATCGTAATCTTCGGGACTTTTGTCGTTGCAACGGCGGTCACGAGTTTGGCGCCGTGACGGGCGATGCCTTCGGCTTCGTATTTGCGTCCGACCATGAAGCCGGTGATATTCTGCAGGAAGATCAGTGGGATGCCGCGCTGGCTGCAAAGTTCGACGAAATGCGCGCCCTTGGCGGCACTTTCCGAGAAAAGGACGCCGTTATTGGCAATGATGCCGATCGGGCAACCGCGGAGATGGGCGAAACCGCAGACGAGGGTTTCTCCGAAGCGGGATTTGAATTCGTCAAAGCGGGAGCCATCGACGATCCGGGCGATCACTTCGCGGATGTCGTAGGGCGTGCGCAAATCCTTGGGGACCACGCCCAGAATTCCGTCGGGATCATAGGCAGGCTCTTCGGAGGGTTGCCAGGCGACGTTGCTGATCACTTTGCGGTTCAGGCCGCCAACTGCGCGCCGGGCCAGTGCAAGAGCGTGGGTATCATCTTCGGCCAAGTAATCCGCAACGCCGGACAAGCGCGTATGGATGTCGCCGCCACCAAGGTCTTCGGCGGTGACGACCTCGCCGATTGCGGCTTTTACCAGCGGGGGACCGGCAAGGAAGATCGTGCCCTGTTCCTTGACGATGATCGTGACGTCGGACATGGCCGGAACATAGGCCCCGCCCGCCGTGCAGGAGCCCATGACAACGGCAATCTGCGGAATGCCCTTTGCGCTCATGTTCGCCTGGTTGAAGAAGATCCGTCCGAAATGCTCTCGGTCAGGGAACACCTCGTCCTGATTTGGGAGGTTGGCGCCGCCGGAATCGACGAGGTAAACACAAGGCAGGCAATTTGTTTCCGCTATTTCCTGGGCGCGCAGGTGTTTCTTGACGGACATCGGGTAATAGGTGCCGCCCTTTACCGTCGCGTCATTACAGACGACCATGATATCGCGACCATGAATACGCCCGACGCCGGCAATCAAACCTGCCGCCGGGGCCGCATCGTCATACATGCCATGCGCCGCCGTTGCCCCGATTTCGAGAAAGGGAGAGCCGGGATCGAGAAGGTTGGCAACCCTCTCGCGCGGCGGCATTTTACCCCTGCTGACATGACGCTCCCGCGCTTTTTCGCCACCGCCTTCGGCCGCTTTGGAGGCAGCTTCGCGGATCTCGGCCAGCGCCTCCAGATGGGCCGAGACATTGGCCTTGAAATCATCGGAGGCAGGAAGGGCTTTCGATTGCAGTTTCATATGATCTCCAGATCGATCCGATCGCTGGCGTCATAACGCCGAAGTTTTGAGGAGCCGGGCCAGCCCGCGTCCTATGCCGTTCAGGCCATCGCCGACATGAGTTCCCGACCAACAAGCATGCGCCGGATTTCCGATGTGCCTGCCCCGATTTCCATGAGCTTCGCATCCCGGAAAATACGGGCGACCGGCGCGTCGTTCAGGAACCCTGCGCCGCCGAGGGCCTGAACCGCCTGATGGGCCTGTTTCATTGCCTCCTCGGAAGCATAGAGACAACAAGCTGCTGCATCCTGGCGGGTGACATCGCCGCGGTCGCAAGCCTTGGCAACCTCATAGACATAGGCGCGGGCGGAGTTCATCGCCGTGTACATGTCGGCGATTTTGCCCTGCATCAGCTGAAAGTTTCCGATTGGCTGGCCGAATTGCTTGCGTTCGACCATGTAAGGCATGATCTCATCCATACAGGCGGCCATGATCCCGGTTCCGATACCGGCTAGAACGACGCGTTCGTAGTCAAGACCGGACATCAATACCTTTACGCCCTTGCCCTCTTCCCCGAGCACGTTTTCGAACGGAACTTCGCAATCGTCAAAGATCAACTCCGCCGTGTTCGACCCACGCATGCCCAACTTGTCGAAATGCGGCGAGGTCGAGAACCCCTTGAAGCTTTTTTCAACGAGGAAGGCGGTTATGCCTTTGGACCCCGCATCCGGGTCCGTCTTGGCGTAAACGACCAGCGTATCCGCGTCGGGGCCGTTGGTGATCCAGTACTTATTGCCGTTCAACCTATAGTGATCGTTGCGTTTTTCCGCGTGGAGCTTCATCGACACCACGTCCGATCCGGCACCGGCCTCGCTCATCGCGAGCGCGCCGACATGTTCGCCGGAAACAAGTTTTGGCAGGTATTTTTCTTTCTGCTCCTGCGACCCGTTCAGCTTGATCTGGTTAACGCATAAATTCGAATGCGCGCCATAGGACAACGAGACAGACGCGCTGGCGCGTGCGACTTCTTCCACGGCGACGGTATGTGCCAAGTAGGACATGCCCGCGCCGCCGAATTCCTCGGGCACAGTCACGCCCAGCAAGCCGAGTTCGCCCATTTCGCGCCACAGCTCGGAAGGGAAATTGTTCGACCGGTCGATTTCAGCGGCCATCGGTTTCACCCGATCCTGCGCCCAGCGGTGCACCATTTCGCGCAGCGCGTTCACGTCCTCGCCAAGATCGAATTGCATAGCTGCTGTGAACATACGCCGCCTCCCCGGTTTATTGAACACTCGTTCATATCCTACGCTTCCGGTTTCCGCCGGTCAAGCAGAAGGAACAAGAGTGCCGTGGCGGCGTTGTCAGGAAAGATCGAAAGCTGAAAGGAATGAATCATGGCAACGGATCTCAAAGCCGACTTCTGGAAACGGATCGATAATGTACAGGCAGGCCTTCTGACCGCGAGTGGAGAGCGCCCCGTTCCAATGGCGCCGCAAGCCGACGCGGACGACAACGCAATCTGGTTCATTACCGCTGCGGGCACGGACCCCGAGAAAGCCGCCCATGGCGGCGCCGAAGCCGCGTTTTATGTGGCCGATCCCAAGGCAGACATTTATGCGAACGTGGAAGGTCGGCTGGAGATATCGCACGACAGCGAAAAGCTGGGCGAGGTATGGAACGCCTTTGCCGCCGCGTGGTTTGAAGATGGCCGTGAAGACGAGGATGTTCGCCTGATCAAGTTCACCCCGCACAAGGCAGAAGTCTGGCTGACGGAAAGCTCTGCCGCGTTCCTCTATGAAGTCGCAAAAGCGAATTTAACGGATGACACGCCGGACGGCGGCGAGCATGGTCAGATCACCTTTTGATTGAAACGAAAGTCTGACCGATGATTAATATCCGCGCCGTTTTCGCCGCCTTGCTGATTTGTGCCGGGCCCGTCCGGGCCGAGGAGGTCGGAGAAGTCGGCGTGGATTGGGTTGGCAATGACATCATGATCGAAGCCATTGCCGACCCCAAGGTCGAGGGTGTGACCTGCCACATCGCTTATTTCGACCGCGGGCTGTTCGACCGCCTGTCAAAGGGGAACTGGTTCGAGGATCCCTCCAACGCGTCTATTTCTTGCAGGCAGACCGGACCGATAAAAATCGGAGACATCGACCGCGACGAGGACGGTGAAGACGTTTTTCGAACGTCCCGCTCGATTATTCTGAAATCCTTGCGCGTCAAACGGATCTTTGACGAAAAGAACCAGACGCTGATTTACCTTGCTCACGCAGCTGAACTGACCGACGGCTCCGCCAAGCTGTCGATGTCGACTGTCCCGCTTTACAATTCGGACTGAGGCCTCAGGCCGGTTCCGACTGGAATACCGTGCTTACCTCTGACCGGATGATCCGAGCGATGAGCGCACAATCTTCCTCGCTGAATGTCAGCGGCACGCGCATGTCAAGTATTGCTGACAGGACGCGATCACTCTCCGGCATAGGCGCTGAAGGTGCATATCGCCAGCTGTCATAGCGCGAGGTGAACGCCTTCGGCTCAGACGCACCAAACCATTTCAGCTCGACACCGCGCTGAGCGCATCGCGAAACCACATCCTCGACCTTTTCCGCCGGCCAGTCTGACAACAGAAACTGGATCGAGGAGCCCACGAAATGTTCTTCCGGGGGACGCTCGACGACGGTAAGACCGGGCGTTTCGCGCAGACCCGCCTCAATGGTCCTGTAGCGCTTGTTCCAGCGTTGCACCTGTGCGGGCAGCGCCGCCAGTTGCGGGCGCAGAAGCGCCGCCCTAAGGTTATCCATCCGTCCGGAAACATTCGGCGTTTCGTACTTGATTTGCGCGAATACTTCGGGCGCGGGCGCCGCCAGATGGCGTTCGTAGAGCATGTAGGACCCGGACAGGATGATGGCACGCGCGGCCAGTTCTTCGTCATCGGTCACGAGGAACCCGCCTTCGCCCGAATTGATGTGTTTGTACGTCTGGCAGGAATATGCGGCGGCGAGGCCGTGACGCCCGGATGGAACGTCGCGCCAATGCGCCCCCATCGTATGAGCGCAATCTTCGATCACGGCGATACCGTTTCCGTCGCAGATCGCCATCAGCCGGTCCATGTCACAGATATGGCCACGCATATGCGACAGAAGCAGATAATCCGCCTGATCCGCCTTGGACTCAAGGTCGGCAAGATCGATTGTAAGGCTCTCGGACACGCCAACGAATACCGGCACAGCCCCCAGCGAAGCGATCGCGCCGGGCACAGGCGCCAGCGTGAAGGTGTTTGTCAGTACGCTGTCGCCCGGTTTGACACCGGCCGCTCGAAGCGCGGTCGCCATGGCGTAGCCCCCCGAAGCAACGGCCACGCAATACTTGGCACCGGTGAATGCCGCGAACTCCTGCTCTAAAAGCGCTGTCTCGCCAAGCTCGCCATCGGCAACGTTGTATCGATGTAACCTCCCGCTTTGCATGATGCGCACGGCGGCTGCGATGGCCGCTTCGGGGATCGGTTCTTGCTGGGTAAAACTACCCTTGAAAATCTCTTTCATGCCTCTTTCTGCGCCTGGGCCAAACCTGCGTCAAGTGACCTTGAAGGGTTGGTCGGAGACCGCATCGCGACGGCACGAATTTGGCTCACTTCTATGCCGTTGCTTGATCGGCATCTCCGTTGCGTCCGATCAAATTTCCTACCACGTCGGCAAGGTCGGCAAAGTCGTGGAGCAGCGCTTCGGGTTCCAGCGCAGCCATGTCGTCGCCCGCCGGACCAAAGGTCACGAGAACAGAGGGGACCCCGGCGGCGCGCGCCGTATTCCGGTCCGTGTCGCTATCTCCGATCAGAACGCAAAGTGCCGGGTCGCCCCCTGCCCGCCGTGCCGCTTCGCGCAGGGGCTCCGGATCGGGTTTGCGCACCGGCAGCGTGTCGGCACCGACCATCGACGCAAATGCATCACGCACACCTAAACTCTGCAACAGCTTCTCTGCCAGAGCTTCGGGCTTGTTCGTACAGATGCCGACTCCATACCCAAGTCGGCGCAGGGTTTCGACTGCATCCATCGCACCGGGATAAAGCGTTGTGTGGCTGGCGATGTCTTGATCATAGGCTTCCAGCAGGATCGGGTAATACTGATCGACCGTCGCCGCATCGAAAAGCGTAAGCCGATCGAGACCTTCGCTCAGCATACGGCGGCCGCCTCGCAAAGCAATCGCGGCATCCTTGACCGGATCAAGTATGTCTCCCAGCCCCATTTCGCGAAAACAATAATTGGCCGAGGCGATCAAATCGCGCGACGTATCGGCAAGCGTTCCATCAAGGTCGAAAATGACCGTCCGCATGAAATCCCCTTCTGTCGGCGTGAATCCGCCTCTACCTGTTGCAACGTGCAACCTAGATTGATCCCGGCGCGGCTTGCGCCGCGCTAATCAGCGGATAAAACGGTCGGAATCGAAATACAAAGAGAAAACACCCATGGACACCGCACTTGTCATCCTCGCCGCCGGAAAAGGGACGCGGATGAACTCAGACCTGCCAAAAGTGCTGCATCCGATTGCACAGGCCCCGATGCTGGCCCATGCGATGCGCGCAGGGGCGGCGATTGATCCGGTGCGGACAGTCATCGTGGCGGGCCAAGGCGCGGATCAGGTTCGCGCGGCGGTGCAAGAGATCGACGAAGACGCGGTTGTGGTCCTTCAGCATGAGCAGAATGGCACCGCACACGCGGTGGACCAGGCGCGCGACGCGCTTGCCGGGTTTTCTGGCGATATCATCGTTCTTTACGGCGATACGCCGTTCATCACCGCCGGGACGCTAAGCGCCATGACAGAGGCGCGCGAACATCATGACCTCGTGGTTCTGGGCTTTGACACCGCTGATATTACGGCCCGATACGGCAGGCTTATCCTCGATGATGACACTCTCCTGAGGATCGTTGAATATAAGGATGCCACGGATCAAGAGCGCGCCATAAGCCTTTGCAATAGCGGCCTATTGGTTTGCAATTCGGAGACCCTTTTCGAGCTGATCGCCGAAGTCGGCAATGAAAATGCCTCGGGAGAATACTATCTGACGGATGTTGTCGAACATGCGAATGTACGGGGCTTGAGCGTTACGGCTGTCAAATGTGATGAGGCCGAAACGCTTGGTGTGAATTCCCGCGCAGATCTGGCGGCCGCCGACGCGGTTTTCCAGACAAGAGCGCGTAATGCCTTGCTCGAAGATGGGGTAACCCTGCTTGCACCTGAAACGGTCTACCTTGCCTATGATACGGTCATCGGTCGCGACAGTGTGATCGAGCCGAATGTTGTCTTCGGCCCTGACGTGACAATCGAATCCGGCGTCACGATCCGCGCTTTTTCGCACCTAGAAGGTTGCCATGTCAGCCGTGGGGCAACCATAGGGCCGTTTGCACGGCTCCGCCCCGGCGCAGAACTTGCCGAGAACACTCACATCGGCAACTTTGTCGAAATCAAGCAGGCAAACATTGCCGAGGGCGCCAAGATCAACCATCTGAGCTATATCGGCGATGCCGATATAG
Source organism: Paracoccaceae bacterium (assembly GCA_018223035.1). Taxonomy (GTDB): domain Bacteria; phylum Pseudomonadota; class Alphaproteobacteria; order Rhodobacterales; family Rhodobacteraceae; genus Heliomarina. The sequence continues at coordinate 38,223 of JAAEZD010000020.1, forward strand.
GCGAGAAAACAAATATCGGCGCAGGTACGATCACCTGCAACTACGACGGCGTGATGAAGCATCGCACCGTAATCGGCGCGAACGCATTTATCGGTTCGGACACGATGCTGGTCGCTCCAGTGACACTGGGCGACGGTGCGATGACAGCGTCCGGTTCGGTCATAACAAAAGACGTCGAGGCAGAGGCAATGGCGGTCGCTCGCGCCCGTCAGGTGAATAAACCGGGATTTGCGCGCAAATTGTTCGAAATGCTAAAGGCGCGTAAAGCTCAGCAGGGAAAAGGGTAAGAAAAATGTGCGGAATTGTTGGCGTTCTCGGCAAGCACGAAGCCGCCCCGATCCTCGTGGAGGCCCTGAAACGCCTTGAATATCGCGGATATGACAGTGCCGGTATCGCCACGGTGAATGACGGTGTGCTTGACCGTCGCCGTGCTGTTGGCAAACTCGTCAATCTGTCCGATCTTCTGGTTCACGAGCCGCTGACAGGTAAGTCCGGCATCGGTCACACCCGCTGGGCAACCCATGGCGCGCCAACAGTTACGAACGCCCACCCCCATCAGGCTGGCAAAGTCGCGGTTGTCCATAATGGCATCATCGAGAACTTTCGCGAATTACGCAGTGAGCTGGCCGAAGCCGGGGTGAAATTCGTCACCGAAACGGATACCGAAACCGTCGCATTGCTGGCCGAGCAATACATGCGCAGCGGTGACAGTCCGACTGATGCCGTGTTCAAGACGCTTGACCGGCTGCAGGGTGCGTTTGCGCTCGCCTTTCTGTTCGAAGGTCAGGACGATCTCATCATCGCTGCGCGCAAAGGATCCCCACTCGCCATTGGGCATGGTGAGGGCGAGATGTTCGTGGGCTCGGACGCTATCGCTCTCTCGCCATTGACCGATCGGATCACCTATCTCGAGGAAGGCGACCGTGCCGTGGTGACGCGGAATTCGCTGCAAATCTACGATTTGAATGGCGGAGAGGTCGAACGCGACATTCAGGAAATCCAGATTGCTTCCGCCCGCATCGACAAGGCGGGGCACAAGCACTTCATGGCAAAGGAAATCTCTGAACAACCGCATGTGATCGCCGAAGCACTGGGGCACTATCTGCCCGCTGGCGGAGGATCGGTCGAACTGCCGGACCCCAGCATCGATTTTTCCAAGATCCAGCGCATGACGATGGTCGGCTGCGGCACCGCCTATTACGCCTGCCTCACGGCGAAATACTGGTTCGAGCAACTCGCCCGCCTCCCCGTCGAGGTCGATATTGCCTCGGAATTCCGCTATCGTGAACCGCCGGTCACCGATGGCACGCTTGCCCTCTTTGTCAGCCAGTCAGGTGAAACCGCCGACACACTCGCCGCGCTGCGTTACGTTTCCGGCAAGGCCGATAAAATCGTCTCGGTCGTAAACGTGCCGCAGAGTTCAATCGCGCGCGAAAGCGATCTCGTACTGCCCATTCATGCCGGGGTGGAAATCGGCGTGGCCTCGACCAAGGCGTTCACCTGCCAGCTTACCGTTTTGTTGATGCTGGCACTGAAGGCCGCAGCAGACCGTGGTACGCTAAGCGAGGATGAACTGGCCGATCACGTTGCCGCCTTGCGCGGTCTCCCTGCCGTGCTTGGCTCGGCGCTGGATGAAAGCGAAAACATCCGGCGCGCTGCCCAACAGTTGAGCGAAGCGCGGGATGTCCTGTTCCTCGGTCGCGGCCCGATGTACCCCCTCGCTTTGGAAGGCGCTCTGAAACTAAAGGAAATCAGCTACATTCACGCCGAAGCTTATGCCTCCGGAGAATTGAAACACGGCCCAATCGCGCTGATCGACAAGCATATGCCTGTCGTGGTCATGGCCCCTTGCGACGCGCTTTTCGACAAGACCGTTTCGAACATGCAGGAAGTCATGGCACGCAAGGGACAGGTCGTGCTGATTTCCGACAGCGACGGAATTGCCGAGGCGAGCGATGGCGTTTGGCTATCTATCACGATGCCGAAAATTGCACCGGCACTTGCACCAATCCTCTACGCCATCCCGGCCCAATTGCTCGCCTATCACACGGCGGTGGCCAAAGGCACAGACGTGGACCAGCCCCGAAATTTGGCAAAATCCGTTACTGTGGAGTGAGCGATGGCCAAGAAATTCCCTGCACTTACCGCAGATCATCGTAAGTTCATCGAACAACAGCACATGTTCTTTTCCGGTTCAGCCGGGCCGAGCGGACGGGTCAACATCTCGCCCAAAGGCATGGATTCATTACGTATCTTGGGCGAGAATCGCATATTGTGGATGAACCTGACCGGGTCCGGCAATGAAACGGCGGGTCACCTGAAGCAGGATCCGCGCATGACGCTCATGTGGTGTTCTTTCACGCGGCGCCCCCTGATCCTTCGCTGCTATGGCACTGCAGCGACCTATCACCCCGGAGATGACGGATGGGACAACCGCGCCGTCGAATTTCCCGCTCACCGCAGTGCGCGGCAGATCTACGACGTGACCGTCGACATGGTGCAGACATCCTGTGGTTATGCCGTGCCGTTCATGGATTTTGTGCAGGACCGGGAGACCATGCAATCCTGGGTCGACGGAAAATCTGACGAAGACCTGCGCCAATATTGGCGTGACAAGAACACCACTACGCTGGACGGGCAGGAAACCGGCATCCCGGTGTAATTACTCGCCGCCCTCCTGCTTGAAAGCGTCCAGAGCGCGCCGGTCTTTTTTGGTGGGCCGCTCTCCAACCCGTTCGGCAGGCTTGGCTTGTTCCTCCGGTTCAGTGAGATCTTCGTAGAGTGTCTGGGCTTCGGGCGCTGGCCCGCGTCTGTTCCCAATTGCGACTACACGAACGACCCGGACGCGCGCTCCTTGAGTAAAGGTCAGCACGTCATCGGGCGAAATCACCTGTGATGCCTTACTGACGCGCGTGCCATTCAGCCTCAGGTTGCCGCTGCCGACTTGTTTCGTCGCCAGCGACCTCGTTTTGAAAAATCGGGCATACCAGAGCCATTTATCAACGCGCAGTTTTTCCGACGCGTCGCTCATGGCAATTACTTCTTGTCCTTAAGCCCCATTAGAGCGGCGGCAAAAGGATTATCCGGGTCGATCTTCTTTTCGTTCTTCGGCGGACGAGCGGAGTAATTGCCGCCCGACTGGGGTTTGCCTTTGCCCTGCGGCTTCTTCCCGCGCGGCTTGCCTTTACCCTGTAGTGCTTTGCCTGCCCCTGCCCCTCTCGGGCCCTTGGAACGTGCGTTGTGATTGGTCGTACGTCCCCAGGTGAAGGTAAAATAAACTTCGGTCTCGGGACCGGCAATCTCTGCATCGGCAGCTGTTCCGGGCGCAACCTCGGTTTCCGACATTTCCGGAATTTCAGCCGGAACTTCGGGCTCTTCGGCCTTTTCCTCGGCGATCGGCGCAACCCCGTCTGCGGGAATGTCTGCAGTTTCTTCGACAATATCTGCCGGTGCCGGTGTTTCCGGTGCATCGACGACTCCGCCAGCCGGCGCATCATCGCCGCGATCCATAACGGGCGTGTCTTCAGATACCGTTTCGTCTTCTGTTCCGGTGCCTGCGGGTGCTTCTACCGGGTCCGGCATGACCTTATCAGCCGGTTTAACCTTCTCCCGCTCACCCCGTTCTGCGCGGTAACCAAGACCACCCATGAGATCGGCGAACTGTTCCAGCGTCATGCCAGTAATCGACAGCATATCGGGTTTCGCTTCAAAGCCAGCGCGGCTGTTTTCAGCCCGCAGCATGTCGGCGAGACGTTCCAACATGTCGATACGGATCGCCCGTTCGCCTGCCTCGCGGTAACCACACATGGTATGGTAGCCATCTGGCGCATCCTTGACCGCCGGCACGGTCACCAGACCCGGCGGCGGAGCTTCGGGAAACTCCTGCAGGTTCTTCGCCAGCGCCCAGAGCACAAGCCGAAGCCGGGTCGGTGCAGGCTTGAGCAGCAGCGGCATGAAAATAGTAAACTGGCCAAACCGCATGCCATGCTTGCGCAGCGCGGCCCGTGCATCCTGATCAAGGTCTTTCACTTCCTGCGCCACTTCGGACCGGGGCAGAATGCCGTAGGCTTCGACCATGCGGAACGCAAAGCCCCTTGCGAGGCCGTTCAGAGTTTCATCACGCTGAAGATTCAGCAGCGGTTCAAACAGTGCGGCGATCTTGCGGTCGATGAAATGCTGAAGGCGGCGTTCGACCTTCTGGATGACTTCTGGTCCGGCAACGTCATCAACAAAGACTTCGATTCGCGGCTTCAGCGCCTCAGACCCGGCGACCAGTTTGCCGATTGCACTGTCGCCCCACATAAGGCCACCCTGCTCGGTAAAGTCGATCTCGGTATCGGGGGCATTGTAAAACCGGTCAGCCCGCAGATGGAATTGCGGCGCAAGCGCCTGAAGCGACGCCGATTTCAGCGCCTTTTCTTCTGCACCCGCCGCGCCCTTGTCAGCACGGAAACGGAAACCCTCAAGACGTCCGACAAATTCGCCCTCGACGGTCACATCACCTTTTTCGTTCACCTCGGCCAAAAGGGCCTCCTTTTGTTTGAGCCGGCGCAGAAGTACAGACGTACGCCGGTCCACAAATCTTTGCGTCAAACGCTCATGCAGAGCATCCGACACTCTATCTTCTACAGCGCGTGTATGACCGCGCCAATGGCTTTCGTCCCGCGTCCAGCCTTTGCGTTGAGCCACATAAGTCCATGTGCGGATAAATGCCAGACGTTTGCTTAACGCATCGATATCCCCATCGGTTCGATCGATGCGTTTGATTTGTCGCGCGATCCAATCATCAGGCACCTGACCGTTCTGATGCAGGTGGTTAAAGATGACCTCAAGCAAGGCGGCGTGTTCGGCATGGCTGATGCCACGGAAATCCGGGATACGGCAGACATCCCAGAGCAGACGAACGGAGACGGCATCGCTGGCGCGGGCCGCGACCTCGGCGCTGGCAGACAAGGTACGCAGCGCTACCAGATCGTCCGCATCGCGCGCCTTGACGAGATTCTCGTTATCGGGCGAGGCTTCGAGCGACCGGATCAGCGCGTCGCAGGAGCCGAATTGCAGACCCGGGTTGCGCCAGTTCAGCTTTTTCAAAGGCGTGAAACGATGTTCCATAATCGCCTGCGCGACACCGTCATCTAGGGGACGCGCCTCGCCGGTGACGCCGAATGTCCCGTGCGACATGCCCCGCCCTGCGCGGCCCGCGATCTGCGCCAGTTCGTTCGGCGCCAAAGGGCGCATGCGGCGACCATCGAATTTGGTCAGAGAGGAAAATGCCACGTGGTCGATATCAAGGTTCAGCCCCATCCCGATCGCATCCGTCGCGACGAGATAATCGACTTCGCCGTTTTGATACAGCGCGACCTGCGCGTTCCTCGTTCGCGGGCTAAGCGCCCCCATCACCACGGCGGCACCGCCTTTCTGACGACGGATCAACTCTGCAATGGCGTAGACATTGTCGACGGAGAACCCCACGATGGCACTGCGCGGCGGCATCCGGCTGACCTTTTTCGCGCCGGAATAGACCAGTTGAGACATACGTTCACGCTGGACGAAACGCGCCTCGGGCACCAATTCGGCAATCGGCCCCCGCATTGTGTCCGACCCAAGGAAAAGGGTCTCATGCAGCCCCCGTGACCGCAGGAGACGGTCGGTAAAAACATGCCCCCGTTCAGGATCGGCACATAGCTGAATTTCGTCGACCGCAAGGAAATCACACCCCATGCCTTCTGGCATAGCCTCGACCGTACAGACCCAATATTGCGTGCGCGGGGGGACGATACGCTCTTCGCCGGTGACAAGCGCCACGACCGACGGCCCGCGGATCGCCACGATACGGTCGTAAACCTCACGCGCCAGCAGGCGAAGCGGCAGTCCGATCACCCCGGTACGGTGGCCCAGCATACGTTCGATAGCGTAATGTGTCTTGCCGGTATTCGTGGGGCCAAGGACGGCCACGACCCGTGATGATCCTGTCACCATCTGCTTCCTGACATTGAAGTGAATGGATCGCTCTTAGAGAGACGTACCTTCGATACGTCCCTGTAACCGCTCCACCGCGGCAGCAACAGGTTCGCTGTGCGGATTTATCGCCAGGGCACGCACATAGGCATCGTAGGCGCGCTGGGGGTAATCAAAGGTTTCCAACATTGCCCCCAATCCGTAGATCGCATCGTAGTTATTCGGGTTCAGCGCCAGCGCCCGTTCGATATCCGCCATGGCAGGCCCAAACAATTCCTTGGCAAAATAGGCCGACGCACGCGCATGATACCCTTCGGCGAATTCCGGAGCATGATCGGTCAGGGCTGTCAGGTGTTCAATCGCCGCATCCACATCTTCCTGTTCCAGTGCTTCGCGACCACGCTTGAGCAGCAGATCCAACGTCGGAGAGCCGCTCTTGCTCCAGAGCGCCTGAAGCTGCCGGTCAAGGCGTTTTGCTTCGGTCGAATCGGCCTTTTTCAGCTCTTCGAGAAGCGCCGCTTCATCTGTTAAATCAGCGGTTTGACTACTCAAAGGTAAGGAATACATGACTAGAGCGAGAGCTGCCGCCACGGTACGTTTGAGATTGGGATGATGAATGCTCATAACAGGTCACAGTGTAACGTGGCGCGCGGCGAAGGCCAGAGACAAGCGTGTCAATTTTTCAACGAGAGGTAAAATATGAGCGAGTTTATGGAGCAGGCGACGGCGGAACTGAACGCCAAGATGGCGGCAGCTGATTTCAACGGCACTGCAAAACTGAATATTTCCGACATGGGCACCATCATGCTCGACGGCACCGGCGCACGGATCGGCGATGAAGAGGCCGACGTGACGCTGACTGCCGATTCCGACACATTCAAATCGATTTTCGAGGGGGACATGAACCCCACGAGCGCCTTCATGACCGGCAAGCTGGCTGTAGATGGCGATATGGGCATGGCGATGAAACTGGCATCGGTGCTGGGCTGATGACACTTGCGCAGGCCCCCTTCTTTGCAGAACTCGCAGATGGTCCCGATGGCGGGGCCGCCTATTGGTGCACTGCCGAGGACGGGGTTCGCCTGCGCGTCGGCTATTGGCCTTGTAAAAATGCGCGGGGGACGGTTCTTTTGTTCCCCGGGCGTACGGAATTCGTCGAGAAGTACGGACGTACCGCCGGTGAATTCGCCGAACATGGTTATGCGACCCTCGCGATCGACTGGCGCGGTCAGGGGATGGCAGACCGGTTGATCGAAGATCGGCGTGTCGGCCATGTCATAGAATTCACCGACTACCAGCGCGATGTACGTGCAGCCCTGAAAGTTGCCGAGGCGCTGGGAGCGCCTAAAGGCTGGCATCTTCTTGGTCATTCGATGGGCGGTGCCATTGGCTTGCGCGCGGCGCTTGAGGGCTTGCCAGTCGAAACCTGCAGTTTCACCGGGCCGATGTGGGGCATATACATGTCCACGCTTGTTCGTCCTTTCGGCTGGGCGCTGCCGCGTATGGCTAACCTCGTCGGGATGGGGACCCGCCTGCCCCCCAGCACCCGCTACGAGAGTTATGTGCTGGTCAATCAGTTCGAAGACAACGTGCTGACACGCGACAGCGAGACCTATGAATTCATGCGCAATCAGCTGGTCGACAAGCCGGAATTGGCACTTGGCGGACCAAGCATGATCTGGCTGCGCGAAGGTCTGGAAGAATGCAAGTACCTTGCGCGGCAAGCTTCGCCCGATATGCCTTGTCTGACCTTTATCGGTGACAATGAACGTATCATCGACACGGTTGCCGTTCATGACCGGATGCGGCGGTGGCCGAACGGCACGCTGGATGTCGTCCCGAATGCCGAGCACGAGGTCCTGATGGAACGCCCGGAAACCCGCAAGCGGATCATGGAAATGCTCCAGGCGCATTTCGACGGCGCATTCGATCACGGCCAGAACAAGGCGCACTGCGCCTAGATCTCCGGGATTGCTCTGCACATGCGGCGACCTAGGTTTGCCGCATGAGCAAGTCGCAAGTTCTTACTTTCACGGATCGCGGGATCTATTGCCCCGCCGGGGATTTCTTTATCGATCCCTGGCGACCGGTTGACCGGGCGCTGATCACCCATGGTCACGCGGATCATGCGCGCCCCGGTCACAACCGATACCTCGCCACGCAAGCCGCCGCCCCGATCCTGAAACATCGCCTCGGCGACATTCAGCTCGAAACGATATGCTACGGGGAAACCCGCAACATTGACGGGGCCAAGGTATCTTTTCATCCCGCAGGTCACGTCCCGGGTTCAGCACAGATACGCGTCGAAGTGGACGGCGAGATCTGGGTCGTTTCTGGTGATTACAAGCTCGAACCCGACGGGCTGAGCGAGCCTTTTGAACCCGTCAAATGCCACAGCTTTGTGACCGAAAGCACCTTTGGCCTGCCGATATTTCATTGGCAGGCGCAGGAAGAGGTCGCAGCTCAGATCAACGAATGGTGGCGCACCGCTATAGCCAACGGGATTACCCCGATGCTGGGCGCCTACTCCCTTGGCAAAGCACAGCGCCTGTTGTCGCTGCTCGATACGGAGATCGGACCCATTCTCAGCCACGGCGCGGTTGAAAACACGACGGCAATCCTGCGCGAACAGGGCTACACACTACCCGACACGGTTCTGGTCCAGCCCGACACGAAAGGCACCGAATATCGCGACGCGCTTGTCATCGCGCCCCCCGGCGCACTTGGCAGCACATGGGCGCGACGGTTTGGCAAGGTATCCACCGGGTTTGCCAGCGGCTGGATGCAGATGCGCGGTGTGCGCCGTCGCCGTTCGGTGGACCGAGGCTTTGTCATCTCGGATCACGCCGACTGGGACGGGCTTAATCGCGCAGTGACCGAGACCGGCGCCGAGAATGTCTTTGTCACGCATGGCTACACAGACATCTTCGCGCGCTGGCTAAAGGATCGCGGCCTGAACGCGGGCATTGTCAGTACCGAATACGAAGGCGAAGCGGCGGAAGGCGCAGAGGCCGAATGAAACGCTTCGCAAGGCTCTTCAGGGAAATAGACGGCAGCACCAAAACAACGGTGAAGGTGGCGGCCCTTGCGTCCTATTTTCAGGAGGCACCGGAAGACGACAGGTTGTGGACGATCGCGCTCTTTTCCGGCCGCCGACCGAAACGTGCGATCACGACCACCCGTCTCAGGGAGTGGGCCGCGGAAAAAGCTGGCTTGCCGCTCTGGCTTCTCGAAGAATGTTACCCGGTTGTCGGGGATCTGGCGGAAACCATCGCGCTCTTGCTGCCGGAACCGGATGCGGCGCTCGACCTCAGCCTGACGGAATGGATCAATAGGCTGCGCGATCTGGCGCAACAGCCCGAAGAAACGCGCAAATCCATCATTCTCGACGCTTGGGACAAGCTGGACACGACCGAGCGGTTTCTGTTCAACAAGCTGATAACTGGCGGTTTCCGCATTGGCGTCAGCCAGAAATTGATGACCCGCGCCCTGTCGCAGGCAACCGGCAAACCCGAGCCCGAACTTGCGCATCGCCTCATGGGTAACTGGACCCCGGACGACACGAGCTGGCATGACCTGATCGAATCCGAAGACGGCTCGACCGACGACTCCAGGCCCTACCCGTTCTATCTTGCCTACGCGCTGGAAGACGAGCCCGACTCGCTGGGATCGCCCGAGGACTGGCATGCGGAATGGAAATGGGATGGCATTCGTGGCCAGTTGATCCTGCGCGGTGGCGAGCAATATCTCTGGTCACGCGGCGAAGAACTGATCACCGACACTTTCCCCGAGTTTTCGCGCGCCAAGGATTTTGTACCCGAAGGCACGGTACTGGATGGCGAAATTCTCGTCTGGAATGATGGGCCCGAACCGTTCAACGCCCTGCAGAAAAGGCTCGGTCGGAAATCGGTCTCGCGCAAAATGCTCAGTGATTTGCCCGTGGTGCTTTATGCCTACGATCTGCTTGAATTCGCGGGCGAAGACATGCGCCAGCGGCCGCTTGAGGATCGCCGTGCGAAACTGGCCACGATCTTTGATCAACTGCCGGAGGAGGCGCCCCTTCGTCTTTCTCCACAACTGCCGTTTGCCGCGTGGGACGAGCTCGGCGAAATCCGTGAAACGGCCCGGGACAACCGGGCCGAAGGCCTCATGCTCAAGCGCAACGACAGTCCCTATCTGGCTGGCCGCAAAAAGGGCGACTGGTGGAAATGGAAACTCGCCCCGCTGACCATCGACGCGGTGATGATCTATGCGCAATCGGGAAGCGGACGTCGGGCCAATCTTTTCACCGATTTCACCTTTGCAGTCTGGAACGGCAATGATCTCGTGCCGTTCACAAAAGCCTATTCCGGGCTGAGCGATGAAGAATTCCGCAAGATTACCGCCTGGGTCCGCAAGAACACGCAGCAGCGTTTCGGTCCCGTGCGACAGGTGACACCCGAGCATGTCTTTGAAATCGCTTTCGAAGGCATCCACGCCAGTCCGCGCCACAAGTCTGGCGTCGCATTGCGCTTTCCGCGTATCTCCCGATGGCGTCAGGACAAACCCCTGCAAGAGGCGAATACGCTCGATGACCTCAAGGAAATGCTTGCCATTTACGGTTAACCCTTTCCTTCTATTTAACCCCAAGCCACGTGCCATTGTTATCCGATCCGGTGGCGACTAGATGTTGGTCGAACGATGAAAGAGGATTCAGATGTTTCAGCTGCCCTTCCCTGTCCGTGATGCAAATGCCGCCGGCGGTGACAAGAACCTTGGCGACCTGCCCGAATGGGATCTGACCGATCTTTACAGCGACGCAGACGCGCCGGAACTCAAGCGTGACCTCGACTGGCTCGAGCAGGCCTGCGCGTCTTTCGCGACGGATTACGAAGGCAAGCTGGCCGAACTGGATGCCAAGGCCATGCTCGACTGCGTGTTGCGCAATGAGCGTATCAACGCGGTAGCAGGTCGTATCATGTCCTTTGCGGGTCTGCGCTATTACCAGCTCACGACCGACGCTGGCCGGGCCAAGTTCCTGTCGGACATGCAGGAAAAGATCACCAATTTCACAACCCCGCTGGTGTTCTTCACGCTCGAATTGAATCGTCTTGACGACGGCCATCTCGACAAGCTTTTTGCCGAAAATCAGGACCTCGCGCGCTACAAGCCTGTCTTTGACCGCATCCGCGCGATGAAGCCCTATCAACTGAGCGACGAGCTGGAAAAGTTCCTGCACGATCTCGGCGTTGTCGGCGATGCATGGGAGCGTCTCTTCGACGAAACCATCGCCGGTCTCGAATTCATGGTCGATGGCGAACCGCTGAACATCGAAGGCACCCTGAACCTGCTGACCGACCAGAACCGTGACAAGCGCGAAGCCGCCGCACGCGAGCTGGCAGATGTCTTTGCCGACAACATCAAGACCTTTGCCCGTGTCCACAACACGCAGGCCAAGGAAAAAGAGGTTCTGGACCGCTGGCGTGGCATGCCCACCCCGCAAACCGGTCGGCACCTCTCCAACCATGTCGAACCAGAGGTGGTCGAGGCGCTGCGCACTGCCGTGGTCAACGCCTACCCGAAACTGAGCCACCGTTATTACGAGCTGAAGCGTAAATGGCTGGGTCTCGACAAGATGCAGGTCTGGGACAGAAACGCCCCGCTGCCGATGCAGACCGAACGCACGGTGACGTGGAGCGAGGCCGAAGAAATGGTCATGTCCGCCTATAACGCTTTCGATCCGCGCATGGGCGAGATTGCCGAGCCATTCTTTCGCAAGGGCTGGATCGATGCAGGTGTAAAACCTGGCAAGGCACCCGGGGCCTTTGCCCATCCGACCGTGACCGAGGTTCATCCCTACGTGATGCTGAACTACCTTGGCAAACCGCGGGATGTGATGACGCTGGCCCATGAACTGGGTCATGGCGTCCATCAGGTTCTTGCCGCCGGTCAGGGCGAGATGCTGTCTTCCACACCTCTGACGCTTGCCGAGACGGCTTCGGTCTTTGGTGAGATGCTGACCTTCCGTAAGATGCTGGACAACGCCAAGACGAATGCCGAGCGCAAGGTTATGCTGGCGGGCAAGGTCGAGGACATGATCAACACGGTCGTGCGCCAGATCGCCTTTTACGATTTCGAATGCAAACTGCATGACGCCCGCCGCAGCGGAGAACTGGTCCCCGAAGATATCAATGCCCTCTGGATGAGCGTGCAGGGCGAAAGCCTTGGGCCGGCCTTCGAGTTCATGGACGGCTATGAAACCTTCTGGTGCTACGTGCCGCATTTTGTCCACTCGCCGTTCTACGTCTATGCCTACGCCTTTGGCGACGGTCTCGTGAATGCGCTCTATTCCGTCTATGCGGAAGGCAACGAAGGCTTCGAAGAAAAGTATTTCGAAATGCTTCGCGCAGGCGGCTCCAAGCACCATAAAGAGCTTCTGGCCCCCTTCGGTCTCGACGCCTCGGATCCGCAATTCTGGGACAAGGGGCTCGACATGATCTCGGGCTTCATCGACGAACTGGAAGCGATGGAAGACTAAGAATGCAAATTTCTTTCCGCCCGCTTGGGCCGGGCGACTATCATATGGTCGCCCATATCGCGGTCGCACCGGAACAGGTGCGGTTTTCCGGCACAGTCGAGGAGGCTTTTGCCTCACCGAGCCCCACGCTGGATTTCTACGCCATCGAGCTCGATGGAGACCCGGTGGGATTCTTCAAGATCGACCTCGATTACCAGCGCGAGCACGACTTTGCCCTACCGGGAGAACTGGGCCTGCGCACCGTCATGCTTGAAACAGCTCAGCAGGGAAAAGGCGTTGCCAGTCAAAGTCTGCGTGCGCTGCCCGCATTTCTGAACAAGCATTATCCCGAGGCAACCAGCCTCGCCCTCACAGTCAATACGGCCAATGCGGGCGCGATCAGGTGCTACATCTCCAGCGGTTTCAGCGACACGGGTGAACTTTACCTTGGGGGTGATCAAGGACCACAGCATGTCATGCGCATGGCACTGACCTAACGCAGCTGGCTGTCCTTGCTGCCGCGGCGGTTGATACCGCCGCGCGCTTTGTAGGACCCATCGCGTTCCTGCTGGCAGTCGATGCACAGTTTCACGCCCGGTAAGGCGATACGACGCTTTTCCGGGATGGGTTCTTCGCATTCGGCGCAATGGGTCAGGCTTTCGCCCGAAGGCCCGCGCCGCGATTTCATCCGCGCCAGTTCGTCGTTGATAGAATCTTCGATCTGTTCGCTTACAGCGCCATCGCGCGCCCATCCGCCTGCCATGACCAATCCTCCTGAGAATTGAATGTAAGGCTGACAATGGATCTTTCCAATACCGTCAATCCGCACCGCCCTTGGCATAAACGGCATCAATGAGCGATTGCGTTGCCTGCGCGTCTTCCAATGACCACGCAAACGCTTTGTCTTCGGCCACGGATCGGCAAAAGGCCTCGACCTGTAACACGTAGTGATTGACGCCCGGGAACCGTTCGACGGTCACCACCTTATCACCATGATGCAGTTCAACTTGGGCTTCGCCGAACACGCCCGCATTAAAAGGCGCGCTTAGCCGGATCACGCCCTCGTCGCCCACGAAGGTCATCATCTGCGCCGGGTACATACGCATCGAATTCATCCAGCTTGCCGAGAATGTCTCAAACCGCGCTTCTACCCGCGCCAGCGTATCGACTCCGTTCTCGTAAGCGAGATCCGCATGGGTGATTGCGGTAATCTCTTCACCTGTGGCGAACCTAGTCGATCCATAGGTATAGACACCTATATCAGGTATCGCTCCACCACCCGTTTCTCGCGTGTTTCGGATGTTCCCGGGCTGATCGGCGTTGTTGTAGCTGAACAATCCCTGCACATGCACCAGCTTGCCAATGGCTCCGTCCGCAATCAGCGCTCGTGTGCGCTGCCACTGTGGATGATGCACGATCATAAAAGCCTCGGTTGCAAGCAACCCGGTCCTGTCACGCATCGCAATCAGGGCATCAATTTCGACCGCTTCCATCGCGACCGGTTTTTCACTCAACACGTGCTTGCCCGCCTGCAAAGCCTTCATGGTCCATTCGACATGGAGCGTGTTTGGCAAGGGAATATAGACTGCGTCGATGTCCGGGTCTTCAAGCAATTCCTCGTAAGACCGATGTATGCGCAGGTCCGGGAAATACGCCTGAAAAGCCGATGCCTTATCGCTCGATGAAGTCGCCAAAGCGGTCAGACGCGCGCCTTTGGCCGAATGAATTGCCGGCGCCATCTGCGCCAGCGCGAAGGCCGAGCCGCCAAGTATTCCCCAGTTCAATGCCATCGCAGCGCTCCATCATTTTACTTGCCCCACAGAGTGAAGCATTTCCCCCCGCGTAACCATTGCCTTTTTCCCATTTCCCAATAGCCTGAGAAAAAAATCGGGGTGATGTTAGCATGCGGAGTGTTGGGAAATGGCTGGGAAGAATTCTCCTGGTTCTCGTGGTGGCAGTTATTGCGCTGCTCTACTTTGGTCCGGGATACGTGGAACGGTCGCGAAACTCGGTTATCGAACACGATCCCTACCCCGTCAGCCCAGAGGCCCGCGCGCTTCACGACACTCTGATCGTCGGGGACTGGCACGCGGACAGCCTTTTGTGGAACCGCGACTTGCTTGCACGTGGCAGCTATGGGCAGGTCGATATCCCCCGGCTTCTCGAAGGCGGAGTAGCGATACAGGCTTTCACGGCCGTCACGAAAAGTCCCTCCGGTCAGAACTACGACAGCAACTCTGCCGAAGCTGCCGATAACATCACTCCCTTGGCGATTGCCCAGCTCTGGCCCATTCGGACTTGGGACAGCCTTTTGCAAAGGGCGCTGTACCAGGCTCAAAAGCTTCGCGAATTCGAAAACCGTGCGCCGGACCTGCTGAAGATTATCCGCACGCGGAAAGACCTTGAAACGATGCTCGACCTGCGCGAACGCGGCGTCATTATGGTCGGCGGTATCTTGGGGATCGAAGGCGCTCATCCGCTCGAAGGAAAGCTTGAGAACCTGGATGCCATTCAGGCGGCCGGCTACCGTATCGTCGGCCTTCAGCATTTCTTTGACAACGAATTGGGCGGCTCATTGCACGGCGAGAGCGATACCGGACTGACCGAATTCGGCCGGTCCGTCGTGGCCGAAGTTGAAAACCGGAACATGATCCTCGACCTTGCGCATTCAAGCCCACAAGTTGCGCGCGATGTATTGGCTATGACCGACATGCCGCTTGTCGTCAGCCATTCCGGGATACACGGGTTCTGCCCGGCCAAGCGCAACTTTCCCGACGATCTTATGCAAGAGATAGCTGCAACCGGCGGCGTTATCGGCATGGGCTACTGGGCCGAAGTGGCCTGCGACAGCATCGACCCGGCCGGTATCGCTGCTATGATCGTCGCGGCCATTGAAACCGTCGGAGAAGATCACGTCTCGCTTGGCTCCGATTTCGACGGCTCGGTCGAGACCGCCTTCGACACGTCGGAACTGCCTGCCCTGACGAGTGCGCTGCTCGACGCAGGTTTGAACCAGACACAGATCGCCAAGGTCATGGGGGAAAACATGCTGCGCGTCCTGCGGGAACGGCTTCCCGCAGAATAAGCAGAATAATTCGCCGCTCATGTCTTGGTATCGTCGGTCTCAAGGGCCGGCGGACGAAAAGCAAAACGCGCGAGCAGTGCAAGGTAGGCAAGCTCGGTCGCCAATACCACCAGCCAGGGCCAGGTAAAGAACGCTGCGACGAACGCGATCAGCGCTACCATCAGATAGGCCGCCTTGTCGCGGGAAATGCGAAACATCTTCAGCGATGGTGTCGGCACACGCGAAATCATCATCAGCCCGACCGCACAAAGCCAGAAGCCGGTGAACAGGGTAAGGCCAGTGCTCTTCATCTCGGGAAAGATGCGTGACAGAACCAGCGGCATCAGAACAAGAAGCGCCCCGCCCGGCGCAGGCACTCCGGAAAAGGTCTTGCGCGGCGTGCCCGGCGCGGCTGCCCGGGACATCACGTTGTACCTAGCCAGACGCAGCGCACAGCAGATGCCGAAGATAAGAACGGCAATCCAGCCGACGCTGCGGCTCTCCTGCAGCGCCCAGAGATATAGCAACACCCCGGGTGCGACCCCGAAGTTCAGAAAATCCGCAAGGCTGTCCAGCTCGGCACCAATCGCGCTTTCGCTGCTCAAAAGCCTAGCCATCATACCGTCAAGACCGTCCAGCACGGCCGCCAAAACAATCAGCGACATCGACAGGACAACATCCCCGTCAAACGCCGCCCGCATGGACGTCATACCGGCACAGATCGCACCCAGCGTCATCAGGTTCGGCAGCAGATACAGCGGTCCTATGGCACGGTTCCTTTTGGCGGGTTTGTCGGTCAGGTTCTCTTCGGTCAAACTATTCGCTCCGTGCCTGTCGCGCAGGTTCATCGGCAGTCAGATCGGCCAGAACCGTTTCTCCTGCCACCATGGTTTGCCCTAGCGCGACCAGCGGCGACACCCCTTCCGGCAGGTAAACGTCAAGACGCGAGCCGAACCGGATCAGACCGAAACGCTCACCAGTCTGAAGGAATTCGCCTTCGCTGACAAATGGCACGATCCGCCGTGCGACAAGCCCCGCGATCTGCACCACCGGCAAAACGCGCCCGTCTTCGAGACGCAGCAACAGGCTGTTGCGTTCATTGTCTTCGCTGGCCTTATCCAGCGATGCATTCAGAAACTTGCCGGGCCTATAGGCCATCTTTTCAAGGGTCGAGGCAATCGGCGTACGGTTCACATGGCAGTTGAATACAGACATGAAAACGCTGACCCGCATCAAAGACGCATCGTCGAGGCCAAGTTCCGCTGGCGGCACGGCCGGTTCGATCAACGAAACAATTCCATCGGCCGGAGAAACAATCAGGCCATCACGGACCGGCACGCTGCGGTTCGGGTCGCGGAAAAAATAGTAGCACCAGACCGTGATACCAACGCCAATCCAGCCCAATGGCTCCCACAGAAGGAACAGCGCGAGCGTGATTGCCGCGAAAATCGCCACGAAGCGTCGCCCTTCCGGGTGCATCGGCTTGATGAATGTTTCGTGCATTTTCACGGATGGTGTTCCTTTCCTTCGGGTGCCCCTAGCTACAGTTCACTTAGAACGGGATCAACGGATATCGATGTCACAATAAAGAAAGGGCCGGCGACATTGCCGCCAGCCCTTCCATAATTCTATTGATGCCTCGGCTTACGCCTTGGTCAACATGCCTTTTTCACGGGCAAGGTCGCGCATTTCCTTTTGCAGCTTTTCGAATGCCCGCACCTCGATCTGGCGAATGCGTTCACGGCTCACACCATATTCAGCGGACAGATCTTCTAGCGTCACGTTTTCCTCGGCCAGACGGCGCTGAGTCAGAATGTCCTTCTCACGATCATTCAGAACACTCATCGCCTGAGCGAGCAACTCGCGGCGCGCGACGAGTTCATCGCGTTCCTCGTAATCTGTGGCCTGGTTGGCGTCTTCGTCTTCGAGCCAGTCCTGCCACTCCATCGTGCCTTCGCCCTCAGATCCGACAGTTGCGTTCAGCGACGCATCGCCGCCCGACATCCGCCGGTTCATCGAGATGACCTCGTCCTCGGTCACGCCAAGATCGGTCGCGATCTGCTTTACGTTGTCGGGGTGCAGGTCACCCTCTTCGAGCGCGCCGATACGGGCCTTCGCCTTGCGAAGATTGAAGAAAAGCTTCTTCTGCGCCGAGGTCGTGCCCAGTTTCACAAGGCTCCACGACCGCAGGATGTACTCCTGGATCGATGCCCGGATCCACCACATCGCATAAGTCGCCAGACGGAAACCGCGTTCCGGGTCAAACCGTTTGACGGCCTGCATCAAACCAACATTTGCCTCGGAAATGACTTCGGCCTGAGGCAGACCATAGCCGCGATAACCCATCGCGATTTTGGCCGCGAGCCGCAAGTGCGACGTCACCATCTTGTGCGCAGCCTCGGTGTCCTGCTCTTCGACCCAACGCTTGGCAAGCATGTACTCTTCTTCAGGCTCGAGAAGCGGAAACTTTCTTATTTCCTGCATGTACCGGTTCAGACCGCCTTCGGGGGTCGGGGCCGGGAGATTTGCATAATTAGCCATGAGATTAGTCCCCCTTGCTTATGTTTATTCTCTTAACATCCCATATGGGTGGCCCGCCAAGGCGGTTCAAGAGACAGGCAACATATGTACCTTAATTTCAGGTAAACACACCCGAAACTATGTGCTCTCACACACATGGGAAGTTCATTTCAGACCCGCACAATCCAGTGATCAGTTCTGCACAGTCTCTAGCTGCTCGATCAACTGCGCCATATCGCCGGGCAAGGACGCCTCAAAGCGTAACTCCTCACCCGATACCGGATGTGTAAAGCCAAGCACCGCCGCATGCAGTGCCTGTCTTGAAAACGCCTGTACCGCCGCTGCGGTTTCATCGCTCAGCGCGCCTTTGGGGAGTTTCCGCCGACCGCCATAGACGGGGTCGCCAACCAGCCCGTGCCCGGCATGGGCCATATGAACCCTGATTTGATGCGTCCGTCCTGTTTCAAGCCAGCACTCGATCCGCGCGATTACTGGCGGCACTCCAAAGCGTTCGACAACGCGCGCGCGCGTCACCGCATGGCGACCGCCCTGAAACAGGACCGCCTGTCGCTGTCTGTCTGTTTTGTGACGCGCCAGTTGCGTTGTCAGGCAAAGGATGTTTCCGGCTTCAAAGCGCGCGCCTTTGACCCCGCGCAGGCGCGGATCGTTCGCATCCGGCACGCCGTGGCACAGGGCTTGGTAATATCTCTCGACACTGTGAGCTTCGAATTGCGCCGCAAGCCCATGATGCGCCACATCGGTCTTGGCAACGACGAGGAGGCCGCTTGTTTCCTTGTCGATCCGGTGAACGATGCCCGGACGTTTGACCCCGCCAACACCGGACAATTCGCCGCCGAAATGGTGCAGCAACGCATTCACAAGCGTACCCGAAGGCGTCCCGGGCGCCGGATGCACCACCATGCCCGCAGGTTTGTTCACGACAATCAGGTCATCATCTTCATGGACCACATCCAGCGGAATATCTTCAGGACCGATGTGGCTTTCCTCCGCCTCTTCCAGCGAGATGGAAATTTCAGCGCCCTCCTCGACCCGCGCTTTCGCGTTTACCACGGCGACACCGTCGACCCGCACCGATCCCTCTTCGATCAAACGTGCGATACGCGTGCGCGACAGCGCCGCCTCGTCTGGCACATCCCGGGAAAGCGCCTTATCAAGGCGGGGTGGCGGGTTGTCCGCGATAACGAAAGTAATCTGACGGGTGGCCATGAGTGATCCTTTGAATACGGAATCCGAACCGGCCAACCTGCGCCTCTTGCGGGTGCTGGTCACGGTACTGACGACGGTAATGATTGGCGGGCTTTTAGTGATAGTCGCGCTGTTTGTCATCCGTTTCTCGGCAAGCGCCCCGGTTGTCCCTCAGGCGATCACTCTGCCCGACGGCGTAACCGCCGAATCCTTTACCATGACACCGTCTTGGTATGCCGTCGTCGTTGAGGGCGGCACGCGTATCCTGATCTTCAACCGCAACAACGGTGAACTAGCACAAACAGTCGACGTAAACGTCACAGCCGACTGACCGAGTATAGTACGCTTAGTGTTTTGAGGATGGTACCGCCTCCCTGGCTTGAACAGGGGACCTCTGGATCCACAATCCAGCGCTCTAACCAACTGAGCTAAGGCGGCACTGAGGGGCGATGTACTCAAGCCGCAAATCGAATGCAAGTCCCCCAGCGCAAGTTCCTGTTCAAAGATCGGTACGCCAGTGCTGTTCCACGACGTCAACGCAAAAGGAGCGCGCCGGAACGCTCGACATCAGCGTCCACCCATTGCGCCTGTATAACGCGCAAGCCGCGCGGTGGCTTTCATGGGTCCATAGCACCATTTCCCTGCACCCGATTCCACGCGCAAACCCCGTGCATGTCTCAAGAAGTCTCTGGGCAAGCCCACTGCCCCGCGCCTCTGGTGTCACGAGAAACAGGCGCAGCTTTGCTGTTTCCTCGCTGAGCGACACGCAAAAAATACTGCCGAGCCGGTCTCCGTCGCGCTCGGCTATCCAGCCCGACTCGCGGTCCGGGTTATGGGTCGCGACGTAATCCCCAAGTATTTCCGCAACCAGATCGCCAAAGCTGTCGTCAAAGCCCTCGTCGCGCGCGTAAAGCTCACGATGCTGCTGAACGAGCCACTCGGCGTCGGATGGCTTAAAGGATCGAATCACGACTGCGGACATGCCGGATGAAACACCCAAGACCGCTTGATTCTCAAGACAACGCGGGATAGCACCCTCGCTTATTCACGCGAGAGGGACTCATGGGTATCAACAGCGAACGCGACGTCGAGGCGAATCTTCAGATCGGACCGACGGACAAAGGCATGGTGCGCATTTTCGTCGAAGCACAGGGTGTCGAGATACCGATGGATTTCGAACCGGACGAAGCCGAGGAAATCGCAGAAGAGATCCGTGCAGCGGCCAAAGCCGCTCAGTCGATCAGGAAGTAAACCCGCCCGTTACGAATCCCGGGTCACGCAGCGCCTGCAATCGCCGCGCGGCGTGGGTGGCAAATTTCTGAACGATAACCTTACGGCGGGCCGGTGCGACCTTATCTTCGGGCGCCATGCGGATGATCTCGGCATCGTAGGAGTCCGCGATGATCAGCCCCGTCTCGTCCGGAAGAAGGTCCGTCGGG
The DNA here is from genome assembly GCA_018223035.1 of Paracoccaceae bacterium. Lineage (GTDB taxonomy): Bacteria > Pseudomonadota > Alphaproteobacteria > Rhodobacterales > Rhodobacteraceae > Heliomarina. The sequence continues at coordinate 58,906 of JAAEZD010000020.1, forward strand.
AAATCCTGTTCGACCGCCCAGAAATACCGGTCGCACCATTCCAGATATCCCTGCCACTTGAAATCCGACTGGAAATCAGCGCGCGATGATTTGCATTCGATGACCCAGATTTCACCTTTGGGCCCCAATCCGATCACATCGACGCGCAATCCGCGTGCGGGTACGAATTCTTCGACGGAAACAAACCCGTGCCCGTGCAGGAACCGGGCAACGCCACGCGCCAAGAGCTGGCCAGGCTTGATATCAGGGGCGAGTAGATTGCTCATGCGACAAACATGAACAATACGTGAACAAAATTCAAGCCCAAGCTCGGTTCAAGATATGACACGAAGGAACATGGGCGCGGGATACAGTTTTTTGACTGGCCCCTTGTCCCGCCCGTCGCGCCAGCCTATGTCAAGCGATGGCGGGTTCTGCCCTTCCCGTGAATGGTAGCATTCCGGTGGCCTTAAGCAAATCCGAGGGAACTGGCTCTGTTCGGATCCTGGTCCGTTTACCTGGTGCCCACCTGTATACACAGGTCCTCGGGAATCAAAGCCTAACGGTTGCGGTGGTCCCGCCACATCGCCTTTTCCAAGGCAGATCACCCGAGACGATTGAAAAACAAAAAAGGCGCGATCATCAAATCGCGCCTTGTCCTATTTCTATATCGCTCAGGGCCCTAGAACGGCCGACGCTTGTCTTCGACCCGGACGGGAATGGCTACCTCATCCCGGCGCAGACGCACACGCATCCCGCCGCGCGGTTCGTTGTTTTCGCTCATCGACATCACGGCCCAACCGAATTGCACGCCAGCGAAAACGATGCCATTCATGAACCACAAGAGGAAGAGAGCCAGCATACCGTCCTGCGACCCAAAGATCAGCGACCGGAGGTTCTGCACATCCAATCCTAGCAGGAGAGCCACGAAACCGCCCGCGATAGCGAACCCGATGGCCGTATGACGCATGTAGAGTTTGACGAGTTCGGGCATGGCAGCCTCCTTTTTCGTAAAATCTTACCTGTCTTGATTACAACCTAATACGTAGACGGTCCGAAAAAAGGGCAAAATTGTGAAAGCGGCAGAATGCCGCTGCGTTATTTGGATCGACGTGAACCCACTACCTCTCCGCTCGCACATTATCCCGGCTTTAGAATGCCTCTGGCCGAGCCTCGCGCGCCATGTGGTCAAGAACCGCGTTGACGAATTTCGTTTCCTTGCCGTCGGGAAAGAAAGCGCCGGCGATCTGGACGAATTCAGAGATGACGACACGCGGCGGTGTCTTTGTCTGGGTGATCTCTGCCCCGGCAGCCCGGAACAGACCCCGCAACGTGGGATCGATGCGCCCAATCGGCCATTTGGCGACCAGCGCACGATCGGTCATCTGGTCGATCAGCGCCTGATTGTTCACAGCATCCTCGACCAATTGCCGGAACAGGTCGATATCCCCATCCAGCATCTCTTCGCCCTCGTAAGTGGCGCCAAAACGGTGGTCGAGAAATTCGCGAATGACGGCTTCTGTCGTCATCCCCGAATGCTCCATCTGGAAAAGCGCCTGCACCGCATAGAAACGGGAAGCGGATTTCATCTTGCGTTTCTGATTGCCCGACAGGGTCTGGTCCGATGTCATGCGCTTTGGCTCCCGTCATTGCTGCCAGCGATGCGGTAGGTTTCCGAGGACGGCTTGAAACCCACGCCCTTCGACTGACCCCGCCACTTACGGCTCAACGCGATCAGGTGCAATGCTGCCGCTGCGGCGCCACCACCCTTGTTTTGCTGTACAGGATCGGCACGCACCTCGGCCTGTTTCTTGTTTTCGACCGTCAGGATACCGTTGCCGATGCAGAGACCCTGCAGCCCCATCAGTTGCAAAGCCCGGCTCGAGTCATTGCAGACCGTATCGTAATGCGTGGTTTCGCCCCGGATGACACAGCCAAGCGCGACAAATCCGTCAAAGTTCGAGGTGCGATCGGCAATCGCGATCGCCGTCGGCACTTCCAGCGCGCCGGGCACCTCGATTAGCTCGCAACTCGCGCCAACCGCTTCGATTTCGGCTTTTGCCCCGGCGACAAGGTTGTCGGCGATGTCCTTGTAATAAGGCGCGACTACGATCAGCAGCCTTACCGGCTTGTCGAATTCAGGACGCGGCAGGATGTAATGAGTTTCTGTTCCGGCCATTTCAGCTCTCCGACATGATGGGGCGGGTGCCGATGATCGAAAGCCCGTAGGCATCCAATCCGACATACTTGGTTTGCGGGGAATCGGTCAACAGAACCAGCTCGTGCAGCCCCAGCTTGGACAGGATCTGCGCGCCAAGACCGGTCTGCTTGATCGTACGCGGCCCATCATCCTCGCGGGCATAAAGAGTCTTGCGCGGTTCGCGGAAAAGGCAGACGACGCCCCGCCCCTCGCGCGCGATGATTTCCATCGCCCGTGGCACTTCATGCACCGAACGCGGACCGATGCCCAGAATGTCAGACGCTTCGTGCATCGCATGTGTACGGGTAATGACGGGCTCTGGCGTGGTGATATCGCCCTTGATCAACACCACATGTTCGATGCCATGGATTTGGTCGGTATAAAGCCGCATATCCCATTCACCGCCGAATTCGGACTGAACCTTTTGTCGGCTGGTTTCGACCACGAGGTTGTCGTTGCGGCTACGAAAGGCGATCAGATCCGAGATCGTCCCGATCTTCAGGCCATGTTCGGCTGCAAAGCCGACAAGCTCAGGCAGCCGCGCCATCGTCCCGTCCGGGTTCATGATCTCGCAGATGACACCGGCGGGTTTGAGCCCGGCAAGGCGCGAGATATCGACAGCGGCCTCGGTATGACCGGCACGCACCAGCACGCCGCCCCGGCGCGCGCGAAGGGGAAAGATATGTCCCGGGGTAGCCAGCGACGCCATCGTATTCTGTTCATTGATCGCCGTGGCCACAGTCAGGGCGCGGTCGGCTGCGGAAATCCCTGTGCTGACACCTTCCCGCGCCTCGATGGAGACCGTAAAGGGCGTTTCGTGACGCGAAGAGTTGTTGACCGCCATCATCGGCAATCCAAGGCTGTCGACACGCTCGGCAGTCATCGGCAGGCAGATCAAACCGCGCCCGTGGGTCGCCATGAAATTGATCGCTGCCGCATCGGCAAACTCCGCGGCAATCACAAGGTCGCCTTCATTCTCGCGATCTTCGTGATCAACCAGAATGAACATCCGCCCCTTGCGCGCCTCTTCGATGATCTCCTCGATCGGGCTGATCGAATCGCGAAGATTGGCTTCGACGGGACCGGGGGTTTCAAAACTCATGGCGCAGCCTTTCAGGACAGGGTGCGGCGCAGATAAACCAGCCTCGCAACGATTGCCAGACCTCAGCGGATGATATGCTGTGTTTCAATGAAGACCAAACCAAACGTAATTACACAGCCGCAATGCTATCCCGCACGCTGGTCAAAGTATTGATCGGCAGAAACGTACCCGCCAGCCTTGGCCGCTGCCGTCCAGCTGTCCTCAAGCGGCGCGTCGCCGATCACCAGCACCTGATTGCCCGGCAACCGCCGCGCCCGCATGAAACTCTGTAGCCGCGCCCGCATGTCCGACCAGCTGTCGGTAAAGAGAGGTGCCGCTTCGGTCGCGTCGATGACCGGGTTGGCGGCAAGCGCATCCTCGGGCCGGACCGGTCGATGCACGAGTGAAAGTTTCTGCGCCGACTTGATCGCTTCGAGCGCGCGATTGCGATCTTCGGGCATCTTCGCCCCGTTCGCCATGATCCGCAGCGCGTTCGAAGAGAACAGCAGCCCCATGATGTCCTGCCCCGACGTCTGCCGTATCGACGCGTAGGTCTTGTAATCGAGGCCAAGCTCTGCGGCGCGTTTGACCCGCATCCGCACAATCATCAGCGGGATGGTATTGGGCATCAGTTTCTGCTGAGCACGCCGCCACTGATAGCTGCGCCACGTGTGACCCCGCTCCATTGCCGGACCGTTGTTGTGACCGATACCCGCCATCATTCCATCTCCTTCAGCCGCGCGACATAGCGCGCCAAGGTGTCGATCTCGAGGTTGACCGCGTCGCCGACAGCCACCTCGCCCCATGTCGTCACTTCCTTGGTATGAGGGATGAGATTGACGCCGAAATCGCAATCCGAAACCTCGTTCACGGTCAGCGACGTACCGTTGAGCGCCACTGACCCTTTCGGCGCGATGAAACGCGCAAGGTCTCGCGGGGCGCGAAAGGTGAAACGCGTGCTGTCGCCTTCGTCCCGGATATCCAGCACTTCGGCGGTGCCATCCACATGCCCCGACACCACGTGGCCGCCCAGTTCATCACCGACCTTGAGTGCACGTTCGAGGTTGAGCCGTTTGCCGACCTTCCAGCCATTCTTGCCGATATTCGTCTTTGACACGGTCTCGGCACTGATCTGCACATCGTACCAGTCAGGTCCAAGATCAATCACCGTAAGGCAGACGCCATCGCTGGCGATCGATGCCCCCATGTCGATGCGGGAGGTATCGTAAGACGTCGAAATCCGCGCCCGCAGATCGCCCTGCTGATCCAGTTCCGCGACCGTTCCAATATCGGTGACGATACCCGTGAACATGCAAATTACTCCTTAATCTCTGTCCTTCATCACGTAACTACAGCACGCCAAGGCGGCAAGTCTGCATCTTGCCAGAATTTGCCGCAGCGGCCATAGTTTCTTGCAACGGGCACAATAAGTGTCGATAACGAAGAATAAGTCGTGAGCAGTCATCAAATGCCAGGCACCAGCCCGCAGGACCGGGTCTTTCTCTTTTTGCAGGGACCCCATGGGCCTTTCTTTGACAGTCTCGCGCAGATGCTAGAATCTGCCGGAAGCGAAGTCTGGCGCATCGGTTTTAATACGGGCGACCGCGTATTCTGGTCACGCCGTGAGCGTTACATCCCATACCACGGCACCCCGGATCAGTGGGTCGAGACACTTGCCGAACATATCGACGAACACAGTATCACCGATATCGTCCTCTACGGAGATACCCGCCCGATCCACGCCCGAGCCGTGACCGAGGCAAAACGCAGGGGCGTGAGAGTGCATGTATTCGAAGAAGGGTACATGCGCCCCTACTGGGTCACATATGAACGGGACGGCTCGAACGGCAACTCGCGGCTCATGGATATGGACGTGGCCGGCATGCGCGCGGCTCTCGACATGCACGACATAGAAAGCCCGCTGCCGCCGTCGCATTGGGGCGACATGCGCCAGCATGTTTTCTACGGCGCTCTCTACCACTTCTTTGTCATGTTCCTGAACCGCCAGTACCGGAACTTTGCGCCGCATCGCAGCTTGCCGGTGTCACAGGAATTCAAGCTATACCTGCAACGACTTCTGCTCATGCCGCTTCACAGCCTGGAACGGCGGATTGCGACCCGGCGCATATGCAATGGCGGCTTCCCCTATCACCTTGCGCTTCTGCAACTCGAACATGACAGCTCGTTCCAGCAGCATTCACCTTTCTCCTCCATGACCGACTTCCTCGAAGAGATCTTCGAAGGTTTCGCGAGCGGCGCACCGCGACACCATCATCTTGTGATTAAAGCCCATCCACTCGAAGACGGCCGCCGCCCCCTCAGGAAAGAAACCGACAGGCTGGCCCGGAAACACGGACTCGCAGGGCGCATTCACTACGTGCGGGGCGGCAAGCTGGCCCGGCTTCTGAACGATGCGCGCAGCGCCGTCACCGTAAATTCCACCGCCGCACAGCAGGTGCTCTGGCGCGGGATTCCGCTCAAGGTTTTCGGACGCGCCGTATACGACAAGCCAGAGTTCGTCTCGAGCCAGCCCCTGCGCGATTTCTTTCGCGGTGCGGCGCGTCCCGATACCCGCGCCTATCGTGATTATCGCCGCTATCTTCTTGAAACCAGTCAGGTTCCCGGCGGTTTCTATTCTTCGCGCGGACGCCGTCAATTACTCCGGTTGGTGGTGGACATGATGCTTGCCGCCGAAGACCCTTACGACGCGTTGAAATCCGGCACAGCGGCCCCGCGGCAACAGTTGCAGGTCGTCAAATGAGCTTTCTCCTCTAGGTGCTGGATTTTTATACATGAATCCGGTATCCACTCGGCAAAAGACTGAGGCAGAAAAAACAGGTCGAGGAGACCGGGCAGTGGCACTCCTTAATAAACGATGGGCTGGACCCGTCGCCATTCTCGTTGCATTGACACTTCTGGCCGCTTGCGGCCTGCCTCAGGTCGGCCCGAACAAACGCCAGATTTTCGCGGGCTCCGTTCAGAAAGAAGGCGATGCGTTCATCGTCGCCGTCAATGACCGGGTGACGCGCGCCACAGCGGTCGTTCCTGCCCTTGGCTTTTCGCAATCCCTGATCAGCGCTGGCCAGTTGACATCCGACACCATCCGGCCCGGCGATGTGCTGGGTATGACAATCTGGGAAAACGTCGATGACGGCCTGATTGTCGGGCCCACGGGAAATTCCACCGCGCTCGAAGAGGTTCAGGTCGACAGTTCCGGTTTTATCTTCGTGCCTTACGCAGGCCGCGTGCGCGCTGCCGGGAATACGCCTAACCAACTTCGCGAAATCATCACCTCGAAACTCGAAGACCAGACGCCCGATCCGCAGGTCGAGGTGCGCCGGATGGCCGGTGACGGATCGACAGTTTCGCTGGTTGGCGCCGTTGGCGCGCAGGGCGTCTATCCCATCGAACGCCCGACAAGAACACTCAGCGCGATGCTCGCCAAAGCAGGCGGCGTCACGATCGAACCGGAAATTGCACAGGTCAAACTGCTTCGAAATGGTCAGACCGGCACGATCTGGTTTCAGGATCTTTACAACAACCCGCAACTCGACGTCGCCTTGCGCGGCGGCGACCGCATTCTGGTTGAGGAAGATACGCGCTCTTTCACAGCCCTTGGTGCAACCAGCCAACAGGCCCGTGTCGGGTTTGAATCGCAGGACCTCTCCGCCCTCGAAGCCATCGCGCAGGTGGGCGGTCTGGTGCCAAGCGCATCCGATCCGACCGGCGTTTTCGTCTTTCGCAACGAACCGCCGGAAATCGCCAATCAGGTGCTGGGCCGAACCGACCTGCAAGGCGCGCAACGCATCGTTTATGTCCTTGATCTTACCGAACCAAACGGGCTTTTTCTTGCCCGCGATTTCGTAATCCGCGATGCCGACACGCTCTACGTCACCGAAGCGCCCTATGCTCAGTGGAGCAAGACCATCACCCTGATCACAGGTGCTCTGACCCCCGTCGCCAACGTCGCGACCCTGACCGAATAAAGGTCGAGGCGTGGCCCGACGCCCCGCTGCCAGCAACAAACGGCTTTACGCCTACAATGGGGGATTCCTGGCTCAGAAACGATTGCGGCGGATGCTGCATCTAGCCGGATATGACATTCGCATCGGCATGCCCTCTGATGGTGACATGGTCGGTATCTGGGGTAATAGCCCAACAGCGCACCGCGGTCTGTCCATTGCAGAAAAAAAACAGGTGCCGGTCCTAAGGGTCGAAGACGCGTTCCTGCGCTCCCTTCACCCCGGGCGCAGCGGCAACGCGCCACTGGGCCTTCTCCTGGATCGCGCTGGCGTCCATTTCGATCCAAGTGTTCCCTCTGACCTTGAAGAGATCCTTGCCAAGAACCCACTCGACGATTCAGCGCTGCTCGACCGTGCCCGCGATGCGATGTCCCGCATTCAGGAAAGCCATCTGAGCAAGTACACCGCCTTTGAACCGGACCAGCCGGTGCCACGGCCGGGTTACGTTCTGGTTGTCGACCAGACGCGCGGCGATGCTTCGGTGACGGCGAGCGGCGCGGATCGGGCCGATTTCATCGAAATGCTGGTCTTCGCGCAGGAAGAAAACCCCGGGGCGAAGATCCTGATCAAGACGCACCCCGAAACAGTTGCAGGCTACCGAGCTGGTTATTTCGATGAAACGGACGCCTCCGACAGGGTAACCTTGTTCACCGAAACCGTCAGCCCTTGGAACCTGCTTCAGGGCGCGGTGGGCGTATACACGATGTCATCGCAGCTTGGGTTCGAGGCCGTTCTCGCCGGGCACAAACCGCGCGTCTTCGGACAACCCTTTTATGCGGGCTGGGGGCTGACACAGGACGAAAATCCGGTCCCTCGCCGTGAACGGCGTCTCACCCGGCCGCAACTCTTCGCGGCGGCGATGATCCTTTACCCGATCTGGTACGACCCGTATCGCGACCGGCTCTGCGAAATCGAGGATGTGCTGGCGACGCTCGAAGCGCAATCGCGGGCATGGCGCGAGGATCATCTCGGCTGGGTCGCCAGCGGCATGCGCCTGTGGAAACGAAACCACCTGCAAAAGATGTTCGGCCGCGAGAAGCGTGTTGTATTCAGCGACGACATCCAGAACCGCCGGCCGGACGGGCGCCGACACATGGCCTGGGCCAGCAAACTGCCCGAACCGACAGGCACGATGACCCGCGTCGAAGACGGGTTTCTGCGCTCGCGGGGTCTTGGGGCGGAACTGGTGCCGCCGCTGTCCCTGATCACGGATGAAAAGGGCATTTATTACGATCCCCGCCACCCCAGTCGGCTGGAAGACCTGATTGCCAAACGCAGCACCCTTACAGCCGGGCAGGAACGCCGCGCGGAAAGGCTGATTTCGTCCTTGGTTTCCCAGAAACTCAACAAATACAACCTCGGTGGCGACCTCCCCGATCTGCCGGAAGGCCGACGCATCCTTGTGTCCGGGCAGGTCGAAGACGATGCCTCGATTCTGACAGGAGGCGGCGCAATACGTGACAACCTCGCCTTATTACAGGAGGTTCGCGCAGCCGCCCCCGAGGCTATTATTATCTACAAGCCTCACCCTGACGTTGAAGCATCGCTGCGCAAGGGGGCGATAGAGGCCGGTCCTCTGGCCGACGTGATAGCAATCAATACGGATGCTGCTGCGCTCCTGGGCATGGTAGACGAAGTCTGGACCATGACCTCGCTTCTGGGGTTCGAAGCGCTCTTGCGGGGCCTGCCAGTCACCACCTTTGGCGCGCCCTTCTATGCAGGTTGGGGGCTGACACGGGATCTGGGCGAAACGCCCGACCGTCGACGTGCCCGGCCAAGCCTCAACGGTCTCGTCCATGCGGCCCTGATCGACTATCCGAGGTACTGGGACCCGGTAACCGGCTTGCCCTGCCCTGTCGAAGTAATCGTTGAACGCCTTGCGAGCGGCGATATACCGACGCCCGGACCATTCAACCGAACGATTTCGAAACTTCAGGGGCTCTTTGCCAGCGCGTCGCCGTGGTGGCGCTAGGTCATCGCGCGCTGCCAACGATGCATGACGTCGGGACCGACCGCGCGGGTTTCCAGCAGCTCGTATCGCGCCGCCTCCTCAAGCTTGTCCAGCCCAAGCGCGCCAAGCGCGGGCGTCCCCTCGGCGCCGATCGCGAGTCCGGCGGTAAAACCGATGAGTTCATCCACCATGTCCGCCGCCAGAAGAGAGGCTGACAAAGCTGCGCCCCCCTCACAGAAAACCCGTGTAAGTCCGGCTTCGCCGAGGTTGCGTAGCATATCCGCAGCGTCGATCTGGGCACCATCCAAGGCACAGGGAATAAGCTTGGCTTTCATCCCCTCCCACGCCCGCATGCGCTCGGGGTCAACACCTTCACCATAGCAGAGCCACAGAGGAGTTTCAGCAGCCGTCCGCGCAAGGTTTCCCAGCAACGGCACATCCAGACGCCGCGACACGACGACCCGTACGGGCTGATGATCGACCCCGAGATCGCGCACAGTCAGCGAGGGATCATCGGCGCGCGCCGTCCCTGCACCAACGAGAACAGCGTCATGCCGGGCGCGCATCGCATGAACCATCCGGCGCGCGGCTGGACCCGTTATCCATTTGCTCTGCCCCGTCGCAGTCGCGATGCGCCCGTCAAGGCTGCCTGCGAATTTGAGCGTCACAAAGGGGCGAGACATCTCGGTGCGCAGCAAAAACCCGGCGTGATCCCGATAGGCTTCTTCTGACATGACATCCGTTGTCACGTCGATCCCCGCGTCCCGAAGCTTGGCAAAACCACGCCCCGCGACCCGCGTGTCGCTGTCTTCAAACGGAGCCACGACGCGGGACACGCCCGCCGCGATCAGCGCATCCGCGCAGGGAGGCGTCTTGCCATGATGCGCGCATGGTTCGAGAGTGACATAGGCGGTGGCACCCTTTGCCGCCGCCCCCGCCTGACGCAGGGCTTCGGTTTCCGCATGCGGACGACCGCCCGGCTGCGTCCAGCCCCGACCGACGATCCGGCCACCGTTGACAATGACGCAACCGACCGCCGGATTGGGCCAGCAACGCCCCATGCCGCGCCGCCCCAGCGTGAGGGCCAGCGCCATGTATCTTTCGTCTTGTCGGCTCACTCTTCCGGCATCACCGGCGGGCGAAGTTCATGCACGAAGTCTTCAAAATCATCCGCCGCCTGGAAATTCTTGTAGACGCTGGCGAAACGCACATAGGCCACGGTATCAATCCGGGCGAGCGCCTCCATGACGATTTCGCCAATCTTGCTCGACGGGATATCTGTTTCGCCCATGCTTTCGAGACGTCGTACGATGCCTGAAATCATCTGGTCGATACGCTCGGGTTCAATCGGGCGTTTCTGCATGGAAATCCGGATCGACCGTTCCAGCTTATCGCGGTCGAAATCCTCGCGTTTGCCGGAGGACTTGATGACGACGAGATCGCGCAGCTGAACGCGTTCATAGGTGGTGAAACGCCCGCCACAGGCGGGGCAAAACCGCCGCCGTCTGATCGAAACATGGTCTTCCGCCGGACGGCTGTCCTTCACCTGAGTATCGATATTGCCGCAAAACGGACAACGCATGCCGGTCCCCTATTGTCTGCTTTTGGGGCCGAACCCCCTATGCTCCACATCGACTATAGGGCGCAGGTCACGCATTGTGTAGTGCAATTTCTTCCCCACCATATCCTGTGGCGATCTTGCGACTTTTGGGCCAACAACGGTCTCTAACCCCCGAGATGTGCGGCAACTTTCCGGTTATGCGGGGCCTGGCGATGCTCAAAAAGATAGATGCCCTGCCAAGTTCCGAGCACCATCTTGCCGTCACGGACAGGAATGCTCAGAGAGATCGGCAGCATTGCCGCCTTGATATGAGCGGGCATGTCGTCGGGGCCTTCATAGGTATGGCGCAGGTATGACATCGACGGATCGCTGGATGGCGGCACCAGCCTGTAAAAAAACGCCGCCAGATCGTCGCAGACCTCCGGATCGGCATTCTCCTGAATGAGCAGCGAACAGGAGGTATGACGCACGAATAGGGTCAGCAAACCGTCCTGCGCCCCCTGCCCCCTCAGCCATTCCGCGACCGGACGGGTGAACTCATAAAGCGCGGCACCGCGCGTTTCGATGGTGAATTCGGTGTGCATCATCGCGTCGCCGGATAGCCGCTAAAATTGCAGATCAAAATTCGAGGTTCTTGCGGTCATAACAATAGTTGCGCGCAAAGGACGCGTTCAGGTTATCGCCCACCTTTTTCATCGACAGGAAAATCCCGGTCTCAGCTTTCTCTCCCGACGGAAGCGAAAGCGAGAACTGGACACTGGATTTCCGATCTGATGTTTGCGGCTCTCCCCTTCCCCGGGCAATGAAAATTCGGTCATTGTTCTGGGCCCCGAGCACGGTCAGCGCATAATCCCCCGCCGCGCACCAATAGTCCGATCCGGCGGAGCCGGGCGCACCGATGACTTCAAAAGATCCATCGGGAAGAGGGTTCACCGTCAGCCGGTTGTCCGCGACCCAGGCCATTGCCAAGGCGGGAAGAAGCGAAAGTGCCACCGCGCATGTAAGGGTTTTGTTCATTATCTCGCTCCAGTCCTAGGGGTGCCAGATGCCCGGGTCTTCCGGCCCGTTGCCAAAGCAGTATTGCTGCGCCGATCCGGCTCTCATGTTGTCGCCTTCTGCTTTGACCGAGAGCGTATAGCCCGGCTGAGTGCTGACACCTTCGGGAGGAGTAAGCGAGAACTGGACCGCCTTCTTGCCCGGCCGGTTCACACTGGGGCCGATGCCCCGCCAGATATAGACGCGTTGGACGGCTTCGGTTCGCATCTCCCGATAGGCGTAATCCCCTGCAGAACACCAGAAATCGGCAGCGCTCGAGGCGACATCGTTCACAACTTCGAACACACCATCGGACACCGGCAGAACCTCTTGCCGATTGAACGATCGCCACGCCTGCCCGGCTTCGGGTATCAAAATGAGGGATGCGCAGGTCAGGGCAACCAGATGTCGGATCATCGTGAACCTCCTTTGGCGTCGCAGTCAGAACAACCTGAAAGGTAATGGGGTTTCAAGGCAAAGCAACATGATCTGCTTCACTTCTTTGGCAGCCATTTGCGGTCGGCGACCATCCGGCACCGACGATTTGCCCTGCAACGGTAACGCAATTCCAAAAGAAAACCGCGCCCCGTATGGATACGAGGGCGCGGTTTGCAGATCTTTATTCTGACTTACTGGTCTAGGAAAGACCGCAGCTTGCGCGACCGGCTCGGATGCTTGAGCTTGCGCAGCGCCTTGGCCTCGATCTGACGAATCCGTTCGCGCGTCACGCTGAACTGCTGACCAACCTCTTCAAGCGTGTGGTCGGTGTTCATGCCGATGCCAAAACGCATCCGCAGAACCCGTTCCTCGCGCGGGGTCAGCGACGCCAGAACGCGGGTCGTCGTTTCCTTGAGGTTTTCCTGGATCGCGGAGTCGAGCGGCAGAACCGCGTTCTTGTCCTCGATGAAATCGCCAAGCTGGCTGTCTTCCTCGTCGCCGATCGGCGTTTCGAGCGAGATCGGCTCCTTGGCGATCTTCATCACCTTGCGAACCTTTTCCAGCGGCATCTGCAGCTTTTCCGCCAGTTCTTCCGGCGTCGGCTCGCGTCCGATTTCATGCAGCATCTGGCGACCGGTGCGGACCAGCTTGTTGATCGTCTCGATCATGTGGACTGGGATACGGATAGTCCGTGCCTGGTCCGCGATAGAGCGGGTGATCGCCTGACGGATCCACCACGTCGCGTAGGTCGAGAACTTGTAGCCGCGGCGGTATTCGAACTTGTCCACGGCCTTCATCAGGCCGATGTTACCTTCCTGAATAAGATCAAGGAATTGCAAACCACGGTTCGTGTACTTTTTGGCAATCGAGATCACGAGTCGAAGGTTCGCTTCGACCATTTCCTTCTTGGCTTGGCGGGCTTCTTTCTCGCCCTTCTGGACCTGCTGGACGATGCGGCGGAATTCGCTGATGTCGAGGCCGACATACTGCCCGACCTGCGCCATGTCCGCGCGCAGCTCTTCTACCTTGTCGGTCGAGCGTTCGATGAACATCTGCCATCCACGACCCGGCTTTTCAGCCATTTCGGTCATCCAGTTCGGGTCAAGTTCACGACCGCGATAGGCATCGACGAATTCGCGACGGTTGATACGGGCCTGATCCGCAAGCTTCACCATCGAACTGTCAATCGACATCACACGGCGGTTGATGCCGTAGAGCTGGTCGATCAGCGCTTCGATACGGTTGTTATGCAGGTGCAACCCGTTCACCAGCTCAACGATTTCGGACCGCAGCGACTGGTAAGTCGTCTCATCCGTAGCCGAGAATGTATCGTCTTCGTTCAGCGTGGCCGAGATCCGGCTGTCCTGCATTTCGGACAGCTGGGCATAATCGTTCGCGATGGTTTCGAGCGTCGCAAGGACCTGATCCTTGAGCGCGGCCTCCATCGCGGCCAGCGACATGTTGGCCTGATCGTCCTCGTCCTCATCGTCTTCCTTGGCGATGGGGTTGCCATCAGCGTCAAGTTCGGGGCCGGACTCATCCTTGTCTTCGCTCTTGGCGCTATCGCCTGACCCGGCCGCGACCAGCGGCTCTTCGACGTCGCCGTCTTCGTCCAGCTGGTTGCCGAACGTGGTTTCAAGGTCGATCACATCGCGAAGCAGAATGTCCTCGCTCAGAAGTTCGTCACGCCAGATCGTGATGGCCTGAAAGGTCAGAGGGCTTTCGCAAAGCCCTGCGATCATGGTGTTGCGACCGGCTTCGATCCGCTTGGCGATGGCGATTTCGCCTTCGCGCGACAGCAGTTCGACGCTGCCCATTTCGCGCAGGTACATGCGCACCGGATCGTCTGTCCGATCCAGCTTCTCATTCGTGCCGGAAGACAGCGTGACCTCGCGGGCATCGCTTTGCGCGACAACCTCGGTCGATCCCTTGTTCTCTTCTTCTTCGGCCTCTTCGTCCTCGATGATGTTGATGCCCATTTCCGAGAGCATCGACATAACGTCTTCGATCTGTTCGGAGCTGACCTGATCGGGCGGCAGCACCTGGTTCAGCTGGTCATAGGTGATGTACCCCTTTTCCCGAGCCTCACCGATCATCTTCTTGACGGCGGCCTGGCTCATATCCAGGGAAATCTCGGCGTCCTGATCTTCGGTTTTGCTATCGTCGTTGTCTTTCGCGGCCATTCATTGCTCCTGCACGGTCTACGGCGACTCGGGTCATTCTCTGATTCGTTGTAGTGCGAATCAATAGCCTGATCTGGTGATTCGGCCACCCGTTTACCGAGTTTTCTTTTGTTTTTCCTTACAAACAAGCGCTACTGTTGCGATTTGGAGTAACCAATTTGCTCGAGAAGTGCCTCAAAGGCGCTGCGTTCGTCGCGACTGATTCGCGCTCCGTTGTCGCCCGTGTCGTATTCAGTCTTGTCCTGATGCTGCGATCGCATCGCCATGTTCTTCGCCTCTGCAGCCTGGCTCAGGCGCCAGGTCAAAGCCTCATCCGCGAAATGCGAAATGTCTTCGACGGCTTCTGCAATCTCTTCGTCCAATCCGCGTCGGGCACGTAGTTTTGCCAGCTCCTCATCAACTGTCATCTCGGCGAGTTCGACGTCGCCCGCCCTTCGTATCGCAGGATTGATTGCGACATGGCGAAGCGCAAAGAGGTTTTCAAGAGCCTCCTCGCCAATCCGCGCGATTAATTCGTCGCGCAGCTCCTGCGGTCTGGACGATCCCACCCTCAGGATCGCCTCTCGCAGATCGGCGTTCAACGGGTCAGCGCATTCCATCATCTCGACCCCCGCCTCGAATTTCTGGATCACATGCGGCGTCGCGATAAGCGTGGCCAGAATGACGGTTTCACGCAGGTGAATTTCGGCCTGCTCTCCCGATGCGACCAGCGGCGAGCTGCGTGTCGTCAGCCGGGCGGTCGCGATCGGTTTGCGCCCCGGCACCCACGGCTTGCGAGGCCCGGCCTTTTCCTTGCGGGGGTTGAACAGTTCCCAGCGGAGGTTCTTGATCTCCTGTCCGTAATGCGCGCGGATCGATGGGTCGCGGATCAATTTGATCTTTTCCCGCAGGACCTTGTCGAGCGCGGCCTTGCGTTCGGGGCTGTCGAAAACACGCCCTTCGGTTTCCCGCTGCCACAACAGGCGCGCCATCGGCATCGCCTCATCCAGAACGGCGCGCACCGCGTCTGGCCCCTTGGCGCGCAGCAGATCGTCCGGATCCTGCCCTTCGGGCATCAGCGCAAAGCGCAGCGACTGCCCGGCCTCAAGCAGCGGCAAGGCAAGGTCGATCAGGCGCATCGCAGCGCGCAGCCCTGCCGTATCGCCATCGAGCGCGATGATCGGCTCTGGTGAAATGCGCCACAATAACCGCAACTGGTTTTCGGTAATCGCGGTGCCCAGCGGTGCGACCGAAGCCCCGAACCCACCGGTGTCGAGCGCAATCACATCCATGTAGCCTTCGGCCACGATCAGCGGCTGGCCCTTACCTGCCGCTTCGCGCGCAGGGCCGTGATTGAACAGGGTCCGGCCCTTGTCGAAAAGTTCGGTCTCGGGCGAGTTCAGGTATTTCGCGTTGTCGTCCGGGTCCATGGCGCGGCCCCCGAAGGCCACACAACGCCCGCGCGGGTCGCGGATCGGGAACATGATCCGGTTGCGGAACGTATCATAGGGTTTGCCGCCTTTGGACGACGGCTTGGCCAGCCCTGCCCCAAGGATCAGGTCCTCGGCGATGCCTTTGCCGCGCAGGTGATCCCAGAGCACCTGCCAGCCATTCGGCGCGAAACCGATTTCCCAGCGTTGCAGTGCCTCTTCCCCAAGCCCGCGGCCAGCAAGGTAATCCCGTGCCGGCCCCGCGTTCCCGGTATTGAGCTGAAGCCGGAAGAACCGAACCGCTTCTTCCATGACCTCCGCCAGCTCGCTGCGGCGGTCCATCTTCTTCTGCGCCTGTGGATCGCGGGCGGGCATTGGCATGCCGACCTCGCGTGCGAGGATCTCGACCGCCTCCATGAAGCTGACGTTTTCCGTGTCCTTGATGAATCCGATCGCGTCGCCCTTGGCGTGACAGCCAAAGCAGTAATAAAAGCCCTTGCGGTCATCGACGTGAAAACTTGCCGTCTTCTCGTGATGGAACGGGCAAGGCGACCACATGTCCCCCTTGCCCTGATTGGATTTGCGCGTATCCCACACGACTTTGCGCCCCACCACCTGCGAAAGGCTGGCGCGGCCGCGCAATTCGTCGAGGAACCCGGGTGGCAGACTCATGCTTTGCTATACCATGGTTACAGGCAGCAGGGTCGATTAGTTGGCGAGACAGACTTCTTTCCACGCCGCGCCAAGGTCTTCATTGCGCACGATGCGCATTTTTTTCTCATAGACCCAGGGTGTAATCAGCGGAATCGCCGCGTTGTAGTTCGCGGGCCACGTCGGGTTGGTCTGGGCAATGGCGTCGGGCACTTCGCGCTCCTTGACGCGGTCTAGGCGCGCCTGCTGAATCGCGGCAACCACTTGTGACTGGTAGATGCAGCTCTGCTCCTTGCTATCCTCGGCCATGACTGGCGAGGCAAGAAGGGCAGCGGCAAGTACAAGACGGATATTCATTAGGTCACTCCGGAATCAGTTGAACGTTCGCTACCTTAGCCGCGCGCGCCGACGGCTTCCATCGCCCCTTTCAAATCGTGAACGAGTGTCTGTGCCATCGACCGGAAGACCATGATCTGAAAGCTGTCCGGCCCAAGCCTGGTGATCGACGCCGTCATGTGCATCAAATCCGTCCGGACAGTGGATTTTTCCGGAAAGGCGCTCAGCCGCATATCGACTGGCACCAGCCGCGCCAGAACATCCGCGGCCTTTGCCCCCGACAGGCGAACCACCGCCCAGGCATCGCTTTGATCCGTCACGGCAGCAAGATCGCTCAGGCCAGCATCAGGCGCTGCCCCCCGCAACAGGAACTGCCCCCGCCCGAACCAGAGAACCGATGTCTCGCCATCGATTTCCGCCCTGTTGACCGGGGGCAATGCAAGACCATGCGCCTTTTGCAAGGCGGCGCCCACCGACTCGTCCTTGCCCGCGAAAGGCATGATCACCGACATGGGCAGCATCTCGCATTCTTCGAGCCGCAGGTCCCCGACCGATACCGGCAGCAATCCCGCGCAGGGTGTTTTCGCGACAAGCTCAACCACGGACTCGGCCTCCTTCCGGATCGAACACCACCGGTCCGGTCACCTCGCAAATACATTCGATGCCGCGCAGGTGATCCACCATCTTGATCTTTTCCCCGTGTCTTTCGGCGCCGTTTTTCAGAAAGCCCATTCCCATCATACGGCCCAGCGTCGGCGAATAGGCAACCGAAGTGACATAGCCCTGATCGTTCTCGCGCTCCGGCGCATCTTCGGCTCGGAACAGATGTGCCCCCGCCGTGACCTGCTTAACCTCGCCAACCGGTTTCAACCCTACAAGCTGCTCGCGGCCGGGATCGCACAGCCCCGGACGTTCGGACATGGTCTTGCCGATACAGTCCTTTTTGGCCGAAACCATCCGCCCCATCCCGATGTCAAAGGCCGTCGTGCGCCCGTGAATTTCCGCATGGGTGATAAAGCCCTTTTCAACCCGCAGCACGTTCAGCGCCTCCATCCCGTAGGCACCGCCGCCCATCTCTTCGGCGCGTTTCACGAGTTCGCGGAACAGGCTGTCGCCATAGCGCGAGGGAACCGCCAGTTCATAGGCATGCTCGCCCGAGAAAGAGATCCGGAACAGCCGCGCCGCGATACCGCCCAGCACAACAGGCCCACAAGCCATAAATGGCCACTCTTCGTCTTTAAGCGGCGCGTCCAGCAACCCGTCGAGCAAGGCGCGCGATTTCGGCCCCGCAACGGCGAATTGCGCCCATTGCTCGGTGACCGAGACAAATGCCACGTCAAGCCCGGGCCGAAGTCCCTGATGCACGAATTCCAGATGCCGCATGACCTCGCCGGCCGCTGCCGTCGTGGTGGTCATCAGGAAATGGTTTTCCCCCAGTCGCGCGGTCGTGCCATCGTCCATCACATGTCCGTCCTCGCGCAACATCAGCCCATAGCGGGTCCGACCGACCTTGAGCGTCGAGAACATATTGCAATAGACAAAATCGAGGAATTCGGCAGCATCCGCGCCCTGAATGTCGATCTTGCCAAGGCTCGAGACATCGCAGACGCCCACCGCCTCGCGCACCATTCCGACCTCGCGATCACAGGATTCCCGCCATGTGCTTTCGCCCGCCCGCGGGAAATAGCTTGGCCGATACCAAAGTCCGGCCTCGATCATCGGCGCGCCCATTTCGAGACTGGCGGCATGGCTGGTGGTGAACCGCTGTGGTGCGAACCCCTTGCCTTGCGCCCCTGCCCCCATCGCGGCTATGGACACCGGGCTGTAGGGCGGGCGGAACGTTGTCGTTCCCGTCTCGGGAATCGCGCGACCCGTCACATCGGCCAGAACCGCAAGCGCCGCCACGTTGGAGTTCTTGCCCTGATCGGTCGCCATGCCTTGCGTCGTGTAACGTTTCATATGTTCGACCGAGCGGAAGTTTTCCACCGCCGCCTGTTTCACGTCCTTGACGGTCACATCGTTCTGGAAATCGAGCCAGGCGCGCCCCTTTCCCGGCACCGCCCAGAGCGGCGCGATGCGATAGGCACCGTCCTCCGCCGCTGGCAGCGCGACATCGGCGGCTTTCAACCCGATCGCCTCCAGCGCGCGTTTTGCCGCCTCAACACCCTCGCGCAGGCAGGCAGTCGTCGAAAAGGCCCCGTTGCAGGCCCCCGCCACATGCATGCCCGGCACCGCATCCGGGCTGGGAACAAAACTCTGGATACTCTCCCGCCACGTCGGCCGCCCGTTCATATGGCAGGTCAAATGCACCGTCGGGTTCCAGCCGCCGGACATGGCAAGGCAATCGGTCTGGATACGATCCTCGCCCCCCACCGAGCGGATCGTCACATGCTCGAGCCCGGTCCGGCCGCCCGAATCCGATACCATCGCGCCTTTGAACATGCGCACGCCCGGCAAGGTTTCAGCGTCGTGGCGGCTGTCGATCAGTGCCGCCACATGCACACCCGCCGCTAGCATATCGCGCACAGTCCGATGCCCATCGTCATTGTTGCAAAACACCGTGACACGCCGCCCCGCGCTTACGCCCCAGCGGTTGAGATAGGCCCGAACGGCGCCCGCTGTCATGATCCCCGGCCGGTCGTTGTTGCGAAACGCGACCGGTCGTTCAAGAGATCCGGCAGCCAGCACCGACTGCTTCGCGACGATCCGCCAGAAGCATTCCAGCGGCAGCGCATCCCCGCGCCGCTTTCTGTGATGACCGACACGTTCCAGCGCCCCGAATGTGCCCTGATCATAGGCGCCCGTCACGGTGGTCCGCGTCATCAACCGCACATTGTCCATCGCCTCCAGCTCGGCAACGATGTCGCCCGCCCAGACATGACCCGGCTTGCCGTCGATCTCCTCGACCTCGCCCAGCAGACGCCCACCCATCTGGCTGTCTTCATCGGCGAGGATCACATCGGCCCCGGCCCGGCCCGCTTCCAGCGCGGCCATCAGCCCCGCAGGCCCCGCACCGATCACCAGAAGATCGCAAAAGGCAAAGGCCCGCTCGTAGCGGTCGGCATTATTTTTACCCGACAGGGCCCCAAGCCCCGCCGCCCGGCGGATCACCGGCTCATAAAGCTTCTCCCAGAAGCTCTTCGGCCACATGAAGGTCTTGTAATAAAAACCCGCTCCCAGAATGGGCGAAACAAGGTCGTTCACACCCATAAGGTCAACGCCAAGGCTCGGCCACCGGTTCTGGCTCGTCGCCGAAAGCCCCGGATAGATCTCCTGAACCGTGGCCCGCACGTTCGGCTCCTGCGCCGCCCCGGACCCGACGGTCACCAGCGCATTCGGCTCCTCGCTCCCGGCCGTCAAAACGCCGCGCGGACGGTGATACTTGAACGACCGCCCCATCAGGCGAACATCATTAGCCAGCAGCGCCGAGGCCAGCGTATCGCCCTTAAACCCGCGATAGCGTGCCCCGTCGAACTGGAACGCGACCTCTTGCCTGCGGTCGATCAATCCCTTGCCTTCAACCCTCATGACCGCGCCTCCGAAGCCAGTTCCACGCCGGAAATTTCATGGCTCACCGTATTACGCTTCACCACCAGCCAGCCGTTGCAGCCACTCTCGTGATACCAGAGCTCCCGCGTTTCCCCGGCTGGGTTCTCACGCAGGTGCACATATTCGTCCCATGCCTTTTCGCCCGCATCCGGTGCCGGGCGTTCAAGCGCCACCGCTGCGCCCTTGTAATAAAACTCGCGCCGATCCCGTTCGCCACATACCGGACAGTTGATCCTCATCGCACAGGCCCCTGCTTCTTCTCGTCAAAAATACGGAAATTCCGCGCTCACGGCTCCCGGCTCAGTGCAGATTATGCTGCGCGCCGGTGCCTTCCTCGTCCATCAGCCCCACACCGCTCCGGAACCGGTCCAGCCGCAGCTTTGCCGCCGCCGGATGCGGTCGATCCGTCGCGATCAGATGGGCAAGACAATTGCCGGATCCCGGCACCGCCTTGAAACCGCCGTAACACCAGCCACAATCAAGGTAGAGTCCTTCGGTATCGGTCTTGTCGATGATCGGCGATCCATCGGGCGTCATGTCCATGATTCCGCCCCAGGACCGCAGAACCTTCGCCTTGCCGATCATCGGCATCAGCGTCATGCCCGCTTCCATCACATGTTCGACCAGCGGCAGGTTCCCCCGCGCCGCATAGGACGCATACATGTCGAGATCGCCACCAAAGACCAGCCCGCCCTTGTCGGACTGGCTGATATAGAAATGCCCCATGCCAAAGCTCACCACGTGATCGATCACCGGCTTCAGCCCTTCGGAAACGAAAGCCTGCAAAACATGGCTTTCGATCGGCAGCCGCATGCCCGCCATCGCCGCGACCTGCCCTGACCGCCCGGCGACGACGATCGCGACCTTCTTGGCGCGGATCGCCCCGCGCGAGGTCTGGACACCGCGCACCTTGCCGTTCTCGATATCGATCCCCGTGACTTCGCAATTCTGGATCAGATCGACACCGCGCTGGTCCGCGCCCCGCGCATAGCCCCAGGCCACGGCATCGTGACGCGCCGTGCCGCCGCGCGGATGCAGCAATCCGCCAAAGACCGGAAAGCGCACATTGTCGAAATCGAGATAGGGCAGATGTTTGCGCACCCCTTCCCGGTCGAGCAGGATCGCATCATCGCCCTGGTTGATCATCGCGTTGCCGCGCCGGGCAAAGGCATCACGCTGCCCGTCCGAGTGGAACAGGTTGATCAGCCCGCGCTGCGAATGCATCACGTTGTAGTTCAGCTCTTCTTCGAGCCCTTCCCAGAGCTTGAGCGAATGCGAATAGAATTCGGAATTGCCCGGCAGGAAATAGTTGGCCCGCACGATGGTCGTGTTCCGGCCCACGTTGCCGCCGCCAATATAGCCCTTTTCCAGCACCGCGATGTTTTTCAGCCCATGTTCGGCGGCAAGGTAATACGCCGTCGAAAGCCCATGTCCGCCGCCGCCAATTATCACGATGTCATATTCGGATTTCGGCTCAGGATCGCGCCAGTGAGGTTTCCACCCCTTGTTACCGGTCAGCCCCTCTTTCAGGACCTTCAGGCCGGAAAAACGCATGTCTTACTCCTTGATCGATCGCTGGCGATAGAACCAACTCACACGCCAAGTATCAATGCCTTGCTGTCGCTGCCCTCTGCCTTTTCGACAAATAATTGTCCGCCTGCGACCGATAGAGGCGCAGATGGATTTTCCCGCTAGCTGGCCGGAGCCCGGCCGGGCCGGGGCACGCCCTCCGCCCCCGCACCACAGTACCTTTCCTGGCGCCTCAGAGGCCCTTGGCGCGATAGCTTGCCGCGACCTTGCCGATACTCACGAGATAAGCCGCCGTGCGCAGATCTTGGACATCGTCCCGCGCATGCCAGACCTCGCGCATCGCCTGATAAGCCACGCGCATCGTGTCATCCAAGCCTGAACGCACCAGTTCCAGTTCATCTGCGCCACGCAGGTACTTGGTCTTGAAATCCGGCGACAGGGTCCAGCCCAGTTCCTTGTCCTTGGAGAGTCTTTCGAGTTCCTCGACGATCAGTTGGTGACGGGCCTCTTCCTGACGCCGCCCCATACGACCAAAGCGAATGTGGCTGAGGTTCTTGACCCATTCGAAATAGGACACCGTCACACCACCGGCGTTGGCATACATATCGGGAATGATGACCACGCCCTTGTCGCGCAGGATATCGTCGCCACCCGCCGTGACCGGCCCGTTCGCGGCCTCGATGATCAGGGGCGCCTTGATCCTGTCGGCGTTTCCCATGTTGATCACCCCCTCCAGCGCAGCGGGGATGAGAATGTCGCAGGCGGTTTCAAGCACCTTGTTTCCCTGCTCCACATAGGTGCCGTCGCCATAACCTTTCACGCCGCCATGGGTGGCGATCCAGGATCTGATCGCTTCGACATCCAGCCCCTTGTCATCGACCAGGGCACCATCGCGCTCGATGATACCCGTTATCAGGGCGCCATCCTCCTCCGACAGGAACTTGGCCGCATGGTAGCCGACATTACCAAGACCCTGCACGATGATGCGCTTGCCACGCAGCCCGCCATTCAGACCGGTCTTTGCTACATCTTCGGGATGACGGAAGAACTCCTGAAGCGCATATTGCACGCCGCGCCCCGTGGCCTCGACCCGGCCCTGAATACCGCCAGCATTGATGGGCTTGCCGGTGACACAGGCGCGCGCGTTGATATCGGTGGTATTCATCCGCGCATATTGATCCGCAATCCATGCCATCTCGCGCTCGCCCGTGCCCATGTCGGGCGCAGGCACGTTCTGGCTTGGATGGATCAGGTCCCGCTTGGCCAGCTCATAGGCGAAACGCCGGGTGATCAGTTCAAGCTCGTGTTCCTCGTATTCCCGCGGATCGATGCACAAGCCCCCCTTGGAGCCGCCGAACGGCGCGTCCACCAGCGCGCATTTATAGGTCATCAGCGCAGCCAGCGCCTCGACCTCGTCCTGGTTCACGCCCAGCGAATAGCGGATGCCACCCTTGACCGGTTCCATATGTTCGGAATGCACCGAGCGATACCCCGTAAAGGTATGGATCTGTCCCCGCAGCCGCACCCCGAAGCGGACCGTATAGGTTGCATTGCAAACACGGATCTTTTCCTCAAGCCCGGCGGGCAGCTTCATCAGGGCGACAGCCCTGTTGAACATGAGATCCACACTCTCGCGAAAGCTCGGTTCCTTGGAATGCTGCAACATGGTGCCTCCCTTTCATTCTCCTCAGGGTCAAGTTGAGCCCAGATTTGGCAATCAAACAATGACGACTTAGTGAAAATCTGCCGAAATCCGGCGACGATTCGCTGATTTGCGGGCAAAGGGGTGGCCGGGCGACGCCCTCTTTCTGTCGCTGTTGCCGATCCAGAAACAGAGCGGGACCCACCGGTTGATCGTCGCAGCCCGGTCCGTAAACCCCCAGCTTTAGGCAGTCTTCCGCCCAAATTAGGCCATTATCGACCCGCAAAAAGGCTGGGACGGATTGCACCCAAACGACTTGAGCTGCCCGAGGTCGAAAGAGGTAAGTTATGATCACAAAAGATGACTCGAAAACTACCCTGAAGTTTCCGACGCCCGAAATTGCAAAGGGCAGACTGGCCCGCCGACTATGCCGTTTCAAACGGGATGAGAGCGGATCAATCATGATTCTGGCCGTATACATGCTGATCATGCTTTTCATGGTGGCAGGGATCGGCATCGACCTGATGCGATTTGAGCGTGACCGCTCCGCGCTTCAATATACCTTGGACCGCGCGGTTCTTGCCGCGGCTGACCTTGAGCAGACACTGGATCCGACCGCCGTCGTCGAAGACTATTTCGCCAAATCGGGTTATGCCGAGTACCTGACGGGCGTCTATCCGAAAGAGGGCTTCGGCTACCGCTCGGTTTCCGCAACGGCTACGGCAGATGTCGCCACACAGTTCATGCACATGACGGGCGTCGACTCGCTCTCTGCCGGCGCAAGAGGCACGGCGGAAGAACGTATCGGGGCGATCGAGATCTCGCTCGTCCTGGACCTCTCCGGCTCGATGAACCGCAATAACCGTCTGAACAACCTAAAAGTATCGGCAAAGCAATTCGTCACCACGCTGCTTGGCGGCGTTGACGAACATGGCGCCTCGTCCATTTCGATCATTCCCTACGCCACACAGGTCAACGTGGGTGAATCCCTGCTGAGCAAGTTCAACGTCTCGCAGGAACACAACTATTCCCACTGCGTGAACTTCATAGCCGAGCAGTTCAAGAAGGCGGATCTGCTGACCACAGACGCCCTTGAACGCACCGCGCATTTCGACCCTTTCACCTATAGTGAAACGCCGATTTCGATGCCGGTCTGCCCGGTTCGCCCCGGCACCGCGATCCTGCCGCTGAACAACAACCTCTCGGAACTGCACGCCTATATCGACAGCATGACCGCCCAGGGGAACACCTCGATTGACATGGGCATGAAGTGGGGCGCGGTGATGCTTGACCCGAGCATTCGTGAACCTGTCAACGACCTGATCGACGAAGGCGTGATCGTGGAAGAATTCGCAGGTCGCCCGCTGGCTTATAACAACGGCGAAGTGCTCAAGATCATCGTGTTGATCTCGGACGGTGAAAATACCGATCAGTATTACCTGAACCCGCATCTGCGCACTGGCGACTCGGATGTCTGGTACAACGCGGATGCCAACCGCTACAGCACCTATCATTCCGAGGGTAATCCCAACTTTTACTGGCCGCATCGCGACGACTGGGAAGACCACCCTTACGGCGACGAGGAATGGGGCGACGCTGTCCGCCTGACCTACCCCGAGCTGCTCAACCGTGCCTCGCTTTCCTACATTGCGAACAACATGTACGGCCACACCCAAAGCGCTCCGGGCCGGTGGTTCTCGGCGGCCTATGCCAAGCGCGAAGCCTCGGCCAAGAACCAGTTCACCAAGCAGGTCTGCCGTGCCACCAAGGACCAAGGCGTGATCGTCTACACCATCGGTCTCGAAGCGCCCAGGGTCGGTCTCAAGACGCTCAAGGACTGTGCAAGCTCCGACAGTCATTTCTTTGAGGTTGAAGGCCTTGATATTGCCGATGCATTCTCGGCAATCGCGACCTCGATCCGCAAGCTGAGGTTGACCCAATGATCCGCTCCATCTCTGCCAAATTGGGCAAGTTCTGGCGCAAGGAAGACGGGCACGCCGTTGTCGAATTCGCGCTTACCTTCCCCGCCATGCTTGTCCTTTTGCTCTCGGGCATCGAACTGGGCATGGTCTCTCTCCAGCACGCCATGCTGGAACGGGCGATGGACCAGACGGTGCGCGACATTCGCCTGAGTACCGGCACCGCGCCGCAGCATGACGAAATCAAGCGCCTGCTCTGCGAACGCTCGGGTTTCATCTCGAACTGCAACGACAACATGCTGCTCGAAATGGTACAGCTCAATCCGCGCAACTGGAGCGGTATCTCGGCCACGGCGAGTTGCACCGACCAGTCGGAAGAGGTTCAGCCCAAGGTCGAATTCAAGAATGACGCGCTGGAAAATGACCTCATGATCCTGCGTGCCTGCGTAAAGGTTGACCCGATTTTCCCGACGACCGGGCTTGGCAAAAACGTAGCCAAGGACGGTGCAGGTCAGTTCGCACTCGTTTCCATCTCTGCTTTCGTTCAGGAGCCCAACTAGGTCATGACACGTTTCATCCTGAAAGCCCGCGCCAAAGCATTTATTGACGATCAGTCCGGCAACATCACCGTTGAATTCGTCCTTGCCATGCCCATCCTATTCTGGGCGTTCATGGCCTGCTATGTCTTCTTCGACGGTTACCGTCAGAGTGCGGCCAACCTCAAGGCGGCCTACACGATCAGCGACCTCGTCTCGCGTGAGACCGAAGGCATCAACGACGCATATGTCGACAGCATGTCCAACGTTCTCCAGCTCATGACGCGCGAAAATGCCAAGGTCGACCTGCGCCTGTCGGTTATCCGCTGGGATGAAGAGGACAACCGCTATTACCTCGACTGGTCCGCGAACCGTGGCTTTGAAAGCGCCCTGACCAACGCGAACATCGCGGAGATCGAAAACCGGCTTCCGACGATGCCCGACAACGAACGGGTGATCCTTGTTGAGACCCACAACCGGTTCATGCCGCTCTTCAACATCGGGCTTGGCGAAGTCAATCTCGACAACTTTGTCTTCACCCGCCCCCGCTTCGTTTCGCAGCTCGTCTGGGAAACGCCCGACGACTATCTTGAAGACAACGCGACGGACGACCCGATTTAATACCTCAAATCAAGCTCATGATGACACCCGCGCCCATTGGTGCGGGTGTTGTCATTTCCTATCCGCGATCATCGCCGCAAGCAGATCGGCCATAACGCGGGACTGGTGTCCGGGCACTACGCCGCCGATCCCGATGCGGCGACCGAGGCACCACCAGAGGCCGGGCTGCCAACGCCGCTGACCGGGCGATTTCAGCGTGATCAGAAATCCGTTCGAGGGTTTGAACGCCAGGAACCCACGGTCAATTGCCTCGATCTGGTCGACCTTCGCTATGACTTCGCCTTCGCTGCTGCGCAGTTCGGTTTCCGTCAGTTCAAGGCTCTGACCGGTCGCGCGCTGCATCTTGCGCGCCGACCAGAAAGCCGCCCCGCCGATGACGATCAGGGCGAATTGCCATTTCGGCTCGGGCGGCGAGGCAAAGGCGATATAGATCGAGATCATGCCAATCAGGGATTGCATCAGCACCCCCATCCAGCGCCGTACCGGCGACGGTGTCACGACCGCGAGAATTTCCCCGTTCATCCAAGTCTCCTGCCCTGTATCGCCGCGCGTTTAGCCTGAATGGCGCGGAGCGAACAGGCTAATTCGCGGTGCCAAGTCGGACCGTGACCTCGGCGCCCCGCTCTTCCGGTTCGTCATCGACCATTTCCGCCGGAAAGCCGGGCGCGCGAATGTCGAGCGCGGTCGCGTCCTCGAGCCGGCGGATGATGTTCGGTGACAGTTCACGAGGGCCGTAGCGGTCGATCCCGTCCTGAAAGATCGAGATGAGCAGGGGGTTGAGATCAAGCGGCACCCCTGCCCTGTCTGCCACCGACTGGAACAGGCCGATGTCCTTGGCGACAAGATCCATGGTGAAGGATATGTCGCGACTGCCGTTCAGGATCACCTGGCTTTCGGTTTCATGCACAAAGCTGGTTCCCGACGAGATCCGGATCGCCTCGTAGGCGGTGGCAAGATCCATGCCTGCGCCCTTGGCGACGGTCAGCGCTTCGGCGCAGCTTACGAGGTTGGCCGTCGCAAGGTAATTGGTGATTACCTTGAGAATGCTTGCGCTGCCGAGCGCGCCGGTGTGCAGCACCCGCCGCCCCATGATTATCAGAAGCGGCAGTACCCGGTCAAAGGTGTCGCGGTCGCAGCCCGCGAAGATCGAGATATTGCCGGTATCCGCCCGATGGCAGCCACCCGAGACCGGGCAATCCACCGCCGCGCCGCCCTTTTCGATCACCAACGCGCCAAGGCGACGGATCTCGGCCTCATCCGTGGTGGACATTTCGAGCCATATCTTGCCTTCCGTGACCTCGGGCAGCATTTCCGTCATCACGACATCCGACGCCGCCGGGCTTGGCAGACAGGTGATGACCACATCACTGTCGCGCATGATAGCCGCCGCCTCCGCCGCCTTCGTTGCGCCCTTTTCCACTGCCTTGTCGACAAGCGCAGGGTTCAAATCGAAAACGCTGACCGCTACCCCGTTCCTGATGAGGCTGCCCGACAGTTTGCCTCCGACATTGCCCAAACCGATAAATCCGACCCGCATATTCCGTCTCCTGACCCTGTTTCACGGTTCAGACTGCGGGTGGCTGTGCAGCGGTTCACCTCTGTTTGCGACTTTTCCTGTCAGTGACTGAGAAATTTTACTTTCCGACTCTCTTATAGCCGAAGGCAAAACCTTCAGGATTAACGCGGCGCACGGTAGGATTGCATGCCGAGAGATGAACTATCGGAAAGCATCGCGGTCAATGTTTCCAATTTCGCTATAAAAATCTGGAAAAATAGGCCTAAAATCCCATTATCCTCGCCTCAGAAGCGAAGGCCGCGTAGACAAAGATTGTGAGTTTTTCACGAGTTTCTTTGTTACTGGCGCGCGGCGGGCTACCTGTTTCTCCAGCCCGCCGCACGGTCGGAAAATTTGAGCCGAAACCCTTTGGAGAGCCGTATGATTTCTGTGCACAACCTGTACACCCCCCGTACATCAGCCGATGAAAATTCGCTCCTTTCGTCGGTGTTGGCGCAGGTTTCGTCCGAAGAGGAAAACACGCCTGAGACGCCGCCAGCCGCGAAACCCGTCCAATGGCGCCTGCCCGGTTTCGAGGGCAAATGCCGGGTTGCGACAAATTTCGGCGATCTGCCGATCGAGGCGCTGCGCAAACGCGAAATGGTCAGAACGCTGTCGGGGGCTTATCGCGAGGTGAAATGGGTCGATGCGATCCGGCTTGACGTGGAATTCCTTGAACGCCACCCCGAGGCCGCACCGGTTCAACTGCAACCGAAATCGCTGGCCGGTGCCTTTCCGCGTGAAACGATGCTGGTGTCGCCCGGTCAGAGCATCTGTGCACCGCGCGACGGGGGCAGTAACAGCGTGATGCGGGCGGGCGATCTGCTGAGCCGTCCCAACATCATGCGCGCCCAGCGGGCCGAGGTGACCTATTACCGGTTCCACTGCGGCCAGGACGAGATCATCAGCATCGGCGGCGGGTGGTTCGCAACCGGTCCCGAAGAGTGACCTCACTTGCGCGATTGCGCACAGAAGGGGTGAAATCGCGCGGATTGATCTGCGCCATTGCAGGTATATCTTGGCGGCAACTGCACTCTTTGAGAGGTTGACCATCATGTCCCTGAGACCAACGCTAGAGACCCGCAAAGCCGTTCCGACCATGGAAGGCGCGGGTGTAAAACTGCACCGGGCCTTCGGTTTTCAGGACCCGTCCGAACTGGACCCGTTCCTGCTTTTCGACGACTTCCGGAATGAGCGCCCCGAGGATTTCCTGCGCGGCTTTCCATGGCACCCGCATCGCGGGATCGAAACCATCACCTATGTGCTGTCCGGCACCGTGGAGCATGGCGATTCACTGGGCAACACCGGCACGCTTGGCGCGGGCGACGTTCAGTGGATGACCGCCGGTTCCGGCATCATGCACCAGGAAATGCCGCAGGGGAATGCGCAAGGCCAGATGCACGGGTTCCAGCTTTGGGGGAACCTGCCGGCCGCGCAGAAGATGACCGCGCCCCGCTACCAAGACGTGCAGTCGAAAGAGATCCCCGAGGTGATCGACGACGATGGCACCGTGGTGCGCGTGGTCGTCGGTGAATTCTGGGGCAAGACAGGTCCGGTCGACGGGATCGCAGCCGATCCGCAGTATCTTGATATCTCGATCCCTGCCGGGGTGAAAAAGACATTCAAGATCGACACCTATCGCCGGGCATTCGCCTATATTTTCGAAGGTGCTGCGGCTTTCGCGGATGCCTCCGACCCGTCGGGCGTGCTGCTTGAAAAGGAAGTCGCGGGCGAAGAAGTGAACATCCGCGACATGTCGGGTAACCGGACCTTGGTGCGGTTTGGCACAGGTGACGAGGTGACGGTTCAGGCCGGTGAGGAAGGCGTACGCTTTCTGTTGATATCGGGCGCACCGATTGCCGAACCGGTCGCTTGGCACGGGCCGATCGTGATGAATACGCGCGAAGAGCTGCGTCAGGCGATGGCAGAGCTGCGCAATGGGACGTTTATCCGGCCCGCACACTGATACGACCTGCCGCCGTGCCGGACTGATCCGGTGCGGCGGTTTTGCCTACGCATGGCCCATCGCCTGCCGGACCATGTTCCAATAGATCGTTTCGACCTCTTCCAGTGAGAGACGCCCGCTGTCGCGATACCATGTATTGATGCCGTTCAGCATGGCGATCACCGCTCGTGTGGCAATCTTGGTATCGGGTATGCTGAAAATCCCTTCTTCCACGCCGGTGCGCAGGACGGCTTCAAGCTCCATCTCGTAGGTGCGGCGCAGATCCTCGATGGCGGCAAAGTTCTCTTCCGTCAGGTTGCGCAGCTCCATATAGGCAATGAAGACCGCGTCGGGTCGGGCGAGGTGGAACCGGATGTGGAAATGCACGAAATCCTCAAGCCGGTCGAGCGTATTGGCAGGCTTTTCCCGAGCGGCGCGGGTTTGCAGAAGCTCGCGCAGGTGCTCTTCCATGAGCGAAAATAGAAGCGTCTGCTTGTCGGGGATGTAGTTGTAGAGCGCGCCCGCCTGCACGCCGACCTCGCCTGCGATCTGGCGCATGGAGACGGCAGCAAACCCGTGTTGCGCAAAAAGGCTGAGCGCCGTCGTGCGGATACGGGGGCCGGTTATGTCGGAATGTGATCCCTGGGTGCGTGCCATGGCGCGACGATAACTGAACATTCGTTCAGAAAGAAGCCTCGCTTGCCTATTGCCGTAGAAAGGTTCAGAAAACGGTTGGTCACCAGTGAATATCAG
This sequence comes from Paracoccaceae bacterium, assembly GCA_018223035.1. GTDB lineage: Bacteria > Pseudomonadota > Alphaproteobacteria > Rhodobacterales > Rhodobacteraceae > Heliomarina. The sequence continues at coordinate 89,802 of JAAEZD010000020.1, forward strand.
GGCATGGCATATGCGGTTTTCTATCCTTCGCGGGCGGGTCGGTATCCTGTTCCTGACGGGACTTTCGCTGGCAGGCTGCATCAATGTGCCGGAACTGGGCGAGCGCAACCTTGGCGCACTGCGGGATGCGGATTACCCGGAGCTTCGCCCGCTGGGACCGCTGCTCGGCTCCCAGACCGACCCGAGCGAACAATCGCAGGATCTGAGCAACGATCTCATGGCGCGACGCGCCTCGCTTGAGGCACGGGCGGCTAGTCTGCGTGGCGAAGTTCTCAGCCCCGCGGACGAAGAGCGTCTGAAACAGGGCGTCACCGAATAAACCAAAGCGCTGCCACGTTGCACCCTTACGCCGAACCGGCTAAGGCACGTCGAAACGTGGAAAAGAGGATGAAACATGACGACACCATTGCGCCTGGGTATTGCGGGATTGGGCACGGTTGGTGTTGGCGTGGTGCGGATCGTTCGGACGCATGCGGCGCTTTTGCAGGCGCGGACCGGGCGCGACATCCAGATCACGGCCGTTTCAGCCCGCGACCAGTCGCGAGACCGGGGCATCAACCTTAACCATTACGCATGGGAGAGCGATCCCGTGGCGCTGGCCAAGCGTGACGATATCGACATCTATGTCGAGTTGATGGGCGGCGCCAACGGACCTTCGCTGGACTCGGTTCGCGCAGCGCTCGAGAGCGGCAAGGACGTGGTGACGGCGAACAAGGCGATGCTGGCGATGCATGGCTACGAACTGGCGAAACTGGCCGAGGAAAAGGGTCGAATCATCCGTTTCGAAGCGGCGGTCGCGGGCGGTATCCCGGTGATCAAGGCACTGAACGAAGGCCTTGCGGGGAACGAAATCACCCGCGTCATGGGCGTGATGAACGGCACCTGCAACTATATCCTGACCCGGATGGAAAGCGCCGGTCTGCCCTATGCGACCGTGTTTCAGGAGGCCAGCGATCTTGGCTATCTCGAAGCCGATCCGACGCTGGACGTGGGCGGGATCGACGCCGGGCACAAGCTGGCGCTTTTGTCGGCCATTGCCTTTGCTACCCGGCCCGATTTCAGCGGCATGGAGCTGGAGGGAATCGAACGGATTTCAATCGACGATATCCGGCAGGCGGCGGACATGGGCTATCGCATCAAGCTTTTGGGCGTTGCGCAGCGCACGGGGCGCGGGTTGGAACAGCGGATGCAGCCCTGCCTTGTGCCGATGGAATCGCCGCTGGGCCAGCTTGAGGGCGGCACCAACATGGTGGTCATCGAAGGCGATGCGGTCGAGCAGATCGTGCTACGCGGCCCCGGTGCCGGACAGGGACCGACAGCAAGCGCGGTGATGGGCGATGTCTGCGATCTGGCGCGCGGTTTCCGTATGCCGACCTTTGGGCGTCCCGCCGATATGCTTGACGAATTGCCCGCCGCCATGTCGAGCCTGCCTGCGCCCTATTACCTGCGCATGGGTCTGATCGACAAACCCGGCGCTCTCGCCAAGATCGCGATGATCCTTGGCAATTCCGGCGTCTCCATCGACCGGATGCGGCAATATTCTCATTCCGCGACCTCGGCCCCGGTGCTGATCGTCACCCACAAGACGACGCGCTCTGCCTTGGATGAGGCATTGGCGGCGATGGAAAGCACCGATGTCATCGCTTCGGCCCCTGTCGCGTTGCGGATTGAAAGCGTATAGAGATCAATAAGATGATGATTGCCCTTCAGGAGATTGCAAATGACCAGTAATGTCGAATTTCATGACCGCATGTTATCGCTGGGCCTTGCCCGTGTCGCGGAACAGGCGGCGCTGGCCTCGGCCTCGCTTGTCGGGCGCGGCGACGAGAAAGCCGCCGACCAGGCCGCGGTAAACGCGATGCGCGAGCAGCTGAACCTGCTGGACATCAACGGCGTGGTCGTGATCGGCGAAGGCGAGCGTGACGAAGCGCCGATGCTTTACATCGGCGAGGAAGTCGGCACCGGCAAGGGCCCGGGCGTGGACATCGCGCTGGACCCGCTGGAGGGCACAACCCTCACTGCCAAGGACATGCCCAATGCGCTGACCGTGATCGCCATGGGGCCGCGCGGGTCGATGCTGCACGCACCGGACGTCTACATGGAGAAGCTGGCCATCGGGCCGGGCTATCCGCAGGGGCTGGTCACGCTGGACATGCCGGTGGCAACCCGTGTCTCGGCATTGGCGACGGAAAAGGGCTGCGCGCCCAAGGATATCACCGTCTGCATTCTCGAGCGTCCGCGCCACGAGGAGATGATCGCCGAGGTCCGCTCCACCGGGGCGTCGATCCGGCTGATCACCGATGGGGACGTGGCCGGTGTGATGCATTGCGCCGAGAGCGCGACCACCGGCATCGACATGTACATGGGCACCGGTGGCGCGCCCGAGGGCGTGCTGGCGGCCGCGGCGTTGAAGTGCATGGGCGGCCAGATCGAAGGCCGGCTGTTGTTCCGCAACGACGATGAGAAGGGCCGCGCGGAAAAGGCCGGGATTACCGATCTGAACCGTGTCTACAGCCGCGACGAGATGGTGACCGAAGACGTGATCTTTGCCGCGACCGGTGTGACCAGCGGCACACTCTTGCCCGGTATCCGGCGCGAGCCCGGCTGGCTGACTACCACCACCCTGCTGATGCGTTCCAAAACCGGGTCGGTCCGGCGCATGGAATACCGCACCCCGGTCGAATAAACCGCGACGGGCACGGCCCGGGGGGCTGTCGGAGCCTCCGGCGGGGATATTTTGAAACCCAAAGAAGGGGGGCTCGATCCGGGCCCCTCCTGTTTTCGGGGAGAGGTTGTCTTGGCCTATCTTGGTGTCGAAACATCCCTGACCGGCCGCCGCTGGGTTGGGCCGACCATCGAGGTTGAACGCGCGGCGGAAGCTCTGGAACAGGCGACCGGCCTGCCGCGTCCGCTCTGCCAGGTGCTGGCGCGGCGCGGGGTGCCGGCCTCGGAAGCCGTTGGTTTCCTGACGCCGAAACTGCAGGACCTGCTGCCGGATCCTCATCTTTTCAAGGACATGGAAAAGGCAGCGGCGCGCTTCCTTGCGGCAGTCAACCGGCGCGAACGGATCGCGATCTTTGCAGACTATGACGTGGATGGCGGGTCTTCGGCGGCGCTGCTGCTGGTCTGGCTGCGGGCCGTGGGGATCGAGGCGACGCTTTATGTGCCGGACCGGATCGACGAAGGCTATGGGCCGAATGTCGAGGCGATGCAGATGCTGGCCGCCGGTCATGACCTGATCGTCTGCGTCGATTGCGGGACCTTGTCACATGAGCCCATCGCGGCGGTCCAGGGTGCCGATGTCCTGGTGATTGATCACCACCTTGGAGGCGAGACGCTGCCCCCTGCCCTTGCCGTAGTGAACCCGAACCGTCAGGACGAAAGCGGGGACCTCGGCTATTTCTGCGCCGCCGGTGTCGTGTTCCTGCTGCTGGTCGAGGTGCGGCGGCAGATGCGGGCCGCCGGGTCGGGGACCGGACCGGACCTGATGGCGATGCTGGATCTCGTGGCGCTGGCGACGGTGGCGGATGTGGCGCCATTGATCGGAGCGAACCGGGCGCTGGTCCGGCAGGGGCTGACCGTGATGGCGCGGCGGCAGCGGCCGGGGCTGGTAGCGCTGGCGGATGTGGCGCGTATGGATACGGCGCCGGGGACCTATCATCTTGGTTTCATGCTGGGGCCACGGGTGAACGCGGGCGGGCGCATCGGCAAGGCGGACCTTGGCGCGCGTCTGCTGGCCAGCGTTTCGGAGAGCGAGAGCCGCGCCCTCGCGGCGGAGCTGGACGCGCTGAACACGGAGCGCCGCGATATCGAGGCAAGCGTGCGGGCGGCGGCGATGGCGCAGGCGGAAGAGCGCGGGCTGGATGCGCCGCTGGTCTGGGCGGCGGGCGAAGGCTGGCACCCCGGTGTGGTCGGCATCGTGGCCTCGCGCTTAAAGGAGGCGACCAACCGGCCCGCCATCGTCATCGGTCTTGAAAATGGAATCGGCAAGGGATCGGGGCGCTCGGTCACCGGAGTCGATCTTGGCGCCTCGATCCAGCGTCTTGCCGCCGAAGACCTGCTGATCAAGGGCGGCGGGCACCGTATGGCGGCCGGCCTGACGGTGCGGGAAGACAGGCTGGAAGCGGCGATGGAGCGGCTGAGCGAGCTGCTGGCGAAACAGGGCGCGGGCCAGGCCGGGCCTGCGGATATACGGCTTGACGGGATGGTCATGCCCGGTGCCGCGACACCGGCGCTGATCGAAAATATCGAGCAGGCGGGCCCCTATGGCGCCTCGGCCCCTGCCCCGCGATTTGCCCTGCCGGATCTTAAGGTGCGCTTTGCCAAGCGGGTCGGCGAAAGCCACCTGAAGCTGTCGCTGAGCGACGGGATCAACGCGGGAATCGATGCCATTGCATTTGGCGCGTTCGACAGCGCGCTCGGACCCCGGCTGACCGATCACGGCGGCGCGCGGTTCCATTTTGCAGGCCGTCTGGAGATCAATACATGGGGCGGACGCCAGCAGGTTCAGCTGCGTCTGGACGATGCGGCCGAGGCTGAAAACAAATAATTTGCGGAAGGTGAATTTTTCTGACTTTTCTCACCGATTTTGTCTTGCGCCTGTCTGCAGCTTTGCCTAATGAGGCGCTCACCAACAGTGGCCCGTTCGTCTATCGGTTAGGACGCCAGGTTTTCAACCTGGAAAGAGGGGTTC